>NZ_QLVD01000023.1 GCF_003352835.1 Ornithinimicrobium murale | reverse complement strand
GGGTCAAGGCCATGCTGCACTCCATCTACGACCAGCCCGACGCCACCTCGGTGCACGCCCAGTTCGACCGGGTCGTCGAAGGGCTGACCGAGAAGCTACCCGCCGTCGCCGCCCACCTCGAGGACGCCCGGACCGACATCCTGGCCTTCACCGCCTTCCCCAAGGAGGTCTGGCGCCAGATCTGGTCCAACAACCCCCAGGAACGCCTCAACCGGGAGATCCGCAGGCGCACCGACGTCGTCGGCATCTTCCCCCACCGCGAGTCCATCATCCGCCTCGTCGGCGCCGTCCTGGCCGAGCAACACGACGCCTGGGCCGAGCAACGCCGCTACATCGGCATCGACGCCCTCACCAGGTGCCGACACGCACTCAACCCGACCCCCACCAACCCCGAGGAGCTCACTGCTACAGTGCCCGAACTGACGACCTGAAAACCCCTACCGAGGGATCACCGTCGTACACCACTCCACCGGACTTGACCATCGTGTCCGGCAGGGCACCCGTGGTCATCGTGATCAGCTGGTCCGGGACGCCGACGTACGGTGCCGGCACCTCGCCCTCAACGTCAGCTCCCCACTGCTGCGGGGTGACCACCTGGAACAGCACCGATGCGACGTCCTGCGCCTTGGTCGACACAGCCCTCAGGGCCAGGCCGAGGACGCACCGGGAGTACAGATCCTTCGCGATTGTCAGCTCAGTGTTGACCCACCGACCGGTCACCGGCTCCATCGCGAACACGTCCAGGCGAGTCGTGTCCAGCACGACGTACTGGCCGGGCCGGTCCGCCCGCAGGCGTCCCAGCACGCCCTGCGGCCGTTCGGCCACCGACCTGCGTTGCTTGGCCGCCCCGAACGTGTAACGCCCCTTGTCCAGCTCTCGGATCCGACGGTAGGCGACGGCTCGTGACGGGGTGGCAGCTTGCGGGTGCTCGACGAGGTACCTCTCATTCGTCTTGCGCAGCACCGACTTCATCGTCGGGTTCGACAAGTCTCGGTAACCGTGGAGAGTCTCCAGGCATGCCGAGTCCCACTCCGGGTCGACCGAGGGCCGACGAGGCTGAAGTCGACGTGAGTCCACCAAGCCCACGAGACCCTTCTCCGCGTACCGTCGCCCCCGGCGGTACGCGGTACGAAGAGAGATCCCGAGCTCCTCAGCCGCCGCGCGGTAGCGCTCATCTACCGGCCGGTCGGAGGGGAGGAGGACGAGCTCGTCGAACACCTTCTCCTGCTGGTCGACCTCGGCGCGCTGCACCGAGGTCAGCGACGCCAGAACGACCGCGTCCAGCTCCGCATCGGCGTCTTGGACGGGCCGGTCGTCGAGGGCCTGCGCGACGCCAACCAACGAGGGTGCATGAACCTTCTTGAACTGCTCGCCCGACCGCAAGATCACGATGGCGCTCTCGTGCTCGACCACGGTCCAGGCGCTTCCCTGCCACCAGAGTCGGGCACCAACCGACACATCAAGGCTCTCTGCACTCACACCGGCACCCCCGCTGAGTAAGTCAGGACCGTCTCCATGCCTAGAGGCCGTCGGAGGTCGGCCATCGCCTCGCCGCGCCACAGGCACCCCAGGACAGCCACGCGCCAGGAAGCGTCGCCGCACGTCGACGGCTTGCGGGCGATGGCCTCACTCAGGGTGACGTCCCCTGGGGCAAGAACCGCCCGTGCCCGGTCCAGGACACCGGTCGGTAGTCGCTCGGAGCGACGACCGACAGCCACGGCCTTGATGTTGCGCAGCACGACTGGATCGCCGCCGGAGAAGACCTCGTAGCCCCAGCCCTTGTCCCGACACAACCCGCGTGTCCAGTCGAACTGGGCCCGCACCGCGGGCTTGTCCAGGAACTCTGCCGGCTTCACGTCGACCAAGGTGACCGTCCGGTCGACATGGACCAGGAGGACATCGGGCACATGCGAAGGCTGAGCGCCGGTGCCGCTTCCCGTGATCTGGAACGGTTGGGTCGCGATACCCACGACAGTCGGGTCGAAGTCCGCCAACCACAGCCGGTCCAGCTCGAGCAGGCTCTCGTACACCAGCGTCCGACGGTTCGTCGCCGACCAGAACAGACCCGGGTAGTTCCCCTGCCCCCGGTAGGACGGCGGGATACGGACCGGAAGGCCCTCGACGATCAGCTCGGCGCGCGCCTCGCGCCACGTCGTCGTGACCTCGTCACCGGCGACGTTGCAGTACCGCAAGGAGACCTCGCGCACGCCCACACGCCCATCGTGACCCACTGACAGATGGATGAGACTACTGACACGCCACTGTCAGATAGATGAGACCACTGCCAACTTGGCCGAGAACCTACAGGATTCCCGTCAGGTCGGCGTGGTGAAGGGAGGGAACAAACCGACCCACGTGCAAGTTGAGCATGATGTACTCAACTTCACTGAGTCCCAGTTTGACAATGACCGGGTCGAAGGAGCAAGTTGGTGACCGAAGACTTGGCCGAGGCGGGACGCTGCGGCCAACCACACGACATACAGGAGAGTCAACGCATGGGACGTGCAGTCGGTATCGACCTGGGCACCACCAACTCGGCGGTCGCCGTCCTCGAGGGCGGGGAGCCGCACATCATCGCCAACGCCGAGGGCGGTCGCACCACCCCGTCGGTCGTCAGTTTCACCAAGAGCGGGGAGATCCTCGTCGGTGAGATCGCCAAGCGTCAGGCGGTCACCAACGTCGACCGCACCGTTCGCTCCGTCAAGCGTCACATGGGCACGGACTGGAAGAGCCCCGAGATCGACGACAAGACCTACACAGCCCAGGAGATCAGCGCCCGCATCCTGCAGAAGCTGAAGCGGGACGCCGAGGCCTACCTGGGTGAGGACGTCACCGACGCGGTCATCACCGTGCCGGCCTACTTCGACGACGCCGAGCGTCAGTCCACCAAGGAGGCGGGCGAGATCGCCGGCCTCAACGTGCTGCGGATCGTCAACGAGCCCACAGCTGCCGCTCTGGCCTACGGCCTGGACAAGGGCAAGGAGGACGAGCTCATCCTCGTCTTCGACCTCGGCGGCGGCACCTTCGACGTGTCCCTGCTCGAGGTGGGCAAGGACGCCGAGGACGGCTTCGCCACCATCCAGGTGCGGGCCACCCACGGTGACAACAAGCTCGGTGGTGACGACTGGGATGAGCGCGTCGTCAACCACCTGCTCACCACCGTGAAGAACACCACGGGCGTCGACCTGGCCAACGACAAGATCGCCATGCAGCGGCTGCGTGATGCCGCAGAGCAGGCCAAGAAGGAGCTCTCCAGCTCCACCAACGCCAGCATCAACCTGCAGTTCCTGTCGATGAGTGAGAACGGCCCGATCCACCTGGACGAGTCGCTCACCCGCGCGCAGTTCGAGCAGATGACCTCTGACCTGCTGGACCGCACCAAGGCGCCGTTCGAGCAGGTCATCAAGGACGCGGGCATCTCGGTGAGCGAGATCGACCACGTCGTCCTGGTCGGTGGTTCCACCCGTATGCCGGCGGTCACCGAGCTCGTCAAGCAGCTCACCGGCGGCAAGGAGCCCAACAAGGGCGTCAACCCCGACGAGGTCGTCGCCGTCGGCGCCTCCCTGCAGGCCGGTGTCCTCAAGGGTGAGCGCAAGGACGTCCTGCTGATCGACGTCACCCCGCTGAGCCTGGGCATCGAGACCCAGGGCGGCATCATGACCCGCCTGATCGAGCGCAACACCGCGATCCCGACCAAGCGCAGCGAGGTCTTCACCACGGCCAGCGACAACCAGCCGTCGGTGGGCATCCAGGTCTACCAGGGTGAGCGCGAGATCGCCCAGCACAACAAGTTGCTCGGCAACTTCGAGCTGACCGGCATCGCTCCGGCTCCCCGTGGCGTCCCGCAGGTCGAGGTCACCTTCGACATCGACGCCAACGGCATCGTGCACGTCTCCGCCAAGGACCGGGGCACGGGCAAGGAGCAGTCCATGACGATCTCCGGTGGCTCGGCGCTGCCGAAGGAGGAGATCGAGCGCATGGTCAAGGACGCCGAGGCGCACGCAGAGGAGGACAAGAAGCGGCGTGAGGAGACCGAGACCCGCAACACCGCGGAGCAGCTGGTCTACTCCACCGAGAAGTTCCTGACCGACTCCGGCGACAAGGTCCCCGAGGACCTGCGCGGCACCGTCGACACGGCGCTGAACGACCTCAAGGAGGCGCTGAAGCCGGAGTCCGAGGCGAGCGCCGACGACATCAAGGCCAAGATGGAGACCCTCTCCACCGAGAGCCAGAAGATGGGTTCGGCGATCTACGCCGCGCAGCAGGCCGAGGGCGGCGACGGTGCTCCGGGCGCCGGCTTCCCCGGTGGCGAGGGCTTCCCCGGCGGTGACGGCTTCCCAGGTGCCGAGGGCACCGACGGGCAGAGCGCCGCGGGCGAGGACGTCGTGGACGCCGAGGTTGTCGACGACGAGGAGTCCAAGTGACCGAGACCACCGGAACCGGGGGGCCGCAGGACCACGAGTCCGAGGGCCCCACCGGTCCGGTGATCCGGGACAAGCGTCGCCTTGACCCCGAGACCGGCGAGGTCCGGCAGCCTGCTGCTCAGGCACCTGCGGCCGAGACGTCGGAGGCCGACGTCGTGGACGCAGAGGTGTTGGCCGAGGGCGACGACGCCTTCGCCGGTGAGGTCGGGGACTCACTCCCCGGCGCGACCGAGGACGAGGTGCACCCCGACACCCAGTTGGCGGCCGATCGACTCGAGGACCTGCGCCGTCTCCAGGCGGAGTATGTCAACTACAAGCGACGGGTCGACCGCGACCGGGACCGGGACCGTGAGGCCGGTGCCATCGCGGTGGTCGAGGCACTGCTGCCGGTGCTCGACGACCTGCACATGGCCCGGGAGCACGGTGAGCTCGCCGAGGGCCCGCTGGTCGCGATCGCCGACAAGCTCGAGGCGACCCTGGGCCGCTTCGGTGTCGAGCGACTGGGTGCGGTCGGAGAGGTCTTTGACCCTGCCTTCCACGAGGCGCTGATGCACCTGCCGGAGGCCGACCTGCCCGAGGGCGCAACCGAGACGACGATCGTCCAGGTCATGCAGCCGGGCTTCAAGGTGGGTGACCGGGTGGTGCGCGCCGCGCGCGTCGCGGTGGCAGACCCGGCATGATCAAGGTCGGGGCGGCGTGTGAGCGTCGCCCCGACCGGCCCACCCGGCCGGTGAACGGCACGGAGGGGCAGAGATACTTCAGCAGACCGGATCGACGGGGCGGGCGAGACCGCCTCGGACATCCGGGGATGAGCGTGCGAGACCCGTACGAATGCGGGTACGGGCGTACGAGATGCGGTACGAAATGCGGGACAGGAGGTGAGGGCGGATGGCGAGCCAGGACTGGTTCGAGAAGGACTTCTACGCGATCCTCGGCGTGGACGCCGACGCGGACGACAAGTTGATCAAGAGCACCTACCGAAAGCTGGCCCGCGAGTGGCACCCGGACTCCAAGCCGGGGGACGCCGCCGCGGAGAAGAAGTTCAAGGAGATCGGCGAGGCCTATGCGGTCCTGTCCGACCCGGAGCAGCGCCAGCAGTATGACGCCGTCCGTGCGATGTCCCGTGGCGGGGCACGGTTCACAGCGGGTGGCCCCGGCGGGGCCGGGGGAGCCGGCTTCGAGGATGTCTTTGCCCAGATGTTCGGCGGGGGTGGCGGCGGTGGCGCGCGCTTCAGCACCAGCGGTGGCGGGGCCCAGGGGATCAACCTGGAGGACCTGCTCGGTGGGTTCGGAGGCGGGCAGTATGCCGGAGGGTCACCTTTCCAGGCCACCCGCGGCCCGCGTCCTGGTCGGGATGTCGAGGCGCGCACCACGATCGACTTCATGCAGGCTGCGAGCGGGGACACCGTCACCCTGCAGACCCCGGAGGGTGGTCGGGTCACCACCCGGATCCCGGCCGGCGTCAAGGACGGTCAGAAGATCCGGCTGCGCGGCAAGGGCCTGCCCGGTGATCCGGGCGCGCGGAACGGCGACCTCATGCTGGTCGTCACCGTGCGGCCGCACCCCGTCTTCGGCCGCGACGGCAACAACCTGACGCTCGACCTGCCGGTGACCTTCGCCGAAGCCGCACTCGGTGCGACCGTGGCGGTCCCGACCCTGGACGGGGGCACGGTGAAGGTCAGGGTCGCTCCCGGCACACCGTCGGGTCGGGTCCTCCGCGTCAAGGGTCGCGGCATCCAGGCCAAGAGCGGCACCGGCGACCTGCTGGCGAAGGTCAGCATCGTCGTCCCGCAGCGGCTCTCCGACGCGGCTCGCGAGGCCGTCGAGGCCCTGGCCGCCGAGGAGGACGGCACCGACCCGCGCGCCGAGCTGCTCGAGCGCGCCCGCGAGTAACGACTGCGGCGGGGCAGGCACAGGACCCCGCCGGCCCACGGCATACTGCGAAGGAGGAGGACCCATGGCGCGGAAGAACGTTCCGGACGAGGACACGCCGGTCTATGTCATCTCCATCGCGGCCCAGTTGGCCGGCATGCACGCCCAGACACTGCGGCAGTACGACCGGCTCGGGCTGGTGACACCGCAGCGCACCCGCGGTGGTGGGCGGCGCTATTCTGCCCGCGACGTGACGCGGCTGCGTGAGGTCCAGCGCCTGTCCCAGGACGAGGGAATCAGCCTCGCCGGCATCCAGCGGATCATCGAGCTCGAGCACCAGGTCGAGGCGCTGCGCACGCGCACCGCTGAGCTGCTCGAGGAGAACCGTGTGCTGCGTGAGGCGCTCGAGGTCCGCAGCCGCGTCTTTGCCGCGGGTCCGCGGGGTGAGGCGGTCGTCATGCGCCCGGGGACGCGGCCTCGGCAGGAGTCGCCCAGCACCGCCGTCGCGGTGTGGCGGCCTCTGCCGTTTTGAGTTGCCCCCAGTCAGCGATCCGCCGGGACGGGCTGGCGCTCCGTCCCGGCGGCCCGGTGGTGTGAGCCCGCGGGCTCAGCGTTGAGGCTGCAGCATCAGCCGACCCAATCGGGGTAGCGCTCGTTGAGCTGCTCCTCGACCTCCGCCGAGATGGCTTCGGTGCCACCGACGATGACGACTCGCTCCGGTGAGAGCCGGTCCAGCTCCGCCCAGATCACCTGGGGGATCGCGTTGTCCTTGGACAGCAGCACCGGGACATCCTGCGAGCCGGCCAGTGCGGAGCTGGCCAGGGCGTCGGGGAAGTCCCAGCCGCTGGCGAGGTAGACCACCGGGACGTCCGGACTGTAGTTGCCCGCGGACACCTCGGCAGCGGTGCCCCAGCGGTGCTCACCGGCGATGCGCTCGGTCGCACCGAGCTCCTCCATCACCGCGTCGCTGACCGCCTTCGGGCCACCGATCACCATGACCGAGGGGTTGCCCAGCGACTCCAGTGCGTCCATGGTCGCCTGGGGCACCTGGTCGGTCTTGGTGAGCAGGACCGGGGCGTCATCGGCGCCAGCCAGGGCCGAGCCGGTCAGCGCGTCCGGGTAGGCCCCGTCCACACCGGAGGCCACGTAGACCACGGACGGGTCCTCGAACAGCTCGGCCAGTGCGGCTGCGGTCTCATAGCGGTTCGCACCCTGGATGCGCTGGACGTTGCCGTCATCGCCCATCCGCTCGACGACCTCGGCCTCGACCGTCTCGTCAATGATGCTCGTGCCACCGAGGATCAGGGCGTTGTCCGGGTCGAGCGCGTCCAGCGCGGCGTGTGTCGCGTTGGTCAGGTTGTCCTGCTGGGCGAGCAGCACCGGTGCCGGGTTGCCGTCCGGGGTCTCCATTGTCCCCAGGACCTCGATCTTGCCCTGCGCAGCAGCGGGCGCACCGGACATGGCGTCCGGGTAGCCCTGGCCCGAGGCGATGTAGACCGTCTCCACGCCCTCCGGGAAGTTCGCGCTGAGCTCCTGGGCGGTCAGGTAGCGGCTGTCACCAGCTACGCGCTCGACCTTCGGCTCCTCGGGCGGGGGCTCCTCGCCGGGAGGCGCCTGCTCGCCGCGGGCGATGACGGTGACGTGGACGTCCGGCTGGCCCTCGCCCGTCCAGGAGAGGGTGCCGTTCTGCCACTCATCCGCCGGGGCGTCCACGTTGCGCACGTCGATGGTGACCTCAGCGGACTCACCCGCCGGGATCGTCACCGTCTCCGGCGTGACCATGACCTCGAGGCTCTCCGGGCCCTCGAAGGTCGCAGTGTAGGTGACCTCGGCGTCGGTCACGTTGGTGACCGTCCGGGTGGTCGTGGTGGGCGCCTCGGCGCCCAGGGCGCCGATCTGCAACGACCCGGTGTTGTAGTTGTAACCGGTCGTGACGTCGGCCTCGAAGGCGTCCCAGTCCTCCATGTCGGCATCGAACACCAGGCCCGGGTTGAGGAACTGCCGCGGGTTGACGAAGCCGGTGCCACCGACGAACGGGTCGTTGGACTCAGCGTTGGTGTAGTCCAGCGCGCTGGTCTGCATCGCAGACTTGATCGCCATCGGCGACCAGTCCGGGTGCGCCTGCTTGAGGAGCAACGCCAGGCCAGCGATGTGCGGGGAGGCCATGGAGGTGCCGCTCATCTCACCCCAGCCGTCGACGACGGGAGCGAGCACGTTGACGCCGGGGGCTCCGATGTCGGGCTTGAGCAGGTTCTGCTCGTCGTCCGCCACGTCGACCGGGCCGCGTGAGGAGAACCCGGCGATGGTCGGTGAGTCATCCTCCTTGTGCGTGGCGGCAGCCACCGTGGCGACCCACGGAGCGTTGTTGCCGACCGGCACGTTGGGCGGGTTGCCCTCCGGGCCGGAGTTGCCGGCGGAGTTGGCGTTGAAGATGCCCACGGCCGCGGCGCTCTTGAACGCCTCGTCGACCGGGTCGTTGTTGTAGCCCTGGTCCTCGCCGCCGATGGAGTAGTTCAGCACGTCGACGCCGTCCTCCACGGCCTTCTCGACGGCCGCGGCAGAGTCGTCGTTCATGCAGCCGCTGTAGGACTCGCCCTGATACTCCATGTCCCAGCAGACCTTGTAGACCGCGATGTGCGCTGCCGGCGCCATGCCAGAGATGTCGTAGTCGTTGGTGCCGTCCGACAGGGTCAACGGGTAGCCGGCCACGGTGCCCGCGACATGGGTGCCGTGGTTGTTCTGGTCCGTCGGGCTGACGTGCTCGCCCGGTGCCGGGGTGGCGCCCTGGCTGGTCCAGCCGTCCATGAAGTAGTTTGCTCCGATCACCTTGTCGGTGCAGGCGCTGTCGGGCCAGGAGCCGTCCTCACCGTTGTCGCAGTCACCGTTCCAGTCCTCTGGCGGAGCGGCGACGGTGCCCTCGGTGAAGGACTCGTTGTCATAGTCCAGACCGGTGTCGATGACGCCGATCACGAGGTTCTCGCCTGCGGTGTCGGCACCACCGAGCTGCTCCCACACGCCGCCCTCGCCGCGCAGCCCCAGGAAGTCGGGGCTGACGTCGGTCATCGGAGAGGCCGAGCCGTCCGGGAAGGTCGGGTCGGAGTGCACCTGCTGCATCTGCACCAGGGAGATCGACCTGACGTCGCCATGGGTGGCGAGGGTGGCCGCCTCCTCGGCGGTCAACTGCACGGAGAAGCCGTTCAGGACGGTGTCGTAGCGGTGCGTCGGCTCGGCAGCCACCTCGGCCAGGACAGCATCCTGGGCGCGAGCCAACGTCGCGGCGTGGGAGGTGGCGGCACTCGTGGTGACGTCCAGCTTCTCGCCGGCGGCCGGCGCTGTGTTGGGGTTGGTGGCCAGCGGTGCATCGTGGAGGAGGACGATGTAGCGGCCGTCCTCGTAGTCAGCTGCGCTGACGGACGTCCCGGCGGTGTCCGCCGGGAGGGTCGTGGCCGTGGCGGCCGGCGAGGTGAGCATGCTGCCCACCAGTCCCAGACCGGCCACGACGGCGAGGGTGCGTCTGGGCACCCCGCCTGCTCGATGAGTCATCGGTTGTCCCCTTGCACTTGTCCGGGCACCCCCCACGGGCACCCGCAAAACAACGTAAGGGCATCTCCTGAATCCGTCAACCAGAGTCGTGGACACGGGTTGCCGCACACACAGAACCGCCGGGCCGGAGCAGATGCTCCGACCCGGCGGCTCTAGGTCAGCTGTGAGTCCGAGGACTCAGGATCTCAACGAGATCCTCACTGCCAGCTGGCGGGGTTGTTCAGCCACTCCTCGACGCTGGAGTCGACGGCCTCGGGGCCACCGACGATGACGACCTTCTCCGGGGAAAGGGTCTTCAGCGCCTCCTTGATGACGGCCGGGATCTTGTCGTCGGACGCGTCGTGCGTGCCCTTGACAACGATCACCGGGACATCCTGCGAGCCGGCCAGCGACGAGGACGCCAGGGCGTCCGGGTAGTCGTTGGCGCTGGCGACGTAGACGGTCGGGACGTCGGCGGCGTACTCGGCCGAGATCGCGGCAGCGGTCTCGAACTTGTTCGCGCCACCCAGGCGACCGGTCGCGCCGAGCTCGGCGGCGGTCTCGTCGTCGATGGTCTCGGTGCCACCGATCACGATGATCTCGGAGGGGTCGAGCTCCTCCAGGGCCGCGGCGGTGACCGCGGGGACGGCGTCGGGCTTGGTCAGCAGGACGGGAGCGTCCTCGGACCCGGCCAGCGCCGAGCTGGTGAGCGCGTCGGAGAAGGCGTTGTCGTTGCCGGCGGCAACGTAGACCTTGTCGGCGCCCTCGAACATCTTGGCCAGGTTGGCGGCGGTCTCGTAACGGTCCTCACCAGCAACGCGGTTGACGTTGTAGTCAGCTGCGAGCTCTGCCTCGACGTCGGCGTTGATGATGCTCTCGCCGCCGAGGAGGATCACGTTGTCCGGGGCGAGCTCGTCGAGCGCAGCCTGGGTCGAGTTCGTCAGGCTGTCCACCTTCGACAGCAGCACCGGGGCGGGGTTGCCGTCGGGGGTGTTCATCACACCGGCGATGTCGATCTTGCCCTGCGCAGCAGCCGGGGAACCGGTCACGGCGTCGGGGTAGTTCTGGCCGGAGGCGATGTAGACCGTCTCGACGTCGGCGTAGAGGTCGGAGACCAGGTCAGCGGTCTCGTAACGGTGCGCACCACCGACGCGCTCGACCTCGGGGGCCTCAGCGGGCGGGGTGACGGACTCGAACAGCGCGACCAGGTCGAGGGTGCCCTCACCGAAGGTCGGGTTGTTGCCCTCCGGGCCACCACAGCTCGGGTCGGCCTGGTCGATCGCGGCCGCGTCCAGGGCCTCGATCGTCGCGGCCTGGTCGCCCTGCAGGTGCGGGAACTCGCTCCACAGCAGCGCGACGGCACCGGAGATGTGCGGCGCCGCCATGGACGTGCCGTTCCAGGCCTCGTAGCCACCACCGGGGACGGAGGAGACGACGTTGGTGCCCGGGGCGGCGATGTCGACGCCCGGCTCACCGTCCTCGCCCGGACCGCGGCTGGAGGACGGCGCGATGGTGCCGTCCTCGGTGTGGTTGGCGACGACGTAGTGCGCGCCGTTGTTCCACGCGGGGGAGGAGATGTTGTCGCACTTCGGGCCCGGCTGGGGGCCCTCAGAGCCGGAGTTGCCGGAGGAGAAGACACCGAAGATGCCTGCGGCGTCCCAGGCGTCCAGAGCGGCCTCCAGGGTCGGGTCCGGGACCTGCTGGCCGGTGAAGCCCCAGGAGTTGTTGACGATGTCCGGGCGCATGGCCGGGTCACCCTCGCCGCCGCCGACCGGGGTCGGGGCGACAAACCACTCGAAGGTCTCGAAGACCTGGGCGTCGTTGACGCAGCAGCCGGCCGCGACGATGAACTTGGCGCCGGGGGCGACACCAATCTCGTTGTCGCCGTCCGCGCCGACCATGGTGCCGGTCACGTGGGTGCCGTGGGGCACGCCGATGGACTCGCCGTGGTCGACCGGCGTCGGGCTCTGACCCGTGCTGTCGAACCAGTTGTAGTCGTGGCTGCCGCCGGTGCCGCGGTAGGCGGCGTTCAGGGCCGGGTGGGAGACGTCGGCGCCGGTGTCGAACGTGCCGACGACGATGCCCTCACCGGTGTCCTCGTACTGCTCCCAGATCTGGGGGGCCTTGATGAAGTCCAGGCCCCAGGTGGTCGCCTGCGGCTGGGCGGCGTTGACAGCCGTCTCGGCCGGGGCGGACTCGATGATCTCCGGCGTGCGCGTCGGCACGACCGAGCTCAGCGTCGAGTCCGAGGTCACCTGGCTGACGAGGTCGAGCGAGGCGCCCTCCACGCGGATGGAGTTGTTGATCCAGAAGGTCTGGTAGTCCACTCCGGCCGCGTCCAGCTCGGCGCGAAGGTCGGCCTGCGAGGCGTCGGCGTGGGCGCGCAGCGCGTCGTAGACGAACTCGCCCCGCTCCTCCCAGGACATGTCGTAGGCGGCGGACAGGTCGGCCTGGTCGGCCAGGTTCAGCCAGACGTCGGCTTCGCCGTTCTCCTCGAGCTGGGCAGTGACTTCACTGCTGACCAGCGGCTCATTGGCGTCGTCAGCTTCCGGCGCGGCGCTCGCGGTGACGACCGGCATGAAGCCAACCGCCACCATCCCGAGTCCCGCGACGGCCGCTACGGCCCCGCGTGTCGTCTTCTTGTTCACGATTCCCCATTCGGATTGAGCTGGTCCCGAACGCCCGAGGACGTGCTAGCACCAGCGGATCTGCAAGGCACCCCCCACGGGCACCCGGACCAAACTTAGGGAACGTGAGCAATCTGGTCAAACCCTGGCCCTGACGTCGAGGCTTTAGCCACGCGGTGCGTTACCTGATGTTCACCTTGTGTTTACCTGCGCGCAAACTCACGGATGAGTGGGACGACGTCGGCGATGGAGTCGCAGACCCGGGTCGGCCGGAACGGGAAGCGGTCCACCTGCTCGGGGCTGGTGGATCCGGTGAGGACCAGGACGGTGCGCAGACCGGCCTCCAGGCCACTGACGATGTCGGTGTCCATCCGGTCGCCGATCATCACGGTGTGCTCGGAGTGGGCGTCGATGCGGTTGAGAGCGCTGCGCATCATCAGGGGGTTGGGCTTGCCGACGAAATAGGGCTCCACGCCGGTCGCCCGGGTGATCAGCGCCGCGACCGATCCGGTCGCCGGCAGCGGTCCGTGGGCCGAGGGGCCGGTAGGGTCGGGGTTGGTCGCGATGAAGCGGGCGCCGTCCTCGACGAGTCGGATGGCCCGGGTGATGGCCTCGAAGGAGTAGGTGCGGGTCTCTCCGAGCACCACATAGTCCGGGGACCGGTCGGTCATCACGTAGCCGACGTCGTGCAGGGCGTTGGTCAGGCCGGCCTCGCCGATGACGTAGGCCGAGCCGGCCTCACGCTGGTCGGCCAGGAACTGGGCGGTCGCCAGGGCGGAGGTCCAGATCGCCTCCTCGGGCACCTCGATGCCCCCGGTCGCCAGCCGCGCGCGCAGGTCGCGGGGTGTGTAGATCGAGTTGTTCGTCAGGAGCTGGAAGCGCACCCCCGTCTCCAGCAGCTCGGTGATGAACTCGGCACCTCCGGGAAGCGCGCGCTCCTCATGGACGAGCACGCCGTCCATGTCAGTGAGCCAGCAGTCGACGGGCAGGGACTCGGTCATGGGCCCATCATCCCAGCCACGGCAGCTGTGGGGCCACACCTGGGCAGGTATCCGTCGCCTGTGCCACGGCCTTGGCTGGTGCCCTGACGCCTCGCCGTGTCCAGGTTGGGGTGGGTGAGATAGTGACCGCATGGAGAGCGCCAGCGAGCGAGAGGCCTCCGCGGGCGCCAGCCGGCCCGGGGCCGAGCACCTGTTGATCTTCCCCGAGCGGAACACTGCCGAGGCGGTGGCCGACGAACTCGCGGAGGAGGGGTTCGCCCACGTGTCGGTCATCCGGGAGGTGCTGCGCACCGAGGACGACGACGAGGCCCACGAGTGGGCGGTCCACATCGTCGACCAGCGGCTGCCCGACGCCTCCGGTGGCGGGGCCTACGAAGGGCTCCGCGACCGGTTCACGACGTTGGCCACCGAGCACGACGGGTGGTACGACGAACCCGGTGACCAGCGACCGCCGGCAGGGGCCGATCACTGATGGCACGCACCTGGACCCCCGACGAGCTCGGCGCCCTGGACCACGGGTTGAGCGAGGACGATCTCGCCCTGCGGGACGCGACCCGGGCGTTCCTCGCCGACCGGGTGCGCCCGCACCTGCCTACCTGGTACACCGACGGGGCACTCCCAGTCCGGGAGCTGGCCCGTGAGTTCGGCCGGCTCGGCGTCCTGGGCATGCACCTGAGTGGATACGGCTGCGCGGGGGCCAGCCCCACGGCATACGGCCTGGTCTGCGCCGAGGTCGAGGCGGCCGACTCCGGCCTGCGCTCCCTGGTGAGCGTGCAGGGGTCACTGGCGATGCAGGCCATCCATGCCTTCGGCTCCGAGGAGCAGAAGCGGGAGTGGCTGCCGCAGCTGGCGGCCGGTGAGGCGATCGGCTGCTTCGGCCTGACCGAGCCGGACCACGGGTCCGACCCCGCCGGGATGCGGACCCGTGCCCGCCGCGACGGTAGCGACTGGGTGCTGGACGGCACGAAGATGTGGATCACCAACGGCTCGGTGGCCGCGGTCGCGGTCGTCTGGGCGCAGACCGAGGACGGCATCCGCGGCTTCGTCGTGCCGACCGACACCCCCGGGTTCGCGGCTCCGGAGATCGGCGGCAAGCTGTCCCTGCGCGCCTCGGTCACCAGTGAGCTGGTCCTGGAGGGGGTGCGGTTGCCGGAGTCGGCCGCGCTGCCTGGGGTGACCGGCCTGAAGGGGCCGCTCAGTTGTCTCACCGAGGCCCGGTTCGGGATCATCTTCGGGGCGATGGGGGCCGCGCGCGACAGCCTGGAGTCGGCGATCTCGTATGCCGGCAGCCGGGTTCAGTTCGACCGCCCCATCGCGGGGTTCCAGTTGACCCAGGCCAAGTTGGCGGACCTGACCGCGGACTACGTCACCGGCGTGCTGCTCGCCCGGCACCTCGCCCGCCTCAAGGAAGCCGGCACCCTGGCGCCGGCGCAGGTGAGCCTGGGCAAGCTCAACAACGTGCGGCGGGCGCTGGCCATCGCCCGGGAGTGCCGCAGCGTGCTGGGTGCCAACGGGATCAGCGCGGAGTACTCCCCGCTGCGGCACGCCGCCAACCTCGAGTCGGTGCTGACCTATGAGGGCACCACCGAGATGCACACCCTGGTGGTCGGGCAGGCCCTCACCGGCCACGCGGCCTTCCGCTGAAGGGGTAGTGCTGGTGCGCTGGTCAGCGGCTGACCCGACGGTGAACAGGAAGCGGCCGTGATCTGGGCGATCGCGGCCACGGTCCTGGCGGGGTTGGCCACCGTGGTCGGCGGGTTCCTCGCGTTGCACCCGGGGATGCGGAAGCGTGGGCCCCTGGCCTTTGGCCTGGCGTTCGCGGCTGGTCTGATGATCGTGCTCTCCGTGCTGGAGATCCTGCCGCTGAGTCTGTCAACGCTGCGCGACTCGCGGGTGGGTCAGCCGATCTGGTGGACCGCGGGCGCCTTTGTGGTCGGCTGCGCGCTGGTGCTGCTGATCGACGTGGTGCTCCCCGGGCACGCGCCGACCGCCGACGCTGCGGGCGCCGATGCGGTGGAGAGTGACGCGCCAGCGCTGCAGGGCAACGCTCGGCTGGCGCGCAGCGGCCTGCTGATCGCCCTCGTGATTGGTGCGCACAACGCCCCCGAGGGGCTGATGACCTTCCTCACCATGCTTGAGTCCCCGGAGCTCGGCGTGGGCCTGGCTGTTGCGATCTCGATCCACAACGTGCCGGAGGGCATGGCGGTCGCGGCACCGGTGTTCGCAGCCACCGGCCGTCGCAGGCCAGCGATCATCTGGGCCACCGTGGCCGGTCTCGCCGAGCCGGTGGGTGCTCTCGTGGGCTACTTCGTGCTGCGCGCCGTCCTGCCACCGGAACTGCTGGTGCTCACCCTGGCCCTGGTCGCCGGGATGATGATCGCGCTCAGCCTCCGAGAGCTGATCCCCGCGGCACGTCGCTATCAGACCCACCCCGTCCAGTCGTTGGCCGGTCTGGCGGCGGGAGCCTTCGTCGTGTGGGGCAGTCTGGCGATGACGTGACACTGGTGTCGCCAGGCGCACCAGAGGTGCGGTTGGTGTCCTGGTGCGCACCAGAGGTGCGGATGGTGTCCTGGTGTGCACCAGAGGTGCGGATGGTGTCCTGGTGTGCACCAGAGGTGCGGATGGTGTCCTGTCGTGCACCAGTGTCACGCCCCCTGACAATAGGGAGGTGACACTGCACCGGGACGCCCTGAAGACCCTCACTGCGTGGGTGCCGCCGAACGCCGAGCAGGCTGCCCTGCGCGACCGGTTCGGCGGGCACCTCTACGACTGCCCGGACGGTATGGAGCGGTCCTGCTATCCGGATCACATCACCGCGAGCACCGTCGTCCTCTCCGAGAACGGGTCGGAGGTCCTGTTGACCCTGCACGCCCGCGCCCAGAAGTGGTTCCAGTTCGGTGGGCACTGCGAGCCGGAGGACGCACGACTGGTGGACGCGGCGCTGCGGGAGGCCAGCGAGGAGTCGGGCATCGAGGGGCTCCGGATCGACAGCGTGCCGATCCACCTGGATGAGCACGCGGTGCCGTTCTGCGGCGACCAGGGCGGCGTGCACCACCTGGACGTCCGGTTCGCAGCGGTGGCGCCGGCGGGGGCCGAGCACGCGGTGTCCCAGGAGTCCCTGGACGTGCGCTGGTGGCCCGTCCGATCGCTGGGCACGCCCACCGGCCCACCCGATGTGGCGCCGGATCTGATCGAGGCCATAGCAATGGCGCGGTCCCGGCTCGGTTAGCCAGGACCGCGCCAGAGCGGGGTCAGATCAGGTGGTCAGGCTCAGACCGGCCACTTCGACAGCACGACGCTGCTGATGTACTGCCCCTCACCGATGCGCAGCCAGCCGTTCTCCAACGCGCCGGAGACCTGCGTGCCGCGGTCCTTGCCGCCCACGATGCTGTGGCCCAGGCCGGGGCCCGAGCGGACGTTGGCGGCGTTGCTGGCGCTGACATAGCGGGTGACCTCACCAGGCTCCTCACCGCCGCTGACCGGCGAGGTCGACAGGACGACGCTGCTGATGAACCGACCCTCGGCGATCTCGAGCCAGCCGTTGGAGGTCATGACGCCACTGACCTGCGCGCCGCGGGTCCTGGCATCGACGACGCTGTGGTTCAGGCCGGGGCCGGAGCGGACGTTGGCGGCGTTGCTCGCGCTGACGTAGCGGGTCACCGGGCCCGGGTCCGGAGCCGGCTGGCCACCGTCCACGGGGGAGTCGGACAGGATGGAGCCGCTGATGAACTGGCCGTCGCCGATCTTGAGCCAGCCGCTGGTCATGGTGCCGCGGACCTCGGCCCCACGGGCCTTGGCGCCGACGACGTTGTAGCCCAGGCCGGGGCCGGAGCGGACGTTGGCGGCGTTGCTGGCGTCGACCCAGCGGGTGACCGGCTCGCCGGGCGCGGGGGCGGGCTCCTGGCCGTCACCGGGCTTGGCGTTGGGGTCGGCGCCACCGTTGGAGCGGGTCAGACCCGCCCTGACGGAGCAGACCGGCCAGGCGCCGGGGCCCTGCGTGTGCAGGACGCGACGGGCGATCGCGATCTGCTCGGCCTTGCTCGCCTGGTGGGCGTAGCCGGCGTAGGTGCCGCCGCCGAAACCCCGCCAGGTCTGCGGGTGGAACTGCAGGCCGCCGTAGTAGCCGTTGCCGGTGTTGATGCTCCAGTTGCCGCCGGACTCACACTGGGCGACGCGGTCCCACACCTCGGGGGTGTAGGACGCCTGAGCGGTGCTCGCCGACAAGCCGGCGGCGACGACGGCGACCGTGGTGACGCCGGCGAGGCGAGCCGTGAGGCGACGTGTGTGCGGCGCCCGGGCAGGCGCGGATCGGACGTGGACCATCTGTTTCTCCTTGTCGCGGGCTGCCACGGCACATGACCGTCATCAGCCAGCACTCACGCCCGGGGCGGGGTGAGGTCGGGGGCACGTGCGCGCGACGCGGGACAAAAAGTTGGGGCAGGTGGCGCGCAACAAGGGCACAGACTAGCCACAGGGGGCGTGGCGTGCGAGTTTGGTCTGGTCGATGTGGTATGCCGAACGCACGGAGTGTGGCATATCTCACGTGTCGTGGGGTCGCGGCCAGCGGCCCGCAGGGCGTGACTAGAGTTGAGTGGAATACGCTCAACTTTGGCTGAGTTGACCACGGTGAACCGTAGTCCGAGGAAGGGGAACCCCACACGATGGACCTGCAACTGACCACGAAGGCCCAGGAGGCCCTGTCGACCGCACTGCGCGATGCCGCCGCGGCCGGTCACCCACAGGTGGAGACCGCGCACCTGCTCCGGGCGCTCGCCCAGCAGCGCGACACCACGACCGGGCCGTTGCTGGATGCCGTCGGCTCCTCAGCCGCGAGCGCGACCCAGGCGGCCGAGACCGTGCTGGCTGGCCTGCCCAGCGCCAGCGGGTCCGCCGTCGGCAGTGCCCAGCCCACCCGTCAGCTGCAGGCTGCCCTGGCGGCGGCCCAGCAGGAGATGCAGGCCATGGGGGACACCTACGTCTCCACCGACCACCTGCTGGTCGCGCTGGCCGCGGACTCGCGCTTCGGGCTGGACGCCGAGGCGCTGCGCGCGCGGATCCCCGCCCTGCGCGGTGGCGCAAAGGTCGACAGCCAGGACCCAGAGGCGACCTATGACGCCCTGGAGAAGTACGGTTCCGACCTGACGGCACTGGCCCGGGAGGGTCAGCTCGACCCGGTGATCGGCCGCGACAGCGAGATCCGCCGCGTGGTGCAGGTGCTGTCCCGCCGCACCAAGAACAACCCGGTGCTGATCGGTGACCCCGGCGTCGGCAAGACCGCCGTCGTCGAGGGCCTCGCCCAGCGCATCGTGGCCGGCGACGTGCCGGAGTCGCTGCGTGAGAAGCGGCTGATCTCCCTGGACCTGGGGGCCATGGTCGCCGGTGCGAAGTATCGCGGTGAGTTCGAGGAGCGTCTCAAGGCCGTCCTCAACGAGATCACCTCCAGCGACGGTCGCATCGTCACCTTCATCGACGAGCTACACACCGTGGTCGGTGCAGGGGCTGCAGAAGGCTCGATGGACGCCGGCAACATGCTCAAGCCGCTGCTGGCCCGCGGTGAGCTGCGACTGGTCGGTGCGACCACGCTGGATGAGTACCGCGAGCACATTGAGAAGGACCCCGCCCTGGAGCGGCGCTTCCAGCAGGTCTACGTCGGAGAGCCCACCGTCGAGGACTCCATCGCGATCCTGCGTGGCCTCAAGGAGCGCTACGAGGCACACCACAAGGTGGCGATCGCCGACTCCGCACTGGTCGCGGCTGCGACGCTGTCCGACCGTTACATCACCGGCCGCAAGCTGCCGGACAAGGCGATCGACCTGGTCGACGAGGCGGCGAGCCGGCTGCGCATGGAGATCGACTCCAGCCCCGTGGAGATCGACGAGCTGCAGCGCGCCGTCGACCGGCTGACCATGGAGGAGCTGCACCTGGAGAAGGAGTCCGACGACGCCTCGCGGGAGCGGCTGGACCGTCTGCGCGCCGACCTCGCCGACAAACGCGAGGAGCTGGCCGCGCTGACCGCCCGCTGGGAGTCGGAGAAGTCCGGTCTCAACCGGGTCGGTGAGCTCAAGGCGCGCTTGGACGACCTGCGCACCCAGGCCGACCGCCTGCAGCGCGAGGGCAACTACGAGGCCGCCTCCCGCGTGCTCTACGGGGAGATCCCCACAGCCGAGCAGGAGCTCGCGCAGGCGCAGGAGGCCGAGGCCTCCGAGTCGACCGCCGGCGCGACCGGCGAGAGCCCGATGGTCAAGGACGAGGTCGGCGCGGACGACGTCGCCGACGTGATCTCGATGTGGACCGGCATCCCGGCAGGCCGCCTCCTGGAGGGCGAGACCGAGAAGTTGCTCCGCATGGAGGACGTCCTCGGCGAGCGCCTGATCGGGCAGCACGCCGCGGTCCGCGCGGTCTCCGACGCGGTGCGCCGCTCGCGGGCGGGCATCGCCGACCCGGACCGTCCGACCGGCTCGTTCCTCTTCCTGGGGCCCACCGGCGTCGGCAAGACCGAACTGGCCAAGGCCCTGGCTGACTTCCTGTTCGACGACGAGCGGGCGATGGTGCGCATCGACATGAGTGAGTACTCCGAACGTCACTCGGTCGCTCGCCTCGTCGGTGCCCCTCCGGGCTACGTCGGCTACGAGGAGGGCGGTCAGCTCACCGAGGCGGTGCGCCGCCGTCCCTACTCGGTTGTGCTGCTCGATGAGGTCGAGAAGGCCCACCCCGAGACCTTCGACATCCTGCTGCAGGTGCTCGACGACGGTCGCCTCACTGACGGGCAGGGCCGCACCGTCGACTTCCGCAACGTGATCCTGGTGATGACCTCCAACCTGGGCAGCCAGTTCCTGGTGGACCCGGTCTCCGACCAGGCGACCAAGCGCGAGCAGGTGATGGCCACCGTCCGCACCGCGTTCAAGCCCGAGTTCCTCAACCGGCTCGACGAGGTCGTGATCTTCGACCCGCTGAGCCGCGAGGAGCTGGCGACCATCGTCGGGCTGCAGGTGGAGCACCTGGCCCGACGTCTGGCGGATCGCCGGATCGGACTGGAGGTCACCGAGGCCGCCAGCGCCTGGCTGGCCGAGCGTGGCTACGACCCGGCCTACGGTGCCCGTCCGCTGCGCCGTCTGGTGCAGACCGAGATCGGCGACCGCCTGGCCCGTGCCCTGCTGGCCGGCGAGATCGTCGACGGCAGCACGGTCACGGTCGGTGTCGCCGACGACGGCCAGACCATCACGCTCACCTGACCCCCGTCCGACCGAGCGGACCGTGGGGTGAGGATCGGGGGGACCGGACGCACCGACGGTCCCCCCGATCCGGAACCACACCCCAACGGGTCCCGTCGCACCCGGTGAGTGACGGCATACTGACGACAGGACATCTGCGATCGGCACGGAGGGGACCATGAGGAGCAACCGGCACACGAGGCGAGCGAGCCTGTCGCTCGCGCTCGCGGCGGCGACCGCGCTGACCCTGACCGCGTGCAGTGGCGACGAGGAGTCCGAGGACACCGACGAGGAGACCACGACCGAGGCCACGGCCGCCGACCGGCTCGAGCAGGCCCACAGCGTGCTCTCGAAGGCCGGCAGTGTGCACCTGGTCCTGGAGGGTGTCGACCTGCCGGACAGCGCCATCGTCCTCAAGGCCGAGGGCAGCGGGACGATGGAACCCCCCGCCTTCGACGGCACGATCACCGCCAACGTCTCCGGGATCCAGGCCGATGTCCCCACGATCGCGGTGGACGACACGCTCTATGTGAAACTGCCCTTCGCCCCCGACTTCATCTCCACCACACCGGACGACCTGGGCGTCCCGGACCCGGCCAGGCTCTTTGACGTGGACAGCGGCCTGGCCGGTCTGCTGACCCAGACCGAGGGTGCGGCGTTCGGGGAGCAGACCCGGGTCGGCGCCGACGTCACCCAGCAGATCACCGGCACCGTGCCTGGTCAGGCGGTCGTCGACCTGCTCTTCGTGGGCGATGAGACCCAGGAATTCGACGTCGAGTACGGCCTGATCGAGGAGGACTGGGAGGTCCGCACCGTGACGATCACCGGACCCTTCTACCCGCCGGACGACGCGACCTACCAGGTGACCATCGACCAGTACGGCGAGCCGGTCACCGTCACCGCTCCCTGACGTGGGGGCCACCTCGACGGTGTCCGCCGAGCCCGGCACCGGCCAGCCCCGGGGTGCCCGGTCGCTGCTGACCGTCGCCTCGGTCGCCGTCGCGCTCGCCGCCGCCGACACGTATGTCGTGGTGCTGGCTCTGACGGACATGATGGCCGGCGCGGGCCTGGGCATTGAGTCACTGCAGAAGGGCACGCCGATCATCTCCGGCTTCCTGCTGGGCTATATCGCCGTGCTGCCCCTGATCGGTCGGCTGGCCGACCTGGTCTCCCGCCGCACCATCCTGCTGGCCTGCCTGGGCATCTTTGTCGTCGGCTCGCTCGTCACCGGCATCGCCGTCGAGCTCCCGGTGATGATCGGCGGCCGGTTCTTCCAGGGGCTCGGTGGTGGCGGGCTGGTCCCGGCCACCCTGGCGATCGTGGCCGACCTCTGGCCGCCGGGTCGGCGCGGCCTGCCGCTGGGCATCGTCGGTGCGGTCCAGGAGTTCGGCTCCGTCCTGGGGCCGTTGCTGGGCGCCGCGATCCTGCTGGTCAGCGACTGGCGGGGGATCTTCTGGGTCAACGCGCTCCTCGGGGTGCTGTTCCTGGTCGGCGTGTGGCTGATCCGGCCCGAGGGGGTGACCGCGGGCCAGGCGGACGGCAGGCCTGGCCGGAGCGGGATCGTGACCGTCCTGGCCTGGCTTGTTGCCCTGGTCGCGGTGGCGGCCGGGTCCTTGGCGCTCATCGCCCCGGAGTCGCTGACCACCTCGGTCGAGCTCGGCGGGCCGTTCGTCCCGTTCGGGGAGTCCACCTCGCGGGTGCTGACGCCGGTCGGCCTGGTCGCCGGGCTGGCCCTGCTCCTCCTCCTGCTGCTGACTGCGCGCCGATGGCTGCCCGTTCTGCTGCAGGCCGACGTGCTCGGCGCCCTGTTCATCGCCATCGCGTTGGGCAGCCTGGTGCTGACCTTCTCCTCGGCCGACCCGGCCCAGGAGGTGCTCGGCCCGTGGGGGCTGTGGTTGCTGCCGGTCGGGGCGCTGGCCGTTGTCGCCTTCGTGGTCCGCCAGCGCACCGCAGCCCAGCCGCTGATCGCGCGGGGTGTCGTGCACGGCAAGGTCGTCCCGGCTCTCGTGGTCAGCCTGCTGGTCGGCACCGCCATCGTCGCCGTGGTGGTCGACGTGCCGCTCCTGGCCCGGCTCACCGAGGGCACCTCGGAGACCGAGGCCGCCTTCGTGCTCGTCCAGTTCCTCGTCGCCGTGCCGGTGGGTGCCGTGATCGGCGGCCTGCTGCTCAGACGACTGGCTCCCGGCATCGTCGCCGCGCCCGGCCTGGCGGCCACCGCCCTGGCACTCTGGGGGATGTCCGGGTGGACCCGCGGCGCCCTCGACGAGCCGGGCGTGGGCACCCTCCTGCTGGTCGTGGCCGGCTTCGGCATCGGACTGGCCATCGCCCCGGTCAACGACGCTGCCCTCGCGGACTCCACCCACAGCACCCACGGGACGGTGAGCTCCCTGGTGGTGGTCTCCCGGATGGTCGGGATGGTCGTCGGGCTGGCGCTCCTCACCGCGGTCGGGTTGCGCCGGTTCCAGCAGGAGGTCAACCAGCTGCCGGACCCGACGGACTCAGAAGCCCTGCTGGACGCCGCCGTCGTCCAGGTGCAGACCGTCTTCGCCGGGGCGGCGCTGGCCACGTTCGCGGCCGCCCTCATCGCGCTCGCCCTCGGCTGGCGCCGCATGGGCGGCGCGGAGAGGACTGCTCAGGCGGCGTCGACAGGCAGGGGTGGGTGACTGCTCAGGCTGCGGCGGGCGGGGTGGACGTACCCTGGACCCATGAGCCGTGAACTGCACCTCGTCGGCGACCCAGAGGCGGACCGCCTGCTCGCCGAGAACCCCTTTGCCCTGCTGACCGGCATGCTGCTGGACCAGCAGATCCCGATGGAGGTGGCCTTCGCCGGGCCGCGCAAGCTCGAGGAGCGCCTGGGAGCGTGTGACCCGGGTCAGATCGCCGCCATGGACCCCGACGAGTTCATCGCCGTCTGTGCGACGCCGCCGGCCGTCCACCGCTTCCCGAAGTCGATGGGCCAACGGGTTCACGACCTGGCCACCGCGATCGTGCGCGACTACGACGGCGACACCGGATCGCTCTGGGCCATCGGTCACCCCGAGGGTGGCGAGATCCTGAAGCGGCTCAAGGCCCTGCCCGGCTTCGGTGACCAGAAGGCGAAGATCTTCCTGGCCCTGCTCGGCAAGCAGCGCGGCCTGTCCACACCAGGGTGGCGCGAGGCGGCCGGAGACTACGGGCGGGAGGGCGTGCACATGTCGATCGCGGACGTGGTCGACGCCGAGAGCATGCTCCAGGTGCGTGCCTATAAGAAGGAGAAGAAGGCGGCCGCCAAGGCTGCTGCCGGGCAGTGAGTGACCCCAACGACCTGACCACGGCCGAGTCGGTCGCCTCACTGGTCGCGGACCACCCGGAGTGGCTCGATGACGGGCGGGGTGTCCCGGAGCGACCGTCACCGGATGCGACCCTGATCGGAACGGGGGAGTCGTATGCCGCATGGCTGGTGATCTCCCGCGAGCTCGCCGACCTCCGTGCTCGCCAGGGACCACGTGCCGTGGTCGTGCGCGTCCCCCGCGACATCGCGGCGCTGCCGCGCCCGATGTCGGAGGAGTTCGCCGCGCTCGTCGCGGCCCCGGACGGGCTCGGCCCGCGCCCGATCCACCTGGCCACCTCGGGTGACCCGATCGGAGCCGAGCTGGGCAGCCCGACAGGTGGTGCGGCATACATGGTGGTCGAGCACGTCCCCGGCCACCCGCGCCCGGCAGCCGGCTGGACCGACGACTTGTTGGCCGCCCACGCGGCCCAGCTCGCCCGGCTGCACGAGGTGACCTTCGACGGTCACGGCGACGTGACGGCCACCGACCGTCTGGAGCCACGGTTGAGCATGCTCGGTGCCGGTGAGGCCAGCCTGCAGTGGTGGACCGACCACCACCCCGACCTGGTCGCGGCGGCTGACATCGCCCAACTGTGGCCGCGGGTGCGCGCCCTGTTCGCGGCCACCGAGCCGGAGTTCGCGCGGCTGGACCGGTTCTCCCTGGTCCACGGTGACGCCGCGGTGCCCAACATCCTGGTCTCCGGTGGGACGCCCCGCTATGTCGACTGGGAGTGGGCCGGCATCGGCGACCCGGCACGCGACCTGGCCTTCATCGGCGGCGAGGTGTGGCTCGAGCCGTGGTACCTCCGGCTCAGCCGGGAGCGGATCGAGCGCTACCTCGGCGCCTATGTCGCCGCCGGTGGCCAGGGTGATCCGGCAGCACTCGCCGCCCGCGGTCGCTGCTGGCTGGTCAACGAGGTGTTCTTCGTGGCCCTGCACTTCCGGCGGCGGGTCCAGCAGGGAGCCGACCCGGTGTATGCCGAACGTGCCGACACCCTGCTGGCGCGCCTGGGTGCAGTGCTGGACTGACCGGCCGGACAAGCCGGCCGGACAAGCCGGCCGGAAAAGACCCCCGGCTTCAGTCCGTGGAGCTGGGCTCCTTGGTCGTCGTGCTCTTGTCCGTGGAGGCCGGGGCCTCGGTGGCAGAGGCCTGGTCGCCGGAGTCGGCGCCGCGGGCAGGCACACCCTCGATGGTGAGCTGCACCTCGACCGGGGACTCGAAGTCGATGTCCTTGGTGCCGGCCTTGGCCTTGGGCAGCACGTGCAGTGTGATCTGCTCGGAGTCGGCGGGCACCTGGAACCAGGCGGTCTCGACGAAGCGGTTCCGCAGGGAGGAGAAGTCGTTCTCCGGGGTGATCGTGGTGCCGTCAGGCAGCTCGAGCTGCAGGTCGGTGAGGTCGTCGTCGACGCCGGTGTCGTCCCGCGCGTCGAGATCCAGGCCGAGGAAGACCTGGCCCGGCCTGGCCCACCCGCCGACATAGGGGGAGATCACGGCACCGGTGACCTGGCCGTTGATCTCGTGCGTGCCGCTGCCCCAGCTGTCGAAGACGTGGCTGTAGGCACCGTCGCCCTCGAGGGTCACCGCGGAGCCGGCCTGATAGATGTGCTCCACGTCGGAGGAGGTGCGCAGGCCGTCGACCAGGCTGACGGACTGCGTTGCGTCCCCGGTCTTGAGCTCGAGCACCGCGTCCTCGGGGCCGGCGTCGGTGGGCACCGACACCAGATAGGTCTGCTGCCAGCGCTCACCGGAGCCGAGCTGGGCGATGAGGCCGCCGCCGGCCGGGCTGCCCTGGAGTCGCACGTGACCCTCGGTCTTGGGGGCACGGTTGTCACCGATCTCCCACCCGGAGTCCTCGGACAGGACGGTCGCCACGAGGACCTTCTCGCCGTCGGCGGGCAGGACCGGGCCGTCGCCCGCGGAAGTGGCCACCTCGGCCGCGAGGTCTGCCGGGATCTCCTCGAGCTCGGCGACCTGGGTGACGCGCATCCGCACGCCCGGGGCCAACAACAGGGCGTCCGCGGACTCCGCGACCTCGGTCCAGTCCAGGTCCGGCACGGACCCCAGCGTCGTGGCCGTTCCGCTCCGGAGCTGCTCAGCGGGCTCCTCCGTGGCCTCCTCCTCGGGCTCCGCTGCCGGCTCCTCCTCGGCCGTGGAGTCGGTCAGGTCGTCCTCGAGCTCGGCAGCGGCGTCCTCCAGGACGGCCTGCTCGTCGGAGCCTCCGCACGCGGCGAGGAGGAGGGTCGATGCCAGCCCCAGGGCAGTGAGGCGGCGGGCAAAACGGGCATGCATGAGGTTGTCTCCCAACACTGGTTCGTCACGGGCGCTCCGCGGGCAGGCCGGAGGGCCCCGCCCGTGCGAGCGCGTGGCTCCGCGGTGTCGAGACGCTCCATTGAGGGGTTCGCAGACCGCGGCCACCCCGGGCTCCGCACCCCACCTGCCGACGGAACTGGTCACCATAGCAACGGGGTTGCGCGACAAGGCCGCCGGGTCGGTGGGTGGCTCGGAAGAACCCTCAGGTGATGAGGTCCAGGACGGCGCGGATCCCGGCCGTGAGCACGGAGGCGGCGCGCCCCAGTCAGGGAGCGAGGTCGACAACGACAGGAGCGTGGTCGGAGGCCCCCTTGCCCTTGCGCTCGTCCCGGTCGATGAAGGCGTCGGTGACCCGTGCCGCGAAGGCCGGTGAGCCGAGCGCGAAGTCGATGCGCATGCCCTGGCGCTTCGGAAAGCGCAGCTGGGTGTAGTCCCAGTAGGTGTAGGTGCCGGGTCCCGGCGTGTGAGTCCGGGTGACGTCGCTGAAGCCGGCATCCAGCACCGCCCGGAACGCGGCACGCTCCGGCTCCGACACGTGGGTTCTGTTCTCGTAGAACGCCATCGACCAGACATCCTCGTCCTCGGGCGCGATATTCCAGTCGCCCATCAGAACCGTCGGCTCCTCCGGTGCGGCGGTGAGTCGATCGCCGGCATATTCCGCGAGGTGTGCCAGCCAGTCCAGCTTGTAGGCCATGTGAGGGTCGTCCAGCGACCGCCCGTTGGGCACATAGAGGGAGACGACCCGCACGCCACCGGCCACCGCGGAGATGGCCCGCGCCTCGGCGCCGATAGGGTCGCCCCAGCCAGGCATCCCGTCGAAGCCGATCTGGATGTCCTGCAGGCCGACCCGCGAGGCGATGGCCACACCGTTCCACTGGTTCAGGCCGACGTGGGCCACCTCGTAGCCTGCGGCCTCGAACGGCAGATGTGGGAACTGGTCGTCCCGGCACTTGGTCTCCTGGATGGCCAGGACATCGACGTCGTGGCGCTCGAGGAAGGCGGTCACCCGGTCGACGCGGGCGCGGATGCTGTTGACGTTCCAGGTGGCGATCCGCACGCTCAGCCCCTGGTCAGGTGCGCGTGCAGGAAACCGATCGCCGCGGGGTAGGCGTCCAGCTTGTTCTCGCGCCGGGCCAGACCGTGACCCTCGTCGTGGTAGACCCGCAGCTCGCACGGCACGCCCTTGCCGTCGAGGGCCTCCTTGATCTGCTCGGCCTCCGACAGCGGCACCCGCGGGTCGTTCGCTCCGTGGATGACGAACAGCGGCGCGGTGATGTCGTCCAGGTAGGTGATCGGGGAGGCCTCCACCAGGAACTCGCGGTCGTGCTCGAGCCAGCCGTACTCGCGCTCGCGGTAGGCCCTGCGGTAGTCGGAGGTGTTCTCCAGGAAGGTCACCAGGGAGCTGATGCCGACGATGTCGACGCCCGCCGCCCACAGGTCCGGTTGCATCGCCACCCCGGCCAGCACCATGTAGCCGCCGTAGGAGCCGCCCCAGAGCGCCGCGCGCTCGGGATCCAGCCCCTGGGAGGGCAGCCAGGCGTGCAGCGCTGCCAGGTCCGCCACGGAGTCCAGCCGCAGCCTCCCGTCGTCCAGGGAGACCCAACGCTTTCCGTAGCCCGAGGAGCCGCGCACGTTGGGCACCAGGACGGTCAGCCCGCTGGCGGCAAGAGCCTGGATCACCGGGTGGAAGATCTGGTTGGCCGCAGCCTCCGGCCCGCCGTGCACGTGCAGCACCGCGGCACCGGCCAGCGCCGGGTCGCCCGCCCCAGCGGCCGGATAGACGAAGCACGGGATCTGCTCGCCGTCCGGAGTCGGCACCCGGTGGGTGGTCGGCTGGACCAGCAGGTCCCGCGTGGTCGGATCCATCTCCTCGGCGGAGGAGACGACACGCCTGGTGGCACCGTCAGCCGGGTCGATCAGGTGTATGCCGCCTGGTTCCGTGGGCCCGGTGACCGTCACCACGGCCTGGGTCGAGTCCGCGGACCAGACCACCTCTGCCATGCCGGTGGCACCGAGGTCGAGGTCGTGTCGGTGGGCTCCGTCGGCATTGTGCACCGCCAGTCGGAGCGCTCCGTCGGCGAGTGTCCCCACGATCAGCGCGGACGCGTCCGGGCTGGCCCAGCAGAGCAGGTCGTGGGCCTCGTCGGCGACCAGGTCAGCCCACTCCGCGCCGTCCAGGGACAGGCGGCGGACGGCGGCGAACTCCCGGTCGTGGTTGCTGGACAGCACCAGGGCCGTTCCATCCGCCGACCACGCCACGTGGTGGTGCAGTGCGTGCTCGTCGGGGTCGGTCACGGCCGTGATGTTCTCCGGGCCGGCGAGGTCCAGCGCGGAGGAGGCCGGCTGCAGGCTGAGGCGGGTGACGACGACGGAGCGGCCGTCGCGGGCCGGCGCGACGTCGGCGACATAGCCGCCACCGTCGTAGAGCACCGTCTCCGTGCCGTCGGCGAGGTCGTGACGCACCACGTCCATGTCCACCCGGTTGCGCCGGTTGGTGGAGTACGTCAACGCAGACCCGGTGATGTCGTGCAGCACGTGCATCGCCGTGGTGTCGCGCACCAGCGGGGTGAGCTCGTCCAGGCCTGCAGGCTCACTGCGGGGCAGGTCGAGGAGCGAGAGCTGCAGGTTCTCGTCGCCTCCCTGGTCGTGCTGCACGACCACTTGGCGCCGCCCCGGGACATAGCGGCCGCTGCACTTGCCGGGCAGGCGGGTCAGCGGGGTGCGGGTGCCGTCGCTGTCGATCTCCACGAGCTGGGTGCTGCCGAGCTCGTCGTGGCCGGCCAGGATTCGTCCCTGTCCGTCGACGTCGAAGGCGGTCCAGGCGCGGACCTCGAAGAGGGAGGAGACAAGACGGGAGGTGGAGAGGTCAACCATTTCTCCAGCCTAGGTGGCGGTGACGGCTAGACAGACGGTCGGTCCGCGGTGCGACGGCGCCGGGCCAGCCCGGCGGAGACCCCGCGCACCAGGCCACGGGGCAGCAGCCGGATTCCGGCGGTGACCGTCTTGTAGGCGGCTGAGGGCACCGAGACCACGCGGCCGGCATCCAGGTCCCGCAGTGCCTCGGTGACCACCTGGTCGGCCTCGAGCCACAGCGCGTCCGGGAGGGCCGACATGTTCATCTTGGCTCGGTCGTGGAACTCGGTGTGCACGAACCCGGGACAGACGGCCGTCACCAGCACGCCGGTCCCGGCCAGCTCGACCGACAGCGCCTCGCTGAAGACGGTCACCCACGACTTGATCGCCGAATAACTGCCCATCACTGCGAACGAGGCCACCGAGGAGACGTTGAGGATGCCACCGTGGCCCCGCGCGCGCATCGCGCCGGCCGCGGCGTGGCTGAGCACCATCACGGCCCGCACCATCACGTCCAGAGCCTGCTCCTCGTCGGACAGGTCCCCGCTGGTGAAGCCGCGCCGCAGGCCGAAACCGGCGTTGTTGACCAGCAGGTCCACCGGACGGGCGACGTCCCGCACGCGGGCGGCGACCGTCTCCGTCTGGTCCCGATCGGCCAGGTCAGCGGGCAGGACCTCTGTGGTGACGGCATACGTGGTGTGCAGTTCCTCAGCCAGGGCCTCGAGGCGCGCCCTGTCGCGGGCGACCAGGACGAGGTCGTGGCCGCGACGCGCGAGCTCGACGGCGAAGGCCCGGCCGAGCCCGGTGGAGGCGCCGGTGACGAGTGCGGTTCCCATGGCGGTCACTCTAGGTCAGCGGCAACCCGCCGGTAGGCTGCACTGTCGTGACTGACACGCGCACCAGACTCCTGCATCTGATCCGCACCCTGGCCGTCGTGCACGGTCGGGTGACGCTGAGCTCCGGCAGGGAGGCCGATTACTACGTCGACCTGCGCCGGATCACGCTGCACGGGGAGGCGGCGCCGTTGGTCGGTCAGGTGATGAATGACCTCGTGGCGGACCTGGAGTTTGACGCAGTGGGCGGTCTGACGATGGGAGCGGACCCGGTCGCGACCGCCATGCTGCACGCGCGCGCCGCCGCCGGCGGTCGGCTGGATGCCTTTGTCGTGCGCAAGGCAGAGAAGGCGCACGGGTTGCAGCAGCGGGTCGAGGGGCCCTCGATCGCGGGGCGTCGGGTGCTGGTGGTCGAGGACACCTCCACCACGGGTGGCTCCCCGCTGGCCGCAGTGGAGGCCTGCCGCGAGGCGGGCGCGGAGGTCGTGGCGGTGGCCGTCATCGCCGACCGGGCCAGCGGCGCGGAGGAGAAGGTCCGCGAGCGGGGCCTGGACTACCGCGCGGCCTACTCCATGGCTGACCTCGGCCTGGTCTGAAGAGCGCTGAACCCACGCCGCGCAACCCACCGTGCCGGGGACGTGACATTGGTGTGCTGAGGTGCACCAGCTGACCCATTGGTGTGCCGAGATGCACCAATGTCACGTCCCCAGCGGGGGTCCCGGTCCGGACAGTGCTGTGCCCCCGCTCCGAAGGGGCGGGGGCACAGCGCGTCACACGCGATCCAGGGTCAGCGTCGCTTCCGGTCCCAGTGAGCAAACCCGGCGGCCCGAGCGGCCTCCTCGGTCTCGAACCACACCTCGGCCTTGGCCGCCTCGTAGGACGGGGACTCGGGGGTGTGGAAGAGCATCGACCCGGCATTGCCCTTGATGGACCAGCCCGTCGGGCCGGAGCCGTCCTCCGCGGGCTCGGCCGAACCCGGACCGAACGGCGCCTGCCCGTAACTTCCGGCCGCGGCGCCAGCCTGGGCCTCGTCGTAGCCGTAGTCACCGGCATCCGCCGGCGCACCTCCCGGAGCGCCCTCGCCCACCGGGGCGGCTGCCGGGTAGCCCGCGTCTGCGGGTGCCTCGGTGTAGCCGCCCTGGGTAGGTGCCTCGGTGTAGCCGCCCTGGGTAGGTGCCTCGGTGGTGTAGCCCGCGTCTGCGGGTGCCTCGGTGTAGCCGCCCTGGGCGGGTGCCTCGGTGTAGCCGCCCTGGGCGGGTGCCTCAGTGGTGTAGCCGCCCTCGACCGGTGCCTCAGGTGCGTATCCCTGGTCGATGGCCTCGGCATATTCAGGGTCCGGTGCATGCTCAACGTAACCACCCTCGGTGGCAGCAGCAGAGTCCTGGGCGACCTCATCATCCTGCGATGCCCAGGCCGCGGCGCCTGCACCGGCAGCAACCCCACCGGCGCCAGCAGCCATCGTGCCTCCGGAGACACCAGAGTTGTCCCCGGGCACCTCACCCGCGGTCGCGTCGCCCGCCGGGGTTTGGGTCTGGTCGTAGGCGGAGTCCGCCGGCGGAGGGGCGTCGGCGACGGTGTCCGTGTGCTCGGTCTCGCCGGTGGCGGTGTCGGTGTAGGCCGCATCCTGGCCGTAGTCGCTGGCATCGGGGGCCGGCTCGGTGTCCGTGTAGGCATAACCGGTGGCCGGATCGGTGGAGGTGTCGCTCTGGGGGACCGGGTCGGTGGGCGCTGTGCCGTAGGCGCCGCCCGCCGGGGCCTGGTCGTAGGTCGAGTCAGCCGGCGGCGCATCCCCGGGCACCGTGTCCGGCGGGGTCGCGGCGCCGGTGGCAGTGTCGGTGTAGGCCGCCTCCTGCGGGTAGCCGCTCGCCTCGCCGGCAGGCTGGGTCTGGGTGTCGTCGTAGTCGCTCAAGCGGTCCTCGACGGGTGCCGCGTCCGCCGTCTGGTCATATGGAGCCGCGCCAGGCTGCTGGTCGTAGGTAGGTGTGGCCGCCGACTGACCGTACGGATCGCCCATCGGGGCCTCGGCCGCGTCGGCACCAGCAACGCCAGCGCCAGCAGCACCTGCTGCGCCGGTGCCGTCGTCATAGCCCCCGGCATGCGACTGCGGTGTCGGTCCGGTGTGGGTGTTGTCGTGCAGCGCCGGGTCGTTGTTGCCCGAGACCTCGTTGGCGCCCCCCGGGCGACGTAGCAGCAGCCAGACTGCGGCGGCAATCACCAGCAGCAGGAGCACAAGCCAGACCCATTTCCAATCCATGGTCACACCGTCCTCGTCAGTCGAGACCTGCGGCGGCGGGTGCCGTCGCTGTGGCCGGGCGCGCGACCTGAGCCGCTGTGCCCTCTGTTCACCGTAGTGTGAACAGCCTCAGGTCTCCACGCGGTCGCCCGGGGCCACGCCGGTGAAGGCACGATCACGGGCGCCGGACTGCGACAATGACACCGGACGTACTGAGGGGGTCCCCCGGTGAGGAGACAGATGAGTGGCGAGGCAGAACTGACCGGGGTCGCAGGCTGGGCGGTCAACCTGATGGAGACCCTTGGCGGCCCTGGGGCGGGGGTCGCCATCGCCGGGGAGAACCTGTTCCCACCGATCCCGAGCGAGGTGATCCTCCCCCTGGCCGGCTTCACCGCAAGCAAAGGGTCCTTCACGCTTGCCGAGGCACTGTTCTGGACGACGGCGGGTTCCGTGGTCGGCGCGTATGCGCTGTACCTCCTCGGTGTGCTGCTTGGCAGGGACCGACTGCGTGCCATCTGGGACCGTCTGCCGCTGGTCAAGATGAGCGACCTGGACAAGACCGAGGCCTGGTTCGCCAAGCACGGCAAGAAGACTGTCTTCCTCGGCCGGATGATCCCGATCTTCCGGAGCCTGATCTCGATCCCGGCTGGCATCGAGCGCATGCCACCGCTGATCTTCGGCGTGCTGACCCTGGCCGGCAGCCTGATCTGGAACACCATCTTCGTGCTCGCCGGCTACTACCTCGGAGAGAACTGGGAGCGGGTCGAGCCCTACGCCGACGGGTTCCAGAAGATCGTCATCGTTGTCGTCCTGATCGCGATCTGCTGGTGGGTGGTCCACCGCGTGCGGGAGCAGGCGCGCGCGAGGTCCCAGGAGGTCTGACCTGTCCACGCCCCCCAACGACAACCCCCAGGAGCCCGCCGAGGTGCCGGTCGGCGTCGGCCCCTGGGAGGGTCCGTGGCCCCGTGAGCCGGACGGGGGACTGCCCGCCCACCTGGACCCCAACCTGCTGCGCGAGGGCGACCGCCGCAACGTCGTCGACGCCTACCGCTACTGGAGCCACGAGGCGATCGTGGCCGACCTGGACACCCGGCGCCACGGCTTCCACGTGGCCGTCGAGAACTGGGGCCACGACTTCAACATCGGCTCGGTGATCCGCACCGCCAACGCCTTCAACGCCGCCGCCTTCCACATCGTCGGCAAGCGACGCTGGAACCGGCGTGGCGCGATGGTGACCGACCGCTACCAGCACGAGCACCACCACCCCGACGTGCAGCACCTGCTGCAGTGGGCGCGGGAGGCCGGCCTCCCGGTCATCGGTCTGGACAACGTCGCGGGAGCAGTCCCCCTCGAGGGCTATCCGCTGCCCGAGCGGTGCGTGCTGCTCCTCGGCCAGGAGGGGCCGGGCCTCAGCCCGGAGGCGGTGGCCGGATGCGATGTGCTCCTGGAGATCACCCAGCACGGCTCGACGCGTTCCATCAATGCCGGTGCGGCAGCCGCGATCGTCATGTACCAGTGGGCCCTCCGGCACCTCTGAGATCACCCTGCCCCACGGCATACGGCATGTGGAACGATGGGCGCCAGGACCCATCACGCTCGCCTCATCGAGGAGGACCCATGCCCATCGCGACCCCAGAGGTCTACGCCGACATGATCGACCGGGCGCAGGCGGAGAACTTCGCCTACCCGGCCATCAACGTCACGTCCAGCCAGACCCTCAACGCCGCTATCAAGGGCTTCGCCGACGCCGGCAGCGACGGCATCATCCAGGTCTCGACGGGGGGTGCGGAGTACTTCTCCGGCCAGGCGGTCAAGGACATGGTCACCGGGTCGCTCGCGTTCAGCGCCTTCGCCCACGAGGTCGCCAAGAAGTACGACGTCAACATCGCGCTGCACACCGACCACTGCCCCCAGGACAAGCTCGACGGCTTCGTGCGCCCGCTGCTGCAGGCCTCGATCGAGCGGGTGAAGCAGGGTGGGCTGCCCTACTTCCAGTCGCACATGTGGGACGGTTCCGCGACCCCACTGGAGGAGAACCTGCAGATCGCCCAGGAACTGCTCGAGCAGTGCAGCCAGGCGCGCATCATCCTAGAGGTCGAGATCGGTGTCGTCGGCGGTGAGGAGGACGGCGTTGCCAACGAGATCAACGACAAGCTCTACACCACGCCGGACGACGCGATTGCGACCATCAAGGCACTCGGTCCTCGCGAGGAGGGCCGCTATCTGACCGCTCTGACCTTCGGCAATGTGCACGGCGTCTACAAGCCGGGCAACGTCAAGCTCCGCCCGGAGATCCTCCAGGCGGCGCAGGCCGCTGCCGCCAAGGAGCTGGGCCTGGAGGAAGGCGCGCTGCCCTTCGACCTGGTCTTCCACGGGGGCTCCGGCTCCAGCGCCCAGGAGATCTCGGACGCCGTCGACTATGGCGTGGTGAAGATGAACGTCGACACCGACACGCAGTATGCGTTCACCCGCCCGGTCGCCGGCTTCATGCTGCGCAACTACGAGGGGGTGCTCAAGGTGGATGGCGAGGTCGGCAACAAGAAGATGTATGACCCGCGCGCCTGGGGCAAGGAGGCCGAGGCCAACATGACGGCTCGCGTCGTCGAGGCCTGCGAGAACCTGCGCTCCGCTGGGACCAGCAAGTGAGCCTCGGGAGCGGGGCCGTCATGGGCGGGGGCAACCTGATGGGGATCCCCGAGACGCTGCTCCCCGAGGACGGTGCCGCCGCGCGGCTCGAGCAGGGTGTCGACCCGCGCGAGGTGGCGGCGGCCCAGCCGACGTCCAGCCTGGCCTGGGCCGAGCTGGCCGAGCACGCGTTGTCCGAGGGCGATGACCTGGAGGCCTACGCCTTCGCCCGCACCGGCTATCACCGTGGGCTGGACTCGCTGCGTCGTGCCGGCTGGAAGGGGCAGGGACCGGTGCCGTGGAGCCACGAGCCCAACCGCGGGTTCCTGCGGGCGCTCGCGGCCCTGTCGAAGGCGGCGGGCCGGATCGGCGAGCTTGATGAGCAGCGGCGCTGCGCGGACTTCCTGCGCGACTCCTCGGCCGAGGCGGCCCGGGAGCTCGGCCTCTGACCCATTTTTGGGGAGGTTCGGACCGCCTGCTGCGCCTTTTAAGGGAGATCCGGACCGCCTGCTGCCCTTCTTGAGGGAGGTTCGGTTCGGGCCGGGCATGGAGGCGGCCGGTGGCCCCGTCCGAAGACGGCGGCCCCGGCCGCATCCCCCTGTGTCAGACCTCGCGTCCCCGTACGGTACGTCCAACGGGTATAGATACTGCCTCACGATTGACCCAAATCCTGGCATTTCGCTGCCAGTGGCCTTAACGTGCCATACGTGAACGGTAAACTTTCGGCGCTGCAATTGAGCGCCCAGGCCCAGGTGCTCTACCGGCACATCCTCCGCCGGGCACCGGCCGCCATCGAGGAACATGCGGCCGACCTGGGCTGGACGAGGGCCCGGGCAGCCCGTCACCTCGCCGAGTTGGAGCAACTTCGGCTCATCCACCTGGGGGAGGGGGCCGTGGTCAGTGCCGACGACCCGCGGCTGTCCCTCGGTCGACTGCTGGACGACGAGGAGGCCGAGCTCAGCGCGCGGCGGCAGGGCCTCATCGACATCCGGTTGGCGATCGAGACCTACGAGGCCGACTTCCGGCAGGGGTTGCAGCAGTCCGGTCCGCCCGCACCTCCCTGGGAGCGCATCCCTGCCGCTGAGGTCCCCGCAGTGATCGAGCGCCTGATCCGGACCTCGGACGGCCCCATCCTCCAGGTGACTTCGACCCTGGCCAGGGGGCCGGGACACCTGGAGTCGGTCAAACGGCTGCGGGCAGAGGCCATGGCAGCAGGCCGTGAGCAGCAGTCCGTCTTCCCGCTGTCGGTGCTGGAAGACACGGACTGGCGGCGGCTGGCCGGCCAGCGCGCCGCCTCGGGAGAGCATCAGCGTTACCTGGAGAAGGTTCCCCTGGACTTCCTCGTGGTCGGCTTCTCCGGGGTGCTGCTCGCCGACGAGGAGGAGCCGCTGGTCCGGGCACCCAACATGCTGCTGGTGCAGGCGCCGAACATGCGACGGATGTTCATCGGGCTGTTTGCCGAGTTGTGGCGCCGGGCCGACCCCGTGCACGACGGCGGTGCAGCGGCCGCGGATCTGCGCCTGCTCGAACTCCTGGCCCTGGGGTTCAAGGACGAGGCGATCGCCCGTCACGTGGGCCTGGGGCTCCGCACTGTGCGGCGCCGGGTCTCGGCACTGATGGACGAGCACGGGGTGGAGACCCGCTTCCAGCTCGGGCTGGCCGTCGCCCGGCGCGGTCTGCTGGAGTGAGTCGTCTCGGGTGTGGCGGCTCCGGTCTGATCAGTCTCCTGGTGCGCTGAGCGACGGGTCCGCCCAGGCGTCCAGGACGACGTAGTCGCCGAAATGGTGCAGGAAGGTCCCGTGGGCCAGCATCTGACGCCACAGCTCCGCGTCATCCGCCGCGGCCCCCTGGCAGTCAGGCTCAGCAGGCAGCACGGCGGTGAGTTGCCACGGAGCGTCGTCCGGACCCACCTGGGAGAACCATGCAGGCCCGCGCAGCGGGTCGGCACATCCCACGTCAACGCTCACGACACTGTCGTCCCAGGAGAGCCGCGCCGTCTGCTCCGGCTGCAGGTCGCGGACGCCCGGAACGCCCACCTCCTGCGCCGCGACAGGGCCTGGGACCTCCATCAGCCCGGCCGACAGGTCATCCACGGTGACGGGCCTGGTGGGACCGCCGCGGGCGTCGGTGACCGTGTCGGACAGCAGAGCCATCCCGACCGACTCCAACTGGACATCGCCCACCCCACCGGCGATCACCAGGATCTCGCCGTCGGTGCTCAGCCGGGGCTCGTTTGTCAGGATCTGCGCCCACTCGTGCGACGGCGTGGGCACGGAGCAGTCCGCGCTCGGGTCGGGGTCCGCGACGATGTCGGGCTCGCCAGCGGCGCTGAACAAGCCGTTCTGCACGGTGCCGGCGATGGTGACATCGACGCCGCAGGACCGGACCCGCAGACCTGAGTCGTCAAGGGTCAGCCCGTAGTCGAGCTCTGGCGAATTGACCCGGGGAGACTCCCTGTTGAAGTCGACCAGTTGCCAGCGGCGGTCGACCGCTTCGTCGCCAGTCAGTGGCGTCAGCTCGCCAGCCGGGGCCCAGGCACCTTCGGATAGCACAACCACCACCGGTGTGCCGACCATCTCGGGTCCACTCGGCGGGTCCTCGGATCCCTCCTCCTCCGGCGGCTCGCTGGTCGCCGTGGTGTCGTCGGGCGGAGCTGTCGACTGCCCCAGGAGCGACTCCGGAATGGTGCCGGCGATCACCATCGTGCCGTCGTCGAAACTAACGGTCGGCCCGCTCTGGAGCAGCGCCACGACCGCGGGCGACGGCTCCGCCGGCGGCAGGGCGTCCTCGCCCTCCGTGCAGACCGGCCAGGGCGCCGACGCCCCAGCCAACAGGACGCCGTCGGAGCGCAGCGAGGACACCATCACCTGTCCGCACAAGCCGGGAGACTCGAGGTTGAGGTCGCTGATGCTGGTCAGGGCGAGGTCCTCGGCATCACCGGAGACCATCAACTGGAAGTCCGCACCGAGCCCGACGGGCGTGACGCCGGTCTGGGACGGGCGGTCCTCCCAGATGAAGCCGGCCTCGTCGGCAGCCCCAACAGTGAGGGACGCCGGGACTCGGGTCTCCTCGGCGGCCCCGTCGAGGCCGCTGATCAGCAGCGTCTCGCCGTCCAGACTGAGCAGCGGCTCCTGTCTGAGGGCGGACCGCCAGTCCGTCCGCCCCTCCTCGTCGGCGGAGCAGTCCATCACCTCCCACCCCTCCGTGTCGAGGAGCACCAGCCGACCGTCTGTGGTGAGTTCGACCGTGTGCGATCCCCCTTCGTGGCACGGCGGCCCGGTGTCGACGGTGAGGGTGGTGTCGTCGAGAGCGAACGTCTCGCCGTGCGGGCCCTGCCACGTGCCCTGCAGATCCTCGAGGGTTGCTGGCTCGGAGGCACCACTCAACTGGAACGGAGCCTCGCTGCCGGCCCGTTCGAACTGTGCGAAGAACGGCTCACCCCGGTCCCCGGGCACGGCATCGGTCTCGGCGGTGGAGTCGGTCTCGGTCGGCGTTCCCAACAGCGTCGGCCCGGTGAGGGTCCCGTCCGCCGGCGGCTGCGGTGCCACGTCGCCGCCCAGCCCCTGGGTCCAGACGACCCCGACGACTGCGGCCGCGGCGGCGACGGCGCCGAGCCCGACGCCCCAGGACCGCCGCGTGCGGGTGCGTCGTCCTGCGGCCCAGGTGTCGGTGGCCTCGATCGGGGGACCGAACTCCAGGTCCTCGACTCCGAGGTCGAGCAGATTGCGGATCTCCTCATCGCTCATCGTGCTTCCTCCGTCCCGACGAGTGCGTCGGCAGCCTGCGGGAGCAGCTGCCGCAACCGGCCCAGAGCAGCGTGCGCCTGCGACTTGACCGTGCCCCGGCTGACGCCGAGCGTGTCGGCGATCTGAGCCTCGGACAGGTCGTCGTAGTAGCGCAGCACCAGCACCGTGCGTTGTTTGTCGGTGAGCTCTAGCAGAGCCCGCCGCACGTCCAGGCCGGTGACGACAGCCGAGGGATCGACCGGATCGCGCCCCGCGAGCGGTCGTGCTCCCTCGGCCACGTCGCCGACCAGCACCTCACGTCCGTGCCGGCGCCACGCGGAGATGTTGTCCCGATACATCACCCGACGGACGTAGGCGTCCGGACTGCCCTGACTGACCCGCTCCCACCGTGTGGCCAGTTTGATCAGCGCATCCTGCAGGAGGTCCTGTGCCCGGTGGGGGTCACCCGTGATCAGCGCGGCGGAGCGGAGCAGTGCTGACTGGCGGGCCCTGACGTACTCGACGTAGGTCTCACCTGGGTCGGACATTGAGCACCTCCTACTCCTCTAACGCGGACCGGACCTCGGATGGTTGGCGACTGTCGGCATACTGCCTGATCCACGGGCCAGATAACCTGACCCCTGACATTCCCGTGACAGCGAGGTGGGCAGTATGCCGGCAGTGGTCCTGGTAGGAGCCCAGTGGGGCGACGAGGGCAAGGGTAAGGCGACGGACCTGCTGGGTAGCAGCGTCGACTACGTCGTCAAGTTCAACGGCGGCAACAATGCCGGCCACACCGTCGTCATCGGCGACCAGAAGTACGCGCTGCACCTGTTGCCCTCGGGCATCCTGAGCCCCGGGTGCGTCCCGGTGATCGCCAACGGTGTCGTCGTGGACCTCGGGGTGCTGATCGAGGAGCTGGACGGCCTCGAGTCACGTGGCGTGGACACCTCAAAACTGGTCATCAGTGCGAACGCCCACGTCATCCCGCCTTATAACCGGGTGCTCGACAAGGTCGCCGAGCGGTTCCTGGGCAGCCGGAAGCTCGGCACGACCGGGCGCGGCATCGGTCCCACCTACGCGGACAAGATGAGCCGTGTCGGGATCCGGATGCAGGACCTGTATGACGAGTCGATCCTCCGGCAGAAGGTGACCGCCGCGCTGGACACCAAGAACCAGGTGCTGCTCAAGATCTACAACCGGCGCGCGATCGAGGTCGAGGAGGTCATGGAGGAGTTGCTGCGGCACGCCGAGCGGATCCGCCCGATGGTGCGTGACACCGCGCTGGTGCTCAACGAGGCGCTCGACGCCGACAGGACGGTGCTCTTCGAGGCGGGCCAGGCGACGTTGCTGGATGTGGATCACGGGACTTACCCGTTCGTGACCTCCTCCAATGCGACCTCCGGCGGTGCCTGCACCGGCTCCGGTGTCGCGCCGACCCGCATCGACAGCGTGATCGGAATCCTCAAGGCCTACACCAGCCGGGTCGGGGAGGGGCCGTTCCCGACCGAGTTGCACGACGACAACGGTGAGTTCCTGCGCAAGACCGGCGCCGAGTACGGCACCACGACCGGTCGACCACGCCGTTGCGGCTGGGTGGATGCCGTGATGGGGCGGTATGCCCAGCGGATCAACGGGGTGACCGACTTCGTGATCACCAAGCTCGACGTCCTGACCGGCCTGGAGAAGGTGCCGGTCTGTGTGGCCTACGACGTGCAGGGCGTGCGTCACGACTCGATGCCGGTCAACCAGTCCGACTTCCACCACGCCACGCCGATCTATGAGGAGCTGCCCGGCTGGTGGGAGGACATCAGCCAGTGTCGCACCTTCGAGGAGCTGCCCGAGAACGCCCGCAACTACGTCTTGCGGCTCGAGGAGCTGATCGGCGCACGGGTCTCCGCGATCGGTGTGGGCCCGGACCGCGAGGAGACGATCCAACGATTCGACCTGCTGGGCCGCGACTCCTGATCGTCGACTTCGTGCCGGTGCGCCGCTGCTGCGGCAGCATGGGCATCGCAGCGATCAGGTCACCGCGGTGGATGTCCAAACCGTCACTATGCACTGCCCCGAGATACGGACCGCTCACGCGTTGTGGTCCCTATCTCGGGGCAGCGCATAGTGCGAGGGCGAGGGGAGTCTCGCCGGGTGCTGGGCCTGTGGGCCCGGGGGTTGTGGACAGGCAGATCTACGTGGGTGCCAAAGACGCAAGACTGGTCCCATGCGACGGATACCGAGTGCACGGCGAGGCGGGCCCACCTGGCCGACCCTTGCCGCCGAACTCCTCCGGGCTCGTGATGAGCTGACCGTCGCCCAGGGAGTGGGGCTGGCGCTGCGTGCAGACCGCCGGGCATTGGGGGCCAGCCAGCGGGCGTATGCCGAGCGCCGCGGGTGGAGCAAGACGCACCAACATCGACTGGAGGCCGATGCAGCCTCGCTGCGTCTTGGCCAAGTGATCGATGCCTTGCAGGGCACCGGCTACGAGCTCGCGATCGCTCGGGAAGGCGAGGAGCTGCCGGTGGGGACCCGTCCCGAGACGCCACGGGCGGGGCTGGGACGCCGGGTCTGGCCCGTGGACTGGCGGGACCATGAGTTGATCGGACACGACCGCGGAGGCCGGCGCTTCCCTGCTGATCGCGAGGTCCGTCGGGTCAGTTCGCCGCCCAGCTGGTGGCTCTGGCGCCACGCGACCGACATCCGCGTCCAGAAACCCGCCTGGACGGCAGCGCCCCTGCCCACGGTCTGGTCGGAGGAACTGCGGTCAGAAGTGACGACGCGCGTGGCGGTGGGCAGCGCTACGGTCGAGGACATGGACACCACGGCTGCAACACCTCGTGTCGACCGTCCGAGGCTTCCCGACGGTTACGGCATCCCGGAGACAGCGGAGGGCCAACTGCTCTGGTCCGACGTCGAACCGCGTCTGGTGCAGGCAATGCACTACTGGATCACCAGCGTCCGCCCCGACGGCACCCCGCACTCCGTGCCCCGCTGGGGCGTGTGGCTCGATGGCAGGTTCTGGTATGACGGCGCGCCGACCACCAGGCACACCCGCAATGTCGAGCAGAACCCGGCAGTCACCCTGACCCTGGAGAGCGGCACCGAGGTCGTCATCGTCGAGGGCGAGTCCCTCGCAACCCGGGCCGACGCCGACAGTCTCGGTGCGCGTCTGTCAGCGGCGTTCGGGAAGTATGCCGACAGCGGATATGCCCCCGGCCCGGACTCCTGGTCGGGTGCCGACGGTGGCGGCTTGCGCGTCATCACCCCGCGTCGGGCCATGGCGTGGTTCGCCTTCCCGACGGACTGCACCCGCTTCCGGTTCTGAGCAGCGGGGCGCAGACGTCGCCACCGAAAGGTGCCCGCTGGACGGGCTTGACCTTGGACCCAGGTCCAAGGTTTATCGTCGACGATATGAACACCGCGACGGCGCCCCAACCCACCATCCCGGGGCCAGGACGGCTCCGGATCGGACAGCTCGCGAGGGCAGCGGGGGTCAGCGCGGACGCCATCCGCTACTACGAGCGTGAGGGCCTGCTGCCCCCGCCCAGGCGGACCGCGTCCGGCTACCGCGACTACGGACCAGGTGCCGCGGACCGGCTCGCGTTCATCCAGGGGTGTCAGCGGCTCGGCCTGCGACTGTCCGACATCGGCGACCTGCTGGCGATCCGGGACACCGGGGTGTGTCCGTGCGAACCTGCGGAGCAGCACCTGCGTCGCCGCATCGCGGAGGTCGACGCGGAGCTCGAACGGCTGACCCTCCTGCGGGCCCAGATGTCGGCGATGGTGCAGACGCTGCCGTCGCAGGAGTGTGCGCCCCCGCCGGGCTCGTCCTGGTGCCCACCGAACGAGGAAGGAGGTGACTGAGATGACCGATCTGCTGACCGACCCGACCTGCGACTGCGGAGCCGGCTGTGGCTGCGGCTGCTGCTGAGGGTTGGGGTGCCCGGCCGATCACCCTCAGGGGCAGCGCCGGGCACCCCGGACGTCGCCAGCGGCACCCGTTCAGGAGCTGCGCCCGGGTGGACCGGGGGCCGTCAAACCCGACTCGATCGCGAAGACGACCAGCTGGGCACGGTCCCGGGCGTGCAGCTTCACCATGGCGCGAGAAACGTGCGTGCGGACGGTGTCCGGGCTGAGGAACTGCTGCTCCGCGATCTCCCGGTTGGAGCGGCCGGTGCCGACCCAGGCCACCATCTCCCGCTCCCGCTCGGTCAGCCGGTGCAGCTCGGGGTGCACCCGTGTGGCACGAGTGGTCTCGCCGAACCGCTCGATCACGCGACGCGTGACCGAGGGAGCCAGCAGCGAGCCCCCGTCCGCGACCACTCGCACCGCATCGAGCAGGGCGGTGGGTTCGGCGTCCTTGAGCAGGAAGCCGCTCGCACCGAGCCGGAGCGCCTCGAAGACATACTCATCCAGCTCGAAGGTCGTCAGCATCACGATTCGCACGTCCTCCAGGGACGGATCGGTGGTGACCTCCTGGAGCAGTCCCAGCCCGTCCAGGACCGGCATGCGGATGTCGCAGAGCACGACGTCCGGGCGGGCGCGACGGATCATCGTCAGGCCGCTGCGGCCGTCCGCGGCCTCACCGACAAGCTCCAATCCGTCCTCGAAGCCGATCAGCGTAGCCAGGCCGACCCGGACCAGCGCCTGGTCGTCGATCAGCGCAACCCGGATCACGGCGCCTCCACCGGCAGGTCGGCGCGCACCTCGAAGCCACCCGCGGGTCGCGGCGCGGCTCGGAGCGTGCCGCCGATCGCGGCTGCACGGTTGCGCATGCCTGCCAGGCCCATGCCCTCATCGTGCACCGAGACGCCGTGCCCGTCATCTCGCACCACGAGTTGCAGGCGCCCGCCCGTGGTCGTCAGCGTGAGGTCGACCTGACGCGCCCCCGAGTGCCGCAGGACGTTGGTCAGCGACTCCTGGGCGATGGCGAAGGCCGCTGCCTCCACTGCCTCCGACAGGTCGTCGGGCGACTCGTCGCGCAGCCTCACCCGGACGCCGGAGGCTTCCACCCGCGCCACGAGGGCCGGCAGCTCAGCCAGCCCCGGTCGGGGTCGGCGCGGGGCCGGCTGGCCCGCCAGGCGGGACAGCTCGACGCGCAGCGACCCCAGGGACTCGCGGCTGGTGTCGCGGATCGCCTCGAGCGCGGCCCGGGCTGCTGCGGGGTCACGCTCGAGCACGTGCAACGCGACGCCGGACTGCATCGCGATGACCGCCAGGCCGTGGCCCACGCCGTCGTGCAGCTCCTGTGCGGTGCGCAGCTGCTCGGCCGTGGCGGCGTGCTGGGCCCGCTCCCGGGCCGCCTGACGCCGGTTGCGCAGCAGTCCGGCGAGCAGCCCCGCAGCCAGCGTGAGGCCAATGGTCCCGCTTGACCGCCACAGGGCGGCCACCGCGAAACCGTCAGAGCCGTCCAGCTCGCGGGCGACCAGGCCGGCCAGGGCCACGACGAGGGCCGGGACCACGGAGCGGACCCAGATGCGCACCGGCGCCTGCCGGGCGGTCACGAAGGAACTCACGACGAGCACCAGGTAGACGGGGCCGTCATGGAAGCCGAGCGCGAGGTAGCCACCGACCAGGACACCGGTCACCAGCAGCGTGGCGGCGGGCAGCGCCCGTGCCGCCAGCTGCACCAGCGTCGCCAGGACCACGATGGCGGCCGCCAGGAGCAGCCCGTCACCGACCAGGTCGGGCACAGAGCCGTCAGCCCACGGGGGGCCGAAGTCCTCGGACGGTGCCCGCCGCCCGGACCACCCTCCCTCCGGTGACGCCCCGGAGAAGAGCGTGCCCACGCCGGCGAACACGGCGAGCGGCAGCACCCACAGCAGATCCCGGGCACGGAATCGTTGCTCGTCGCGGCGCGACGGGGCCTGTGGCATGTGACTGAGCCCTCCTCATCCGTCCGCGGGCAGGCGACCCTGACCCGACCCACCGATGCTAGGCCCGGGGCGGAGCCGAGCACCTCCGCTCCGGCGAGCACTCCGCATACGTGATCCTGCGTAGGTCGATCACGCACCCGGGCGGACGACCCCACCCCAGGTGCGGGACCAGGGTGGTGGGCATGAGTGAACCAGTGGTGCAGACGGCCGGCCTCACCAAGAGGTACGGCCCACGGATCGCCGTCGACGAGGTGAACCTGACGGTGCGACGGGGCGAGGTCTATGGCTTCCTCGGCCCCAACGGTGCGGGCAAGACCACCACGCTGCGCATGGTGCTCGGGCTGATCAGACCCACGAGCGGCACGGTCAGTGTGCTGGACGGCGCAGCGGGATCGCCAGGGGTGATGGCAAGGGTCGGTGCGCTCGTCGAGGGTCCCGGCTTCATGCCCTACCTCTCCGGCCGGGACAACCTGCGGGTCCTGGCGCGCTACCGCCGGCTGGCCGAGGCCGAGGTCGAGGACGCCCTCGAGCGGGTCGAACTCGGCGAGCGCGGCGGGGATGTGTTCCGCTCCTACTCCCTCGGCATGAAGCAACGGCTGGGGGTGGCCGCGGCGCTGCTGGGAGACCCCGAGCTGATCGTCCTGGACGAACCGACCAACGGGCTCGACCCGGCCGGCATGGCCGGAATGAGGTCCCTGGTGGTCGACCTCGCCCGAGGTGGTCAGACCGTGCTGTTGTCCTCGCACCTGCTCGGCGAGGTCCAGGAGATCTGCCACCGGGTGGGCGTCATCAACCGGGGGCGCTTGCTGCGCGAGTCGACGGTCGCCGAGCTGCTCGGCACACCGCGGTTGCAGGTGCGCGCCGAGCCGGTCGAGGAGGCGCTCGCGGTGGCCCGGGAGTTCACCGGGGACGTGCTGGTCGAGCGCGGCGAGTTGCTGGTCGCGCTGGCGCCGGAGCAGGCGCCGCAGCTGGTTCGTGCGCTGGTCGCGCGGGGCCTTGAGGTCCACTCTGTGCGGCGGAGTGACCGCTCCCTGGAGGACGTGTTCTTTGAGATGACCGCGGCCGGTGCGGTCGTGCGGCGAGAGGAGACGGTGTCGTGACGACGATGTTGGCGAGCACCCGGGCCGATGTCCTGCGGCTGCGCAGGTGGCCGGCAGTCTGGGTGGTGGGTGCGGCGTGGCTGGTGCTGATGGTGCTGTTCGGATACGTGTTCAACTATCTGGCCTACCGGACCGGCAGTGGCAGCTTCGCGACCGACGGCATGGCGGGTGAGCTGCTGCTGCGCTCGGTGCTGCCGGGCAACGTGCCGGAGACGATCACCGCCGGCACCCCGATGTTCGGGGGCGCCCTGATGGTGGTGCTCGGTGCCATGGCCGCCTCCAGCGGCTACGGCTGGGGCAGTTGGAAGACGATTCTGACGCAGGGTCCCTCGCGCACCAGCGTTGTCCTCGGGTCACTGGTGTCCCTGACGCTTGCGGTCGCGACGACGGTGCTCGCCTCGGTGCTGCTCGCCCTGGGGATCGCAACCTCCCTGGCGCTGGTGGAGGGAGCCGACCTGGCCCTGCCCGCGGCGACCGACCTAGGGCGCGGTGCGGGCACTGCCTTCCTGGTGCTGCTCATGTGGGCGCTGTTCGGCTACCTGCTCGGCACCCTGGCCCGCGGCCCCGCGCTCGCGGTCGGTCTCGGCCTGGTCTGGTCCCTGGTGGTGGAGAACCTGCTCCGCGGCGTCGGCAGTCTGCTGAGCTGGGTCGACGCGCTCACCACGGTCCTGCCGGGCACCGCCGCCGGCTCCTTGGTCGGCTCGCTCGGCGCGACCGGCGGCCCGGAGGGCGCGCCGGGTGTCCTGGACACCCTGTCCGGCACCCAGGCGCTGGTCACCGTTCTGGCGTATGCCGTGCTGCTGCCCATGATCACGGTGCTGGTGGTCCGGCGACGCGACCTCGCCTAGCGCTCGTCGGGGTGCGTCGGTCGGTCTTCGCGGACGGTCTCGGTCTCGGCTGAAGGGTGGACCACCATGGCTGCGATCAACTCCCGCAACTGCTCGAGTGCGTCTGCCAGGGTGAACCCCGAGTCGGGGACGAGCAGTGCGAGGCAGAGCCCGTCAAGGTGTGCCAGCAGCAGCGTGACGTGCCGATCCACATTCGGGTGTCGCAGCTCGCCCTGCTCCTGCAGCACAGCCAGCCAGGCCGCGACGCGTTGCCGACCCAAGGCCGTGAGCGAGGTCAGTGCCCGGGTCGCCTGGTCGGTGCGTCTTGGCCCTAGGGCAGCGGAGTACATGCTCAGCCAGTCGAGCAGCTGGGCCGTCTCGGCATCGCTGGGCGGCAGGAACTGGGCGAGGCACTCACTCAGTCTGTCTGCTGCCGGGACCTGCCGATCCGCGATCCGCAGGTCGTCCAGGTGCGCGTTGAAGGACACTGACATCACGGTGTCGAAGAGTGCCTGCTGGGTGGGGAAGTAGTGGCGCAGTGTGCTGGCCCCGATGCCAGCCCGTGCGGCCGTGCTCCGCACGCTCAGCGCACGGAGTCCGCCCTCGGCGAGCAGCTCCTGCGCCGCCTGCACGATTTGCTCCCTGCGATCGACCATGGATGTCAGCCTCCTCGCCGACCGAGAATACCAGCACAGTGTGCTAGTACAGTGTGCTAGTCTCAAGGTATGATGGATTCGATAGTCCAGGGGCTGCAGGACTTCACCGCCTCCCTGCCCGAGTGGTTGCAGTGGGCCGGGATCGTGATCGCTGGGGCGATCCCGTTCGTGGAGTCCTACCTCGGCTCGGTCATCGGGGTGCTGGCCGGACTCCCCCTGCCGATCGCGATTGCGATGGCGGTCATCGGCAATCTCGTCACCATGTTGCTGGTGGTGCTCGGCGCGGGGGCCGTCCGCTCACGGGTCGCGCGGGACAAGCCGGAGTCGGCCCGTCGACGCAAGCTGCGGGAGCGTTTCGATCGCTTCGGCGTGGCCGGAGTGAGTCTGCTGGGGCAGACCATCCTGCCCAGCCAGATCACCTCCGCCGCCATGGTCTCCTTCGGGGCCTCGCGTCATGCCGTGATCGCGTGGCAGACCGTCTCCATCATCCTGTGGGGCGTGGCGTTCGGTCTGCTGGCGCACTACGGCGTGACGATGATCGACTGAGGCCTGTCAGAGGTCGCCCCGAGAGCGCGCGGCACCCGAGGTTGTCGATCTCCGGTACTCATGAAACTGCCGGCGAGTCAGTCCGTGGCGAGCGGGCTCGAGTGAGCCCGCCGTGACGCGTGGTCGCGGCTATCACCGCGCTGGGTGTCGTGGGCGAGCCACAACGGCCCGACGGCCAGCACGGCCACGAGCAGGATGCCGGCGACGATGGCCAGGTCGGAGAGCAGGTGGTTGATATCCATGCCTCCAGCATCGCCAGACTGGTTGCGGAGCGGATCGTCCTGCGGTCGCGATCTGCTCCGACGGGGCCTCATACCGCGGGTGTGGTCCGACTGCCTCTGGTATGACCGTCGCGGGAGCCTGCCACTGCCCTCCACCGCGCACGACAACCGGAATGGTCAAGGGCGCCGAGGGGACCCACCGCGCTGACCTGCGCAGACGCGACGGGCGTCTCGACGATTCCGGTTGGTGTGCACGCAATGTTGGCTACGGTGGAGGGTATGAGTCAGATCCGTGTCCGACCGAAACTTGTCGTCGATGGCGCCGATCGTGCCATCGCGTTCTACCAGGAAGTCTTCGGGATGAGCCTGGTGAGCCGCTTCACCATGGGCGAGGTGGTGGTCTTTGCCGAGCTCAGCCTGCCCAGCGGCGATGTGCTGCAGCTCAAGGATCCCGACGAAGTTGACCGCAGTCCGGCCGACGGTGGCTCCGGGGTGATCCTCGACGTGGTCTGCGACGACCCCGACGGGGTCGTGCAGGCGGCGGTCGACCGCGGGGCGGAGATCCTGTTCCGGGTCGAGGACCAGCCCTACGGGTCGCGCCAGGGGCGGGTGCGGGACCCGTTCGGGCACCAGTGGATCGTCGGGACGACCCTCACCAAGAGCGATGCCGAGGTGCAGTCCGCGCTGGATGCCTGGGCCAACGAGGGCGCCCAGTAGCCCACGCCGACACCGGCGCCGGTGCGCTCGGTGGGGCGTTTGTCCGGGTCCCGGTGCGCTCGGTGGGGCGTTTGTCTGGGTCCCGGTGCGCTCGGTGGGGCGTTTGTCCGGGTCCCGGTGCGCTCGGTCGAGGTGGGGTGGTCAGTCCACCCAGACGCGGGCGTTGCGGAACATCCGCAGCCAGGGGCTGGCCTCGTCCAGCGGGCCGGGCGTCCACGACAGCTGGGCGTTGCGCTGCACCCGCTCGGGGTGCGGCATCATCGCGGTGAACCGTCCGTCCGAGGTCGTCACGGCGGTCAGGCCACCGGGTGAGCCGTTCGGATTGGCGGGATAGCTGGTGGTCGGGTGCCCGTGGTGGTCGACATAGCGCGCCGCCGCCAGCACCGCCGACGCATCACCGCGCGCCGCGAAGTCGGCCCGGCCCTCGCCGTGCGCGACGGCGATCGGGATCCGGGATCCTGCCATGCCGGAGAAGAAGATCGAGGGGTTGTCCAGCACCTCGACCAGGCTCAGGCGAGCTTCATACTGCTCGCTGGCGTTGCGGGTGAACCGCGGCCACGCCTCGGCTCCGGGGATGAGGTCGGCCAGGGCGGCGAACATCTGGCAGCCGTTGCAGATGCCCAGCGCGAAGGTGTCGGTTCGGCCGAAGAAGGACCCGAAGGACTCCGTCAGCGCGGTGTTGAACAGCACGGAGCGTGCCCACCCCTCGCCGGCCCCGAGGGTGTCGCCATAGGAGAAGCCTCCGCAGGCGACCAGCCCCACCACGTCGGCCAGGTCGAACCGTCCGCTCTGCAGGTCGGTCATGTGGACGTCGAAGGTGTCGAAGCCGGCCCGGTCGAAGGCGAAGGCGGTCTCCAGGTGGCTGTTGACTCCCTGCTCGCGCAGGATCGCGACGGCGGGGCGGGCTCCCAGGTTGAGGTAGGGCGCGGCGACGTCATGGGTCGGGTCGAAACTGGTGGCCAGGTGCAGGCCGGGGTCGTCGTCGCGGCCGAACGCTGCGTGCTCGGAGTCCGCGCACTCCGGGTTGTCGCGCAGCGAGCTGATTCGCCAGGAGACCTCGTCCCAGGCCTGCGCCAGGTCGCGCACCGGCTCGTCCAGCGAGACGCCCTCTCCCTGCACGCGCACGCGACGCTCGGCGGTGGTGCTCCCCAACAGGTGCGTGAGCTCGGCGAGCCCGTGCTCGGCCAGCACGGCCCGGGCGGCGTCGACCAGGTTGGTCGGGACCCCGAGGACCGCTCCGAGCTCCTCGGCGAACAGGGTGGCCACCGCGTCGGCACCGGGCAGCGTGACGTCGAGGCCGACGGCGCCGGCAAACGCCATCTCGCACAACGTTGCCCACAGGCCACCGTCAGACCGGTCGTGGTATGCCGTCACGAGGCCCTGCGCGCGCAGCTCAGTGAGCGCTCCGGCCAGGGCGATCAGCCGGGCGGGGTCGTCCAGGTCAGGCACGGTGCCGCCGAACTCCCCGCGCACCTGGGCGAGCATCGAGCCGCCGAGGCGGTTGCGGCCGGCGCCCAGGTCGACCAGCAGGAGCCCCGTCTCCGGAGCCACCTGAGGGGTCAGGGTGCCGGTGACGTCGGGGAGCGAGGCGAAGGCCGAGACGGCCAGGGACACCGGCGAGGTCACCTGCCGGGCCGCGCCGTCCTGCGTCCAGGTGGTCCGCATCGACAGTGAGTCCTTGCCGACCGGCACCGAGATGCCCAGCGCGGGACAGAGCTCCATGGCCACGGCGTGGACGGTGTCATACAGCGCAGCGTCCTCGCCCTCCTCGCCCGCGGCGGCCATCCAGTTGCAGGACAGCTTCACCCCGCTGAGCGTCACCGGCGCGGCGAGCAGGTTGGTCAGTGCCTCACCGACCGCCATCCGCCCCGAGGCCGGCCCGTCAACGGCGGCGAGCGGGGTGCGCTCGCCGCTGGCCATCGCCTGCCCGGCCAGTCCCACCAGGTCGGACAGGGTCACCGCGACATCGGCAACCGGCACCTGCCACGGCCCGACCATCTGGTCCCGGTGGCTCAGCCCGCCGACCGTCCGGTCACCGATGGTGATCAGGAACCGCTTGGAGGCCACGCTCGGGTGGCGCAGGACGGCGTATGCGGAGTCCCGCACCGCGGACCCCTCCAGCCCGGTGCGGTCCAGGTCGGGCGTGGAACGGGTCAGCCGCCGGGCGTCGCGTGTCATCTTCGGGGGCTTGCCCAGCAGGACCTCCATCGGCATGTCGACGGCCTCGGCCTCCGGGTCACCCAGGACCAGCTGGGGCTCGTCCTGCGCGACCCCCACCACGGCATACGGGCACCGCTCCCGCTCGCAGACCGCAGCGAACCCGTCCAGGGAGTCCGGGGCGATCGCCAGGACATAGCGCTCCTGGCTCTCGTTGGACCAGATCTCCTTGGGGGACAGGCCCGACTCCTCCAACGGCACGGCCGACAGGTCAAAACGGGCGCCCAGGCCTGCGTCGTCGACCAGCTCGGGGAAGGCGTTGCTCAGGCCGCCGGCTCCGACATCGTGGATCGCCAGCACCGGGTTGTCGGCGCCGAGGGACCAGCAGTGGTTGATGACCTCCTGGGCGCGGCGCTCCATCTCGGGGTTGCCGCGCTGCACCGAGTCGAAGTCGAGCTCGGCGGCGTTGACCCCCGAAGCCATCGAGCTGGCGGCGCCACCGCCCATGCCGATGCGCATGCCCGGTCCGCCGATCTGCACGAGCAGGGTCCCGGCGGGGAAGCGCACCTTCTCGGTCTGCGAGGCGCTGATCGACCCCAGGCCGCCGGCACTCATGATCGGCTTGTGATAGCCCCGGCGCACACCGTCGACGGTCTGCTCATAGACCCGGAAGAAGCCGCCGAGCGCAGGACGCCCGAACTCGTTGTTGAAGGCCGCGGCGCCGATCGGTCCTTCGAGCATGATGTCCAGCGGTGCGGCGAGGTGGTCCGGGGCGCCGTACGGGTCCGCCTCCCACGGCTCGTTGGTGTCGGGCAGGTGCAGGTTGGAGACCACGAAGCCGGTCAGTCCGGCCTTGGGGGCGCTGCCGCGACCGGTGGCTCCCTCGTCGCGGATCTCGCCGCCGGCACCGGTGGCGGCGCCGGCGAAGGGGGAGATGGCGGTCGGGTGGTTGTGCGTCTCCACCTTCATCAGCACGTGGACCTCGTCCTCGGCCGCGGCATAGCGCCGCGGCCCGTCCGCACCGCCGGTCGGCAGCCACCGGGTGATCGGTCCGCCGGCCATCACCGAGGCGTTGTCCTTGTAGGCCACGACCGTGCCGGCACCGGAGACCTTCTCCGTGTGCCGGATCATCCCGAACAGGCTGTGCGGCTGTGCTTCCCCGTCGATGACGAAGTCGGCGTTGAAGATCTTGTGGCGGCAGTGCTCGGAGTTGGCCTGGGCGAACATGGTCAGCTCGACGTCGGTCGGGTTGCGGCCGATGCGGGTGAAGGCGTCGACCAGATAGTCGATCTCGTCGGGGGCTAGTGCCAGGCCCCAGGCGGTGTCGGCCTCCGCCACCGCGTCCCAGCCTCGGCCGAGCACGTCGACCAGTTCCATCGGGGCGGCCTCTCGCTCGGCGAACAGCGCCGCGGCTCCCTCGGAGCTGGGCAGCGCCGTCTCGGTCATCCGGTCGTGCAGCAGAGCGGCGCAGGCCACCCACTCCTGTTCGGTCAGCGGGGCCGGGCCGTCCAGCGCGAGGGTGTAGTCGACGGTCCGCTCGACCCGGTGGATGGCGATGCCGCAGTTGTGCACGATGTCGGTGGCCTTGCTCGCCCACGGTGAGATGGTGCCCAGCCGGGGGGTGACCACCACGGTCGCTTCGCCCGGGGCAGGCTCGGTGGGCTGGTGCGGGTCGCCGTAGGTCAGGAGCTGGCGCAGGGTGTGGGCCTCGTCGTCGGTGAGCGGGGCCGCGGAGGCCACCCAGTGCTGGTAGCGCGCGCTGACACCGGTCACGCGCGGGACCACCGTCTGCAGCCGGCGCAGCAGGGCACGGGCACGGAAGTCGGAGAGCGCCGAGCCACCGGCGACGGTCGTCAACGCAGGGTCGTGCGCGGCCATGAACGGGTCTCCTCGGGATTACTGCGGGGTGGGGGTGCGGAAGGTCTGGCCAGTCAGGGCCTCATAGGCCTCGACGTAACGGGCCCGGGTGAGGGCGATGACCTCCGCAGGCAGGGGCGGGGGAACCTCTCCGGACGACCGGTCCCAACCGCTCGCGTCCGAGAGCAGCCAGTCACGGAGCACCTGCTTGTCGTAGGACGTCTGCGGCTGGCCGGGCTGCCACTGGGATGCACGCCAGAAGCGGCTGCTGTCAGGGGTCAGCACCTCGTCGGCCAGCACCACCTGGATCGCGTCGGGATCCACTGTGGCCCAGTCGATCTCATCGTCCGGTCCGACGCCCAGAGACACCGGGTCCACGCCGTACTCGACCTTGGTGTCAGCGATCAGGATGCCGCGCTCGGCGGCGATCGCGTTGCCCCGATCAAGTATGCCGAGGGTCAGGTCCCGCACCCGGCTCGCCAGGTCGGGGCCCAGCTCGTCCTCGACGTCCTCGAAGGACATCGGCTCGTCGTGTTCACCGGCCGGGGCCTTGGTGCTCGGCGTGAAGATCGGCTCGGGCAGCCGGGACCCGTCCTGCAGCCCGGCCGGCAGGGCGACCCCGCTGACCGAGCCGCTCTGGCGGTACTCGGTCAGTCCGCCGCCGGTGAGATAGGCGCGGGCGATGCACTCCACCGGCAGCATCCGCAACCGACGCACGGTGATCGCCCGGCCAGCGACCCGGTCCGGGACACGGGTGTCCAGCACGTGATGGGGGATCAGGTCGGCCAGCTGGTCGAACCACCACAGGGAGAGCTGGGTCAGCACGGCCCCCTTGTCGGGGATGGGGCTGTCGAGGACGTGGTCGAAGGCCGAGATCCGGTCGGAGGCGACCAGCAGCAGGCGGGACTCATCAACCAGGCCGGTCTCCGGCGCGATCGGGGCAAACAGCTCGCGGACCTTGCCGGAGTAGACGGGCATGAAACCGGGGAGCTCGCCCGGCAGGCCCGCACGGTCCTCGCTCAGGGATCCCAGGTCCGGGTTCTCACCGACGCTGCGGTCAGCGGTCCTGCCCGTGCTCTGGTCAGGGCTCTCGCTCGCAGGGGTCATGTCAGGACGGTCCCCTCTGCCGCGCGGGCGGCGATGTCGGTGCGGTGCTGTCCACCCGCCAGATCGATCACGGCGACGCCGGCGTAGGCGCGCTCACGGGCCGTGCTGAGGTCCGGTCCGGTGCCGACCACCGAGAGGACCCGGCCGCCTGAGGCGACCACGCCCTCCGGGGAGTCGACAGTCCCGGCGTGCAGGACCTGCACGTCCTCCAGGGCGCCGCACTCCTCGAGGCCGGCGATGGCGGCGCCGGTCACGGGGGCCTGCGGGTAGCCCTCGCAGGCCAGCACCACGGTCACCGCCGCCAGTTCGTGCCAGGACAGTTCGGGCATCTCGGCCAGGCGACCGTGGGCCGCCGCGTCCAGCAGTTGGGCGAGAGGGGTGCGCAGGCGGGCGAGAACGACCTGGGTCTCCGGGTCGCCGAAGCGGGCGTTGAACTCCACGACGCGCAGTCCGCGCGAGGTCAGCGCCAGCCCGACATAGAGCACTCCCGCGAACGGGGTGCCGCGGCGGCGCATCTCATCGATCGTGGGTTGGGCGATGCGCTCCAGGACCTCGGGGACCAGGTCGTCGGGCGCCCAGGGGAGCGGGCTGTAGGCCCCCATCCCGCCGGTGTTGGGACCAGTGTCCTGGTCGCCGACCCGTTTGAAGTCCTGGGCCGGTGCCAGCGCGCGGACCTCGGTGCCGTCGCTGATGCAGAACAGGGAGATCTCGGGCCCGTCGAGGAACTCCTCGATCACGACCCGGCCGTCGTCCTTGGCCAGGCAGGCCAGTCCATGGGCCAGGGCCTCGGCGTGGTCATCGGTCACCACGACGCCCTTGCCCGCCGCCAGACCGTCGTCCTTGACGACAAACGGTGCGCCGGTGCTCTGCAGGGCCTGGACCACCTCGTCCTCGGAGGTGCAGATGTGTGCGAGGGCCGTCGGGACGCCGGCAGCGGCCATCACCTCCTTGGCGAAGGCCTTGCTCCCCTCCAGGGCAGCTGCGGCCGCAGAGGGACCGAAGCAGGCGATCCCCCGGGCGCGGATGGCGTCGGCGACACCGGCCACCAGCGGTGCCTCCGGGCCGACGACCACCAGGTCGGCGCCCACCTGCTCGGCCAGCTGGGACATCGCCGCGGGGTCGGTGACCGGCCCACAGTCCGGGAAGCACTGGGCCACCAGATCGATCCCAGGGTTGCCGGGAGCGGCGAGCACGGCGTCGACGGTGGGGTCGGCGGCCAGTGCGCGGACGATGGCGTGCTCGCGCGCGCCGGAGCCAATGACGAGAACCCTCACGGGACGACACTAAGCCAGGGTCGCCTCAGGCAGAACTCGGCCCTGTGCACGAACTCACCGGTTCGGGACGCGGGCGTGGTTGCGCAAGGCCACAGGCTCCCGGCGCCGGGGGCGGGCCGAACCTCCCCAAAAATGCGCAGGGGGCGGGCCAAACCTCCCCAAAAATGGGGGAAGACGGGGCGTGGCCCACCTGGGAGGCAGGGGGGGTCTTCTCCCAGATGGGCCACGCGGTGGAGAACGGGGTCTGACTGTCTCGGGGGGGATAACAGTCGACTCACACATTCCCCACTCCGGCTAGGCCGGTGGCACCACAATGACATGACCGCTGACAGATGTCACGTTGAGAGGTGGCGGCTTATAGTCATTGTCGGTGATCCGACACAATGGCAACGGTGTCGTGGGACCAACGCACAGAGCGACGACGGAGGGAGGCACCCGGTGCCGAGACTGGATGAGTTGGCGGACCCACAGTTCGAAGACTTCCTGACCTCGCTGTACCTGGCGATGCTGCGGACCGGCCGGCCGACCCGGGAGGCGCTGGTCGACTCGGGGCTGCACCCGGACGACGTCGACCGTGGGGCGGCGTTCCTGGTCGGTCGACAGCTCATCACGCCGATCGGCCCCGGTGTCTGGGACATCCTGCCCCCGGAGACGGCCATGCCCCGGCTGGCCGCCACGCTGGAAGCGCGGGCCCGCTCCACCCGGAACACGGCCCCTGAGCTCGGTGCCCTCTGGCGCCAGGCCAGGGTCGAGCCCGAGGAGCCGACCTTCGTCGGCGTGGAGATGTTGCGGTCCGTCGACCAGGTCGTGCTGGCGAGCCACTCCCTGTCCGCCACGGCGCAGGAGCGGCTGCGCTACTTCCTGGACGACTCCCCGGCCACGCTGCAGCAGCTGGGCGAGGACCCCAGCGCGATCGTGTGGCCGTCGGTGCCGCGCAGGTCGATGAGCCTGGTGGTGGACGTGGCCCTGTTCCAGCACGACGGGGTGCTGACCCGCCTCGAGGAGCTCGCGAGCTCCGGGGTGGCGGTCCGGGTGGGTGATGGCCTCCCGTTCAGTGGCTTGGTGGTGGACGACAAGACGGCGCTGGTCGACCTGTCCCGCCACGATCCACGCGCCGACGGGTCGTTCGTGGTGCGGCGTCGGGCAGCCGTCATGGCGATCGGGGCGCTGTTTGACGTGGCCTACGAACTGTCCACCCCGATGGCGCCGACCCTGGCGCGGATGGCCGGGGAGACTGACGAGGCGCCGCTGGAGCCGCGCGACCGACGGATCCTGAGCCTCTTGGCAACCGGAGCCACCGACCAGCAGATCGCACGCAGCGTGAGCGTCTCCACACGCACGGTGGAGCGGCGGGTTGCCTCCCTGATGCGGACGCTCGGTGCGAGCACGCGGTTCCAGGCGGGCGTGCAGGCGACCCGCCGCGGCTGGATCTGAGCAACGGCCGGAGGGCAGAGGTCTCCGAGGACACCCGTTGTTCACCCGGCGACCGGTAGGCTAGTCCGACCCATTGACGGAGCAGCACCCGTGACCAGGCCGTCGGGGTAGAGGGGATGGAACCGAAGGTGACTGAAGCCACCGAGGATGTGCTCGCGCGCGAGATCGCCGTGGAGCAGACCCATGTAGACCGCGTCTACACCGAGCTCTCCAAGGCGGTCGACCGTGCCCAGCTGGTGCATGCCGAAGGCATGTCGCGCGGGCAGACCGACCGGCGCGGCACCGGCGACCCCCGCGACGAGGAGCTCGCCGGCCTCTTCGAGCGGGACGCCCTGGTCTTCTCGGCCTCGCGGCGCACGGCCGCCCTCCAGCACCAGCACGAAGGCCTGGTCTTCGGCCGGCTCGACCTGGATCACGGTGTCCCGGACCGCGAGCCGGACCGGGAGGTGCGTTATGTCGGCCGGCTCGGCGTCCGGGACGACGACTATGAACCGCTGGTGATCGACTGGCGGGCACCGGCCGCCGCCCCGTTCTACCGCGCCACCCCCGTCGACCCCCAGGGGGTGCTGCGCCGGCGCGTGCTGCGCTGCCAGGGGGAGCTGGTCATCGGCATCGAGGACGACCTGATGGTCGCCGAGGCACCCGAGGACCTGGTGGTCGTGGGCGACGGTGCGCTCATCGCGGCGCTGACCCGGTCGCGGGGCCAGCGGATGCGCGACATCGTCGCGACCATTCAGCAGCACCAGGACGAGGCGATCCGGGCCGCTGCCCGTGGGGTCACCGAGATCACCGGCGGGCCGGGGACCGGCAAGACCGTGGTCGCGCTGCACCGCGCGGCCTACCTGCTGTATGCCGACCGTCGCCGTTTCGAGTCCGGTGGCGTCCTGGTGGTGGGTCCGTCGGCGGCCTACACCGCCTATATCGAGCGGGTGCTGCCCGGCCTGGGGGAGGACTCGGTCGTCCTGCGGTCGGTCGGTGACCTGGTCGGCGGCATCACCGCCACCCGCAACGACCCACCAGGCGCTGCGGCACTGAAGGGCAGCCTCGCGATCCGTCGCGTGCTGGGGCGCCTCGCGCGCGAGCCGATCCCCGGCGCGCCGGACCTGCTCCGGGTCTTCGTCGCAGGCCACGCGATCCGGTTGGAGCGCGCCGCCCTGGCACGGGTGCGGCGCGCTGTCCTGCGCCACCACCAGCGCAACAACTCCTTCGCCACGGCGCTGCGGGAGCTCGGCGAGGCCGCGTGGGCGCAGGTGCGCGAGGGCGAGAAGGACGAGTTCCTGGACAAGTTCGAGGACTCCACGGATGTCGAGGCGTTCGCCCGTGAGTGGTGGCGCCCGGTCGACCCTCGGGAGGTGCTGCTCTGGCTGGCCGATCCGGACACGGCCGACCGGCTCGCCGGTGACCTCCTCGGGAAGGAGAGTGCCGGCATACTCGCTGCCTCGCTGCAGACCGCCCTGGAGACGGGCACCTGGAGCGTGGCTGACGTGGCCCTGGTTGATGACCTGGCCGCCCGGCTGGGCCCGATGGTGGACCTGCCCTCGGAGGAGCGCGGCTTCTATGAGATCGAGGAGCTGGAGGACGCCTCGCAGTACGGCACGGCCGCCCTGCGCGTCGGCCTGGACCGGGACGAGTCGATCTCTGCCGCGCCGTCCACGGACGGTGCGGGACAGCGGATCTCGGCCGATCCCCGCGAGCGGCTGCTGTCCGGCAGGGTGACCGCCGCCGATGAGTACGCCCACGTCCTGGTCGATGAGGCCCAGGACCTCTCCCCGATGCAGTGGCGGATGCTGGGCCGGCGTGGCCGCTGGGCCTCCTGGACGGTCGTCGGCGACGCCGCGCAGAGCTCGTGGCCCGACATGGAGGAGTCGCTGGCAGCCCGCGAGGAGGCCTTCGGCAGCTCGGTGCGGCGCTCCTTCCACATGAGCACCAACTACCGCAACGCCCGCGAGATCTTTGCGTATGCCGAGGCCCTGATCCGGCAGTACGTTCCCGATGCGGACATCCCGGACGCGGTGCGCGACACCGGGGTCGAGCCTGTGGAGCTCGCCGTGGAGGCGGACGGTGCCTCCGTCGCGGCAGCCACCGGCGAGGCGCTGGCACGTCTGACCGAGGAGGTTGCCGGCTCGATCGCGGTGATCGCGCCCCAGCGCTGGTGGTCAGACCTGGGCGAGGTGACCGGCCGCCACGACGGGCGCGTCGTGCTGATCGACCCGTTGTCCTCCAAGGGTCTGGAGTGGGACGCGACGGTGGTCGTGGACCCCGAGGCGATCATCGCGGAGTCGCCCGGTGGCCCCCGGGTGCTCTATGTGGTGCTGACCCGAGCGGCCCACCGGATGACGGTGCTGCAGGTCCGATGAGGTCCTGTGGGTGATGGTCGGAGGATGACGGTCCCGGCGGCTAGGGTCGGCCTGTGACCACCGCGCTGTACCGCCGCTATCGCCCGGAGACCTTCGCCGACGTCATCGGGCAGGAACATGTCACCGACCCGCTGATGCAGGCGCTGCGCTCGGGACGGGTCAACCACGCCTACCTGTTCAGCGGGCCCCGTGGGTGCGGCAAGACCACCAGCGCACGCATCCTGGCGCGCTGCCTCAACTGCGAGCAGGGCCCGACCCCTGACCCGTGCGGTGAGTGCGAGTCCTGCGTGGCCCTGGCTCGTGGCGGGCCCGGCTCCGTCGATGTCATCGAGATCGACGCCGCGAGCCACGGTGGTGTTGACGACGCCCGTGACCTGCGCGAGCGCGCGGCCTTCGGGCCGGCTCAGTCGCGCTACAAGGTCTACATCATCGACGAGGCGCACATGGTCACCTCGCACGGCTTCAACGCGCTGCTGAAGGTGGTGGAGGAGCCGCCGGAGCACGTGAAGTTCATCTTCGCCACCACCGAGCCGGACAAGGTGCTGTCGACGATCCGCTCGCGCACCCACCACTACCCGTTCCACCTGGTCCCGCCACAGCGGTTGACCACCTACCTGGAGGAGCTCTGCGCGGCCGAGGGCGTGCAGCTCGAGCCCGGTGTGCTCTCCTTCGTGACCCGGGCCGGCGGAGGGTCGGTGCGTGACTCGTTGTCGGTGCTCGACCAGCTGATGTCCGGCGCGGACGAACGGGGGCTCACCTACGACGGCGCCGCGGCCCTGCTCGGCTTCACCGACGTGGAGCTGCTCGACTCGGTCGTGGACGCCGTGGGGGCTCAGGACGCCGCAGCCGTCTTCCGGCAGGTCGACCGGGTCATGGAGTCCGGGCACGACCCCCGCCGCTTCGTCGAGGACCTCCTGGAGCGCTACCGCGACCTCATCATCGTGGCCGCCGTCGGAGAGCGGGCCGGTGGCCTGCTCCGGGGCATGCCCACCGACCAGGTCGAGCGGTTGCGCCAGCAGGCCTCGCTCTATGGTCCGAGCACCCTGACCCGCTGCGCCGATGTGGTCTCCAGGGGCCTCTCGGAGATGACGGGCGCGGTCTCCTACCGGCTGCACCTGGAGCTGATCTGTGCCCGTCTCCTGCTCCCGGCTGCCGCCGGGGAGGACGGGTATGCCGCACGCCTGGACCGCATCGAGCGTCGCCTCGCCGCCGGGCCGGGTGGGGCACCCGCCGCCGCCCAGCAACCACCTCAGCGCTCCGAGCAGCCCGAGGCTGTCGCGCCGCCGCGTGGCGCCGCCGCACCACAGCCGACAGCACCTGTCCAGGCGGCACCCGTGCAGGAGCCACAGCCCAGTCAGGCGCCGCCTGCGCAGACAGCACAGCCCACCCAGGCGCCGCCCGCGCAGGAGCCACAGCCCACCCAGGCGCCGCCAGCGCAGGAGCTACAGCCCACCCAGGCGCCGCCAGTGCAGACACCACAGTCAGCGCCCGGGCCTGCCGCGCCGGGGCCTGCGGCCGCGGCGCCACAGGCGCCTCCTGCCGGACCGCCGCAACAGCCGGTGGCACCCTCTGCCGGCGGCGCCCCCGGGTCGCTGGACACCGAGGCCGTGCGCCGCTCCTGGCCCGAGATCCTGGACAAGGTCAAGGAGATCCGCCGGGTCACCTGGACGCTGGTCTCGGTCAACAGCACGGTCCTGGACTACGACGGGCAGCGGGTGCTCCTCGGACTGAGCAGCGAAGGTCTGGCCACCACCTTCAACCAGGGTGTGCACGCCGAGGTCGTCCGTCAGGGCCTGGTCGATGCCATCGGCCTGGACGCCAGGGTCGAGGGCACGGCCTCCCCGCAGGGTGGCGGTGGCCCCGGGGGCTCCGCGCCACGCGGAGGCGGGCCCGGGGCGGCCCCGCCAACCGGCTCCCCAGTCCCCTCGGCTGGGTCATCTGCTGGCCCTTCCGCTGAGTCTTCCTCCGGGACGTCCCCTGAGTCTTCCTCCGGGACGTCCCCTGAGCCTTCCTCTGGGGCGCCCACCGCCGCCGAGCAGCTCGGCGTGGCTGGGGCGACGGCGACACCCCGCTCACCGGGTGGCAGCCCTGCCGGAGCGCCACCGGCCCAGGAGTGGGCCGAGTCCGCGCGTGAGGCACCACCGCCGTGGGCGACCGAGCCCGTCGCGGAGACACCGGAGCCCGAGCAGGCACCCCAGGCGCCGGGGTCCGAGCGGGCACGACCAGCCCAGGGCGTTCCGGCGCATCAGCAAGCCGGGGCAGCAGAGCAGGCAGACCCAGAGCGTGCTCCGGACCCGGTGCGGCAGCCGGGCGGTGACGTGCCGCGCGAGGACGACGAGGACCTCGAGAGCTCCGGAGCCGTCGGGCTGCCCGTGATCGAGAGCGTCCTCGGCGGTACCGTGATCTCCGTCGACGACGACCCGACCCACTGACCCTGGGTCGGCCGGACTGCTGGAGGCCAGATGCTCTATAGCGCGCTACGTGTCGTCGTGCGACCCACCGCCCTGGCCATCTGGCGACCCGATGTCGTGGGCGCCGAGCGGGTCCCGGCGGAGGGCCCGGTCATCCTCGCGAGCAATCACCTCTCCTTCGCGGACAGCATCGTCATCCCTCTGACCGCGCCGCGCCAGGTCGCCTTCCTCGCCAAGGACGACTACTGGACCGGGACCGGCCTGAAGGGGATGGTGAGTCGCAACTTCTTCACGGCCATCGGCAGCATCCCGGTCAACCGCGACGACACCCGGGCGGCACAGACGTCCCTGGACCTGGCGTTGGAGCACCTGCGCGGCGGGGGTGCCTTCGGGATCTACCCCGAGGGCACGCGCTCGCGCGACGGGCTGCTCTATCGCGGCCGAACCGGTGTGGCCTGGCTGGCCCTGACCGCCGGGTGCCCCGTCGTCCCGGTCGCCCTGACCGGCACGGACCAGCTGCAACCGGTCGGGTCGCGGCTGCCCAAGCGGGTCCGGGTGCGGGTCGAGTTCGGCACCCCCATCGACTTCACCGGTCGCTTCGATGACGTGCCGGCGGGCCGGGCCCGCCGTGAGGCCACCGACGAGATCATGACGGCCATCCAGGCGATGTCCGGTCAGGAGCCCGCAGGGCGCTATAACGAGCGCACCCCGGACCTGCCCGCATGACCCCGGACGGCCACCAGGCGCTATCGCCCCCGAGCGGTGGCCCTCGACACCCCGTGGTGCTCTTCGACTTCGACGGGACGCTCGCCGACACGATCCCGCTGATCGTGGCCTCCTTCCAGCACACGGTGCGAGACGTGCTGGGCGAGGAGATCACCGAGCCCGAGGCCCGCTCGTGGATCGGGCACACCCTGGTCGACACCTTCCGTGAGCGCTATCCAGACCGCGCAGACCTGTTGGTCACGACCTATCGCGAGTGGAACCTCGCTCACCACGACGAGCTGATCCGCGCCGTGGACGGCGTCCCGGAACTGCTCGATGAGCTTCAGGCGGCCGGCTGCCGCGTCGGGGTGGTCTCCTCCAAGGGCGAGTCGACCGTCCGCCGCGGGCTCGAGGCGGTGGGCCTTCGGCACGACTTCTCGGTCCTGGTGGGCCTGGAGGCGACCGCGCTGCACAAACCGCACCCCGACCCCCTGCTGCACGCCGCGAGGGCCCTGTCGGTCGACCCGTCCGACTGCGCTTACGTCGGTGACGCCGTGGTCGACATCCGCGCCGCGCGGGCCGCCGGGATGCGCGCGGTGGGCGTCACCTGGGGTGCCGGGACGGAGCAGGAGCTGCGTGCCGCTGGCCCGGACGTCGTGACCCACGCCGCAGGTGACCTTCTCGGCATACTGACCTGACAGCACCAGCGCCGCACTCCGCCAGCCCTGCCCATCAGCCCGCGCCACACTCCGCCGGGTAGCGATTCGGCACGCGGCCAGGCGGACTGACAGCGCGAAACGGTTCTGGGAGCCTGCCATGGCGCGCTTCAAGAACGCTGAGGTGCTGTCAGTGACCACTGTCCTCCCCTGTGCACAGGCTGTGTCGGCACGAGGAGGGAGGAGTGGGCCGAGTACCTGGCGTCCGTCTGTCGTGTCGGAGCGCCTGGCCGGATTGTCAGCCGCACCGCCTAGAGTCAGGTCACTGTGTATGAAGGTGTGGTCCAGGACCTGATCGATGAGCTCGGCCGGCTTCCCGGCATCGGGCCCAAGAGCGCGCAACGCATCGCCTTCCACCTGCTGGCGGCCGACCCCGACGACGTCACCCGACTGGTCGAGGCGCTGACCGAGGTGAAGGACAAGGTGCGCTTCTGTGAGCTCTGCGGCAATGTCGCGGAGGCCGAACGCTGCCGGATCTGCGCCGACCCACGGCGTGACCAGAGCCTGATCTGCGTGGTCGAGGAGCCCAGGGACGTGGTGGCCATCGAGCGCACCCGGGAGTTCCGCGGGCTGTATCACGTGCTCGGCGGCGCGATCAGCCCGATCGATGGCATCGGCCCGGGCGACCTGCGCATCCGCGAGCTGATGACGCGGCTGGCCGACGGCAAGGTCGTCGAGGTGATCATTGCGACGGATCCCAACCTGGAGGGTGAGGCGACCGCGACCTATCTCGCTCGGATGTTGGGCACGCTGGGGATGCGGATCAGCCGGCTGGCCTCCGGGCTGCCGGTGGGCGGGGATCTGGAGTATGCCGACGAGGTCACCCTGGGGCGGGCCTTTGAAGGGCGTAGGCTGATCGAAGCATGACCCGCTGAGAGCGCACCACAGGGGAGGGCGTCATGAGTGAGTCGATGGAACGCGAGCTGGCAGTGCTCGCGGAGGAGACCGCCCGCGAGGCGGGGACCTACCTGGTCGCCCTGCGCGAGCTGGCCTCCGGTGGCAGACCCGACACCGCCCTGCCGCTCCTGCTGCTCGCCACGACGCAGCTGCAGGCGGCCGGCGCCCGGCTGGGCGCGATGGTCGACGTGGTGCCGCACGACCAGTTCGAGGCTGACGCCGGCCCCGAGGCCAACGTCGAGGGGGTGCGCAACGGGCTGCACGACCTGCTGGCCGGCGTGGACGACTATGTCGAGGTCGAGGACCCCGTCACCTCGGGCGAGGTCGTGCACGGCCTGATCTCCGACGACCTGACGCAGGTGGCCTCCGATCTGGCGCACGGTCTGCACCACTGGGAGGCCGGACGTCGCCAGGAGGCCCTGTGGTGGTGGCAGTTCAGCTACCTGTCGACCTGGGGCGAGCGCTTGGCCGCCGCGACACGTGCACTGCACAGTCTGTTGGCGCACGTCCGGCTCGACGCCGACGAGGAGATGGTGATGGAGGCCGAGATGGCCGCCCTGCACGCCGAGCCCTCGACCGACCCCGTCTGACCGCCCGCCTCGACCGGGCGCGTCGGCGCCTGAGGTTTCACCCCACCGGGCGCGTCGGCGCCGGAGGATTCACCCCACCGGGCGCGTCGGCGCCGGAGGTTTCGCCTCACCGGGCGCGTCGGCGCCGGAGGTTTCACCCCACCGAGCGCACCGGCGCCCGCGGGTTCCCCCACGGGCGCCGCGCAGGGCTCACTCGACGGTCAACAACCGGGTGGTCGTCTGCTCGATCTGGTTGCCCGTGGCGTCCACTGCGTTGACCCGGAAGGACAGGTGGTCGGCGCCGCGCAGCACAGGCGGCCTGACCATCGCGCGGAAGCCGGTGTCGCTGGTGCGGCGTGCCCGCAGGTCGTGCCAGGTCGCTCCGTCGTCGGAGGAGACGGCCACCTCGATCTGGGTGATCCGCTCCGCCGCGGCCGTCCCGGTCACGGGAGTGACCCGCAGGTCCATCCATAGCGGCCGGGTCCCCACCGTGCCCTCCGGTGCGAGCTCGAAGCCGTAGTCGATGTCCAGCAGGGTCGGAGTGACCGCGTGACCCTCGCCAGGCTCCGGCGGCCTGGACTGGAACACCCAGGCGCTCTGCACGTGGCTGAGTGCGGACACCTCTCCGGGCACCAGGTCAAGATCCTGCACCAGGCGGAAGGTGCCAGGCTGGTCCTGGTCGCGGAAGTAGGCGTAGGTGCCCTCGAGGACGTCCAGGGTGGTGCCGTCGACGTCCTGGAGCTCCAGCCGAGAGTGCTGCACGGTGTTCAGGCCGGCCGAGCCGTGGTGCAGGCCGTCGCTGAATCCGGCGGAGACGTAGATGGAGTCCGCGCTGTGCCACGCCGCCCGCAGCACCGGGTGCAACGTCGCTGCGAACGGGCGCTCCACAGCGCTCCCACCCTCGGCATGCACATCGTCCGAGCACAGCTGCCGCCCGTCGTTGGACAGGGCACGGAAGCACTCGACCCAGAGATGGTCCTCGGGCATCGCGACCAGGACCTCCCGCTCGCTCGGCGTCGGGACGTCCTTCGCGAAGCCGAACCGGGCGCCGATCTGCCCCATGCCGGTGCTGGCAGTGACCGCATACGAATCGTCCGACCCGACCGGGTGGAAGGTCTGGTGGACGCGCATCCGGTGGGTGAGGTCCTCCTGCGTGAGCCGGGGGGTGAGTCCGGCGTCGAGGACTGGCCGGCTGGCGAGGACGTCGTAGGCATCGGCTCCGTGCCCGGTGGCCGGGCCGGTGGGCTCGAGCCACCAGCGGCTGATGGCCTCGAAGGTGCCGTGCTCGACCGGCGCCGTGGGGGTGTAGCGGACGCGGCCGTCCAGGACGGCCTGTGGGTCGTGGTAGACGATCTCGGCGTAGCCGCGGCCGTCGCCCCGGCGACTGTAGATGAAGGGCACCCCGAGCTCAGGCTCAGTGGCGTGGTCGGTCACCGTGGCCGCCCCGAGGGGCTGGCCCTCCCGGGCGTCCAGCACGTATGCCGTGTCCTCCTCGACCGTGAGGGCTGCGGTCCCGGTGACGGTGACGGTCCCCTGGTCGCCTTCGGCGTCCGGGGTGTACACGCGGGCCAGGACCATCCACTCACCGGCTGGTATGCGATGGCTGACCTGCCCGTTCTCGTCCGGGTGGAGGCGGACGAAGCCGCCGGTCCGGCCGTTGAAGATCGGGATCGTGGGATCCACCCCGATCTGACCCGCGCCGGCCGAGGGGTCCCACGGCTCGCCGTTGGCGTCCAGGACCTGCAGGTCGAGCTGGTAGCTCTCCTGCTCCAGGTAGGCACCGACAGGGATCCGCAGCCCCGGGCCGCCGTCGACCGGGTCCAGCGACAGGATGCCCTGCCATGGTGCCGCCCACAGCACATCCCGGTCGAGGGTCACGGTGACCTCGGCGGACTCGCCGGCGTCCAGGACCACGGACGCGGGGGACACCGTGATGGCTCCCTCGGGGGCGGGCTGCTTCAACTCGCCCTCGAGAAAGGCGTTCGCCTCAAGGGTGACCTGGTCCTGCCCGGTGTTGGTGATCGTGGTGGTGTCCTGCACGGTGCCCTCGTGCGGCCACTGCAGCACCCCGAGGTCGAGGGAGGGACGCCTGGTGGTCAGCTCGTGGGAGGTTGCCGCTGCGAGATCCAGGCGACCGGCGCCGTAGCTCCACGCGTTGTACCAGGTGGTGCCATCACTGGTGCTCATCAACTGGGCCTTGACCTGTTGCGCGCTCCAGTCCGGGTGCTGCTGACGGAGCAGGGCCGCGGCACCCGCGACCACGGGGGAGGCCATCGAGGTGCCGGACATGGGGGTGTAGAGGTCTGCATCGCGCGCGCCGGCTCGGGCGGCCAGCAGTTCCACCCCGGGGGCGACCAGGTCCGGCTTGAGCAGATAGGTGCCCCACGTCGGGCCGCGGCTGGAGAAGCTCGCCAGACCGTCCGCGCCGGTGACGGCACCCACCGTGAGGGCTGACGGGGAGGTGCCGGGTGTGCCGATCGAGTAGGACCCGCCCGTGGGGCCGCCGGCGTTGCCAGCGGCGGCGACGAACAGCGTGTCGGACTCGGCGGCCAGGCTCTCCAGGGCCTGGTCGACGGGGTTCTGACCGTCGGCCGTGCCGGACAGGGACAGGTTGACCACGTCTGCTCCCTGGTCAACGGCCCACTCCATGCCGGCGATCACCCAGGACTCCTGGCCCTCGCCGGCGTCGCCGAGCACCTTGCCAGAGATGAGGTCCGCACCGGGGGCAACGCCCTGCCGTTGTCCGTCGTTGCCAGCACCGCTCCCCGCGGCCAGCGAGGCGACATGCGTGCCGTGGCCGTGTCGGTCCGTCGCATCGGGCGCGTCGGTGAAGTTCTCCTCCGCGACGACCTGGCCCGTCAGGTCGGGATGCTCGGCATCGACGCCACTGTCCAGCACAGCGATGGTGATGCCCTCGCCGTCCAGGTCCAGATCCCAGGCTGCCGGGGCGGCCACCTGGCCGAGGTAGTGGTCGAGGGCGGCGGACTCCACCGTCCCGTCCAGCCACACGCGCGAGACCCCGACGTCGGTCAGCGTCCGTGGTTGGTCCTGCTCCGCGGGTCCGGCGACACCGGACAGGCTGTTGAGGAAGTGCCCTGCCTCGTCCTTGTCGAGGTCACCGGCCAGGGCATCGATGCTGTCCAGACGCAGGTCCACGTCCAGCCCGGAGACGCGAGCCGACGAGGTCGTCAGGGCCGCCGGGCTCTCGTGCTGCACCAGCAGCGGCAGCACGTCGGTGGACTCGTCGTCGTAACCGAGCTCGACCAAGCGCGTGATGTTGAACAGGTCAGGGTCCAGCACTGTGGGGACCAGTGCCGTGACGGTGTGGGGGATGACGTGCAGGCCGTCCTCGTCCTCGTGCAGGGCGTAGCTCCGGGAGGGTGCACCGTGCGCGTCGGTGACGCTGACCTGCGGCTCCGCGCCCGGGGCGGTGGGGGCATGCACCGTCACCCGGTCACCGGTCACCAGGGTGACCGTTGCCTCGGCCGCGACGGTGGCCGGCGGGGTCACAGCAGCGGGCTGACCGGCCGACGGAACGGCCGAGCCCCCGGCGGGTGCGAGGGCGAGTGTCAGGCCGAGGGCGGCGCCGAGGAGCGGGCGGAGGTGGGGGAAACGTCGTTGTCCGGGCATGCTGCTGACCGTAGATTGGTGAGAGCCGCAGATAAAGGGACATCGGTGACGGCATGTCGACATGTCCGGTTCATGCCAGGAGGGCCCCGTGCTGGAAGCCGTGGGTGTCGCACCCGAGGAGGAAGGGACCTACCGTGCCCTGCTCCACCACCCGGGCAGCACGGTCCCCGAGCTGGCCGCGCGGCTGGAGCAGGACGCAGAGGTGATCCAGGCGCGGGTGGGGCGCCTGGAGGAGCTGGGGCTGGTCAGCAGCGGCGCGGAGCAGCCGCGTCGTCTGACACCCATCCGGCCGGACGTCGCGGTGGACGTGCTCGTGACCCGGCGGCGCGTCGAGCTGGACCGCGCCCAGGCCGCGGCACGCGAGCTGGTCGCCGAGCTGCACACGCCGGAGCAGCTGCGGCCGGACAGCGTCATCGAGGTGCTGGCCGGACGCAGCGCGATCGCCGCCCGGTTCGCCCAGCTGCTGAACACGGCCCGGGAGGAGCTGCTCGTCCTGGACCGGCCGCCCTACGTCGCGGACTACGGCGAGTCCGACGAGGCCGTGCACACCAAGCTGGCGGCCGGCGTGACAGTTCACGGGATCTACTCCGGGGAGTCCCTCGAGCACGGGCCGGGCACGGACGAGGCCTACCGCGCGGCGCGTGCGGGTGAGCGGTCCCGGCTCCACGCGGATGTGCCAATGAAACTCGTCGTGGCCGATCGCCAGATAGCACTGCTGCCGCTGTCTCTCCAGACGCCTGGTGACAGTGCTCTGGTCGTGCACAGCAGTGCACTCCTGGACGCGTTGCAGCGGATGTTCTGGTTGCTCTGGGAGCAGGCGGTGCCCATCGTGCCCGAGCTCGACGAGGAGGAGGCCGACGCCGACCCGCGACTGCTCACCATGTTGTCGGCCGGGATGAAGGACGAGTCGATCGCCCGCCATCTGGGGGTGAGCAGCCGGACGGTCGGCCGCAGGGTGGCCGAACTGATGGAGCGGCTCGGCGTGCGCACGCGCTTTCAGGCCGGGGTCTACGCCCAGCGTCGTGAGCTCCTGGCCGACCCAGCACCCGAACTCGGTCGACGCGAGTAGCAACCGAACCACATCGAGAGCAGCGCTCTTGCTTGTGGCCCAGCCATGCGGCATACTCAAAGAGAGAGCGATGCTCTCACTCAGTCGAGAGAAGGTGCCGCATGGGAACACACGTGATCTTCGGAGCAGGTCCGGTCGGGAATGCCCTGGCACGGGAGCTGCTCGAGCACGGCGAGACGGTGCGGGTGATCACCCGCAGCGGGTCCGGCCTGGCCGGAACCGATCCGGTTGCGGCAGATGCCTCGGACGCCAGCCGGGTGCTCGCCGTGACGGAGGGCGCCGAGGCGATCTACAACTGCATCAACCCGCCATACCACCGCTGGGCCAGCGACTGGCCTCCGATGGCGGCCGCTCTGTTGCGCGCGGCCGAGCAGCACGGTGCCGTGCTCGCGACGACGAGCAACCTCTATGGCTACGGCGCGGTGAGCGCGCCGATGACCGAGGCCACACCGCTGGCCGCGACCGGCACGAAGGGCCGGGTCCGCGCCGCGATGTGGACGCAGGCCCTGGCGGCACACGATGCCGGGCGGGTCCGGGCCTTCGAGGTGCGGGGCAGTGACTACGTCGGCGGCAGCTCCCTGCTCGGAATGATCGCACCGGCCCTGGCGAGGAGGCGGACCGCCTGGGTCCCTGCGCCGCTGGATATCGCGCACAGCTGGACCGACGTCCGGGACGTCGCCAGGCTGTTGGCCACGGGTGCGCGGGACGAGCGGGCCTGGGGGCGGGCCTGGCACGTGCCGAGCGCCGAACCGCTCACCCTGCGTGAGCTCAGTGCGGTGGCGGCCGACCAGTTGGCGGTGCCGCTCACGGTGCGCGAGGTGCCGTGGTCGGTGATCCGGGCGGCTGGGGTGGTCGTGCCGCTTTTGCGTGAACTGCGCGAGACCCGGCACCAGTTCGAGCGACCGTTCCTCCTCGACTCCTCGGCAGCCCAGACGACCTTTGGGCTGACGCCGCGGTCGATCGCCGACTCGGTTGCCTACGACCTCGCGGAGCAGGGACTGACTGACGGCGCGGCGGTCTCCTCCGCACGCTGACGTGCGGTGACGGCTAGCTGCTGCGCTCGGTCTCCTTGTCGGCCACGGCCACCGGATGCTCGTGCGCACGAGCAGCCAGGACCGCCCGGACGAGGATGGCGGCCGTGATCACGAGCCCGACCACCGTGGTCCACAGGCCGTTGGCGACGAAGATCAGCACCATCGCGGCCAAGGTGGGCACCAGGTAGATGAACGCCTGCGCCACATAGCCGCCGAACGTGGGCATGGTCACCCCCGCACCGTCGGCCACGGCCTTGACCATGAAGTTGGGACCGTTGCCGATATAGGTCAGCGCACCGCAGAAGACCGCACCGAGGCTGATGGCGATCAGGTAGGGCTCGTAGATGCCCGTGTCCGCCACGGACGGGTCCCCGCCCAGCTCGGCGGCCATCTCGAAGAAGGTCACATAGGTCGGGGCGTTGTCCAGGACCGAGGACAGGCCTCCGGTGAAGATGAAGAAGGTGACCTCGCTGAGCGGCAGCTTCGGTGCGAGCTGGGAGAGGTACTTCAGGGCGGGGATCATCGTCAGGAAGATGCCGATGAAGATCGCGGCGACCTCGAGGATGGGGCCCCACTTGAACTTGTTGTCCTGGAAACGGGCGACCTTGTCGCCGGTGAAGTAGGAGACGGCCGCGATGCCGAGCATCACGATCTCGCGGACCGGGACCCAGTCCAGGAAGCCCGCGTGACCCTCCTCGATGGCGTGGATGTCGATCGAGGGGGCGAGGGCGACGGCGCCGACGATGACCGCCAGGTAGGCGAAGTTGACGGTGCCCTTGACCCCGAGCTTGGTCTGCTGGGTCCGGTCCATCCGGAGCGCCTCAGGGCTCTCCTTGGCGTGGTACTTGGAGTCCAGGGCGAAGTACGTCGCCAGCAGCAGGATGTTGACGAACAGCCACATCGGCCACAGCCCGAAGGTCCACGTGAACGGCACCCCGCGGAGCATGCCCAGGAACAGCGGTGGGTCACCCAGCGGTGTCAGCAGCCCACCACAGTTGGCCACGACGAAGATCGTGAAGACCACCGTGTGGACGCGGTACTTCCGCTCGTGGTTGGTGTTGAGCAGTGGGCGGATGAGCAGCATGGCCGCGCCGGTCGTGCCGATAAACGAGGCGATGGTGCCGCCGAAGGCCAGGAACAGGGTGTTGTTGCGCGGTGTCGCCTCGATATCCCCCTTGAGGAAGATGCCGCCGGAGACGATGAACAGCGCGAGCAGCAGCGAGATGAACTGGCCGTACTCGATCAGGGCGTGCACCACGGCCGAGGTGTCGCCGCCGATGATGAACCACAGGGCCACCGGCACGCCGAGCACGAGCGCGACCAACAACTGGACCCGCTGCTTCTCCCACGCCTCGGCCGTCGCCGGGATGAGTGGGGCGAGGGCGATCGTCCCGAGCATGGCCACGAACGGCAGGATGCTCCACCACTGGACTTCCATGTCCCCTCCGATTCCGGTTGACATCTTAATGACCGCCGCACTCACGGCGCACCGCCCTACCTGCTGGGCCGACCACCGCACATTAGTCTGTGCCGAGCGGGCCCGCCGGGCCGACCGGACTGCCAGGACGAGGACGGATGGGATCGACCCGAGGAGGATTCTTCGACGCGGATCCGGGGTGGATCAGCATCGGCGGCACCGACCACCTGGTCTACGTCACCCTCTTGCTGGGCGTGGCCGTCCTGCTGGTCGGTGGTCGCGGGTGGGTGCGCAGGCACGCTGCCGCGGTGCGCCGGGTGGTCGCGGTCATCGTCATCATCCAGCAGACCACCCTCTATGCCACCTATGCCGTCCAGGGGGCTGGGGTCGATGAGGCACTGCCGCTGCACTCCTGCCGGATCGCGATCCTGCTCGGACTCGTGTGGTTGCTGACTCGGTGGCGCCCGGCGCTGGACGTGGCCTTCTTCCTCGGTCTCTACGCCTACGCGAGCTTCAGCTATCCCCAGCAGATCCAGCCGGTTGACAACGTCCTGGGCTGGAGCTTCTGGATCAACCACGCGGTCACCCTGCTCCTGCCGATCTTCGCCTGGCTCACCGAGGGATGGCGGCCGACCGTCCCGGCCCTGTGGAGGGCGTTCGGGTGGTTCCTGGTCTACTACGCGGTCGCTCTGCTGGCCAATGCGCTCACCGGCGGCAACTACTTCTATCTGCGCGACCGCCCCATCGCGGCGGCGTGGCCGGACTGGGCCTATCTCCCCGGTGCGGCTCTGCTGACGCTCGCCCTGTTCTGGATCGGGTATGCCGTGGCGCACCTGATCGACGCCCGCACCGGGGCGTGGCGCGCCGCAGAACCGTCGTAGGGAGGATCAGGCACCGACCCAGGACCCTGGGCAGCGCGCCGCTGCTCACTTACGCTCACACCATGCAGTGCCTGTCGCGTCGTGCGTCGTGGTGGATGACCGCCGCGAGTTTCGCGTGGGTGTGGGGGCTGTTGTCGGTCGCCTGGCCACCGCGGTACCTGCTGTGCGTCGGCCTGGCTGCCTACCTGGGCGCTGCCACGTGGGTCACGACCCAGACGCCCTGGCCCGGGTTGGTGCTCACGGCGGGCGGCCTGGCGGCCCTCGGTCTGCTCGGGATCGGGACACAGAACCCGGCCCCGTTGGGTCCGCTGTTCATCGTGCTGGTCACCGTCGGCTACCTGGTGGCCCCGCCCTGGAGCGCCCTTGCGGTCCCGGTCCTGATCCTGAGCACGGCAGGACCGGCTCGGTGGGATCTGGCCAGCATCATCTTCGGCGGCCTGCTGCTGGTGCTGCCCTGGTGGTTCGGGTTCAGAGTGCGGGTGCGGGACGCCCGACGACGTGCCGCGGTCGAGGACGCCCGACGGCTAGCGGGCGTGGACGCCGCGGCCCTCGCCCGCCAGGCGGCAGCCGCCGAGCGCGACGAGGTGGCCGCGTCGGCGCTAGGCGTCATCGGTCACGCGGTGGGACGGATGACGGTGCACGCGACGGCGGCCCGGGAGTCACTCGAGCCAGCCGTGATCGAGGCGATCCATCGCACGGGGGAGGAGGCGACCCAACGGCTCCGGGCGCTCCTGGTGCTGCTGCGGGACGAGCCCGCCGGGCCAGCAGGCACCGGGGAGCCGGAGACCCTGGACGAGGGGGCCCTGGACGTGGAGCAGCTGCTCCCGGCACCGGCTCCGGAGGACTCTGGCGGGTGGCGACAGGCCCTGACGCTGGGCGGTCCGGCCGCGCTCATGCTGCTGGACGTGGTGACCATGCCGTTCATGCTCGCTGCCCTGCGTGAGGTCGACGACCTGGCACTTCCCGCGCCCGAGTTCGTGCTCTTCATCGTGCTGCCCCTGATGGTGGCCGTCGTGATCCGCGACCGCTGGCCCGAGGTGGCTCTGCTCGGGGCCGCTCTCGTCCTGGTCCTCGGGTCCGTCGCTGGCCTCGCGCAGGTGGGGCGTGACGGCCTGTGGCTGATCATCGCTGCCGTGGCGCTCTCCTGGGCAGCGGGACAGGCCGGCACCAGACGGGTCCTCGGGGCCTGGGTCATCTTCACAATGACCCTCGGCTACCTGGTCTTTATCGACACGCCCTACTACCTGCCGATCTACCTGGCGATGGAGGCGCTCCCGTTCGGTGCCGCGGCCGTCTGGGCGGGACATCACGCGGTGGAGACGGCCTCGTTGGATCTGGTGCACCTGCGGCAGGCCGAGATCGCCGAGGCCGAACGGCACGCGGTCTCCCGGGCCCGGCTGCATCTGGCGCGTGACCTCCACGATGCGGCGAGTCACGCTGTCGGCACGATGATGATGCAGGCCAACGCAGCTCGGGTGCTTCGAGAACGCGACCCCGGGGCAGCCCGCACGGCGCTCGACGCCATCGTCGACATCGGGCAGGAGGCAGCTGCCGAGTTGCAGGCGATGTGCACCTCGCCCGCACCGGGAGTGGCGACAGCGCAGGGGCCGGGTGAGCGCTCCGACCCGGGCGCGATCACCGAGGCGATCGCCCCGCTGGTGACTGCGGCCCGGCGCACCGGTGCTCGGGTCAGCACGACGGTGGACATCACGGCGCCAATGGCGTCCAAGGACGTCGTGTTGCTGCTGCGCATCGTGCGGGAGGGGCTGGCCAACGCCGTCCGTCATGCCCCCGGGAGTCAGGTGCGGGTGCAGGTTCGGGTGGATGCCGACCATGTCCTGGCCCGAGTGAACAACGGCCCCGCCCGCCCACATCCGGGGCAGGATGGTGGCGTGCCCTCGGTGATGGGACTCGGCCTCGGACTGCGCGGGCTGCGCGAGCTGCTCGGGGAGCGGCAGGGTGAGCTGTCCGTCGCGGCGACGGACGGGGGCTTCGAGCTGCGCGCGAGCTTCCCACCGCACCATGCGGAGCGTCCGGTGGCGAGCTCATGATTCGCATCGTCCTGGCAGACGACCAGGCCCTGTTGCGGGCCGGGCTGCGGTCGGTCCTCTCGGCGGAGGAGGACCTCACCGTGGTTGGTGAGGCCTCCGACGGAGCCCAGGCGGCCAGGACCGCGCAGGCACTGGATGCCGACATCGTGCTGATGGACGTTCAGATGCCGGGCGTCGACGGCATCGAGGGGGTCCGCCGCCTGGTGGCCGCGGACGTGCGGGCCAAGGTCCTGATGCTGACCATGTTTGACCTGGACGACTACGTCTACGGGGCACTGCAGGCCGGCGCCTCCGGGTTCCTGCTCAAGTCTGCTCAGCCGGAAGAGATCGTGCGGGCCGTGCGTGAGGTCCATGAGGGATCACTGTTGTTCTCCCCGACCGTCACCCGTCGGCTCGTCGAGGCCTACGTGCGCACGCGACCGCCGGGCGAGGGGGTGCCCCAGGCACTCTCCGCGCTGACCGCGCGGGAGCTCGACGTCGTCTCCGGGATCGCGCGCGGCCTGTCCAACGCCGAGATCGGTGCCGAGCTGTTTCTCGGCGAGACGACCGTCAAGGCTCACGTCAGCCACATCCTGGGCAAGCTCGGCCTGCGTGACCGGGTGCAGGTCGTCGTGCTCGCCTACGAGTCGGGGTTTGTGGGACGTCAGACCTGAGTGTCGCTGAGCGTGCCCTGAGTGTCACTGAGCGCGCGCGGCGCAGTCCGGTGGCCCAGACTCGGGGCATGAGAACCGTTGGTGTTGAGGAAGAGATGCTCCTCGTCGATATCCGGGACGGACGCGCACAGTCCGTGCAGGGGCAGGTCGTGCTCCGGCCCGCCCTGGGCGAGATGACCCTCGCGGCCCAGGGCGACGAAGGGGCGCTGGAGGGAGAGTTCCAACAGGAGCAGCTCGAGACCCACACCGCGCCGGTGCACCTCATGGCGGATCTGGAGGACCAGGTGCGGCACTGGCGCCGCGAGGCCGACGCGGCGGCACGGCAGGCGCACTGTCGGGTGGCGGCACTGGCGAGCCCACCACTGCCCACCGGGCCGACGCCAGCGGCGGGCGAGCGCTATCAGCGGATCCGGGAGCGCTACCAGCTGGTCGCCCGGGAACAGCTCAGCTGCGGGCTACACATCCACGTCTCCATCGAGTCTGACGAGGAGGCGGTGGGTGTCCTGGATCGCATCCGGTCCTGGCTCCCGGTGCTCCTTGCCCTGAGCGCCAACTCTCCTTTCACAGACGGCGAGGACAGTGGCTTTCAGAGCTGGCGCAGCCAGGTCATGCGGGCCTGGCCCTCGAGCGGGCCGACACCGCTGACCGGGTCTGCGAGGGCCTATCACCAGCTCGTCAGGGACATGACCGCCTCGACCGTGCTGCTCGATGAGGGCATGGTCTACTTCGACGCCCGCCTGTCGCAGCGCTACCCGACGGTGGAGATCCGCAGCCCCGATGTCTGCCTCCGCGTCGACGACACTGTGGTGCTGGCGGCACTGGCCCGGGGTCTGGTGGAGACCGCGGCAGCGGAGTGGGCCGCAGGACACCCAGCACCTGAGGTGTCGACGATCATGGTCGGCCTGGCGTCCTTCCAGGCCAGCCGGCACGGAATGACCGGTGACCTCCTGGACCCGCTCACCTTCCGGCCGCGGTCTGCCTGGGAGGTGGTGGACGCGCTGCTCGAGTGGATCCGTCCTGCCCTGCAGGCCAACGGTGACTGGCCGCGGGTAGAGGCCGGGCTGGAGCGTATCCGTGCCGAGGGGAGTGGCGCCGACGTGCAGCGGACGACCTTCGACCGCACCGGACAGCTGGTGGATGTCGTGGCCCAGGCTGTCCGGCTCACCGCGGGCCAGGAGTAGGCAACTACAGCGGCAGAGCGGGCGCGGAGGAGCCGTCCCGGACGCGCCGACTCAACCTTTGGCGATGACCCGCCGTTGTAGAAGTTGAGTCTGTCGCAACCGGCGGACCCGGCGAGGTCGAGGAGATCATGAAGAAGGCGCACGAGGAGGAGTTCGTGGACTTCGTCCACGCAGTCTCCCCGCGACTGCTGACCTCGGCCTGGATGCTCTGCGGCGACTCCCACGTCGCCGAGGAGCTGGTGCAGGAGACCCTGGCTCGGGTCTACGTCAACTGGCGCCGGACCCGGGCAGACAACCCCACGGCATACGCCCGCCGCGTGCTGGTCAATCTCAACATCGACCGGTGGCGCAAGGGGCGTCGTGAGGTGCTGACCAGTGAGGTGCCGGAGCATCGCGCCGGTCGCCACCCGGGCCCTGGCGGCCGGGTCGACCTGGGCCTCGATCTCATCCGTGCGCTGGACACGTTGGCGCGTCGCGAGCGCGAGTGTGTGGTCCTGCGGCACTACCTGGACGTGTCCGAGAAGGATGCCGCGGCCACGCTCGGTGTCTCGGTCGGCACCGTCAAGAGCTCCACCTCACGCGGGCTGGCGGCGCTGCGCGCCGCTCTCACCGAAGGAGAACCCACTCATGTCTGAACGTGACGACTTCACGGACCACGGGGGCACCAGTGCCCTGGGCCTGCTTGAGCGGGCCGGTGAACTGTCTCCACCGATGGGGGTGGCGCCCGAGGCCATCCTGGCGGCAGGGCGCCGGAAGGTGCGGCGCCGTCGCGCCTCCGCGGTCGGAGCGGGCACCGCGACGCTCGCCCTGGCCGGAGCCCTGTGGGTCGGGGGACCACTCGACCCGTTCACCGACCCCGAGACCGTGGCCCCGGCCGCGATCAGTTGGCACGACGGGGTGGATGTCGACCTGTTCGACAATCAGCCGCACCCCGGTGAGGGTGGCCGCACCCACTGGACCGGCGAGCTGCGCAGCAGCGAGGGCGATGCGCTGCCGGAGCTGGTCCTCACCCGGGACGGCACGGAGCTCGAGCCGATCCCGGCGCAGGACGGGCCTGGCGAGGTCATGATCTTCCGTGCCGAGGGTGTCTCCGTCGCGGCCTGGGAGCGACCCACCGGCAGCATCGGCGAGGTGCCGGTGTGGTCGCCGGGCTCCGAGGCCGGCCAGGGCAGCTCGATCGAGGTGGGTGGCGGCGAGCTCAAGTATGCGGTGGCTGAGTTCGTCCCCGGCGCGACCGGCGAGCTCCAGGAGCTCTACTGGTTCAGCAAGGATGCCGGTCACGCGGCCAGCGGAGCAAACGTGAGCAGTGCCGCCTTCCCGATAGGCGACTCGACCGTGGTCGTCATGGTCGACGAGGCCCGTGGACTCTGGGGCACTGCCGACGACCGGCTGGCCCCACAGGACAACTCAGGGGCTGTGGTCCCGCTGAGGGCTGACAGCGGAATGACAGGTTGGGTGACTGCTGAATCGGCGACCACTGCGACAGGCTCCGGCCCGGTGCTGCCGAATGCCTCTCTCGGGCTGCTCCCACCCGGAGCGGACCTGAAGGCGCCAGCCGAGGGGGTGATGCAGCTGCAGGCGGAAGTGGGTCAGCACACCGCGGTTCTCGCTTCTGATCCGACGAGCACCTACGCCCCGTCGATTCACTTCTCGCTCGATGGGAAGGAGCACAACCTGCGCGGCTATGCGGCCAGAGCCGACGTCATCTCGGCCGGCGGCAAGAGCGTGCAGGTGGACGCCAGGCCGGACGGGCTGCAGCTCTTCCTCGGACCGGGCGAGACCGCGGTCATCCCGGACGAGGAGCTCGAGGGCGGCCGGGCTGTGGTCGGCGCGATCGGCGGCGGCCAGATCGTGGTGGTGCCCGGCTGGGAGCCGGGGGCAGAGGCGGCTGACCTCCGCGTCCAGAGTGCCGGTGCGTGGCTGCCGGTGGACGCGGCGCTCGCCACCACACAGTTGAACGGCACGCCGCTGATGGTGCTCGGACTCAACCCCAGCACGCTGGCCGATGGGGCAACGATCGAGGGCGTCGGGGTCGTCGATGGCGACGAGGTCACCCCGCACGAGCCGAAGGGCGGGCTGAGCACGCTCAACCTCGACCTGTGACCCAAAGCAGAACGCCCCGGTGCTGACCTGGTAACAGGTCAGCACCGGGGCGTTTGTTGTGGGTGCGTCAGCCGAGCTGGTCCAGGACCGCGAGCGCCTGAGCCCGCAGGTCGTCCCGGGCCTCGTCGGTGAGGGTGTCCGGACGCTTCGGGTCGTCCAGGTGGCGCACGAAGCGGTCCAGGGCCGAGCCGGCCTGGCTCGGGCGACCCCCGGCCAGGTGGTGCTGAGCCTGGCCCAGGGCGTTGCCCAGCTGGTGGGCGATCGGCCCAGCGACGTCACCGGAGGCCACGTAGCCCTCCAACGACTCCTCCAGCGCGTCCAGGCCCTCGACCGGGTCCACCGCCGCGCCGTCGAGCACGGTCGGCACGGAGTGGACGACGTTGCCGTCCGCATCCGACACCTCGGCATACCAGAGTTGGTCGGTGCCCGACTCCGGCAGGTCCACCGCGACCTCCGCACCCGGCGTCGTCGACGCCGTGGTGACGACCGTGGATGGCGCGGTCAGCGCCCACCCCGTCGAGGTGATGTCCGTGGAGCGCAGCAGGTGCACCCCGACGACGAACTCGTCGTCGGTGTTGTCATAGCGTGCGGCGTCCCCGCGGAACGCCGGCTCGTCATAGCGCCATGCCTCGAAGCTGTCCAGCGTCGGGGAGTAGGCGTTGACGGCCATCAGCGAGGCGTCGATGTCGAGCTGCAGGAGCCGCTGGAAGCCGGTGTCCCGATCCAGCAGGTCACTGCGCACCACGGTCGGGTCGTCCAGCAGCGTGGAGCGGTAGCCCTGGTAGTCGGCCAGCATCTCCACGACGGTCCGTCCGTTGGCGCCGACGTTCTCGACCGCCGTCGCACCGCCGGCGACCTGTTTGACGGGCGAGCGCTCGCCGGTCACCGGGTCGGCGATGTAGGTCGATGTGCCGTGGTAGTGCCCGCCGAAGACCAGGAAGACGTTGTCGTTGGGGGCGACCACGCGCTCCCACATGTCATCGGCGTTGCCCTGGTAGCGCAGGTCGCTGTTGTCCCGCACCCCGCTGGTGTGCAGGTAGGAGTGCGTCGCCAGCACCACGTTGTGGTCGGGATGCGCAGCCGCCTGCTCCGAGGCCCAGTCCATCTGCTCCAGCGTCGGGCGGTAGGGCAGCGACACCACCATAAAGTCCAGCCCCGCCGCCGAGAAGAAGTCGGTGTGCGCGGAGTTGTCGCCCTCGGCCCAGGCCTCGCCGTACCACGGCTTGTCCTCATACATCTCCACCGGGAAGTACTCGTTGTAGCGGTCGTTGTCGTGGCCCCACATGTTGTCGTGGTTGCCCGGCAGGATCCCGTTGGGCACGTCCGCCTCGTTGATGAGCGTCATGATGTCCTGGGCAGCCTGGTACTCCCGGTGGGCACGCTCCGAGGCGTGGTTGCCGTTCATCCAGTTCTCGATGATGTCGCCGGTGTGGGAGTTGTAGCCGATCTTGCGGGCGTCGGCGTTGGCCACCACCCAGGTCGCCATCTGGCGGTAGACGTCCCGGAAGCCCTCGGCGACGAACTGGGTGTCGGTCATGTGGTTGATGGCCACGTCATAGCTGCCGGGGTCGGCGAACGCCTGGTCGGTCACCCCGATCTCGTCGAGGAGCCCGCCCTGGGTGCGGGGCCCGTCGATGACCATGACGTATGCCGTGTCGCCGGCGGTCTCGGAGGTGGCCAGCTGGGCCGTGAGGGTGAGGTCACCGTCCGCTGAAGGGACCCCGGCGTCGGCGGTGCGCCACGTCTCCTGCTCGGGCTGCCAGACGAGGAGCTGGAGCTCGTTGCGCTGCTCGGCCGTGCCGGACCAGACGAACTCGCTCTCGCCCTCGGCCGGGACCTCGAGACGCAGGTACGGGTAGGCCCCCGTGGTGCCCTCGACGCCCGGAGCCTGGATGTCCTCGACGGGCTGCTCGTCGGCGCCCACGAGGGTGGTGGGGACCGGCACGTCGCTGCTGCCGGCGTGCACGACCGCCCCCTCGGTGCTGAGCAGGTCGGCGGCGCGCACCTCGATGTCCAGTGTGGAGCCGGCTTCGTCGGCGGTCGTGAGGGTCACGGCTGACCCCTCGCCCTCCACGGCTGGAGTGCCGGGCACGTGGTTGGTGTCGACGGAGACCGGGTCGAGCTCGCCCTCCAGCGGCAGGGTCGGGTCGACATAGGCCGCGTCCTCCAGCACGCCTGGCGACCGGGGAGCGACCACGAAGTCGAGCTCGTTGTCCCCGAGGAACTGCGCCCTCGTGTAGCTCTCGCCCTGGTCGGTCTTGGTCCAGTTGCGCGCCTGCTCGCCCAGTCTGCAGGGCGTGTAGTGGTCGTCATTGATGTCATAGGACGCGAACGCGTCGACCAGGGACCCCTCGGCGTCGGTGATGTACATGCCGTAGCCGTCGGTCTGGTTCAGACCGGTGGGGTAGGTGCCGTCGGCGAGGTCGAGCAGTGCTGCGGGAGCACCGGCCGCGACCCCGAGGTAGACCTCGCCGGGCTGCAGGGTCACCTCGCCGAGGTCGGCGATCTGGGCGTTGGCCCCGACTCCGGGCTGGCCGGTGCCGTAGCAGCGGTAGGCACTCCACCCGGAGAGGTCGACGGGTTGGTCGCCATAGTTGCCGAGCTCGAAGAACTCGTCGTTGCCGCCGGCCGGTCCGGCTCCCACGACCTCGCTGATCCGCACGTCCTGGAAGCCAGCGAAGCTGGGTGCCGGGGCGTAGTCGGTGCTCGCGTCCTCGACGCCCGGTGTGCGGGTGGTGGTCACGATGAAGTCGGCGTTGTTGTCGCCGGTGTCGCTGACCCGCTGATAGGTGGTGGAGTCGAAGTGGTTGAGCCGCTCGCTGATCGGCTGGCCGTCGGTGCACGGGGAGTTGCGGTTGGAGTAGGCGCCCGCGCGGTCGACGATCTCCTCCTGCGGGGTGAACAGGACCACGCCGAAGTCGCGCCAGTGCATGGACGTGCCGTAGGTGACGTCGGCCTGGTCTGCGTAGGCACCGCTCGCGCGGGCGGCCAGGTAGCTGTCGCCAGGAGCGAGCACGGCGTCCTCGGGGAAGGCGCTGACCTGAAGATACTGGGAGCCGTTCGCTCCGCAGCGGAAGAGCTGGTAGTCAGTCATGTCAACGGGCTCGGTGCCGTAGTTGGTGATCTCGACGTACTGGTCGAGGGTGCTGCTGGCAGCGCCGCTGTTGAACTCGGAGAAGCGCAGCCCGTTGTCGACCCGCGGCACATCCTGTTCGGTGGCGTTGGGAGCGTCGACGGTGCGGGGCGCGATCACCCAGTCGGCCTCGAGGTCGCCGGTGGTGCCGACCCGCTGGTGGGACTCGTCGAGCCGGTGCTGCAGCCCCCGCTGCAGCCACTCGCCGTCATTGGTCTTGCAGTCGGTCGTGACGTCCTCGTGGTAGAACCCGATCGCGTCGCGGCGCTGGCCGTCGGCGTCCTGGATGAAGGCACCGAAGCCGAAGGAGTGCAGGTTGGTCTCATAGTAGGCATCGGCCTCATAGCCGGAGCCAGCAGCAGCGGCGGTGAACTGGTCGCCCGGCTCCAGCATGGTGCCGTCCTCGACGACAGCCTGCGGGCCGTACCCGCTGCCGGCCTGACCGCAGCGGAAGATCTGCCACCCCGAGATGTCGATGGGGGAGTCGCCGTAGTTGGTCACCTCGATGAAGTTCTTGTGTCCGTCCCGGTTGGACTGGGAGGTCGCGCCCGGCCCGCCCGCCGCGACCTCGCTGATCAGGACGGAGCTGGGCTCGATGTCGAAGCGGGCCGGGAGCACCGTGCTGGCGGCGGTCGGTGCGAGCAGGGTGGCGGGGAGGGCAAGCGATGCCAGGGCCGCCAGTCCGGTGCTCCAGGTGGTCCGGGATCTGAGGCGGGGGACCCGGGATGGTCTGTGCGTGGGTGACAAGACGTGAGTTCCTCTCGTGACGAGCCGCGCACCCGTCCTTGGGTGCGCGGCGGGAGTGTCCTCACGCTGTCGTGGTCAGGTAGCGGGCTCGCGTAGGGAGTGTCTCGCAGAGGTGAACAGCACAAGACGCTGCTGCCCAGGTCGTGGGCGAGGCACGGCAGGCAATGTCATGCCAATGCCCCCCGCACCCGACGTCTACCGGTTGGTGAGAGTTCGGACGTAGGTGCCGAATCCCGGGACCGTGAACTCGAGCACGCCATGTCCCGGGGCGTCCACAATGCCCTTGTCGAGCAGTGACTGTCGCGTCATGGACAAGGCGGTGGTGTCCACGCCGAGTTGGTCGGCAATGTCGCGGCGTGCGACGGGCCCTGCTGGGTGATCGGCCATGGCCGCGAGGATGTCTCGTTCGCGAGCGGTGGCCTTGGCCCAGCGGGTGCGGTACAACTCGGTCAGATCTATGTCAACGCGCTCCTGGGCGGCATTGACGTGATCGAGGGTGAGTTGGTGGCCGGGGGCGGGGTTGCCGGCAGCGTGCCAGACCTCGTCGCCGTAGACCTGGATGAAGTAGGGGTAGCCCTGGGCGCGTTCGACGACCGTGGTCAGAGCGTCCATGGCCCAGGAGACTCCCATCGCCGCGCTGGGGGCGGTCAGCGCCTGACGGGTCTCGTGCGGCTCCAGGTCGCGCATGGGGCGGTATTGGAAGCGTTCGGCGTGGGTGACGGCGCCGGTGACGACGTCGGGGGTGTGGGACAGGCCCGCAGCCAGAAGGGCCGCAGGGACAGGGTCCTCGCTGGCCTGCAACTCCTGCCAGGCGTAGCCGATCGTGCGCAGGGAGTCCTCGTCGGCGGATTGGAACTCATCGACGAGCAGGACCAGACCCTTGCGGTCGGTGTCCTGGGCTGCTGCGCGAGCCGTGTGGGTGATCAGGTCCCGGAAGGCGCGTGTTGCCTCGGGGGCAGGTCGGTCTGCCCCTGTCGCCTCGATGTGGGCGACTCCCGGGATCCCGGCCGACAACTTCACCTGGCCCACGCGTTCGGCCAGCACGTCGCCATGACCCCAACCACGCGCAAGCTGCTGCACCTCGTCGGCGACAACTGCCGTCAGGACGCCGTTGCCGGCCGTGACGAACACGGTGGCCAGGCCGAGGTCGTGCGCCGTGCGCTGGACGCGGCGCAGCAGGCTGGTCTTTCCCACTCCCCGTGGGCCGACGTCGACGCGGACTCGGCCGGCGAAGCGGCCATCGAGCGCGACCCGGGCCAGCAGCCCACTGATGTCAGTGAGTTGAACCTCGCGCCCCGGGATCTCGCGGGCGGTCTCGCCGGGGGTGTAGGGACTCGACTGCACAGTATCGACCTCTCGACGCTTGATAGGTCTTTATAGTTGGGTGAAACTATAAGCCACGATACGGCCGAAGTCGAGAGTCCGACGTATAGATCCCCGGTGCTCGATCGGTTTGCCTACGCATGGATGTGGGACCACGGCGGCTGGGACGTCGTCCCGCACGGCGCGCCCGAACGGTGAGGAGATCGGAACCGGCGGCTGCACTCCTTGACGGGCGTGCCAGTCTCGTAGGTCCATGGCACGTTCAAGGCATGCCGGGAAAAGGGGAGAGGCTCCTGACCTACATAACTGCAGGTCAGGAGCCTCTCATGCCATGGTCGGGGTGACAGGATTTGAACCTGCGACCTCCTCGTCCCGAACGAGGCGCGCTACCAAGCTGCGCCACACCCCGTGGCTCGTGCCGTGCAGCACGCAGCGTCGGCAATGCTAACCCAGGCCGAGCCTCCGCACCGAATCGCTGTCAGACCAGCGTCAGCAGCGTGGCCTCCGGTCGGCAGGCGAAGCGGAATGGTGAGTACGGCGATGCACCCAGCCCGGCAGAGACCTCCAGCCAGGCGGCGGTCGGCGGAGCTGCGGACGACGGGGTCGAACCGGCGCCGGGCCACCAGCGGGACAGGCCCTTGGCCCGCCCGGGGACGAGGTCACAGTTGGTGACCAGGGCTCCGTGGAAGGGCACACAGACCTGGCCGCCGTGGGTGTGGCCGGCCAGCACCAGGCCCGCCCCGTCGGTCGTCATGGCATCGAGCACCCGCTGGTAGGGCGCGTGGGTCACGCCGACCAGCAGCTCGGTGTCCGGTGCGGCCGGGCCCGCCGCTTGGTCGTAGCGGTCATACTCCAGGTGCGGGTCGTCCACGCCGACGAACTCCAGACGCACACCACGCAGGGTCAGAGCCCCGCGGGCGTTGTTCAGGTCGAGCCAGCCCGCGGAGGTGAAGCCGTCGATCAGGTCCTGGGTGGGCAGTCGAGCGGAGGTCAGCGCCTCACCGCGCTGGTGACTGTCGTTGAAGTAGCGCAACGGGTTCTTCAGCGTGGGAGGGAAGTAGTCGTTGCTGCCGAGCACGAAGACGCCGGGGATCTCAAGCAGATCACGGTAGGTGTCCAGCACGGCCGGGACCGCGTCCCGGTGCGCCAGGTTGTCACCGGTGGTGATGACTAGGTCCGGCTCGAGGGCGGCCAGGGAACGCACCCAGTCCTGCTTGGTGCGCTGTCCCGGCACCAGGTGCAGATCGGACAGGTGCAGCACCCGCAGCGGAGCAGCCCCGGCCGGCAGGACGGGCACCTCGAACTCACGCAACGCGAACGCGCGCGGCTCGACCAGCGTGCTCCAGGCGAGCACCCCGGCCCCGAGCCCGACCAGTCCGGCTGCACCACGGCATACGAGATTCACTCCCAGATCATCGCAAACCGGGGGCTGGCAGACCGCCCGCGGTGAGAGACTGGACCCATGACCGAGCAGACGGCCCTCAAGGACACCCTCCAGCGCGACCTGCATGACGCCATGCGCGCCAAGGACCGGGTGCGCTCGTCCACCCTGCGCATGGCCCTCACCGCGATCTCCAACGAAGAGGTCGCCGGCACCCAGGCTCGTGTGCTCACCGACGATGAGGTCCTCAAGGTGCTGACCAAGGAGGCCAAGAAGCGTCGGGAGGCCGCCGAGGCCTACACCAGTGCCGGCCGCCAGGAGCTGGCGGACCAGGAGGAGGCCGAGCTCGTCGTGCTCGAGGCCTACCTGCCCGAGCAGCTCGACGACGCGGCGCTGGATGAGCTGGCCACCGCAGCGGTGGCCGAGGTCGGTGCCACCGGGATGCAGCAGATGGGCCAGGTGATGAAGGTCCTGCAGCCGCAGGTCGCCGGGCGTGCCGAGGGTGGCCGGATCGCCGCTGCCGTGAAGCGGGCGCTCAGCACCTGATCAGGGGCTGTGGACGTCGCCCGGGCCCGGATCGAGTTCGCCGTCATCCGGGGGCGCCCACGAGCCGCTGTCGTCGTCATCATCATCATCGTCGTCGTCGTCGTCATCAGCCGGCGGTGGCGAGGACGACCACGAGCCGCTGGAGACGTAGATGTGGACCGTCTTGCCCGCCTTCATCATGGTGCCCTCGGAGGGCGAGGTGTAGAGCACGGTGCCCTCGGGCTCGGAAGAGCTGCGCTGGTAGTCCTCGGTCAGGAAGCCCTCGGCACCCAGGATCCGGATCGCGTCCTCCAGGCGCTCGCCCTCGACGTCGGGCACGGCCCGGTCCTCGCCGTACTTGATCTCGTTGGAGGGCTCGTCAAAGTCCTCGGTCGGCTCGTCCTCCAGCGCGGTGTCCATCAGGTCCTTCCACAGCACCGCGGACAGCTTGGAGCCGTAGAACCAGCCGTCGATGGTGTGCTCGCCCAGGGTGAAGTCCTTGAGGTCGCCCTCATACTTCGCACCCGGGCTGCCGATCCAGACCGCGGTGGACAGCTGCGGGGTGTAGCCGGCGAACCAGGTGTGCTTGCTCTCGTCGGCGGTGCCCGTCTTGCCGCCGGCCGGTCGGTCGTTGGCCAGGACCGCCCGGAAGCCGGAGCCGGGCAGGCTGACGACCTCCTGCATCAGCTCGGCGGTGCCCGCGGCGACGTCGGGGTCGACCACCTGCTCACAGCCCGGGAGGTCCAGCGGGATCTCCTTGCCGTCGGCGTCGACGATCTGGGTGACCGGGACCGGCGGGCAGTAGAGCCCGCCCGCGGCGATCGTCGCGTAGGACGTGGCGACGGTCAGCGGGCTGGCGTTGTCCGCACCCAGGACGAACGTGGGGGCCACGCTGGCCGGACCGGAGCCGTAGGGCTCGCCGGAGGCCGCGTGCAGGCCCATGTCCGTCATGGTGTCGCGGATGTTGCACGTGCCGACCTGGGAGGCCAGCGTCGCGAACGCCGTGTTGACCGAGGACATCGTGGCCTTGCGCAGCGTGATCGTCGACTCGTGGTTGGCGTCCTCGGCGTTGCGGACCGCCCACTCGTCAATGCCGAGACTGCAGCCCTCCTGGAAGTCCTCGCGGGTGAAGATCACGGCTGGCCGGGTGTCGCCCTCGGGGCGGGAGCCGGGGACCTCGGGGTTGCGCCAGTTGTTGTCGTCGTCGACCTGCACGGCATCGCGGAGGCTGAGGGCGGCCTCGAGTGGGACGCCAGTCTCCAGGGCGGTGACCAGGGTGAAGGCCTTGGCCACCGAGCCGATCTGGAAGCCCTCGCTGCCGCCGTAGCGACTGTCGACGCTCCAGTTGACCGAGGTCTCGCTGAACCGGTCCTGCGACTCCTCGATGTTGTAGTCCGAGCTCTGCCCGAAGGCGACCACGTGCCCGGTGCCCGGCTCGACCATGGCGGCTGCCGAGGCCAGCTTGTACTCGTTGCCGGGCGGGGCGTACTCCTGCGTGCGCTCGGTGATCAGCTGGGACATCTCGGGGTCGAGTGTGGTGGTGATCGTCAGGCCACCGGTGGTCAGCAGCGTCTCGCGCTCCTCACGCGTCGCTCCGAGCGCCTCGTGCTGCAACAGCCACTCGGTGACGTAGTCGCAGAAGTAGGGGTAGGAGGAGTTCATGCAGGACCGCTGGCTGTCGGTGACGTTGAGCTCGATCTCTGACTCGCGGGCCTTGGTCCACTCGCTCTCGGTGATCATGCCCTGTTGGTACATCTTGTCCAGCACGACATTGCGCCGGGCGAGTGAGGCGTCATAGTCGTGGATCGGGTCGGTGATGCTGGGGGCGCGCACGATGCCGGCCAGCGTGGCGGCCTCGGGCAGGTTGAGCTCGCTGGACTTGACCCCGAAGTAGTGGCGGGCGGCCGCCTCGACGCCGTAGACGCGGTCACCGTAGTAGGCGAGGTTGAGGTATCCCTCGAGGATCTCGTCCTTGGTCAGCCGCTGCTCCAGGGTGACGGCGTACTTGAGCTCGCGCAGTTTGCGAACGTAGCCCTCGATCCCGCTGCGGGCCTGCAGCGCGTGCAGAGCTTCGGTGTTCTCCTCCTGGAGTGCCTCCTGCTGCAGCCGGAGCTTGACGTACTGCTGGGTGAGCGTGGAGCCGCCCTGGGTGCTCTCCGAGGTCGCGTTGCTCACCATGGCGCGCGACAGGGCTCGCAGGTCCATGCCGCCATGGTCATAGAAGCGCTCGTCCTCGATCGCGATCTGCGCCTGCTTCATGAAGGGGGAGATCTCATCCAGACCCACCAGGATGCGGTTCTCCTCGGCGGGCGTGGCGATCAGGTCACCGCCGGCCGTCTGAATGCGGGACTGCTGGGCCAGCGGGTTCTGCTCCAGGTCGCCGGGCAGCTCCTCAAACAGGCTGACTCCCTCACGTGCTGCGGTGCCACCAGCCCCGATGACGGGCAGCAGCAGACCCGCGCCGATGAGTCCCATCAGCAGGGAGATCGCCAGGAACGCGCCCAGCAGGGACGTCACGCGGGCAAGGGTCGTGGCACGCATGGACTCAAGACTAGCGGCGCACCCTGGGAATTAGGGTGTGCTGAGCGACTCGGCGACACGCCGCAGGGCGGGCAGGTCGGCGATGTCGGCGCCGGCCAGGGGCACCTGGACGGTCGCCAGCTTCGGGTAGGCGGCGGCAGTGTCCCGGATCAGGCGGCGGTGTCGGGCGGCCACCTCCGCGTGATCGGCATGGGCACGCAGCACGGCGGCCGTATGCGGATCGCCGGACTCCTCGATCGACTCCGCCGCATCGCGGGCCCGGTCCGCGGAGATCCTGGCGCGGGACACCGCGACCCGGTTCAGGACGAGACCGGCGAGCGGCATCCGGTCCCTGGCCAGGCGGTGCACGAAGAAGCCCGCCTCGCGCAGGGCGTCGCGCTCGGGGGCCGCCACCACCACGAACCGGGTGCCGGGTGCCTGCAGCAGACGGTAGGTCTCATCGGCCCGGGCCCGGAACCCGCCGAAGACGGTGTCCATGGCCGCCACGAAGGTGCTGACGTCCAACAGGAACTGCTTGCCCAACAGCTTGCCCAGCGTCGACGCGGCCAGGGACATGCCGACCCCGAGCGCCCGGGCACCGACCCGACCGCCGGCGCGGGCAGGGGCGCTGACCAGCCGGATGAACCGGCCGTCGAGGAAGGAGCCCAGGCGCTGGGGAGCGTCCAGGAAGTCCAGTGCCGAGCGGGAGGGTGGGGTGTCCACCACGATCAGGTCCCAGCTGTCCTCGGCCTGGGCCTGGGCCCGAAGCTGGCCGAGACGTTCCATCGCCATGTACTCCTGCGTCCCGGCGAAGGAGGACGACACCGCCTGGTAGACCGGGTTGTCCAGGATCTGCTGGGCCGTCTCGGGCTCGGCATGCGTGAGCACCACCTCGTCGAAGGTGCGTTTCATGTCGAGCATCATCGCGTCGAGGGATCCGCCGGCCGAGGTGTCCACGCCGACCACCGGCCGCGGGGTGTTGTCCAGCTCGGTGAGGCCCAGGGCCTGGGCGAGCCGCCGAGCCGGATCGATGGTGAGCACGACGACCCGCCTGCCCTGCTCGGCGGCGTGCAGGGCGAGTGCTGCGGCCGTGGTGGTCTTGCCGACGCCGCCGGACCCGCAGCAGACCACCACCGAGGTGGCCGGGTCCGCGAGCACGGCACCGAGGTCCAGGTCAGGCACTGGCCACCCCCTGGGCTGCGAGTTCGGCGGCGAGGCGGCGCACCGCGTCGGGGCCGACTCCCTCGGGCAGGTGGGGCAGGACCAGCACCGGTCTCCCGGCGGCGACCACGGCGTCCTCCAGCGAGGCCTCCAGGTCCCGGCGCTGCACGGCCTCGGCGGCTGTCTGCTCCAGGCCGCTGATCATCGCGGCTGACGTGCGGATGCCGACCGACTCCAGCTGCTCGGCGAGCCGGGCGGGGTCGGGTGCCTGCTCGGCGACCAGGTCGAGGGAGGCGCGGACCCCGGCGTCCCTGGCCTGGTTCACGATCAGCGCGCCGACCTGCAGGCCCTCGGATGTCAGGGACTCGACCGCATCGAGGGTCTCCTGCACAGGCAGCTGCTCCAGCAGCGTGACCAGGTGCACCAGCGTGGTGTCGGAGTGCAGCAGCTGGTGGATCGCGTCGGCCTGATGGCGGATCGGCCCGACCCTGGCCAGGTCGGCCAACTGTCCGGTGACGTCGAGGAAGCGGCCCACCCGTCCGGTCGGCGGGGCGTCCAGCACCACGGCGTCGTAGGCAGGAGGGTCCTCGGACCGGCTGCGCCGCCCAGGGGCCCGACCCGCCGTGGTCCGCCGGACCGACTCATAGATCTTGCCGCCGATCAGCACGTCCCGGACACCGGGGGCGATCGTGGTCGCGAACTCGATGGCGCCCATCTTGTGCAGCAGGTCGCCGGCGCGGCCGAGGCGATAGAACAGCCGCAGGTACTCCACCAGTGCCGCGCCGGCCTCGATGGACAGCCCCCACACCTGTCCGCCGTCCAAGCCCGCGGCGACCTCCTCCTCCTGGGTGCCCAGCGGTGCGACGTCCAGCACCTGGCTGATGCCCTGCCGCTCCTCGGTCTCCACGAGCAGCACCCGCTGTCCCTCCTGCGCCAGCGCCGTGGCCAGGGAGGCGGCGACCGTCGTCTTGCCGGTGCCGCCCTTGCCGGTGACGATGTGCAGCCGCGGGTCGGTCGTCACCCCGTGCCAGGTCACGCGGTCCTGCCCGACCCGGTGAGCCGGATGATCTCCGTGAGCAGGGCCGGCCAGGCCGCGGACTCCGGGTCGATCAGGTCGAAGTGGTCGCTGTCGTCGAGCACGGTCAGCACATCGCGTCCGGGAGTCCCGCACGTGGCCATCCACGACTCCGACAGAGCCAGTGGCACCTGCTGGTCGGCCCGGCCGTGCAGCAGGGCCACCGGGGTCGGGGTCGGGCCGAGGTCGATCGGGTCGGAGCCGAGGAAGGGCTGCTGCTGCCAGTCGGTCCCGCCCATCAGGGCATCGGCAGCGCCGTCGTCGAGCCCGAGACGTCCCACCATCCGCAGGTCCAGGCAGCCGGCCAGGCTCACCGCCCCCAGCAGCCCAGCCGCCTCCGGCCTATGTAGCAACCACACGGCGAGGTGCCCACCCGCGGAGTGACCGACCAACAGGGTCGGCTCCGGCAGGCCCTCGTCCGCGCGGACCATCGCCAGGGCCGCGGTCAGGTCCTGCCCCGGACCGGGCCAGGTGCCGCCGGGCATCCCGGTCCGGCGGTACTCCGGCAGCGCCACCGCGAACCCCGCGTCGGCCAGCGCCGTCGCCAGCGGGCGCAGGTGGGTGCGGTCCCACTCGGCCCGCCAGAAACCGCCGTGCACCAGGACCACGGTGACGCTCGCAGCGGGCGCCAGCCACACGTCATACAGCTGGGTCTGGCCGGGGCCGAACGTCATGGTGCGGTCCGGTTCGCGGGCGGAGCGGGTCAGGACATCACGGGACACGGGCACCATTGTGAACCAGTCGGAGCCCACTCGTCGGGGGAGTGCCGGCCATTGGTACGGTCCGAGCATGGCAACGTCGCCGCAGACCAAGAGCGCCCCAGAGCACGTGATCGTCGTCGGAGCAGGCATGGTGGGCCTGTCCACCGCCTGGTTCCTCCAGCAGCGGGGGGTGCGTGTCACCGTCCTGGAACGGTCGGCCGTCGCAGCCGGCGCATCCTGGGGCAACGCGGGGTGGATCACGCCCGCGATGGCGATCCCGCTGGCCGAGCCCGCGGTCCTGAGGTATGGCATGAAGGCGGTGCTCGACCCGTCCGCGCCGCTGCACGTGCCGATCAGTCTCGATCCGCCGCTGTGGAGCTTCCTGCTGCGCTTCGCGGCCCGCTGCACGGGGGCGACCTGGCGCCGCACGATGGCGGCCCTGGCGCCCCTCAACATCGCCGCGCTGGATGCCTATGACGAGCTGGAGGCCGACCCCGGGATGCACGCTGCGCTGCGCAGCGGCCCGATCCTGGCGGCCTTCCAGGAGGGCGAGCACGCCGACGGCCTGCTGCACGAGTTCGACCAGATCCGCGAGGCGGGCCTGGAGCTGGAGGCCGGCGACGTGCCCCTCTCCCAGCTCGCGGAGCTGGCGCCCGTCGTCTCCGACAACGTGCGCCGCGCCATCCGCATCGACGGTCAGCGGTTCATGAACCCGGGGGCGTATGTCGCTGGGCTGGCCGACGCGGTCCGCTCCCGCGGGGGTGAGGTGCGGGAGGGCGCCGATGTGCGTGGCCTCCGGCACGGGCCCGGCGGGATCTCGGTCGACCTGGTGGGCGCACCGCCGGTGCGCGGAGACGCCGTGGTGCTGGCCACTGGCGCCTGGCTGCCCACGCTCGCCCGGCAGTACGGCGTGCGCACGACCCTCCGGGCCGGCCGCGGCTACTCCTTCTCGGTCGCGCAGCCGACCGATGGCCGCCAGGTGACCAACCCGATCTACTTCCCCTACGAGCGGATCGTCTGCACCCCGCTGGGCGACACCGGCCAGATCCGGATGGGCGGCACGATGGAGTTCCAGCCGACCGACGCGCCGCTGTATCCGCAGCGCATCGAGTCGATCGTCGCCAACGCCGCCCCGCTGGTGCAGGGGCTGGACCTGCACGACCGGCAGGACGAGTGGGTCGGCGCCCGCCCGGTCACCGTCGACGGCCTCCCGCTGGTGGGGCCGACCCGCGCACCGGGCGTCTGGGTGCACGGCGGCCATGGGATGTGGGGCATGTGCCAGGGACCGGCCACGGCCCGGCTGCTCGCCGAGCAGATGGTCACTGGCCGCGCCCCCGACGCCCTGCGCCCCCTGACCCCCACCCGCTGACCCTCGCCCCCCACCCGACCGAGCGCGCGGTGAGGCGTCCCACAACCCGACCGAGCGCACCGTGAGGCGTCCCACAACCCGACCGAGCGCACCGTGAGGCGTCCCACAACCCAACCGGGCGCACCGTGAGGCGTCCCACAACCCGACCGGGCGCACGGTGAGCTGATCGCAGAGGTGACCCACGGCATACCACTGGCCCGGGTGCGGTCGCTAGAGTCGGGCCATGGCCAACTGGGAATACGCAACCGTGCCGCTCATCGTGCACGCCACCAAGCAGATCCTCGACCAGTGGGGGGAGGACGGCTGGGAACTGGTCCAGGTCGTCCCCGGACCCGACGGCACCAATCTGGTCGCCTACCTCAAGCGGGAGAAGCCGTGAGCGCGGTCGAGGAGCGCCTGTCCGCCCTGGGGCACACCGTGCCCGAGGTCGTGCCGCCGGTCGCCGCCTACGTGCCAGCCGTTCAGCAGGGCGAGCTTGTCTTCACCTCTGGGCAGCTGCCGATGGTGGACGGGAAGCTCGCCGGAGCCGGCAAGGTCGGTGAGGGTGCGGGTCTGGTGGACCCCGAGGAGGCCAAGCGGCTCGCCGGGATCTGCGCCCTCAACGCGATCGCAGCGGTCAAGTCGCTCGTCGGTGACCTGGACAAGGTGACCCGCGTCGTCAAGGTCGTCGGCTTCGTGGCCAGTGACCCGTCCTTCACCGGTCAGCCCGGCGTCATCAACGGTGCCAGCGAGCTGCTCGGCGAGGCCTTCGGAGACGCCGGCATCCACGCCCGGTCCGCCGTGGGCGTGGCCGTGCTCCCGCTGGACACCCCCGTCGAGGTGGAGATCACAGTTGCCGTCTCGGCCTGAGCTGTGACCTTTCGGGACTTCCCGATGCCCGGCCCGCTCCGGGGCCACGCACGGAACTGGCTGGACGCCGGCGGCACGGTCGGCGAGCCCGTGACTGCCAAGCCGTCGGCCACGGTGATGCTGCTGCGTCCCGGCGGGAGCGGCCCCGAGGTCTTCGTCCTCAAACGGGCAGCCACGATGGCTTTTGCGCCCAACATGCTGGCCTTTCCCGGCGGTGGGGTCGACGTCCGCGACGCTGACCCCAGCGTGCCGTGGGCGGGGCCGAGCCCGCACGACTGGGCCACCCGGCTCGACACTGCCGTCGAGCAGGCCCGCGAGCTGGTCATCGCCGCGGCCCGCGAGGTCTTTGAGGAGTGCGGGGTGCTGCTTGCCGGCCCGGACGCCCGCTCCGTGGTCGCGGACCTGACCGACCCTGCCTGGGACGATGAGCGCGATGCCCTCCTCTCCAGGGAACAGTCGTTCGCCGAGCTCCTGATCCGACGCCAGTTGGTGCTCCGCACCGACCTGCTGGCGCTGCGCGCCCACTGGATCACGCCGGAGTGCGAGCCGAAGCGCTATGACACCCGGTTCTTCGTCGCCCGGTTGCCGGAGGGGCAGATCGCCGACGACCGGAACTCCGAGGCGGTGGTCGTGCAGTGGGCCGCCCCGGAGCAGCTGCTGGCCGAGCACGACGCCGGCGAGCACCGACTGCTGCCACCCACCCGGGTGATGCTCGAGCAGCTGGCGAGCGCTGACAGCCTGGACGATGCCCTGACCGCCGCGACCGACGTGTGGACCGTGATGCCCTGGCCGGCGGAGCACAGCGACGCCATCTGGATGCGGGCACCGGTTGACGAGCACGGCCACGGGCTGCCACCCGCCGCCACGTCCTGAGACCCGCCACGCGCTGACGCAGACCGAGACCTGACACCGACCGAGACCCGACGCAGACCGAGACCCGACACCGACCGAGACGAGGACGAGGTGCCCGACATGACGCCGTGGACAGGTGGCCCGCTCAACGAACGCGTGACCTGCACCCTGTGCCCCAACCCCAGCCCGATGACGCTGGAGGGCACCAACACCTGGATCCTCTCCGCCCCGGGGGCCGACGAGGCTGTCGTCATCGACCCGGGCCCCCTGGACGAGGACCATCTGCAGCGGGTGCTGGCCGACGTCGCCGCGCGGGGTGCACGGGTCGGGGTGGTGCTGTTCACCCACGAGCACTGGGATCACGCAGAGTCCCTCGAGCGCTTCGGTGAGCTCACGGGTGCGCCGTTGCGGGGCAACATCCCCGGCGCAGAACCCGTCGCCGACGGCGAGGTGTTCGAGGTCGGTGGCGTGAGACTGCGGACGGTGCTGACGCCGGGGCACACCATGGCCTCGGTCTGTTTCCTGCTCGAGGGTGACGGGATCCTGTTCACCGGTGACACGATTCTCGGCCGGGGCACGACCGTGGTGGCGCATCCGGACGGCCAGCTGTCGGCATACCTGGACACCCTGGACACGATCGGTGACCTGGCCTCAGCCGGAGTCACCACCCTGGCCCCGGGCCATGGCCCCGTGCTGACCGACGCGGCCGCGGTCGTGCAGCAGTATGCCGACCATCGCCAGGAGCGCCTGGCTCAGGTCCGCGACGCGGTCGTGGGCCAGGAGGAGCTGCCCCGCGCGGAGCTGGCGGACCGGGTCGTGGCCGAGGTGTATGCCGAGGTGCCGGGCAACGTCTGGCCTGCCGCCCGGCAGAGCGTGCTGGCTCAGCTGGACTACCTGGACGCTGGTCGGTAGCCAGCGGGCCGGCCGGCCGTCGTAGGCGCTCGCCGGCTCGTCGGCGTGGGCGGGTCGATGCTCCGCGCGTCAGCGGGAGCGGCGCCGCAGCCGCTCGAGGTCGAGCAGGGTCACCGACTTGGCCCCCAGCACCAGCCACCCGCGGGTGGCGAAGTCGGCCAGGGCCTTGTTGACGGTCTCGCGGGAGGCACCGACCAGCTGGGCCAGCTCTTCCTGAGTGAGGTCGTGGGCGACCTTGACGCCGGCATCGGTGCGCTTGCCGAAGCGGACCGAGAGGTCCAGCAGGGCCTTGGCGACACGGCCGGGCACGTCGGTGAAGACCAGGTCGGACATGTCCTCGTTGGTGCGCCGGAGCCGTCGGGCCAGTCCGGCCAGCATCATCATCGCGACCTCGGGGTGGCCGTCCAGGAAGGCGCGCAGGTCGGCGTTGCCCAGAGAGATGAGCTCCGCCTCGGCGACGGTGCGGGCACTGGTCAGGCGTGGGCCGGGGTCGAACAGGCTCAGCTCCCCGAACATCTCGCCGGGTCCCAGCACAGACAGCAGGCTCTCCCGGCCGTCCCCGCTGGTGCGCGCCAGCTTCATCTTGCCGGTCACGATGACATACAGCGAGTCGCCCTGGTCCCCCTCCTCGAAGACGGACTCTCCGCGCGCCAGGCGCAGGGGCGTCATCGAGTCGGCGAGCCGCATCGCGGTCTCGTCGTCCAGGGCCGCAAACAGCGGGGTTTTCTTCACGACTTGACGGTCCACGGTGGTCATCCTGCCACTAAGGCCCCACGTCGTGTCGAGTGTCCGTGTCGATGTCTATGGTTGGAGGCGTGACCCAGACGCTCGAGACACCCACCGGAGAGACGTCGCTGGCGCTGACCCGGAGGGCGCGCCGGATGTTTCGTCTGCTCGCGGAGCGCTATCCCGATGCGCACTGCGAGCTGGATTTCACCAACCCGTTCGAGCTGCTCGTCGCCACGATCCTGTCGGCTCAGACGACCGACGTGCGCGTCAACCTGGTCACTCCCGAGCTGTTCCGCCGTTATCCCGACGCGCACGCCCTGGCCGGTGCCGACCGGACCGACGTCGAGACGATCATCGCCTCGACCGGGTTCTTCCGGGCCAAGACCAACTCGCTGCTCAAGCTGGGCGTGGCGTTGGTCGAGCAGCACGACGGTGAGGTGCCGGGGCGGATGGTCGACCTGGTCAAGCTCCCGGGCGTGGGCCGCAAGACCGCCAACGTGGTGCTGGGCAACGCGTTCGGTGTGCCGGGCATCACCGTGGACACGCACTTCGGACGACTGGCCCGTCGGTTCGGCTGGACGGCGGAGGAGGATCCGGTCAAGGTCGAGCACGCCGTGGGCGCCATCATCCAGCGCAAGGACTGGACCCAGCTCTCGCACGTCCTCGTCTTCCACGGACGGCGCACCTGCCACGCCAAGAAGCCTGCCTGCGGGGCCTGCCCGGTCGCGCGGCTCTGCCCGTCCTACGGCGTCGGGGAGACCGATCCGGACAAGGCCGCTGCGCTGGTCCGCACGGCACCGCCGCGGTGACGGTGCCAGCCTGGCTCAGCGGGTTGGTTGAGCGGGCCAGCAACCCGACACGCGTGCGACCCTGGCAGCGGGAGCTGCCACCCACCGGTCAGCCGGGCCACCGGCAGTCGGCCGTGCTGCTGCTGTTCTCGCCCACCGACTCGGCCACCCCCGGGAGTCCAGCCGCAGCCGGAAAGACGTCGCTGTCAGCCGATGGGCCGGATCCGCTGGTGTTGCAGGACGTCTCGATCGTGCTCACCGAGCGAGCGCACACGCTGCGCTCACACCCGGGCCAGGTGTCCTTCCCGGGTGGCCGTGCCGAGCCCACTGATCGCGACCTCGCCGCCACCGCCCTGCGCGAGACCCATGAGGAGGTGGGCGTCGAGCCGGGGACCGTGGAGATCGCCGGCGTGCTGCCTGCCCTCAACCTGTCCGTCAGCTCGCACGATGTCTCCCCGGTCCTGGGCTGGTGGCCGCACCCGAGTCGGATCTGGGCGCGGGAGCCGGCCGAGGTCGCGAGCGTGCTGCAGGTGCCGATCGCCGACCTGGTCGACCCCGGCAACCGGTTCCGGGTCGAGACACCGAACGGGTGGGTCGGGCCTGCCTTCGACGCGCAGGGGCTGTTGGTGTGGGGCTTCACGGCGATGGTCCTCTCCGACATCCTCCACGTGGCCGGTTGGGAGCTCCCGTGGGACACCTCCGATGTGCGGCCGCTCCCGCCGCCCTACGGATCGACGCGGCCTGCACGGGGCGTGCGCTAGCCGGCGTGAACTGTTGGCGCCGGTGACGCGATGCCCCCGGGAGCCGCTGCAGGCCGCACGGCGACCGGAATCGTCAGGAGCCTCCTGGCGAACCCGCAGGTCAGCGAGGTGCCGTCCGGAGCGGAGACCGACGATTCCGGTTGGTGTGCGGAGCGGAACACCCGGCCCATCCCGGTTGACGTGCGGGGGGGGGCAGAACACCCGGCCCATCCCGGTTGGCGTGCGGGGGCGGAACACCCGGCCCGGAGGCACCCGGGCGTGGGCAGGAAGTCAGGTCGCAGGACGTCCCGACCAGTCGCGGTCGGCGCCCGCGGGCCGGTCAGGCCGCTGAGGAGCCCTTGTCGGCGGGCTGCACGCTCGACTTGAGCGCGTCGACGGTCTGCTGCGCGTTGTTGATGGCCTTCACCGGCTTGGGCTGTGCCTTGTTCACCTGCAGGTAGCCAGCCAGGCCCAGCCCGCCGATGATCAGGAGCAACACGCCGGACACGATGAGCAGGCCGGCCCACAGGGGAAGGCCTGCTGCCTCGATGCCCCACGCGGCAGCGAACAGCAGGAGTCCGAGCAGGTAGAGCGCCAACACACCAGCAATGGCAAAGAAGACGATGCCCTTGCCCAACTTGGTGACGCCGTCGGTCACCTCGGTCTTGGCGAGCTCGATCTCACTGCGGACGATGGTGGACATATCGGTCGTCACGTCGGAGACGAGTTGCCCGATGGTCCGCTCGGGTGTCTGGTTGCCGGTCGTCATGATGACGACCCTAACGCGTGATGGCCTGCTCCACAGTTCGGTCCGGTGCCCCGTTCACCACCACAGGGTGGCCCGGTCCACCCGCACCCCCCATCTGCGCAAGTCGTCGCACGACAAAGGGGTGCCCACCCGACACCCCCTGTTCGTGTCGGGTGGGCACCCTGTCGACTCCCGGTCCCGTGACAGCCGGTGCTCGCCGCATCCGAGGGAGTGGACCGCGGCCGCGTGTCGATATCTCAAGTCTGCCGCCCGGATCGTCTGGAGCGGACCCCACGTGGGTAAGTTCTTCGCAAAGAAATAGCGGCTCTGCGCGGGAGTCACGCTCCCGCACAGAGCCGCTATGTTCAGGGGCCGGTCAGTCCTCGCCGCCGCCGGCGCCGGGGCCGTCCAGTCCGGACTTGATGAGGTCCATGACCGAGCTGTCAGCGAGTGTCGTCACGTCACCGACCTCACGCTTCTCAGCGACGTCGCGCAGCAGGCGGCGCATGATCTTGCCGGAGCGTGTCTTCGGCAGCTCGGCGACCACCAGGATCTGCCGCGGCTTGGCGATCGGGCCGATCTCCTTGGCCACGTGGTTGCGCAACTCCGCCACCAGCTCGGCACCCTCGCCGACCTCGTCGGCGGCCGTGACCGCCTCGGATCGCAGGATCACGAAGGCGACCACGGCCTGACCCGTCATCGCGTCGGTGGCGCCCACGACAGCAGCCTCGGCCACCTTCTCGTGGCTCACCAGTGCCGACTCGATCTCGGTCGTGGACAGGCGGTGGCCCGAGACGTTCATCACATCGTCAACCCGACCGAGCACCCAGACGTTGCCGTCCGTGTCCTTCTTGGCGCCGTCGCCGGCGAAGTACAGACCCTCGTAGCGTGACCAGTAGGTCTCCTTGTAACGCTCCAGGTCCCCCCAGATGCCGCGCAGCATGCCCGGCCACGGGCTGCGGGCGACCAGGTAGCCCCCGGAGCCGTTGGGCACGGACTCGCCGGCCTCGTCCACCACGTCCAGGTCGATGCCGGGGAGGGCCACCTGGCAGGAGCCGGGGCGGGCTGCGGTCACGCCTGGCAGCGGGCTGGCCATGATGGCCCCGGTCTCGGTCTGCCACCATGTGTCCACGATCGGGGTGCGGTCGCCGCCGATGACGCGGCGATACCACATCCACGCCTCCGGGTTGATGGGCTCACCGACCGAGCCGAGCAGCCGCAGCGACGTCAGGTCGTGCCGGTTGGGGAACTCCTCGCCCCACTTCATGCAGGCGCGGATCGCGGTGGGCGCGGTGTAGAGGATGCTGACCTTCTTGTCCTCAACGATCTGCCACCAACGGTCCTTGTCCGGGGTGTCCGGGGTGCCCTCATACATCACCTGGGTGGCGCCGAGCGCCATGGGCCCGTAGACGATGTAACTGTGACCGGTGACCCAGCCGATGTCGGCGGTGCACCAGTAGACGTCGGACTCCGGGTGGACGTCGTGGACCACGTGCGAGGTGTAGGCGCACTGCGTCAGGTAGCCGCCCGTGGTGTGCAGGATGCCCTTCGGCTTCCCGGTGGTGCCGGAGGTGTAGAGGATGAACAGCGGGTGCTCGGAGTCGAAGGCCTCCGGGGTGTGCTCGGGGGCGGCCGCGGCAAGGGCCTCGTGCCACCACTGGTCGCGCCCCTGCGTCCACTCGACCTCGGTCTCGGTGCGCTGGACCACCAGGACGTGCTCCACGGTCGTCTCACCGGTGATGGCTGCGTCGACGGCAGGCTTGAGCGCGGAGGGCTTGCCGCGACGGTAGCCGCCGTCCGCGGTGATCACGACCTTGGCCTCGCCGTCGGCTATGCGGCTGCGGAGGGCGTCGGCGGAGAAGCCTCCGAAGACCACCGAGTGCGGGGCACCGAGCCGGGCGCAGGCGAGCATCGCCACGACGGTCTCGGGGATCATCGGGAGGTAGAGCGCGACCCGGTCCCCTGCCCTGACACCCAGGTCAACCAGCGCGTTGGCGGCGCGCTGCACCTGCTCGTGCAACTCCGCATACGTGATGTCCCGGGTGTCTCCCGGCTCACCGACGAAGTGGAGGGCGACGCGGTCCCCGTTGCCGGCCTCGACGTGCCGGTCCACGCAGTTGACCGCGGCGTTGAGTCGGCCGCCGCCGAACCACTTCGCCACGGGGGCCTCGGACCAGTCGAGCACCTGCTCGAAGCCGGTGTCCCAGGTGAGGTACGTGCGTGCCTGCTCCGCCCAGAAGCCCTCCCGGTCCTCCGCGGCCCGGTCATACAGCTCCTGGGTGCCGTTCGCGTGAGCCGCGAACTCGGCCGAGGGCGGGAAGGTCCGCTCCTCGTGCAGCAGATTGGACAGGGTCTCCTCGGCCACGATGCCTCCTCGAATCGACGGTGGTGTCTGCACCCCAGCCAACACTCTCACCGCACCGGAGGCAACAGCGGCCCACCCCCGTCGCGACGACCGGTGCCCGGCGAGGGGTCAGCGGTCGCCGCGGCGGGGACCAGTGGTCACCAGCGGTGGGCGACGTCCACCACGAGTCGCGCGCCGTCACCGGGACCATCGAGCACGAGGACCCGGAACGGCAACCGGGCACGGACGCCCAGTCCCACCGTGGTCTGCCCCTCGAAACTGCCGGCGAGGGCGATCTGCCGGAAGGTGTCCCAGCCGGTCACGTTGACCAACTGGTCGCGGCGGGTCGGGGAGTAGGTCGGGGACCCATCCGCGTAGGCCGGTGCCCGCAGCACAATCTGCAGGTCGGCGGCCCCGGCCAGCGGAACGAGTCGGCCAGAACCGTCTGCGCGAACCGCGTCGACATAGCGCACGTCATAGGTCAGGGACCGCGGCACGTTGGCGACGTCGATGACCAACCGATCAAAGCAGGTATGCCGACCCGCCCGAACTCCCTCGACCGTGCCCGTGGTGTGGGTGGTCCCGTTGGTCCTGCCCAGGGAGCCCCAGTAGATGCCGCAGTACGGACTGCTCTGCAGGGGGCTGCTCACCGCGGTGGTCAGGGAGCGGAGGGAGGCCGACTCGTTCGTGCCTGCTCCGGGCGCCGGTGGGGCGGCTGCCAGGAGGAGGGCGGCGAGCCCTGCGGCGGCCCACCCCCGCCGAGCGCGTGTGGCTGGGGTCCGGGCTGTTGTGTGCATGACTGCCTCCTCGGTGATCTCGGGTCGAGGCCTTCCGTCGGTGGTCGGTTCGTGCCCGTCTGTGCCTGGTATGACGCCGGTCGGTCCCCGGAGGTTGGCGCCGCCTACGCTGGCCCGGTGAGAACTGGGAATGGCGTGGCCGAACAGGTGTCGTCACTGCTGACGCTGCCGGGTGTCGCTGAGGCGGTGGAAGAGGCGCGGACGGCCTGCACCGAGCTGCGCTGGCACCAGGCGTTGCGGCGCCGCATCCCAGAGGCTGCGGCCGAGTCGCGGGTGCGCGGTGCGACCGCGACCGCGCTGTTGGAGGGGGCAGAGCCGGCCGGGTCCCAGGGCACGGTGACCCTGGTGCGTGACATCGTGCGCGGCGCCGTGGGCTGGCCGGAGGAGCCGGACCCGGTGGAGCGGGTGCTCAAGGCCGCGGTGCAGGTGACCGCGGCGACCGAGGCGGTCGGCCCGGCAGCGATGGCCAGCCCGGCCCAACTGCTGGCCCGACTGCACGTCGCGGCCACCGCCGACCTGCTCCCCGCCGAGCAGGTCGGACGTCCCCGTCGACCGGGGGAGACGTGCACCGAGTTCGGTGATCTCGGCGAGGCGGCTCCCGCTGGGCAGCTCCCGGAACGGCTGGACTCCGTGTATGCCCTCCTGGGGACCCTGCGCACCGGCAGCTCGGCCCTGGTGGTGGCCTCGCTGGTGCACGCCGAAGTGGTGACGGTCCGTCCCTTCGTCAGCGGCAACGGGCTGGTTGCCCGAGCCCTCGAGCGGGTGGTGCACCGCGTCGGCGGGCTGGACCCGACCGGGGTCGCGGTGCCGGAACTGGGCCACGCGCAGAAGGTGGGGGCGGACTACCGGGGTGCGCTCACGGCATACGGGCAGGGTGGTGTCGAGGGTGTCCGGCTCTGGCTGTTGCAGTGCTGCGAAGGGGCCGTTCGGGGTGCCGAGGCCGGGACCGCCATCGCCGACGCCGTGCTCGCCGGACGGTTGAGCTGATCCGTGCCTCTTCCTGCGTGAGGTCTTCCCTTGTGGCCCGATGAGGAGTACAAAGGAACCATGTAGCGGATTCGTCCGCTACCGGCGGTGACGACCCGGGCACCCACGCGCGGCCAGTCCACTGATGGACCGTTCGTGGTCCGGCTTGCCGGACCCGACAACTGAGTGCACGCACTGTTCACCCGGGCCGCCTCCGTTGTTGGATGACGCCTCCTCCGTGGGGCGTCATCCCCTGTCTGGGTCATGGCAGCCCTGCTCGACGGGCGTCTACGCAGGGCGGTTGACCGGGCCTTGGCCATTGCCTGGCCAATTCTCCATCAATCGGACATCTGCGGTTTGCCATGAGTTTGCTCAGGGTGCCTGGTGTGGTGCATACTTGTTGGTACAGCGCTCCCCGCAAGGGTTGTAGCGCGGGTGGTGTGGGTCATCCCCCCTGACCTGCATCACCGACGGCCCCCGCTCCCCCCGCGGGGGCCGTCCCCTTTCCCCACCTTTTTCGTCGAGGCCTTGCACGGTCCGCCCGCTCCTGCCCTGCCCGGTGCACAGGGTGCCCGGACAGGACGTGCAGTCCACAGGTGGAGGGCGTCGGTGGAATCGGTGCACATATCGGGCCGATAGTGCTGGTCATGACGATGACCCCAGAGCCGGCCGGAGTGCCCGGTGGTCGTTTCACGCTCGGAGTCCTCGGCGCTTCCGGCGGGGTGGGCTCCAGCGCCCTGGCGACTGCGTGTGCGGTCCGGGCCGCAGCAGCCCGCCGAGAGGTCGCCTTGGTCGATGGTCACCCGTGGGGCGGTGGGCTCGACGTCATGGCGGGCCTGGATCTCGAGCCCGGTCTGCGGTGGTCAGCGTTGCGTGACGTCCGTGGTGACGTGGATCCGCAGCGCCTGGTCGGCGAGCTGCCGGCCACGAGCTCGGGGTTGCGCTGCCTGTCCTGGGGTGTGCCGCCGGCAGGGGAGGAGCCATCCGGGCCGGAGCCCGTCCTGTCCGCTGTGCGGGCCGCTGTCGAGCTCTCCGTGCTGGACCTTCCGCGGCCCGCCACGCCTGCCATCGGCCATCAGAGGTGGTGGGGGGTCTGCGACGCCGTGGTCCTCGTCGTGGAGGCCTCCGTCACGGGGATCGGCGCCGCAACGGCTGTCGCCCCGGGGGTCGAGGGTCTGGCTGGCATCGTGCTTCGCCTGCCGACCCCGTTGCCGGACAAGGTCATCGGCGCGACTCTCGGCGCACCGGTCCTGGCCCGACTGGGGGAGGACCGCACGGTCCGGGTCATCCTGGAGCGCGGCGGGGCTGTCGGGAGCGACTCGGGTCCGCTCGCGGACGCCGCCGACGAGGTGCTGGAGTGCGTGCTGCCGAGGATCCGGGCGGCCTGACATGAGCGAGGAGAACTCGGCGAGGGACCGTGTGTGGCAACAGATCAGGGCGGGGAGGACACCGTCTGCCCAAGCGGTCGACGCGATTGCCGAGCGGGAGTCTGTGCGCCTCGGCAGCGTCGGGGTGGCCTCGCTCCGGGACGAGCTGCGCAGCGAGGTGCTGGGCGCCGGTCCGCTCGAGCCGCTGCTTGCCGACCCCGCCGTGACCGACATCCTGGTGAACGGACTCGACGGGGTCTGGGTCGACCGTGGTGAGGGCCTGGTGCGGGACCCGACGCGGTTCTCCGAGGTCGACTCCGTGCGCCGGCTGGCGGTGCGGCTGGCAACGCTTGCCGGGACGAGGCTGGATGATGCCAGCCCGTGGGTCGACGGGCTGCTCCCCGGGGGCGTGCGACTCCACGCGCTGCTGCCTCCCCTCGTTGCCGGCGGCGCCCACCTGAGCCTGCGCATCCCGCGGCGGGACAGCCCCGGCCTGGCGACCCTTCGGGACTGGGGCATGCTCGACGAGACGGTCGAGTGCCTGCTCCGAGAGGTCATCCAGCGACGCGTGTCCTTCGTGATCACCGGCGGCACCGGATCGGGAAAGACCACCCTGCTCGGTGCCATGCTCCAGGCCGTGGACCACTCGGATCGGATTGTGTTGGTCGAGGACACCCGGGAGCTGGCGGTCCGGCACCCGCACGTGGTGCGACTGCAGGGCAGGTCCGCCAACGTCGAGGGGCGTGGCGAGGTGACGTTGACGACGCTGGTCCGGCAGTCGCTGCGCATGCGGCCCGACCGCCTGGTGATCGGCGAGGTGAGAGGAGCAGAGGTGCGCGAGATGATGAGTGCGCTGAACACCGGCCACGAGGGTGGCGCGAGCACCCTGCACGCCAATGCGGTGGCCGATGTGCCATCGCGGTTCGAGGCGCTGGGTGCACTTGCCGGGCTGCCGACCGACGCCGTGCACGCCCAACTCGCCAGCGCGATCAGGGTTGTGGTCCACCTGACCCGGGACCAGGGCAACCGCACGGTCCGCGAGATCGGTGTGGTGCACCGGGAGAGTGGTGACCGTCTCGCCACGGTGATCCCGGCACTCGGGCCGGACGGGGAGTCCGCACACGGTTGGGCACTGCTGCGTCGCGTCCTCGACCGCCAGGTCATCGGAAGCGGACTCGGCGACCTGCGACCGGCGGAGGGGTGAACCGGTGCTCAACGCCCTGGCCGGCCTGTGCGCCCTGCTTGCCGTGCTCATCTGGCCGGCTGGACGGGCCGAACGCGCGGTGCGCGCCAGGTCATGCCGCGACAACCGTCCGGCCGCGAGTCTGAGGAGGCGGTGGCATGACTCCCTCGGGCGTGCCCGCCGAATCCCGGGCCTTCCGAAGCGGGGGCAGGTGATCGAGTCAGCGCGTTGGCTGCCGCTCCTGGACCAGTTGTCCTCCTCACTGCGGGTGGGACTACCCCCGGCGGAGGCCCTGGCGCTCTCCTTGCGGGGAAGTGAGGAGCGGGTGCGCGAGCAGCTCGCCGGGGTTCTGGACGCGGCTCGCGCCGGACGAGCCTGCGGGCCGGCGTGGTTGCGTGCGGCTCGGTCCGCTCAGAGCGGTGAGCTCGAGCTCCTCGCCCGGTCGTGGCTGATCAGCGAGCGACTCGGTGCACCCCTGGCCGATGCCGTGGACAGCGCCGGTCGTGCGCTCCGGTCGGGGCGTGATCTGGCGAGCCGGCTGGAGACCGCCACTGTCGGTGCGCGAACAACCGCAGCGATCCTGTCCTTGCTCCCCGTGGCGGGGCTCGGGATCGCGCTCCTGATGGGGATCGGGCCGAACGAGCTCTACGGCACGCCCGTTGCCCTCCTGAGCCTGGGGCTGGGAGTCGCAGTGATCCTCGTGGGTCGTCTGATCGTCGCGCGGATGATCACCAGGGTGGTGCGCCAGCAGTGACGGACGCACTGGTGCCGGCAGTCCTGGTCGGGCTCGCCGTGCTGGCCTGGCCCTCGCACCGCGACGCGCAGGTGTTCGTGGTGGCCGGGCACGGCTCGGACCGCCTGCGTCGCCGAGCGCCCGCTCGGTGGAGCAGGCGCTCGAGTGAGCCGGAGCTCACCGTGCCCGACGTGCTCGACCTGCTGGCGCTGGCGTTGCAGGCTGGTGCCAGCACGATGGGCGCGCTGCGCACGACCGCCGACCGGCTGCCCGGACTGACTGGCCAGGAGCTGCGCTCAGTCGCGGCTGCACTGGAGTGGGGACTGCCCGATGAGACCGCGTGGGGGGCTGCCCCGGCCCGCTGGGAGCCCGCGGGTCGAGCACTACGGTTGGCCGCCCGTGCCGGTGTGCCCCCGGCGGACCTGTTGCGGCGTGCCGCCGAGGACGCCCGACGGGAGCGACTGGACCGAGTCGAGACCGCCACTGCGCGCCTCGGGGTGCGGTTGGTGCTCCCCCTGGGGCTCGCTTTCCTCCCCGGGTTCGTGCTGACCACGGTGGTGCCCGTGGTGCTTGCCCTGGCCGGTTCCCTCATCAGCAGCGGACAACCCCTCCAGCCGTGACCGCGGCAGGAGACCCAGCGGCTGCAGGCGGAACGAGGCGCCCGTCAGGGAGGTGAGCCTGTCCAACAGGTTGGCGCACCCGACAGCCGCAGATGCCTACAGCAGCACGCCAGGGTTGAGCAGCCCGTCTGGGTCGAGGGCGGTCTTGATGGCGGCTGTCAACTGCATGACGTCGGGCCCCACCTGATCCGGCAGCCAGGCCTTCTTGAGCCGACCGACGCCGTGCTCACCGGTGATGGTCCCGTCCAGGGAGATGGCCAGGTCCATGATCTGACCGAAGGCATCCTGGGCGCGGTCGTGCTGCGCCGAGTCACCGGGGTCGTAGGCGATCAGAGGGTGCGTGTTGCCGTCCCCAGCGTGGGCGATCAGCGAGATCGTCACGGACTGGGCGGCGGCGATCCGGGCCACGCCATCGATCAGGTCCGGCAACGCTGGGAGGGGCACCCCGACGTCCTCCAGCAGCAGCGACCCGAGGCGCTCCACCGCTGGGATCGCCGCCCGACGCGCCGCGGTGAAGGCCTCGCCCTCGACCGGGTCGTCCGTCATGAAGCACTCTGTGGCGCCGTGCGACTCAAAGGCCTGTTGGATCAGGGCCACCTCCTCGGCCCCAGCGACACCCGGAGCATCGGACTGGGCGATGAGCAGGGCGGCCGCGTCCCGTGGCAGTCCCATGGTGACCATGTCCTCGACGGCGTTGATCGCGACCGCGTCCATAAACTCCAGCATCGCCGGCCGGATCCTGTCGGTGACGGCCACGACAGCGCTGCTGGCGCCGGCAACCGTCGGGAAGACCCCGACCACTGTGCTCGCTGCCGGTTGCGCGGGGAGCAGCCGCAGGATGACCTCGGTGATGATGCCGAGGACCCCCTCGCTGCCGACGAACAGTTTCGTCAGGGGCAGCCCTGCCGAGTCCTTGATCTGTCGGCCTCCGAGCCGGACAGCCCGACCGTCGGCCAGCACGACCTCCAGGCCCAGCACGTAGTCCACGGTCACGCCGTACTTCACGCAGCACAGGCCACCTGCGTTGGTCGCGACGTTGCCGCCGATCGAGCAGATCTCAAAGCTCGAGGGGTCTGGCGGATACCAGAGCCCCTCGGCTGCCGCCGCTGCCTTCACCTCGGCATTGAGCAGCCCCGGCTGCACTGTCGCGGTCCGGGTGGTGCTGTCGATGCGCAGGTCCCGCATCCGCTCCGTGGACAGCACAATGGCCCCGTCCACAGCGGTCGAGCCGCCCGAGAGGCTGGTGCCGGCGCCACGAGTGACGACCTTGATCTGGTGCGCGGCACACCACCGGACCACCGCCTGCACTTCGGCCGTGGCTGTTGGGCGAACGAGTGCCAGAGGGGTGCCCGCACCCGGATCCATCGCGCGGTCCTGCCGGTAGCCCGCCAGGATGTCGGGGTCCGTCACGACCATCCCCTCAGGCAGGTCGGCCGCCAACTGTGCCAAGGCGTCCCCGGTCATGGTGCGGGCGCCTCGCTCGGGTCGACGGCGTCTTGCGTCTCTTCCTCGTCGACGCTGAAGCCGCACTGCTTCTGCTCCATCTCGACCTGCTTGGTGAGACGTGACTTCCCAGCGGCGTGAGCGTCAGCGACGGTGCCGGAGTAGATCGTGTTGTCCTTGGACTCCAGGTTGACTGCGGAGGCGTCCTCGCAGAGATGGAAGACCTCACCGGCACTGGTCCAGTAGACAAGGTCCTCGCCGGTGATGTCGATGACCGTGGACGACTCCGCGGTGTACTGCTCGACGGACGGCGGGTCCCAGTCGACGCTGACCAGCGTTGCGACCACCGCCACAACGACACCGACCGTGCCAGCGATGGCCTTGTCCTTCTTGTCCAGGTCCTCGTTGAGCAGGATCATCACGATCAGCGGCAGGAAGGCGATGATCGTGATGATGGCCCCGAGCTGGTTCTGCACGAAGAACCGCACGGTGTCCTTGCGCTCTGCAGGATCCAGTCGGTTCGCCTTCTTCCACAGCAGCGAACCACCGATGGCCAGGGCGCCGATGACCACGATCAGCCCGATCAACAGGACCATGTTGATGTCGCCCTGCCGCAGCACCCAGAAGATCGCCACCAGCTCGCCGGCGATTGCCAGGGCCCACAGCAGGCCGGCTATCAGTCGAAAGGTCCCTGCCTTCTTGCGTGCCTCCGGAGTCGCCTGCCACTGCGGCCCATCGTCTCGGGGTTGGTCGATACGGCCGGTCTCTGGCGCCTTATCGCCCGCCTCTGGCGTCTTCTCGACGCGGACGACCTTCTTGCCCGAGGAGGACTTCTTCTGAGCCATGGCAACTCCCGTGACGTCTGCACCGCTGGGTGGGTATGGCCACCTAATATGGCACGACGGGACCCGAGCAGGCGCCCTTGGGCGGGCTCTAAGGTCAGCCTTCTCTTGCTTGCGGGGAGGTGGGAACTAGGGGAAGTTGTGGTGTGTGGGTTGCCTCGGTTGGAGGCGGCCCGACAACCTTCGAGGAGGAATCCATGACCACCACTCGCACCTCCGACGCCCTGGCCACGACGTCCGAGGTCGCTGCTGGCGCCGCCCAGCTGCTGACCCCGGTCGTCATTGACCTGGAGGCCCTCGTCGTCAACGGCAAGCAGGCGCACTGGCACGTGCGTGGCGCCAACTTCGTGGGCGTGCACGAGTTGCTGGACAGCATCGTCGCCCACGCCCAGCAGTTCGCCGACGACGCCGCTGAGCGAGTTGTCGCCCTCGGACTGCCCCTGGATGCTCGCATCGAGACCGTGGCCGCAAAGAACACGTTGCCGGCGCTGACCGAGGGGTTCATCTCTTCGGCAGACCTGGTGCCTCAGGTCGTCGCGCAGCTCGATGCCGCGATTGCGACCACGCGCGAGGCAGTCAAGGGGCTCGACGAGGTCGACCTGGCCAGCCAGGACGTGGCGATCGCGATCGAGCAGGGCCTGGTGAAGGATCGCTGGTTCCTGCAGGCGCACGTCGCCGGCTGATCCGCGCCGCCGGGAGCGACTCACACCGTGGAGGACCAGGTTTCCCAGATTTGGTTAGGCTAACCTACACTCGCGGTGTGAGTCGTCGGCGTGGTCCTTCCATCAGGGTGTGCATCTTCGCTGATGTCTGCGATGTCGCGGAGGCTCAGCAGGTGCTCCTCTCCCTGCCGTCGGACGCCTACGGTCAGGTGTACATAGCAACCGATCGGCGGGGTCACCAGGCGTTGATCGCGCCGGACCGCGTGCAGATCAACCGGGTGCGGCAGCGTCCTGGCTCCTGTGCGCTGGGCGAGGCTCTGGCCGGCTGGACCGCCGAGTGGTTGCCGGAGGGTGGGTCCGGAGACGACGTCCCGACGGTGTGGGTGCTCCCCGGTGCCACGACCGCCCTGGCTGCCGCGGACCATGAGGGTGTGACCCGACTGATCACCGCCCTGCCGAGCAGTCAGTTGATCCACGGCTGAGCCACCAGCGACCAACTCCACCAGTGAGCCCCGGATCCGCCCGTCGAGCGGACCGGGGCTCAGTTGTGTGCACAGCGCGTCCACCACGTTCGGCTTGTCCACAGATCCCCTCAGGGCCTGTCGACGCACCTGTGGCTGGGGGAGTCTCGTCCAAAGGGAGCAACCGGTTCCCGTCAGGGATGGAGGCAACTATGAGGAAGTCACTGGAGCGGCGTCACGGATGGCGCCGGCTGAGTGAGTCACTGTCGACGGCGCGCGAGGCAGGGATGACGACGGCGGAGTATGCCGTGGGGACCATCGCGGCGTGCGCGTTCGCTGCCGTGCTGCTCGCCATCGTGCAGTCCGGTGGGATCGAGTCCCTGGTGACCAAGGTCGTCAAGGTGGCTCTCTCGGTCTCGCTGTGAGCGCCTGCGGGCACCGCCACGAGGGCGGAATGGCGACGGCCGAGCTGGCCGTTGTCATCCCAGCCCTGGTGGCGGTGCTCGCCCTGTGCCTGAGCGGGCTCGGGTTGGCGGTGGACCAGATCCGGGCCGTCGATGCTGCCCGGATCGCTGCCCGGGCCGCTGCACGGGGTGAGCCGGTCGACGCGGTGCGTGAGCTGGCGCAGCAGGCTGCACCACCAGGGTCGGACGTGACGGTCGACGAGGCGGGGGACCGGGTGCGGGTCACCGTGACGGCACCGCCCCGCACGCGCTATCTGTCGGCACTGCCGCGCGCGAGCGCGAGTGTCGAGGCGGTCCTTGAGCCGGCTGCCCGGATGGGATCGCCATGAGAACGGCGACGCCCTGTCCTGTCCAACCCGTGACACCTGTCGGACGGACCAGGCGGGTGGCCGATGATGACACGTCCGGGGAGCGGGGCTCGGCCACCGTGCTCGGCCTCGGGGCGATCCTGCTGACCCTGTCGCTGCTCCTCGCCCTCCTGGTGCTCGGGGCAGCCGTTCACGGGAGCCTGCAGGCCCGCGCCGCAGCCGACGCTGCGGCGCTCGCCGGGGCGGGTGTCCTGCTCGAGGGAGGAGATGAGGCCGCGGCCTGCGCCGCTGCGAAGAAACTATCCACCGCCAACGGTGGGCAACTCCTCCACTGCGAGCACCGCACCGACGCCGCACGCGGCACCACCGGCACCGCCACCACAGCACGTTTGCGCGTCGAGGTGGGCATCACCGTCTCGGGGCTGCGCAGTCTGCAGGCGCGAGCCGTGGCGCACGCCGGTGCGGTCCCGCACGGTGAACCGGTTGATGCGCGGGGCGACCAATGACCGGCCGGGGCGGCGCGCCTTGGGCAGGTGAAACGAGCCCGTCAGGGACGGTCGCCGCCAGGGGTTGTGCCGTCCCTGGGGTAGTCACTCGGCAGGGCGACGTCGTGAGTCCCCTCCTGCGGTGGCGGGGGAGGTGCCTGCCCCGCACTACCGGCGGGGACGTCCCGCTCATACGAGCCGGGCGCGGGCTGCCTCTGATCCTCGACGGGCCGTTCCGGGTGGTCCGCGGGGTGCTGCCGGGGCGGATCCTCTCGGGTGCTGCGCCGTCCTGTGTCGCCGTCGCGTACGGCTGCGCGCAGCTCTTTGACCTCGCGACGCCGCCGCCGCTGTGCGCGGAGCCCCAACGTCAGCACGAACAGTCCGAGGACCAGGACAACGAGCGTGGCGGCGCCCAGGAGATACAGGTGCATCGGTGTGAGTTCGACGGCGAAGACACCGAGGTCGATCCGGAGTGGGTCCAGGTCCTGGGTGCCGAACAGCATGTAGCCGAAGACGATGAGGGCCGCTGCGGTCAGCAACAATCCGAGAATAAGCACGATCTGCCTCCCGTGGTGTGATCTGCCCTGACAGTCTGTGACAGTAACGGTTCGACGGTGGTGACGCCTGGTCAGCGGCCTGGCCCGCACATCGGGACTGTCCGGGATCAACCAGCGGACAGCAGGTGCGCGAGCGTCCGCAGCGCGCCAGATTTGCTCAGCGGTTCGTTGCCATTCCCGCACTTCGGGGACTGGACGCAGGAGGGGCAGCCGGAGGAGCACTCACAGGAGCGCACCGTGTCCAGCGTCGCCGTCAGCCACTCAATTGCCCGGTGGAACCCCTGCTCGGCGAAGCCGGCCCCACCGGGATGTCCGTCATAGACCAGGACGGTCGGCAGCCCGGTGTCGGCGTGCAGCGCCGTGGAGACCCCGCCGATGTCCCAGCGGTCGCACGTGGCGATGAGCGGCAGCAACCCGATCGAGGCGTGCTCGGCCGCGTGCAGAGCGCCCGGGATGTCGGCCTCCCCGACGCCGGCCAGGGCGAGCTCGTCCTCGGGCAGCGTCCACCAGACTGCCATCGTGGACAGGGTGCGTCGCGGCAGGTCCAGCGGGTGCTCGCCGATCACCTCACCGGTGGGCAACCGCCGCAGGAAGGAGGTGACCTGGTGGGTGACCTCGACCGCGCCCCAGGACAAGGTCGCCGGGCCCCACTGATGCTGTCGCGCGGTGTGCAGGATCCGGAACTCACTGGTTGACCGGGCCTGGGTGCTCCACCCCGGGTCACCGGCCACCACGTGGGCCGCAGCGTCCGCGAGGTCGAGCTCGGTGACGACGTGCGGCTGGCCCTGGTGCAGATAGACCGCACCGGTGTGCACCGCCGAGTCCGCGCGGGCCTGGTCCACGGTGCCCAGCACCCGCCCCGTGCGGCTCTCCACGATGCGCACGGTCCGACCGATGCCACGCAGCTCCACATGGTCGCTGGCCCGGTCGGGCCGGGCCCAGAACCACCCTGCGGGTCGGCGCCGCAGCACCCCGCCGGCGACGAGCGACTCGGCCAGCTGCGGGACGGTCGGGCCGAACCACTCGGTGTCCGCTTCCGTCAGTGGCAGCTCGGCCGCCGCGGCGGCGAGGTGCGGGGTCAGGACGTGCGGGTTCGCCGGGTCAAAGACGCTCGCCTCGACCGGTGCCGCGAAGATCGCCTCCGGGTGGTGCACGAGATAGGTGTCGAGCGGGTCGTCGGCGGCCACCAGCACCGCGAGCGAGGGCGTGCCGGAACGCCCGGCCCGTCCCGCCTGCTGCCACAGTGAGGCCCGGGTGCCCGGCCACCCCGCGACGAGCACCGCATCGAGCCCCGCGATGTCGATGCCCAGTTCCAGGGCGCTGGTGGCGGCCAGTCCGAGCAGCTCACGCTCCCGCAGCGACCGTTCCAGCTCGCGACGCTCCTCGGGAAGGTAGCCGCCGCGGTAGGCAGCGACCCGCGGAGCGAGCGAGGGGTCCACCCCCGTCAGGTCCCGGCGGGTGGCCGCCGCCACTGCCTCGACCCCGACGCGGGAGCGCGCGAAGGCCACCGTCTGCACGTCGTGCAGGACCAGATCCGCCAGCAGCGTCGCCGACTCGGACACAGCACTGCGCCGGCTGTCCTCGCCGTCCAGCGGCGGTTCCCACAGGGCGAAGGTCGTCGCCTCACGCGGCGAACCGTCGTGCGTGATCGCCGTGACCGGCGCTCCGATCAGGGCCTCCGCCAACGACTCGGGCGCCGCGATCGTCGCTGAGGCGAACAGGACCGTGGGCCGGGACCCATAGCGGGCGGCAACGCGCAGGAGGCGGCGCAGCACCGCCGACACGTGCGCGCCGAAGACGCCTCGATAGACATGACACTCGTCGACAACGACATAGCGCAGCGCCCGGAGGAAGGGCGCCCACTGCGCGTGGCCGGGCAACAGGGCGTGGTGCAGCAGGTCGGGGTTGGACAGCACGTAGTGCGCGTGGTCCCGGATCCAGCGACGCTCGTCGGTGGGCGTGTCACCGTCATAGACCGCAGAGCGCACCCCCGGGACGCTCATGGCCTCCAGCCGGGCGAGCTGGTCAGCAGCCAGCGCCTTGGTCGGCGCCAGGTAGAGCGCGGTCGCACCGCGCCCGGTGGGGGCGTGGCTGCCCTCGGCCAGGGCGGTGAGCACGGGCACCAGGAAGCCGAGCGACTTGCCCGAGGCGGTGCCGGTCGCACAGACCGTGTGGCGGCCCGCCCGGGCCAGTTCGGCCAGCTGCGCCTGGTGCGACCACAGGTGCGTGACCCCCGCACCCGACCAGGCGGCATACACGCCGGGGTCCACCCACTCCGGCCACGGCACCTGCTCGGCTTCCCGCCGGGGGAGGTGGCGCACGTGGACCAGTCGTTCACGACGGGCACCCCGCGCCAGGTGGTCCAGCGCGGCACGGGGGTCGAAGTCTCGGGGCATCGCGGTCACCGTATGCCGTGTCGGCATCGGGGGCAGTGTGTGGCATGTCACATGTGTCACCTAGTGTGGCCCCCGTTACAGTGGCGGCCACATGCCACACCACTGAACTGTGCAGTCCGGTCGAGGGCGACCGGCGTCTCCCAGGAGGTCACATGCCACATCGTCGTCGTTCGGAGCCAGAGCTATGAGAGACATCGACCTATCAGGCGGTGAGATCTCAATCGTCGTCGTCGTCGCGCTCATCGCGCTGGCCGCGCTGGTGATGGGGCTCAAGTTCCGACAGGAGGTGCTGGCCACCGAGCCGGGCACCCCCAGCATGCAGGAGATCGGGAAGGCCGTGCAGGAGGGGGCTCAGGCCTATCTCCAACGGCAGTTTAAGACGCTCGCCATCTTCGTGGTCGTCGCCTTCCTGCTGCTGTTCGCCCTGCCGGCGGACGACACCGCGGTGCGGATCGGTCGTTCGGTCTTCTTCGTCCTGGGGGCCGGGTTCTCGGCCGGAATCGGCTATCTCGGCATGAACCTGGCGACGGCCGCCAACATGCGGGTGGCCGAGGCCGCGCGCAACCTGGACCGCGACAAGGGCATGCAGATCGCCTTCCGCACCGGCGGCACCGTCGGCATGGCGACCGTCGGACTGGGGCTGCTGGGAGCAGCGCTGGTGGTGCTCTTCTACCAGGGCAACGCGCCGCAGGTGCTGGAGGGCTTCGGCTTCGGTGCCGCCCTGCTGGCGATGTTCATGCGGGTCGGCGGTGGCATCTTCACCAAGGCTGCTGACGTGGGTGCCGACCTGGTCGGCAAGGTCGAGGCGGGCATCCCCGAGGACGACCCGCGCAACGCCGCCACCATCGCCGACAACGTCGGCGACAACGTCGGTGACTGTGCCGGCATGGCGGCCGACCTGTTCGAGTCGTATGCCGTGACCCTGGTCGCGGCGCTCATCCTCGGCTCCGCGGCACTCGGGTCGGAGGGGCTCACCTTCCCCCTGATCATCCCGGCCATCGGTGCGCTCACCGCGATCGCGGGGGTCTACCTGACCAAGGGCCGTGCCGGAGAGAGTGCCCTGGTCACCATCAACCGCGGCTTCTACATCTCGGCGCTCGTGGCTGCGGGTGTGTGTGCGGTCGCGGCCTTCATCTTCCTGCCTGGCGAGGTCGACGGCCTGGACCTCGACCCGAGTGTCCGGGTCGCGGCCGCCGTGATCATCGGCATCGTCCTGGCCGCGTTCATCCTCTGGCTGACCGGCTACTTCACCGGCACTGACTCCAAGCCCACCAAGACCGTGGCCAAGACCTCGCTGACTGGCCCGGCCACCGTGGTGCTCTCGGGGATCGGCGTCGGTTTCGAGTCCGCCGTCTACACCGCGGCGACCATCGCCGGGGCGATCTTCGTGCTGTTCACCCTCGGTGGCGGTGGCCTGATCTTCACCCTGTTCCTGGTCGCGATGGCCGGCTGCGGGCTGCTGACCACGGTCGGCATGATCGTGGCGATGGACACCTTCGGGCCGGTCTCCGACAACGCCCAGGGCATCGCGGAGATGTCCGGCGACGTCGACGGCGAGGGCGCTCAGATCCTCACCGAGCTGGACGCGGTCGGCAACACCACCAAGGCGGTCACCAAGGGCATCGCGATCGCCACGGCCGTGCTGGCCGCCACGGCGCTGTTCGGGTCCTACTTCGACGCCATCACGAACGCGGTCGACTCCGTGGACGACATCAACGAGATGATGAACTCGCTGATCGTCTTCGACCCGCGTGCGCTGGTCGGGATCATCCTCGGCGGCTCGGTGGTCTTCATGTTCTCCGGCCTGGCGATCGACGCCGTGACCCGGGCGGCGGGAGCCATCGTCTTCGAGGTGCGCCGCCAGTTCCGCGAGAAGCCCGGCATCATGAACTTCTCGGAGAAGCCCGACTACGCCCGCGTCGTGGACATCTGCACCCGCGACTCCCTGCGCGAGCTGGCCACCCCCGGCCTGTTGGCGATCATGGCCCCGATCGCGGTCGGCTTCGGCCTGGGCGTCAGCGCCCTCGCCGGCTACCTCGCAGGTGCCATCGGCACCGGCGTGCTGATGGCGGTCTTCCTGGCCAACTCCGGTGGTGCCTGGGACAACGCCAAGAAGATCGTCGAGGACGGTCATCACGGCGGCAAGGGCTCCGCGGCCCACGAGGCGACCGTCATCGGCGACACGGTCGGTGACCCGTTCAAGGACACCGCCGGCCCGGCCATCAACCCGCTCATCAAGGTGATGAACCTGGTGGCGCTGCTGATCGCGCCGGCCGTCGTGGGGCTGACCTACGGCGACGGCGCCAACGACATCCTGCGCTGGCTGATCGCCTTCGTCGCGATCGCCTCCATCGTGGGAGCGATCTGGGTCAGCAAGCGGCGTGGCACCGCCATCGGCGAGGACACGCCGGAGCAGGCGCGACAGCTTGGCTGACGACGTGGGTCGATGACGCGCACTGAACGCCGGTCCCACCGTGGGGTCTCCCACGGTGGGACCGGCGTGTGCCGACCCTGCGTCCTCGGGTGCGGGCTGGTCCGGTGAGCTCCCGCAGCCGCTACCCAGCCCCCGCCGGCACCCGTGAGGAGCTGACCCGCCTGCGGGCCGACCTGGTCGAGGCGGGCTACACCACCGATCACCTGGCCGAGCTGCTCGGGCCGCTCGCCTCCGCCGCCCTGCACCGCGACCAGCCGTTGGCCGCGCGGCGGGTGCTGCACAGGAGCACGGACCCGGCCGCCGTCCTGGTCCGGCTCCTGGTGCTCGGAGACGCCGTGTCGGCCGAGGAGCTGTCCTCGGCCCTGCCGCGCACGGGTGTCGAGGGCGTCCTCCAGCTCGGCCTCGCGGTGCCCGCCGACCCCGATGCGGGTGCGCCGGGCCTGCCACCGTTGGAGGGCACCTGCGACCTGCGCCCCTACGGGGACGACCAGCACGACTGGTGGGTCGCCTCGGACCTGTCCGAGCTGGCTCTGGGCGGCCCCCTGCCCACCGATCATGTGCTGGGCGTCGGAGGAGCGTCCACGACTCTCGCCGCGTGGTCGCCGCGGCCGCAGGTGTCCCGCGTCCTCGACCTGGGCACCGGCTGCGGTGTCCAGGCGCTGCACGCGAGCGGCCACGCCGACCGTGTCGTCGCGACCGACCTCTCGGCGCGTGCCCTGGAGTTCGCGACGTTCACGGCAGGCCTCAACGGGCTGGACCTGGACCTGCGGCAGGGGTCGCTGCTCGCACCGGTCGCCACCGAGCAGTTCGACCTGGTCATCTCCAACCCGCCGTTCGTCATCACCCCGCGCCGGGACGGTGTCCCGCTCTTCGAGTACCGCGACGGCGGCGCGCCCGGTGACACGATCGTGGCCACCCTGGTCCGTGACCTGGCCGGCGTCCTGGCACCGGGCGGCATCGCGCAGCTGCTGGGCAACTGGGAGCTGCGCGCGGGTGAGGAGTGGACCGAGCACGTGGGGGAGTGGGTGGCCGGCACCGGCCTGGACGCGTGGGTCATCCAGCGGGAGACCCAGGACGCGGCCGAGTATGCCGAGACCTGGGCCCGCGACGGCGGTCACCGACCCGGGACACCAGAGTTTGAGGAGCTGTATGCCGCGTGGCTGGACGACTTTGCCGCGCGCGGCATCGAGCGGGTCGGGTTCGGGATCATCACCCTGCAGCGACCCCTGACCGAGCGACTCCCGTTCTGCGACCTGGAAGAGGTCAGCGGCCCGGTGGCCCAACCCGCCGGGCCGGCGGTGCTCGCGGGGCTGCGGGCCCGCACGTGGCTCGCCGAGCACACCGATGCGGAGCTGCTCGCGGTGCCGTGGTCCGTGGCCTCCGACGTGACCGAGGAGCGGATCGGGCGGCCCGGAGAGCCGGACCCGATGGTCATCCAGGTGCGGCAGGGAGGCGGCCTGCGTCGCACGGTCCGCCTCGACACCGTCGCCGCCGGCCTGGTGGGTGCCAGCGACGGCGAGCTGACAGCAGAGCAGATTCTGGGCGGCATCGCGGTGCTCACCGAGCAGGACGTCGACGGCCTGCGTGCCGGCGTGCTGGCCACCCTGCGCACCCTGATCGCTGACGGGCTGCTGCGCTGAGCGGGCGCCCCGGGCAGCAGGACCCCGTCGGCACGTAGGGGCAGGGAGGCAGGACAGTGATCGTTGGGTGTCCGGGAAACTGATTGGGTCGGTCGCGTTCTCGCACATAGCATGACGAGCATGCCGTTATGCGCACGGAGCGCTGGTCGATGCTGATCCGCCTCCTCCGGAACCACCTGGGGCCCTACACCGGACTGGTGGCTGTCCTGCTGGTTTTGCAGCTGACCAGCACCATCGCCTCCCTGTTCCTGCCGAGTCTCAACGGCCGGATCATCGACGAGGGAGTCGCGCTCGGGCAGACCGGACCGATCCTGCGGCTGGGCGCGATCATGCTGGGGGTCTCCCTGCTCCAGGTGACGGTGACCATCGTGGCGACCTACCTGGCCTCCCGGACCTCGGCGTCGGTCGGGCGTGACGTCAGAGCATCGATCTTCGACCGGGTGGCGGTGTTCAGCGCCCAGGAGGTGGGCCGGTTCGGTGCCCCGACGCTGATCTCCCGGTCGACCAACGACATCACCCAGGTGCAGATGGTGCTGTTCATGGGGCTCACCCTGATGGTGGGTGTGCCGATCATGATGGTGGGCGGCGTCATCATGGCGCTGCGCGAGGATGTCGGCCTCTCCTGGCTGATGGCCGTCGCGGTGCCCCTGCTGGCCCTGGTGGTCGGCCTGATCATCCGCCGGATGGTCCCGCAGTTCACCCTGATGCAGCAGTCCATCGACTGGGTCAACCGGGTGCTGCGGGAGCAGATCACCGGCATCCGGGTGGTTCGCGCCTTTGTCCGCGAGGAGCACGAGCGGACCCGTTTCGCCGAGGCCAACACGCAGTACACCGGCACCGCGATCGCGGTCGGCAAGCTGATGGCACTGGTGTTCCCGCTGGTGATGCTGGTCTTCAACGCCTCCACCATCGCGGTCCTCTGGTTCGGTGCCTACCGGGTCGATGACGGTCACATGGAGGTCGGTGCCCTGACCGCCTTCATGCAGTACCTGATCTTCGTGCTGATGTCGGTCATGATGGCGACCTTCATGTCGACGATGATCCCGCGGGCCGTGGTGTCCGCAGGGCGGATCGTGGAGGTCCTGGACACCGAGTCCACGGTGGTGGAGCCGACCAGCCCGGTGACCATCCCGGAGGGGCCGGTCAGTGTCGAGTTCCGCGATGTGGAGTTCACCTACCCGGGCGCCGAGGTGCCGGTCCTGGAGGGCGTCAGCTTCACCGCGAGGCCGGGCCAGACCACGGCAGTCATCGGCTCGACCGGCGCCGGCAAGACCACGCTGGTCAACCTCATCCCGAGGCTCTATGACGTGACCGGGGGGTCGGTCCTGATGGGGGGCGTGGATGTCCGGGAGGCTGCCCTCGCTACGGTCTGGAGCCGCGTGGGGCTGGTCCCGCAGAAGCCGTACCTGTTCACCGGGTCGGTGGCCGACAACCTGCGCTACGGCGACTCGGACGCCTCCGAGGAGCAGCTCTGGGACGCGCTCCGCATCGCGCAGGGCACCGACTTCGTGCAGGCCATGCCCGACGGGCTGGACTCTGCGGTGGCCCAGGGTGGCAGCAACGTCTCGGGTGGGCAGCGGCAACGGCTCGCGATCGCGCGGGCGGTCGTCCGCCGACCCGACATCTACCTCTTCGACGACTCGTTCTCTGCGCTGGACCTGATGACGGACCGACGGTTGCGGGGCGCGCTGGAGCCCGAGACGGCCGAGGCAACCGTCATCGTGGTCGCCCAGCGCGTGTCCACGATCATCGGGGCCGACCAGATCGTGGTCCTGGAGGACGGTCGGGTCGTCGGCGTCGGCACGCACGACGAGCTGCTCCTGGACTGCACGACCTACCAGGAGATCGTGGAGTCCCAGGCCGTGGCGGAGGTGGCCTGATGACCGAGGGGGTCAAGAGCGATGAGGAGAAGGCCGCCGAGGCACGACGCGGCCCGCAGCGACCAGGTGGCGGCCCCGGGCACGGACTCGGCGTGCCGACGGAGAAGCCAGCCAACTTCGGACGCAGTGCCCGACGCCTGATCGGGCTGCTGCGCCCGGACCGGGCCGCCGTCATCGTCGTGGTGGCGCTCACCGCGGTCGCCGTCGTGCTCAACGCGATCGGCCCCTACATCCTGGCCCGCGCCACCGACATCATCTTCGCCGGGTTCTTCGGCAGGAGCATGCCGGCCGGAGTCACCCAGGAGCAGGCGGTGGAGGGCCTGCGGGAGCAGGGAGAGGAGACCCTCGCCGACATGATCTCGGCGATGGACTACCTCGTGCCGGGAGAGGGCGTCGACTTCGGAGCACTCGGCGAGGTGCTGTTGCTGGTGCTCGGTATCTACCTGGTGGCCTCCCTGGTCTCCTGGGTGCAGGCCCGGCTCCTGGTCATCGTGGTCAACCGGACGATCTTCAACCTGCGCCGGGACGTCGAGGACAAGCTCAACCGGCTACCGCTGCCCTACTTCGACCGGCAGCCGCGCGGCGAGGTGCTCAGCCGGGTCACCAACGACATCGACAATGTCGCCCAGAGTCTGCAGCAGACGCTCAGCCAGCTGCTGAACTCCCTGCTGACCGTGGTCGCGATGGTGGTCATGATGTTCGTGATCTCGCCGACGCTGGCGCTGGTCGCGCTGGTGACCATCCCGGTGTCCGTCGTGATCACCGCGGTGATCGGCAAGCGGGCGCAGAAGCAGTTCAAGCGGCAGTGGAAACACACGGGCGAGGTCAACGCCATCGTCGAGGAGACCTTCACCGGCCACGAGCTGATCAAGGTGTTCGGTCGGCAGGCCGAGAGCCGCCGCGCCTTCGACAAGGCCAACAACGACCTCTACCAGGCGGGCTTCGGCGCCCAGTTCATCTCCGGCATCATCATGCCGACGATGATGTTCGTCGGGAACCTCAACTACGTCGTCATCGCGGTCCTGGGCGGCCTGCGCGTTGCCTCCGGCACGATGAGCCTCGGCGAGGTGCAGGCCTTCATCCAGTACTCCCGCCAGTTCACCCAGCCCCTGACCCAGGTCGCCTCCATGGCCAACCTGATGCAGTCGGGTGTCGCCTCGGCCGAGCGGGTCTTCGAGGTGCTCGACGCCCCCGAGCAGGACCCGGAGTCGGTCAGCCCGGTGACCCTGGACGACCCGCACGGGTCCGTCTCCTTCGAGGACGTCACCTTCTCCTACGACCCGGAGCGCCAGCTGATCCACGACCTGGACCTCAGTGTGGAGCCGGGGCAGACGGTGGCGATCGTCGGACCGACCGGCGCCGGCAAGACCACCCTGGTCAACCTGCTCATGCGCTTCTACGAGCTGGACGGCGGCCGGATCACCCTGGACGGCGAGGACATCACCGACCTGACCCGCAAGGGACTGCGCTCGCGCATCGGGATGGTGCTGCAGGACACCTGGCTGTTCCAGGGGACGATCCGCGACAACATCGCCTACGGTCGACCCGACGCGACCGAGGAGGAGATCGTGCAGGCCGCCGAGGCGACCTACGTGGACCGCTTCGTGCGCACGCTGCCCGATGGCTATGACACCGAACTCAACTCCGAGGCCAGCAATGTCAGCGCCGGCGAGAAGCAGCTGATCACCATCGCCCGCGCCTTCCTGGCCAACCCGGCCCTGTTGATCCTCGACGAGGCCACCAGCTCGGTCGACACCCGCACCGAGCTGTTGCTGCAGCAGGCGATGAACGCCCTGCGCAGCGACCGCACCAGTTTCGTGATCGCGCACCGCCTGTCCACCATCCGGGATGCGGACCTGATCCTGGTGATGGAGAACGGTGGCATCGTCGAGCAGGGCACGCACGATGAGCTGCTGGCCGCCGGCGGTGCCTACGCCCGCCTCTACCAGTCCCAGTTCGCCGGGTCGGTCGTGGACGTCGACGAGGAACTGTCCACCCGGTCCTGATCGACCGGTAGCCTGACGCCCCGTGACACCCAGCCCCGCCGCCGAGGTCGACATCACCCTGGAGGTGGTGCGGCACCTGCTGGCCGAGCAGCACCCGGACCTCGCGGACCGGCCGCTGAGCCCCCTGGGAGAGGGCTGGGACAACGCCCTGTTCCGGCTCGGCCAGCACTTCGTGGTGCGTCTCCCGCGCCGGTCCGCGTCCGCGGAGCTGGTCGCGCACGAGCACCGGTGGCTCCCCGAGATCGCCCGCCTGGTTGACCTGCCCGTGCCGGTGCCGGTGCGGCACGGCCAGCCCTCGGCATACTTCCCGTGGTCCTGGTCGATCACCCGGTGGATCGAGGGGCGCCCGGCCGTGCACAGCCCGGTCGGTGGCCGCGGCCGCTGGGCGGGTCGGCTGGCGCAGTTCCTGGCCGGCCTGCACCAACCAGCGCCGCCGGACGCACCGGCCAACCCCGTGCGCGGTGTGCCGCTGGCCGTCCGTGATGCCGTCGTGCGGGAGCGGCTCGCCCGGGCCGCGCACCCACGGGCAGACGAGCTGCTGGCGGTGTGGGAGCAGGCCCTGCGGGCCCCGGTGTATGCCGGGGTGCCGGTCTGGGTGCACGGCGACCCCCATCCGTTGAACATCGTGGTGCGCCGTGGTGCGCTCGCTGCCGTCATCGACTTCGGCGACCTCACCGCCGGTGATCCCGCCTCGGACCTGGCCACCGCCTGGCAGACCTTCACGTGGGAGGGCCGGGCCGAGTTCGTGGTGCGCTACTCCCAGCGAGCCGGTCTCGACGAGGCGCTGTGGCGGCGGGCTCGCGGGTGGGCGCTGCTCTATGCCGTCAACTCCCTGGTGCTCTCCGACGACAGCCCGGAGTTCACGGCCATCGCCGAGCACACCGTCAGCCAGCTGCTCGATGCACCCGATGCGCCAGCCGGTCGGCCCGTCTGAGCGCGCCCCCGCGACAACCTGAGTGCTCAGCCTCGGAACGATGAGTTAGCGTGAGCGCCGTCCCCCCGACGTCGACGTCGCGACGAATCCGCGGCACGTGCGGGGGAAGACGTCTGAGAGGTGTCCCCGTGAGTCACAAACTGGTTATCGTCGAGTCGCCCGCCAAGGCGAAGAAGATCGGCGAGTTCCTCGGATCCGACTTCCAGGTCGACGCGAGCGTCGGCCACATCCGCGACCTGCCCAACCCCAGTGAGTTGCCGGTCGAGATGAAGAAGGGCCCCTACGGCAAGTTCGCGATCAACATCGACGAGGACTTCGAGCCCTACTACGTCGTGGACGCGGACAAGAAGAAGAAGGTCGCCGAGCTCAAGCGCGCCCTGAAGGATGCCGACGAGCTGTATCTGGCAACGGATGAGGACCGCGAGGGTGAGGCGATCGCCTGGCACCTTCTGGAGGTCCTCAAGCCCAAGGTGCCGGTCAAGCGCATGGTCTTCCACGAGATCACCCGCGAGGCGATCCAGCGGGCGGTCAACGACACCCGCGACCTCGACCTCGACCTCGTCGACGCCCAGGAGACGCGCCGCGTCCTGGACCGGCTGTACGGCTACGAGGTGAGCCCGGTGCTCTGGCGCAAGGTCCGGCAGGGCCTGTCCGCCGGGCGCGTGCAGTCCGTAGCGACCCGCATGGTTGTCGAGCGGGAGCGGGAGCGGATGGCCTTCCGCGCCGCGTCCTACTGGGACGTGGAGGGCCAGTTCGCCCCCGAGACCAACAGTGGCCAGATCTTCCTGGCCCGCCTCACCGGGGTCGACGGGGACCGGGTCGCGACCGGACGGGACTTCGATGACCGCGGTCAGCTGAAGACCTCTGGCCTGGCCCACCTGGACGCCGCACGCGCGACGAACATCGCCGAGGGCACCCGTGAGGCCGACGTGGTCGTCCGGGAGGTCACTGAGAAGCCCTACACGCGCCGGCCGTCCGCCCCGTTCACCACCTCGACGCTGCAGCAGGAGGCGAGCCGCAAGCTGCGTCTCAACGCCCAGTCGGCGATGCGGACCGCTCAGCGGCTGTATGAGAACGGCTACATCACCTACATGCGGACCGACTCGACCACCCTGTCCGAGTCCGCCATCAGCGCGGCCCGGTCGCAGGCCCGGGACCTGTATGGCTCGGAGTTCGTCCCGGACGCGCCGCGCCGCTATGGCAAGAAGAGCAAGAACGCCCAGGAGGCCCACGAGGCGATCCGCCCCGCCGGTGACTCCTTCCGCACGCCGGCCCAGGTGGCGGGGGAGCTGCGGGGGCAGGAGTTCGCCCTGTATGAGCTGATCTGGAAGCGGACCGTCGCCTCGCAGATGGCCGACGCCAAGGGCTCCACCGCCTCGGTGAGGCTGCAGGCGACCCTCCCCGCGGGGCACGCTGCGAAGACGGCCGACTTCAGCGCGTCCGGCACGGTGATCACCTTCCGCGGCTTCCTCGCCGCCTATGAGGAGGGGCGCGACGAGGAGCGCCACGGCCGTCCGTCCGAGGAGCAGGAGCGGCGGCTGCCGAAGCTCACCCAAGGGGTGGCGCTGGATGTCATCGACACCGAGGCCCAGGGCCACCAGACCTCGCCGCCGGCCCGCTACACCGAGGCCACCCTGGTGAAGGCGCTGGAGGAGAAGGGGATCGGCCGACCCTCCACCTACGCCGCAACCGTCGGGACCATCCAGGACCGTGGGTATGTCCGCACCCGCGGCACGGCGCTGATCCCCACCTGGCTGGCCTTTGCCGTGACCCGACTTCTGGAGGAGCACTTCTCCCGATTGGTCGACTATGACTTCACCGCCTCGATGGAGGAGGACCTGGACCGCATCGCAGGTGGCAACGAGCAGCGCGTCGCCTGGCTGAAGCGGTTCTACTTCGGTGACCAGGCCAACAACGCCGAGGGGCTGCAGGATCTGGTGGCTGACCTGGGTGACATCGATGCCCGCGGCGTGTCCACCATCGACATCGGCGACGGCATCGTCGTGCGGGTCGGGCGCTACGGGCCCTATGTCGAGGACACCAGCACCCAGGAGGAGAAGCCGCGCCGCGCGACGATTTCCGATGAGGTCGCCCCCGACGAGATGACCCCGGAGAAGGGCCGTGAGCTGCTCGAGGCGGCGGCCGACGACGGGCGTGTGCTCGGCCAGGACCCGGCGACCGGGCGGGACATCGTCGCCAAGGCCGGCCGCTACGGGCCCTATGTCACCGAGGTCCTCCCCGAGGACCCGGAGCCCCCGGCTGCGGCCGCTGCAGCCCCAGAGGGTGGCTCGCCGGCGCCGGCGGCCCCGGCCAAGAAGGCGGCCAAGAAGCCCACGAAGAAGGCCGCGAAGGTCAAGCCGCGCACGGCCAGCCTGTTCAAGGACATGGACCTGGCCTCGATCGACCTGGAGACCGCCCTGCGGCTGCTGAGCCTGCCGCGAACCGTCGGGGCCGACCCGGAGAGCGGGGAGGAGATCACCGCACAGAACGGGCGGTACGGTCCCTACCTGAAGAAGGGCACCGACTCGCGCTCGCTCGCGACCGAGGCACAGCTGTTCGACATCACGCTGGAGGAGGCGCTGGCGATCTATGCCCAGCCCAAGCAGCGTGGCCGTGCGGCTGCCGCCCCACCGCTCAAGGAACTCGGCAACGACCCCGTGAGCGGCAAGCCGGTGGTGGTCAAGGAGGGCCGCTTCGGTCCCTACGTCACCGATGGCGAGACCAACGCGACCCTTCGCAAGGATGACGACCCGGCGACGGTGACGCCCGAGCGAGGCTTCGAGCTGCTCGCGGACAAGCGCGCCAAGGGTCCGACGACGCGCAAGCGGACCGCCCGGAAGACGACGGCCAAGAAGACCGCCAAGAAGACCGCCAAGAAGGCCCCGGCCAAGAAGAGCACGGCCAAGAAGTCCAGCTGAGGGCCACGGTCGACTGCCACCCTGACGGCCCCTAGCGGCTGCCACGTGACGGTCCCTATCGACTGCCACCTGGCCCCTAGCGGCTGCCACGTGTCGACGATCGGCCGACTGCCCCGTGCCGTCAGCCGTGTCGAGCGCCGGCGAACATGCCTATGCACCCCGCCGGCTCTGGCGGGGTGCGGGGCACGGTGGTCAACCGAAGCCGGTAGCCGTGAACGGCCGCGGGATGTGCCAGATGACCTCGGTCTCGGTGACGGTGGCGGTGTAGCCGTAGCGGTGCACCACCGTGTGGTGTCGCTGGCAGAGCGCGGCCGCGTTGAGCAGGTCGGTCTTGCCGCCGAAGACCCAGTGGAGCACGTGGTGGATCTGGCACCAGGCGGGCGGCACGGTGCAGCCTGGGAAGCTGCAGTGCCGATCTCGCAGATAGACCGCTCGGCGTTGGGCCGGGGTGAACAGGCGCTTGACGCGACCGACGTCGAGGGGCTCGGACGGCCCGCCGAGCACGACCGGATACAGGTCGGCGTCGCAGGCCAACCGGCGGATCGCTCCGGGCGACAATCGGTGACCATGCTCGTCGGTGCCACCGCCAGGCACCTCGCCCTTGAGGGCCTCCAGGTCGGCCGTGACCTGGATGCGGCCGGCGCCGCAGGTCGGGGCATCCGAGGCATCGGTCGCGGCGGCGCGAGTCAGGATCTCGACCAGGGCGTCCCCGCGTCGCTGGGAGGCCGTGCGCGTGTCGGTGCGTTGCAGGCCGTGCTGGTCGGCGGCAGGGCGGGGCTTGGTCAGCGGGTCCAGGGCGGCCTGCAGGATGGCCTCGGCCTCCTCGTCGAGGAGGAGCTGCCACTCGGCCAGACCGGCAGTCGTCCCGGTCCGCCGCAGGAGCCGCTTGCCGGCCTGCTTGGCCTCGGCCTCGTCGTCATCCGGTGCCGGCTTCAGCACCGCCTTGGCGCGCTTCACAGCCGTGCTCAACGACCGGGTGCCGAGGGACTCGACGTGGTCGGTCAGCGTCGTCATGATGGCCTTGAGTGACTCGGCGTCGGCGATCGGCGCCATCTCGCGGGCGAACCGCGCCACGATGTTGACGCGGGCCACCCGGGTCGTGCCGTCGGTGATCTTGGCGCCCAGCGTGCCCAACAGGTCATCGTCCATGGTCCCGGCGACGCGGGCGGTAGCCAGCGCCTCCGGACGGTCGATCATCGGCGCCCACGTCGTGATCCAGTCCGGCACGGAGTGCCCGGACTGGGCGGGCAGCCCGCGGCTCATGGCCTCGTGCGTCGCGCGGGTCAACAGCGACTGGGCGGCCTGCACGAGAGCCTGCGCAGCGCCGACGGTCTCGCCCAGGCTCTGCTCGGGCAGGCTCGCGTGTGGGAACTCGGCGACAAGCAGCTGCGTCAGCTGCGCCGCCCCGGCCAGGAACTCGGGGACGGCATGACCGGAGTCGGTGAAGCCGACTGTCGTCGGTCCGGGGACGGCGAGGTCCGTGGTGTCGCCCGACGCCCCATCGGCGAGGGACGAGAGCGGTGACGGCGCCTGCGGAAAGGCTCCCGGGACGCCAGCAGCAGGCTCGGGCACCAACGGACCCGCGCCGTCGGCAGGGCCCTGCGGCAGGGGGCCCTTTCCGATCACCGGTGCATAACGCACCCGACCCGGCCCGGCGCCCGGGGAGGCGGTCGACACAGGTGCGCCAGCGGCATACGCCTGCTGGTCTGTCGCACTCGTCTGTCGATCCATGTCTCGAACATAGATGCGACCACTGACAGTGCCCTGACCTGGATGTATGGCCTCCCGGCAGGGATCGCCACGCACCCGTGGGTCACCGGTGCGAGAGCACCTCGAGCGACCCGTGGCGCTCCCGGCCCTGGTCCACCGAGCCGCTCCCGGCCGGCGCGCTCGCGAGCTCCAGCGCGCGGCAGAGGTCGGTGACGACATCGCCCGGGTCCTCCAGTCCGACGGACAGGCGCAGCACGGAGGCCGCGGGGCGGGCCTCTGGTGCCACCGGCCGGTGCGTGAGAGAGGCGGGGTGCTGGATCAGGCTGTCCACGCCGCCCAGCGACACGGCGTGCGTGACCAGTCGACACGACTGGGCGACGGCGACCGCGACGTCGAAGGAGGCCACCTCGAAGGCGAGCACCGCACCGCACCCGTTCATCTGCCGGCCGACCAGTCCCTGCGGGTCGCATCCTGGGATGCTCGGGTGGAAGACGCGGGAGACCGCGTCCTGCCGGTTGAGCCACTGCGCAACGACCTGGGCGTTGTCCTGCTGGGCGCGCACGCGGGTCGGCAGCGTCTGCAGCCCGCGGTGCAGCTGGTAGGCCGCCATCGGGTGCAGGAGCCCTCCGGTGAGGGCCCGGACCCCGCGGATCCGGGTGGCCCACTCAGTGGACGTGGCCACCACACCCGCCATGATGTCGCCGTGGCCGCCGAGGAACTTGGTGGCCGAGTGCAGAACGATCGTCGCGCCGTGTTCGACCGGTCGCTGCAGCACCGGGGTGGCGAAGGTGTTGTCGACGACCACGGGGACATCGCCGGCCTGTGCCGCCACCGCGGACAGGTCGACCAGGTCGAGGGTGGGGTTGGCCGGGGTCTCGACGATGACCAGGCCGGTGTCGGGCTCGATCGCTGCGGCGATGCCGTCGGGCTCGGCCCAGGTGACGCGCGTGCCCAGCAGACCGGTGGCCAGGACGTGGTCGGAGCCGCCATAGAGCGGTCGCACCGCCACCACGTGCGGCCTGCCGGCCGCGACCGTCGCCAGCAGCGTCGCCGAGAGGGCCGCCATGCCTGAGGCGAAGGCGACCGCCTGGTCGGTGCCCTCCAGGCGGGCCAGCGCCTCCTCGAAGCGCCCCACGGTGGGGTTCCACAGTCGCTGATAGACCAGGCTCTCTCCGGGGCGCGGGGTCCCGCCCGAGGCCAGGGACTCGTAGGCGGCCCCGCCGGCCTCGACGTCTGCCACGGGGTAGGTGGTGGACAGGTCGATCGGCGGGACGTGCACCCCCAGCCCCGCTAGGTCCTCGCGCGCGGCGTGCACGGCCTCGGTGTCGAACGACATGCTCTCCCTCTCTGTCCGGCGGGCGTCCCTGCCCGCGTGCTGCGTCGAGACGCCTCTCGGCGTCGCGTGCCGTGAGCGCAACTCAACGTGCTCACGCCTCTCATTGTGGGCGATCTGCGGCAGAATTGTCACGTTCCCTCATCTCCTGCGGCTGATCAGCCTCGACGGTGTTGATTCTGTATCCCGTTGCGCTCTAGGCTTGGCGCATGGCGAAGAAGATTCAGCCCGAGACCGGCCCGGTCCTGGACCGCGTCGACCAGCAACTCGTCGCCCTCCTCGAGCAGGACGGGCGCACCCCCAACGCGACCCTGGCGCGTGAGGTCGGGGTGGCCGAGTCCACCTGCCTGGTCCGCGTGCGCCTCCTCCGGGAACGGGGTGTGATCCGCGGCATCCACGCCGACATCGACCCCGCCATGGTGGGGCGGCCGGTGCAGGCCATGATCGCGGTGCGCTTCGGGGGTCACCGGCGCACCCACTTCGAGGAGTTCCGCGAGGAGGTGCCCAAGTTGCCAGGTGTGATCGGCGCCTTCCACGTCAGCGGGGCCACCGACTACTTCGTGCATGTGGCCTGTGAGTCGGCCGATGCGCTGCGCGACTTCGTCCTGGACCACCTCACCAACCGCCCCGGCGTGCTGCACGCGGAGACCGCGCTGATCTTCGACACGCTGAAGGGGGAGGGGACTCTCAGCGGCCTGGAGGGCTGATCTGAGGCCAGGGCGCGACCGCCCCGACCCGGTCCCCAGGCCTGCCCTGTGGGGACGGAGGCACGTCTGTCAGGGATGTCACCTAGGCTCTGGGTGTGCCGCCGACCTCGCCTCCCACGACCGCTGCGCAGCCCGGTGTGTTCGTCGCGTTCGAGGGTGGCGACGGCGCCGGCAAGTCGACGCAGTCCCGGTTGCTCGGCGCAGCCCTCCAGGCGTTCGGCCGCGAGGTGCTCCTGACCCGCGAGCCCGGCGGCACGCCGCTGGGCGCCGCGATCCGCGAGGTGCTCCTCCACGGTGATCACGTCGCTCCCCGGGCCGAGGCCCTGCTCTTCGCTGCCGACCGGGCCCACCATGTCGCCACCCTGATCCGACCGGCCCTGGAGCGCGGCGCGGTGGTGCTCACCGACCGTTACATGGACTCCTCAATCGCCTACCAGGGTGTGGCGCGGGACCTGAGCCATGACGACGTGCGCGGACTCTCCGTCTGGGCCACGGAGGGTCTGCAACCCGACCTGACGGTGCTGCTGGATGTCACCGCCGAGCAGGGCCGTGCCCGCCGCGCGGGCGTCCACGACCGCCTGGAGCGCGAGGAGGACGCCTTCCACGAAGCGGTCCGGGACGGCTACCTCGCCCTCGCCGAGCAGGATCCGTCTCGCTATCTCGTGCTGGACGCGGCCGCAGACCCGACCACACTGCATACGGCCGTATGCCGTGAGCTGGCCGCCCGCCGCCCCGACCTGAGCGCTCTGGTCCCGGTGGGCACCGACTCCTCGTCGGAGGACTCCCGCGACGGGTCCACCTCCCCGGTGGCGGGGGAGTCGTGGTGAGCGTCTTCGACGAGCTGGTCGGGCAGGCCCCGCTGGCGGAGCAGCTGGTGCACGCTGCCGCCCATCCCGAGGCGATGACCCACGCCTGGCTGTTCACCGGGCCGCCCGGGTCCGGGCGGTCCAAGGCGGCCCGGGCCTTCGCCGCGGCCTTGCAGTGTGAGGGCAGCGGGGCGCCCGGGTGTGGCGAGTGCCAGGCCTGCCGCACCGTCCTGGCGGGGAGCCACGCCGACCTGATCGTGGAGGCCACCTCCGAGACCTTCATCCGGGTGGGGCGGGCTCGCGAGCTCGCGCTGGCGGCCGGCTCCCGTCCCACGGTCGGGCGGTGGCGGGTGATCATCATCGAGGATGCCGACCGCCTCAACGACCAGGCCGCGGACGCGCTGCTGAAGTCACTGGAGGAGCCGCCGCCCCGCACCCTGTGGATGCTCTGCGCCCCGTCGTTGGAGGACCTGCTGGTGACCATCCGGTCCCGGTGCCGGCACCTGCGCCTGCGCACCCCGCCGGTCGACGACGTCGCCCGGCTGCTCCAACAGCGAGACGGGGTCGACGCGGCGATGGCGCACTACGCCGCCCGCGCGGCTCAGTCCCACGTGGGCATCGCCCGGCGCCTGGCGCTCGATGAGCAGGCGCGCTCCCGGCGACGCCGGGTGACCTCGATCCCGTTGAGCCTCACCGGCCTCGGGGCGGCGCTCGCTGCCGCGGAGGACCTGCAGAGCTCGGCGGCCGAGGGGTCGGCAGGCACCGCGGGCCAGGAGGCGGAGGAGGAGCGGGCCGTGCTGCTGCGGCAGCTGGGGGCCGACCCCTCAGCGCGCACCCAGCCGCCGGCCATACGCTCCCACCTGAAGGAGTTCGACGAGCGGCAGAAGCGGCTGGCCCGCCGGCAGCAGCACGACACGATCGATGCGGCACTGACGGACCTGACCTCGGTCTACCGCGACGCGCTCGTGCTCGGCACCGGGGCCGACATCGGGGCCATCAACTCCACCGAGATCGACTCCCTGCGCGAGCTGGCCAGGGCCTTTACGCCGGTCCAGCTGCTCGAGGCGCTCGATGCCATCGGGCTGGCCCGGCAGCGACTGATCGCCAATGGTTCGCCGTTGCTCGTGCTGGAGGCGATGATGGTCGCGCTGATCCTCCCGAGGGCGGGCCAGGGCAGATGACCGAGGCGGGTGGACCAGGACACTCAGGAGAGGGATCAAGGATGCGCATGACAACCAGGGCCGGCGTGCGGGGACGGTGGGGGCGGCTCGCCGTGGGTGTGGCGGTGCTGGGGCTCCTGGCGAGCGGGTGCACGGGCGCACCGGGCACCGAGAAGGTCGACGGTCCGCGCGCTGGCTCGGACGACGGGACGACCGGCACGGAGGGCGCGCAGGGTTCGGCCGACGACGCACCGACGTCGGGTGACGACGACGGTGTGGACACCGGCGGCGAGGCCCCCGGGCCGGAGGTTCCCGAGGGTCTGGAGGAGTTCTACGCCCAGGAGCTGGCCTGGGAGTCCTGTGACGGTGGGGAGTGCGCCACCCTGACCGTGCCCATCAACTACGCAGAGCCGGAGGGGGACACTATCGAGCTCGCGCTGCTGCGGGTCTCTGCGAGTGGCAGCAAGCAGGGGTCGTTGGTGGTCAACCCGGGCGGCCCGGGTGGCTCCGGCGTGGACTATGCCACCCAGGCGGGCATGGTGGTGTCCGAGAGTGTCCGGGAGCAGTTCGACATCGTGGGTTTCGACCCCCGGGGCGTGGCCCGCTCGGCGCCGATCGAGTGTTTCGACGACGCGCAGATGGACGACTACCTCGGGGCGGACCCGACGCCGGACGACTCGGCCGAGGAGGCCGACTCTGTCGAGCTGGTCAAGAGTTTCGCCGCGGCCTGCGAGAGGAACGCCGGCGAGCTGCTGGGGCACGTCTCCACGGTGGAGGTGGCACGCGACATGGACGTGCTGCGCGCGGCCTTGGGCGAGAGTCAGCTGGACTACCTCGGGGCCTCCTACGGCACCTTCATCGGAGCCACCTACGCGGAGCTGTTCCCCGCCGGTGTGGGGCGCTTCGTGCTCGACGGTGCGGTCGACCCGACGATGAGCGGCAAGGACATGGGCCTCGGGCAGGCGGCCGGGTTCGAACAGGCCACCCGCGCCTACGTGCAGAGCTGCATCGAGGGTGGCGACTGCCCCCTGGGCGACGACGTCGACTCCGGCATGGCGGGCATCACAGCCTTCCTCGATGAGCTCGATGCCAACCCACTCCCGCTGGAGGGCGACGCCGCCGGTGAGCTCACCGAGGGCTGGGGAGTCCTCGGCATCATCGTGGCCATGTATGACGAGGGGGCCTGGCCGATCCTGACCCAGGCCCTGCGCTCCGCCCAGGACGGGGATCCTTCCACGCTGATGTTCCTGGCCAACATCTACGCCGGCCGCTCCTCGGACGGTGTCTACGACGGCAACAGCATGCAGGCCATCACGGCCGTGAACTGTCTGGACCGGGCCGCCGAGCCCGATCTTGATCGCGAGCAGGTGCTCGCCGAGTTCGAGGAGGTGGCGCCGACGTTCGGCCGCTACCTCGCGGGCGAGGGTGCGTGCGCCTACTGGCCCGTGGAGGCACAGACCGTGCTCGAGGACTACGATGCCGAGGGTGCCGCTCCGATCGTGGTGATCGGGACGACCCGGGACCCGGCGACGCCGTACGAGTGGGCGGTGTCCCTGGCCGACACCCTGTCCTCCGGTGTCCTCATCAGCTACGACGGTGACGGGCACACGGCGTATGGCCGTTCCAACGACTGTGTCGACGACGCGGTGAACGCCTACCTGCTCGAGGGGACTGTCCCCGAGGACGGGCTGTCCTGCTGATTCGTTCCCCGGTCGGGCGATCGGTTATCCTCCCTGGGCACCCTTTTCTGCGGGTGCGTGCCGCCTTAGCTCAGTCGGCTAGAGCGATTCACTCGTAATGAATAGGTCGCCGGTTCGATTCCGGCAGGCGGCTCCACAAAAGTGCAGGTCAGACCGGGTTCCGAGAGGTACCTGGTCTGACCTGCACTTGCGACCAGTGCTGCTCTGTCTGCTCTCAAGCCGGACGAGGTTGTCATCGTCGGCGGTAGGAACGCGGTGGCGGGCGGAATCACTGCGGAGGTCCGTGCGGCTGCTCCCGGGGCGGCCGTGACCCGCGTGGCAGGTGCTGACCGCTATGAGACGGCGGCCGAGTTGGCTGCCGAGTATGGCGACCTGACCGGCAACGTTGTGGTCGCAACCGGAGCCGATTTTGCTGATGCTCTCCGCCGGGCAGCTGGGCGACCCTTTGCTGCTGACCCACCCCGGACACCTCACTCAGGCAACGGCAACGGCCCTGAGTGATGCCAGTTCGGTGACCATCATCGGCGGCCACCTGGCCGTGTCCAGCAAGACCGAGCACCAGCTCCAGGACGTGCTCGGGCGCTGACCCAGACCTGGTGGCCACCCGGCCGCCGCCACCGGCGAGGGGACACCACTTTCCCGCAACAGCCCCTCGCCGGAATCCCGACTAGACCCCCACGGTTCACTCTCTGTCCGTGGGGGGCTAGCTGTGTCGGTCGAGGATGGCCCGAGCAGGTTGCCCGGGGCCGAGCCAGATGACCGTTCCACCGTGAGGCTTCCCCGGTGTGATTGGCCTGTCGCAGAGTAGGAACTTGCCGGTGTTGGAGGTCTGCCGGTCTCAGATGGTGCGGTACTGCCACAGGTCCATGCCCCTGGGGGTCTGGGGCTTCGAACAGGCAGAAGGGCGCGGCGATCACCAACGGGTAGATGACCAGTGAGTACTCGTTGATGAGCTGCCAGAACATGAAGGTGACGAACAGGGCGCATGGCTGCGCGATGAGGAACAGCGTGAAGTGCAGGCGGCTCGTGTCGAACCCCTTGGCGACCACACGCCGGTGAGCGGCTCTGGGTGAGTTCCTCGGGTGCGGTGCGCATCAAGTGTGCGTTTGTCACGTTTTGATCTCGGCTATTGACGGATGGCAGGCGCTGCCCAGTAGGTTTCGGCCAGGTCTTCGGCGATGGCGCTGGGGAATGACTGCTTGGGGTGGTCCTGTGGGGGCTCGTCGGGTACGTGTGGTGGTTGGCCTGGTTGCTGCGGGGCTGCTCTCGGGTTCGTGGGTAGCGATGCCGGTGGGTGCCGATGAGGCTGTCGAGTCACCCGAGGTTGGTGAGCTGGCCGTCGAGCCTGCCCCGGTGATTGAGGGAGACCTTGTCACCCCAGTGGCACCGGTGGAGGTGTGGGACCCGGCGACGTACGAGCCCGACGAGTTCGTGTGGCCCGAGGGTGGTTCAAGCCAGGTTGTGGTTCCCGGAAGCCCCGATGATCTGGTGGCGGTCGGAGAGACGGTGGTTGCGGTCACTGCTCCTGATGGGGACTTCAAGCAGGCTGGTTTCGCTGGGGGGATCGAGGACGACGACTTGGAGGGGCGGGCATCTGGGTCCGGCGAGCTGGTGGCTCCGGGTGCTGTGCAGGTGGATGTGCTGGGCCACGCGGATGTCGAGGCCCTGGGTGGGGTGGGTGCGGGGTTTGTCCTGTCGGCTGCGAGTGATGAGGAACTGGGTGCGGCGGGCGCGGAGGGCGCGGAGGAGGCGGACGTTGAGGCGCCTGGTGTGGCCGGCGTGGGCGTGGTGGTGGACGTCTCAGGGTTAGATGCTGCTTACGGTGGGGATTTCGGTTACCGGTTGCAGGTGGGTCGGGTGCCAGGGTGTGTGGTCGCTGCGGCGGTGGAGACTCGTGAGGTGTCACCGGGTGCGGCGCGTGTGTTGGGCTCGGGAGATGAGCGAGACGGCGTGGTTGCTGATCAGTGCCGTGGCGCGATCGAGCCGGTTGACGCGGTGTACGACGCTGGTGCCGGGACGTTGAGTGCGGTCGTGCCGCTGGACGATGCTGCGGGAGGTGACCGGTACCTGGATGGTGCGGGGACTGAGAGTCTGGTAGGGGAGGGGGCAGAGCAGGGCCAGGATGTTGCCGAGGCCGAGGCCGAGGCGAGCGAGCAGCCGCTGCAGGGCCAGGCGGAGCAGAGGGAGGTGCCGGGGTCGGAGGAGACGGTGGAGGAGCCTGCGCCCGACCCTGTCCAGGAAGACGGGGCTGTTGGGCAGGAGCCGGCCGGGGTGTTTGTGGTGTTTGCGGGGTCTTCGGGGGCGGCGGGGTCGTATGCAGCGACACCGTTGACGGTTGCTGGCGGGTGGGATGTGTCGTTGGGGTCGGGGTCGTTTGAGTGGGAGTACCCGTTGCCGGTGGCTGAGGCGGTGGTGGGTGGGGTGCCGGATCTGGTGTTGGGGTATTCGTCGGGATCGGTGGACGGGATGACGTCGGGGGACAACTCGCAGCCGTCGGGCGTGGGCACGGGGTGGGGGTTGAACGAGGCGTATGTGGAGGCCCGGTATGCCTCGTGTGGTCGGGTGACGTGGATGAGTTCGTCGCAGGATCTGTGTTGGGAGGGTGACTTTTACCGGTTGGTTTTGAATGGTCGGGCTTCGGATCTGGTGAAGGACACGGCTGCGACGTCGGGGGCCCCGTCTGGTGTTGTGGTGTATCGGATGGTCGATGATGCGGGGTAGCGGGTGGAGCGTCACGAGTCGGGGTCGGCCGCGTTGAACGGGGATCATGAGGGTGAGTTCTGGAAGGTCTTTGATACTGCTGGGACGGTCTACACGCTGGGTCGGGGGTTTGTGGACACGGAGGGTCAGTCGCGGCGGGCGACGAACTCGACGTGGACGGTCCCGGTCTTTGGTGACGATGTGGGGGACCCTTGTTATGCGTCGGTGTTGGAGAACGCGTGGTGCACGCAGGCATGGCGGTGGAACCTTGACCGGGTACAAGACTTGCCGGGGAATGTCATCAACTACTTTTACGTGAAGGAGACGAACAAGTACGACCGGATGGGCGTGGTGGACGCCTCGTATGTGCGTGGTGGGTACTTGTCGCGGGTGGAGTACGGGACAGCGACCACGTCTGGTGGGGTTGATCAGGCGGCGACGTCCCGGGTGGTCTTTTCGTGGGAGGACCGGTGCACTCAGCGGGCCACGGGTCAGGTAGACGGGTCGGGCAAGACGTGTGTGGCGTTCACGAAGGCGTATGCGAAGTATTACCCGGACGTGCCGATGGACCTGATCTGTTCCTCGGGGTGCACGGAGGGGGCGCCGACGTTTTTCTCGCAGAAGCTGTTGCGGTCGGTGACTTCGCAACGGTGGAACGGGGCCTCGTTTGCGTGGGTGGACCGGGTGAATCTGGGGTACGGGTTCCCGCTGCATGAGGACGGGACGTCACCAGGGTTGTGGCTTTCGCGGATCCAGAAGGTCGGGTATTCAGCCTCCGGGAACACGGCGGTGCCGACGATCACGACTCATGGGGCCCAGTTCGATAACCGGGTGGACCACAACGCGGCCCAGGGGGTTCCGCGCCTGTCGAAGTACCGGGTGGTGGGGATCACTGATGAGTTGGGGGCCCGCACGGATGTGACGTATGGGCAGCCGCCGGGTGCCTCGTGTACGGGTGCGCACCCGAGTGCGTTCGACACGAACGGTAAGGCGTGCTTCCCGCGGTACTGGAAACCCGACGGTGCCCCGGGCGGGTTCGGGTTGTTCCACAAGTATGTGACGTTGGCGGTGTCGGTGGATAACCGGCTTCCTGGTGGAACGGTCGGTGGGGGTGAGCCGTCGGTGGATCATCTGACCCGGTATACGTATTCGGGGTCGGCGGCCTGGGCGCAGGACAACGAGCCGGTCAAGGTCACCCCGTTGACAGTGCAGTCGTATGCGGGGTGGCGTGGGTACCGGGACGTGCGGGTCGACACGTTGTTGGACGGGGTGTATCGGGGCAGTGGTTCGGGTCGGATCATCGAGGCGACTGATTACCGGTTCTTCCGGGGCATGTACGGCACGAAGCTGTCGAACGGGTCGACCCGCACGGACAGCATCCCGGGGTTCATCTCCGGTTCCACGCCGGACCGTGCCTGGTTGGCCGGTCAGGTTGCTGAGCAGCGGTCCCGGGAGGTCTCGGCCACGGGAGTGGTCGGGCCGGAGCTGAGTGGGACCGCCTACACCTACGGCGTGGCACGCACGGTGCCGGCGGTGACAGGACAGAGCGATCCGTTCAACGATGCGTCGCTGGTCGTCACGTCCGCGGTGCGGGAACGCACCCGGGTCGTCAGCGAGGCGGGGACGGCGTCCACGCAGACCAAGCGGATGGAGTATGAGCACGACGCCTATGGTCGGGTGACCTCGGCGTCGCGGGCCGGGGCGGTGGTCCCGGCGTGTGTGCGGACCGAGTATGCCGCGGGGGCGGCCGCGCGTGAGTTGAACAAGCTGGACTATGTGGGGCGGGTGTATGAGTACACCTCTTCGTGTGCCGGCAGCGGCACGTTGGTGGGTGATACCCGTTATTTCTATGACGGGTCGACGTCCTCAGCGGCGACGCAGGCCATCCCGGGCGGGTTGGTGACGCGGGTGGATGAGCGTGCCAGCTCCAGCAAGGTGATCACCACTAGGACTGGCTATGACTCCTACGGCCGGGTGACTTCGGCCACGGATGGGTTGGGCAAGGTCACCACGACCAGTTACAGCCCGGTGACCGCGGCCACGCAGAGCATGAGCGTGACGAACCCCGCCGGGCACGTCACCTCGACCTTGCTGGACTCACGCCGGTTGATCCCGGTGCAGATCACAGACCCGAACGGGAACGTGACCAGGGTCGGGGCCGATGACCTGGGTCGTACGTCCTGGGTCGCTCAGCCCGGTCATACCTCGTCGTCCCCGACCACTCGGTTTACCTACCTGCTTGATGAGGACAAGACCCTCCCGCCGCAGGTGAACACTGCCACGCGGCGGGTCGATGGGACCTATGAGACCTCCAGCGAGTTCTTCGACTCCCACGGACAGCTCCTGCAGGCTCAACGCGCACCTGGTGATGGGTCCTCAACTGTGGTGTTCGTGAACACCAGGTATGACGAGCGGGGCAACACCGAGGCCGTGTCGCAACCGGTCGTGTCTGCTGGGACGGTCGGGGCCGGGATGATCGCGGTGCCCACATCGGCTGTCTCGGAGACCAGGTGGCGTTACGACGGGTTGTCTCGTCCGTTGCGGGAAGGGTTCTACGCCAGCAACGCCTTGCTGTGGGAAAGCACCAGCGCCTACCACGGCACCCGGACGGTGACCACGCCACCGGCCGGGGGTGTGGCCACCACGGTGGTCACCGACCTGCTGGGCAGGGTCACCTCCCGCACCGAGGGAGTGGCGGGCACGGGGCCCGGGCTGGCGACCACGTCCTACAGTTACGACGTGTCCGACAACCTGATCACGGTCACCGACCCGGCCGGGAAGACCACGACCAACAACTATGACTGGTTGGGCCGGCGGACCTCCATCACGGACCCAGCGGCCGGGACCGTGACCACCAGCTACGACAACAACCACCAACCGGTCACCACCACCCGTGCTTCCGGGTCCTCCCTGACTCGCACCTACGACACGTTGGGGCGGGTCACCAAGGTCACCGGCAAAGCCACCAGCGTGGCTACCGCCCAAACCCTGCAGACGTCAACGTTTGACACCGCCACGCGCGGCAAGGGGCTGCCCGCCACGGTCACGACCCACACAGCAGCAGGCACCTACAAGACCGCGACCACCGCCTACACCAACCGTGGCGCCCCCTCGAACGCGACGTACACGGTCCCCACGCCCGGCACCGGGACACCGGTCAACTACACCTATACCTACACCTACGACAGTCTTGGTCGGCTAGCCACCACTGGGCTACCGGCCGTGGCCCAACTGTCCGCGGAGACCCTGACCCACGGCTATACCCCGACCGGGGCACCGGCCACCCTGACCGGCACCAGAGAGTACGTCTCAGCCACCGACTACCGGGCCGACCACCTACTGGCCAAGCGCACCATCGGGTCAACCACCACCGAGGCCTTCCTAGACACGGCCTACACCTGGGACCCACAGACACAACGCCTGGCCAGTGTGCGGACGGTCTCGGGACTGACCGAACAACAGATGACGCTGCGACGAGTCGTCAGCAACGACCAATACGACTTCGACCCGGCAGGGAATCTGACCTCGGTCACCGACGTGCACCCCTCGACCGACATCAGGACGTGTCACACCTACGACACCCTGAACCGGTTGACTCATTCCTGGACGACGACAGCCACCGCCTGTGCAGACTCTGACACGCAAGCCGCTGGGACTGGTGGGTACAACACGAAGTGGGGATACACCACTGCTGGTGACATCACCTCTACCACCCGCGAAAGTCAGACCACAAACTACACCTACGGTTCGAGCGCGCCTGCTCACGCCGTGACCAAGACCACCACCGGGAGTGCGTCCACCAGTTACACCTACACCCCCAACGGGCAACAAGACACCAAGGCCACCACCGGCGGCGCCAGCCCGGGCACCACCAGTTATGAGTGGGATCTGACCGGCAACCTCGCCACCGCTACCACAACCGGGACCGACCCAGGGACCACGACGCTGGCGCACGCCCTGGACGGGACCCGGCTGGCCCGCACGACCAGCTCCGGGACCACGACGATCTACCTTCCGGATGTGGAAATCACCTACCCGGCCAGCGGCAACCCGACTGCCGTCAGGTACTACACCCACGACGGGAACACCGTCGCGATCCGACGCAGCAACTACACCCTGACGTGGCAAACCAGCGACAGGCAAGGCTCGGCCTTCGTCCAGCTCGGGGACGGAACCATCAGCGCGACCCGGTTGCGGTACGACCCCTACGGCCAACCCCAGTCAGGCACCCCGGTCACCGACCGGTCCTGGCTCGACAAGACCACCGACCAAACCACCGGCCTGACTCACCTCGGCCACCGCTACTACGACACCACCCTCGGCCGGTTCCTGACCCCCGACCCGCTCGTGGACCAGTCCACTACCCAAACCTCCAACCCCTACTCCTACGGAGCCGGAAACCCCACCCACTACACCGACCCCGACGGACTCCTCCCACGCAAACCCTGGCTCGACGACGGCCGCAACCCACCCAAAGCCAAACCCAAATACACGCCCCCGGCCAACCCCATCAAGTCACTCCAACCACTCGACGACTTCATCAAGGCGAGAGCGAACCCTGCTTACAAGCGCTCTTCGAACCAGAGTGGGCTACTCGGCGCTCCGCAGCAGACAGCCAGTGTCGGCGGACCAGCGCCACTGCCACAAGAGCGAGGACTGTCGTTCTGGCTCGGAGAACTATCGGGATGGAACGACGTCCAGGCCTGCTTCTCAGGACAGAGTCTCGGCTCCTGCGGCTGGACAGCCGTCGCCTGGTTCCCAGCAGGGAAACTCGCCAAAGGCCTCAAAGTCACCAGCACCGCCGCAAAACCTGCCGCAAAAACTGAATCGACATTCGTGCGCAACGTACTTCGGGACGAGCGCGGATCCGTTCGGCTTGGCGGACTTGGGGATGGTGGGATCAAGGGTGCGACTGGTTCAGTCGGGAAGATCGCCGATCAGTTCGGATACTCCACCAGGCAGATTCGAACAGCGATCCACGATGTCAAACGAGGTAGTGCTTTTCCCGGTAACCCGGACGTCGTGATCGACCGCGCCGGAGAGGTCTATCCGGTAGGTCGCGATGGGGCGGCCGGGGACTCCATCGGGAACATCCTCGACTCTCTCGGGGGGAACCGGTGACACTTAACGACGGCTGGGCTCGTGGCTCGGTCCGGATAGTGGGTCAACGTGGGCCGCTGAGTCAAGTCCCTCCAGGGCTCGTGGCGCTGGCGGAGGCCCGCCGCGACCCAAGGGTTCTCGTCCTCCCGGCGGCGGTCTCCGACGACGCCTCCATAGACGAGGTGATGACGAGCCTGATGGAACTCATATCAGCCCACGCCATTCAGTTGAGAGCTCTTCGCCGCGACAACGACGCCGAGCTCCAAGTTTTCCTCGGTTGGTCGCCTCGGGCGCCGCAAGAGTCCCTAGCGCTGGATTCCAACCTGGTCGCGGCAATGGCCGGTCTCGGGGCCGGTCTCGTCGTTGACACCTACAGCGAATAGGAGGCGAATGACCAAACAGTCGTGACGACACGGCGGCTTGCCCTGGCCGGGCTTCTGTATGCCGTCAACTCGAGTCGGCGATGGCCCTGGCAACGCGTTCGGGGTGCAGCCAGATGATCGTCCCGCCATGAGGCAGCACCGGCCGGGAGCCCCGCGTAACCGACTCCGGGTGGTGGTGTGCGATGTGGGCCCGGACATCGTTGATCGCGGCCAGTGCGGCGGCGGTGGCTGTCTCTCCACGGCCGCCGATACGCCAGTCAGGGAAGGCCACGAGCCAGCTCCCGTCAGCGCCCCGGGCGGTCGTCCACGTCGGTAGATCGAGCGCAGCTAGCCAGCTCTCGATCTCGGTGCCCAGATCGTCCATGGAAACAGTGTGACTGTGCGACCAAGATGCGACCACCGTGCGACCAAGGAGACCTAAATCAGCACGGGTGTGCGAGAACCAACTGGAACGAAAACCGCCCCTGACCAGCCAGTTTGCGCTAGCGTCGATCTCATGAGCACAGCGAATCGTTCACTCGTAATGAATAGATCGCCGGTTCGATTCCGGCAGGCGGCTCCATGGGAACCCCAGGTCAGCGACCTGGGGTTCCGTCGTTCCCAGGGACACCGGTGTCACCCTGCTGCCTGCAGCAGGTCCAGCGCGTAGGCCACCAGGTGGATCCCCGGGACCGGCTCCCAGTCCCGGGCCGGATCCCGCACGAAGCCGAACGACTCATAGAGGGCGTGTGCCGGCGCCATGCTCGGCTGGGTGGACAGGACGATCCGTGCGTGTCCAGTCTCCCGGCTGCGATCGAGGCAGGCTTGCACCAGGGCACGCGCGACGCCGCGTCCGCGTGCCTCGGGGAGGACCGCCAGCATCCGGAACTCACCCTCGTCGCCGGCGGCCACCTCCTTGTAGGGCGAGCCGTCCGGGCACCAGGTCACCGTCCCCAGGATCGTCGCGCCGTCAGTGGCCACGAGAAGCTCCGCGGCGTTGGCCCGTGCCGCGGCATCGCGCAGCACCTCGACATAGGAGAAGTCCGCGGCCAGGTGGCCGTCGTGGACGTAGGCGACAGCCGTGATCTCTCCGACTCGCTCAAACTCCTCGGGCACGGCCGGGCGCACGGTCAGGGGCATGCCGTCATGGTGACACGGCGGGCCGTGGGCACAACGCACGAGGGGCCCACCCGGATCACCGGGTGAGCCCCTCGTCGGGGCCGTCAGGCTCGAGCGTCGATCACTCGTCCGCCACGAGACGGAAGGTGAACTCGCCGTTGCCGTCGGCGTCGCTGCTGCCGCTGTAGCCCACGGCGGCGAGCGACTCCAGCGCGTCACGTGCCTGCTGCTCCTCGATCTCGCTGAGGTAGAGGTGCTCGAAGCTGTTGACGTTGACGTAGAACACCGAGTCGGCGTCGGCGGCGTTGGGCACGGCCGACTGGAACACGGCGCTGTCACCCAGGTCGCCGCCGGAGGTGACCGCGTCGACGTAGGGCTGGCTGACGCCCAGGGTCAGCACGCCGTCGCTGTCGTCGCGGACCAGGAACTGGTCGACCTCCGGCTGTCCGGTCAGGCCCAGCGCCCGGGTGAGCACGTCCTGCGCCGCCGCGGTGTCGGTCTCGGTGCGGTAGGCGATCTCCCAGGCCTCGAAGCTCTCCGGGTCGTTCTGCAGGTCCAGGACGCCCGGCCCGACCGAGAGCACCAGACTGGAGCCGACGAGCGTCTGGATGTCTTCCGGCACCGTGAACCCGGCCTCGGCAGCCTGTGTCTCCGCCTCAGCGGCATCCTCCGGGAACTGCTCCTTGAGCATCTTGTAGCCCTGGGCCACGAACTGGTCGCCGTGCTCCAGGCTGAAGGCGCCGACGGTGTCCTCGGGCAGGTCCAGGATCAGGTGTCCGCTGTCACCGCCGTCGACGCCCAGGCCGTCCAGGCCCCGGGTCACGCCCGTGAGCTCGATGGAGTCCTCGGAGAAGCGCAGCGCCGCTGCGAAGCGTCCGGTGGCCATCTGCTCGGCCAGGCGGCTCGTGCCCCCCAGGCTGCCCAGGGCGCCGGAGGGGTCCATGCCGGACGCAGCATCGAGCGACTGCTCGGCCATCGGGCTGTCCGCCAGGGTGGCCAGTGGCTCGGCGTCGACCCACGCAGACAGGACGCCCTCGTCGCCGAGGGAGTCCATGTCCTCGCGGAAGGTGTCGTTGTCGGCCAGCGTGCCTGCCTCGGTCTTGTCCTGCATGGTCTCGACTGCGTCGGTGGTCGTCAGCACGGCGTAGTCACCCTGGAAGTACCAGTCCAGGCCCTCCGAGGGTGCGCCGTCGTCGTTGGTGACCTCTTGCAGCTTGGTCAGGCCCGCGTCGGCGGCCTCCTCGTCCTTCACCTGCAGGGCGATGCCGAAGTAGGGCTCGTCGCTGCCGTTGGGCACCAGGCCCAGGGCCAGCCGGTCACCGAGCCACGGCTCGATGTCCTCGTCGTAGTCGATGGCAGCGAACGCCTCGTCCTCCTCAGCCATCCACTCAAAGGCCTTGGCGCGGATGTCGTCGCCGCGCAGAGCCTCCAGGGCCTCGTCGTCCAGTCCGTCGAAGAACCGGACCGCAGCGATCTTCTGACCGACCTGCGGGTTGATGTCGAGGCGGACGTAGGCCGCCGTCTCCTCGGGCAGGGCGCTCGCTGGCTGGTCGCCGCCACCGCTGAGCATCCGGGTCGCCGCCCAGGCGCCTCCACCGATCACCAGGGCAGCCACGACAGCCAGCGCGATCAGCAACGCGGGTCGGCTCTTGCTCTGGGTGGGCGGCTCGTAGGTGTAGGACGAACTCTGGCCGTCAAAGGTGCCGGCCGGTGGTGTAGTCATGTCTCTCCCCCATGGGTGTGATGGTGTCCGGGCCCTCGGCCCACGGCAGCCATAGGACGGGCCCTCTGCCGACCAGGATACCCGCCCCGCCGCTTTCGTTACCAGATCGTTACCGGATGATCGAAACCTGTGCATGCCCGGAAAAACAGGCGCCAGACCTGCTGAAAGACACGCGTGTGATTTCGAACGGTGCCGGGCCTCCGAGTCCCTGGGGCGCCTGATGTGGCTGTGACCAGTGTATATACGTGTGACTGAAGTTTCTTTTGTTGCTGAATGGCCCTACTGTCATCAGCGGCCGCACAGCCTGTTTGCCCCCGAGGTGCGGCCTCCGACATGTTGGAAGCGAGTTTGTTGTGACTCTCCCCGGACGCCGTTCCCGTTTCGGCGCACTCTTCACCGGCGCCCTCCTCGTGGCCTCCGGCATGCCAGCGATGGCCGCCGACGACTATGTGCCCTCCGAGGAGGAGGTCCGCGCGGCCCAGCAGGTCGTGGTGAACACCGAGGGACGGGTCGCCGAGCTGGACGGCCTGATGCTCAGCTATACCGAGCAACTGCGTGGGGCGCAGCAGGCCGCCGAGATCGCCGCCGAGGACTCCGCGCTGGCCAGGCACGAGGCGGAGACCGCCGCTGCTGAGGCGAGCCGGCTCGCGGACGAGGCCACCGCGGCACGTGAGGTGGTCGTCGAGGCGAATCAGGTGCTTGGTCGCCACGCCGCCGAGGCCTACAAGTCCGGTGGCCTCTCGACGCTGGAGGTGCTTCTCTCCGACGGCCCTGAGACCCTGATCGACCGGGCAGGCGCACTGGATGTCGTGGGCCGCATCAAAGCACGCGACATGAGCGAGGCGTCTCTGGCCTCCGGGACCGCAGAGGCGCTCGAGCGCGAGGCGGCTCTGGCCGCCGCCCAGTCGGAGGCGGCCGCGGTCCGTGCGGACGAGGCAGACAAGGTCGCTGAGGCGGCACTTGTGGACGCCGAGGCGCGCAGTGCCGAGCTGGCCGCCGACCGGGAGTCCACGGTCCTGGAGCTCGCCCGCCTGCGCGAGGTCTCCGTCGAGGCCGAGCAAGCACGTCAGACGCATTTGCAGGCGGAGGCCGACCGGATCGCCGCGGAGGCCGAGCAGCGCCGCGTCGAGGAGCAGCTGGCCCGGGAGGCCGCCGAGCAGGAGAGGCAGGCAGCAGAGGCAGAGGAGGAGATCCAGCCGACCGACTCGGAGCCCACGCCAGACCCCGCGCCGACGCCAGGCCCCGCGCCGACGCCAGGCCCCGCGCCGTCGCCAGACCCCGCGCCGTCGCCCACGCCGGATCCTGAGCCGTCGCCCACGCCGGATCCTGAGCCGTCGCCATCACCGTCGCCGACGCCGGATCCTGAGCCGTCGCCATCACCCACTCCGTCGCCGTCACCCACGCCGACGCCTACTCCGTCGCCGTCACCCACGCCGTCGCCTGCGCCCGTCCCTGAGCCGAGGCCGACGCCGCCGGCCCCCTCACCGACACCGCCGCCGGCTCCGTCACCGACACCGACACCGCCGCCGGCCCCGACGCCCACGCCGACGCCGCCCCCGGCGCCTGAGCCACCGGCCCCCTCGCCGAAGCCCACGCCGACACCGCCGCCGGCTCCCGAGCCGCCGCCGGCCCCCGCCCCCGGACCTGCTCCGGGCGCCGAGACAGCGATCTCCTACGCGCACGAGCAGCTGGGCAAGCCCTACCACTGGGGCAGCGCCGGCCCGGAAGGCTTCGACTGCTCGGGCCTGACCAAGGCCTCCTGGTCACAGGCAGGGGTCTACCTGACCCACTCCAGCCGGCTTCAGTACCAGGAGACCGCAAAGGTGCCGGTCACCGAGGCCCAGCGCGGAGACCTGCTGTTCTACAGCTACGACGGCACCCAGGCCGGCATCTTCCACGTCGGCATCTACCTGGGCGACGGTCAGGTCATCCACGCCCTGCGCGACTGGTCCAGCTGGGACGGCACGAAGATCACCGGCATGTACTACGCCACCGGACTGCTGCCCTACGCCGGTCGTCCCTGACCCACTCGACCCAGGGGCAGCCGCGCGAGCACGACCTCGCCAGCTCTCGGCATACCGCCCGCAGCAGTCAGCCCCCGTCACCACAACGGTGACGGGGGCTGAGCTGTGCAGGTCAGTGAGCCTGGTTGCCCGGTCCGGACCACCGGGCAGTCGTCAGGCCCGCGTCCTTGGCCCGCTGCACGGACTCGTGGTAAGTCTGCTCGGCCTCGGCACGGCCCGCCCAGTGGGCGCCCTCCACGGACTTGCCCGGCTCCAGGTCCTTGTAGACCTCGAAGAAGTGCTGGATCTCCAGGCGGGTGTGGTCGCCGATGTGCTCGAGCTCGCGGATGTTGGACTTGCGCGGGTCGTCCGCCGGAACGCAGATGATCTTGTCGTCGCCGCCGGCCTCGTCGCGCATGTGGAACATGCCGATCGGACGGGCCGCGACCAGACAGCCGGGCCAGGTGGGCTCGTCGAGCAGCACGAGGGCGTCCAGCGGGTCGCCGTCCTCACCGAGCGTGTCCTCGATGTACCCGTAGTCGGCCGGGTAGCGGGTGGCGGTGAACAGCATCCGGTCGAGCCGGATCCGCCCAGTGGCGTGGTCCACCTCGTACTTGTTGCGGCTTCCCTGCGGGATCTCGATGGTCACGTCGAAATGCATGAGGTGAACCCTTCATAGTCGGAACGGATCGGAGGTTCTGTGATTACTCTTCTGGGAAGAGTTTCGTACACGAACGCGATTTCGCAGAAAGCAGGGCTCATGCTGGGACGGCGCCGGACCGCCGCTGCGTTGCTGGCGGTGGGACTAGCCCTGCCTGCAGGAGCAGCGTATGCCGAGGGGCTCGGTGATGGGGCGCGGGGGCCTGCATCGGTGGTCGCGTGGGGTGCGGATGATCCCGTGGCCGTTGCCCAGGGCGCAGCGCGCCCACAGATCGCCCCCGTCCCCGCCCCGGTGCTCGCGCCCGTGGTCGATGGTCTGCCGGTCAATGCTGAGGCTGTCGCCGAGGTCGTGACCGACGACCTGGAGAGCGACTGGTTGGGGGACCGCTCGCACGTGGGGGTCGCGGTCTTCGACGTCGCGACCGGCGAGAAGCTCTTCAGCAGGCTGGCCGAGCAGGGGCTCACCCCGGCGTCGACCACCAAGCTGCTGGCGGCGGCGGCGATCGTCAGCACGTTCCCGATGGATGAGCGCTTCGTGACGCGGGTGGTCACCGGACCAGAGCCAGACCAGATCGTGCTCGTCGCCGGTGGCGACATGATGCTGGCCCGGGGTGCAGGGGCCCCGGATGCCGTCGAGGGGCACGCCGGGCTGGGCGACCTCGCGGACCAGACGGCAGCGGCGCTGCGGCAGCGTGGTCTCGGCGTGGAGGGAGCGCAGGTCCGGCTGCGCCTGGACACCAGCTACGCCTCCGGGCCGATCCGGCCGGCGGGCTGGACCGACTACTGGCTCAACGAGGGGTTCACCGGGCCGATCACGATGCTGGGCCTGCAGGAGCACCGCGCGCTGCCCTACAACCCGGCGCCACGGGACCCAGCGCAGGAAGTGGCCATCGCGTTCCGTGCGGCCCTGACCGAACGTGGCATCGATGTCGGCGGTGGCCCCAGGACCGAGGTGCCGCGCGAGGTCGCCCGGGACGGAGCCGAGCTGCTGGGGGCGGTCGAGTCCGCTCCGGCCCGTGATGTCCTCTCCGAGGCGATGTCCAGCAGTGACAACGCGATGGTCGAGCAGCTGGCCCGTCAGGCCGCCGTAGCCGACGGTGCGAGCGCCGACCCGGCCACCGTCCGGGACTGGGTGGTGCAGCAGGTCGCCAGCTATGGCATCGACACGTCCGAGGTCACGATCTCGGACGTGTCCGGGCTGTCGGACGGCTCGCGCATCCCCGTCCAGGTCCTGGGGGAGCTCGTGGTGATCGGCGCCAACGGGAGCCACCCCGAGCTTTCGGAGGTGTTGGGCGAGCTGCCCGTCGCCGGCTACACCGGCACCCTGTGGGACCGGTTCCATCTCGACGTGCACGACCCGGCCGTGGGGGTGGCGCGGGCCAAGACCGGTTCGCTGCCCGGTGTCTCCTCGCTGGCTGGGCTCGTGGTCACCCGGGACGGTCGGCTTCTTGCCTACGCGATGATCGCCGACGACATCGGTCGTGATGGCGCGAGCCTGGAGGCCCGGTCGGTCATCGACACGATCATCGCCGAACTGGCTTCCTGCGGCTGCTGACGCCAGGTCGCGCGTCCGGTCGGTGTGTGAGGGTCATCCCGTGGCGACAACGGGTGCAGTGGTGAACCAGGCGGTCCAGAACAAGGCGCGGATGCACGGCGCCACCACCTGGCTGCAGGATGTGCCGGAGCTCCTGGCCGAGGTCGCCGCTGAGTGGGACCTCACGACCGGGTCAAGCTATGCCGACTCGACCGAGGCGCACGTCCTCGAGGTGACGACGGGTGAGGGTGTGCCGGCGGTGCTCAAGTTGCTGGTGCCCGGTGACCGCGGGCAGGCCGAAGGTCAGCCTGGAAGGCTGGGTGGTGCGGCCCGTCGTGAGATCACCGTGCTCCAACTGACCGACGGACACGGCTGTCCCCGGCTCCTGCGGCACGACGTGGCCCGGTCGGCCCTCCTGCTCGAGCGCCTCGGCCCGTCGATGCATGAGCTCCGGCTGCCCCTGGCCCAGCGACAGGACCTGCTGTGTGACGCGGCCCAGCGGGTCTGGCGCCCAGCCCCCGAGGCGGACCTGCCGAGCGGCGCTGAGAAGGGGCGCTGGTTGGTGGATTTCATCACGCACACCTGGGAGTCACTGGGCCGTCCGTGCCGCGAACGGGTCGTCGCGCACGCACTCGAGTGCGCCGCGCGCCGCATCGCCGCCCACGACGACGAACGGGCCGTGCTGGTCCACGGGGACGTCCACGAGTGGAACGCCCTGCGCGCTGCGGACGGCTTCAAGCTGGTCGACCCCGATGGGCTGCTCGCGGAGGCGGAGTATGACCTCGGGGTGCTGATGCGCGAAGACCCCGCAGACCTGCTCCACGGGGGTGACTGGGAGCGGGCGGGGCGTTTGGCTGACCGGACGGGCCTGGATGCCACAGCCACCTGGGAGTGGGGTGTGGTGGAGCGTGTCTCGACGGGGCTGCTCCTCCTGGCCATCGACCTGCCCGAGGTCGGCGCGGACATGCTGGCCGTCGCCGACCGAGTGTCCCGAGAGAGTCGCTGACGCGCCCGCTCCCGTGCGCTCGGTGGCCGGGGAAAGTCAGGTTCTGGTGCGCTCGGTGGCTGGGGAAGTCGGGTTCTGGTGCGCTCGGTGGCCGGGGAGGTCGGGTTCTGGTGCGCTCGGTGGCCGGGGAAGTCAGGTTTTGGTGCGCTCGGTGGGATGCTGCGGCGGAGATCTACTCCGGGGGGAGGTTGCGCGGAGGGAGGTGCCCCTGCCGGATCGCGGTGGCGACGTCCTGGATCGCTCGTCCGCTCTGGCTCCACGAACCGGCTGATTCCTCCCAGACCGGCGTCCAGTCCAGGCGTGCCTCGATCGTCCAGTGCCGGCCGAAGATCATCCGGCCGAGGAGCGCGAACGGCAGCACGAGCAGGACCAGCAGGATCTCCAGCCCGGCCACGACCGCCAGGAGGATCACGGGCAGGAACAGGATCAGCATGATGGCCGACAGCACCATGCTGATCGGGTCATCGCCGCCCGGCAGGTTCGGGAGCCAGTCGAAGGCGCCACGGACCCGACGGCGCCATGGCACCCAGCGGCGGCACACCCGCCACGTCTGTCCGCCCGGATCCTTGACCTTCACGGGGAGCACGGTACGCCGCCGGCCGCACAGCCGTCCGACGTTATCCACAGGAGCGTGCCAGCAGCTCGTCTGCCACCCGCAGGCGCCGCGGATGAGGTCCCAGCGGGCTCCGCCGATAGGTTGGCGGTATGACGGAGCAGCAGCGCAGCGACCTGAGCCGGATGCCCCAGGCCGACGGAGAAGGGCCCGCGGTGGGTGCCGACCATGCGGCGGGTGCCGACTATGTCGACTGGGAGTTTGCTGCGGCTGCCGGACGCCGACTCGCGCCGGCCGGCCCCAAGGCCGGTCGGGCACAGATCGAGCGGCTGGTCGCCGAGCTGCGCGAGGCCACCGAACGGGCCGTGGAGCCCGTGGCGCAGACCAGTGGCCTCCGTGCCCCGGAGGGTGCCTCGGCGCCCCTGGTCGTGGATCGCGCCGGCTGGATCGAGGCGAACGCGGTCTCACTGCGCGGCATGCTGTCACCGGTCCTGGACCAGGTGGCACAGCGCCGCACGAGCTCGGGGAAGCCGTCCCAGACCACCCAGCGGCTCGGCGGCCGGATGACCGGCACCGAGGTCGCCGGGATGCTGGCCTGGATGAGCACCAAGGTGCTGGGCCAGTTCGACCTGGCCCCTGGGGGCACCCCTCGCCTGCTGCTGGTCGCCCCCAACATCCTGGCCGCCGAGCGCGACCTCGGCGTCGACCCGACCGACTTCCGTCTCTGGGTCTGCCTGCACGAGGAGACCCACCGGGTGCAGTTCACGGCAGTGCCGTGGCTGCGGCAGCACCTCATCGACGCGGCGCAGGAGCTCGGGAGCCAGCTGGTCCCCGAGTCCGACCAGATGGGCCAGCGGCTCCAGGAGATCGTCTCAGCGCTGCCGGGTGTGGTCCGCGGCGAAACCGACATCACGCAGGTGCTGGCGACCCCGGAGCAGCGCGAGCGGTTGGCCGAGGTCACCGCCGTCATGTCGCTACTGGAGGGACACGCCGACGTGGTCATGGACGACGTGGGTCCCACGGTGATCCCGACCGTGGCCACCATCCGCACCCGCTTCCAGGAGCGCCGCAAGGGCTCCGGATCGATCGACCGCGTCCTGCGCCGGCTGCTCGGCCTCGACGCCAAGATGGCGCAGTACCGCGACGGTGCGGCCTTCGTCCGCTCGGTCATGGACCAGGTCGGACGGGACGGCTTCAACCGCGTCTGGGAGTCCCCGGAGACGCTGCCCCACGCCACCGAGATCGCCGACCCGGCCGCCTGGGTGCGCCGGGTCCACGGCTGAGCCCACCGTGGTCGGGCCGCCTCCCGACGTCGCCGCCACCCGCGTGGCGGTCCGCCGCACCCTCACCGCACTGGGTCTGAGCGGCCGACCTGTCCTGGTGGCCTGCTCCGGAGGCGCAGACTCCCTCGCCCTGGCGGCCGCCGCCGGCTTCGTGGTGCCCCGCGCCGGGGGCAGCATCGCCGGCGTCGTCGTCGACCACGGGCTGCAGGCGGGCTCGCACCAGGTCGCCGAGACCGCAGCCACCCAGTGCCGCGACCTGGGTCTGGACCCCGTCGAGGTGATCGCGGTGCAGGTCACCGGAGCCGGGGAGGGGCCGGAGTCGGCGGCGCGAGATGCCCGCTACACCGCTCTCGCCGCGGCCGCGACCCGCCTCGGCGCCGAGGCCATCCTGCTCGGGCACACCCGCGACGACCAGGCCGAACAGGTGCTGCTGGGGCTGGCACGCGGCTCCGGCACCCGCTCGCTGGCCGGGATGCCCCTCGAGCGGCCGGCACGCCCGGAGTCATCGGTCCGGCTCGTGCGTCCGTTCCTGTCCGTCCCGCGGGCGGCGACCGAGGGGACGTGCCGGGAGCTGGGGCTGACGCCCTGGGCCGACCCGCACAACGACGACGAGGTGTTCACCCGGGTCCGCGCGCGCCGGGTGCTCCCGGTCCTGGAGCGGGAGCTGGGCCCCGGCGTCGCTGCCGCCCTGGCCCGCACTGCCGACCTGCTCCGCGACGACGCCGAGGCGCTCGACGCAGCCGCGCACTCCGCATACCAGGCCCTGGGGGAGCCCCCCTGGCCGGTGACTGGGCTGCGCGAACTGCCCACAGCGATCCGGCGACGGGTCTGGCGCCAGCTGGCGCTGCGTCACGGGTCGCCCTCGGGGGCGCTCACCGGAGAGCACCTGCGTGCCGCCGACGCCCTGCTCACGCACTGGCGCGGGCAGGGACCGATCGACCTGCCCGGCGGGCTGCGCGTCCACCGACGTGGTGACCTGGTCTCGTTGTCGGGACCCCGCTGACGGACCGGCCCACGACCGGCGTGGCCCCGCAGCCATGGCCCGTTAGGGTGGGACCGCCCAACCCCCGACCGCAGGAGACGATGTGGACGCCGAGCACATGGGTGCCGACCTGGAGACGGTGCTGCTCACCGAGGAGCAGATCCAGGAGCGCCTGGCGGAGCTGGCCGCCGAGATCTGGGCGGACTACCAGGACAAGAACGTGCTCCTGGTGGGTGTGCTGAGGGGAGCCGTGGTGGTGATGGCCGACCTGATGCGGGCCCTGCCCGGCACGGCCGAGATGGACTGGATGGCGGTGTCCTCCTACGGCTCGGGCACCAAGTCCTCCGGTGTCGTGCGGATCCTCAAGGACCTCGACACCGACATCACCGACCGGCACGTGCTGATCATCGAGGACATCATCGACTCCGGCCTGACGCTGGGCTGGATCCGGTCCAACCTGGCCTCCCGCAACCCGGCCTCGGTCGAGATCTGCACCCTGCTGCGCAAGCCTGAGGCGGCCAAGGTGGAGATCGACGTCCGCTACGTCGGGTTCGACATTCCCAACGCCTTCGTGGTGGGCTACGGGCTGGACTTCGCTGAGAAGTACCGCAACCTACGCGTCGTGGGCACCCTCGCGCCGCACGTCTACTCCTGATCCCACCCCTGGGAACGGGCTGGACGGTGGCACCTGCTGGTCCGTCTGGAACACTGGGACAACCTGGGGCGTTGGTTGCACCAGACACAGGCTTTGACCGAGCAGGAGGACCGGGGCACGCCCGCCCCGACAGTTGATGAGCAAACAGCGCACGCGCGGACCCTGGGTGTGGATCCTGATGATCCTCGGCCTGGGGATCCTCTGGTACACCCTGATGATGCCGAGCGCCTACGAGCGCATCGACACCTCCGACGCCCTGGACCTGATCCGGGACGAGCAGGTGGCCGAGGTCACCCTCACCCCGGATCGGATGGACCTGGTCCTCAAGGAGGGGGAGACCTTCTCCGGCGGTGACGTCGAGGACGCCGACCGCGTCCAGGCCTTCTATGTCCCCTCCCGCGGCGACCTGATCATCTCGGAGTTCGAGGCGCACCCGCCGAGCGAGTCGATGACCGACGACCCGGCCCAGGGCAACTGGCTGACCTCGATGTTGATGACGGTCATCCCGCTGCTGCTGATCCTGGGGCTCTTCCTGTTCCTGATGACCCGCATGCAGGGTGGCGGCCGTGGCGTCATGCAGTTCGGCAAGTCCAAGGCCAAGCTGGCCACCAAGGACATGCCCAAGGTCACCTTCTCCGATGTCGCGGGCGCCGACGAGGCCGTCGAGGAGCTCCACGAGATCAAGGAGTTCCTGGCCGAGCCGCGCAAGTTCCTGGAGGTCGGAGCCAAGATCCCCAAGGGCGTGCTGCTCTATGGCCCGCCCGGCACCGGCAAGACCCTGCTGGCCCGTGCGGTCGCCGGCGAGGCGGGCGTGCCGTTCTACACGATCTCCGGCTCGGACTTCGTCGAGATGTTCGTCGGTGTCGGTGCCTCCCGCGTCCGCGACCTGTTCAAGGAAGCCAAGGAGAACGCCCCCGCGATCATCTTCGTCGACGAGATCGACGCCGTCGGACGCCACCGTGGCGCCGGCATGGGCGGCGGCCACGACGAGCGCGAGCAGACGCTCAACCAGCTGCTCGTGGAGATGGACGGCTTCGACGCCCACGCCAACGTGATCCTCATCGCCGCCACCAACCGGCCCGACATCCTGGACCCCGCCCTGCTGCGCCCCGGCCGGTTCGACCGGCAGATCGCGGTCGAGGCCCCCGACATGCTCGGCCGCCTGCACATCCTGCAGGTCCACGGCAAGGGCAAGCCGATGTCCCCGTCCGTCGACCTGATGGCCGTCGCGCGCCGCACCCCGGGCTTCTCCGGCGCCGACCTGGCCAATGTGCTCAACGAGGCGGCGCTGCTCACCGCGCGACGCAACGAGACCGTCATCGAGGACCACCACCTCGACGAGGCGATCGACCGCGTCATGGCCGGCCCGCAGAAGCGCAGCCGGATGATGAGCGCCAAGGAGAAGAAGATCACCGCCTACCACGAGGGCGGCCACGCCCTGGTGGCCGCGGCGATGCGCAACACCGACCCGGTGAGCAAGGTGACCATCCTGCCGCGCGGTCGTGCCCTGGGCTACACGATGGTGCTGCCGGCCGACGACAAGTACTCCACGACCCGCAACGAGCTGCTCGACCAGCTGGCCTACGCCCTGGGCGGCCGGGTCGCCGAGGAGATGGTCTTCCACGACCCGACCACGGGTGCCTCCAACGACATCGAGAAGGCCACCGGCCTGGCCCGCAAGATGGTCACCCAGTTCGGCATGAGCGAGCGCATCGGCGCGATCAAGCTCGGCTCCGCCGGTGGCGAGGTCTTCCTCGGACGGGACATGGGGCATGAGCGGGACTACTCCGAGGACCTGGCCGGTGTCGTCGACCAGGAGGTGCGCCGTCTCATCGAGGCCGCCCACGACGAGGCCTGGCACGCGCTCAACGACAACCGCCACATCCTGGACCGGCTGGTCCTGGAGCTCCTCGAGAAGGAGACGCTCAACGCGCCGGCGCTCGCCGAGCTCTTCTCCGACGTGCACCAACGGCCCGAGCGCCCGGTCTGGCTGAGCGCCGATCACCGCGGGGTCCACACCTCCGGCCCGGTGCTCACCGAGGCCGAGCGGCGGGCCATGGCCAACGGACACCAGCCCGGTGACCAGGGCCAGGAGCACCCACCCTCGCAGACGATCGAGGTCCCCGACGGCGGGTTCGTCGACGGTGGCGAGCACTGACATGGACTTCCCCCGGATCGAGGCGGCGGTCCGGGAGATCCTGATCGCGGTGGGGGAGGACCCCGACCGCGAGGGGCTGCGGGAGACCCCCGCCCGGGTCGCCCGGTCCTACGCCGAGATCTTCTCGGGGCTGCAGCAGGACCCGGAGACCGCGCTGTCGGCGAGTTTCGACGTGGCCCACGACGAGATGGTGCTGGTGCGCGACATCGCGATGTACAGCACCTGCGAGCACCACCTGGTGCCCTTCCACGGCGTGGCACACGTGGGCTACATCCCGGGCTCCGACGGTCGGGTCACAGGCCTGTCCAAGCTGGGCCGCCTGGTGGAGGTCTATGCCCGCCGACCCCAGGTGCAGGAGCGACTGACCACCCAGATCGCCCAGGCGCTCGAGGAGCACCTGCAGCCCCGGGGCGTGATCGTGGTCATCGAGGCCGAGCACCTGTGTATGTCGATGCGCGGGGTCCGCAAGCCCGGTGCCACGACGATCACCTCGGCCGTCCGGGGGCAGCTCACCCATCCCGCGACGCGGGCCGAGGCGATGAGCCTGATCCTCGCCGACCGGGGACGGTGACCGCCGCGGTGGCACCCGCTCTCCGGTCCTCCACCTCGCGCCCGCTCATCATGGGCGTGGTCAACGTGACGCCCGACTCCTTCAGCGACGGTGGCCGCTGGTTCGAGCCCTCGGCGGCCATCGAGCACGGCAACCTGCTGCTGGAGCAGGGCGCCGACCTGCTCGACGTCGGCGGTGAGTCCACCCGGCCCGGAGCCGGCCGGCCCTCCGAGGAGGAGGAGCTCGCGCGGGTCATCGGCGTCGTCCGTGCCCTCGCCGACCAGGGGGCACAGGTGTCGGTCGACACGATGCGCTCCCGGGTGGCGGCGGAGGCGCTGGAGGCGGGAGCCCAGCTGATCAACGACGTCTCCGGCGGCCTGGCCGATCCGCAGATGGCGCCGCTCGTCGCCTCCGCCGGGGTGCCCTTCGTGGCGATGCACTGGCGGGCGCACTCCGCGCAGATGGACCTGGAGGCGCGGTATGCCGATGTGCTGGCCGAGGTGATCGCCGAGCTCGAGCAGCGGGTCGCCGGACTGCTCGCGGCAGGGGTGGGCCGTGAGGCCATCATCCTCGACCCGGGGTTCGGGTTCAGCAAGGATGCTGGGCACAACTGGGCGCTGCTGGCTGGTCTGGAGCAGGTGGTCGCGCTGGGGCACCCGGTCCTGGTCGGCACCTCCCGCAAGCGGTTCCTCGGCAGGCTCGACCTGACCGCCGGCCCCGACGCCGAGCCCACTCCGCCGACCGAGCGGGACGCCGCCACCGCGGCGACCAGCCTGCTGGCCGCGCAGGCCGGTGCCTGGGCGGTCCGGGTCCACGACGTGCCCAGCACGCGGGACGCTCTGAGCGTCTGGGACAACGTCCGAGCCGCAGGCGGTGCCCGTGCCTGAGGCACCCGTCCCAGCCCAGCGCAGGCCGGACCTGATCACCCTGACCGGCGTGAGCGCATACGGCTATCACGGGGTGCTGGCGAGCGAGAAGACCGACGGGCAGGAGTTCTGCGTCGACCTGGCCCTTGAGGTCGACCTCTCGCGGGCCGCGGCCAGCGATGACCTGGCCCACACGGTCAACTACGCCGAGGTCGCGGCCGATGCGGTGGCGCTCCTGGCCGGCCCGAGCCAGGACCTCATCGAGACCGTCGCCGGGCAGATCGCTGACGCGACGCTGACCCGGCCGCTCGTGGAGGCCGTCGAGGTCACGCTCCACAAGCCGCACGCCCCGGTCGGGGTGCCGTTCGGTGACGTGACGGTGCGGCTGCGCCGGGAGCGCGACGTGCCCGTGGTGATCGCCCTCGGGGCCAACCTCGGCGCTGACCCGGCGGACGCCGTGGAGCGAGCGGCAGAACGGCTGAGCGCCCATCCCGGACTGCGCGAACTGGTGCTCTCACCCCTGTTCGAGACCGACCCCGTCGGCGGGCCGGAGCAACCGGTCTATCTCAATGCGGTGGCGCTGGCCCGCACCTCGCTCGCGCCGTGGCGGCTGCTGGCGGCGCTGCACGCGCTCGAGGCGGATTTCGGGCGGACCCGCGAGGTCCGGTGGGGGGCCAGGACCCTCGACCTGGACCTGATCCAGGTGGGGGTGCCCGGCACGCCGTCTGAGGCGGTCAGTCACGACCCGGAGCTGACTCTGCCTCACCCACGTGCCCGCGAGCGTGGCTTCGTGCTGGCCCCCTGGCACGCCCTCGACCCGGAGGCGGCCCTGCGGGTCGGCGAGGAGGTCGTCCCGGTGGTCGAGCTCCTCGCCAGCGTGAGCGGTCAGGGGGTGCGGCCCCGTGCCTGAGCAGTCGGGTTTCCGGGGCACCGCGGTCGCCCTCGTGGCTATCGCCTCGACCGTGGCGTGCGTGCTCCTGCTGCGTGGCTGGCAGGCCCTGGGCAACGGGGTTCCCGACGTGCCCTGGATCGCCACCGCCCCGCTCGCCCTGCTCATCCTGCTCGTGCTGGTCAGCGGGTGGCAGGTCCGGCGCTACGTGCGCTTCCGACGCACCGAGGACACGACCGCACGACCGCCCCAGCCGATCTCCCCGCAGCGCGCCCGCGGCACCCTGGTGGCCGCCCAGGCCGCGGCCCTCGGCGGTGGCGCGCTGATCGGGTGGTACCTGGCGATCGTCCTGCTCCACCTGCCCAACACCGACGTCGTCTCCGTGCGGGACCAGGCCATCCGGGCCGCGGTCTGCGCCGGGGTGGCGCTGCTGCTGACGCTCGCCGGCCTGCTCGCCCAGCACTGGTGCCGCCTGCCTCCTGGCGAGAACGACGATGAGGACGACGGGCCACCTCGAGGCATCTCCTACGTCTCCTGACGCCGCCGCGTCACTTGTCGATGTCGCCCACGACGAAGAAGGTCGAGCCGAGGATCGCGACCATGTCACCGATCAGTGCCCCCGGGAGCAGCTCGGAGAGCACCTGCACGTTGTTGAACGAGGCCGACCGCAGCTTCAGCCGCCACGGCACCTTGTCGCCGCGGCTCACCAGGTAGTAGCCGTTGAGGCCCAGGGGGTTCTCGGTGGCGAAGTAGTGCTCGCCCTCAGGCACCCGCAGCACCTTGGGCAGCTTGACGTCCATCGGCCCGTCCGGCAGGTCACGCAGCACGGCGGTGCATCGCTCGGCGAGGTCCAGGCTGACCTGCACCTGCTCCAGCAGCACCGAGAGACGGGCATAGCAGTCGCCGGCGGTGCGGGTCACGACCCGTCCCGGCCCGTCAGGACCGAACAGCTCGCCGTAGGCGAGGTAGGGCTCGTCGCGACGCAGGTCCACATCGACCCCGGAGGCCCGCGCGATCGGGCCGGACACGCCAAACTGCCGAACCTGCTCCGGGGTCAGCACCCCCACGCCGACGGTGCGGCCGCGCAGGATGGGGTTGTCCACCAGCATGGCCTCCAGGTCTGGTATCCGGCGCCGCACCGCTGCCACGGCCGCATCGACGCGGCCCAGCCACCCCTCGGGGATGTCCTCGCGCAGTCCCCCGATGCGGGCGATCATGTAGTGCATCCGGCCGCCGGAGATCTCCTCCATGACGGCCTGCAGCTCCTCGCGCTCCCGGAAGGCGTAGAAGATCGGGGTGATCGCGCCCAGCTCGAGGGGGTAGGAGCCCAGGAACATCAGGTGGTTGAGCACCCGGTTGAGCTCGGCCAGCAGCGTCCGGGTCCAGGTGGCCCGCTCCGGCACCTCCATGCCGAGCATGTGCTCGACGGTCAGTGCCACGCCGATCTCGTTGCTGAACGCCGAGAGCCAGTCGTGTCGGTTGGCCAGGACCATGATCTGTCGGTAGTCGCGCACCTCGAAGAGCTTCTCGGCCCCGCGGTGCATGTAGCCGACGATCGGTTCGGCTGCGACGATGCGCTCCCCGTCGACGGTGATCCGCAGGCGCAGCACACCGTGGGTCGCGGGGTGCTGTGGGCCGATGTTGAGCACCATCTCGGTGGTGCTGAGCCCAGCCGTCCCCAGACCGACGTCGAGCTCCCTCATGATGCGTTCCTGTGCGGCACCCTGCCCACGCTAGCCGAGGTCGCCGGTCGCGCGGAGCGTCCTGGCCCACCAGAAGTCACCGAGTCCGCCTGGGCGGGTCAGTGTCGCCAGGGCGTTGGCCCGGCTGAGCTGCTCCAGGTAGGCCGTGGGTCGGGCGCTGGAGAGTTCGTGCGGCGGCAGGGTGGGTCGGCCGAGCAGATCGTGCAGGGCCTCCCGCTGGGTGCAGAGCAGGTCGGCGCCGAGGGAGTCGACCGCGACGTGGGCGGTCAGGTCGCACGAGCCGTCCGGGACCGGCGGCACCTGCCCGCCGTGGCGGTAGCCGGTGAGCGTGCCCTCCTGGGGTCGGGCGTCGCGGCGGTGGCCGTAGTCGATGACCAGCACGACACCCTGCTCCACGCGCGAGACCAGGTCCGCGTAGGCCGCATCGCGGGCGAGTCCGACCTCGGCCCGGCCCACGTGGCCTGGCACATGACGGCTCAGCCAGTCGAGGTCGGCGCCGTCCACGGGCGGCCCGGTGCGCTCCGCACCGTCCGCGTTGACGAGCACGTCGCGCCACGCGCCGTCGTCCTCCCGGGTGACCACCGGGCAGGGCACGACGTCGAGCCACTCGTGGGCCACGACCAGCGTGCCCCGGAGGCCGGTCAGCTCGTCGGGGAGCCGCGCTCCGCCGGTGGAGTGACACCACTCGATGTCGGACGGCAGGTCCTCCGGTCGGTCCACGATGTCGACGCCGACCAGGTCGGCGACTCCAGAGGAGCCCTGGGTGCCGCGGAGCGCCCGCAGCTCGCGCAGCAGCTCCCCCCGGCCGGCAGCGACCTCGACGATCCTGGTCAGGGAGTGCCGCTCGGCCAGCGTCAGTAGGGCCTGCGCGAGCACGCGCCCACTGCTGCCCAGCCCTTGTGCCGACGTGGCGAAGTGCTCGGCCGGCGCGGACCGACGGTAGAAGCCGTCTGGTCCGTAGAGCGCCTGCTGCCACGCCACGTCCCACCGCTGCCAGCCCACGGGCCCAGTCTGACCCATTTTTGGGGAGATTCGGACCGGTCCTCGCCCATTTTTGGGGAGGTTCGGACCGGTGCTCGCGCATTCTTGGGAAGGTTCGGACCGCATCGGGCACTGTCCGCGCCCAGGTGCACCATGGAGTCATGCAGACACCGGCTCCCGATGGACCCTGGCTTGGGCCGGGCGAGCACAACACGCACCACGTGGTGGTGGACAGCCCGATCGAGGAGCTGACCCTGATCAGCGACGGACGGGCCCTCACCGGTGTCTACATGGCGGTGCACCAGCACACCGACCGCACCGGGTGGGGACGTCGCACGGCGCTCACCGACCCGGCCACCCCGAAGGTCCTGGTCGAGGCGGCGGGCCAGCTGTCGGCATACTTCGCCGGTGAGCTGACCGTCTTCGACCTCCCGCTGGCGCCCCGGGGCACCGACTTCCAGCGCCTCGTGTGGGCGAGGCTGCTGGAGATCCCGTTCGGGGTGACCAGCAACTATGGCGAGCTGGCGACGAGCCTGGGCAACCCCGGGGCCTCGCGGGCCGTCGGTCTGGCCAACGGACGCAACCCGATCTCGATCATCGTGCCGTGCCACCGCGTCGTCGGCTCGGCGGGTCAGCTGACCGGCTATGGCGGAGGGATCGAGCGCAAGCGCACGCTGCTCGCCCTGGAGAAGCGGGTGAGCGGGCAGACGCTCTGGTGAAGCCGACCCGATGTGTCGACCGGTGCCGCCGGACGCGGTCGCACCGGGCTCATGAGGTGCATCACCTTCCTGGTCATCTGCCGGTCGCCGGCTCGGGCGGAGCCGCTGCCCTGGGTACCCTGGACGGGTGACTGCCACCCCGACTCCTGAGCCCGCTGCCCCGATCGACGAGCACGCCTCCGACGTGCCCGAGCAGGTCCGGGTGCGCACGGACAAGCGGGCGCAGCTGCTCGCGGAGGGGCTTGAGCCCTACCCGGCGCATGTCCCGGTGACGCACACGGTCGCCGAGGTGCGCGAGCAGTGGGGGCACCTGGAGACCGGCGAGGAGACCACCGACGAGGTGGGTGTCTCGGGGCGCGTGGTCTTTGTTCGCAACACCGGCAAGCTGTGCTTCGCCACGATCCAGTCCGGGGACGGCACGCGGCTGCAGCTGATGATCAGCCTGGCCGAGGTCGGCGCGGAGTCGCTCGCGTCCTGGAAGGCGCTCGTCGACCTGGGCGACCACGTCTTCGTCCACGGCCGGGTGATCTCCAGCAGGCGAGGTGAGCTCTCCGTCATGGCGACCTCCTGGCAGATGGCAAGCAAGGCGCTGCGGCCGCTGCCGGTGCTGCACAAGGAACTGTCCGAGGAGCAGCGCGTGCGGCGGCGCTATGTCGACCTCATCGTCCGCGACGAGGCCCGGCAGATGGTCGTCAACCGGGCTGCGGTGATCCGGGCGATCCGGTCGGTGATGGAGGCCGACGGTTACATCGAGATCGAGACGCCTGTGCTGCAGGCCGTCCATGGTGGCGCGACCGCGAGGCCGTTCCACACTCACCTGAATGCCTTCGACCTGCCGATGACCATGCGGATTGCGCTCGAGTTGTATCTGAAGCGTGCCGTGGTCGGAGGCATCGAACGTGTTTATGAGATCGGTCGCGTCTTCCGCAATGAGGGAATCGACTCGACCCACAGCCCCGAGTTCACGATGCTCGAGGCCTATCAGGCCTATGGCGACCAGGTGACGATGGCAGACCTCACTCGGCGGATGGTCGTGGCTGCCGCCGATGCCGTGGGCTCTCGTCAGATCGAGACCGCTCTCGGTGTTGTCGACCTTGATGGAGAGTGGCGTTGGCTGCCCTTCTATGACGCCCTTTCCGCAGAAGTCGGCACCACCGTTGATGTTGAAACTGAGCTCACCGAGTTGTCCCGCATCGCGGCCGAGCGCGAGGTGCCCATCGATCCATCATGGGACGGGCCAATGGTCGCACTGGAGCTCTTTGGCGAATTGGTCGAGCCCACTATCGTGCAGCCGACTTTTGTCTGTGACTATCCGGAGGCCGCCCAGCCCCTGGCCCGCCAGCACCGGACGAAGCCGGGGCTGATCGAGGCGTGGGACCTCATCATCGCCGGCACGGAGCGTGGCACGGCCTTCACTGAGCTCATCGACCCTGTCATCCAGCGGGAGCGACTCACCGCCCAGTCACTCCTTGCGGCACAAGGCGATCCGGAGGCCATGCAGCTGGATGCCGACTTCCTGCGTGCCCTCGAGCACGCGGCGCCGCCGATGGGTGGAGTCGGCATCGGCATCGATCGGATCTTGATGCTTCTGACGGGGACCGGCATCCGCGAGACGATTCTGTTCCCCTTTGTGAAACCGGAGGCCTGAGATGGCACTGTGGGACACCGTGTGGCCGATTCTTGCGGCACTCATCCCGTCGGCGGGACTGCTCGCGCTGTTCTTCTTCATTCTCAAGCGCATCCTCGAAGCTGATCGGCGTGAACGGGCGGCCGAGCGAAAGTGGGATGCCGAACGGGCTGCCCTGCGAGATGGTTCGGCAGGCAGGGGATCTGAGCAGGACTGACGCCTGAGCTGGCATGGGCTATTCGCCCGCTCGGTGGCCGGACCGTACAGCAACTCGTTGTGAGCAACCTGTGAGCCAAGCCTTTGGGAGCCCTGGAGTGAGGCTGGAGTTGTTCAACGCGCAAATTGTTTTGCTCTCCTGCTATCTTTAGCAGTAGATTGCATTGGTCGCGCATTGACGCGACTATCAGACGCAGGCAACGGAGGAGAGCGCATGGCCCAGCGAGTTCAGGTAATTCTGGTTGACGATATGGATGGTGGCGAGGCAACCGAGACGGTCGAGTTCGCCCTTGACGGTGTGACCTACGAGGTCGATCTGTCCAACGCCAATGCGGCCAAGCTGCGCGACAGCCTGGCCCAGTGGATCGGCGTGGCGCGGCGTTCCGGTGGCCGTCGGCAGACGCGACGTCGTTCCGGTGGCGCTTCCGGTGCATCACGCGAGGAGCTCGCCAAGATGCGCGCGTGGGGCCGGGAGAACGGCTTCAGCGTGAGCGACCGCGGTCGCGTGTCCAAGGAGTTGCAGGACGCCTTCGCAGCGGCGCACTGACCACCTGCGCAGCGACCTCGAACCGGCTCGGTCCCCTCAGGGGCCGGGCCGGTTCGTCGTCCCGGGTGGAGCCGACCGGGGGCTCACTCAACATCGTGGAACGGGACCTGCCGGAGATCAGCCGCTCCTGCGGCGGCCTCCTCGATCTCCTGCCAGGAGCGCGGTGCAGCCACGTTGGGCTGCTCGCGTCCGCGCATCGACAGTGGACAGATGGTGGTCTTGGCGGCATTGTTCTGCGACCAGTCCAGGAAGATCTTGCCGCTGCGCTTGGCCTTCGTCATCTGCCAGAGCACCAGGTCGGGGTGCTGCTCGGTGAGCTGCTGGGCCAACGCCTTGGTCACGGCGCTGACCTCATCGGAGCTGCGCGCGCCATCGAGCTCGGCGTAGAGCTGCATGCCCTTGCTGCCGCTGGTGACCGGTCGGCACTCCAGCCCCACGGATGACAATCGCTGCTGCACCAGGAGAGCCACCCGCGCGCACTCGGTGAGGCCCGCGCCCGGGCCCGGGTCGAGGTCGATGACGAGCCGGTCCGGAGGCTGCGGTGCGCCGGCCTCGTCCACTCGCCACTGCGGCACGTGCAGCTCGAGGGAACCGAGGTTGACCAGATAGACCAGCGCTGCCAGGTCCGTGACCAGCGGATAGGTGACGGTGGCCCGGCCGGAGCGGGAGCCGTGCCCGGTGATGGTCACGCGAGGCAGCCAGTCCGGCACGCCGCTGGGCACGTTCTTCTCGAAGAAGCTCTCGCCGCCGACCCCGTGCGGCCAGCGGATCCGGGTGACCGGACGGCCGGCCAGCTCCGGCAGCAGCCGGTCGGCGACCTGGACGTAGTAGTTGAGCACCTCACCCTTGGTCGTACCCGTGGCGGGATAGAGCACCTTGTCCAGGCTGCTCACCCGCAGGGTCCGGCCCGCGACGTGCACGCTCTGCACCTCACCGGTGGCCATCAGTCCTCCTGTTCGCGCTCGGTGGCGGTTCCGTCGGCGTCCGCGGCAGATGCCCCGGCCAGGTCCGCAGGCGTGAGATCACTGCGCCACCCCTTGTAGGCCGGCTGGCGCAGTCGTCCGCCCGTGGTGGTGCCGAGCGAGGCGATCTCCACCACCAGCTGCGGCCTCACCCAGGTCGCCCCCGCGCGATCCGGTCCCGGCACCTCGTCCACGAAGGGACACGGGCCCGTCGGCACGGTGGCGATCAGCTCGGCCAGACGCGCTCCGGCTCTCCCGGCCAGCCCACTGCCGACCCGACCTCGAAAGGTAAGCCCTCCTGGCACCGGGTGGCCCACGAGCAGGGAGCCCAGGCGGTTGCGACCGGTCTCGGGGCGCCACCCACCCACGACCAGACTGTCCGTGCCGCGGTGCGGGAACTTGAGCCAGTCCGTGCTCCGCACTCCCGGCTGGTAGGTGCTGGTGACGCGCTTGCTGACGACTCCCTCGAGCCCCTGCTCAGCCGTCGCGCGCCACAGCCCCGGCCCATCTGCATACTGCGGTGAGACCTGCCAGCGCGAGCGGTCCGGGAGGATGTCCTCCAGAGCCGATCGACGGGCCGACCAGGGGAGCGGGGTCAGGTCCAGTCCGTCGAGCCCCACCAGGTCGAAGGCGAGGTAGGTCGTGGGGCGGCGGCCGGCGAGCAGGCGCGCCTTCGCTGCCGAGGTGGTGTGCACCCGCTCGACCAACTGGCTGAAGGATGGCGCCCCGTCGACGAAAGCAACGGCTTCCCCGTCCAGCACCAGGTCGTGACCCAGCCCGGCCAGCCCCGCCAGCTCCGGGAAGGCGATGGTCACATCGCGCTCGCTGCGGGTGGTCAGGCGCAGCTCGCCGTCCTGCACCCGCGCGATCAGCCGGATGCCGTCCCACTTGATCTCATGGGCCCAGCCCTCGCCTCCGGGCACCTCGGCCCGGTCGGCCGTGCCGGGGCCCGGGGTGGCGAGCATGGGTCTCATGGGTCCATCCTGTAACAGTGAGAGCGATCTGGAAGGGTGCCGTCTCGTTCGGACTGGTGAATGTGCCGGTCCGGCTGTACTCGGCGACCGAGAACCATGACCTGAGCTTCCACCAGGTGCGCCGGTCCGACGGCAGTCGGATCCGCTACAAGCGGGTGGCGCAGGCCGACGGCGAGGAGGTGCCCTACAAGGAGATCGCCAAGGCCTATGAGACCGAGGACGGCAAGTCCGTGATCCTCACTGACGAGGACTTCGCCTCGCTGCCGAACCGCTCGAGCAAGGAGATCTCGGTCGAGCGGTTCGTGCCGATCGAGCAGATCGACCCGATCCTCTACGACAAGGCCTATTACATCGAGCCCGACGCGATGGGGGCCAAGGCCTACGGCCTGCTCCGGGAGGCGCTGCGCGAGAGCGAGCGGGTGGCGGTCGTGACGGTGTCGGTGCGCACACGGATGACGATGGCGGTGCTTCGGGTGATCGACGAGGCGATCGTCCTGCAGACCCTGCTGTGGCCCGACGAGGTCCGCGACTCCGGTCAGCTCAACAACCTCGACGAGGTCACCGAGCCCAAGGACTCCGAGGTCGCGATGGCGCGCATGCTCGTCGACTCGATGGCCGGTGACTTCGAGCTCGAGGAGCACGAGGACGACTACCAGATCGCGGTGGAGGCCTTGGTGCGGTCCAAGATCGAGGGTGGCGAGGTCACCGAGTCCCCCGACCAGGGTGAGGAGGAGGAGTCCGGCGAGGTCGTCGACCTGCTGGCCGCGCTGCAGCGCAGTGTCGACCGCGCCAAGTCAGCTCGAGGTGAGGATGCCTCTGACGAGGAGGACACGGGCACCGCCAAGAAGACCGCTGCCAGGAAGACTCCGGCCAAGAAGGCCGCGCCCAAGAAGACCGCTGCCAAGAAGACGGCCTCAGGCAAGACCAGCACCAAGAAGTCGACAAGCAGCAAGACCGCGAAGAAGTCCTCGAGCAAGACGTCGGCCAAGAAGGCCGGCTGAGCGAGGGAACGACCCCGGGGGGCCCGCCACAGGTCCCTCGGTCAGTGGTCCAGCGGCAGGAGTTGAGCCTCAGGGGGCCGTGGTGGTCTCTGCGTCGTCCCCCGGCGCCTGGGTCTGGGCGCCCTGATCGGTCTCCTCGATATTGCTCGGGCTGCACCCGACGCCCTGGTCCATCTCCTGCACCAGGCGGTTCAGCGCCTCGACCAACCCGCCGTTGGCAGCGCCCTCGGTGTCCAGCTGGGCCCGGGCCACGAAGACGTAGGGCACCTCGGTCGCCTCGTCACCGGCGTTGGGTGCGGCCTTACAGGGCACGACCGAGACGGCCAGGGTGTTGGCGACATAGGAGACGCCCAGGTAGGGCGGCCCGGGGACATTGCCCTCGAGGGCCTTGACCTCAGCGAGTATCTCGTCGGCCAGGTTGGGGATGTTGCGGTGCATGGACAGGCTCAGCGCGACCTCGGTGCCGCCGTCCTCCGTCGGGACCATGACATCGCACTGGTACTCGTCCTCGGTCTCCAGCACCGCCGCCTCCCGGGCGACGTCTGCCCGACCGTCGGTGGCGGCGTCGACCGTCTCGCTCTCGAAGAGCCGGCAGAACCAGTCCGGGTCCGCTGGGGCCGCGCCCTCGGTAGTCGGGGCGGAGGACGAGGAGGTGGTGTCCGGCTCCTCCTCCCCAGAGGTGCACCCCGCCAGGGCTGTGGCGGCGAGCAGCGTGAGGGACAGGGCGGCCGTGGTGCGACGGTGCATGGCGGGTGAACTCCTTGTCGGCCCGGGGGCCGTGGCGGGTGGTGCAGCAGGGATTATGAACCACCTTCCTGAGCGTTGCCCAGCCAGCACGAACTGACGGCTGAGGGCTACGGCGCCGGAGGCTGTCAGCAGGGGGACCGCATTCCCTGCACAGTGCTACGCCGAGGGCGAACAGGGGCCCCCATAGGGCCTTCCTGTGGAACAGTGCTCCGCACGATCGCGTTGGGCACAGCAGACGCAAGTAGCATCAGGGTATGGCGTGTGTGGCGAGGACCGCCCGCAGTGCGTCTGCCCGGATCGATTGTCAGGAGTGACGATGTTCGAACGGTTTACCGACCGCGCCCGCCGAGTGGTGGTGCTCGCGCAGGAAGAAGCGCGGATGCTCAACCACAACTACATCGGCACTGAGCACATCCTGCTCGGCCTGATCCACGAGGGAGAAGGGGTCGCAGCCAAGGCGCTGGAGACCCTGGACATCTCGCTGGATGCTGTCCGTGAGCAGGTGCAGGAGATCATCGGCCAGGGCCAGCAGTCGCCCACGGGCCACATCCCCTTCACGCCCCGTGCCAAGAAGGTCCTCGAGCTGAGCCTCCGTGAGGGGCTGCAGCTCGGCCACAACTACATCGGCACCGAGCACATCCTGCTCGGGCTGATCCGCGAGGGCGAGGGCGTGGCCGCCCAGGTGCTCATCAAGCTCGGAGCCGATCTCAACCGGGTGCGCCAGCAGGTCATCCAGCTGCTCTCGGGCTACCAGGGCAAGGAGGCCGCCACCGCAGGTGTCGGCGCCGGGGCCCAGGAGGGCACCCCCGCGGGGTCGCTCGTCCTCGACCAGTTCGGTCGCAACCTGACCCAGGCGGCCCGCGAGGGCAAGCTCGACCCCGTCATCGGTCGTCAGCAGGAGATCGAGCGGGTCATGCAGGTGCTGTCCCGCCGGACCAAGAACAACCCGGTCCTGATCGGTGAGCCCGGCGTGGGCAAGACGGCTGTTGTCGAGGGGCTGGCCAGCGACATCGTGCGCGGCGAGGTCCCCGAGACGCTGAAGGACAAGCAGCTCTACACCCTCGACCTCGGCTCGCTGGTGGCCGGTTCGCGCTACCGCGGTGACTTCGAGGAGCGGCTCAAGAAGGTGCTCAAGGAGATCCGCACCCGCGGTGACATCATCCTGTTCATCGACGAGATCCACACGCTCGTGGGAGCCGGTGCCGCAGAGGGCGCGATCGACGCCGCCAGCATCCTGAAGCCGATGCTCGCCCGCGGCGAGCTGCAGACCATCGGCGCCACCACGCTGGATGAGTACCGCAAGCACATCGAGAAGGACGCAGCGCTCGAGCGGCGGTTCCAGCCGATTCAGGTCAACGAGCCCACGCTGAGCCACGCCATCGAGATCCTCAAGGGGCTGCGCGACCGTTATGAGGCGCACCACCGGGTCTCGATCACGGACAGCGCCCTGGTCGCTGCCGCGACGATGGCCGACCGCTATGTCAATGACCGCTACCTGCCGGACAAGGCGATCGACCTGATCGACGAGGCCGGTGCCCGGTTGCGGATCCGCCGGATGACCGCGCCGCCGGACCTGCGGGAGTTCGACGACAAGATCTCGCACGCCAAGCGCGAGAAGGAGTCGGCGATCGATGCCCAGGACTTCGAGAAGGCGGCCCGTCTCCGGGATGAGGAGCACAAGCTCACCCAGGCCCGGGCCGAGCGGGAGAAGGAGTGGAAGTCCGGCGACATGGACGTCGTCGCCGAGGTCGACGAGGAGCTGATCGCCGAGGTCCTCGCCGCGGCCACCGGCATCCCGGTGATCAAGCTGAGCGAGGAAGAGTCCAGCCGCCTGCTCAACATGGAGGAGGAGCTGCACAAGCGGATCGTCGGCATGAACGAAGCCATCTCGGCCCTGTCCCAGGCGATCCGGCGCACCCGTGCCGGGCTGAAGGACCCGCGGCGCCCCGGTGGTTCGTTCATCTTCGCCGGCCCCACCGGTGTCGGCAAGACCGAGCTGGCCAAGACGCTGGCCGAGTTCCTGTTCGGTGACGAAGACTCGTTGATCACCCTCGACATGTCCGAGTACTCCGAGAAGCACACCGTGTCCCGGATGTTCGGCTCGCCCCCCGGCTACGTCGGCTACGAGGAGGGCGGTCAGCTGACCGAGAAGGTCCGGCGCAAGCCGTTCTCTGTCGTGCTCTTCGACGAGGTCGAGAAGGCCCACCCCGACATCTTCAACAGCCTGTTGCAGATCCTGGAAGACGGTCGACTGACCGACGCCCAGGGCCGCGTGGTGGACTTCAAGAACACCGTCATCATCATGACGACCAACCTCGGCACCCGCGACATCGCCAAGGGCATCGCGCTCGGCTTCTCCGGCGGCAACGACGGCAGCAGCGACTACGAGCGCATGAAGAACAAGGTGCAGGACGAGCTGAAGCAGCACTTCCGTCCCGAGTTCCTCAACCGTGTCGACGACACCATCGTCTTCCCGCAGCTCTCGCAGGACGAGATCGTGCAGATCGTCGACCTGATGGTCGCCAACCTGGACGAGCGCCTCAAGGACAAGGACATGGGCCTGGAGCTCACGCCCACGGCCAAGAAGCTGCTCGCCCTCAAGGGGTATGACCCCGTGCTCGGTGCCCGGCCGCTGCGCCGTGCGATCCAGCGCGAGATCGAGGACGCACTGTCCGAGAAGATCCTCTACGGCGAGCTGTCGCCCGGCCAGATCGTCCTGGTGGACGCGACGGCCGAGGACAAGACCGGCGAGTTCACCTTCACCGGTGAGCAGAAGTCGCAGACGCCGGACACCGTCCCGGTGGAGGCGTCCGGAGTCGGTGGGAGCGAGCCCGGCCAGGCCGAGGCCTGATCCGACACGCCAGAGCAGCCACCCGCCGTGCACAGTGCACGGCGGGTGGTCTGTTGTGCGGCCCCTGATGACCTAGATTTGGGGTGTGCCCCTCCATCTTCACGAGTCCGAAGACCCCCGTGCGTTCAATGACGTCGTCGCCTCCCTGCCCCTGAGCAGCCCGCTCCAGGGGTGGGGCTACGGTGAGGCCCGACGTGTTCTGGGCCAGCATCCTCGTCGGTTCCTGATTCGTGACCACCGAGGGAGCACCGTCGGAGCCGTCCAGCTGCTCCGCAAGCCACTGGTGCCCGGCGTGAGCGTTCTCTACGCACCTCGAGGACCTGCCCTGGAGTCCCTCGACCTGCTGTCCGACCTCGCTGAGCCGTTCCGGGCACTCGCCAAGCGCACCGACGCCTACCTCAAGGTGGAGCCCCCCAAGCCGGTCGAGGTCGGGCGACCGGACGACCTGACCACCGTGGACTTCGAAGCCGACCAGGCCACCATCCCCGAGGTCATCGGTCCGTTCCAGAGGTCGCAGACCGAACAGCCCGAACACACCATCCTCGCGGACCTGAGGGAGAACGAGGACGACCTCTTTGCCGGACTGCACAAGATGGCGCGACGCAACGTGCGCACTGCGGAACGGATGGGTGTCACTGCGGGTCGGGACGACGACTTCGAAGCCTTCTGGCAGATCTTCTCGGCCACCAACGAACGGGCGCAGCTGGGTGCCTTCCCCCGCGCCTACTACGAGACGCTGCGGGAGGCGGGCAACCAGTTCGGTGGGGAGACCTATACCGTCCTGTCTCGGCACGAGGGGAAGGCGCTCGCCGGTGGCTTCTTCCTCGGCCTCGGCGACACCACGGCCTACCTCTACGGCGGGAGCATCCGAGACGAACGGCCGCCGACGAACGGCGACAAGCGCAAGGACGCGAAGGCCCCGGACGCCTTCTACTGGAACGCCATGCTCGACGCCAAGGAACATGGCTACGGCACCTTTGACTTCTGGGGGGTCCCGCGCCGACTCGATGAGTCCAAGCACTCGTTCGGCGTCTTCAAGATGAAACTCAAGTTCAGCACCCACCGGGTCTGGTTCCCGGCCTATGACCTGCGCCTCTCACCGCTGGCCCAGCCGCTCGTCAAGGCGTTGCGGGTGCGGAAGAACCTGCTCAACAAGCGCACCCGGGGCACCACTGACGACATTCTGTGACCGAGCGGCTCCACTGCACTCCTGGTCGCGTGGACGGCAGGAGGAACCCAATCCTTGGCCACCCTCGGGTCAATTCTGGGTCAAACCCCTTGTCCCGAGGCGCTCGCATGCAGGTAAATAGAAGGAAGCACCCAGGGGACGGGTGGCAGGGCACGGGGAGGTTCGGTCATGGAACACGTTGTCCATACCGCCGAGTCCGGCCACAGCACCGAGCCGGAGCCCCTCGTCCTGATTGTTGCCGACACTGCTGAGCAGCGGCTCGCGCTGACTGCTGGGCTGTCCGCGCAGACGCCGATTCTGCTCGCCACCGACATCACGGAGGCACGTCGGGTGCTGGCCCACCTGCCTGGCGCCTCAGGGCGCGGCAGGCGAGCCGAGCCGGGCGCTGCGAGTCGGTCACACACGGCCGGGCGGCCACCCGGGGTGCCGTTGCGGCTCCGCGAGGACCGGCTCTCCGCGGTGATGGCCGACCGGGAGGTCCAGCTCACCCGGCTGGAGTTCGCCCTCCTGCGCTACCTCGTCCCGCGCGCCGGTCAGGTCGCGACCTTCGAACAGCTCTCCCAGGTGGGCTGGCACACGGCCTATCTGGGCAACGGCGCACACATGCATGCTGCGATCGGCCGCCTGCGCAGCAAGTTGGCCGATCTCGGCGCGCCGGTGCTCCTCGAGGCTGTTCGGGGCCTTGGCTTCCGGCTCATCCCGCACCCGCCCTCGGGTGTGTCCAGGGAGGCCCTCGGCAGCTGACCGCCTGCCTCCGCGCCGCCCGAGCTGGGCGGCCATTTCGTGTTGCCTTCCGCAATACCGTTGTCCACCAGATGTTTACGTTGTCTACATTTTGCCTACGTGGTGTCGTTGTAGCGCTCTCAGGGTTTTCCTAGGTTCGGTTGATAACCGGGGGTCATCCTCGGTGTCACCCACCGTATGGAGGAGGAGTCGTGGCCGTACAAGGACACCGTGCGCGGCGATGGTTGGCATCAGTTGCCGGCGCATCGTTGATCGCATCGGGGTTAGGTATGACCGGCGCGAGTGCCGATTCACTGCCGCAGGCAGAGATTGGTGCGAACGACAAGGTTGAGAAGGAGGTCAGTGCCCAGATAGCTGAGAAGGGCGCCACCGACTTCTGGGTGCGTTTCGACGCGCGCCCGGACATGTCGCAGTTCAAGCAGATCGACGACTGGGACGCCCGCGGCAAGGCGGTCTACAGTGCGCTGACCGACAGCGCAGCAGCCAGCCAGAAGGACATCCGGGCCCAGCTCGATGCCGATGGCGTTGAGTACCAGGCATTCTGGGCCACCAACGCGATCCGGATCCAGGGCGGTGACGAGACTCTCGTCAACTCCCTGGCCTCGGATAGCGACGTCGAGGGAATCTACCCGACGACGACGTATGAGGCGCCAGAACTGGTCAAGGGTGAGTCTGAGATGGCTCCCTCGGCCGTGGAGTGGGGCATCGACGACATCAACGCCGACGACGTGTGGAGCACCTACGGTGTCGACGGTGAGGGCATCGTGGTCGGCAACATCGACACCGGTGTGCAGTACGACCACCCAGCTCTGGTGAACTCCTACCGTGGCAACAACGGTGACGGCACGTTCACCCACGACTACAACTGGTTCGACGCGGCCGGGACGTCGCCGGACGTACCCGCTGACACCAACGGCCACGGCACCCACACGATGGGCACCATGGTCGGTGACGACGGCGGCGACAACCAAGTGGGTGTCGCTCCTGGCGCGACCTGGATCGCAGCCAACGGGTGCTGCCCGACCGACCAGGCACTGATCGACTCCGGTGAGTGGATGCTGGCGCCGACGGACCTGAACGGGGAGAACCCCGACACCTCCAAGCGGCCCAACATCATCAACAACTCCTGGGGCACCACGTTGCCGAGCAACGACCCCTTCATGGAGGACGTGATCGAGGCCTGGGACGCCGCGGGCATCTTTAGCATGTGGGCCAACGGCAACAGCGGGCCCGCCTGCAACACCTCAGGCTCCCCGGGCAGCCGGATCATCGCGTACTCGGTCGGTAACTACAACATCAGTCACGCCATCTCGAACACCTCGGGCAAGGGCGCTGGCCAGGATGGCGAGATCAAGCCCAACATCTCGGCACCCGGAAGCAACGTGCGCTCCGCGGTCCCGGGCAGTGGCTACGCCAACTACAGCGGCACCTCGATGGCTGCGCCCCACGCCGCCGGCGCGGTAGCGCTCCTGTGGTCGGCTGCTCCCTCCCTCGTCGGAGACATCGAGGGGACCCGAGCACTGCTCGACGGCACCGCGATTGACACCGATGACACCTCCTGTGGCGGCACAGCTGCGGACAACAACGTCTTCGGTGAGGGCCGACTCGACGCCCTGGCCCTGATCGACGCTGCACCGACCGGTGACACTGGCACGATCAACGGTGCCGTCACCGACGCCGAGAACGGCGACGCCCTCGCGGACGTCAACGTCGCGATCGAGGGTCCGATCAGCCGCAACACGGTCACCAACGACGAGGGTGCCTACCAGGCTCTCGTCACCGCTGGTGACTACACGGTCACCGCCAGCAAGTTCGGCTATGGCACCGCGACCCAGACGGTCACCGTCACGGCCGACTCCGAAGTCACCGCAGACTTCGCGCTGGAGGCCGCGCCGTCAGCCGCCCTGAGCGGCACCGTCACCGATGGCTCCGGCCACGGCTTCCCGGTGTACGCCCAGATCAGCGTGGCCGGCAGTGACGTGACGACCTATTCGGACCCGGCAACCGGCTCCTACAGCCTGGACCTGCCGACCGGAGCCACCTACACCGTTGAGGTCACTGCCCAGTATCCGGGCTACGTGACCACGACGACTGAGGTGACTCACGACGCCGAGGCCACCCAGGACTTCGAGGTCTTGGTGGATGCCGAGACCTGCGTCGCCCCGGGCTACGGCTTCCAGAGCGACGGCGTGATCGAGACCTTCGACGGCACCACCGTGCCCGAGGGGTGGAGCGTTGTGGACCACGCGGACAGCGGCCAGGTCTGGCTGTTCGACAACCCGGACGGTCGGGACAACCTGACCGGTGGTGAGGGCAACTTCGCCATCATGGACAGCGACTACTTCGGCTCTGGCGGAACTCAGGACACCTCCCTGGTCAGCCCGTCGGTCGACATGTCGGGCCTTGAGGAGCCGGTCGTCGGCTTCAAGCAGGACCTGAACTACCTGTCCGGCGAGTTCGCTGATGTCGACTACAGCATCGACGGTGGCGAGACGTGGATCACCGTGGCGCACCAGCAGGAGGACCTGCGCGGCCCACGCGAGGACGTCTTCCCGATGCCGGAGGCCGCAGGGCAGTCCGACGTGCAGGTTCGCTTCCACATGGGCGACGCCGACTATGACTGGTGGTGGATGGTGGACGACGTGTTCATCGGCAACCGCTCCTGTGACCCCACGATCGAGGGCGGTTACGTCGTCGGCACCGTGAGTGGCACCGACAGTGGCGAAGGCGTCGTCGGCGCCTCTGTCACCAGCGTCGACAACCCGGAGGAGAGCGGCACCTCGGTCGCCACCCCGGACGACGAGAACCTGGATGACGGCTTCTACTGGATCTTCTCCACGCTGACCGGTGCGCACGACTTCGAGGCCACCGCCCGCGGCTATGAGAACCAGACCCAGAGTGTGGACGTCGCCGCCAGCGGTGTCGTTCAGGCCGACTTCACCCTCGGCTCCGGGTTTGTGGAGATCGACCCCACGGCGATCACCACCTACCTGGAGGTTGGCGAGTCGATCACCGACACGCTCACCATCACCAACTCCGGCTCCGGCGCTGCCGAGGTGCAGTTGTCCGAGGTCGGCGGTGACTTCGAGATCCTGCGTGCCAACGGCACGAAGGACCTGATGAGCCAGATGCACGAGACGCAGGGCGCCCCGCTGCAGGAGATCGAGGCTGAGGTCTCGGTCGCCCAGCACGCCTCCCTGCGGTTCGGCACGGCGGGCGAGCCTGCTGCCCGTGGTGTCTCGGCCGACCCGTGGACCGACCTGACCCAGTTGGGTTCGGTCAACATGGACGGCCGTGCGGTGAACCTGGACGGCACCTGGTACCTCATCTCGGGTGGCTCCGGCTCGGCGTCCTACGACACCGTGCAGCGCTACAACGAGGCTGACATGACCTGGACCGAGGTGGCATCCCTGCCGAGCCCGCGCAATGCGGTCGCGACGGGTGTTGTCAACGGTGAGATCGTCGTCACCGGCGGTTGGGTCGACTCCGGTGTCACCGGTGAGACCCTCGTCTACGACGAGGGCGCCGACAGCTGGACCGCAGTGGCCGAGAACCCCAACGCGGTCTCCGCGGCGGGCCAGGCAGTGGCTGACGGCAAGCTGTACTCCGTCGGTGGTTGCACCACCGCCAGCTGCACGCCGATGACGAACGCGGTCAGCGCGTATGACGCGGCGAGTGACACCTGGGAGACCCTGGCCGACTACCCGGAGTCGGTGGCCTTCGCCTCCTGCGCCGGTATCAACGGTGAGGTCTTCTGCACCGGTGGTAACGGCGGTGCCGCCGGCACCGCGGCCAGCTACGTGTACAGCCCGGACTCCGACACGTGGACCGCTATCGCGGATGCCCCGGTCGACACCTGGGCGAGCCAGTATGCCGCGGCGAACGGGATGCTCGTCGTGAACGGTGGTGTGCAGGGCGGCACGATCACCAACGCCACCTTCGCCTACGACCCGACCACGGACGAGTGGACCGACCTGCCCAACTCCAATACGGCGGTCTACCGCGGTGCGATGGCGTGCGGGCTGGGCAAGTTCGGTGGTTCCTCGGGCAACTTCAACGCCACGGCTGATGCCGAGTACCTGCCCGGGTTCGACGACTGTGGCTCTGCTGGGACCGACGTCACGTGGCTCTCGCTGGGTGCCACCGAGGTCACTGTCCCCGCCGGGGACAGCGTCACCGTTGAGGTCACCACCGATGCCAATGTCGCCCAGCCGGGCGTCTACACCGCTGGCATCAAGGTGAGCACCAACACCCCGCAGTCCTTCGACGCCATCCCGGTGACGATGAACGTCTCGCCGCCCCGCCCCTGGGGCAAGCTGATGGGCACCGTCTCCGGCGTCGACTGCGACAGCGCCACCGTCGGCATCGACGGTGCGACGGTGGACATCACGCCCAAGCGCGGTGACCACCCCGGTTGGGTGCTGGCCACCAACGCGGACGGTGCGTACGCCACATGGATCAACACCCAGGACACGCGTGGCGGCGTGCAGCTGATCGCGGCCAAGGACGGCTGGCGTCCGAAGTTCGCCGAGACCAACCCCGCACGGGGCACGGTTCGCACGGTGGACTTCTCCCTCCCGAAGATCGGTTGCTGAGCAGCTGACTGACGGAGATGCATGACGGGCGGCCCCGTCCGGAGCAGACGCTCCGGGCGGGGCCGTTCCCTGTCCGACAGACGCGGTCCTGGGACCAACGACAGCGGCACAACCAGGCGAGTTCGTCATGCGCAGGACCCGGCGATGTTGCGGAGCGATAACACTGTCGTACGCATTCGTTAAAGCCTTGGACAAGTGGGTTGCCTTACTGCCAAGTACGCGAAAGGTTGGTCGAGGACCGCGAGGGTCGCGGCGGGGCGAGGAGCAGGTGCATGACCCAGGTAGCAGCTACGGAGCCGCTCGACAACATTCAGTCATCCCGATCAGCTTCGTTAGTTGTCTTGGTGGCACCCACCGCGGAGGAACGCAACTCCTTGCTCGCGCAGTTGGACCCCACGAGCTCGGTCCTGGTCGTCCCCTCGGTCGAGGTCGCGCAGGGACTCCTGGAGCCCGGGCAACAGCTGACCCGGTCCACCACCTCGCGACGTGCTGCTGCGGACCGACCGGCAGCCGCCGGTGTGCGCATCCACGAGGACCGTCGTGCCGTGCGCTTCGGCACCGTCGAGGTGACCCTGACACCACTGGAGTTCTCGCTGCTGCGCCGGCTCATCAATGAGCCGGGCCGAGTCTGGCGCTTCGATGAGATCGTCCGCGAGGTCTGGGGCACCGATCACCTGGGCGATGCGAGCCAGGTCCACGCCGTGGTCAAGCGACTCCGGGCCAAGCTCGCGCGCGAGCACGCCCCCGTGGTGATCGAGGCCGTCCGTGGCGTCGGCTTCCGGGCGGTGCGGCCGGAGGCTCGCACGGCGTGACCGGTCCGCTGGCTAGCCGCCGGGCAGCTGGAGGCAGTCCGGGCCGGCCGGCTCGACCAGACCATCGCCCAGCAGCCCGTCGAGTGACCGCACGAACTGCTCCTCGTCGGGCCAGAGTGCACGCAGTTCCGACACCGGGACAGGGCCCGGAGCCTCCCGGAGCGCCCCGATGATGCGACCGCGACACTGTCGGTCGGTGCCGGTCCAGACCTGTCCACGACGTGGCGGACCGGTGTAGGGCGGGGAACCCGCAGCCACCCAGGCGCAGTGGTCGCGGATCGGGCAGCGTGGACAGTCGGGGGACCGCGCGGTGCACACGAGGGCACCGAGCTCCATGACCGCGACACTCCAGCGTGCCGCCTCGCTGGGGTGGGTGGGCAGAAGACTCTCGGCGAGGCGCAGCTCGGCGGCGGTCAGCGACTGCGCCGGCAGCGGCTCGCCGGTGACGGCCCGGGCCTGCACCCGGCGGACATTCGTGTCGACCACCGCGGACCGGATGCCGAAGGCGAAGGCTCCGACGGCCGCCGCGGTGTACTGGCCGATGCCGGGCAGCGCCAGCAGGGCACCGAGGTCGCTCGGAACCTGCCCGTCGTGCTCAGCGGTCAGGGTGGCGGCGCAGGCGTGCAACCGCAGTGCCCGCCGTGGGTAGCCCAGCCGGCCCCAGGCCCGGACCGCCTCGCCCGCGGTCTCCGCAGCCAGGTCGGCAGGCTCTGGCCACCGCGCGAGCCACTCGCGCCAGACCGGCTCGACCCGAGCGACCGGGGTCTGCTGCAGCATGACCTCGGAGACGAGCACACCCCAGGGGGAGCAGTCGGGTCGGCGCCAGGGAAGATCACGGGCGCGTTCGGCATACCAGTCCAGCAGGGGAACGAGGATGCCGTCGGGGTCGGGTGAGGCACTCACACGTAGCGTTCGAGAATGCTCGACTCGGCCAGCCGGGACAGTCCCTCGCGCACGGCCCGGGCCCGGCCCTCACCGACACCGTCCACCGTCATCAGGTCCTCCAGGCTTGCCGACAGCAGGGCCTGCAGGGTCTCGAAGCGGTCGACCAGCCGGTCGATCACGACCGAGGGCAGACGCGGGATCCGGGAGAGCAGGCGATAGCCACGGGGGCTGACGTTGGCGTCCAGCCCGTCACCGACCACCGTGAAGCCCAGGCACCTGGCCGAGGAGGTCAGGTCGAGCAACTCGGTGCCGCTGATCGTGGACAGGCAGTGCAGGACGGCCTGCACGGACGGCTCATCCTGGACGTGCTCGGCGTAGTCGCGGATCACCAGCTCGCGGTCGTTGCCCAGGCCCCCCGTGAGTTCCTCGAGCTGCAGGTTCATCAGGCGACCGTCGGTGCCCAGCTCGAGGGCGTACTGCGCGATCTCCTCGCTGATCCGGCGCACCATCTCCAGGCGCTGCAGGACTGCCGTGACGTCGCGGATGGTGACCAGGTCCTCGATCTCCAGCGCGGACAGGTTGCTGCTGACCTCATCGAGCCGGGACTTGTAGCGCTCCAGCGTCTGCAGCGCCTGATTGGCACGGGAGAGGATCGCGGTGGAGGCCTCCAGCACATGGCGCAGCCCGCCGACATAGATGGCCACGATCGCCATCGACTGGCTGACCGAGACCACGGGGTGACCGGTCTGCTTGGCCACTCGCTCCGCGGTGCGGTGGCGGGTGCCGCTCTCCCGGGTCTCGATCGAGGGGTCGGGCACGAGTTGCGTCGCCGCGCGCACGATCCGGGTGCCGTCGCGCTCCAGCACGATGGCGCCGTCCATCTTGGCCAGCTCGCGCAGACGGGTGCTGGAGAACTCGATGTCCAGCTCGAAGCCACCGGAGCAGACCGCCTCGACGCTCCGGTCGTAGCCGAGCACCACCAGGGCGCCGGTGCGACCCCTCAGGATCCGCTCGAGGCCGTCGCGCAGCTCGGTGCCGGGAGCGACGGCGGCAAGGGTCGAGCGCAAGGACTCCTCATCACTGCGCTCCACCTGCTGCTCCGTCCGTGCCCTGATCCGACGTGCCGGAGTCTATCCAGGCGAGGGGTCGGATCTGACGTGTGCCGCAGAACCTTTACCGTACCGAGATGAAGGACATGCCCGGGGCCCAGGTGGGCCCCAGGCTGAGCGTCCGGAGAGCTGGGTCGCGCGCCGCACCAGGCGCCTCAGGCCTGCCAGCCGAGCGCGAGGTCAACGGCCTCCATCAGGGTGCTCACCTCACGCACCCGCACGCCGGACGGCGGTGGCCCCTCCGTGAGGGAGCCGGCCGGCACGACAGCCCGGGTGAAACCGATCCGGGCGGCCTCGCTGAGGCGCCTGGGGAGGCCGGTGACCGGCCGGATGTCGCCGGCCAGACCGACCTCACCGACGGCGATCAGCCCCTGGGGCAGTGGCGCGTCCCGCTGGGCGCCCGCCACGGCCAGGGCCAGGGCGAGGTCGGCCGACGGCTCGGCCAGCCGGACGCCACCGACGGTCGAGGCATAACAGTCGTGCGCGGCCACGCTGACGCCCGCCCGACGGGTCAGGACGGCGAGCACCATGGCCAGCCGGGAGGAGTCCAGACCGCTGGTGGTGCGCCGCGGCGAGCCGCCAGAGCTCTCGGTCACCAGCGCCTGGACCTCCGTCACCAGGGGCCTGCGCCCCTCCAGGGTGACCGTCACGCAGGTGCCCGGGACGGGCCGGTCCCGGCTGGTCAGGAACAGGCCGCTGGGGTCGGGGAGCCCGACGATGCCGGAGTCGCCGAGGTCGAAGCAGCCCACCTCATCCGTCGGGCCGAACCGGTTCTTCACCGCCCGGACCAGGCGCAGACGGGAGTGTCGCTCGCCCTCGAACTGCACGACCACGTCGACCAGGTGCTCCAGCACACGCGGGCCGGCGATGGCGCCGTCCTTGGTGACGTGGCCGATCAGGATGGCCGCGATGTTGGCGGCCTTCGCGGCCTGGATCAGTGCCGAGGCGACCTCCCGGACCTGCCCCACATTGCCGGGTGCGCCCTCGACCTCGCTGCTGGCGATGGTCTGCACCGAGTCGACGACGACCAGCGCCGGCTCGGTGCGCTCAAGGTGGCCCAGGACGGAGCCGAGGTCGGTCTCGGAGGCCAGATAGAGGGTGTCTGCCAGGGCGCCGATGCGCTGGCCGCGCAGCCGCACCTGGGCCGCGGACTCCTCACCGGAGACATACAGCACGCGGCGCCCCTCACGGGCTGCGCGGGCGGCGACGTCGAGGGCCAGGGTGGACTTGCCGATCCCGGGCTCACCGGCCATCAGGATCACCCCGCCCGGCACCAGCCCGCCGCCCAGGACCCGGTCGAACTCGCTGACGCCGGTGCTCCCCGCCAGGGCGAGAGTCGCGTCGACGTCGGCGATGGGCACGGCGGGGCGGCCCGGAGCCGAGGCTGCGGTGCGCACCGCGGTCTGGCCACCGGCCTCGACCAGGGTGCCCCAGGCCTGGCACTCACCACAGCGGCCCACCCACTTGATCGCCCCCCAGCCACACTCGGTGCACCGATAGGTCGGGGCCTTGCTCTTGGTTGCCACGGCAGGGACTCTAGGCGCCGGGGCTGACAGGTCGCGCACCGCGGCCCGTGGAGCGCGTGGATGCGCTGCGGGCGTGGCGGCGCTCAGATGCGTGTCGTGGTTGCGACATGGCACAACCCCGGCACGCCAAGGACCTGACAATCGGGCTCCTCCCGACGCAGAGTGGACCACAGGGGGCAGACACCATGCTCCCGATCCCACGAAAGGCACGCCTTCCATGCGTCATCCATCCAGTCATCCCGGCGTCCGCGCCGCGCTCGGCGGCACCCTGGCCCTGGGCCTGGTCACCGCAGCCCTGCCCTCTGCCGGCCATGCGGCCCCCGGGGATCAGGCACCGACCGCCACGGAGTCCGCCCTGTCCACCGCATCACTCACCCTGGTCACCGGAGACACCCTCCGCGTGACCGAGGTCGGTGACGGTCGCCGCACAGTGGCCCTCGAGCCCGGCGAGGGCCGGGAGGACATCACCATCCACCAGCTGGAGCTCGACGGTGAGCTGCACGTGCTCCCTCTCGACGCCCTGCCCTATGTCGCCGAGGGCGACCTCGACCCCGACCTGTTCAACATCGACCTGCTCCTGGAGGCCGGCTACGGTGACGCGGAGTCCGGGTCACTGCCTCTCATCGCCACGTATGCCGAGGGCCGGCTGAGCGCCGCCGGCTCGCCACTGTCCACGGTCCAGGGGGTCGACCCCGGGGTGGAGCTGGAGAGCATCGACGGGCGCGCCCTGTCGGTGGCGAAGCAGGACACGGGGGAGTTCTGGGCCAGCCTCACGGGCGTGCCCGCAGACGAGGCCGCCGAGTTCGCGGCCACCGGTGACCAGGCGGGTCTCACCTCCTCGGTCGAGCGTCTCTGGCTGGACGCGCCGGTGCGGACCGTGCTCCACGAGAGCACGGCACAGATCGGCGCGCCAACCGCCTGGGAGGCCGGCATCGACGGCACGGGGGTCACGGTGGCGGTCCTGGACACCGGGGTGGACGCCGACCACCCGGACCTGGCGGGCCAGGTGACCCTGCAGGAGGACTTCTCCGGCAGCGGCAACCTGGTGGACCACGTCGGGCACGGCACCCACGTCGCCGCCACGGCGGCCGGCACGGGGGACGGGTCGGACGGCCTGCGCAAGGGAGTGGCCCCGGGTGCCTCGATCATCTCCGGCAAGGTTCTCGGTGACGACGGCAACGGCGCGACGTCCGGCGTCATCGCCGGCATGGAGTGGGCCGTGGCGCAGGACGCCGACGTGATCAACATGAGCCTGGGTGGAGGCGCCACCGACGGCACCGACCCCCTGAGCCAGGCCCTCAATGCCCTGTCCGGCGAGAGCGACTCGCTGTTCGTCGTCTCGGCCGGCAACGACGGGCCCGGCAGCTCCACGATCGGGTCCCCGGGCTCGGCTGATGCCGCACTGACGGTCGGCGCCGTCGACCGTGACGAGACGCTGGCCGACTTCTCCAGCCGCGGTCCGCGACTGACCGACCTCGCGGTCAAGCCCGACCTGACCGCTCCCGGCGTCGGCATCGTTGCTGCACGCGCGGACGGCACCAGCATGGGCAGCCCGCTCGACGACCTCTACACGGCCGCCAACGGCACCTCCATGGCCGCGCCGCACGTGGCCGGAGCCGCGGCCCTGCTGGCTGCCCAGCACCCCGAGTGGGACGGTGAGCAGCTCAAGGACGCCCTGACCAGCACCGCCGCGACCAACCCCGACCTCACGACGTACCAGCAGGGAGGGGGCCGGGTCGACCTGAGCCGGGCCGTGACCCAGGAGCTGACCGCGACCGGCAGCGTCCACCTGGGCACCTTCCAGGACGAGGACACCGAACCGGGCACCTTCGAGGTCACCTACACCAACACCGGCGAGGACGAGCTGGTCCTCGGCCTCGACCTGGACCTGTCCGACCTCGGCGGCGACGCCCCGAGCGACGGCGGTGTCACGCTGTCTGCTGACACGGTCACCGTCCCCGCCGGGGAGACGGCCACCGTCTCGGTGACCGTGGACCCGACGGTGCTCGAGCGTGGCCAGTTCACCGGCTTCCTGCACGCGCAGGCCGGTGACACCCAGGTCCACACCACCCTGGCCGTCGTCAAGGTGGCACCGACTCACGAGGTCACCCTCACCGGGGTCGGGTTCGACGGCGAGCCGGCCTTCGTCAGCCCGATCGTCCTGCTGGGTGAGGACCCGCGCTTCGACTCGCTCGGTTTCGTCTGGCCGGGGGAGACCGTGACCTTCACCGTCGGTGAGGGCAACTACTTCCTGCACGCGATGATGACGCCCGAGGTCGACGGTCTGGACGCAGCGGTCGTGGTGACCGACCCGGACCTGGAGGTCACCGGCGACCTGGAGGTCGTGCTGGACGCGCGGGAGGCCAACGAGGTCCGGATCGAGACCCCGGACCCGGCGACCACCCGCGGCAACCTGGGCTTCATCACCCACCGCGAGTTCCACGGGCGGAGCGTGTCCAACAGCACCATGAAGTTCGACTCGACCCAGTCCGTGTGGGTCACCCCGACCGATGAGCCGCAGGAGGGAACCTTCGAGTTCAGCTCGCGCTGGCAGCTGGGGACCCCGGTCCTGACGGGTCGCACGATCGGCCGTGACGCACTGGAGGTCTACCCCTGGTATGAGCGCTACTCGCCGCAGCTGGCGTCCGCGCGCCCGCTGGAGCTGGTCGACGCCGGGGCGGGCACGCCGGCCGACTACGAGGACCTGGACGTCGAGGGCAAGATCGCGGTCGTGGAGCTGGACGGCAAGGGCCAGCAGGATGTCGACGCCGCCGTTGCCGCCGGCGCCGCGGGTCTCATGATCGCGCCCGAGTCGCAGTGGTGGACGAAGTACACCGGCCGCGGCAACCGCCTCGACCTCCCGGTCGTCGTGCTGACCCCGGCCGACGGCCAGGAGATCCTGGAGCGCCTCGAGGAGGGCAGGGTCCGGATGCGTTTCACCGGGAACCCGGACCGGCCGGTCACCTATGACGTCATGCAGGTGACCTCGGGGGCGATCCCCGAGGACGTGGTGCACACGGTGAACCGGCACAACAGCGCCACGGTCACCGCGCGCTATCACGAGACCGGTGGCGAGGAGTGGACCAAGGAGCAGCGCTTTGCCTGGCGCCCCTGGCAGCGGTCCACGATCGTGGAGACCCAGCAGGAGCTGCACACCCCGCAGCAGCGGACCGAGATCGTCTCCGCTGGCGACACCCTGTGGCGCCAGCACGTGCTCGACCACTTCAGCTGGGACAGCCTCAACCCGATCCGGGACGGTGCCTTCCACGAGATCCGGAGCTACGAGCCGGGGGAGAAGGTGCGTTATGACTGGCACCGGGCGGTGGTCCGGCCGACGGTGACCGAGGCCAGCGCACCCGTCCGCACCGGCGACACCCTCTCCCTGCGCATCCCCGAGCTCGCCACGGGCGACGGGACGCTGGCCCAGCGGAGCAGCTCGGCCGACACCACGATGACGCTGTCCCAGGGCGGCGCGGTGCTGCACGAGGGCGACGCGGCCTGGGGCGACTACAGCGTGGGCGACGGTCAGGTCCAGCTCGACCTGTCGGTGGTGCGTGAGGGCAACGCGAACTGGGACTACTCGACCCGCACCGACACCTCGTGGACGTTCGACTCCACGGGCGCCGGTGAGGACAGCGCGGTGCAGCCGCTGCTGAGTGTCGACTACGACGTGCCGGTCGGCCTCGACAACACCGTGCCGGCCGGTTCGAACGAGGAGATCGCCGTGACCGTGACGCACCCGGACGGTCTGCCGCAGGGCGGGACCGTCGAGGAGGCACGCCTCTGGGCCTCCGTCGATGACGGGGCCACCTGGACCGAGCTGGCCACCAGCCTCTCAGGAGGCTCTGGCGGCGCGCAGTTCACGGCGCGGATGGAGCACCCGGACGGGGAGGGGCACGTCTCACTGCGGGTCGAGGCGACGGACGCGGACGGCAACAGCGTCGAGCAGACCGTGATCCGGGCCTACGGGATCCAGCCCGGCTGACCGCGACCCGGTCACCTCGACCGGGGTGGCAGTGCCCGCTGACGTCGCTCGCCACGGAGAGGCCCCCGCCTCACCGAGCGAGCGGCGTCACCGGGCGGTCCGCAGGGTTGCCGGGTGGACGTAGAGCGGTAGCAGGCGCCGCCCCGAGGGCGCCTGTCGCAGAGCTGCCACCGACGCGAGGTGAGCCTCGCAGTAGGCCGACAGCTCGGCATACGCCTCGGGGCCCAACAACTCGGTGAGCTCGGCCGCCAGGCCCAGGTAGGCCGGCTCGGGGGCGGTGTGCGCCTCGGGCCGGCCGGAGCAGTACCAGTCCAGGTCGTGGCCCCCGGCGCCCCAGCCGCGACGGTCGTACTCGGTGATGCTGATCTCCAGGTAGGACGTGTCGTCCGGCAGTTCGACGGTCCGGTAGGAGCGCCGGATCGGCAGCTGCCAGCAGACATCCGGCTTGGCCCGGTGCGGAGCGGTCCCCTCCAGGACCGCATGGCTGTGCAGGGCGCAGCCTGCTCCGGCCGGGTGTCCCGGGCGGTTCAGGAAGATGCAGGCGCCCTCGACCCGGCGGGTGGTGATCGTCTCGCCGTCGTCATCGACGTCCTGCCAACCGGGCCGGCCGTCCACCATGCCGTGGCCCTGGTCATGGAACTGCCACTCGTCCGGGCCCAGCTGCTCGGCCACGGCCGCGACCCGGGTCACGTCGTCCTCGTCGGTGAAGTGGGCCCCGAGGGTGCAGCACCCGTCATCGGGCCGGTCGGCGTAGATGCCGGCACAGCCGGACCCGAAGATGCAGTGCCAGGACGAGGTGAGCCACGTCAGGTCGGCCCGGACCCGCTGCGCCGGCTCGGCCGGATCGGTGAACTCGGCCCACACCCGCGGGGTGTCCAGGTCGGTCTCGCCCGTGCTGCTCACCCGGCCACTCTACGAGGCCACCGGATGGCGGGTCCGCCCGGAGGGACTAGCCTGAGGGAATGCGTCTCGGTGTGATCGATGTCGGCTCAAACACCGTGCACCTCCTGGTGATCGACGCCCACCCGGGCGCCCACCCCCTCCCTGACTACTCGCACAAGGTCGACCTCCGCCTGGCGGAGCAGCTCACCCCCGAGGGCGCCATCTCCGAGGAGGGCGCCGAGCGGCTGGCCCGGTTCGTGCAGGACTGCGTCGAGGTTGCCGAGAGCCGCGGGGTCTCCGAGCTGCTCGGGTTCGCCACCAGCGCGATCCGCGAGGCCACCAACACCGACGAGGTGCTGGACCGGGTGCGTGCCTCCTCCGGCGTCCAGCTCCAGGTGCTCTCCGGCGAGAACGAGGCGCGACTCACCTTCCTGGCGGCGCGGCGCTGGTTCGGCTGGTCCTCCGGGCGGCTGTTCCTCATCGACATCGGCGGTGGCTCGCTCGAGCTGGCGGCCGGCATCGACGAGGAGGCCGACGCCGTGGCCAGCCTGCCCCTGGGGGCCGGCCGCCTGACCCGGGAGCTGCAGCTCGCCGGGGACAACCCGTCGGAGCAGACCCTGAAGGAGCTGCGCAAGCGCATCCGCTCGGACATCGCCTCGGCGCACCGCCCGCTGGTCAAGGTCGGGGCGCCGCACCGCGTCGTCGGCACCAGCAAGACGATCCGTTCGCTGGGCCGACTGTGTGGAGCCGCCCCGTCCTCGGAGGGGCAGCACGTGCCCCGGTCCCTCGCCCGCGCAGACCTCGCCGCCTGGGTGCCCAAGCTGGCGGCGATGGCGCCGGAGGCCCGCTCCAACCTGCCGGGGATCTCCCAGGCCCGGGGCCCCCAGATGCTGGCCGGGGCGATGGTTGTGGAGGCCGCGATGGAGCTGTTCGACGTCGACCAGCTCGACATCTGCCCGTGGGCCCTGCGTGAGGGCTTCATCCTGCGCCGCATGGACAGCCTCTGATGGCCGGTCCGCCCGTCCTGCTGTCCACGTCCTCGGTCTATCCGGAGAACTGCGCCTACGCCTTCGACCTGGCCGAGCGACTGGGCTATGACGGTGTCGAGATCATGGTCTGGACCGACCCGTTGACGCAGGAGGCCGGGGCGTTGCAGGCGCTGTCCCGGCTGCACGGGCTGCCGATCGGTGCCATCCACGCCCCGACGCTGCTGCTCGCCCAGCGACTGTGGGGCTGGGAGCCGTGGGGCAAGATCGACCGTTCCGTGCGGCTCGCCGAGGAGGTCGGTGCAGGCGTGGTCGTCGCGCACCCGCCCTTCCGTTGGCAGCGGGAGTATGCCGAGGGTTTCGTCGAGGGGATCGCCGAGCGGCAGGCGGACACCGCGGTGCTGCTGGCGGTCGAGAACATGTTCCCGTGGCGGGCGGGCGCCTCGGAGATGCAGGCCTACCGGCCGCACTGGGACCCCGTGGCACAGACCTATGAGCACGTCACGCTGGACGTCTCGCACGCGTCCACCGGGTCGATGGACTGTGTCGAACTCCTCCACCGGTTGGGCAGCCGGGTCAGCCACATCCATCTCGGCGACGGCACCGGGTCGTTCAAGGACGAGCACCTCGTGCCGGGACGGGGCACCCAGCCGGCCGACCGCCTGCTCCATGAGCTCGTCGACCGGGGTTATGCCGGGGCCGTGAGCCTGGAGGTCGGCACCCGCAAGCGCTCGGTCGAGGAGCGCGAGGCGGACCTGGCCGAGGCGCTGCACTTCGCCCGCAAGCACCTGGGCCAGCCCACTCCCTGAGGTGCCCAGGGCCATCAGGTGCGGCTCCTTCCTCGCCCGACCCTCGGCATACCGGAGCCGTGGCCTGGCAGCTCCAGACTGAGCGCCGACTGCACCGGTGGGCACGCGCGGTTAGCCTTGACCCTGGCCAGCCGACGAAGGAGAACGCATGGACGCCGCAGACCTCGACCCGAGCGTGTGGATGAAGCAGGGACTGCTGCTGCTCAGCCGGAACACCGCGCTACGCGACGTCCTGGAGAAGGCGCCCGTGAGCCGCTCGGTCGTCAAGCGGTTCGTGGCGGGGGACAGCACCCAGCAGGCCGTGACGGTGGGCGGTGAGCTGGAGGACTCCGGGCGGTTGGCCACCATCGACTTCCTCGGCGAGGACACGCTCGACCCGACGCAGGCGACCTACACCAAGGACGCCTATGTCGACCTGCTCACCGCTCTGTCCGACGTCGGGCTGACCCAGGGCGGCAAGGTCGAGGTGAGCCTGAAGCTGAGCGCGCTCGGCCAGGCCCTCGGCGCCGACGGGGAGAAGATCGCCCTGGAGAACGCCCGCACGATCTGCCAGGTTGCCGCCAACGCGGGCACCACGGTGACCCTCGACATGGAGGACCACACGACCACCGACTCGACCCTCGGCATACTGCGGGAGCTCCGTCAGGACTGGCCGTGGGTGGGCGCGGTCCTGCAGTCCTACCTCTACCGCACCGAGCAGGACTGCCGGGACCTCGCGCACGAGGGCAGCCGCGTCCGGCTCTGCAAGGGGACCTACAAGGAGCCGGAGTCGGTCGCCTACCAGGACAAGGCAGAGGTCGACAAGAGCTATGTGCGGTGCCTGAAGATCCTGCTGGCGGGCCGCGGCTACCCGATGATCGCCACGCACGACCCGCGGCTGGTCGAGATCGCCGGGGTGCTCGCTGCGGCCAACGGGCGTGGCCCGGAGAGTTTTGAGTACCAGATGCTGCTCGGCATCCGCCCCGACGAGCAGCGGCGCCTGGCCGCGCAGGGCGACCAGGTGCGGGTCTACGTGCCCTACGGCGACGAGTGGTACGGCTACCTGATGCGCCGCATGGCTGAGCGTCCGGCCAACCTGCTCTTCTTCCTGCGCTCCGTCGCGACGAAGGGCTGATCCGTGACCCGCATCGCGATCCTGGGCGCCGGCGTGATGGGGGGAGCCCTGCTCTCTGCCCTGCTGCGCTCGGGCCACGCGCCCTCGGACCTTGTGCTGAGTGAGCGGATGGCCGCCACGACCCGGGGGCTGGCCCAGGAGTATGCCGTGGGGTCGGCTCCCGTGGAGGAGGCCGCCCGGGGCGCCGCGATCGTGGTGCTCGCGGTGAAGCCCCAGGACATGCCGGCGCTGCTGGCCCAGATCCACGACTGCGTCGCCGCCGACACGTTGGTCATCTCGATCGCGGCCGGCATCAGCACCGAGTATCTGGAGAACCGGCTGCCCGAGGGCACCGGTGTCGTGCGGGTCATGCCGAACACACCGGCCCAGGTCGACCAGGGGATGTCCATCCTCAGCGCCGGACGGCACTGCACCGCTGAGCACCTGGCCCAGGCCGAGCGTCTCGCGGGCACCTTCGGTCGGGTGCTGATCCTGGACGAGAAGCACCAGAACGCTGCGACGGCGATCAGCGGCAGCGGCCCGGCCTACATCTTCTATGTCACCGAGGCGATGATCGAGGCGGGCGTCCTGCTGGGGCTGCCCCGGTCCACCGCGACCGAGATGGTGGTCCAGACGCTCTACGGGGCGGCCACGATGATCCGCGAGACCGGCGAGCACCCCAGCATCCTGCGCGAGCAGGTCTCCAGCCCCGGCGGCACCAGCGTCGCGGCCCTGCGGGAGCTGGAGGACCACAAGGTCAGGGCCGCTTTCCTGACCGCGATCGAGGCGGCGGCACGCCGTTCTCGGGAGCTCTCGGCCGGTGACTGACACCGTTGCCACCAAGTGTTCACCGCGGCCCCCATGGAGTCCGGGCGGTGGCTTGTGCCAGAGTAAAGCCCATGAGTGAGATCAGCGTGCGTCTGCTTGAGGAAGAGAACTGGTCGGAGTACCGCGATGTTCGGTTGCGTGCGCTGAAGGAATCCCCGGAGGCCTTCGTCGCCTCTGCCGAGGAGGAGGAGTCCTACGAGGAGTCGCGCTGGCGTGACCGGATGCAGCGCTCCCGTCGCCTCCTGGCCGAGGAGGAGGGCACCGTCCTGGGCGTGGTCAGCGTGGGCAGCCACAAGATCGCCGAGGAAGGCGTCGGAGAGCTCTTCGGGCTGTGGGTCGACCCCGCCCGCCGCGGCAGCGGCGTCGCCCGCAGGCTCCTGGAGGCCGCCGCGGCACAGGCCCGCGCCGACGAGCTGAAGCAGCTCGTCTACTGGGTCGGCACCGACAACGGCCGCGCCGTGGCCTTCGCGAGCAGCTTCGGCTTCCGCCCGACCGACAGCAGGCGCCCGATGGAGATCCACGGCGTGGATGACGCGGAGGACGCCGAGGAGCTCGCCATGGTGCTCCCGCTCAGCAACTCCGCCGGGGTTCCCACCTCGCTCTGACGGTGGTCGCCGGGCCACCTCACTCTGACGCACGTCGGCGGGCCACCTCGCTCTGACGGTGGTCGCCGGGCCACCTCACTCTGACGCACGTCGGTGGGGCCACCTCACTCTGACGCTGGTCGCCGGGGCCACCTCACTCTGACGCTGGTCGCCGGGGCCACCTCACTCTGACGCACGCCGCGGGATGCTGGCGTGCTGTGAGGCTCACTCTCGAGAGCCCGGCGCGCACACCAACCGGAATCGTCACCGCCCGTTTCACAAAGGTGCAGGTCAGCGACCTGCTGGTTTCTGGATGTGCCCACGATTCCGGTCGTTGTGCGCCTCTTGGGCGTGGATGCGTGGCTCTGAGCCTGAGACTGGGCCCTGCGGTCGGGAGCCGGGGGTGCCTGCCGCCTCGGACGAGGGTGCCCCAGCTCTAGGGGCGTGCGGCCAGTTGCTCGATCAGTTTGCTGGGGCCGGACACGATCATGATGTGGTGCCTGCCGACCTTGGTCTCGGGGACGGCGTGGGTGAAGTCCTCACCTGGCGCCTTGACGCCGACGACGGTGACTCCGTAGCGCTTGCGGATGTCGGTCTCGGCGAGGGTGAAGCCGATCATCTCCTGCGGTGGGGTCATCTTGACGATGGCATAGCCGTCCTCGAACTCGATATAGCCCTGCATGCGGTCATTGACCAGGTGGGCCACCCGACTGCCGGACTCCGCCTCGGGAAAGATCACGTGGTGCACGCCGATCCGCTCCAGGAGCCGGGCGTGTTCGGCCGACACCGCCTTGGCCCAGATCGAGGGCAGCCCGGCATCAACCAGGTTGCCGGCCGTGAGCAACGAGGCCTCGATGGAGGAGCCGATGCCCACCACGGCGATGCGGAAGTCAGCTGGCCTGGCCTCGGCCAGTTGCTGCGGGTCGGCGGCGTCGACGGCGATGACCCGCGTGAGCTTGCGGGAGAACCGCTCGGCCAGCAGGCCGTCGGACTCGATCGCGTGCACCCGGTAGCCGAGCCGGTCCATCTCCAAGGCGGCGGCCGCACCGAACCGTCCCAGACCGATGACCAGGACGTCCTCGTCAAACAAACGGTGCTTGCCCAACCCGGCCATGTCCGGCTCCTCGCGCTCGTGGTCTAGCGTTGCCCTCATGATCGGGGCACGCGTCGTCTGGGACCAGCGTTTCATGTCCTACGACTTCGGGCCGGGACATCCGATGAGTCCGCTGCGGTTGGGCCTCACGCACCGGTTGTGTGACGACCTCGGGCTGCTCACCCTGCCGGGAGTCTCCGTCGTCGGCGCCACCGAGGCCACCGACGACCAGATCAGGACCGTGCACAGCGCGGGACTGGTCGAGGCCGTCCGGACGGTCTCCGAGGACCCGACCGTCCCGGTGAACGGCCACGGGCTCGGCGGCGAGGACACCCCCAGCTTCCGCGGCATGCACGCCGCGACCGCGCTCGCGGTGGGCTCCACCCTGGACTCCTGCCGCGCAGTCTGGACAGGGGAGGCCGCGCACGCCGTGAACATCGCCGGCGGGCTGCACCACGCCATGCCCGACCAGGTGGCTGGCTTCTGCGTCTACAACGACATCGCCGTCGGCATTCAGTGGCTGCTCGACCAGGGCGTCGAGCGCGTTGCCTACGTCGACGTGGACGTGCACCACGGCGACGGTGTCGAGAGGGCCTTCTGGGACGACCCACGGGTGATGACGGTCTCGGTGCACGAGACGGGCACGGCGCTGTTCCCGGGCACCGGGTTCCCGGGCGACACCGGTGGGCCCAGGGCCCCGGACAGCGCCGTCAACGTGGCGCTCCCGGCTGGCACCGGTGACGGAGGGTGGCTGCGCGCGATCCACGCGGTGATCCCCCAGGCGCTGCGGGCGTTCCGCCCCCAGGTCCTGGTGACCCAGCACGGTTGTGATGCCCACTACTCAGACCCCCTCAGCCACCTGGCCGTGTCTATCGACGCCATGCACGCGGCATACACCCTGATCCACGACCTGTCCCACGAGCTCACGGACGGTCGGTGGGTCGCCGTGGGTGGCGGCGGCTATGAACTCATCGAGGTGGTCCCGCGCGCCTGGGCCCACCTGGTGGCCATCGCCGCCCACCACCCGTTGTCCCTGACGCAGGAGGTGCCGGAGGTCTGGCGCGAGCACGTGGCACGTCTCTACGGTCAGGTGGCACCGCGGCGCCTGGGAGACCTCGGCGGCCGGCCGATCCGCTTCGGCGAGTGGGGTGAAGGCTATGAGCCGGAGAGCCCGGTCGACGCCGCGATCATGGCCACCCGCCGGGCGATCTTCCCCGGATGGGGCCTGGATCCGTGGTTCGACTAGAAAACGCGGCCATTCCCACAATGCCGACCTGGCGCAAGTGCCGCCGTGCTCCGGCGGTGCGCGGACCGCTGCCCGCCACCCTGGCCGACAGAGCGGTGTTCCCGCAGGTGAGAGGCGTGTGGTGGAGCCGTGTCGGGCGAGCTCGGAGCAGCCTCACGGAGAACTGTCAGTCAGGTCACAGTTTGGTCTCATCGGCGTGTCCGCTGGACTTTTCGTCCGTCACGACTTTCGCAAAGGCACCATCTGCCCCTATGGTTCATTCCTGACAGATGGGCAGCCATGGGACCAACCCTGGCCGCCGTAGCGCGGACTGGACGGGATGACATCAATGGCTGATGAACGCCGACTCGGCGAGATGAGCTTCATGACTGTGGCCGAGGTCGCTGAGGTGATGCGTGTCTCCAAGATGACCGTCTATCGCCTCGTCCACTCGGGCGAGCTGCCCTCGGTGCGGGTCGGGCGTTCGTTCCGGGTCCCGGAGAAGGCTGTGCAGGACTACCTCCGGGACTCCTATCACGGCACCGCCTGACTGATCGCGTTTGGGAGCGGTGAAGCGCTGGCGGTAGGCTGAGCCGACTGCCCGGTGGCCGCCCCGTGTGTGCCCGTCAGGTAGACACGACATCCAAGAGACAAAGGACACGTTCAGCCAATGGGCTCTGTGATCAAGAAGCGCCGCAAGCGTATGGCGAAGAAGAAGCACCGCAAACTGCTGCGCAAGACGCGCCACCAGCGTCGCAACAAGAAGTGACCCTCCGCGACGGCGCCGACCCCCACTGGTGAGGTCGGCGCCGTCGCGGCATCCTGGGAGGGTGGAGCTCGTGGACGAGGGATCACGCCCGAAGGTCGTGCTCGTCACCGGCGTGGCGCGCGAGTTGGCGGGACGCGTCGTCCGGCGGCTTGCTGACGATCCGTCCATCGACCGCGTGCTCGGTGTCGACCTGGTGCCGCCGAAGCACCCGATGGGCCGTGGCGAGTATGTCCGCGCCGACGTGCGCAGCCCCCTCCTGGCGCGCCTGATCACGCAGGCTCGCGTGGACACCGTGGTGCACATGGGCGTCATCGCCACGCCCCGGGACGCCGGCGGCCGCGTGGTCCAGAAGGACATCAACGTGCTGGGCACGATGCAGTTGATGGCAGCCTGTCAGAAGTCGGCCGGTGTGCGACGGGTCGTCGTGAAGTCCACCGCCGGCGTCTATGGCTCGTCCCCGAAGGACCCGGCGGTCTTCACCGAGGAGATGACCGCAAAGCGCCTGCCGCGCTCCGGCTTCCCGCACGACTCCATGGAGGCCGAGAGCTATGTCCGCGGCCTGTCCCGGCGCCGTCCCGACATCGGCATCACGATGCTGCGCATGGCCAACGTGATCGGGCCCAGCATCAGCACGGTGCTCACCGACTACTTCCGGATGCCGGTGCTGCCGGTGCCGTTCGGGCAGCAGGGACGCCTGCAGTTCCTGCACGAGGACGACGCGGTGGCCGCCGCGGTGCACGCCACGACCGGGCCGGTCGCGGGCACCGTCAACATTGCCGGGGACGGTGCCCTCTCGCTAGGGCAGGCGATCGCACTCAGTCGCCGCCCCTGGGTTCCGGTCCTGCCGGGAGCGGCCGGCCTGTCGCTGTGGGCGACCAAGCAACTCGGGTGGGCTGCGCTGCCGTCGGACCACATGGACTTCCTCTCCTTCGGTCGGGTGATCGACACGCAGCGGATGCGCAAGGAGCTCGGGTTCGCACCGGCCTACACCTCGCGCGGGGCCTTCGAATCGTTCCTGGCGGCCCGATCCGCCCACGACCGTCCCGAGCAACAGCCGATGGAGGACGTCACGTGATCGAGCAGGACGCGTCCCAGGGGGCGCCGGACCTCTCGCAGCTGAGTGAGACCGACCTGGAGCAGGCGGTGCTGCTGCTGATCAAGGGGCTGCGCGCCGCCGGAGCCGCCGCAGGGCTCGCCGGTGACGAACTCGACGAGTCCGTGGCGCGGACCCTGGCCTTCCTGCGCCGCCGCATCAGTGGTGACTACACGATCGACGAGTTCGGCTATGACGCCGACTTCACCGAGCACGTGGCCATGCCGTTGCTGCGGCCGCTCTATCGCAGCTGGTTCCGCGTCGAGGTGCGCGGCATCGAGAACATTCCGGCCGAGGGCGGGGGCCTGGTGGTGGCCAACCACTCCGGGACGATCGCCGTGGACTCGGTGATGACCCAGCTCGCCGTGCACGACGAGACCCCAGGCCGGCGCAGCCTGCGAATGCTGGGTGCCGACCTGGTCTTCGGCAGCCCCGTCGTGGGCCCGGTGGCACGCAAGACCGGCAGCACGCTGGCGACCAGCGCCGACGCCCAGCGGCTCCTCGACGAGGGGCACCTGGTCGGTGTGTGGCCAGAGGGCTTCAAGGGCGTCGGCAAGCTGTACAAGGACCGTTACCGGCTGCAACGCTTCGGCCGCGGCGGGTTCGTCGCGGCGGCACTGCGAGCGGAGGTCCCGATCATCCCGTGCTCCATCGTGGGGGCGGAGGAGATGGCGCCCATGCTGGCCAACGCCGCCCCGTTGGCCCGGCTGCTCGGCATTCCCTACTTCCCGATCACCGCGACCTTCCCGTGGCTCGGGCCCCTGGGCCTGGTGCCCCTGCCCAGCAAGTGGCTCATTGAGTTCGGGACCCCGATCCGCACGGATGACCGTGGCGAGGGCGCCGCAGACGACCCCGCCGTGGTCTTCGAGATCTCCGATCGGGTCCGCGAAACGATCCAGCACACGCTCTACGACCTACTGCGAGACCGTCGCTCGGTGTTCTTCTGATGCGGGCGATATACAAACCGACATGGCCGAGGATGCGGTGAAGCGCTGGTTTCGCCGGTCGCTCGAGCGGCCGGCAGGTCCTCGGATCACGTTGGTTGACCGGCTCGGTTGTCACCTGTGCCTGGAGGCTGAGCGCACGGTCCGCAAAGTGTCTGAATCGACCGGATTCGACTGGGAGAGAGTCGATGTCGACTCAAGCCCAGAGTTGCAGGAGCGGTTCGGCGATCTGGTCCCCGTCGTGCTCGTCGACGGGCGCGAGGTCGGACACTGGACGATCAGCGAGGTTTCCCTGTCCCGCGCGCTACGCCGGCGACAGCGTGATTGACCTGCATACTCACCTGCTGAACCGCATACTCATGAGTAAAGTCACACCCGCTGGGCGCGACTTTGTGCAAGCGTTCACAAAGTCATAAGGTGGGGGGGTCCCTGAGTCCCCCTGACTGGTTCTGGTATAGGAGCCGTCGTGGCCATAAGGAGCCTGTGCCGACGTGGTGCCCGAGTCCCTGCGCCGTGGTTGTGTCCCCGAGGCCACCGTCGGCCGACTCCCGCTCTACCTCCGGGCGCTGACCGGGCTGCACGACCAGGGCGTCACCAGCATCGCCTCCGAGGAGCTGGCCTCCCGCTCGGGAGTGCGCTCCACACAACTGCGCAAGGACCTGTCCCACCTCGGGTCCTACGGTGTGCGTGGCGTGGGCTACGACGTCGAGCTGCTGGCCGCCCAGATCGCCCAGGAGCTCGGCCTGACCCAGCAGTGGCCCGTCGTGATCGTGGGGATGGGCAACCTGGGCCGCGCCCTGGCGGCCTACGGCGGGTTCTCCGGGCGCGGCTTCCGCATCGTGGCGCTGGTGGATGACGATCCGGAGGTCGTGGGCACCGTGGTCGAGGGGTTGACGGTCACCACGCTGGCCGACCTGGCCACCAAGGGGCCGACCGTGACGATCGGGGTCATCACCACCCCGGCCCCCGCTGCCCAGGCCGTCGCCGACGAGCTGGTCGCGATCGGCGTCCGCTCCCTGCTCAACTTCGCACCGGGTCACCTGGTCCTGCCCGACGGCGTGGACGTCCGCGGTGTCGACCTCGCCACCGAGCTGCAGATCCTGGCCTTCCACGAACAGCGGCGGCTCCTGGCCATCTCCACCCACGACCCGCTCTCACCGGCGGCAGACACGGAGGCGATTGGATGAGCCTGCTCGTCGTTGGTCTCTCACACCGCAGTGCCCCGCTCGAGCTGCTCGAGCGGGTCGCCCTGGACGGTCGGCGCTCGAGAGAGCTCGCGGCAGGGGTGGTGGGGCTCGACGACGTCAGCGAGTCGCTCGTGTTGACCACCTGCAACCGCACCGAGGTGTATGCCGAGGCGCTGAGTTTCCATGGTGCCGTCGCCCAGGTGGGGGACAGCCTGGCCAAGGCCACCGGGGTGGACCTGCAGGATCTGACCCCGCACCTCTACGTGCACTACGAGGAGCGGGCGGTCGACCACCTGTTCTCCCTCGCCTGTGGCATGGAGTCGATGGCCTTGGGCGAGAGCGAGATCCTCGGGCAACTGCGGGACGCGTTGCGTGCCGGGCAGGAGGACGCCCACCTGGGCACCGTTCTCAACCCGCTGTTCCAGCAGGCCCTGCGCGTCGGCAAACGTGCCCACACCGACACCGGCCTGGACCGCGTCGCGCGCTCCCTGGTGGGCGCCGGACTCACCCGGGCCGCAGCGGTGCTCGGCTCCCTGGACGGAGCGGATGCCCTAGTCGTCGGAGCCGGCGCGATGTCCGGCCTGGCCGCCGCCTCGCTGTCCCGGGCGGGGGTCGGCACCCTCGGCATCCTCAACCGCACCCGGGAACGGGCGGAGCGGCTCGCCGAGGCCCACCAGGGGCAGGTCCACGACTGGTCGCAGCTCGAGCGGGGACTGGCCACCGCCGATCTGGTGCTGACCTGCACGGGCGCCACCGATCACGTGGTCACCCGGGACCTGCTCCCGGACGACCGGACTGAGCGACCCCTCGTGATCATCGACCTCGCGATGCCACGCGACGTCGCGCCGGAGGCGGCCGAGGTCCCCGGCGTCACGGTGTGGGGTCTGGCCGACCTCAATGGCGACGGAGCGGACGGCACCGCCACGGCAGAGGCCGGGGGCGGGCCGGATGAGACCGAGCAGGTGCTGGCCGTGGTCCGCGAGCTGGTGGCCGGGGAGGTCGCGGCCTATCTGGCGACGCGGCGCTCGGCCCGGGTCGGCCCCACCCTGGCCATGCTCCGCTCCCGGGCGGCGGCGGTGGCCGATGGTGAGCTGGAGCGGCTCGACCAGAGGCTGCCCGACCTGTCCGACGCCCAGCGCGCCGAGGTGCAGCAGAGCGTCCGGCGGATCCTGGACAAACTCCTGCACACGCCCACCGTGCGTGCCAAGCAGCTCGCGGCGCACGACGCGGACGGTTCCTCGGTCGCCCTGCTGCGCGAGCTCTTCGACCTCGACGCCCGCGAGACCGCGGCCGTCACCACCCCGCCCCAAGTGAGTGGATTGCCATGAGTGACAGCGCACCCGACGCCCCCGCCGGCCGCCCGCTGCGGCTGGGCACCCGCGCCAGCGACCTGGCCACGTCCCAGTCCGACTGGGTGGCCGACAAGCTGCGCGCCCTCGGCCACGAGGTCGAACTGGTGCTCGTGCAGACCGAGGGTGATCGCTCGAGTGCGCCTCTGACCCAGATCGGTGGCACCGGTGTCTTCGTCTCGGCGCTCCGCGAGGCCCTGCTGGAGGGCCGGATCGACCTGGCGGTCCACTCGTTGAAGGACCTGCCGGTCGGCGAGGAGGCGGGTCTGGTGCTCGCCGCGGTGCCCGAGCGTGAGGATCCGCGCGATGCCCTGATCTCCCGTGACCGTGTGGCGCTGGCCGACCTGCCTGAGGGCGCAGTGATCGGCACCGGCTCACCGCGCCGCGCGGTCCAGCTGGAGGCCGCCGCCTCGCAGACGACGGTGACCGGCCTGCGGGGCAACGTCGGGAGCCGCATCGGCAAGGTCACCGACGGCACCCTCGATGCCATCGTGCTCGCCGCGGCCGGGCTGCGGCGCCTCGGCCGGATCGACGAGGCGAGTGAGGTGCTCGAACCATCGGTGATGCTCCCCGCGCCCGGGCAGGGTGCGTTGGCAGTCGAGTGCCGCTACGACGACCGGGAGACCGCCCGGCTCCTGGCACAGCTCGACCACGCGCCCACCCGGGAGGCAGTGACCGCCGAGCGCTCCCTGTTGGGCGCTCTCGAGGCGGGGTGCAGCGCACCGGTCGGTGCCCTGGCGGCCAGGGACGGGGACGACCTGGTGCTGGACGCCGTGGTCGGCACCGGGGAGGGCGTCCTACGGCACACCGTCCGCGGTCACAGCGCCGTGGACCTGGGCCACGAGATGGCGCACCACTTCCTCAACCGTCTGGCCCCGGACGGCGGGAGCCCCTTTCAGACCCCCACAGCACAACAATCTGGAGCGTGATCACGTGAGCACCAGCACAGCAGCACCACCCAGCGCCCCGCCCGCGGTCTGTGCCCGCGTGGCGTTCGTCGGCGCCGGGCCGGGCGACCCCGGCCTGCTCACCGTGCGAGCCAGGGACTATCTCGCCAGCGCCGACACGATCGTGGTCGACGACCCCGAGACCGCGGAGCGGCTCAGCGGCCTGCTCCGCGAGGACGTCAACGTCGTGCAGACCGGTGTGGTCGGGGGGCCACGCCGTTCGCCTGCCGCCCGCGCCAAGCTCCTCGTGCGGGAGGCCCGCGCCCTCAAGGAGAGCGAGACCCTCGTGGTGCGGGTGATGGTGGGTGACCCAGGGGCGTTCACCACCCTGAGCCAGGAGGCGCTGGCCTGCCGCAGCGCGGGCGTGTCGTTCGAGGTCGTGCCAGGCGTCTCGGTGGCGTGGTCCGTGCCCACCTATGCCGGGGTGCCGCTCACCTCCGGCACGGGCGCGGTGCACGTCATCGACGCCGCGGACAGCAAGACCGACTGGACCACCTCGGTCGCGGACGACATCACGGTCGTCCTGCTCGGCGCCGCGGACGCGGTGCGCAAGGCCCTGGCCGGCCTGCGCCGTGCCGGCCGCGACCCGCAGACGCCGGTCAGCGTGACCGAGGACGGCACCACGGTGCACCAGCAGACCGCCGTGACCGTGCTGGACCAGGTCGACAGCATCCTGGAGACGCACACCTTTGCTCAGGGTGTCGTCGTGGTCGGGCGGGCCGTCGACCTGCGCGAGGAGCTGAGCTGGTTTGAGACCAAGCCGCTCTTCGGCTGGAACGTCCTGGTGCCGCGCACCAAGGACCAGGCCACCGAGATGACCCGGCGCATCGCCTCGCACGGGGCCACCTCCAAGGTGGTGCCGACGATCAGCGTCGAGCCGCCGCGCACGCCGCAGCAGATGGACCGGGCGATCCGCGGCCTGGTCACCGGCCGCTACGAGTGGGTCGGTTTCACCTCGGTCAACGCCGTCCGGGCGGTCCGCGAGAAGTTCGTGGAGATCGGTCTGGACGCCCGCGCGTTTGCCGGACTCAAGATTGCAGCAGTTGGTGGCGTCACGGCAGATTCCCTGCGACAGTGGGGGATTGAGCCTGACCTGGTCCCCACGACCGAACAGTCCGCACGCGGTCTGCTGGCCGACTGGCCGGAGTATGACGACGTCCTGGACCCGATCAACCGGGTGTTCCTGCCGCGGGCCGACATCGCCACCGACACCCTGGTGGCCGGGTTGCTCGAGATGGGCTGGGAGGTGGACGACGTCACGGCCTACCGCACGGTGCGCGCCGCCCCGCCGCCCGCCCCGGTCCGCGACGCGATCAAGGGCGGCACCTTCGACGCGGTCTGTTTCACGTCCTCCTCGACCGTGCGCAACCTGGTCGGGATCGCGGGCAAGCCGCACCCCAACACGGTGGTGGCCTGCATCGGCCCGGCAACGGCCAGGACCGCCGAGGAGCACGGGCTGCGAGTCGACGTGGTCGCCCCCGAGCCGAACTCCACCGTCCTGGTGGATGCTCTGGCACGGCACGCCGCTGAGATCGCCCTGACGGCCCGCGCGGCGGGTGAGCCGGTGCGACCGAGTCAGCGCCGCACCACCGGGCGACGCGGCGCCGCTCGCGCCCGCGCATGAACGAGATCGGCGCCCCGTCCGAGCGTCCGCGGCGCTTGCGGACGACCCCGGCCATGCGCCGCCTGGTCGCGCAGACCCGGCTGTCGCCGGCCGACCTCGTGCTGCCGGTGTTCGTCCGCGAGGACATCAGCGAGCCCGTGCCGATCGTCTCGATGCCCGGTGTCGTGCAGCACACCCGCGCGTCGCTCCGGCAGGCCGCCCAGGAGGCGGTCGAGGCGGGTGTCGGCGGGCTGATGCTGTTCGGGGTGCCCTCACCGGACCACAAGGATGCCGAGGGAACCTGGGGGACCCGGCCTGACGGCATACTCAATGTTGCCCTGGCTGACCTCCGGGCCGACCTGGGCGATGCCACCGTGCTGATGGCCGACCTGTGTCTGGACGAGTTCACCGACCACGGGCACTGCGGTGTGCTGGACGGCGACGGCCGGGTGGACAACGACGCCACACTGGAGCGGTATGCCGAGATGGCGCTCGCCCAGGCCCGCGCCGGAGCGCACGTGGTCGGCCCGTCCGGGATGATGGACGGGCAGGTTGCGGTGGTGCGGCAGGCTCTCGACGGGGCCGGGTTCACCGACGTGACCGTCCTGGCCTACACCGCGAAGTACGCCTCCGCCTACTACGGGCCCTTCCGGGAGGCCGTGGGCTCGAGCCTGCAGGGCGACCGCCGCACCTACCAGCAGGACCCGGCCAACGCGACCGAGTCGCTGCGCGAGCTGAGGCTCGATCTGGCCGAGGGGGCGGACCTGGTCATGGTCAAGCCCGCCCTGCCCTACTTGGACATCCTGCGCCAGGTCGCCGACCTCTCCGACGTGCCGGTCGCGGCCTACCAGGTCTCGGGGGAGTACGCCCAGATCGAGGCGGCTGCCGAGCGCGGCTGGCTGGACCGGGACGCCACCGTGCTGGAGTCCCTGACCGCGGTGCGTCGGGCCGGCGCGCAGATCGTGCTGACCTACTACGCCGTGCATGCCGCGAGGCTCCTGGCCCGCTGACCCCTCATCTCGACCGGGCGCGTGGGCGCTCGGGTTTCGTCTCGACCGGGCGCGTGGTCGCCTGGGTTCTGCCTCGACCGAGCGCGTGGGCGCTCGGGTTTCGTCTCGACCGGGCGCGTGGTCGCCTGGGTTCTGCCTCGACCGGGCGCGTGGGCGCCCGCCGATGACAGCACAGAACCCCCGCGCCGCAACTCGGCACGGGGGTTCTGCGGTGTCAGGGGCGAGCCTGGGCTCAGGCCTGGGCGTCCTCACTGGTCGGCGCGACCAGCTCGACGTCCAGGTGCAGCTTGACCTTCTCGGAGACCAGCACGCCGCCGCCCTCGACGGCCACGTTCCAGGTCAGGTCCCAGTCCTTGCGGTTGACCTCGGTGGTCGCCTCGAAGCCGGCGCGGGTGCCACCCCACGGGTCGGGGGAGACGCCGTTGAACTCCAGGTCGAAGGTCACCGGGCGGGTGGTGCCCTTGATGGTCAGGTCGCCGGTCATGGTGGACTCGGTGATCTCGGTGGAGTGGAAGGTCATCGTCGGGTGGTTCTCGACGTCAAAGAAGTCAGAGGTGCGCAGGTGGTTGTCGCGGTCCTCGTTGCGGGTGTCGACCGAGTTCAGCTGCACCTCGGCGGTGACGGCGGTGTCAGCGAGGGTCTCACCGACAACCACGTTGGCCGTGAACTCGGAGAAGGTGCCGCGCACCTTGGCGACCATCATGTGGCGGGCGGTAAAGCCCACCTCGGTGTGGGTCGGGTCGACGGTGTAGTTGCCCGGGGCGAGGCTGTTGAAAACGGTCATTGCGGACTCCTTCTGGTGGGATGTTGTCGGTGGGGTGTCGAGGTGGAGAACTGTTGAGAGTTCAATCATATTCCCAGTCGCTACGATTCACCAGAGCACCTACTCACCAAGCCCAGCACATTCCCGCCGATCGGGCGAGTGCAGGAAGGCGGCGTCAGCATGGAGGACCAGGTCCGGTGGCTCACGACTCAGGAGCAGGCTTCCTGGCGTGCCTACCTGCGCGGCACCCGCCTGATCGCGACCGCCCTCGATGAGGGGCTGACCCGACACGGCACGCGCCTCACCGAGTACGAGATCCTCTCCATGCTCTCCGAGGCCCCCGACGGTCGGCTGCGCATGTCGGCACTCGCGCAGCTGGTGGTCCAGTCCCGCAGCCGGTTGACACACACCGCAACCAGGTTGGAGCGACTTGGCTGGGTGCAGCGCCACGCGGTGCGCGAGGACCGACGCGGGGTCGAGCTCAGCCTGACCCCAGCAGGTCGTGCCAAGCTGGAGGAACTGGCCGAGGTGCACGTCTCGGACGTGCGGCGGATCCTCATCGACCGGCTGACGCCTGAGGAGTTTGAGGCACTGGGCCACGCCATGACACGAGTTGTCGACTCGATCGACGTGACAGAGGGAGACTGTTGAGCACCACCAACTATCCGGACGAGGCCCCCGCCTCGGAGGAGCTGCTGACCCGCGCCCGCCACGTGATCCCAGGAGGGGTGAACTCCCCGGTCCGGGCCTTCCGCTCGGTCGGCGGCACGCCGCGCTTCATGCGCTCGGCCTCCGGCCCCTGGCTGACCGATGCCGATGGCCGGCGTTATGTCGATCTGGTCTCCAGCTGGGGTCCGATGATCCTGGGCCACGCGCACCCCGACGTCCTCGAGGCCGTGCGGACGGCAGCGGCCGACGGGTTCAGCTTCGGCACGCCGAGCGAGCACGAGGTAGCCCTCGCCGAGGAGATCGTCTCCCGGGTCGAGCCGGTCGAGCAGGTGCGCCTGGTCAACTCCGGCACCGAAGCCACGATGAGTGCGATCCGGCTGGCCCGTGGCTTCACCGGCCGCAGCGTGATCGTGAAGTTCGCCGGCTGCTATCACGGCCACGTCGACTCGCTGCTGGCCTCCGCCGGCTCGGGACTGGCCACGTTCGCGCTGCCGGACTCGGCGGGAGTCCCGGCCAGTAGCGCTGCCGAGACGATCGTGGTGCCCTACAACGACGTCGCTGCGCTCAAGGCCGCGTTCGCTGAGCGGGGCACCGAGATCGCGGCCGTCATCACCGAGGCCTGCCCGGGCAACATGGGGGTGGTCCCGCCCCAGCCGGGCTTCACCGAGGAACTGCGCCGGGTGACCCGTGAGCACGGGGCACTGCTCATCTCCGATGAGGTGATGACCGGGTTCCGGTGCAGCCGGGCCGGATGGTTCGGTCTCGAGGGGCCGTATGCCGAGGGCTCGCCAGATCTGTTCACCTTCGGCAAGGTGATGGGCGGGGGATTCCCGGCCGCGGCCTTCGGTGGGCGAGCGGACGTGATGGCGCTCCTGGCACCGGAGGGCCCCGTGTATCAGGCGGGCACCCTGTCGGGAAACCCGGTCGCCAGCGCCGCCGGCGTCGCCACCCTGCGGTTGTGCACACCCGAGGTCTATGCCCGGATGGATGAGGTGGCGCACACGATCGCAGGGGCGGTCACCGAGGAGTTTACCCGCGTCGGCGTGCCGCACCGCATCCAGTGGGCCGGGTCGATGTTCAGTGTCTTCCTGCGCGAGCCCGAGGTGCGCAACTACACCGATGCCCAGGACCAGGACACCGCCGCCTTCGGCAGGTTCTTCCACGGCATGCTGCGCCGCGGCGTGCATCTGCCCCCGAGTGCGTTCGAGACCTGGTTCGTGTCAGCGGCGCTGGATGACGAGGCCGTGGAGACGATCCTCGCGGCGCTGCCCGGTGCCGTGGCCGACATCGGCTGACCACCCCCCCCAACTCCTACCGGGCGCGTGGGCGCTTGAGTTTGGACTCGACCGGGCGCGTGGGCGCTTGAGTTTGGACTCGACCGGGCGCGTGGGCGCTTGAGTTTGGACTCGACCGGGCGCGTGGGCGCTTGAGTTTGGACTCGACCGGGCGCCGTGCCCGGACCGCCTGTCAGGTCTGGGTGCGCTCGGTGGGGTGGGATGTCAGGTCTGGGTGCGCTCGGTGGGGTGGGATGTCAGGTCTGGGTGCGCTCGGTCGGGGACTGCGGATTCGCTCAGGGTCGCATGGGACAATCTCGGGCATGATCGGAGGCAGCCGCACCCTCGTCCACGTGGTGCGCCACGGCGAGGTCGACAACCCGGGTCGAGTCCTCTATGGACGTCTGCCTGGCTATCGCCTGTCCCCGCTGGGAGAGCAGATGGCGGAGCGGGTCGCGGAGTTCATGGACGGGCGCGACGTCGTGCATCTGAGCGCCTCTCCGCTGGAGCGCGCGCAGCAGACCGCGGCCCCGACCGGACGGGTCCTCGGGCTCGAGATCGGGTCCGACGAGCGGCTGATCGAGGCTGGCAACACCTTCGAGGGCAGCACGGTCGGCTCCGACCCGCGACAGTTGGTGCGCTGGCAGAACCTGCGCCGCCTGACCAACCCGATGAAGCCGTCCTGGGGCGAGCCCTATCGCGACATCGCCTCGCGCATGCTCGCTGCAGTCGAGGCCGCTCGGCGGGCGGCTAGTGGCCACGAGGCGGTGCTGGTCAGCCACCAGCTCCCCATCGAGACGTTGCGCCGTGCCGTCGAGGGCCGCCGGCTGTGGCACAACCCGCGGCAGCGGCAGTGCACCCTCGCCTCGGTCACCACCTTCACCTATGTGGACGACGAGCCGACGGCGATCGACTACGCCGAGCCGGCTAGTGACCTGCTGAGCGTCGCGGCCCCGGGGGCGGGGACGTGAGGCGGGCGACCCGACTGGCTGGTGCCCTGCTCGCCCTCTCCCTGGTCGCCGCGGGCTGCAGTGAGGGTGGCAACACCATCAGCGCGCAGGCGCGGGACGGCAACCAGGAGGGCTACGTCTCCGGCGACGGCACCGTCGAGCAGGTGGCGCCGGAGGACCGGACGATGACGATCGAGCTCGAGGGAGACCTGATCACCGGGACCGACCCAGAGACCGGGGAGGTGCAGCTCGAGCCGTGGTCGTCCACGGAGGCCCGCGGTGACGTCCTGGTCATCAACGTGTGGGGCTCGTGGTGCCCGCCCTGCGTGGCCGAGGTCCCCGACCTGAAGGCCGCCCACGCCCACTTCGAGGAGGCGGGTGCCCCGGTGCAGTTCATAGGCGTAAACGACCGCGACTCCGCGAGCGCTGCGCTGGCCTTCGAGCGCACCTACGAGATGCCCTACCCCTCACTGGCCGACGACGGCGGCCAGACACTGCTCGACCTGCAGGGGATGGCCAATCCCCGGCCGACGACGCTGGTGCTCGATGCCGAGGGAAGAGTTGCGGCCCGGGTCGCCGGCCAGGTCAACGAGGCCACCCTGCAGGGGCTGGTTGAGGACGTGCTCGACTCGTGAGCGAACTCGTCCTCAGCGGCCCGCTCCTGGCCGCGCTGGCCGTGGCGGCGCTCGCCGGCCTGGTCAGTTTTGCCTCGCCCTGTGTGCTGCCCCTGGTCCCAGGGTTCCTGGGCTACCTGGGCGGCATGTCACCCGAAGCCACCGAGCGGGGCGGGCGCGGTCGTCTGCTGCTCGGTGCGGCGCTGTTCGTGGCCGGCTTCAGCGCGGTCTTCATCGTCATGAGCGTGGTGATCTCCGGCCTCGCGCTGAGCCTGCAGCAGCACCAGAACCTGCTGCTGCGGGTCGGAGGTGCCCTGGTGATCGTGCTGGGCCTGGTGATGGTGCTCAACCCCAGCACCTCGCTCGGCCCGCGCTGGCGGCCCACAGCAGGTCTGGCCGGGGCGCCCCTGCTGGGTGTCGTCTTCGGCCTCGGGTTCACGGCCTGCACGGGCCCGGCGCTCGCGGCCATCCAGACCCTGGGCGGCTCGTTGGCGCCCGACGGCGCCACGATCCTGCGTGGCACGGTGCTCGCTATCGCCTACTGCCTCGGGTTGGGGATCCCGTTCCTGCTGGTCGCCGCCGGCCTCGGGTGGGTCAGCCGGCTGTCCCGCTGGTTGCGGGACCGGCACCGTCTCATCTCCACCGTGGGCGGCGCGATCCTGATCGTTCTCGGGCTGCTCATGGTCACGGGTGTCTGGGACGGCATCACCACCTGGATCCAGACCAGACTCATCAGTGACTTCCGGACGGTGCTGTAGGTGACCCAGACCAAGAGGGGACCGGCCCACGAGCCGATCACCCAGCCGAGGCTCGGCCTGGTGGGCTGGCTGCGCTGGATGTGGCGGCAGTTGACCAGCATGCGCACGGCGCTGATGCTGCTCATGCTGCTCGCGGTCGCTGCCGTCCCCGGTTCGATCTGGCCGCAGCGCAGCGTCGACCCGCCCCGCGTCAACGAGTTCATCCGCAACAACCCGACCCTGGGGGAGTGGCTGGACCGGTTCGGCTTCTTCGACGTCTACTCATCGCCCTGGTTCGCCGCGATCTACCTGCTGCTGATGGTCTCGCTCATCGGCTGCATCATCCCGCGGGCCGGGGTGCACTGGCGCGCGATGCGTGCCCTCCCGCCGCGGGCACCCCGCAACCTGACCCGGCTGGAGGCCCACGCCACCACCGAACTGTCAGCAGACCCCGAGGTGGTGCTGGCAGCCACCCGCGCGGTGCTAAGCAGGCGGCGCCTCCGCATACGCAGGCCAGAGGAGGGCCGAGAGCGCGAGGTGGCCAGCGAGGGCGGCTATCTCAAGGAGACCGGCAACCTGGTCTTCCACATCTCCCTGCTCGCCGTGATCGTCTCGGTGGCGGTCGGGCACCTGTGGGGCTGGCGCGCGGAGGTGATCCTCCCCGAGGGTGAGACGTTCACCAGCCAGGCCGGGCGCTACGACACCCTGCAGACCGGGCCCTGGGTGGACGAGGGATCGATCGACCCGTTCTCACTGCGGATCGACCGGCTCGACGTGGAGTTCGAGACCGATGCCGGAGGCGCCCAGTTCGGTGCACCCCGCCTCTTCGAGGCAACGGCGACGACGACGGCCGAGCCCGGCGCCCCCGAGCAGGAGCGGGTCTTCGGGGTCAACAACCCGTTGCACTTCGGGGGCACCTCGGTCTACCTGCTCGGCAACGGCTATGCCACCGTCACCTCGGTCACGGACGGGGAGGGCACCTCGCTCGGCACCTTCACCACCCCCTTCCTGCCCCAGGACGACAACTACGCCTCCACCGGCGCGATCAAGATCCCGGCCGCCGACCCGCAGCTCGGGTTCTACGGTGTCTTCCTCCCGACCCTGCGGTTCGCCGACGCGGGACCGGTGTCGGACTTCCCCGGACTGGTCGACCCCGCCCTGCTGCTCGGCGTCTACGAGGGGACGTTGTTCCCGGGCGGGCGGCCGCAGTCGGTCTACACCCTGGACACCGCCCAGATGGAACAGCTGGTGACCGAGGAGGACGAGCTCTCCCGCCTCCTGCTGCGGCCCGGCGACACCATGGAACTGCCCGGCGATCGCGGCACCATCGTCTTCGAGGATGTGATCCGTTGGGGAGGCCTGGTGGTGCGCCACGATCCCGGGCGTATCCCGGTGCTGATCAGCTCGATCGTGCTCCTGGGCGGACTGATCACCATGCTCACCGTCAAGCGCCGCCGCGTCTTCGTGCGAGTCACCCGCCCGGGTGAGGGCGGCGGGGGGCCCGGCGAGCGGCATACTGGACTGACGATCGCGGGCCTGGCCAAGGGCTCCGACCCCAACCTGCAGGACTATCTCGACCGTATCGTCGAGGACATCGAAACAGCTGTTGCGACGAAGGACACCGCATGACCAACCAGACCCTGGCGCAGGCCTCCGACATCGCCGTGTGGGCGAGCATGGTGCTCCTCACTGTGGCGATGCTGGCGTTCGCCGGCCACCTCGCCGTGACCGGCACACGTGCCCGGAGCCGGTCCACCGACGCCCAGGCAACGGCGGACTCCGCGGTCGGATCCGCCGAGCAGAGCGGATCCGTCGCGGTCCTGACTCCGCCCGAGGTGGAGCCGGCGCCATCGCGCCGCTGGGGCGTCATCGGGCTGCAGGTGACCTGGCTGGCGACCTTCGCTCTCATCGCCGGGATCGCCCTGCGTGGACTGTCGGTGAGCCGCGCGCCGCTGGGCAACATGTACGAGTTCGCGGTGGCTGCGGCGATGTTCACGCTCGTCGTCTACTCGGCGTGGGCGCTGCGCAAGGATCGGCTGTGGCTGGGGCTCTTCGTCACGCTGCCGGTCCTGCTGATCCTGGGCGCGGCGAAGCTGAGCTGGTACACCGAGGCCTCCCAGCTGATGCCCTCGCTCAACTCGATCTGGCTGGTCATCCATGTCTCCGTCGCCACCCTGTCCGTCGCGCTGTGCGTCATCGGCTGTGCGCTGGCGCTGCTCTACCTGGCCAAGGACCGCGCCGAGCACAAGGGCGAGGTCCCCGGCTGGCTCGCCGCCCTGCCCTCCTCGCCCTCGCTGGAGCGGATCACCTACGGCATCCACATCGTGGCCTTCCCGCTGTGGACCTTCACGCTCATCGCCGGTGCGATCTGGGCCGAGCAGGCCTGGGGCCGCTACTGGGGCTGGGACCCCAAGGAGGTGTGGACCTTCGTGATCTGGGTGGTCTACGCCGCCTACCTGCACGCTCGGGCCACGTCCGGCTGGCACCCGCGCAAGGCCACCTGGCTGGCCGTCGCCGGTGCTGGCTGCATCCTGATCAACTACACGATCGTCAACACCTTCTTCGTCGGCTGGCACTCCTACTCGGGGATCTGAGCCGTGCTCAAGTACTCGATCTACCGCCTCGGCCTGTTCCTGGTCGTGATGCTGATCCTGGTCCTGGTTGGCCTCGATCCGATCCTGGCCGCCGTGGGCGCCGCGATGATCTCGATGGTGACCTCGTTCTTCGTCCTGGCCGGCCCCCGTGAGGAGGCCGCCCGAAAGATCGAGGCCAGGGTCGAGGAGAACCGTGCCCGCAAGGCCCGCAAGCTGGACGACGAACGCACCGACGAAGAGGCCGAGGACGAGGACCACCGCTGAGGACCCCGCCGGCAGAGGCCCTGGCCGCCCAGATGAGTGCCATGGCACGCAAAAGCGCGGCCGCTGACGCGAGGGGCCCGCTGAGTGAGGCGGCTGGTGGCTGACGCGAGGGGGGCGCTGAGTGAGGCGGCTGGTGGCTGACGCGAGGGGGGCCGCTGAAATGAGTGCCGCGGCACGCAAAAGGGCGGCCGCTGACGCGAGCAGGCGATGCAGTGCCCGGTCAGGCGGAGAGGGCCAGACCGATCGTGAGCAGCGTGGAGAAGCCCATCTGGTAGAGCCCGGTGCGGCCGATCGCCGGCACTAGGGCACGGCCCCGGGCCCCCTGCAGCACCGGCCGGACCGTCAGGTAGGCCAGCGGTGCAGCCGCCAGGGCCAAGAGGGTCCAGGGGTGGACCAGGGCCGCCGCGGCGGTGGCCAGCAGCGGCAGCGTGATCAGCACGACATAGAGCACCCGGGTGCGGCCATCGCCGAGTCGGACCGCCAGCGTGCGCTTGCCCGCGGCGGTGTCGCCGGGGATGTCACGCAGGTTGTTGGCCACCAGGATCGCGCAGGTGATCGCGCCGACCCCGGTCGCAGCCGCCCACGAGGCGAGGTCGAGGTCCTTGACCTGGGTCCAGGTGGTGCCCAGCACCGCGACCAGCCCGAAGAAGATGAAGACCATCACCTCGCCCAGCCCGCGATAGCCATAGGGCTTCGAACCACCGGTGTAGCGCCAGGCTGCCACGATCGCCAGCGCGCCGACCAGCAGCAGCACCCACGTGGTGGACAGCGCGACCAGCGCCAGCCCGCACACGGCCGCGACGCCGAACCACAGGAACGCCATGAGCTTGACATTGGCAGGATCGGCCAGGCGCTGCCCGACCAGGCGGATGGGTCCCACCCGGGACTCGTCGGTGCCGCGGATGCCGTCGGAGTAGTCGTTGGCGTAGTTGACGCCGATCTGCAGGCTCAGTGAGACCAGCAGCGCGAGCAGCGCCAGACCCAGGTCTGAGTGGCCGAGCGCGTGCGCCGAGCCGGTGCCGACGACGACCGGGGCAACGGCGGCAGGGAAGGTCCGGGGCCGCGATCCGGCGGCCCACTGTGCGTAACTCGCCACCGGCTCAGATGCCCCGCAGGAAGTCGGGGTCGTCGTCCGGCCCACGGGGGCCGCGCGGCCCGCTGTTGCCCGACCGGGGCTGCAGTATGCCGCGTGGCCGGCCTGCGATGAGCCAGCTGAGTCCACCGGCGACCGGCACCAGCAGCGTGATCACGACCCACACGAGCTTGGGCAGTCCCCGCACCTTGTCCTCCTCCGTCTGCACAGCGTCCACGACGCAGTAGACGGTGAAGGCCAGCACGGCCACGGACAACGCCACCCTGAGCAACGGGTCTCCCTCCGGATTCAGTTCACGCCCGCGGAACCGCGGTAGGGGCCCATTGTGCCACTCTCACCTGCACATAACGTCCTCAGCGCCCCCCGGTCGGGCTTGCCGGAGGGCAGCACCGGAAGCTGCTCCAGCCACACCACCTGCCGCGGAAGCGCGTGTGTCGGCAACTGGTCACGCAGCAGGTCACGGACCGCCTCGGTGCTCGGTCGCCTGGCAGGAGCCGACGGCAGCTGGGGGACGAGCACGGCCGCCACCCGCTGGCCCCACTCCGGGTCCGGGACGCCGAGCACCAGCGCTTCCCGGACCTCGGACAGGCCGGTCAGGGCGTCCTCCACGGGGCGGGGCGCGACCTTGAGGCCTCCGGTGTTGATGACGTCATCGGCCCGGCCCAGCAGTCGGAGCCGGCCGCTCACGTCGAGCTCGCCCACGTCGTCGGTCCGGAACCAGCGCTGTCCGGAACTGTCGGTGGTGAAGCGCTCCGCGGTGAGGGTGGGGTCGCCGAGATACTCACGGGCCAGAACCGGACCGCCCAACAGCACCCGGCCCTCGTCCAGGGTGACCTGCACCCCGCTCAGGGGAGTCTCGTCATACACACACCCACCCGAGGTCTCGGTCATGCCGTAGGTCCGGTGGATCGAGACCCCGGCAGCCTCGGCGCGCTGCAGCACCGGGGTGGGCAGCGCGGCTCCTCCGACCAGCACGGCGTCGAAGTCGGCCACGGCGGACCGGCCCGCCGGATCATCCAGGAGTCGGAGCAGCTGGGTGGGCACGAGCGACACCAGGCGCGGGGCACCGGTGACGCCGGCCGCCGCCGAGATGAACGCCTCGACCGTGAACGGACCGTCCAACCGCGCCGGCACCGTGCCCGCCAGGACCGAACGGGCCACGACCTGCCAGCCAGCGATGTGGTCGGTCGGCAGCGCCAGCAGCCAGTGACCGTGCCCGCCGACCCGCTCAGCGGTGGCCAGGGCCGAGGCGTGCAGGGCCTCCGCGGAGATCGCGACCCGCTTGGGGTGGCCCGTGGACCCGGACGTGGTCAGGGTCACCCCGGCTCCGGCTAGCGACTGCTCAACGGACTGCAGCAGGTCGGGGAGAGCACCACGAGGTGCAGGGGGTGGTGCGGGGGACAGGGGAGTCACGTGGCCAGATTACGCATCACGCAGCAGTGAGCCGGATCCCGCACGGAGGTCCGGCTCACAGCGCGCCGATCAACTGGTGTCAGCAGATCAGTTGAAGCTCTCGTTCATGTCGATCAGCCACTCGCCGTCGAACTTCTGCAGGGTGATGACCTGGTTGCCCATGCCCTCGGCGAAGAGCTGGGAGAAGTTGTCCTTGTCAATGACCGCGGTGTCGCCCTGCACATCGGCACCCTTGATCTCCATCGACTCGATGATGCCGGCGAGCTCCGGGGTGTCACCGAACAGCTCTCCGGCCTGGGAGGGGAAGGTCGAGACGCACACGTCATAGTGCGCTTGGTTGTCCACCATCGGGCCCTCACTGTCGAGGTCCATCATCATGTCGCAGACCGACTCCTCGGCGTTGACGAACGCGACCAGCCACTCCTTGGCACGGTCCGCTGCGGCCTGACCGTCGGCACCGCCCTCACCCTCGCCGCCGGCACCGGGGGCCTGCGTGGTCTCGGCGTCGTCGCCGGGAGCCTCAGTCGTCTCGCTGTCCTCGGCCGGCTCCTCGGTCGTGGGAGCCGCATCGGTCGGCTCCTCGGTCGTGGGAGCCGCATCGGTGGTCTCTTCCGCGGGCTCCTCGGTGGCCGGAGCCTCCTCCGTGACCTCCTCGGTCTCCGAGGTCGTGGCGTCCTCGACCTCGGGCTCATCGCTGCCGCACGCGGACAGCAGCAGGACCGGGACAGCCAGGGCGGTCACAAGGGCACGGCGCATGATCGGGTTCCTCCCCAAACGATGAAAAAACGGGTTCCTTATCCAGGATTGTCCCACGACGCACGGCCGATGACAGATCCCACCAGCCCTCAAAACCTCATCAGCTGCGGAAACGTTCCCTGGGTTTGCCCATCGGTCGGCGACGGGACCGGCCACCATCGGCGACCGGACAGATCACCATCGGTGACCGGCGGCTCAGAAGTACCACGGGAACGGGCCCCACTGCGGATCCCGGCGCTCGAGGAAGGCGTCCCGGCCCTCGACGGCCTCATCGGTCATGTAGGCCAGTCGGGTCGCCTCGCCGGCGAACACCTGCTGCCCCATCAGGCCGTCGTCGATCTGGTTGAACGCGAACTTCAGCATCCGCTGCGCCGTCGGCGACTTGCCCATGACCTCCCTGGCGACCGTGAGCGCCTCCTGCTCCAGGTCGGCGTGGTCCACGACCAGGTTGACCGCACCCATCTGGTGCATCTGCTCGGCGTCGTAGGTGCGACCCATGAAGAAGATCTCCCGGGCGAACTTCTGGCCCACCATCCGCGCGAGGTAGGCCGAGCCGTAGCCGGCGTCGAAGCTGCCCACGTCGGCGTCGGTCTGCTTGAAACGCGCGTGCTCGCGCGAGGCGATGGTGAGGTCACAGACGACGTGCAGCGAGTGCCCGCCACCGGCGGCCCACCCATTGACGACGGCGACGACGACCTTCGGCATGGTGCGGATCAGCCGTTGCACCTCCAGGATGTGCAGACGCCCCCCGGCAGCCTTGACCCGCGCCTGGTCCACGGTGTCCGCAGTGTCTCCCTCGGCATACTGATAACCCGAGCGACCACGGATCCGCTGGTCCCCTCCGGAGCAGAACGCGTGCCCGCCGTCCTTCGGGCTCGGCCCGTTGCCGGTGAGGAGCACGACGCCGACGTCCGGGGTCATCCGGGCGTGGTCCAGCGCACGGTAGAGCTCGTCCACCGTGTGCGGCCGGAAGGCGTTGCGCACCTCCGGCCGGTCGAAGGCGATGCGCACCGCCCCGACCTCGCGGGCTCGGTGGTAGGTGATGTCGGTGAACTCGAAGCCCTCGACGACCTCCCACCGGGTCGGGTCGAACGCGTCGGCTGGCTGGCTCGTCTGCTCGCTCACGCGGCTCAGGTTAGCCAGCGCGGCAAACCGGCGGGCACCTGGCTCGCGCCATGACCCCGCACGCCCTCACTGGTCGCGGCTGGACAGGACGCAGAACTCGTTGCCCTCGGGGTCTGCGAGCACGGTCCAGGTGACCTCGCTAGTGTCCTGCCCGACCTCGACCGTCTGCGCGCCCAGGTCGAGAAGCCGCTGGATCTCGGCGTCCCGATCCTGGCTGGAGTGCGGCGCCAGGTCCAGGTGCAGACGGTTCTTGACCTGCTTGCCCTCCGGCACCGGGACGAAGACCAGCCCCTGTCCGCGCCGCATCCAGCTCGCCAGGTCGGGGACCGCGGCCGGCTCCTCGAGCGCGTGCTGGGGGACGAGCACGACCTCGTCCTCGGAGTCGAAGGCGATCACCCAGTCCAGGACCTGCGCCCACCAGCGGCCCTGTGCCCGGTGGTCTGCGCAGTCGATCACGGTTGTGTACCACTTCAGTGCCATGTCCTCACCTCTCGTTGGTGCCCACCAGGCTGGCAGGGACCACCGACACCCGTCCCCGATCGCCGGTCCTACGCTGTGTGCGTGATCCCTGACCTGCCCGAGCTGCTTGCTGTCGCGACACCGGTGGCCCTCCCGATGCGCGTCCGTTTCCGGGGCATCGAGGTGCGGGAGACCGTCCTGTTCCGGGGGCCGAGCGGCTGGGGCGAGTTCGGACCGTTCCCGGAGTATGCCGACGCCGAGGCCCGCAGGTGGCTCGCCGCAGGCCTGGAGTCGGCCTGGGAGGCCTGGCCGGAGCCGGTTCGGGACCGGGTCGAGGTCAACGCCACCGTGCCCGCCGTGCCGCCGGAGCGGGTGGCGGAGGTGCTCGCTGGTTTCGACGGCTGCCGGACGGCCAAGGTCAAGGTCGCCGAGCGCGGGCAGAGCGTGGACGACGATGTCGCCCGGGTCGCTGAGGTGCGAGCCCAGCTGGGGCCGTCGGCACACATCCGGGTGGATGCCAACGCGGCCTGGACGGTGGACCAGGCGAGGGAGGCACTGAGCCGACTGTCGGCATACGACCTGCAGTATGCGGAGCAGCCCTGCGCCGAGGTGAGCGAGCTCGCGGAGCTGCGGCTGCTGCTGGCCCGCGACGGGGTGGACGTGCCGATCGCCGCCGACGAGTCCGTCCGCAAGGCCGAGGACCCGCTCCGGGTGGCGCGCGAGGGCGCGGCCGACCTGGTCGTGGTCAAGGTCGCGCCGCTGGGCGGGGTGGCCTCCGCCCTGCAGATCGTGGCTCAGTGCGGACTGCCCGCGGTCGTGTCCAGCGCGATCGACAGCTCGGTCGGGATCGCTGCCGGCGTGGCGCTGGCCGCGGCACTGCCCGAGCTGGACTTTGCCTGCGGGCTCGGCACCGTCGGCCTCCTTGACGCGGACGTCGCCGAGCGCCCGCTCCTGCCGTCGGGCGGGGTGATCACCGTCGCGGACGCCCTCGCGATGGTCCGCGCCGACGAGCAGCCTGGGCTGGCGGGGCGAGAACTCACCGGTGAACGGCGCGACTGGTGGTTGGACCGCCTCACCCGCTGCCACGCCCTCCTCTCCTGACCACTCCCACCCGACCGGGCGCACGGTGACCCGCGTTTCTTGTTGACCGAGCGCACGGTGACCCGAGTTTGTCGGTGACCGAGCGCACGGTGACCCGCGTTTCTTGTTGACCGAGCGCACGGTGACCCGAGTTTGTCGGTGACCGAGCGCACGGTGACCCGCGTTTCTTGTTGACCGAGCGCAGGGGCGCCCGAGGCGTTCACACGGCCGTAACGATCGACACACGGCCGAAACAGGATCGCCGCGCGGCGGAAACACCGAGGCCGTTGACTGCCTCCACCGGCGCGGCTCCAGGTCGCGCCCCGGATCTGGAGGCACGACATGGAACTGACGGCGACAGACGTCTGGGTGATGGTGTCCGCGGCGCTCGTGCTGCTGATGACGCCCGGGCTCGCGTTCTTCTACGGCGGCATGGCGCGGGCCAAGGCCGCCCTCAACATGATGATGATGAGCTTCGTCTCGATCGGGCTCGTCGGGGTGGTGTGGGTCCTGTGGGGCTTCGGCATGACCTCCGCCCCGGAGATCCTCGGCGGCTTGGTCGGCGACCCGACGGCCGACCTCGGCCTGTCTGAGCACGTCGGCACGGGCGACCTGATCGGCATCGGGTATGCCGCCACGTTCGCGATCATCACCGTCGCCCTGATCTCGGGCGCGGTGGCCGACCGGACCCGGTTCAGCGCCTGGGTCGCCTTCGTCCCCGTCTGGGTGACGCTGGTCTACTGCCCGCTGGCCTACATGGTGTGGGGAGGTGGCCTGCTCTCGGCCGACGGCGCGATCGGCCGGAGGTTCGGGGAGGCGATCGACTTCGCCGGCGGCACCGTGGTGCACATCAACGCCGGCGTGGCGGCGCTGGTCCTGGTCTACGTGCTCGGACGCCGGGCCGGCTGGGCCCGGGGTTTCCACCGCCCGCACAACGTGCCGCTGGTGATGATCGGTGCCGCGCTGCTCTGGTTCGGCTGGTTCGGCTTCAACGGCGGGGCTGCCGGCTCGACGGGGGAGGCCGCCCTGATCTGGGTCAACACGCTGGTCGCCCCCGCTGCGGCGATGCTCGGCTGGCTCCTGGTGGAGCGGGTGCGCGACGGTCGCCCGACCTCGCTGGGCGCCGCCTCCGGTGTCGTCGCCGGTCTGGTCGCGATCACCCCGGCGTGTGCCTCATTGAGCCCGCTGGGCTCGCTCGCCCTCGGTGCTGTCGCGGGCGCGGGAGCGGCCCTCGCCGTGGGTCTGAAGTACCGCTTCGGCTATGACGACGCGCTGGACGTGGTCGGTGTGCACCTGGTCGCCGGACTCATCGGCACGGTCGGGATCGGCTTCCTGGCCATGCCGGTCGACGGCGTCGGTGGTGGGCTGTTCTATGGCGGCGGGATCGAGCAGCTGACCGCCCAGGTGGTGGCGACCGTGTTCACCGTCGCCTTCACCGGTGTCATGACGCTCCTGATCGCCCTGGCCATCGCCCGGACGGTCGGCTTCCGCGTCTCCGCCGAGGACGAGGAGCGCGGGGTTGACCTGTCGGAGCACTCGGAGCTGGCCTACGAGTTCGGCCCGCTCGGCGGGCTGAGCGCGGACGGTGACCGCGCCGTGTCCAAGGACGAGGTCGGCGTCTGAGGGTCGAGCGCGAGGCCCCGCACCGATCGGGGTGCGGGGCCCAGGCCGTATGCCGTCACTCGGCCGTCGCGCGCGGGTTCCGGTCAGCGGGTGGCCGCCTCGAGCAGGGTGAGGAGTGAGGCACGCAACTGAGCGCGGTCCTGCGCGCTGAGCTCGTCCAGGATCGTCTCGGTCTGGGCCCTGCGGGCGGCCCGGATCTCGTGGGCGACCTGGCGGCCGCGGTCGGTCAGCCCGACGAGCACCGCCCGTCGGTCCGCGGGGTCCGGAGCCCGCAGGGCCAGGCCGAGCTCCTCCAGTGCGTCCACGACCTCGGTCGCCGAGCGGGGCGCGATGTGCAACCACTCCGCCAGGGCGCCCAGGCGCAGGCCGCGCCCCTGGTCGCCCTCGGGCGATCGGCGCCGCCGGCCCTCAGTGCGGGCGATCACGCCCAGCGCCCGCGCCTGGTGCGGGGACAGGCCCCAAGGTGCGGTCTCCACCGCGGACCCGCGGCGCAGGTGGCGGGCCAGGTGCTGGATCAGCTCCAGCTCGGAGGCCTCCGGGTCGATCGGGTTGCTCTCGTGGTGACGCATCTGTGTCTTCCTTCTGCGGGCCCGTGGCTGGGCGCCCGGCCCGGCCGCACGCCAGGGTCGGCGCCACCGAGAACCCTAGCAGAGTTCTGAGGCAGACATATAATGTGGTAACCTCATCATCTGTCTACGACCGGGCCGGCACCGATGACCGGCCACCAGAGATGAAAGGAGGGGTGCCCATGGACGCCACCTTTGACTCCGCACCCCGCACCGGGGGAGGCCGCCACGGCGGCGCCCGCCGCGACCCCAAGGACACCGCCCAGCTGGCCGCCCACCCGGTGAGCGCCGCCCGGGTCCTCACCCTCTTCCGCCCGCACCGCCTCACCCTGCTGACCGTGCTGGCGATCATCGTGACCAGCTCCGTCCTGGGCCTGGCCACCCCGTTCCTGGCCAAGGCCCTGGTCGATGACGCCATCCCGCACCAGGACGTCCGGCTGCTGCTCGTCCTGGTCGCCGCGATGATCGGGGTGGCAGCCGTGAACGCCGTGCTCGGTGTCGTGCAGACCTGGATGTCCACGACCGTCGGCCAGCGGATCATGCACAGCCTGCGCACCGCGGTGTTCAGGAACCTGCAGCAGCAGTCACTGTCCTTCTTCACCCGCACCCGTGGGGGAGAGGTGCAGTCGCGCCTGACCCACGACATCTCCGGGCTGCAGGGCGTGGTCACCTCGACCGCCACCAACCTGGCCGGCAATATCGCCACCGTCGTGGGCACGCTCATCGCGATGGTCGCCCTCAGCTGGCAGCTTGCGTTGCTCTCCCTCGTGGTCATCCCGCCCGCGGTGCTGCTCAGCCGCTCCGTGGCCAGGCTGCGCCGTCGGGCCACGGAGCAGCGGCAGAAGGCGCTCGCCGGCCTGCACGGCCAGGTCGAGGAGTCACTGTCGGTCAGCGGCGCCCGCCTGAGCAAGACCCTCGGTGCCGGACCCGCCCTCGCCGACCGCTTCTTCCGTGCCTCCGATGACCTGCTCGAGCTGGAGGTCGCCGCGCAGATCGCCGGCCGATGGCGCACTGCGACGATGGGCATCATCTTCGCGGTCATCCCTGCACTGATCTATCTGATCGCCGGCCTGCCGGTCACCTCAGAGGGCATCACCATCGGCACGCTGGTCGCCTTCATCGCCCTGCAGGCCGGCATCTTCCGCCCAGTCATGGGGCTGCTGACCATGGGCGTCCAGGTGACCGCCTCGATGGCCCTGTTCAGCCGCATCTTCGAATACCTGGACCTCACCGCCGAGGTCCCCGAGCCGGCGGAGCCGGCGCACTACCCACGGGAGTATGCCGAGGGCCGGGTCTGCCTCGAGAAGGTGACCTTTCGGCATACGGACGGGGATCACGACGCCCTGCGGGCCGTCGACCTCACGGTCCCAGCCGGCACCCACCTGGCGATCGTCGGAGCCACCGGCTCGGGCAAGAGCACGCTCGCCTCCCTGGTCAGCCGGCTCTATGACCCGACCGAGGGACGGGTGACCCTGGACGGCATCGACCTGCGGGACCTGACCTCCGAGCAGCGTGCGGGCGTGGTCGGGGTGGTCTCGCAGGAGACCTATCTGCTGCACGACACCGTCCTGCAGAACCTGCGCTTCGGCAACCCGGACGCGACCGACGAGCAGGTGGAGGCGGCGGCGCGGGCCGCGCAGATCCACGAGGTGATCGAGGCCCTGCCCCGGGGTTACGACACGGTGGTCGGCGCTCGCGGGCACCGCTTCTCCGGTGGCGAGCAGCAGCGCCTGGCGCTGGCCCGCACGCTGCTGCGCAACCCGCGCGTGCTGATCCTCGACGAGGCGACCAGTGCCCTGGACACCCGCACCGAGCTTGCGGTGCAACGGGCCCTGGACGAGCTGGGGGAGGGGCGCACGGTCATCACCATCGCCCACCGCCTCTCGACGGTGCGGACCGCCGACCAGATCGTGGTGCTGGACCACGGTGAGATCCAGGAACGGGGCTCCCACGACGAGCTGATGGCTGCCGGGGGTGCCTATGCGGCCCTGGTGCGGGCCAGCGAGCGGGTGGACGAGAACGTGCTCGACGCGGCGCTGGCCGCCTGAGGTGGACCGGCGCGCACCCGCGCGTGAGCGGTCGATCAGGATCCGAGAAGCAGCCGTCGGTCGGTCGCCCTAGCGTAGGGACCACATCCACCACACGAGAGGAAGCATCATGGCAGGCAGGGGCGAGGACACGACGAAGCTGTCCGCCGAGGAGCGCCAGGCGGTCAAGGACCGGGCCAGGGAGCTGCGGGCGGCCAAGAAGGGGGCCGCGGCCGAGCAGGCCGTGCTGGAGGCGATCGCGGCCATGTCCGAGGACGACCAGGTCATCGCCAAGAGGGTGCACGCGATCGTCAAGGAGGTGGCACCTGAACTGGGCCCGAAGACCATGTATGGCATGCCCGCCTATGCCCGGGACGGCAAGACGGTGATCCTGTTCCAGGCCGCGTCGAAGTTCGACACGAGATACTCCACGCTCAGCTTCGAGGACCGAGCCAATCTGGACGACGGCCCGATGTGGCCCACCGGTTTCGCCATCACCGAGCTCACCCCCGACGTCGAGGACCGGATCGTCGACCTGGTCCGGAGAGCCGTGACCTGATCGGGTCCTCGCCAGCCCCGAGGTGTTGGTTCTCCGGTCCCACGCGCTCGATGGACGGAAGCAGAGTGGCTTCGAGGCGGGACTTATGGCCGCGAGACGATAACCTGGGAGCGCTTCCCCCATGCAACGCGAACTAAGAGGTGCACAGTGCCCACGGGCAAGGTCAGGTTCTATGACGAGGAGAAGGGCTTCGGCTTCCTCTCCAGTGACGAGGGTCAGGACGTCTATGTCCACGCCTCGGTCCTCCCGACCGGCGTCACGACGCTGCCACGCGGCGCACGGGTCGAGTTCGACATCGCCCAGGGGCGACGCGGTGACCAGGCGCTGCACGTCCGGCTGCTCGAACCCTCGCCGTCGGTCTCCCGGTCGATCGCGGTCCGCGACCGCAAGCCTGCTGATGAGATGGCCGTGGTCATCGAGGATCTGATCAAGCTGCTCGACGACTCCTCCAACAGCCTGCGCCGCGGCCACTATCCCGACAAGCGGTTGTCTGCCGCGCTCGCCAAGAGCCTGCGCGCCGTCGCCGACCAGTTTGAGGCGGGCGCCTGATGGCATCCCCCAAGCGGGACGCCGTGCTGGCCGCCGCCGAGGAGGCGGCCCGCGAGGCCGCCGTCGCCATTGCCGAGCCCGGCACTGTCGGTGACCACGTGGGCTTCGTCATGGACGAGGACCGCGTCGGCACGCACTACTTCGACTGCACCGCCGTCGCCTATCCCGGGTGGCGCTGGGCGATCACCCTGACCCGCCCGCCGCGGGGTCGTTCGGCCCTGCTCAGTGAGACTCACCTGGTTGCTGGGGAGGATGCGCTCCTGTCGCCGCACTGGGTGCCGTATGCCGAGCGGCTGGCTCCCGGGGACATCGGCCCCGGCGACGTGACCCCGAAGAACGACGACGACCCGTTCCTGGAGGGTGGCTTCGAGGCCACCGGCGAGGAGGATGTCGACCAGCTCGGCTTCTTCGAGCTCGGCCTGGGACGCCCCCGCGTCCTGTCCCCGGAGGGCCGCGACGCCGCCGCGCAGCGCTGGTATGACGGGGAGCACGGGCCGGACACCGACACCGCCCGTAAGGCACCGGCCCCGTGCAGCTCGTGTGGCTACTTCGTGCCGATGGCCGGCGCTCTCCGGAGCGTTTTCGGTGTGTGCGCCAACGAGTGGTCGCCCAGCGACGGGAGCGTCGTCAGCCTGGACCACGGATGCGGTGCTCACAGCGAGGTCGACGTGGAGCGCTCCGAGCCGGAGCGCATCGACCCACCGGTCCTGGACGACAGCGTGCTGGAGATCGTCGAGCACTGACGCGTGGGCCCGGCGCGCTGGCGTCGTCCCGACCGTCTGGGCGTCGCTCTGGCGTCGCCCCGACCAGGAGGGTCAGGCGTCGGCGGCGTTGCCGCGCCCCCTGGCCAGGTAGATGTGCCCGATGGCTCCCAGGCTGAAGCCGGCCACGGGGACCCAGACCCACCAGGCGCGGTCGCCCTGGTGCAGAGCGGGCACCAGCAGCACCACCAGCAGGGCGATGGCCCAGAGCACCATCCCCCAGTGCACGATCCGGATCGTCGGCATCCGTGCCTCCGGTGCCACGACCGGCGCCTGGCCCGGCGGCAGGCCGTCCCCGGGTCCGACAGCCTCGCTGTTGCGCTGGTCTGGCATGGGCCTAATCTATGCGGCATGTCTGTCACCGCCGAAAAGGCGTCGAACGAGTCCGGCCTGCACCGCTACTTCCGGATCCGGGAGCGGGGGTCGAGCGTCGGGGCTGAGGTCCGCGGTGGCATCGCGACCTTCTTCACGATGGCCTACATCGTCGTGCTCAACCCGCTCATCCTGACCAGCGTGCCCGACAGCACGGGCGAGTTCCTCGCCGGTGGTGACATCGCCGTCATCGCCGCGACCACGGCCCTGGTCGCCGGCGTGCTGACGATCCTGATGGGTGTCGTGGCGAACTATCCGTTGGGTCTGGCTGCGGGACTCGGACTGAACGCCGTGGTGACCTTCGGGATCGCGGGCCTGCCCGGCATGACCTGGGCCGACGCGATGGGCCTGGTGGTCCTGGAGGGCCTGATCATCCTGGTGCTGGTGCTCACCGGATTCCGCGAGGCGGTTTTCCGCGCGGTGCCGACCCAGCTCAAGATGGCGATCAGCGTGGGCATCGGCCTGTTCATCACGATCGTCGGTCTGGTGAACGCCGGCATCGTGCGCAAGCCCGCCGGCGCCCCGCCGGTCGAGCTCGGTATCGCCGGCTCACTCGCGGGCTGGCCAACGCTCGTCTTCGTCCTGGGGCTGTGCACGATCCTCGTGCTGCAGGCCAGGAAGATCCGCGGTGCGATCCTCTACGGCATCATCGGCGCGACCTTGCTGGCCGTGATCCTGGAGAGCACGCTCAACATCGGCGGTCAGACCAATGCCGAGGGCGAGGTCACCAACCCCACCGGGTGGGGCCTGAGCATCCCTGCGGTGCCCGACCAGTGGCTCACCCTGCCGAACTTCGGGCTGCTCGGGGAGTTCAACCTGCTCGGCTCGATCGAGCGCATCGGCATCGTCACCGTGATCCTGCTCGTCTTCAGTCTGATGCTGGCCGACTTCTTCGACACGATGGGCACCATGGTGGCGGTGGGCGCCGAGGGTGACCTGCTGGACGAGGAGGGCAACCCGCCCAACACCCGCCGCATCCTGATCGTCGACTCGATCGCCGCGGCCGCCGGTGGTGCGGCCAGCGTCAGCAGCAACACCTCCTACATCGAGTCCGCCACCGGCGTGGGCGAGGGGGCGCGCACCGGGCTCGCCTCCGTCGTGACCGGGTGCCTCTTCCTGCTCGCGACGTTCTTCTCACCACTGGTGACGATGGTGCCCTACGAGGCAGCGACACCGGCGCTGGTCGTCGTCGGATACCTGATGATGCGTCAGGTCAAGGAGATCTCCTGGGACGACCTGGAGATCGCCTTCCCCGCCTTCCTGACGATCGTGCTGATGCCGTTCACCTACTCGATCACGGCGGGCATCGGAGCAGGCTTCCTCGGGTTCGTCTTCCTGAAGTTGGTCCGGGGAAAGGCCAGCACGGTGCATCCGCTGATGTGGTTCATCGCGGTGCTCTTCCTGATCTACTTCACCCTGGAGCCCATCCGCGAGCTGCTCGGCGCCTGACCCGGGTTAGCCTGCTGCTCGGCGCCTGACCCGGGTCAGCGCCTCGGCGACGCGGTCACGCTCCGTCGGGCCGGCGGAATGGTTAGCACAGGTAATGAGTTAAGGTAAAGGCCAGACTCCCCCTGCCACCAGCCAAGGACCGCCGTGCCCGCTCAGCCAGACCCTGCCTCGCCCGAGCGCATCGCCCGGCTCGCGCACGACCTGCGCATCGCCTGCATGCGCGTCTCGCGACGGGTGCGCTTCGAGACGACCACCGGCGGTGTCGCCCCTCACCAGATGAGCGTGATCATCCGCCTGGCCGAGTCCTCCCGCACGTCCGGCGAGCTGGCCGCGATCGAGCGGGTGAGTGCGCCGAGCATGAGCCGAACCGTGGGCAAGCTGGTCGAGCTCGGCCTGGTGGAGCGCGCCTCCGACAGCGAGGACGGCCGGGTGGTCCGGCTCTCACTCACCCCCGCCGGGCAGCGGCAGCTCGACGAGCACCGCGCGCGTCGTGATGCCTGGATGACCGAGCGCCTGGACGGCCTGACCGATGAGGAGCAGGACCTTCTGGCGCGTGCCAGCGAGCTGCTGAACCGGGTGGTTGACCAGTGAGCGCGATGTTCAGCTCACTGTCGATCAAGAACTACCGCATCTATGCCGCCGGCGGCATCGTCTCCAACACCGGCACCTGGATGGGCCGCGTCGCCCAGGACTGGTTGGTGCTCACCGAGCTGACCAACAACTCCGCCCAGGCCCTCGGCATCGTCACCGGCCTCCAGTTCCTCCCGATGCTCCTGCTCGCGCCGATCGCCGGCGCCGTCAGCGACCGGTTCGCCAAGCGCCAGGTCATGATCGTGACCCAGTCGCTCATGGCACTCACGGCGCTGACCATGGCCGTGCTCGTGCTGACCGGGGTGGCCGAGCTGTGGCACATCTACCTGCTGGCCTTCATCCAGGGCTGCTCGGCCGCCGTCGACGGCCCGGCTCGGCAGGCCTTCGTGTCCGAGATGGTGCCGCCCACGCAGATCACCAACGCGGTGGGCCTCAACAGTGCCTCCTTCCACAGCGGCCGCCTGATAGGCCCGGCGCTGGCGGGACTGCTCATCGCCTGGGTCGGGACCGGCCCCACCCTGCTGATCAACGCCCTGTCGTTCGTCGCCGTGATCGGCGCCCTGCTCCTCATGGACGTGGACCAACTCACCCCCGCGCCGGTGGCCAAGGGCAAGGGCCGCATTCGCGAGGGGATCGCCTATGTGCGGCACCGCCCCGACATCATCCTGATCATGGCGCTGGTCTTCGTCCACGGCACCTTCGGGATGAACTTCCAGCTCACCAACGCCCTGATGTCCACCGAGGCCTTCGGCAAGGGAGTGGAGGAGTACGGCATCGTCGGCTCGGTCATGGCGATCGGCTCCCTCGGCGGAGCACTGCTGGCGGCGCGCCGGGAGAAGCCACGGCTGCGCTACCTGCTGGGGGCCATGGGGTTGTTCTCCCTGTGCACGCTCTTCGTCGGACTGGCCCCGAACTTCCTCTTCTACACCCTGGTGCTGATCCCGACGGGGCTGTCCGCGCTGACCGTCATGGTCACCGCCAACTCGATGATCCAGCTCAGTGTCGCGCCCGAGGTGCGGGGTCGGGTGATGGCGTTGTACATGGCCGTCTTCATGGGCGGGACTCCCTTGGGGTCACCCTTCATCGGTTGGATCGGGGAGACGTTCGGCGCCCGCTGGACCGTGCTGATCGCGACCGTGACGTGCGGGATCGCGGTGCTTGTTGCGACCATCTATGTCATGCGCACCAATGACATCAGGATCCGGCTGCAGCGCGAGCGGGGCAACTGGCTCAGCGTGCAGTACGGCACGACCGAACCGCTGCCGGAGAAGGTCACCTGATGACGCCACGCTCGCGTCGGGCCATCGTCCTGGTGGCGCTCGCCCTGTTCATTGTCGCGGCGGCCGTCGCGGCCGTGGTGGACTGACCTCATGGCTGACTTCACCACCCGCCCCACGCTGACCGGCACCTTCGGGATGGTCTCCAGCACGCACTGGATCGCCTCCCAGACCGCGATGGCGATGCTCGAGCAGGGCGGCAACGCCTTCGACGCCGCGGTCGCCGGTGGCTTCGTGCTGCACCTGGTCGAGCCGCACCTCAACGGCCCCGGCGGCGACCTGCCCGCCATCATCGCCACCGCCGACGACCCGACGCCGCGGGTGCTGTGCGGCCAGGGCCCGGCGCCGGCGGCCGCGACGGCCGAGCACTTCCGTGCGCACGGGATGGACCGGGTGCCCGGCTCCGGGCCGCTGGCGGCGGCGACTCCGGGAGCGGTGGACGCCTGGCTCCTCCTGCTGAGGGACCACGGCAGTATGCCGATCGCGACAGTTCTGGCTCCAGCGCGCCACTATGCGCGGCACGGCCACCCGTTGGTCGCCCGCGTGGGCGCGACGGTCGCAGCGGTCCAGGAGCTGTTCGAGTCGGACTGGACCACCTCGGCCGACCTCTGGCTCACCGGCGGGCGGCCGCCGCGACCAGGTGAGCTGTTCCGCAACACGACCTGGGCCGACACCCTGGACCGACTGGTGGCCGCGGGGGAGGGTGCCGGCCACCGCGAGGCCCAGGTGGACGCGGTCCGTGCCGCCTGGTCGCAGGGCTTTGTCGCCGAGGCCGTGGACCGCTTCGCCCGCCGGGCCTTCCGGCACTCCAACGGGCAGGTGCTGCCCGGGGTGCTCACGGGTCAGGACCTCGCCGACTACTCCGCCACCTGGGAGCCGGCGCTGACCCGGGAGTGGCAGGGGCACACCGTCGCCAAGACGGGGCCCTGGGGCCAGGGGCCGGCGCTGCTGCAGGTGCTGGGCCTGCTCGACGCCCTCGGGGAGGCACCCGACCCGGACACCGCCGAGGGAGTGCACGTCATCGCGGAGGCGTGGAAGCTGGCGATGGCCGACCGTGAGGCCTGGTTCGGGGACTCCGGCGACGAGCCGGTGCCGGTCGAGGACCTGCTCGACCCGACCTACCTGGTGGAGCGCGCAGGCCTCATCGGTGACCGCGCCGATCGCATCGTGCGGCCCGGGTCTCCGGGCGGTCGCCCGCCACGAATGGCCGCCTTCGCCGGGCTGACCGAGGTGGTCGGCGGCGCTCCCGGCGTCGGCGAGCCGACGGTGACCCGTGAGGAGCGGCCGCGGCAGCCTGTCCAGGCGCCACCGGAGGAGCAGGGTGAGCCGGACGTCGGCCCCGACGGGGTGACTCGCGGCGACACCTGCCACCTCGACGTCGTGGACCGCTGGGGCAACATCGTCTCGGCCACCCCGAGCGGTGGCTGGTTGCAGAGTTCCCCGGTCATCCCCGAGCTGGGTTTCCCCCTGGGCAGCCGGCTGCAGATGATGTGGCTCGAGCAGGGGCTGCCCTCCTCGCTGCGGCCCGGTCGGCGCCCCCGCACCACCCTCACGCCCACCCTCGTGCTGCGCGAGGGGCGGCCGGTGCTGGCGTGCGGTTCACCCGGCGGAGACCAGCAGGACCAGTGGCAGTCCCTGTTCCTCCTGCGCCACCTCGCGCACGGAGCGACGCTGCAGGAGGCGATCGACGCCCCTGCTTTCCACACCACCAGCTTCCCGGGCTCCTTCGACCCCCGGATCACGGAGCCGGGGGTGCTCGTGGTCGAGGACCGGCTGTCCGACACGGTGCGCGCCGACCTGCGCTCGCGCGGGCACGACGTGCTGGAGCAGGGTCCGTGGAGCCTGGGACGGATGTGCGCGGTCGCCCAGGACCCGGAGAGCGGGCTGCTCAGCGCCGGAGCCAATCCCCGCGGCATGCAGGGCTACGCCGTCGGGCGCTGACCGCGCGGGATTCGCCCCGCGTCTGGCCGCTGGAATGCGTGCCCGTGCACACAAAAGCGCGGCCACACTACGAAAGCGGGGTCACTCTCACGCCGAGCGGTGCGGCCACCCGGCGCGTGTCTGGCAGGCTGACCACGTGACCGGACCGGAGCCCACCACCAGCGGGGCCGTTGGACCGCACGAAGCGCACTCCGCGCGGGCGCCGGAGCCCACCAGTGACGGTCCGCGCGCGACCCACCCGGCGCGCTATGCCGTCGGCATGTTCGGGACCTCGATCCCGATCAACATGATCAAGGGCTCGCTGATCCTGTTCTACGTCGACCTGCTCGGCCTCGATGTGCGCCTCTACGGGATCGTGATGGTGGCCTACGCGATCATCGACGCCCTCGACAACCCGGTCCTGGGTTACCTGTCCGACCGCACCCGCACCCGCTGGGGGCGACGGCGCCCCTGGCTCCTGGTCGGCGCGCCGGTCCTCGCGCTGGGCACCATCGCGCTGTTCTCGGTGCCTGAGTCGCTCGAGGGTGCCGGCCTGGTCGTGTGGTTCGCGGCCTTCGCCATCCTGTGCGAGGCCAGCGACTCGATGATCAACACCAACTACGGGGCCCTGCTGCCCGAGCTGTTCCCGCACGAGCGCCGCCGGGCCGTCGCCAACGCACTGCGCCAGGGCTTCCAACTGCTCGCCCTCGTCGTCTCCCTGGCGCTCACCCCGTGGCTGACGACCTCGGTCTTCGGGACGGAGCAGACGACCGAGGGGTTCACGGTCACCGCGATCCTCTACGGCGTGCTGGCGTGCGCCGTCATCCTCTACATGAGCCTCGGCGTCCGCGAGGACCCCAGGGCGGTGCACGCCCGCCGACCGCCCTTCCTGCCGACCGTGACCGCGATCCTCACCAACCCGCGGTTCTGGCAGATCGGGGTCGTCAGCGCCTGCTACCTCAGCGCGATGGGCCTCGTGCTCACCGGCGTCCAGCTCTACGTGCGCTACTCCCTGGGCCTGGAGGTCGCCTACGCCCTCTATCTGCAGGGGGTGGTCATCCTGGCCACCGTCGGGTTCCTGGCCGGGTGGGCGACGGTGGTCCGGGCCAAGGGTGCGCCGTTTGCCTGGCGGCTGTCCCTGGTTCTGCTCGCCGCGGGATTCGTCCCGCTCTATCTCGCCCACGACCTGCTCACCGCGATCCTGGCGGGCCTCTGCGTCGGGGTGGGCTACAGCGGCATGCTCGCCAGCAACGACCTGGTCATCGCCCGGGTCCTGGATGAGGACACGGCCGTCCACGGGGCACACCGGGAGGGCGTCTTCCTGGCCGCCTTCGGCTTCTTCGGTCGGCTCGCCGGCGCTGTGGCGGGCCTTGCCCTGGCCTCGCTGGGCGCCCTGTTCGGCTACTACTCGGGGGACGATCCGGGCACGCGGGCCGACACGGCCTGGCGGGTCTATGTCTGTGTCTATCCGATGCTGCTGGCTGCCCTCGGTGCGGTGTTGAGCATGCTGATCAAGGTGCCGCCCAACCGCAGGGAGGACCCGACTAGCTCGGCTGTTCGTCCGGCCCGTCGCTGAGCTCGCCCCGCAGCACCCGGCCGGGGGCCACCGGAGAGTCAGCCGTATGCGGACCGCTCGCCGGCTCCTCGCGCGGCACCCAGGCGGTGGCTCCCCTGGCGCGTCGCCGGGGTCTGGGGACCTTGATCGTGACGGAACTCTCCGCTGGGCGCACCCGCTTGCCCAGGTCGGCACGGTCCAGCAGCTCCTCGAAGGAGGCCTGGGCCGGCGGATGGACCGCGATCGGGTCGTCACCGGAGAAGACCACCCAGTGCGCCGTGTTGAGGTGGAAGACCTGCAGCACCGAGCCGTCGATCACGGTGGCCGCGTGGGCCATCGCCTTCTTCCTCTGGTTGCCCTTGGCCACCTTGTCCTGGACGAACTTCTCGGCCGGCTCGCGCTGGTTCTTCACCTGCTCCCAGACGACCGGGCCCCACCGCTGCGCGGCAGTGACGGCGATCGGCCCGTACTTGATCAGCCGGCCCGCTGCCTTGCCCTTGCCTGCCATCGTGCACCTCCCTGGGACTGGACCTTGCCCACCCAGCCTAAGCGGGCGGCATACTCAGAGCATGGCGACGGGTGCGGAGGGACAGATGCAGCGAGTCGACTATGTGGGGACCGGCCTGGGGGAGGACCAGCTCGCGGCGACGCCCTTCGAACAGATCAGCCGGTGGGTCGAGGAGGCGCGGACCCGCCAGCAGGAGCAGGGGGACGTGCCCGAACCGGACGCGCTCTCGGTGGCGACAGTGGATGAGAACGGGCCGGACGTGCGCACGGTGCTCATGCGCTTCCTGGACCCGCGCGGCCCGGGCTTCGTCACCAACCTGCAGTCGACCAAGGGCCGACAGCTGGTCGCCCGCCCCCAGGTCGCGGCGAGCCTGACCTGGCCGAGCATGTTCCGCGCCATCCGGTTCCGCGGCGTGGCCGAGCTGGTCGACCGGGCCGAGGTGAAGGACTACTTCCGGCAGCGTCCCTGGGGCTCGCGGATCAGCGCCTGGGCCTCGGACCAGTCCCAGCCGGTCGCCGGCCGACTGCAGCTCGAGACCGCCTATGCAGAGTATGCCGCCCGGTTCCCTGACCGTGGACGTCCCGACGACGTGCCGGTGCCGGAGCACTGGGGTGCGTTCCGGGTCCGGGCCGACCGCGTGGAGTTCTGGGCCGGCCGGGTCAACCGGCTGCACGACCGTCTGGTGCTCGCCCGGGTGGGCGGGGGTGGGTTGGACGACGCGGCGTCCTGGGCTGTCAGCCGGCTACAGCCCTAGCAGGCGCGTTGCTGGCCGGGTGAGCGGGCTGGCCTCAGTGGTCGGCGTGGCCGCCGTCGGTCTCGTCGGCCCCGTCGCCGTGGCCCATGTCCTCATGCTCCATCGGCTCACTCTGCTCGGCCACGCCCACCGTCAACCCGGACTGCTCCTGGGACTGCTCGCCACGCTCCTCGAGCATGCCGAGCATGAGGTCGATCTCGGACTCCTGACCGTTGACCATGGCGGCCGCCAGGCGCTCGACCTCGCCCTCGACGCCGCCGTCGACGGCAGCCTGGGCCATCTCGACCCCGGCGATGTGGTGGGTGATCATCAACTGCAGATAGAGCACGTCGGCCGCCTCGCCCTCGGCGGCCCGGAGTGACTCCATCTGCTCGGGATTGGCCATGCCGGCCATCGGGGCGCCCTCGACCTGGTGCATGGAGTGGGTCATGCCGGACTGGTCCATCCAGTCCATCCGGTCGCCGGGGCGTGCCATCGGCAGGCCCCAGGTGCGGATCCACCCCTCCATCTGGCCCTGCTGGTTGCCCTGCGTGGAGGCGATGTCGGTGGCGAGTGCCCGCACGTCGTCGGCCTCGGTGGTCTGCAGCACCTCCAGGGACATCTCGACCGCCTGGGCGTGGTGCTCGCCCATGTCCCGGGCGAAGCCGGCCGCGACGCTCTCATCGCCCGGTGTCGTGTTACCGAACACCAACCAGCCCAGTTGGGTTCCGAGGATCAGGCCGATGACCGCGACGGCCGCGAGCACGCCGACGCCGACACGGCCGAAGCGTGACCCGCGTGGCGCGGTCTGCTCCGTGGCGTCGGTGTCGGCGACCACTGCTCAGCCGCCGACCAGGTCCACGGACGTGCCACCGGTGCAGGCGGCGCCCGGCTCCGGGGTCTGCGGGCCCTGCCGCCAGTCGCGGATGAACTGCTCGAGGCGGGTGTCATCGCCGTTCTGCACCCCGAGCTGACGGCCCCAGGCGGTGGCCATGATCGGGTGCTCCTGGCCCTCATAGGGAGACAGCAGCATGAACTCCTGGGAGGCCAGGTCGCGCAGGGCGTCCAGGTCGCCCTCGGCGATGCCGGGCTGGTAGGTGAGCCAGATCGCCCCGTGCTCCAGGCTGTGGACCGCGTGGTGGCTGGGCACGGGCTCCTCGTAGATCCCGCAGTTCAGCCAGCGAGGGTGGTGGTCACCACCGACCGGCGGGTGCTGCTGGTACTCCACAGCCGTCTGCACGTGGTTGCGACCCAGGTCGTCACTGGGGTCGTCCAGCTCGTCATAGGTCACGACGGCGCCCATCCCGGGGCGGTTGTTCTGCTGGTCGATCACGGCCCAAGCCACCAGGCCGGCGATGAGGACTAGCACCAGGGCGAGGGCGATCCAGATCACCGAGGTGCTCCGGCGACCCGAGGAGCTCGCCTTCTTCTGGATCGCCGCGACACGTGCCTGGCGGTCGGCGGCGGCACCCTGGGGAGGCTTGCCCCCCTTGGTCTTGCCGCTCTTGGCAGCCTTGCTGGTCGATCGGTCCGGCCTGGGCATGGTTCTCCTGCGGTCGTGGGAATCGCGCACCATGCTAAGCGGTGAGTCTGTTGAACAAGGCCCCGACCGTCACAAAGCGGGGATTGCGCGTTGTCTCAGTAGGATCGAGGGCAGACCTTGAGTTGCCACGGAGGGCCACCATGACTGACCTGATCGACACCACCGAGATGTATCTGAAGTCCATCCTCGAACTGGAGGAGGACGGCGTGGTGCCTTTGCGGGCGCGGATCGCGGAGCGACTCGGTCACTCCGGCCCGACGGTCTCGCAGACCGTGGCCCGCATGGAGCGGGACGGGTTGGTGACCCTGATGGACGACCGGCACCTGAAGTTCACCGAGCACGGGCGGCGCACGGCGGTCCGGGTGATGCGCAAACACCGGCTGGCCGAGCGCCTGCTGGTCGACGTGATTGGTCTCGACCTCCCGCACGTGCACGAGGAGGCCTGCCGCTGGGAGCACGTGATGAGTGACCAGGTGGAGCAACGCATCCTGGCGATCATCAAGGACCCCCACGTCTCGCCCTATGGCAACCCCATCCCGGGGCTGTCCGAGCTCGCCGCGGAGTTCCCCGCCACCGGGACGGCTGGCGGCCAGCATCTGCTGGAGGTGCTGACTAACGTCCCAGGCGACCTCGAGGTCGAGGTCGTGCGCATCGGGGAGCCCGCGCAGGTGGAGCCCGATGTGCTCGCACTCCTGGGTGAGGCCGGCGTGGCCCCCGGCCAGCGGGTGACCGCTCACAGCGAGGGCGACCGCGTGGTGGTCACCGGTGCGCAGGAGGGTGACACCGCCGTCTCGCTGCCCCACGACGTCGCCTCGCACATCTTCGTCTCCCAAGCGGTCTGAGGGGCGCCCGGAACGACCCGTCTGGCGCGTGCGAGGTTGACGGGGGCCAGCCCCTATAGACGTCCCACGGCACGAAGACGTTGCAGTGTCGTGATGTGAACTCCCTCACACGGTTTCTGGGAGTTGGGTCAAGTGGCTCGACGTCCCTGCAGGTCAGCGCATCGGTTGACACCGAGCGGCCGTTCTCTATCCACAGGACCTTTACCGAAATGTGACATTCAGCGGGTCTGGTGTGTACTCTCGTTCCCGCTGCCTCTCCCCGGAGGCGCTCTACCCGCAGCGCTGAGTCCTGTCACTGCGGGTGGATCTTTGAGAACACCGCTGGCAGGAGCGGGGGAACCGCCTTTGGGGCCTCGGCCCCTAGGGGCTAAGAGTTTCCGGTTCGCCGGAGCTCCGGGCGCACTCCAGCCCGAGCCCGACAGCTCACCCCGTAGGCATTTGGAGAGGTACACCGTGACCAACCGCACCCCCGGTCGCCACCGCGCGCCCAGTCGGCTCACCGCAGCCGGCGCCACGATTTCCCGCTCGGCCAAGACGACCGCTGTTGTCGCGACCTCCGGTGGCCTCCTGGCCACGGCTGTGGCCCCCGCGAGCGCCAACCCCCAGGGCATCGTCGACGAGGTCGCCTCTGTCGTGTCCGGCAACCTGGTCAACGCGGCCCCCGCGATCGACCTGCTGAGCGCCAACATGCCGATCATGGCCGAGCCCACCGACCTGCCCGCCGTGGCCGTCGCGGCCCCCGAGGACGTCGACACCGAGTTCGGCTCGCTCGGGTTCACCGGCGTGACCCCGGTCGTCGAGGAGCCCGTCGAGGCGGCTCCCGTCACCGAGTCGACCGAGAGCACAGAATCGACGCTGAGCTCGACCGGCTCCACGACCACGGAGACGGAGACCTCGGAGCGTTCCGACGACTCCGCGAGCCGCAGCACCGAGCGCGAGGCTGCCCCGGCCCCGTCCTACGGTGGCAGCGTCACCGGCATCGCCGCGTCCTACGTCGGCTACCCGTATGTCTACGGCGGCGGCAGCCCCTCCGGCTTCGACTGCTCCGGCTACACCTCCTACGTCTTTGCCCAGGTCGGCGTCAACCTGCCCCGCAGCGCATCCGCGCAGCAGTCCTACGCCACCCCGGTCAGCAACCCGGTGCCCGGCGACCTGGTGTTCTGGGGCTACCCGGCCTACCACGTCGGCATCTACGCCGGCAACGGCATGGTCTACGACGCGGGCAACCCCTCGGTCGGCGTGACCTACCGTTCCATCTTCTCGGGTGTCAGCGGCTACGGCCGCGTTCTCTGACGCACCAGCACGAACCACCAGGAAGGCCCCGCTCCGGCGGGGCCTTCCTGCATGTGCGGGGTCGCACCGGGGGCGGTCGACCTCAGCCGCAGCCGTGACCACCGCCGGCAGGTTCGTCGGTGACGCGCCACTGCGCCGTGGGCCGTCCCGCCACCCGCCAGGCATGCTCGTCGTGCAGGGTGGGCCAGCCCTCCGGAGAGGACTCCCAGGCCTCCTGCCGGCCATAGACCGTGCGGTCGAGCAGGCCATAGCTCCAGTCCATCACCTCGGTTCCGCGATCGGTGGTCCACCACGTCTCGAAGACCCGGTCTCCCACCCGCAGATAGCACGCCAGCACGCCAAACCCTCGGTCGCCGAGCAGCACCCCCGCGGAGTCACGCGCCGACCACCACGGCAGCCGGTAGCCCATGAACTCGGCATACGGCGCGCTCTCCTCATAGCTTCCCTCGCTGAAGATCGCCAGCGTCACGTCGCGCGCGTTGAGATACTCCGGCAGCTGGATCTGCGCCGTCGAGAACGTGCAACCCTCACACTGCCCCTCCCAGGCGTGGCCGTCGTGCCACATGTGAAAGTAGGCGACCAGCATGGAGCGTCCAGCAAAGGCGTCCACGAACGGGACGGCGCCCCGGGGCCCGACGATCGTCGCGCCCCTCGGCACCTCGGTCATCGGCAGCCGTCGCCGTGCTGCCGCGATCGCGTCACCTTCCCGCGTGTGGGCCTTCTCGCGGACCAGCAGGTCAGCCACGGCGGCCTCCCATGTGGCCCGGTCCACGATCGGTGGGTGGGTGCGGGTCTCGACGGCGCCGGTGGGCAGTCGCATGATTCCTCCTGTATGCCGAATGGTTGGGTTAGGAGGTATCGACCCGCTGGGCGTCAGGGAGTCATCGCCGTAGTGGCAGGCGGCCGCTCGGCACAAGCCATCGGCTTGTTGTCGAACTCGCCAAAGGTCTGCTCGAGCAAGTTCTATATCGTCGTCGCGCAACTCCGACAGACAGCAACGGACGAGGCTCATGATCGCCGGAGGGCGGAGTCTTCGACTGGACAGGGCCATCATCATCAGGTTGGAGACCAACTTGGCCATGTGTGGGGAGGTGACCCTCGTTGACAACCCTGCAACTCATTGTGAGATCCCTCACATTCGAGACGTCGGCGACATCGAGTGGGGTAGCGTACTCTTCGTGCGCTCAGGGAAGTGATGTGGGACACATTCGAGCTTGGGGAGCTGGGGAGAATCGAAATGGATAGGGATGGCAAGTTCACGCGATTTCAGGGATTCAATAGGGCATATCAGTGGTTGACTCGACTGGCCGTTGCTGCCCTCCTAGCCGTTGCCTCCATTGGTGCGTCGAGCGAGATGGGAAGTGCGGTTGAGACGTGGTCGCGGGACGTTCACTGCAATCTTGGGTATGAATGTCGGATTTCAAGCACGACGAGTGTGAATGGAGCGATACGCCACGAATGGAACGGCGGGCCGATTCGATATTGGAGCACCGGCGGAAGTCGGACGTCGACCCATTACCGGAGTACAAGTGGAAGTGCAGGCGTCTGGACGGAGGGTTCAATAAGTTCTGCAACGGCTGGCTGCTACTGCCCTCCAGGGCAATCGTGTGGCGCAAAGAAGTCTTGAGATGCACTCAAGAGTTCAGTTTGCCGTTGAATGCCTTTACTTTTTGAGCGCCCGCGAAGGAAGCATTTGTCCACTCCCTGGCGCACGCGGTGCTAAGTGGCTTGCAACCCACCTGCCTAGTCAAGCATGAGGCGGGTCGGATTTGTCGGTGCGGTCATAGCCTGCTTTATGAGTTGTGCATGCAGTGCGCATAGTGTGGATTCGTCAACAGAGACCGCTGAACCTCAAGTTCAGCAGGCTGTCAATCAAGGGGTTCCGGAGAGTGTCGTCCCAGATTGGAGCGACGCGGACTCTTACGAGGAAATGGTTGCCCTGGAGCAACAGCGGTGGCCAGAGTTGGCTGCTGGAAATCGGGTTGATGATCCACCGCCCGTTGGGATCGTGAGGTTCATCGAAGAGGAAGAGTTCGCCAGTGTTCAGGTGGATTGTCTCGCAGGGTTTGGCTTCGATGCGAAAGCGACACTTGACGGGGGCGTGATTCCGCCTCGCGTTCCCGACGACCAGGTTGGCGCACTCAACGAGGCGGCCTACGTTTGTCAGGCGCGGTATCCTCTGGATCCGAGGCGACGACAGGAGTTGCCGCTAGTTCCAGCACAGGAATACTATGAGCACCTGGTGGAATCAGCATCCTGCGTCGAGCGCCTCGGGTATCCCATCTCGGACGCACCGTCCCAAGAAGCGTGGCTTGGTCAGTATTACAGTTCAGAGGATTGGTGGAATCCATTCTCGGAGGCAACGCCCGAGTCCGAGGCTGCGGTGGCAGAACTGTATGGAGCCTGCCCAAAGGAGCCGGAAGGTCTATATCCCCCGCTTCCCGCTCCGTGAGGGGCGGCATCCGTACGGCCACTCTTGAAGCCCGGGCTGCCGGGTGACGCCGGTCAGGCGGTAGGCGTCGGTTGCATGTGCTCGGCACCAGTCACCGGCTCGTCCGTCTCGTCGTCGAACTCGCCGAGGATCTGCTCAAGCAGGTCCTCCAACGAGATCAGCCCGACGACGTGGCCCTCCGGGTCCCCGACCAGGGCGAGCTGGGCGCGCTCCTGACGCATCCGCTGGACCGCGTCGATGAGCGGCAGCGAGGCGGGGAGGGTGATGGCCTCCTGCACCAGGTCCGTGACGGCATACTCCGTCTGGGAGGCGGCTGTAGCCCGCACTGCATCGCGCACGTGAACCAGACCAGTGATGCGGTTCCCACGGGTCACGAACAGCCGCGACCGGCCGCTCTCGTGGCAGATCGCCTCGACGTCCCGGGCCGTGCCCGTGTCCGGCACACAGACGGCCTCGGACACCGGGAACATGACCGCGGCGATCGTCTCCTCCTCGAGCTTGAGTGCCCCGGTGAGCATGGCGTGGTCCGCGTCCGGGAGCACGCCGTGCTGATGGGACTGCGCCAGCAGCAGCTGCAGCTCGGCCGGGCCGTGGGTGGAGCTCACGGTGTCCACCGGCTGCACCTTCACGGCTCGCAGCATCAGGTTGGCCAGCTCGTTGAGCCCCCAGATGAGGGGGCGGCTCAGCCAGGTGAAGGCGCGGAACGGCAGGGCGAGCAGCACCGCCGAGGTCTCGGGGTGCGAGATCGCCCACGACTTCGGGGCCATCTCGCCGACCACCATGTGCAGGAAGACGACCAGGGCCACGGCGATGATCACGGCGACGAGGTGGGTCAGCGCGGCGGGGATGCCGGCCCAGTGGATGAGCGGCTCCAGCAGCGTGGCGACGGCCGGCTCGGCCAGGGCGCCCAGTCCCAGCGTGCACAGCGTGATGCCGAGCTGGGCGCCGGCGAGCATGAGCGAGAGCTCCTTGCTGGCCGAGACGGCGGCCTTGGCGGCACGGCCGCCGCCGGCGGCACGCTCCTCCAGTCGGTGCCGCTTGGCGGCGACCACGGCGAACTCGGCCGCGACGAAGAAGGCGTTGAGGACCAGCAGGAGGATACTGACCCAGAGGGCGGTGCTGGTGCTCACGAGGCCACCGCCTCGGCCGGTTGGGCTTCTTCATCGGCCAGGGAGCCGGGGTGGGTAGTGGGGGCGTGGACCCGGACGGTGTCCGGCACGTAGCGCTGCACGGACAGCACATCCAGGCGGACCCGACGCACCTCGGGAGCGCCGTGCTCGTCGCGGGCCTCCCAGACCACCTCGAGAGTGTCGCCCTCCTCGGCCACGCGGCCCAGCCGCTCCATGATCAGCCCGGAGAGGGTGTCGTAGTCCTCGTGCTCGGGCAACGCGACCCCGGTGGTGTCACGCACCTCGTCCAGCCGCAACCGGGCCGGGACCTCCCAGCTGCCGTCGGGCTGCTCCTCGACGGACTCGTCCTCGGTGTCGCCCTCGTCCCAGATCTCGCCGACGACCTCCTCGGCGACGTCCTCGAAGGTGATGATGCCGGCGAACCCGCCGTACTCGTCCACCACGACAGCAATCTGTCGGTGCGACTCGCGCATCTGCTCCAGCACGCGCGGCAGGGGCAGGCTGTCCGGGATGATCAGCGCCTCGCTCGCCAGGTCACGGACTGTCGCCATCGGGCGCTGTGCGGCGGGGACCTGGAGCAGCTCGTGCAGGCCGATGACGCCGACGATGTCGTCGACGTCGCGACCGATGACAGGGAACCGGGAGTGGCCGGTCTCCAACAGCTCCAGGACGCGCGCTGCCGGCTCGTCGGCCTGCACGGTCTCGACGTCGATCCGCGGCGTCATCACCTCTTGCGCGACGTGGTTGCGGAAGGCCAGGCCGCGACCCAGTAGGCGAGACAGGTCCTCATCCAGCAGTCCGCCCGTGTGCGCCTCGTCGATGATTCGGTGCAGCTCCTCCGGGGTCGCGCCCTGGGGCAGCTCCTCGAGCGGTTCGATGCCGACCGATCGCAGCAGGGCGTTGGAGGCCTTGTCGAACAGGTTGATGATCGGACCGGCCACCGCGAGATAGATCAGGGTCGACCGGGACAGGGCCCGGGCCAGCGGCACGGGGCGGGCGATCGCCAGGTTCTTGGGGCCGAGCTCGCCGACCACCATCTGGACACCGGTCGCAAAGACCAGGGTGATCGCCAAGGAGATCGAGGTCGTGGCGGCGGGAGACAGGTCCGCGAAGCCCATCGTCTCGGCCAGACCGCGGCCCAGCAGCGGCTCACCGGCGAAGCCGACCAGGAGGGCGGTGAGGGTGATGCCGAACTGGGCGCCGGAGAGGGTGAAGGAGAGCCGAGAGGTCACCTTCAGGGCACGGGTGGCCGCCTGGTCGCCCTCGTCGGCCAGCTTCTGCAGCTGGCCGCGGTCGACCGCGACGTACGCGAACTCCTGGGCCACGAAATAGCCGGTCAGGACGGTGAGCGCGAGAATGACGAGCAGGCCGCTACCGATTAGCACGTTGCGGTCCCCTGCAGGGCAGTGTGGGTTGAGCGCCGGGCCGAGCCCGGCCCGGTACTACTAGGTTCAGCTGGTTCGTCCACTGGGTCTGCCTGTTTATGCATGTCACAAGGGTACTCGGAACTGGCCCTCTGCACGTATTTCCCTGTGGACAGACGCTGCAGTTCCGCGTCGGCCGGTGCGCCAGCCGGGCAGTGTCGGTGCTCTCTCCTACGGTGGGGCCAACACCTGGGAGGAGCGTCATGGTCCGATTTCTGCACACCGCCGACTGGCAGATCGGCATGACCCGACGCCAGTTGGAGGGCGAGGCGCAGGCCCGCTTCGCCGCCGCACGGATCGACGTGATCCGACGCATCGGCCTCCTCGCCCAGGAGCAGGGGTGCGAGTTCGTGGTGGTGTGCGGGGACGTCTTCGAGACCAACCAGTTGTCCCGGCAGACCGTGGGGCGTGCACTGGAGGCGCTGGCCGAGGTGCCGGTGCCGGTCTATCTGCTGCCCGGCAACCACGACCCGCTCGATCCGCTCACCATCTATGGCAGCCCACAGTTCGTCCGCGACCGCCCCGAGCACGTGCGCGTCCTGGACGGACCGGAGCCGGTCACCGTGCGTGAGGGCGTCGAGCTGATCCCGGCCCCCTGGTCTGGCAAGCACCCCGACCATGACCTGGTGGGAGCGGCCGTCACGGCAGCGCTCGGAGGGGGCCGTATGCCGACAGCTGGCAGCCCGGAACCGCTGCGGATCGTGGTCGGCCACGGGGCGGTCGACGTGCTGGACCCGGACCGGCACAACCGCGCCGCCATCTCCCTGGCGCCGCTGGAGCAGGCGCTGGATGCTGGCCGGATCCACTACGTCGCCCTGGGGGACCGGCACTCGCGGACGAGCGTCGGTGACAGCGGCGCGGTGTGGTACTCCGGTGCTCCCGAGGTCACCGACCACCGCGAGACCGAGCCCGGAGACGTCCTGGTCGTCGAGCTCTCTGGGGGGCGACCTCCCGTGGTGACCCCGCACCACGTCGGGACCTGGACGTTCCGGACCATCCGTCGGGAGCTGTCCGGTGCGGCCGACGTGAGCGCACTGCGGGGCGAGCTGGCGGCCATCGCCGACAAGGACCGCACCGTCCTGCGACTGGCGCTACGTGGCGTGCTCGGCGTCGCCGACCATGCCGCCCTCACCGATCTGCTTGAGGAGCAGGGCGCGGTCTTTGCCGCCCTCACTCAGTGGGAGCGGCACACCCGTCTCGGCATCAGCGCCGACGGGGCGGAGCTGGACGATCTGCGGCTCGGTGGCTTTGTGAGTGCGGCCGCGGAGGAGATGCGCGGGCTGGCGGTCGCCGGCGAGCTGGACCAGGAGGAGGAGTGCCACGCGGGCGAGGACCCTGACTCGCTCGAGGAGCTCGACCCGCTCGACTGGGAGTTCACCCCCGACGCCGCGGAGGACCAGCAGAGCGCGGCCGACGCCCTGTCGCTGCTCTATCGGATCGCCCGCGAGGAGGCTCGATGAAGCTCCACCGCCTGCACCTGCGCGACGTCAAGGGCATCCTCGAGCGCACGGTCGACTTTCCCGACACCGGCGTCGTCGTCATCGAAGGGCCCAACGAGGTCGGCAAGACCACGTTGCTGGAGGCCTTCGACCTGCTCCTCGACCCGCGCGCCAAGGCCACCTCCCGGTCCCGGGCTGTCAAGGCCCTCCAGCCGCTCGGGCGTGACGTCGGCCCGCTTGTGGAGGCCGAGTTCACCGTGGGCAGCCATCGGGTGCGCTTTGCCAAGCAGTGGCTGCGGGGCAGCTCCACCGAGCTGGAGATCCTGAGCCCCGTTCGCGAGCACCTATCGGGCGAGCAGGCCCAGCATCGGCTCGACGCGATCCTCGCCGAGTCGCTGGACCGTCCGCTGTGGGACGCGCTGCGCTTCACCCAGGGTGGCGATCTGGGGCAGGTGTCCCTGACCGACAGCGCCGTGCTCACCGAGGCCCTCGACGGCGCCAGCGGGGCCGACCTGCACTCGGCTGACGGCTCCACGCTGCTCGAGCAGGTGGAGCAGGAGTTCCGGCGCTACTACACCCCCACTGGACGTCTGACCGGCGAGCTCAAGGCCGCGGTGACTGCTGCCTCGGTCGCCCGCGATGAGGCCGTTCATGCGCATCGGGCAGTTACTGAGACCCAGGAGCTGGTGGAGCGTCACGAGCGGTTGCGCACCGAGCTCGCTGAGCTGACCCACCAGGAGACCGAGCTCACCGACCGGTTGACGAGGGCGCGTGAGCACGACGCCGAGATCAGCGCGTTGGTGCGCGCCCACGAGAAGGCGACTGCAGCGCTGGCCAGGGCTCGCCAGGACTCGGTCCGTGCGGGTGAGGACCAGACCCGCCGGGAGCGTGCTCAGCAGGAGCTGGCCGAGGCGGAGCAGCGTCTGGCCGCTGCTGAGGAGGCCGTGGGCACCCGTCGCGATGAGCTGGACGTCTTGCACGCGGCGACCGCCCGCCTCCGCGAGTCGCGTGACGGCGCCCGTGCGGCTCGGGACCGGGCCGTCGCGGTGGCCGAGCAGGCCGGCGCGGAAGTCGAGCACGTCGAGGCCGTGGCGCGCGTGGCGCAGCTGGCGCACACCAGGGAGCGACTGGTCGAGTTGCAGGCCGAGTTGGCCCAGGCCCACGAGACTCTCGGTGGCCTGCCCGATCTCGACGAGGAGGCCGTGCGCGCCCTTGAGACCGCCGAGCGGACCGTAGTCCGTCTGCGGTCCGGGCTGGAGGCCAGCAGCGCTCGGGTCTCTTTGGAGTCCCTCGGGGGGAGTCGCAGCCTGGTCGTGAACAGCGAGACGCTGGAGCTCGCGGCAGGCGCCGATAGTGATCTGTCCGTCGGCGCGGGCCTGACCATCGAGCTGCCGGGCGACCTGCGGGTCACTGTCCGTCCTGAGGAGGGCGCGGCGCAGCTGGCCACCGACCTGAACCGCGCCGAGGCCCTGTGGGCGGAGCTCCTCGACCAGGCCGGTGTCGCAGACCTGGCCGAAGCCCGCTCGGCGGCCACCCGTCGGGCCTCCGCCGCGGCGCGGGTCCGCCACCTCACCGAGCGGCTGGATGACCTGCTCGGTGGCCGGCACCAGGACCAGCTGGCCGCTGAGCTGCAGCAGGCCCAGGCCTTGTTGGCCGAGCACGCCGGCCGTCCTGTCGACCATCCGCTCCCGGAGGACGTCACGACTGCCCGGGCGGTGGCGCGAGCCGCGGCCACTGAGCGCCGGGAGGCCGACGCAGCACTGGCCCGGGCCGAGACGGAGCTGCAGGAGCACCAGCGTCGTTGTGCCCAGGTCGAGCTCCAGGTGGAGCGCGCCGTCGGGGTCAATGCCGAGATGTCCGAGCGGCTCGAGCGCGATCGTGCTGGGCTGGCCGAGGCCCGGCAGACGACACCCGATGAGCTGCTGCAGGAGGCGGTGAGCACTGCCGGAGCCGCCTACGCCCGCGTCGAGGCGCAGATGGGAGTCGCTCGCAGGGCACTGGAGGAGGCCGACGTCGACGGCGTCCGGGCGCGGCTGGCCCGGGCCGAGCAGGCGCACCAGGATCACCAGGCCGCGCTCGTCCGGGTGCGTCAGCAGCTGGCGCAGGTGCAGGGGCAGGTCGAGCTGGTGAGCGGGGAGGGCCGCCAGGAGGCCTACACCCTGGCGGTCGACGAGTTCGTGCGACTGAGGGCCGAGCTCGACGCCGTGCACCGCCGGGCACGGGCTGCGCGCCAGCTCCACGAGACCCTGGGCCGGCACCGCGACGCGGCACACCGAGCCTATGTCCGGCCCTACCAGCTGGAGATCCGCAGGCTCGGGCAGGAAGTTTACGGACCCTCCTTCGACCTCGAGGTGGCCGAGGATCTCACGATCAGCAGCCGCACGCTCGAGGGCACCAGTGTCCCCTTCGACCAGTTGTCAGGAGGCGCCCGAGAGCAGTTGGGGATCCTGTCCCGGCTGGCGGTCGCCGGCCTGGTCGAGCGCGGTGCCGGGGTCCCCGTCATCATTGACGACGCCCTCGGTTACACCGATCCCGAGCGACTGGAGCGGGTGAGCACCGTGTTCTCCGGCCCGGGGGAGCGGACCCAGGTCGTGCTGCTCACGTGCACCCCCGAGCGTTACCGACGGCTCGAGGGCGCGACGACGATCCGGCTCACGGCCTGAGCGCTGCCGATCCTCACGACCCACGGTGAACCGTCGCCCCAGCGGGACACCGGGCGTACACTGGTAATTCACCTGACGTTTACCTTGAGGTGAGGTGGAGGCAATGGAGCAGCACCGCAGCGCATACCGACGCGCCATGGCCCGGGTGGTCGCGGACTTGACGGAGCGATACGCCGACGGCTTCGAGCCGGAGGAGATCGCGGCGCTGGTCGACCGCAGCCGTTCCCGGCTCGAGGCCTGTGGCAAGCACACGGAGTTCATCCCCGTCCTCGTCGAGCACGCGGTCCGGGACGAGTTGGTGTCGTTGGCCCGTGCCGAGGGGCGCGTCCTGTCACCGTTGCCCAAGGTTCTTTTCGTCTGTGAGCGCAACGAGGGGCGGTCCCAGGTCGCGGCCGCTCTGGCCGAGCACCTGTCCGGCCACCGGCTCCTGGCGCGATCGGCCGGTCTGCGGCCGACCGGTCGCCTCAACCCGCATGCCGCCACAGTCCTCGCGGAGCTAGGGGTTGAGCGGTTCCACCCCCTGCCCTCGGAAGTCCAGGATGACGTGCTGGATGCCGCGGACATTCTCGTCCTGATCGGGTGTCGGGAGGCGCCTGGTCGGACGACGGACGATCCACTGGGACATCGACGACCCGTACGCCCAAGATCTCGCTGCAGCGCGCAGGATCGCTGCCGAGATCAGGGAGAGGGTGTGCGATCTCCTGACCGAGCTCGCGATCCCGATCGCGCCCCAGCAGGAGCTCGTCACGACCTCCTGAACGCAAGCCGCCACCACCGCCTAAACGAAAGCCTCACCACCTCCTGAACGCAGGCCGTCACCACCGCCTCGACGGAAGCCACCACCTCCCGCAACAAGGGTCGCCACGTTCCATCATGCGGGGCATGTCCCTGTCTGGGTGAAATTGTTCGTTCGGGTTTGACCAAGTACGCCGCAGTAGCTCAGCGGGACCCATAAGTTCGGCCTCGTCCACCTCGGGGACGAGACCAATGGAGGTCCAGATGAGTAGAAGTGTTGTGGCTGCGGCCGTGCTGGCACTGGTAGCCAGCACCGGTGGAGCGCTGGCGCTGGGAGGGGCCGCGTCGGGTGCGCCGCCGTCGGCAGGCTTGGGGGTCGAGACGGTGTCCAGCGCCCCGGACATGGTCACCGGCGGTGACGCCCTCGTTGAGGTCACCGTCCCGCACAACGTCCCACCCCATGAGGTGCGGGTCACCCTGGACGGCGCGGACCAGACCGACGGGTTCTCCTGGGACGCGGAGCGCCGCGTGCTGGTCGGGCTGGTGGACGGGATGAGCAACGGGGAGCACACGATCGAGGCGAAGGGCCCCGGCGACGGACGCACCGGCACGAGCCTTGAGGTGACTAACCACCCCGGCGAGGGGCCGCTCCTGTCCGGACCGCACGAGGATCCCTTCATCTGCCAGACCCATCAGTTCCGGGTGCCCGTCGTCAACCAGACCCTTGGCGCACCCGTGGACGAGCACTGCGGCATCGACAACCGGGTCGACTACATCTACCAGACCACCGGCGGCGGGTGGGCCGTCTGGCCGGCGGACGCCACGGCATACCCGGAGAACCTGGATCACACCACGACCTCGGATGGCGTCGAGGTGCCGATGATCGTGCGGATCGAGACCGGCACGGCCAACCGCGGGATCTACGAGCACTCGGTGCTGCACGACCCGCTCACCGAGCCGGAGCCCAGCCCCACCGAGCGGCCGGCCGGCTGGAACGGCAAGGCCATCTACACCCTCGGCGGTGGCTGCACCAACGGGTGGTACCGGCAGGGCGCCAGCACGGGTGGAGTCACGAACCAGTTCATGCTCCGCGAGGGCTACGCCGTCGTGTCGTCCTCGCTCAATGTGTTCGGCAACAACTGCAACGACCTGTTGGCCTCCGAGACCGCGGCGATGACCAAGGAGGAGTTCATCGAGGTCTATGGTCGCGACGACTTCACGATCGGCTTCGGCTGCTCCGGCGGCAGTTACCAGGCGCACCAGACGGCGGACAACTACCCGGGGATCTTCGACGGCATCCTCGTGGGCTGCTCCTTCCCAGAAGTCGGGTTCGGGACCGTCAACTTCATCACCGATGCCCGGCTGCTGAACCACTACTTCAACGACAGCGCCCAGGTGGACTGGACCGACGAGCAGAAGCGGCAGGTCACCGGCTTCCAGACCCTGGCCACCATGCCGAACGTCGCTAACGGTGCCCGTCGGATCGACCCGACGGCGTTCTGCCCCGGGGTGCTGCCGGCCGGGCTGCGCTATGACGCGGAGACCAACCCGGACGGTGCACGCTGCGATGTCTACGACCACACGATCAACGCCTACGGTGAGGACCCCGAGACCGGCTTCGCGCTCCGCCCCCTCGACAACGTGGGCATCCAGTACGGGCTCAAGGCCCTGCAGGACGGCACCATCTCGGTCGACCAGTTCCTCGAGCTCAATGCCGCGGTCGGCGGTTATGACCACGACGGCCAGTACCGGACGGAACGGTCGGTGGCCGATCTGCCGGCGGTCGAGGCGGCCTACCAGACCGGGCGTCTCACCAACGGTGGCGGCGGTCTCGCGAGCACTCCGATCATCGATTACCGCTCCTACACCGACGATGGTGCTAACGGCGACATCCACGTGCGTTACCACACCAACTCGATGCGTGAGCGACTCGTCGCCGCCAACGGCAGCGCCGTCAACCACGTGAGCCTGCTCGAGGACAGGCGCTATGGCGGGCTGAGCACCAACAGCCCGTTGGTGCGGCACGCCATCACGCAGATGGACGCTTGGCTGACGGAGGTCGGCGTGACCGACGGCGAACTGCCCTCCCTCGAGGAGATCGGTGACGCTCGCCCGGAGGCTCTTGTTGAGGGCTGCATGACTCGGGACGCGTCACCGGAGTTCCTGCCGATGATGCTCGATCGCGACCCGTCCACGCAGTGTGAGCAGCTCTACCCGTCTGCGAGCTTCCCGCGTGAGGTCGCTGGGGAGAGCGTGCGGGCCGACGTCATCAAGTGCCAGACGACCGCTCCCACCCGGGAGACCTACCCCGAGATGAGCGACGCGCAGTGGGCGGAGTTGCTCGAGGTGTTCGACCAGGGCGTGTGTGACTACACGGTGCCCGGTGTCGAGCAGCAGGGGCTGGCCGGGACGTGGCTGCGCTTCTGACCGAGCCCACACCGTGATGTCCCGCGACACCTCACTGTGGTGTCGCGGGACATCGCACGTCCGCAGGCAGTGACCTACCGAATCCTGTCGAGACCTGAGGGGTCTGCGGTGGATCGCACGTGGGTGCGGCGTGCGTAGGTTGTGTTCGAGGTGTCGATGATCTCCTGAGCGATGTCGCGGAGCTTGATGTTGCTGGTCGTGGAGACCCGGACCAGGAACTGGAAGGCGCGGCCCTCATCGATCTCGTAGCGCTCCATCACCATGCCGATGGCCTGCCCGATGACCTTGCGGGTGCCGATGGCCTCGCTCAACTCATTCTCCCGGCGAGCCCGACCGAGAGCGAGGGCGGCGTGGGAGGCGAAGAGCTCGGCCGTGTGCACCACATCCGGATCGATGATGTCGGCCTCGACGGAGTAGAGGTTGAGACCACCCAGCGTCTTCTCCTCGACGTAGAGCCGCAGGCCGATCTGCGCGCGGACCCCCATCCGCAGTGCCCGTGGCACGTAGTTCGGCCAGCGCCCGTCGTGGCGCAGTTCGTTCGCCACGGTCACTGGTTCGATATCGATCGCGTGGGCGCACGGCCCCTCGCGGAGGGTGTACTGCAGGGCATCCAGCTCCCAGACGAGCTGCCCAGTGCCTGCCCTGGTCTCGACCTTGCCGTTGCGGTGCGCGACCGAGATGCCGGCGTGATCGATGCCCGGCAGTGCGCCGACAGCGGTGTGCACGATGCTGTCGAGAGTGGCTTCGAGGTCGTGGCTCGCGTTGATCTCCCGGGCAGCGCGGGCGAGTCCCTCTGCGATGCGTGCGGCATTTTCCATGACTGGTCCGAACGGAGTAGTGCAGGTGGACAACCTCGACGAGACGTTCGGAAAGGCACGTGGCGACGCAGACAGGTGCACACATCTGACCAAACTGTGGATCAGCTCGGCTCTCACTCATGCTACTCGGATCTCCGGCAACCGGGCAGTGAGCACGAGGGCGCTGAGGGCGGGGTGGGGAATGCGGCTTGTATCAATAAAGTTGACTCTAGTAGACTCAAGGTAGCCACACGGGGTGGCTACTGGACCACAGAGGAGGAACCGTGAACACCTTCAGCACGTTTGACCCGTTCCGTGAGATCGACCGTGTCCTCGGTTCGGTGACCCGCGGTCAGACCGGCCCGGGTATGCCGATGGACCTGTACCGCGAGGGCGACCGCTTCGTCGTGGAGGTCGACCTGCCGGGCGTCGATCCGAGCACGATCGACATCGACGTCGACGACCGCAGCCTGACGATCCGCGCCGAGCGCGCGCCCCGGAACACCGAGGCCAGCCAGTGGCTGACCCGGGAGCGTCCTACAGGCACGTTCGCCCGACAGCTCACACTGGGTCGTGGGCTAGCCACGGACAGGATCGATGCCAGCTATGCCGACGGCGTCCTGCAGCTGGTGATTCCTGTCGCGGAGGAGGCCAAGCCGCGCAAGATCGAGGTCGCCCACGACGGGCAGCGCACGCTGCCCCCCGGTGCCGGCGACCAGCAGGTAGCGCAGACCACCGGTGCCGGCGACCAGCAGGTCGCGCAGACCACCGGTGCCGGCGACCAGCAGGTAGCGCAGACCACCGGTGCCGGCGACCAGCAGGTAGCGCAGACCACCGGTGCCGCCTAAGCTACTCGCCCGGCCCTGCTGTGCAGGGTGACCGAAGGCCCCCGACCTGCCGAGGTTGGGGGCCTTGCGCGTCTACCCGGCGGGTCGGCGAGTGCCGCGGTTGGTCTCAGGCAGAGGAGGTGCGGGATCGCCATGCGCCGAGGGTCGTGACCGACCGGATCTGGCGAAGTTCGCGAGATAGTGCGGCCAGACCCGCCACTCCAGTCAGACCTGCCACTCCAGTCACATCTCGGCGGACACGTGCCCGAGAACTACCCCGCCCACCTCCTCCAACGCCATCCCAGCAGCCACCAGCCTCAGACCATACGAACGCAGCACCATGCCTCCCGGCAGATCCGTGTTGCGCTGGAGCCTGAGCCCGCCGGCGGGAATTGGGCATTTCCCGTGCACGTGCCGGCCGCGATGGGGCTGATGCGAGTCACCGGACATGCCACTCGGGCTTGACGCGCGGGGTCAGACGGAGCGGGGGAGCTCGTGTTCTACAGCGCGGATCCTTTTTGTGAGGACCGCCGTGAACCTTTACTCCTTGCTCATGATCATGTGCAGGGCGGGAATGTGCCCCCGGCAGGATTCGAACCTGCGACACCCGCTTTAGGAGAGCGGTGCTCTATCCCCTGAGCTACGAGGGCGGGGAGGCCGAGGCCCAGCGCGGAGGTCCTGCGCCCGGCTGATCGCCGGAGGTGAGCCTATCGCGGGGGACGGGGCAACTCCTACCCCGCGTCTGGGATCGTGCGCGCCCGTGTCTGTCCGGATCGCCCCAGGAACCTGGTTAACCTGGCATCGTGAACCAACCTGTCGACGCCCACGGACCACGCGTCGACGCGACCCCTGATGAGGTGCGCCGCACGGTGCTCGAAGCTGCTCAGGCGACGTGGCGTTCCGAGCTCGCGGATCTGGGCGGCCGCAACACCCTCATGTGGCACCGCGACCTGCCCACCGGCACCATCGATCTGACCGTGGCGCACCCCGGTGGTGTCGCCAAGCTTCTGGCGGGGCACAACACGCTGCTGTCCGAGCTCGTGCGGGAGTCGGTGGCGCTCGCCGAGGCGCGCCGGCGGGTCGGCGCGATCCGGGCCAAGGGCGTGGAGCTGCACCGTGAATATGGTCTGAGTACGTTGTTCCTGGCGGTGGGCATGGCCTCGTGGCAGCTCCCGCGCGCACCGATCCCACCCCGCGCCCCCGTGCTCCTGCGGGGTGCCCGGATCCGCCCGACCGATGCCTCACGTCGTGACTTCGTGCTGCGCCTGGACTCGGACGTCATCTTCAATCCCGCCCTGGAGCACTATCTGCGCGGTGAGCGCGGCGTCGAACTGGATGGACACGACCTGGCACGGGCCAGCAGCGGTCGGCACGGGTTCGATCCACGTCCGACCTATGACCAGCTCGAGGCACTCTGCACCGGCATCGCAGAGTTCGGCATCGGGCCCCAGCTGGTCCTCAGCACCTATCCGCTGGCCAAGCTGCCGCTGGTCGCAGAGTTGGCCGGCCCGGTGGAGCCGCTGGCACGTCGACCGCTCTTGGTGTCCCTGGCCGAACAACTCGAGCGTGGCGAGCAGGCCACGAACGACGATGAGGCCAGCAACGACGGGACGAGCGACCATCAGGCCAGCGTCGGCGGCGTGCCTCACGAGTTGGCGGGCGAAACTGCTGATGGCGTGCGTGAGGAGTTGGCGGGCGAGCCTGCTGATGGCGTGCGTGAGGAGTTGGCGGGCGAGCCTGCTGATGGCGTGCGTGAGGAGTTGGCGGGCGAGTCTGCTGATGGCGTGAGTGAGGAGTTGGCGGGCGAGTCTGCTGATGGCGTGAGTGAGGAGTTGGCGGGCGGGCCTGCTGATGGCGTGCGTGACGATGCTTCTCGTGCTCGCGGGGCTCGGGTCCCGACGGTGCTTGAGGCCGATGGCGCACAGCGAGCAGTTCTGGGCCTGCTCGCCGACGGTCAGTCCGTTGTGCTCGACGCCGAGCCGGGAACGGGCCGGACGCAGACCATCGTGAATGCCGTCGCCAGCACCATCGGCGAGGGTGGCTCTGCGCTGGTTGTGGCTGAGCAGCGGCGTGGACTTGAGGATGTCCAGGAGCGGCTGCGCAGCATCGGCCTGGGCGAGCTGGTGCTCGATCTGCGGGAGACCGCTGCCGGTGCCCGGCGTGCGGGGGCGGGTCTGGTTGATGCGCTGGACCGTCATCAGGCAGACCAACTGGACGGGGTGGCATCCCACGCCGCGGGCGCACCGCCTGCTGAGTCCACGGAGGGCCGGCCGGTGCCGGAGACTCCGGGCACCGAGGACCCGCTGGCCGTGCTCGCCGAGCACGAGGAGCAGCTGCACGGGCGACGGGAGCCGTGGGGTGTGACGCTCGCCGAGACCCAGGACGTGCTGACCCGCCTCGCCGCCCTGGACCACCCTCCGACCTCACATGTGCGACTGGCACCTGAGGTGCTCGCCGACCTCACCCCTGACGCGGTCACGGAGATCCGCGACGCCCTGACCCGTGCCGTGCGGGCCGGAGCCTGGAAGCGGCGCGCGGAAGACCCGTGGTTCGGCGCCCAGATCACGACGGAGCAGGAGGCCGTGCGGGCGGCCGGGATCGTCACCGACCTAGTCGCTGGCCGCTTCTCGCAGGCCCGCGAGGACATCAACTCCCTCAGCCGGAGCGCCGGACTGCCCGTGCCGGTGAACCTGCAACAGTGGAACCGGACGTTTCAGTTGCTCCGCCAGGTGCGCGACACCCTCGACGTCTTCACCCCAGAGGTCTATGAGGCACCCCTTGAGGACCTCGTGCGGGCCACCACGAAGCAACCCAGGGACACTCCGGACAAGCTCTCGGCCGTGGCCCGTGGCCGGCTGAAGCGCCAGGCTCGGGGGCTGTTGCGCCCGGGCACACCGCCGCCGGACGTCGGTGACCGACTGGCTCACGCGCTGTCGGAGCGCTCGGAGTGGGAGTCCTTGGCAGGGCGTGCTGCCCGTCCGAAGGCTCCGCGAGGCTGGGAGGAGGCCGCGGCCGAATTCGACGGCATCCACCGTGACCTGACCTGGCTCGCCGAGGTGCTCGCGAGCACCCGGCACGGACGTGAGCTGGAGACGGCGCACCTCGATCTCCTCCTCGAGCGACTGGTCCGCCTGGACGCCCAGGCGGACCGGCTCCCCGTCGTGGCAGCCGTCCACGCCGACCTCCAGCCTCTGCGGGACCAGGGGCTCGGCAGGCTGGTGGACGACCTGGCCCAGCGCGCCGTGGCGGCCGAGCACGTCGAGGCTGAGGCGGACCTTGTGTTCTGGGCCTCGGTGCACGACCAGATGACCCGGCAGACGCCGCAGGCCACGGGCTCCGAGCTGCACGACGCCATGGCGGCGCTCGAGCAGCAACTTGAGGCACAGGCCGAGAGTGCCCGCGAGGCCGTGCGCCGCGCCGCGCGGGACCGGACCAGCGCCGTGCTGGCCCAGCACCCCGAGCAGGGGGAGGCACTCCGGTCCGTGGTTGAGGCCGGTCCTCCGCTGCGCACCATCGACCTGATCCGGGCAGCACCCGACCTGGTGCGGGCGCTGCGGCCGTGCTGGCTGACCAGCCCGCTCACGGTGCCCGCCACTATTCCACTGGAGGCCCAGCTGGACCTCGTCGTGTTTGACGAGGCCCAGCAGCTCCCGCTCGCGCACGCCGTGCCGACGTTGACCCGGGGGGAGCGGGTCCTGATCGTCGGCGACGCGGGGGGCCTGCCCGGACTGCCGATGGCTGGAGTGGTGGACGCCAGACAGGACCCCGCCGTGCCAGGAACCCTCTCCCTCGTGACGGCCGCGATGCAGGCCCTGCCGGTGCGTCGTCTGGACACGCACTATCGCTCGCTGGATGACCGCATGCTGCCCCGTCGCCCCGGCTCAGCGGTGCAGGGCTTCCCGGGGGTCCTGCGCCAGTCGCGGATCGCGGTCGTGGAGGCTGACGGACGGGCCGAGGCCATCACCCGCGTGGTCGACCTCGTGCTTGACCATGCACGCCGCAGCCCGCGTCACTCGCTGGGAGTGCTGGCCGACGACCTCTCGGTCGTCGCAGAGGTCGAGGCCCTGCTCTGGGACCGGGTCGCCAGTGAGGCCGACCTGGTCGGGTCGTTCCGGGAGGATGTCGCCGAGCCGTTCCTGCTCACCACGGTCGAGCGCGCGGCCGGTGACGTGCGCGACCGTCTGGTGCTTGTGCTCACCGGCCGCGACGACCTCTCAGAGGCCTGGGGGGCGGCCGCGCTCAACGTCGCCAGGCGCTCGGTCGTGCTCGTCGCAGACGGTCCGGTGGCTGACCTGCCGCCGTCACCGGGAGCGGACCTGGTCCGGGAGACGGCGGCGCGCGCTGCGCTCGACCCCGACAGCGGCCCCAGCCGGCCCTCGACTGGCCCCGAGGATGCAGCCGAACGGGCCCAGCACGTGCCCGCGCTCGTGGCAGATCTCGCCCAGCGGCTCCGGGCCGAGCACCTCACCGTGCGGCACGGGTTCGGCACCGGCCCGCACCGCATCGAGCTCGTGGTCGATGACCCCGATGACCGGAACCGCCCGCTGCTGGCCATCGACACCGACGCCCACCCGGGCTCGGACGGACCGGACGCCGACCGGCTCCACAACCGGCAGGCGCACCTGCGTCAGCTCGGGTGGACTCCCGTCCAGGTCTGGACCACCGATGTCTTCCGCGACCCGGCACGAGAGGTGGCCCGGATCGTCGAGGTGGCCCGGCGGGCCTCGGCGAACCGGCAGCGGTGAGTGAGGACGAGGCCCCGCGCCGGCGTCGGCACCGCCGGGTCGTGGCCCCTGCCACCAACGCGCAGCCGGAGGATGCCCCCGATTTCAGCGAGCCGCACGGCGAGCTCGAGGCGATGACCCCCACCGCGGAGGGGACGGCTCAGGAGGTGGGCCTCGACCAGTGGTGGCGAGACCAGCGCCCGCCTCACTGGGAATGACAGACGGACACGGCCGGGGCCCGGCCCCCGAGGGGGGGACCGGGCCCTGGCGCGTAGGTGCTGGCCTCACTGCCTGCTGCCGTCACAGCCGGCGTCAGGCGGCGGACAATGGGAGCCGGTGCAGCGAGCGAGGGCACCTGCCTCAGATGGTGCGGCGGGCGAGCAGGTCGCGGATCTCGGTGAGCAGGGCGACGTCCTCGGCCGGGGCCTCCTCCTCTTCGGCGCCATAGCCCATCCGCTCGTTAACCTTGTTCATCGGGACCACGATGACGAAGTAGACGACGGCAGCGGTCAGCAGGAACACGATCAGCGCGTTGATGATCGCCGCGAAGTCCATGTAGGTGGCCGCGTTGCCGCTGATGATCTCGAAGCCCAGGCCGCTGGCCTCGGCTCCGCCCATGGCGTTGAGCAGCGGGGTGATGAGGCTGCTGACGACGACATCGACGACGGCTGCGAACGCCGTGCCGATGACGACCGCGACCGCAAGGTCGACGATGTTGCCCCGCATGATGAAATCTTTGAATCCCTGGATCATAATTCCTCCGAGTTCACGCCCCTCGGGGCGCTCGTCAAACAATGAACCTGAGCCGACGCTGGCGCAGGGCGAGGCAGACAATAGCGCAGCGCGACAGGTAATCTCACCATTCGGGCGACGTTGAGACGCATTCTTGCCGATGGTGCGCACCCTTCAATGCGCAAGATTCACCGATGGCATACCTGTTGTTTAACGACGCAGGACAACGGTGAGGCCCGCCCCGGGCGCCTCGCTGCTCCCGGCGACGGCGAGCCGGCTCGCCTCCTCAGGTGTCACCGCGACGAGGAAACTGACGGTGTCGTTGCCCGACTCCGGGCCCCGCACCTGCTGGACCAGGAGCACCTCCTTCGCCAGGACCGTGCCGTCCACGGTGGTGAGGACATCGACCCGCAGCCCGGGGTGCAGGCTGCCGGCCAGGTCAGGGACGGTCAGCGGCAGGTGTGCGAGCACGAGGCCGGGATCCAGCCCCTCCAGCGGGCCGTCGGGTGCGATGCGCAGGTCGGTCAGGATCTCGCCCGCTCGCAGGGGCGCCGTCGTGAGGGCACCCTGGGCCACCTCGGTGAGGGCACCATCGGGCACCAGATGGTCCGGCACCCGGACCGACCGCACGCTCCCGGGGTCTAGGGCCGCCCCCACGGCAACGTCCGAGCTGGCCACCAGGACGGGTGACCCGGGATCAGGTGCTGGTGGAGCCAGAACGGTTGTCCCGGCATACACCCCTGCACCGAGGAGCAGTGCCGCGAGTGTCTTGCGCGCGAGGCCACGACGCCACACCGAGCGGCGGTCGCGCCCGCGCAGGGGCAGTCGTGGGGGCCTGGTCACCCCTGGAGGTTAGGGAACCTCTCAGGCAGTCGCGGCCTTCGCGGCCGAGCCTGTGGACGAGGCGTCACTCGAGCTGCTGGCTGTGGACGAGGAGCCACTGCTGGAGGAGCTCGAGGTGTCGGCAGAGCCGCCCGAGGAGGTGTCGCTGGTCGAGGACGAGGCGGCGACCGAACCCTTGCGGGAGTCGGTGCGATAGAACCCCGAGCCCTTGAAGACGACACCGACCGAGCCGTAGCGCTTGCGCAGCGTTCCACCGCACTGGGGGCACACGGTCAGGGCGTCGTCGCTGAAGGCCTGCTGGATGTCGAAAGCGTTGTCGCAGTCCTTGCAGGCATAGGAGTAGGTCGGCACGGAGCCGATTGTACGTCGGATGCACGCCGGGACCGATTCGGTGGCATACGCTCGGAGCGTGCCCCGAAGTCTCCTGCGTCGTGTCGTCGTCCCCCTGGCTGCGACCCTGGTGCTGGTGATCGTCGCTGCCTTCGTCCTGGGCGTCGGCCTGGTGCGCCGCTCGTTCCCACAGGCCGACGGGGAGCTGACCGTCGCGGGGCTGACCTCCGAGGTGGAGGTCCTGCGGGACGACCGCGGAGTCACCCACATCTACGCCGACACGTCCGAGGACCTGTTCATGGCTCAGGGGTTCACCGCGGCCCAGGACCGGTTCTTCCAGATGGACCTGCGCCGGCACGTGACCGCGGGACGGCTCGCCGAGCTGGTGGGCGAGCCGGGCGTGGAGACCGACCGGGTGATCCGGACCATGGGCTGGCGGCGGGTCGCCGAGCAGGAACTGCCCAAGCTGGGTGCGGACACCCGCCGCTATCTGTCGGCCTACACGGCCGGGGTCAACGCCTACCTGACGGACAAGGGGTCGCCCTCGCAGGTGGCGCTGGAGTATGTCGTGCTGGGACAGAGCGTCCCGGACTACCGGATTCGTCCCTGGGACGACGTGGACTCCCTGGCCTGGCTCAAGGCGATGGCCTGGGACCTGCGGGGCAACTACACCGACGAGCTCGCCCGTGCCCGCCTGGTCGGGCAGCTGTCCCGCGGCCAGCTGGCCTCGCTCTACCCGGACTACCCCCACGAGACCAACGCCCCGATCCTCTCCGAGGACGAGTGGAAGCCCGAGCCGCTGCCAGCGCCCTCGGATGAAGGCACCCGCGGTGCGGCCCCCAGCCCGACGGCTCCCGGCGCCGACGGCGAACCCGACGCACCCGGTGGGGGCCCGGTCCCGGCCGAGGTGGCCGCGGCCTACGACAGCACGCTCGGTGCGCTGGACGCGGTGCCCAACCTGCTCGGCGAGGGAGCGGGGATCGGCTCCAACGCCTGGGTGGTCTCCGGCGAGCACACCGAGTCCGGCATGCCGTTGCTGGCCAACGACCCGCACCTGGGCATCACCCAGCCGGGCATCTGGATGCAGACCGGGCTGCACTGCCGCGAGGTCAGCGCCGCCTGCCCGTTCGACGTCACCGGCTTCACCTTCGCCGGGTTCCCGGGTGTGATCATCGGCCACAACAACGACATCGCGTGGGGCCTGACCAACCTGGACCCGGACGTGACCGACTTCTACCTCGAGGAGACCAACGAGGACGGTCAGGTCCGCCGGGGGAACGCCTGGGAGCCGATCGAGCAGCGCACCGAGGTGCTCAAGGTGGCCGGTGGCGAGGACGTCTCGCTCACCGTGCGGGAGACCCGCCACGGCCCGATCCTCTCCGACGTGATCGACTCGGTCCGTGCGGCCGGCCAGACCGCGCCGATCAATGGGGTGGAGTCACTCACCTCCTACGACGTGTCGATGGCGTGGACGGGCCTGGAGGTCACCCGCACCGCCGACGCCGTGTTCCAGCTCAACACCGCCACCGACTGGGACTCCTTCCGCGACGCCGCCCGCAAGTTCGCGGTGCCCAGCCAGAACCTCATCTATGCCGACACGCAGGGCAACATCGGCTACCAGGCGCCGGGCCTGGTCCCGATCCGGGAGACCAGCACCAACGGCGCACCGCCCGGCTTCTACCCCGCCCAGGGCTGGCTGCCGGCCTACGACTGGAAGGGCTGGGTGCCGTTCAGCCAGATGCCGCACGCGTTCAACCCCGCCGACGGGGTCATCGTCACAGCCAACCAGGCAGTGACCGAGGGCAGTCGCCCCTTCCTGACCACCGAGTCCGACAAGGGCTACCGGGCCCAACGGATCGCCGACGTGCTGGCGGAGAAACTGGCCGAGGGCCCGCTGACCACCGACGACATGCGCGAGATCCAGGGCGACACCCGCAACGCCTTCGCCGACGAGCTCGTGCCTGCCCTGCTGGAGGTGGAGGTCCCCAACTCCGACTTCTATCGCGAGCCGCAGCAGATGCTGGCCGACTGGGACCGCACCGCACCGGTCGACGGGGAGCAGTCGGCGGCCGCGATGTACTACTACGCGGTCTGGGCCAACATCCTCGACCTCACCTTCGACGACGAGCTGCCCGCCGACCTGGCCGCGGACGGCAACTCCCGGTGGATGCTGGTCATCACCAACCTGCTGGACCGTCCCGAGGACGACTGGTGGGACGACCAGCGCACCGCCGGCGTGGTCGAGACCCGCGACGAGATCCTGCGCCAGGCCATGATCAACGCGCGCCTCGACCTGACCAAGCGCAGCGGCAAGGACCCCGACTCCTGGGTGTGGGGTGAGCTGCACAACGTCCCGATGCGCCACGAGGTGCTCGGTGGGGATGACATCCCCGGCATCGTGCGGTGGGCCTTCAACGAGGGACCGTTCCCGGCGCCGGGCGGGTCCTCCCTGGTCAATGCCTTCAACTGGGAGGCGGGCTCCAACAGCTTCCGCGTGACCTCCGGCCCCTCGATGCGCATGGTGGTCGACCTGGCCGACCTGGACGCCTCGACCTGGGTCAACCTGGGCGGCAACTCCGGCCACCCGTTCCACCCCAACTACAACGACCAGACCTCCGCCTGGCTGGCCAACGAGACCTTCCCCTGGGTGCACAGCCGCGCGGCGGTCGAGAAGGACGCGGCCCACACGCTGTTCCTGCGGCCCTAGCCCACCGGCAGCCGCGTCACTCCCGCGGTGGTCAGCACCCCATCGACCGGTATGTCGTGGGGCGCGTGCGGCACGGCCAGCTCCGGGGCGGCGTGGGTCGGGAACTCGTGGTCGTGCAGGGCGACGACGACCGGCACCCCCGGCCGCACCAGCGGCAGGGCCCGGTCGTAGTAGCCGCCGCCCTGGCCCAGGCGGTGCCCGGAGAGGTCCACGGCCAGCCCCGGGATCAGGGCGATATCCACCCCGAGCAGCGCCTCGGGGCCCTGCACCTCACTCGTCGGGTCGCCGGCCGTCACCCAGTCCAACCGGGTGTCCTCGCGGACGGTCACCGGCAGCAGCACCCGCATCCCGGCCTCCCGTGCCGCGGCCACCAGCGCGTGGACGGGCGGCTCGGTCGGCATCGGGTCGAAGGCCGTGACGACCAGGCCGGAGAGGTCCCCTCGACCCAGCCCCTCGGCATACCCCCGGGCCCAGGTGAGGAACGCGTTCGCGAGCGCGCTCGCCTGCTCCGCCCGCTCCGCCACACCCTGTCGCTCGACCAGGTCCCGGCGGCGGGCTCGCACGCGGGACCGAGCCTGCTTCTTGGCGGCACGCACATCGTCCATCCGGCCATTCTCCCCGACCTGACCCGCTGCGCCCCGACCACTAGGGTGTGGGCCATGAGCGAGCCCACCCCGCGCCCGCGCAAGGCAGTCATCCCGGTGGCCGGCCTCGGCACCCGGTTCCTGCCAGCGACCAAGGCCGTGCCCAAGGAACTGCTGCCCGTCGTCGACCGGCCTGCCATCGAGTACATCGTGCAGGAGGCGGTCCGCGCCGGACTCTCCGACGTGCTGATGGTCACCGGTCGCGGCAAGGGCGCGATCGAGGACCACTTCGACGGTCACCCCGAGGTGGAGCGCGCGCTGGAGGCCAAGGGCGACCAGGAACGGCTCGACCGGGTGAACGCCAGCACCGACATCGAGGTGCACTTCGTGCGCCAGGGCGTGCCCAAGGGGCTGGGGCACGCGGTGCTCTGCGGGCGCTCGCACGTCGGGGACGAGCCCTTCGCGGTGCTCCTGGGCGATGACATGATCGACGAGCGCGACCACCTGCTGGAGCAGATGATCGAGGTCCAGGCCGAGCGGGGCGGGTCGGTCGTGGCGCTGATGGAGGTGCCACCCGACCAGGTCAGTCTCTACGGCTGCGCAGCGATCGAGCCCGACGACGAGGGGCAGGACGTGGTGCGCATCACCGGCCTGGTGGAGAAGCCCCCCGTGGAGGAGGCGCCCTCCAACCTGGCGGTCATCGGCCGCTATGTGCTGCACCCGCGCGTCTTCGACGTGCTGGAGCACACCGAGCCGGGACGGGGCGGAGAGATCCAGCTGACCGACGCCCTGCTCGAGCTCGCGGGCGCAGAGGGTGAGGGCGCGGGGATGACCGGCGTCGTCTTCCGTGGACGGCGGTATGACACCGGTGACCGCCTCGACTACCTCAAGGCGGTGGTGCGGCTGGGGCGGGAGCACCCGGAGCTGGGCGCGGACTTCACCTCCTGGCTGGATGACTTCGTGCGGGGCGATGCGAGGTGACCTCCGTCGCTGAGCACCTGGAGGCGGTGCTCGCCCAGATCAGTCCGGTCCCGGCGCGGACCGTGCCGTTGAGCCGGGCCCACGGCCTGGTGCTGGCCGAGGACGTGACCAGCCCCGTCGACCTGCCGCGCTTCGCCAACTCGGCGATGGACGGGTATGCCGTCCGCGCCCGTGAGATCGCCGGTGTCACCCCCGAGGAGCCACGGGTGCTGCCGGTGCTGGGCGACATCCCCGCCGGTGACGGTCGGGCGCTCACCCACCGCGACTTCCATGCCTGGCGGATCCTGACCGGCGCCCCGGTGCCGGACGGCGCCGACGCGGTGGTGCGTGTCGAGGACACCGACGGGCACCCGCGCGAGGTGATGATCACCCGAGCCGTCGAGGTGGGCGCGAACGTCCGGGCCGCGGGGGAGGACGTGCGGGCGGGATCGGTGATCCTGTCGGCCGGGACCCGGATCGGCCCGGCCCAGGTGGCGGTGCTCGCCTCCGCCGGGGTGGCCGAGGTCCGGGCCACCGGTCAGCTCAGCGTCGTGGTCCTCTCCACCGGGGACGAGCTCGTGCCGGTGGGGGAGCCGGTCGGCCCGGGGCAGATCCACGACTCCAACGGGCCGATGCTCATCGCGCTGGCCCGGGCTGCCGGCCACTTCGCGGTGCACGGCGGCCACCTGCCGGACGACGAGAAGGCCATCAAGGCGGAGATCGAGCACCACCTGGGGCACGCGGACCTGGTGATCACCAGCGGCGGCGTGAGCAAGGGCGGGTCCTACGACGCGGTGAAGTCGGTCCTGACCGGCGCCGGCTCGATGGAGTTCACCGAGGTGGACATGCAGCCCGGCAAGCCCCAGGGGTTCGGCCTGCTGGGGCGGCGCAAGGTGCCTGTCTTCACCCTGCCGGGCAACCCGGTGAGTGTGCTGGTCAGTTTCGAGGTCTTCGTCCGGCCGGCCCTCGCGGCCCTGGCCGGGCAGCGCTACGAGGCGGTCACCCTGCCGGCGGTGGTCCTGGAGGGGTGGTCCTCACCGGAGGGGCGCCAGCAATATCACCGGGTCCGGTTGAGTCGGGACACCAGCGGGGCGTATGCCGTGGCGCCCGTTGGTGGGCCGGGCTCCCACCTGGTCGGTGGGCTGGCGCTCGCCGACGGCCTGGCCGTCGTCCCGGCCGAGGTCACCGACGTGGCGACCGGCTCGCGGGTGTCCGTCCTGCCGCTGCGCCCGCTGGGGGAGATCGAGGCCGACCTGGCGCAGGAGCAGGACCGGACGGGCTCCGGCCAGCAGGAGCGCGGGTGAACGAGCGCCTGCGACACCTGCGCGCGGACGGCACCGCGCACATGGTGGACGTCAGCGGCAAGCAGGTCACGGCCCGCGAGGCGAGCGCCACCGGCCGGGTCCTGTTGTCGGCGGAGGCTGTGCGCGCCCTGCGGGAGGGGACCGCCCCCAAGGGTGACGCGCTCGGCGTCGCCCGGCTGGCCGGCATCCAGGCCGCCAAGAAGACCCCCGACCTCGTCCCGCTGGCTCACCCGGTCGCCGTGCACGCCGTCGAGGTGGATCTGAGCGTCGTCGACACCGGCGTGGAGATCCGGGCCACGGTGCGCACGGCCGACCGCACCGGCATCGAGATGGAGGCCCTCACCTGTGTCAGCGTCGCCGCGCTGGCCATGGTCGACATGATCAAGGCGGTCGACCGGCAGGCGGTGATCACCGACGTGATGGTCGTGGCCAAGTCCGGCGGACGTTCTGGGGACTGGACGCGGTCGTGATCCGTTGGCCGGTCCGGTTGCAGGAGGTGCGTGCCGACGGGGTCGAGATCGTGCTGCGGGCCCTGACCCGCCACGACCGGGCCCGCTGGCTGGAACTGCGTGAGGAGAACCTCGACTGGCTGCGGCCGTGGGAGGCCACCGTGCCGAGCGGACCGGAGCCGCCGATCGGCTTCACCCGGCTCCGGCGGGTGCTGGACCGCGGCGCACGGGAGGGCCGGGTGCTGCCCTTCGTGATCGAGGCCGACGGTCTCCTGGTGGGGCAGATGCAGCTCTTCGACATCGTGTGGGGATCCCGATGGACTGCCTCGGCGGGCTACTGGTTGGACCACCGCGCGACCGGTCGCGGGCTCGCGGCGTGGTCCTTGGCGATGCTGATCGATCACGCCCTGCACGACGTCGGGCTGCACCGCATCGAGGTCGCGATCCGACCGGAGAACACCGCGAGCCTGGCCGTGGCACGGCGCCTCGGCCTGCCGGACGAGGGCTTCCGGGCGGGGCTCGTGCACGTCGACGGTGCCTGGCGCGACCACGTGGAGTTCGCGATCACCGACCAGCAACTGGGCCGGGACCGGTTGGTGGAGCGGCTGCGCCGGGCCGGGTGAGAGCTTTCTCCCCCAGTCACACCAGTCACTTCCGCGACACGCAAGAGACCTCCCGGGTAAGCCTCACCAGGCTCCTTAGAGTTCAGGTGTGCCCAACAGTCTGATCTTCGTGGTGATCCTCGCCGTGTGGGCTGCCTATCTCATCCAGCACTGGATCCGCCGCCGGGACCACGTCGCCACGGCCCGGTCCGTTGACCGGTTCTCCGAGGCGATGCGCGTGCTCGAGCGCCGGCAGAGCATGCCGCGCGCGGACATCTCCACCCCGAAGCAGCGTTCCTACTCGGTGTCGCTGACCCGACCGGCACACCCCGATGTGGTCGTCAAGCGCGCCCGGCACGGCGCCGCCAGCGCCCAGCGGCACGGCGCGGCAGGACGCCTTCGGACACGACCCTCTGCCACCACGGTGCGGGCCGCAGCTCTGATCGCGGGGGTGGTCGCCCTCGTGGTGGGCTTGACCCTGTCGGTCACGGGCACGTCCTGGTGGGCTGCTCTGGCCGGTGTCGCCGCACTGTTGCTCGCCGTCACCTTCGTGCGCTTCTCCGTCGAAGCGACCCGTCGCCAGGAGGGTTCTCCCGTCCGCTCGGGCGCCCGCCGTCCCCCAGCCACAGCCACCCGCCCGACCGTCCGACGCCGCCCCGCGGCCACGCGGCCCGTGGCAGAGCGTGCGGACCGCCCCACAGAGCGACGGCCGGCACCGCGTCGCCGGACCGTGGCCAGCGCGACTCCGGCACCGCGCACCCTCACCTCCGCCGCATCCACACCGGCCGCCGGTGCCCCCTCCACGGTCGAGCAGGAGCTGACGTCTGCGGCCCCGGCCCGCGCGACCGCGCTCTATGACATCGAGGCCTTCGAGCCGGCTCCGGCGCCGCCCGCGGAGCCGGTTGCCGCCGAGCACCCCGCCGCGGTGGCCGAGCCCGAGCCGGGCACCTGGGCGCCGGTCCCGGTGCCCCCACCGACCTACACCCTGAAGGCCCGCGCGCCCCGCCGCGAGGAGCCCCGCACCACGCGGAGCCAGCGTCCGCTCGAGGACCTGCCCTTCGACGGGCACGCGCTTGCCCTCGACGAGGAGTTCGAGGACCTGCCGCCTGTGCACTCAGCCGGCTGACCGAGGCGGCCGCGGCGTCGTCCACGGAGGGGGCCGTCAGGGGCGTCGAAGGTCCTGGTGGTCCAGATGGTCTGCCGAGCCGGTGTGGTTGCCTGGGGTCGGCTAGGATTAGGCAACCACCGCGGCAGGGAGGTCGACATGATCCGCACGTTGACGAGGCTGGCCCGAGTGGTGGTGCGCGCGCTCACTGGCCGTCGCAGGGGTGAGGCCGTGACACTCTCTGATGTCGATGAGCGCCAGGTGCAGGGGGACAACGCGCGCGATGTGCGCGCCAAGCGCGAGTCGCAGATGCGGGAGAGCACCCACCAGCCCGAGCAGATCCGCTACTGGTAGTCCCGAGCAGATCCCCTACTGGTCGTCACGTGCCGCGAGCCCGGGGCACCGGCCCACAGTGGCAGAGCGCTTCCCCGACCCAGCACCGCCACCCTGCTGGTGCGCAGGGTGGCGGTGCGGTGGGGATCCCGCGAGACGCTCGGGGTTCCCGTCTCGCGGAAGGACTACTCCTGGGGCCTCACGCGATCGAGGACCTCAGGAGCCAGGGTCGGCGGATCTGCCGATGGGCGCAGATCCTGCCCGGGCCGGGTCGTTCGGACTCGGCTCGAGTGGCCAACCTGGACTGCTCGCCGCCGCGCCGGGGTCAGCCCCCACTGACGGCGCACGGCCTCAACCCTAGGTGGCACGCAGTGTGCTCGGCATCCGTGGAACCACGGGGTCCGGACCCACCATCTCAGGCTCGGGCAAAGCGGGCGGCAACCCCGGTGCGGCTGCGGACGTTGAGCTTGGTCAGAATCGCGCTCACGTGGGTCTCGACGGTCCGCTCGGACAGATAGAGCCGAGCGGCGATCTGCCGGTTGCTGAGCCCCTGCGAGACCAGCATCGCCACCGTCCGCTCCCGAGCAGTCAGTGTGTCTCTATGCTGGTCAACGGTGGTATGCCGGGTGGTCGGCCAAGTGGTCTGCGCCTCACTGCGTGCCGGGTGCTCTGGGAGCGTCACGGCCTGGGTGAGGATGTCCCGTATCTCTGCCTCCATGGACCGGTTGTTCGTGGCGGCCCGGATCCGAAGAAGCCTGCGGACGTCGTCATCCAGTCTGCGAACCGTCACCGTGGCCATGCCACGTGATGCTAGCGGTGCTAGCACCCTGCGCGCCAGCATGGGACCTCTGTGGCTGGTGGGGTTTCTGGGAACAGGCTGGATGAAACCTAGTGATCGGCTAGGTCATAGCTGGGCACGCTCGCCAGGTGCAGGGGGAAGCTGATCGGGAAGTCACCGAAGAGCAACTGGCCTGCGGTGCGCGCAGCGTCCCGGAGAATCTCCTCGACGCGTGGCGCGAGGTGCGCCGGCGTGTGCACGACGACCTCGTCGTGCAGGAAGAAGACCAGGTGCGGCACGCCCTGCCCGGGCGTGGGTGCCAACTCCATGAGTGAGTCGGTGGCCGACGGGCTGCCGTCCATGGCGACGTCAGGTCGAGCGCCCGCGTCCACCTCGCGCAGCCGCCGGCGCGTCTCGGCCATCCAGCACAGGGCCCACTCGGCGGCGGTGCCCTGCACGACGAAGTTGCGGGTGAACCGCCCCCGGTCGCGAGCCTGACTGCGGGCCCGGCGCTCGTCGGTGTCGACCGCGTCGACCTCACCGGCCCGTCCCTGCACGGTCTGCCACGCGTCGCCCGGCGGGGGGCTGGTCCGGCCCAGCCAGGTGCGGACCGTGCCGCCGCGCTCACCGACCGCCGCGGCACGGTCGACCAGTCCTGTCGCGCGGGGGTAGGCCCGGCGCAGCCTGGGCAGGATGGCTCCCGCCTCGCCCGCCGTGCCGCCGTAGAGGGCGGAGAGCATGCCCACCTTGGCCCGCTCGCGGGTGTCGACGACGCCCGAGGCGACCAGTCCGGCATACAGGTCACCGTCCCGGCCCGCGGCCGCGAGTGCCTGGTCGCCGGCCATCCCCGCGAGAGCCCGGGGCTCGACCTGCGCGGCGTCGGCCACGACCAGCATCCACCCGGGGTCCGCGACAACGGCTGCCCGGACCGCCTTGGGGATCTGCAGGGCACCGCCGCCACTGGTGGCCCACCGTCCGGTGACCACCCCGCCCGGGACATAGTCGGTGCGGAACCGCCCGGCCCGCCCACCGACACCCGGTGTCACCCAGGTGTCCAGCCATCCCCATCCGTTGGCGGACAGCAGTCGCGCGAGCCGCTTGTACTCCAGCAGCGGGGTGATCACCGGGTGCGCGAGTCCGCCCAGCTCCCACTTGGCCGTGGACGTCACCTCCAGCCCGGCGTTGCGCAGCGCCTTCAGGAGTGTCGCCTGGGAGTCAGGGTTGAGCCCCGGAGCGTGCAGCAGCTCGCGGATCTGCGCGGCCAGCTCCTCGAGCCGCGCCGGCCGCATCCCCGAGCTGGGGCGCGGTCCGAGCGCGGCCCTCAGGATCTCCTCATGCCGGGTGCGGTCCCACGGAAGGCCATCGGCGTGCATCTCGGCAGCGATGAGTGCACCGGCGGACTCGGCAGCCAGCAGCAGGCGAAGGCGCCCGGGGTCGGGCGCGGCACCGAGGGAGGCCAGCTGGCGCTGGTGCTCGGTCGCCACGTCCTCCAGGGACGGTGAGCTGTCGGGGGTGAGGTCGTCGAGCAGGCTCGGGGTGCTGGGCTCGGGCGGCGCGGTCGCCAACCAGCTGGGCGCGGGCCACGGCTCCGCTGCGGCCAGACGCAGGATGGCGTGGCTCAGCCGCAGATCGTGACAGCGCGCCACGCGCACCCCGGCGGAGAGCAGGCGCGGGTAGATGGTTGCGGTGTCCGGCCACACCCAGCGTGCGGTGCCCGTGGCCTCCTGCCTCTGGACCCAGGAGGGCAGCTCTTCCCAGTCGACCAGGCGTCCCGTGGTGCCGGCGGACGGGTCGGTGACGAGCGCCCCCACCCGGGTCGGCGCCACCACGAGATCCACGATGGGTGAGCGTATGCCGTGGGGCTGACAGCGGCGTGCGAGGACACCGTGGACCGTGGCCGGTTCGGTGGCCGGCCAGCGGCCGGCGCCTTCACTAGACTGCCGGCCATGTTGGAGTGGGGACACAAGAGCGGTGGCGTCGCGCCGATCCTGCTGGACGGGGAGCCGGTGGCATCGGTCGATCCGGAGTTCTGGCGGGAGGGGGCCGAGCTGGTCATCGGCGACCAGACGAGGGAGTTCACCCGGGACGGGAGCGAGCGGGTGGCCCGGCTGGCAGGTGCCGGCCAACCGCTGCTGAGAGCCCGACGCAAGGGCTTCTTCAGCTCGGCCTGGCTGGTCGAGGGCGACGGGGTGAGCTACGAGATCGGCCCGCAGTTCCTGGCCTCGGCCCACCAGGTGCGGCGGGATGGTGAGCTGATCGGCGAGGCGCCCAAGGCTGGCTTCCTGAGCTCGCGGGCCTGCCTGGACGTCGACCCGTCGGTCCCGCCGATCCACCAGCTCTTTCTGCTGTGGCTGTCGCACATCATCCGCAGGCGGGCCGCGTCGGCCGCGGCGGCGTCCAGCTGACCGGGCACCAGGCACCTGCCGTCCCGGTGCGCAGGCGGCGCCGTTACGTTGGGGCCATGACTGAGATGACCTATCGCCCGCTGGGCGACTCCGGCCTGCGAGTGAGCACCGTCGGCATCGGCTGCAACGCGTTCGGCACCCGGATCGACGGCGACCGGGTCCAGGAGGTCGTCGACGCGGCGATCGAGGCGGGCATCACCCTGTTCGACACGGCCGACGCCTACGGCCGCGGCGAGTCCGAGACGCTGCTCGGGGAGGCGCTCAACAACCGACGCGACGACGTCGTGGTCGCCACCAAGTTCGGGATGGACATGCGCGGCGCCAACGGCCCCGACTGGGGAGCGCGTGGCTCCCGCCGCTACATCCGCAAGGCGGTCGAGGCCAGCCTGCGCCGCCTCGGCACGGACTGGATCGACCTGTACCAGCTGCATACCCCCGACCCGGCCACTCCCATGGAGGAGACCCTCGCCGCCCTGACCGAGCTGGTCACCGAGGGCAAGGTGCGCTACATCGGGTCCTCCAACCTCGCCGGGTGGCAGGTCGTCGACGCCGACTGGACGGCCCGGACCAGCGGCTACGCACCGTTCGTCTCGGCCCAGAACAAGTACTCCCTGCTCGACCGCGAGGCGGAGGAGGAGCTGGTGCCGGCCTGCGAGACGGTGGGCGTCGGCATACTTCCCTTCTTCCCGCTGGAGTATGGCCTGCTCACCGGCAAGTACCGTCGCGACCAGGCCCCGCCGGAGGGATCACGCCTGGCCCTGGACAGCCAGGCCCAGCGACTGGCCGGCGCGGACTGGGACGAGATCGAGCGGCTCGAGGCGTATGCGGGGCGGCGCGGCCTCACCATGCTGCAGGTCGCGATCGGTGGCTTGGCCGCCCAGCCAGCCGTCGCTTCCGTGATCGCCGGGGTGACCAGCGCCGACCAGGTCCGCAGCAACGCGGCAGCCGGGCTCTGGGAGCCGACAGCCGAGGACCTGGCCGAGCTCTGAGCGCGCGGCCCCCAGAATCGGAGATCGGGGTATGCCGGTGCTACAGTACGTAGCCGCCGGTACACCTTGGGGCTGTGGCGCAGTTGGTAGCGCGTCTCGTTCGCAATGAGAAGGTCAGGGGTTCGATTCCCCTCAGCTCCACGTAAGTTGAGAAAATCGAAACCTGCCCCGCCTGATGGCGGGGCAGTTTCGTGTCTGGGCCAGGATCGTCTGCGGTGCTACTGCTGCCGGACGCGAGGACGCTGGCGGCAGGCTCTGCCGGGACAAACGTGGTGTTCTCGTCCTCGTCCACAACAATCCGCTTGAACAGGGCGCGGTTCAGGATGCGGCGTTCAGAAGGTTCGCACTTGCTGTAGAGGTCGCCGAGATCGGTGAGGATGCCGATGATCTGGTCGAGGCCTCCACGGGCGCTGGTGTAGGTGGTCGCGAGGCTGTCGAGCCGGTTCGTGATCGCGTCGAGGCTCGTGCGGATGCGATCTTGTTCGCTCTTGAGCAGGTCCAGCGGGATCGCGTCGGCATAGTGGGCTTGGACGAGCTTGAGCCGTTCAGCTTCGAGCTTGTCGCGCTGGTTGGTGGTCAAGTCCAGTGGGGTGGTGTACGACGGTGATCCCTGGTTGGGGTTGATCAGGTCGTCAGTTCGGGGACTGTAGCGGTGATGGCCTCCTGGTCGGTGGCGTTGGGGGTGAGGGCTTGTCGGCAGCGGGTGAGGACCTCGAGGCCGATGTAGCGGCGTTGCTCGGCCCAGGCGTCGTGTTGTTCGGCGAGGACGGCGCCGACGAGGCGGATGATGGACTCGCGGTTGGGGAAGATGCCCACGACGTCGGTACGCCGCCGGATCTCGCGGTTGAGGCGCTCTTGGGGGTTATTGGACCAGGTCTGGCGCCACACGTCTCGGGGGAAGGCGGTGAAGGCCAGGATGTCGGCCCGAGCGTCCTGCAGGTGGGCCGCGACGGCGGGGAGCTTCTCATCCAGCGCCTCGACGATCCGCTCGAACTGGGCGTGTACGGACTGCGCGTCGGGCTGGTCGTAGATGGAGTGCAGCAGCGCCTTGACCCACGGCCAGGAGGCCTTCGGGGTCGCTGACATGAGGTTCGCCGCGTAGTGCGTTCGGCACCGTTGCCAGGACGTGCCAGGCAGCGTCGCCCCGATGGCTTCCACGAGCCCGGCGTGGGCGTCGGAGGTGACCATCGCGACCGGCCCAGCTGCGGTGAGGCCACGGGCCACCAGGTCCCGGAAGAAGACCAGCCAGGAGGCCGTCGTTTCACCGGTGGCGACCTGGACGCCCAGGATCTCCCGGTACCCCTCGGTGTTGACACCGGTCGCGACCAGCGCGGAGACCTTGACGACCCGGCCGCCTTCGCGGACTTTCAGGACCAGGGCATCGACGGCCACGAAGGTGTACGGGCCGGCGTCTAGGGGCCGGGTGCGGAATGACTCCACGTGCTCGTCCAGCTCGGTCGCCATCACCGAGACCTGGGACTTGGACAGCCCGGTGATACCCAGGGCGGTGACGAGCTTGTCCATCCGCCTCGTGGAGACCCCGAGCAGGTAGCACGTCGCGACCACGGTGGTGAGTGCGGCCTCGGCGCGCTTTCGCCGCTCCAGGAGCCAGTCGGGGAAGAAGGTGCCTTCGCGCAGCTTAGGGACCGCGACGTCCAGCGTGCCGACGCGGGTGTCCAGGTCGCGGTGCCGGTAGCCGTTTCGGCGGTTGACCCTCTCGGCGGTGCGGGTGCCGTACTCGGCGCCGCACACACTGTCAGCCTGCGCCGAGAGCAAGCTGTTGATGAAGGTGCCCAGGAGTTCGCGCATCAGGTCAGGGCTGGCCTGGGCGAGCTGTTCGTGCAGGAAGACCTCGGGGTCGATACTGGGTTGAGCGGTCATCGGTGGTGCTCCTCTTCGAGAGTGCTTTGGAAGGTTCACTCGAAGGATCACACCGGTGGCCGCCCCTACTTCAGCAGGACACACTCACCGGGGATCGTCGTACACCAACTCTATGGACTCCACTCTCAGCGCCACGAGTTCATCCAACCAGGGCATCAGCATCCCGGTCCGGTCCTCACCCAATCGCAGCGCCTGAGCCGGCTCGGTGTAGATCGTCTCCACCAGTCCCTGGGCATCGAGTCGGTCCTGGAGCAGCCCGGCGTGCTGCCAGAACACCTGATCTACCAAGTAGTCGGTATCCAGATAGACCGTCGTGACGGTGATATGGCCCTCCGGTTCGCTGCCACACAAGACATTCGCGCTCAGGACCACCACATCACCCGCGCCGACTGGTTTCTGCCCGAACTCACTGAACAGTATCGCCGAACCTGACCGGACCACGATCACCTTCACGCAGTCATAGGCCACCGGACCCACCGGGGAATGCACTGTCCTGGTTCGAGCAAGGATCGGAGAAAACCGGCGACGACTGGCACCCGCAGGGGGTGCTGGGCTGCTCCCGGCCGCGGGCGATCCCATCAGTCGTTTTCGCTATCAGCGCGGCCGACATCATCACGTGCCGGGGACGAAGTTCGCGCCCTCGTCAGCGACGACGCAGATCGGGCCATGATGGACGCGTTGCGTAAGGGCATCCGCCGTACACAACTCGCCCCCACGCCCGGCATCGGCTGATCAGCCTTCGGGAACCACGACGACCTTGCCGGCGGCGTGCCCGGTCTCCACGGCCGCGATCGCCTGACCTGCATCATTGAGGTCGTACTGGGTGTCGGCATGGGGGTCGACCAGCCCGTACTGGATCACCTCGGTGATCTTCCCCATGGCCTCACTTGTACGTGCCAAGGTCCGGCCGCCCAGCTCGACTGCGGCGTCCGGATCGGCCGCGGAGATAATCCGGGCCGGATCGGCCACCAGGTCGGCGACGGAACGCAGGACGTCACCGCCGACGAGGTCGACGATCAGGTCGACTCCTTTAGGGGCGACTTCTCGCACGCGATCGGCGACGCCCGAACCGGATTCGATGAAGACGGCACCGGTAGATTCGACCAGTCCCCGCTTGGCTGCGCCGGCCACGCCGAGGACCGTGAACTCGTGTACCCGGCCGATCTGCGCGGCCATCAGCCCCACCCCGCCGCCGGCGCCCAACAGGAGCAGGGTCTGGCCTGGTTCGAGTTCGATCTGGTGGGTGGCGTCATAGGCGGTGGCTGCCGCCACCGGAATGGTGGCGGCGTCGATAAAGGAGATCTCCTCGGGCTTGGCCACAGCGGTGGAGGCACTCAAGAGCGTGTGCTCGGCCAGTCCGCCCTGCCCGGGCGCCACCAGGCCGAGCACCTCATCGCCCACGGCGAAGCCTTCAATCCCGTCGCCCACGGCGATGACCACGCCGGCGGCCTCACGGCCCATCGGCGCCGGCAACGACCACTCGCGTCCCAGTCGGCCCTCGCGCATCTTCCAGTCGACCGGATTCACACCGGCGGCCCGGACCTCGATGGCCAGTTCCTCGTGTCCGGGCTCGGGAACAGGTCGGTCGATCAGCTGCTGGGTTCCGGGTCCGCCGTAATCGGTAAAGACGTAGACCTTGGACATGAATGCGATCTCCTTCTGATCTGAGGCTGAGTAGTGGGTCTTGGTGCGTAGATAGCGTGACGATGAGGGTCAGTGCCGAGGGGGCTCGTCCTCACCGGCGGCTTCGGCGGCGTCGGCTTCCTCCCGGGTCGCGAAGGCGGCGCCGGCAGCATGCTCCGGAGGGCTGTAGATGGTGTAGAGCACCAACGGCTCGTCCCCAGTGTTGCGGAAGTTGTGCCGGGCTCCGGCCGGTACCGCGCACTGGTCACCGGCATCGATGGGATGGGTATGGCCGCTGAGATCGGCTTCGCCGGTGCCGGAGACAAACGTCAGGATCTGGTCGGTGTGCTCGTGCACCTCGTCTCCAATCTGGCCGCCGGGCGGGATGGTCATCACCACGATCTGGGCGTGTTCACCGGTCCACAGCACCTTCCGGAAGTCGGGGTTGGCCCGGGCCACGTCAGCGATGGTGAAATGCTCGACGTTGTCTGCCAGGGTGAAGTTCTTTCCGTTCATGATTGCTCTCCTCCAGTTGCGTTTCTCGGTTTCGGTGTTCGGGTGGTTGTTGTGAATTTGTCGGTGTGCCCCGCGTCGGAGATCGGTAGCGGTTCGTTGCCGCCCCCGCGGGTTCGATGTCAGGCGTTGACCTGCTGCGCTGCTGTTCCGCTGGTCCTCTCGCTCTTCGGCATCGCGGTGGAGCCCCGGCTGTTGCGCAGCAGCCGCATCGCGTTGGCGATGACCACCAGTACGGAGGCTTCGTGAACGAGCATGCCGATCGACATGGTCACCCCGCCGGCAAAGACGCCAGCCAGCAGCAGCAGCACGGTGATCAGGGCGATCGCGATGTTCTGCCGCATCACGGACACGGTCCGCTTCGCCAAGCCGATAGCTTCCGGCAGCTTCAGCAGGTTGTCGCCCATCAGGGCGATGTCCGCGGTCTCCACGGCCACAGCCGAGCCGGCCGCGCCCATCGCCACGCCGATGTTCGCGGTGGCCAGGGCCGGGGCGTCATTGACGCCGTCGCCGACCATGGCGATAGTGTGGCCCTCTTGCTGCAGCTGCGCGACCACGTCCAGCTTGTCCTCGGGAAGCAGGGAGGCATGGATCTCGTCGATCCCGGTGGCCTTCCCGATGGCCTCAGCCACCAGCCGGGTGTCACCGGTGAGCATGACCACCTTCTGCACGCCGGCCCGGTGCAAGCGGGCGATCATCTCGGGCGCATCCTGTCGAATCTGATCGGCCACGGCGACGACACCGATCACCTTGTCATCGACGGCCACGATCATCGGCGTCTTGCCCTCAGCGGCCAGCGATTCCGCGGCCTGGGCGGCGCTGCCGTCATCGACAACGCCGTACTGGAGCAGCAGCGGCGGGTTACCGATCAGCACCCGACGACCGTCGACGTCAGAGACGATGCCCTTGCCGGGGACCGGCGTGACACTGCCGGGGATGCTGTGCGGGCCTACTCCCTCGGCCTGGGCGGTGTCCAGGATGGGACGGGCCAGCGGGTGTTCGGAGCCGGCCTCCGCGGCGGCAGCCCAGCGCAGCACTTCGCTGCGCTCCAGTGCGGAATCCAGGATGACAACATCGGTCAGCTGAGGGCGTCCCTCGGTCAGGGTGCCGGTCTTGTCCACGGCGACCGCGGAGATCTTCGCCGAGGTCTCCAGGAATTCGCCGCCCTTGATCAGGATGCCGTTGCGGGCGGCGCGGCCGATGCCGGCCACGATCGCGACCGGGATGGAGATCACCAGGGCGCCGGGGCAGCCGATGACCAGCAGGGTCAGAGCCAGCACTACGTCGCCGGAGATCAGACCGGCCGCCAGAGCCAGCACCATCACCGCAGGGGTGTACCAACCGGAGAAGCGGTCGATGAACGCCTGGGTCTTCGCCTTGGCGTCCTGGGCCTCCTCGACCCGGTGAATGATCCGGGCCAGGGTGGTATCGGCACCGATGCCCGTGGCCAGCACCTGCAGAAAACCGCCGCGGGAGACGGTGCCGGCGAAGACCTGTCCGCCCTTGGATTTCTCCACCGGTATGGATTCCCCGGTGATCGAGGCCTCATCGATGGCGCCGGTACCCGAGACGACCTGGCCGTCGACGGGGACCTTCGCGCCGTTCTTGACCAGCACGATCTCGCCCATTCTCACCTGGGCGGCAGGCACCTCCTGTTGCTGACCGTCGCGCACGACGGTCGCGGAATCCGGGGCGACAGCGACCAGTTCGGCCAGTGCCGAGCGCGTCTTGTTCAAGGTGGCTGCTTCCAGGGCGTGGCCGATGGCGAACAGGAACGTCACCGCCGCGGCCTCCCAGAAGTTGCCGATGATCACAGCGCCGATGGCCGCGACCGACACCAGCAGGTCGATGCCGATGACCTTGGCGATCAGCGCGCGAACCGCCTTGACTACGATTCCGTAGCCGGCGACCACGGCCGCGGCGATCATGAAGACATCCCCGAGGGTGAAGACCCCGCTGGCATGCGTGGCGTGGGTGCCGGCGTCCAGCCACCACTGCGGGCTGACGGTGAGGTTGGCGACACCCCCGCCGAGCCACTGGATGGCGAACGAGATGATGATGAGCACGCCGGACACGACGGGAACGGACCAGTTCCCATAGACCCATTTCTGGAGCCTGTTCACTTTCGGGTACGACCTTTCTGCGTTTTGAGCCGGCGGACCGGCAAAATGAAGGGGAAAATGTGTGCAGGCCCCGTGGGGCCCGCTGGCCCACTGACGTTAGAAGGCCGCGGGCGTGGCCTTGTAGCCGGCCTTCGCGACGGCGGCGACTAGGTCATCCACCGACACGCGCTCGGCGTCGTGGTCGATCTCGATGCGGGCGGAGGCGAAGTGGACCTTCACGTTCTCGACACCCTTGAGACGGCCGACCTGCTTCTCGATCTTGGCCACGCAGGAGGGGCAGGAAAAACCTTCCGCGCGGAGGATGGTGTGGGTTGTGGTCGCGGTGGTCATTGTGGAATCCTTCCGTCGTGGTGTTTCTTACTGACACCTTCACCGTAGGTTGGCCGTGCCGCGAACTCCTTGACATAGATCAAGTTCGCGAGGCTCAGAGCGCCGCTGGCCCAGGGCTCCGGCAAAGTCGCTGGTCATGCGGTGAGTACGAGGTTGGCGGCGGGTTGATCGTGTCGGGCGTGGTGGCGTAGGCCTGCTGCGATGTTCGTCCATCCGGCCAGTCGTAGCAGGCCGATCACCAGGCTTCGCAGGGTGGCCATGACTCGCGGGGCCACGCCGGCGCGGATGCGGGAGGCGTCCTCGCCGAAGGTCACGTCCCGTACCCAGTGCAAGCGGTTCTCGATGTGCCAGTGCGACTGCACCCAGGCCGCGAGGACCTGAGGTGGCGCGGCGCGGACGTCGGCGCTGGTGACGAGGTAGGCGACCTCGACCGTCTTCTTGCCGCCTCGGGTGACGATGCGGCGCAGCTGGGCGACCTGCGCGGCACCGGTGAACTCGATCCAGTCCGGGACCTGGACGACCTTGATGGTGCGCGTGACCCTACGCCCGCGCGTGCGCTCCGAACGTGTGCTGGCGTGCACGTCCTTCCACGGCAGCCGCTTCAACCGTCCGAACAGCGTGGGCTGGTTGCCCTTGACGGTCAGGACGTAGTCGGCCCCGGCCGCCACGAGCCGGGCAGCGGTGGCGTGCTGGGCGTGCAACGCGTCCATCGTGACGACCGCACCGGCGAGCCCGGCGCTGCAGTCAAGGACGTCTAGCAGGTCCCGTGCGGCGATGATCTCCCCGCCCTTGTCGGGCGTGGCGACCTGGCCGAGCACGAGGCCGCTACCGTGCGCCAGCGCGGCGACCAGGTGCGGTGCCGTGCGCGCCCGGGTGCGGGCACCGCGGACCGTCTTGCCGTCGATCGCGATCACCCGGCGCCCCTCGACCGTCCCAGCGCGGGTAGCGGCCCACACACCCAACAAGCGGTCCAGCAGATCCGCGTCCAGGGCGGCGAACAACCGGCGGAACGTCGACTCATCAGCACGACCCGCGAGCCCGAGACCGGCCAGGACGTCCGGATCCACGGCCGCGACCCACTGCCCGATCGCGGTGAACCCCCGCATGCCCGCACTCATCGCGGCGACCGCTACCGCGACGAGCCCGGCTGCACGGTGGCGAACCCCGGGCCGCGAACGTGGATCCACAAGACGTCCCAACACGTCAAGAAGATGCACATGACGCGGCGTGGCCGTCGTCCTCGCGGACGACACCTGGGAAGATGAGAACAAGCGGGCGTGCTCCAGCCTGACAGACGGATTGGTGTGAGAACCTCCATCCTCCCAGGTCAGAGCACGCCCGCGCTGCTACCCGAGACCAGCATCCTTGCCCGTCACACCCTGCTCAACCGACTTTGCCGGGGCCCTGGCCGCTGGCCCGTCCGTTACGGTCGCGTCGAGCCGGCGTAAGATAGACTTGCGTCATGCCCGAGGACGACTTGTGCGTCACCCGCGTCCCGATCTTTCAAGGTCTCACCCATCAAGAGCAGTTGCGCGTCGCGGACTTCGCCCGCCCGGTACTCGCCAAAAAGGGAGAGATCGTCTATGCGCCCGGACAGCCGGTCTCGCGCCTGCTGGTGATGCACAGCGGACAGCTCAAGGTCAGCCACGCGGCCGCCAATGGCCAGGAACAGATCCTGCGAACGGTGACCGACGGCGAGGTCGTGGGTGAACGGGCCTTCCTGACGGGCCACCACCCGAACGACCTCGCCGTCGCGCTGGAAGAGAGCCGGATGTGCGTGTTCGACCATGCCGACCTTGCAGTCCTGCTGCGTGACTACCCCGACATCAGTCAGCGGATGCTGCGCACGCTCTCCGACCGCCTCTCCTCCGTCGAGCGACTGCTGGCCGCCATCACCTCCAGCGATGTCAATGCCCGCGTCGCGGCCTACCTACTGGACCTACCCGGCACCATCCGGGACGGAGCGGCCACGGTGAGACTGCCGATGGCGAAACAGGAAATCGCCGCGTACCTCGGCACGACGCCGGAAACCCTGAGCCGGCGCCTCGCCGCGCTCTCGGTCTCCGGCCTCATCGAATTGCACGGGCGTCGAGACATCACGATTCTCGATATCGATGCACTTGAACACGTAGCCACACCTCGATAAACCGGTGCCGCGGCGTGTCGGCCTCCTGGGCAGTATCCGTTGCAGCTCGAACCCGCCCTTGACCTCCTTGAAGTGGCGTCACCCGTGCAGGCTGCTCACTACGACCTTCCTCCGGCGCGCCGTGGTGCGAAGGGGAAGAGCCGCCAAACAGCACGACGTGTTGGCCTCGCTGCTCACGCAACTCCAAGCGAAGCCCCGACTCACGTCGATCCACAGCTACCGGGCAACCAACGAAGTCGTGGAACATCTCGAACACACCCCGATCACCGGCGCGATCCTGCATTGGTGGCTCGGCGACCGGTCCACCACAAGGCGCGCAGTTGAACTCGGAGCCTACTTCTCGATCAACACCGCCACCCTGCGCCGAAGCGACGCCATCGACCTCATCCCCACGGACCGTCTCCTCCTAGAAACAGACCACCCCGATTGGGAACCGCAGCGGAGCCCGCCCGCATCAACCTGGCAACGTCCGCGACGTCGAAGCAGCTCTCGCCAAGCAGCGCGGAGTCACCACCGCTCAGATCCGCGCCCATGCGTGGCGCAACCTCGCCACGCTTGTGAACACCACTGGTACGAAGTCTCTGCTGCCACCCCGAGTCGTAGCAATCCTCGGGGCTATCGAGTAACACCCCGACAGGGGCGTCGAGACTCACCGCACTCGCCCATGAGTGTCCCGAAGCTTCACCCCCGCAGCGAGGAGCGCGACACGCACGGAACTGGGGTTGAATCCAAGGCGCGCGCCCACGCTCGCCAACGACTCACCCTGTTCGTAACGGCGGCACATCTCAAGCACCAGCGCAGGAGAGGGCTTCTCTCGACGGAGCCGGACCCCTCGCTCGCGCAAATGACTTGAGAGGCGTTCACGACTCACCTCCAGATCCTTCGCGATGGTCCGCAGGATCTCCCCACCCCGATACCTCCGCGCGGCCTCAAGCAGCATCGTTTCCGTCAAGCGCGTCACCGGGCGCGGCAGCGGCTCCAAAGACTCCTGGCCAACCAACGAGTCCCGACGCCGAATCGCGTGATGCGAAGACACGGCCCGCGTCAGCGCCGGGGCAAGGTTCGAACACTGTCGCGCTACCTCCACCCATGTTCGACCGCGCTCCAGGGCTCGGTCTGAGGCAGCAGTCTCGCGGTCACAGAGCGCGGACCTGCCAGCCCACCGTCACCGGTTCCTGCGTCAGCATGATCAGGTCGGTGCCGGAGTTGAACGCATCCGGTGGGCAGGTCATCGGCTCGAGGGCGACCGCGTGCCGCGGGCGGCGCGCGTCCCACTGTGCGGTGAAGACCTGCACCCAACGGTGTCGCTCGGACCAGGTGACCTCGACCCCGGAGCCCGCAGGGGTGGTCAGCCGGGCGACGCGCGCGGTCAGGCCACCGAAGGCATGGTCGATCGGCTGCTCACCGAGGGTGCGCCCGGTGCGCAGGTCCAGGCCAGCCTCGCCAACTGGCACCAGCTCCTGCGGCACCAACCGGTCGTCGACGGCGAGGGCGGACTCGGCCGGCAGCTCCAGGGTCCAGTCCTGCGCCGGGCCCGCACCGGCCACGAAGTAGGGATGCACGGTCACGCCATAGGGTGCCGGGCTGGTCGGCTCAGCGCCGGTCGGGTGCTGTTGTGCGGTCACCTGCCAGGTCAGGCCGCCCTCGGCGTCCAGCTCGTATGCCGTCGTGAGGCGCAGTGACCACGGGTAGCCAGGTTGTGGCTGGGTGTCCAGGCCCCACCGTGCCGTGCTGCCCGTCGCCTCGAGGAGTGTCCAGCCCTGGTCGTGCACGAAGCCGTGGAGGGCGTGCCCGCGCTCCGGCTCGGTGATCGCCAACTGGTGACGGTGCCCCTCGTGCTCCCACTGTCCGTCGACGACCCGGTTGGGCCAGGGGGCACAGATCGCGCCCTCATACGCTGGTCGACCCATCTGCAGGCCGGAGGGCAGGACCAGGTCTCGGTCGTCGTGGCGCAGGGAGCCGAGGGCTCCGCCGTCCGCGGTGGTCGTCGCGGTGTAGCGACCGGCACGCAGTGTGACGTGGTCATGGGTCTGGGGTGGGGCGGGGGTGGGCACCTGACGGTTATAACAGGGTGGGCCGCGTCCAGGGTCAGGACAGCCCGGTGACCGTGCCGTCCGCCGCCAGCTCGATCCGCTCGGCGTTCGGGTGCCGCGACAGGCCCGGCATGGTGCGCATGTCGCCGGCGATCGCGTAGACGTAGCCGGCGCCGACACTGGCCCGCACCTCGCGCACCGGGAGCCGCCACCCGCGCGGCGCGCCCATCAGGGTCGGGTCCGAGCTGATCGACAGGTGGGTCTTGGCGATGACGATCGGCAGGCCACCGAACCCGGCATCCTCATAGGTCTGCAGCGCCGTCCTCGCGGCCGGTGAGTAGTCGACGCCGTCCGCGCCGTAGACCCTGGTCGCCACCGCGTCGATCTTCTCCGCGAGCGAGTCCTCCAGCGCATAGGTGGGGGTGAACCGGGTCGGCTCCTCGGCGGCGGCCAGCACCTCGCGTGCCAGGTCCTCCCCGCCGGCGCCTCCCTCGGCGACGTGCCTGGTCACGGCGCAGCGGACGCCCAGCTCGGCGGCCAACCCTCGGATCACGTCGTGCTCGCTCTCGTGGTCCTGCGGGAAGGCGTTGATCGCCACGACCGGGCTCACCCCGAAGGAGCGGATGATCTCCACGTGGGCCCGCAGGTTCTCCAGACCAGCGCGCACCTCGTCCGGGCTCTCGGCGAGCAGGCGCTCGGGGAGCGGGCGCCCGGCCTTGATGTCGTAGTTGCCGGAGTGCACCTTCAGGGCGCGCACGGTCGCCACCACCACCGCGGCGTCCGGCTCCAGGCCGCCCACCCGGCACTTGACGTTGCAGAACCGCTCGGCCCCCATGTCGGCCCCGAAGCCCGCCTCCGTCACCACGACGTCCGCGTGGCTCAGCGCGACCTGGTCGGCCACGACCGACGACGTGCCGGTGGCGATGTTGCCGAAGGGGCCGCAGTGCACCAGGGCAGGGCCTCCCTCCAACGTCTGCAGCAGGTTGGGCTTGAGCGCGTCGCGCAGGATGACCGCCATGGCGCCCGCGACCCCGAGATCCTCGGCGCTGACCGGCTTGCCCTCGCCGGTGTAGCCGACGACGATCCGACCGAGCCGCGAGCGCAGGTCCTGGTAGGACGTGGTCAGGGTCATCAGCACCATCACCTCGGAGGCGGCGGTGATGTCGAAGCCGGTCTCGCGGACCAGCCCGTCGGCCCGGGCTCCCATCCCGACCACGATGTTGCGCAGGGACCGGTCATTGACGTCCATCACCCGGCGCCAGGTGATGTTGCGCAGGTCGAGCCCGAGCTCGTTGCCGAAGTGCAGGTGGTTGTCGACGGCGGCCGCCAGCAGGTTGTGGGCGGCGGTGATGGCGTGGAAGTCACCGGTCAGGTGCAGGTTCAGCCGCTCCATCGGCACCACCTGGCTGTAGCCACCTCCAGCGGCGCCGCCCTTGATCCCGAAGGTGGGTCCCATCGACGGCTGGCGCAGGGTGGCCACCGCGTTGGAGCCCAGTCTGCGCAGCGCCTGCGTCAGGCCGACCACGGTCGTGGTCTTGCCCTCGCCGAGGGGTGTCGGGGTGATCGCCGACACCACGACATACTTCCCGCGGGGCGGCCCGGCTGCGGCCGCGAGATCGATCTTGGCCACGTCCCGGCCGTACGGCTCGACGTGCTCGTGGGCGATGCCCAGGTCGTCTGCGACATCGGCGATCGGGCGGAGCGTGGCGGAGGTCGCGATCTCCAGGTCGCTCGGCAGGGGAGTGGGTCGGCTCATGACTCAGAGCCTATGCACGACCCCGAGAATGCCGGGGCGGGTGTGTCGAGGAGCGCGGATCAGGCCGGGACTCCCGGCCATGGTTTGGTCAGGCGTAGAAGCCCTCGCGCAGGTTGATGCCGTGCTCCACCCACGCCTTCAGGGCGTTCAGCATGCTCGTCCAGCCCTCACAGTTGCCGAAGGCCTCCGCGGCGCCGTCCGCGGTGGGTTGCCAGCTGGACTCCGTGATGGAGACCAGCGTGCGCGTGTCGCCGTCGATCGGCTCGAACTCGAAGGTGGTCCTCGTCGTCCCCGACGGGTCGGTGGTCGTCTCAGGTCCTCGCTCCGTCGTCCACTGGATGACGATCCGGCGGGGTGGGACCGCCTCGAGCACGGTCACCGGGAACCGTCCCGGGAAGTCGTGAAAATCCCAGCTGACGTCGGCGCCGGCCTCGAGCCGTCCCCGGGCGCCGCCGGTCGTGAAGTAGCGGGACAGCTGCGCGGGGTCGGCGACCGCCTCGTAGACCTCCGCACAGGGCCGGGCGACGCGCCCGGCGACGGTGAAGGTCAGTTCGGTGAGCTGCTGTGTCGTTGGCATGTGATATTTATATAACATGAATGCTGGAGAGCGCAATGGGGACGCGAAGGATGACCTGGTCTTCCGTGCCCTGGCCAACGCCACCCGGCGGCAGATGCTCGACGTCCTGCGCGACGCGCCGCGCACCACCGGTGAGCTGTGCGATCAGTTCCCGCAGCTCGACCGCACCACGGTGCTGCAGCACCTGCGCGTGCTGGAGCGGGCGGACCTCGTCATCGGCCGGAAGGTCGGCCGGGAGCGGCATCTCACGCTGGCACCGCAGCCCATCAAGCGCATCCACGACCGCTGGATCGGGGACTACACCCGTGCCGCCGTCGCGCTGCTGGACGAGCTCGACCGCGAGTGAGGGCGGCTTAGGACAGGGTGCGCGCCACCGCGTCGGCCTGATGTCGGTGCCCGACCGCCTCATAGCCCACGATCACCAGGAGCGGGGCACCGGCCGCGAGCAGGATGCCGGTGCCGATGGAGGCGCCCGCGGCGATCGTGAGGACGGCGGCGGTCAGGACCGCCAGCGCGCCGACCACCAGCCAGGTGTGGAAGGTGTCGAACTGGTGCAGCAGCAGGGAGTACAACGTGATGAGCGCGACAGTGAACACCGCCACCGGCACCACGACGCTGAGGATGGCCCCGACGGGACCGAGGTGGGCCTCGTGCTCAATGACGTTCGCGGCGACGTGGAGACCCGCGCCGGTCGCGGCGAGGGAGCCGAACAGCACCAGGTGGCCGTAGCCCCAGGTGAATCCGCGCTCTCGGTGTCCTGCCAGGACCTCACCCGACGGCATCGTGAAATAGACCCACCACAGGCCGAAGGCGAGCATGACACCGCCCGAGGCGACCAGAACGGCCTCGAGGGACCAGCCCTGCTCCTCGACCACGGCCGAGATCGCCAGGATCGTACCCAGGATGACCTCACCCAGTGTGATGATCACCAGCAGGCCATACCGCTCGGCGATGTGGTGCGCGTGCCACGGCGTGCAGGCTCGTCGTTCGGCGATGGCCGGGATTGACATCTCGAAGATGACCAGCAGGAGTGTCACCACCACGGTGACCGGGAGCGGGGGGTAGGTGAAGATCTGGATCACCCAGACCACCTGGGCGAGCGCAATGAGGCGGGCATAGGTCTGCGTGGCGGGGCGCCGTGGTGGGTCGTGCCTGCCCGCACGAAGCCACAGCGCGATGGTCGAGACGCGCATGACCACGTAGCCGGCCACCACGATGCCGTTGTCGATGTGCTCGCCCACGTCGATCGAGTGGAAGAGGGCGGGCATCCCGAGGGCGATGACTAGCACTCCAAGCATCTGCACCATCGTGGCGACGCGGAAGAAGACGTCATCGTTGTCGTAGGCCGAGGCGAGCCAGGAGTAGTTGATCCAGGCCCAGCAGATCGCGAAGAGGGAGAACGCGAAGGCGCCGACGGCCGTGGCGATGTGGCCCAGCTCGAGCAGATGCGCCATCTGGGTGCTCGCCTGGCTGAAGGCGACGACCAGCGTCAGGTCAAAGAGCAGCTCGAGGGGAGTGGCGCTCCGGTGCTCCTCGTCCGGGTCACGGCCCTCATGCGCTGGACCCAGTGATCTCGGCGGGACGACTCCGGCATAACGCACATCCTCACACGGGCGGCGCGTCAGCGCAGGTGGCTGACGCTCAGCTCGCTGCGGCCCACAGGTGGGCCGTGGCCCAACCGCGGTAGGGGCGCCACGCCTGCGACTCCTCCTCGGCCGCTCGGGGCCCGGCACCGCCCAGGGCACGGCGCAGGACAGCGTCGGAGGCTGGGAACGCGTCGGGGTCACCCAGGGCGCGCAGCGCGAGGTACTCCACCGTCCACGGACCGACGCCGGGCACCCCCAGGAGGTGCCTGCGTGCACCGGCCGGGTCGACCCCAGGGGTGAGTCGGAACCCGTCGGCGAACAACTGCGCGACCGACTGGACGGTCCGGGCCCGCGAGGTGGTCAGCCCGACGGCGGCGCGCAACTCCTCCAGCGGTGCCCTCGCCAGGGTGTCGGCGGAGGGGAAGACCCGCAGGCACTCCACCGTGCCGGGAGAGTATGCCGCCCGCAACCGTTCTCCGAACAGCCTGGCCGAGGAGAGGGTCACCTGTTGCCCGACGACCGTGTCGATCGCCGCCTCGAAGCCCGCCGGGTGGCGCAGTGGCCGCAGGGCAGGTCGCTGGCTCACCAGCGGAGCGAGCCGTGGGTCGAGTGAGAGCTGGGCGGCCACGGGGCCGGGGTCGGTGGCCAGGTCGAACCACCAGCTGACGACGTCGGTCGCCTCGTCGAGGACTCGGGACGGCGCCCGGAGGGTGAGCCCGCCGGGGTGGACGAGCAGGGTGATGGCCATCGGCGCACCACCGAGCGTCAGCAGGCGCCGGTGGGTGCCTCGTGCGCTGCCAGTGCCGTTGCCGGGGTGAGGTTCGTGGGCCACCACCTCGCTGCCGGGTGTCGCGTGGGCGGCCAGGGTCGCCAGGACCGCGTCCGCCTCCAGCCCACCGACGGCGGGCAGCTCCACCTGATCCACGGGCTCATGCCTAGCACCCGACGCGGACACGACGGCGCGGGGGGCGACAGGACCCCTGGTTATCGTTCAGGCATGACTCCTCCTGAGGCCCGTGACGGCGCCACCCGCACGGCGGACACCCTGGCCACCCTGCGCACCGAGGGGATCGATGCGTGGGTCGCGACCGCGTCGCCCGATGGGATGCCGCACCTGGTCCCGCTGTCGCTGCTGTGGTCCGAGGAGAAGGCGGTCATCGCGCTGCCAGCGTCCTCGCTGACCGCACGCAACCTGACGGCGACCGGGCGGGCGCGACTCGGCGTCGGCCCCACCCGTGACGTCGTGCTGCTGGACGTGGTGCTGGACCGGGCGGTGGACGTGGGCGATGACGAGGTGCTGGCGGATGTCTATGCGGCACAGACCGGCTGGGACCCACGAGGGTCGGCGGGCTATGTCTACCTGGTCCTGCGCCCCACGCGGGTGCAGGCATGGCGCGAGGGCAACGAGATCGCCGGACGGACCCTCATGCGCGACGGGGTCTGGGTTCACTGACATCTCGCCGGGACAGGTGCGGGTGCGGGAGGGGATGGGTGCGATGCTTGGACCAGTGCGTGCGGCAGCACGCGAGCACCGGCAAGCGCAGGGAAGGAACACGTGATGGCAGTTGACCTGCGGGGGCGCAGCCTGCTGAGTCTGGTCGAGGAGACGCCGGAGGAGATCGGTCACCTCCTGGACCGTGCCGCGGAGCTCAAGGCCGCCCAGCGGGCCGGCACCGAGGTGCCGCGGCTGGCGGGGCGCAACATCGCGCTGATCTTCGAAAAGACCTCCACCCGCACCCGGTCCGCCTTCGAGGTGGCAGCCGCAGGCCAGGGAGCCTCGACGACCTTCCTGGAGACCGCGTCCACCCAGATCGGACACAAGGAGTCGATCCCGGACACCGCGCGGGTGCTGGGCCGGATGTTCGACGCCATCCAGTACCGCGGGGCCGACCAGTCGGTCGTCGAGGACCTGGCCGCGCACGCCGGCGTGCCGGTCTACAACGGACTGACCGATGACTGGCACCCCACCCAGATGCTGGCCGACGCACTCACCATGCGCGAGCACGCCGAGCAGGCCCTGGACCAGACGTCCTTCGCCTACCTCGGCGACGCACGCAACAACATGGGCAACTCCCTGCTCCTGATCGGCGCCAAGCTCGGCATGGACGTGCGCATCGGGGCACCGCGGGCACTCCAGCCGACCGACGAGCTGATCGCGCAGTGCCAGACCATCGCGGACCAGACCGGCGCCCGCCTCACGCTCACGGAGGACCCGCAGGAGGCGGTCCGGGGCGTCGACTTCGTGCACACCGATATCTGGGTGTCGATGGGCGAGCCTGCCTCGGCCTGGGGCGAGCGCATCGAGGTGCTCCTGCCCTACCAGGTCAACGCCGCGCTGATGGAGGCCACGGGCAACCCGGCGGCCAAGTTCATGCACTGCCTGCCGGCCCTGCACGACGCCGGCAGCGACATCGGTCGCGAGCTCATCGAGCGCTATCCACACCTGGCCGGCGGGGCTGAGGTCACTGACGAGGTCTTCGAGTCCGAGGCCAGCATCGTCTTCGACCAGGCCGAGAACCGGATGCACACCATCAAGGCCCTGCTCGTCGCCACCCTGGTGGGCAGCGCATGAGCTCGGCCACCGGAGACCCCGCGCTGCGCGACCCCGCCCGCAAGGTCTCGCGCCGAGCCATCGGCTACTGGACGACCACCGCGCTGATCTGGGAGGGCATCTTCCTGGCGATCCTCACGGTCGTCTACCTCGTCGTGCTCCCCGAGCGGTGGTGGTGGGCCACCGCGATCCTGGCGCTCGCAGTGCTCGGTGCGCTGGTCGAGATCCTGGTTGTGCCGCGCTTCAAGTTCGCGGTGCACCGCTGGGAGGTCACCGACACCGCGATCTACACCCGCTCGGGCTGGCTCAACGTGGAGCAGCGCATCGCGCCCCTGTCCCGCGTGCAGACCGTCGACTCCGAGCAGGGCGCCATCCAGCGGATGTTCGGCCTGGCCTCGATCACTGTCACCACGGCGTCCTCGGCCGGCGCGATCGAGATCAAGTGCCTGGACCACGACGAGGCCCGCCGCGTGGTCGCCGACCTGACCGAGATCACCGGCCGCGACAAGGGTGACGCGACGTGACCCTGCCCCCTGACCCACCGGGACCGACCGGGCCGGCGCACGATCTGCCGCCCCCGGGGGAAGGGGGCCTGGACGCGCCACCCAGCGGAGCGGCATACGACCTCCCGGCGCCGCAGGCGGTGCGGGACCAGGAGTGGCACCGGCAGTCCCCACGGATGCTGTTGGTCCATCCGGTCCGGGTGCTGTGGTCGATGGCCTTCCCGATCGTCATCGCCCTCATCGGCATCAGCCGGTCCGACAGCAGCTGGTCCATCCGGCTCCTGCCGGTGCTGGTGGTCGCGGCGCTCGCGGCCGGTGTGCTCCCCTGGTTCACCACGCGCTACCGGTTCACCGACACCCAGCTGCAGGTCCGCAAGGGGCTGCTCAACAAGTCGGAGAAGACCGCGCCCCTGGACCGGGTGCGCAGCGTCGACCTGGAGTCCCCGCCGCTGCACCGCGTCCTGGGGCTGGCCCGCGCCAAGATCGGGACCGGTGTCGACGAGACCCGGGTGGAGCTGGACGGTCTGGCCACGGCCGACGCCGCCCAGCTGCGGGAGTATCTGCTCCTGCGTGGGGCCCAGGGACGCGCGGGGTCACCGGGGACGCTGCGGGAGGCACCGCCCGAGGCCGGTATGCCGCAGGGCGCGCCCGAGGGGACCGCACCCCAGACCGGTGGACCGGTGGGGCTGCCGCAGGAGCAGGTGCTGGCCGAGATCGACTGGTCCTGGCTGCGGTTCGCGCCGTTCAGCCTGTCGAGCCTGGTCATCGTGGCCACCGCGCTCGGTGTGCTCTTCCAGTTCGGTGACGATTTCGGGGTGCTGAGCCAGGACCGGGTGACCGACACCTACGAGTGGGTGCTGGCGCAGGCGATCATCGCCGTCGTGCTGGTGGGGCTGATCCTGGTGATCGTCGGCTGGCTGGTGGTCTCGACCCTGAACTACGTGCTGCAGTGGTGGAACCTGCGGTTGGTGCGTGAGCCCGGAGGCACGATCCGCCTCACCCGTGGCCTGCTGACCACCACGTCCACGACCGTCGAGGAGGCCCGGATCCGTGGGGTCCAGCTGACCGAGCCGCTCCTGCTGCGTGCCGTCGGTGGCGGCGAGCTCACCTCGCTGGCCACCGGCGTCGGGTCGGGGGGCACCACCAAGCTGTTGCCGCCCTGCCCCCGCCCGGTGGCGGAGTCGGTGGGTCACAGCGTGCTGGGCGCGGGGGAGCGGCTCCTGGACCCGACCGGTGCCGCTGCCCACGACGAGGGGGCCGGGCCGGACGGCACGTTGGACGGGCCGCTGACCGTGCCCGTGCGCAGCCACGGTCCGGCGGCGCGCCGCCGGCTGCTCTTCCAGAGCCTGTGGCCGACGCTCAGCCTGACCGCCATCGTCGGCGGGCTCAGCTGGTGGTTCTCCTGGCCCTGGTGGATCGTCGGTGCGGTCCTGGTGGCGACCGGCCTGCTCAACCTGGGCACGGCCGAGCTGAGCTATCGCAACCTGGGCCACCGCCTGACGCCGGAGCACGTGGTGAGCCGTTCCGGGGCGCTCCAACGGCAGCGGGTCGTGCTCGAGCGGGCCGGGGTCATCGGATGGGTGGTCCGACAGTCCTTCTTCCAGCGGCGCCGCGGCCTGGCCGATCTGCTGGCCACCACCGCCGCCGGACCGGAGGCCGTCACCGTCTCCAACATCCCCCTGCCGTGGGCGATCGAGCTCGCAGGACAGACCACCCCCACCGTGGTCGACCAGTTCCGGTCGGCCGGAGAGGAGCCGTGATGGCCGAGGACCTCACCCAGACCTACGACCGGGCGACCTTCCTGTTCGAGAACAAGGAGTTCGCCAAGGCCGCCGAGCTGTTCCGGCGCCTGGTTGAGGAGGAGCCGGACCATCTCGAGGCCCGCATCTGGTTGGCGCGCTCCTACTACCACTCCGCCCAGCTGGGGCGGGCCGAGGAGGTGCTCACGGAGGTCGTGGGCCGCTGGCCGACCGAGGCCTATGCGCACCTCCTCCTGGCCAGGACGCTGCAGCGCGCCGGTCGTGCCGAGGAGGGGCGTCAGCACCTGTTGCTCGCCGAGGCGATGGGCCTGACGGAGTAGTACCCTCCTGGGGCTCGGGGTCGCTCAGCGCTGCAGCAAGAAAACCGGAGGCGCGCAGGCGTTCGGTGTGGCTACCGTCGCCGCATGGACACCGCTGACTTCGTGCCGGTCGGCTTCGAGCCGCCGCGCTCCCTGACTGCCGACCGCTTCCGGCTTGAGCCGCTGGGCCCCCGGCACAATGAGGCTGACCGTGCCGCGTGGATGTCCAGCATCGAGCACATCCGGTCGACGCCCGGCTATCCGGACGGCAGCTGGCCCCCGCCGGAGGGGCTGACGATGGAGCGCAACCACCAGGACCTGACGCGGCACGAGGCCGATTTCGCTGCCGGCAAGGGTTTTACCTTCACGGTGCTCGACCCGGCCGACGAGGACGTCATCGGGTGCGTCTACCTCTACCCGACCACCCGGAAGGGCCACGACGTCAGCGTCCAGTCCTGGGTCCGGGCCAGTCACGCAGAGCTCGACGAGCCGCTCGCGGACGCCGTGGCCGAGTGGATCAGGACCGACTGGCCGTGGGAGAACCCGTACCGCCACGGCCGGTGATGACCATGCCGCGGTCCGGCCGGCGCCCCGGGGTCAGGTCCAGAAGTCGAACCACATGCGCAGCTCCCACTGGTCCCGCGGGATGGTCTGGGCCGTGTGGACCGGGTAGTACCAGACGAACAGGGCCACGGCAGCCGTGACGTACAGGATCACCGCGACCGCACCCCACCGGCGTCTGACCAGCGGGTCCTGCGCGCGGCCGTAGGCCAGGGACAGGCAGTAGATGACGATCAGCACCAGCCACGGCACGAAGGCCACCGCGTAGAAGCTGTAGATCGTGCGGCCCTGGTAGAGGAACCACGGCAGCCACCCCGCGATCACCCCGGACAGGGCGGCGCCGGCGCGCCAGTCACGGCCGATGATCCACATGAAGGCCACGACCAGCAGACCCAGGGTGGCGCCCCACCAGATGAACAGGTTGCCCAGCGAGGCGATATAGGTGACGCAGTCGGCCGCTTCACACCCGTCCTCGCCGAGCTTCGGCCAGCGGGAGTAGAACAGCGTCGGACGCCCTTGCACGATCCAGGACCACGGGTTGGAGGACCATGCGTGCTCGTTGGCGAGCCCGACGTGGAAGCTCATGATCTCCTGGTGGTAGGCCCACAGGGACCGCACGGGGTCGGGCACCAGGGAGGCCGGCCCCAGCACGGGGTTGTCGGCGGCCCACTGCCGCTTGTAGCCGTGATCCGTGGCGAACCAGCCGGCCCAGCTGACCAGGTAGGTGACCAGGGCGACCGGCACGGTCTGCAGGAAGGCCGGGATGCCGTCGCGCACCGCCGAGCCGATGAACCACCGCTGCGCCCCGGCAGCCCTCCGGGCGCCCATGTCCCACCAGACGGTCATCAGGCCGAAGGCCGCCAGGAAGAACAGCCCGGACCACTTGGTGCCGATGCACAGACCCAGGCTGACTCCGGCAGCCACGCGCCACCAGCGGAAACCGAGGCCCGGGCCCCACCGCATACTGCCCGGGCTGGGTGCCAGTGCACCCACCCGCGCCGCCAGACGCCGGCGACCGTCCTCACGGTCGATGAGCAGCAGACAGAACGCGGCGAGTGCCCAGAACATCACGAAGACGTCGAGCAGGCCGGTGCGGGAGTGCACGAAGTGGTGGCCATCCGCCGCGAGCAGAGTGGCCGCGGCGGTGGCCAGCAGCGGGTTGTGGAACATCCGCCAGGCGGCGCGGCCGATCATCAGGATGGACAACGTGCCCACGACTGCGGCGGCGACCCGCCAGCTGAACGGGTCCTCGACTCCGAACACCCACTCGCCCAGGCCAATCATCCACTTGCCGACGGGTGGGTGGACCACCAGGTCCGGGGTGCTGCCGAAGACGTCCGGGGTGCCCGCGGTGAACAGCACGTCGGGCTCCTCGAGGCCCTCGCGCACCTCCATCTCGGTGCCGAACCGGATCAGCGACCAGGCCTGCTTGACGTAGTAGGTCTCATCGAAGATCAGGGAGGACGGGTGCCCCAGGTTGACGAACCGGATGACGCCGCCCAGGACCATGACGATCAGCGGACCCCACCACGCCCAGGCCGCGGCCCGGGCGCTCACGGCCGGCCCGAGCAGGCGCGCGCGCAGGCTCGTCGGCCCCCCGGTCGGTTCGGTCACGGCGTCATAGTAGGCGGGGAACCTGGCTCACCGGCGCGTTCGGGGGCGGTGACGGGGGTTGTCCTCGCGCGGCGTGTCGCCAGTAGTACAGTCCTGACGTGGCCACCTCAACAATCTCCGCAGGCAAGCGGCCCAGGACAGGAAGCATCCTGCTCAAGACGGTGATGGCCGTCACGGGCGTGATCTTCGTCGGGTTCATCCTTGCCCACATGTACGGCAACCTGATGATCTTTGCCGGCAAGGACAGCTTCAACGAGTACGCGCACCATCTGCGTGAGTTCGGCACGCCGATGCTTCCGGAGAAGGGTTTCCTCTGGATCATGCGCATCACGCTGCTGGTCAGTCTCGTGCTGCACGCCGCGTCAGCCTTCCTGCTGTGGAGCCGCGCGGGCCGCGCCCGGACGGTCCGCTACGTCCAGCGCAAGGGGGAGTGGGCCACCTTCGTCAAGCGGTCGATGCGCTGGGGCGGTGTGGCGCTGCTGGTGTTCGTGGTCTTCCACCTCCTGCACTTCACGACGCTGACGATCAACATCGGCGGCACCTACGACAACCCCGCCGACCGGCTGGTGGCCAGTTTCGGTGAGTGGTGGGCGGTCCTCATCTACCTGTTCGCCATCGCCTGCCTGGGCATGCACCTGCTGCACGGCATCTGGTCTGCGGGCATGACCCTGGGCCTGAACACCAGCCTCGACATGGCCGAGCGGCTGCGGTTGGTGGCCATCCTCGTCGCGGTGGTCGTCGTGGTCGGCTTCGCGCTGCCCCCGGTGGCCATCTTCCTCGGACTGATCCCATGACCGCACCCCAGTTGACCACCGGGAGCACCAGGACGGAGCACACACGATGACCGCACCTCTCATCGAGGGCCTCTACCGCGAGGGCGAGCCGATCGCGGACACGGCGGCACCTGCTGGCCCGATCGCCGAGAAGTGGACCCAGCGCAAGTTCGACGCCAAGCTGGTCAACCCGGCCAACCGTCGCAAGCTCGACGTGATCATCGTCGGCACCGGCCTGGCGGGTGCCTCCGCCGGGGCGACGCTGGGCGAGGCGGGCTACAACGTCAAGTCGTTCTGCTACCAGGACAGCCCGCGCCGGGCCCACTCGATCGCCGCCCAGGGCGGCATCAACGCCGCGAAGAACTACAAGGGCGACGGCGACTCGATCTACCGGCTGTTCTACGACACGGTCAAGGGTGGGGACTACCGCTCCCGCGAGGACAACACCTACCGGCTGGCCGAGGTCAGTGCCGACATCATCGACCAGTGCGTGGCCCAGGGCGTGCCGTTCGCCCGCGAGTACGGCGGCCTGCTCGACAACCGCTCCTTCGGCGGCGTCCAGGTCTCCCGCACCTTCTATGCGCGCGGGCAGACCGGCCAGCAGTTGCTGATCGGCGCCTACCAGGCGCTAGAGCGCCAGATCGGCGCCGGCACCGTCCAGATGTATGCCCGGCACGAGATGCTCGAGCTCATCGTGGTGGACGGCAAGGCCCGCGGGATCATCGCCCGCGACATGGTCACCGGCGAGGTCCAGACCCACCTGGCGGATGCCGTGGTGCTCGCCTCCGGGGGCTACGGCAACGTCTACTTCCTGTCGACCAACGCCATGGGCTGCAACGTCACCGCCTCCTGGCGGGCCCACCGCAAGGGCGCCTACTTCGCCAACCCCTGCTACACGCAGATCCACCCGACCTGCATCCCGGTCTCCGGCGACCACCAGTCCAAGCTGACCCTGATGAGTGAGTCGCTGCGCAACGATGGCCGGATCTGGGTGCCCAAGCGCCGCGAGGACTGCGAGAAGGACCCGCGCGACATTCCCGAGGAGGACCGCGACTACTACCTGGAGCGCCTCTACCCCTCGTTCGGCAACCTGGTGCCCCGCGACATCGCCTCCCGGCAGGCCAAGAACATGTGCGACGAGGGCCGCGGTGTCGGTCCCAAGGTCGGCGACTTCCGCCGCGGCGTCTACCTGGACTTCAAGGAGGCCATCGGCCGCCTGGGTGAGGACGCCGTCCGCGCCAAGTACGGCAACCTCTTCGACATGTACAAGCAGATCACCGGTGAGGACCCCTACCAGGTGCCGATGCGCATCTACCCCGCGGTCCACTACACGATGGGCGGGCTCTGGGTCGACTACGACCTGCAGGCCTCCATCCCGGGCCTGTTCGTCACCGGGGAGGCCAACTTCTCCGACCACGGGGCCAACCGCCTCGGCGCTTCGGCGCTCATGCAGGGCCTGGCCGACGGCTACTTCGTGCTGCCCAACACCATCCGCGACTACCTCGCAGACGGGCCCTACGAGCCGATCGACGTCAAGCACCCCGCGGTCGTCGAGGCACAGGACGCGGTTGAGAGGCGGATCACGACGCTGCTCGGCATCAACGGTGACCGCTCCGTCGACTCCTTCCACAAGGAGCTCGGGCACATCATGTGGGAGTACTGCGGCATGGAGCGCACCGAGGAGGGGCTGCGCAAGGCAATCGACCTCATCCGGTCGCTGCGTGAGGAGTTCTGGCGCAACGTGCGGGTCCTCGGCGCCGCCGACACCCTCAACCAGTCGCTGGAGAAGGCCGGCCGGGTCGCGGACTTCCTCGAGCTCGGCGAGCTGATGTGCATCGACGCGCTGCACCGGCGCGAGTCCTGCGGTGGCCACTTCCGGGCCGAGAGCCAGACCGAGGACGGCGAGGCGCTGCGCAATGACGACCAGTTCCTCTATGTCGGCGCGTGGGAGTGGGGCGGCGACAACGGCGACCCGGTCCTGCACAAGGAACTCCTCGAGTACGAGGCGATCGAGTTGAAGCAACGGAGCTACAAGTGATCACCCCCGGCCGCACCCCATCCGTCGCACACTCCGAACCTCGTGGAGGGACCCGATGAAACTCACCCTGAAGATCTGGCGGCAGAACGGCCCGGAGGACAAGGGCGGCGTCGTCACCTACCCGATCGAGGGCGTCTCCGAGGACATGTCCTTCCTGGAGATGCTCGACGTCCTCAACGAGGGGCTGACCGCCAAGGGCGAGGAGCCGGTCGCCTTCGACAGCGACTGCCGCGAGGGCATCTGCGGGATGTGCGGCGTGATGATCAACGGCGAGGCCCACGGCCCCGAGCGGACCACGACCTGCCAGTTGCACATGCGGTCCTTCCGCGATGGTGACGAGATCGTCATCGAGCCGTGGCGGGCCGACGCCTTCCCGGTCATCAAGGACCTGTGCGTCGACCGTGGCTCGCTCGACCGGATCATCCAGTCCGGCGGTTACATCTCGGCCAACACCGGGTCCGCGCCGGACGCGCACGCCACTCCGGTCCCCAAGGACGACGCCGACCGCGCGTTCATGGCGGCCGAGTGCATCGGCTGCGGTGCCTGTGTCGCGGCCTGTCCGAACGCCTCCGGCATGCTCTTCATGGGCGCCAAGATCACCCACCTCGGCGAGTTCCCGCAGGGTCAGCCCGAGCGTGACGCCCGCGTGCTGTCCATGACGGGACAGCACGACGAGGAGGGCTTCGGCGGCTGCACCAACCTGGGCGAGTGCTCCCGGGCCTGCCCGAAGGGCATCCCGCTCAACGTCATCTCGCAGATGAACGGCGACCTGCTGCGCGCCCAGCGGCACCGCGCCTGAGTCCCGGACCCACGGCATACGGCCAGGGGTGTCGGTGACTACGCACCGAGCCGCACTCGTCCTCGCGGCCACGCCGATCGGCGACTCCCGCGACGCCTCGCCCCGCCTCCTGGAGGAGCTGGCGACCGCAGACGTCGTCGCCGCGGAGGACACCCGGCGGTTGCGGCGACTCACCGACCGGCTCGGGGTGAGCGTGGTCGGCGATGTCCTGTCCTACCACGAGCACAACGAGGCCGCCCGCACGCCGGAGCTGGCGGCCCGGATCGGCGCCGGGGAGCGGGTCCTCCTGGTCACCGATGCCGGCATGCCGTCGGTCTCCGACCCGGGCTACCGCCTCGTGACGGCCTGTGTCGCCGAGGACCTGCCGGTCACCTGTGTGCCCGGCCCCTCGGCCGTGCTGATGGCTCTGGCCGTCAGCGGGTTGCCGGTCGACCGGTTCTGTTTCGAGGGCTTCCTGCCCCGGAAGGCGGGGGAGCGCGCGCGGATGCTCGGGCAGCTGGTGGAGGAGCCGCGCACTATGGTCTTCTTCGAGGCCCCCCACCGCCTCGCCGCGGCCCTCGAGTCGATGGCTGAGGTGTTGGGCCCGGACCGACCAGCAGCCGTATGCCGAGAGCTCACCAAGACCTATGAGGAGGTCCGCCGCGGGGGGCTGGCCGAGCTGGCGCAGTGGGCCGCGGACGGTGTGCGGGGGGAGATCACCGTGGTGGTCTCGGGGCTGGACCCGGCGGCCGGCCCCGCAGTGACAGTGGCCGATGTGCTGCCGGAGATCCTGGAGCGGACGGCGGCCGGGGAGCGGCTCAAGGACGTCTGCAAGGAGGTCGGTCGACGCACCGGGCTGTCGACCAAGGCGTTGTATGACGCGGTGCTCGCTGCTCGCTGACACGCGCGGCCCGGGGGTGGTGGTCAGCCGTAGTAGGCGCTGACGGCCTGCTCGCGCTCTCGACGGCGTCTGCGGGCGCTGCGCCACAGCACGATGCCGCCCCACAGCATGAGCAGCAGCACGAAGATCACGATGACCGGGAAGAAGATCGCCACAAAGCTCAGGCCGACCGAGGCGGTGTCTTCGGCCGTCGAGGCCAGGGGAGCCCCGATGCCGAGAGTGCTGGCATTGATGACGGGACGGGTGACGGCCTTGCCGGTGTGCACGATGCCAGCGGTCACGATGCCCAGGACGACACCGATCCAGGGGTTGTCCTGCAACAACGAGGAGCCCTGCTCCAGGTCCTCCGCGGCCTGGGTCGCGGCGAAGATCAGGCCCCCCGACGCTGGGCGGATGAAGGTGCCGACGGCATCGTTGATGTGATCGACGACGGGGATCTTGTCGAAGACCACCTCACCGACCAGGAGCACTGCGGCACCGCCGATCGCCCAGTCGGACTCGATCCAGGCGTACTGTCCCGGCAGGTTGATGATGTCGGTGAACCGGGCCATCACGGCCACGATCAGGAACGGGATGTAGGCATTCAGGCCCGCCGCGGCGGACAGCCCTGCTCCGGTGAGTGCAGCGAGCATGGTCAGTCTCGCCCCCTTCGTCGTTCGGCGCGTCCCGGCGGGACCCGTTGCAGCCAGTCAACCATGGCGGACCTGTGACGTGTTCCCACGAGCCACGGTTCCGTGACCTCTCCGTGACCTTCCGGCGCGTCGACACGCACCGGTTCGTGGCACACGACGGTGGGCCCGTCCCGAGCGAACTCGGGGCGGGCCCACCAGGGGTTGAGCGCTGGGTCAGGGCGTGTAGACGATCTCGTTCAGGTCGTCCTCAACACCCTGGCTGATCGCGACGCGACCACCCAGGATCTGGATCTCTTCCGCACCCAGGCGGGTGAGCTCACCCATGGTGGCGTGCGGGATGTGATCCTGCTGGACCAGTAGGACGGGGCTGTTCAGGTGACCCGCGAGAGCGGCACCGGTCAGCGCGTCCGGGTAGTCCAGGCCGGTCGCCACGAAGACATCGTCCAGGCCCGCCGGGAAGTCGGCGGCGATCTCGGCGGCTGTCTCGTAGCGGTTCTCGCCCGCGGTGCGCTCGACCTCGCCGTAGACGGCCAGGTCGGCAGCGACCTCCTCGGAGATCGCGTTCGGCCCGCCCAGGATGACAATCGTGGTCGGGTCGAGCCGGTCGAGCTCGGCGGCCGTGACGTGCGGCAGCCGGTCGGACTTGGTCAGGAGCACGGCGCTCTCGACGGTGCCCGCCCGGGCCGCCCCGGTCAGGGCGTCGGCGAACTCCTCACCGGTGGCGACGTAGACCGTGTCCGCACCCGGCTCGATGTCCGCCGAGATCGCCGCAGCGGTCCCGTAGCGGTCCTCGCCGGCCATCCGGGTCACGGAGCCGTCGGTGAGGCCTTCCAGCTCACTGACGACCGCGTCGTCGATGGCCACGGGGCCGCCGAAGACGACGATCTGGCCCGCCTCGAGCCGCTCGAGCTCGAACAGGGTGGCCGCCGGGATGTCGTCCTGCTTGACCAGCAGGACCGGCACACCCTGGGCACCCGCCCGTGCAGCGCCCGCCAGGGCGTCCGGGTAGGTCTGGCCGGTGGCGATGTAGACCGTCTCGACGCCCGGGTCGTAGTTCGCCCCGGAGATCTTGGCGGCCGTGGAGTAGCGGTCGGTGCCGTCGATGCGGGACACGATCGGGGAGGTGGGAGCCTCCTGAGCGTCCGCGATGGTGAACGGCTCTCCGGTCCAGCTCTCGGTGCCGGCCTCCCGGTCGTCGTTGAACGCCTGGGCCTTGGTGACGGTCATCTCCAGGAGGTACTTGCCGTCCTCGACGGTGGCACCCTGGAAGGTGCCGTCCCAGGTGAACGCCAGGAAGTCGCCCGGCGCCTCACTGCGGCGCAGGTAGTCCTCCGTGTAGACGACGCCGACCTCCTCGCCCTGCGTGCCGTCGGCGTTGGCCCGGTAGGCCGTCACCTCGACGCTGCGGGCCTGGTGGCCGAACTCGGCGAGGATGGACGGGTCGTCGTGGTCCACCAGGGTGAAGACCGGCTCGTCACCGGTGCCCGTGTCCGGGAACGGCGTGTAGGACTCCTGACCGTCCCCGTTCGGGTCGCCGTCGCCGACGGCCAGCACGGGCAGGTCGAACTCGTAGGGTCCGGGCAGCAGGACCTCACGGTCCTGGTAGTCACCGGCGTAGCCGGCGTAGGGGACCCGCACGACGTCACCAGCAGTGTCGCCGATCGGCTCGAACTCCAGGTAGCCGCCGTACTGCAGACCCACCGTCATCTCCGGGCCCATGGTCGGGCCGGTGAACGTGACGTTGACCCAGCGGCTGCCGTTGGCGGCAACGGTCACCGTCTCCGGTGCCTCGACCACCGCGGCCGCGTTCCAGTACCCGGGGGCGTAGTCCGGGCCGTCGGTGGAGATCGTGGCGGTGTTGTTGCTCAGCGCGTACTCGATCGCCTGGTCGGTGGTGTTGCGGACCTGCACGGTCGCGGTCTGCGGCTCGGTGTCCGTCTGGCCGAGCGAGATCTTGCCCGGGCTGACCAGGGCCGGCGCCAGGATGGCGTCGTCGATGTCGACCATGCCGGCGCCCTGACGGTGCACCGAGTCCAGGAAGCCGATCGTGGGGTTGCCGGACCACGGGGCCGGGTCGGAGCTGTTCTGCAGCACCGTCCGGACGTCCTCGGTGGCCAGGTCGGGACGGGCCTGCAGCAGCAGGGCCGCCGTGCCGGCCACGTGCGGGGACGACATCGACGTGCCACCCAGGGAGGCGTAGCCGCCCTTCTCCAGCGGGTAGGCCGAGAAGATGTTGCCACCCGGTGCACCGAGGTCGGGCTTGAGCTCGAGCTCAGCCGTCATGCCGTAGGAGCTGAACGCGGAGATCAGTCCCGCGGTCGGGCTCTCGACCGAGGTGACCTCGTCGGTCCAGGTGAGGTCGATCGCCTCGTCGTTCGCGGCGATCGCGGCGTTCAGGTCAGCGCCGGCAGCCTGCTGGATCGAGACCACCGGGATCGTGACGGCCGGGTCACCCTCGACCGTGGCGTTGATGACGCCCGGCACGTTGTTGGCCAGGACGACGCCGACGGCGCCGGCGGCCTGGGCGTTGGCGGCCTTCTCGTGGAAGGAGCACTCGCCACGGTCGATCAGGACCATGGAGCCGGTCAGGTCGTCCTCGATGCCACCATCGGCGGTGCAGGCCATGCCCTCGATCGAGCCGGGGTCGCCCAGGCGGACGAGTGACTCGGTGCCCTCGGTGGGCGGCTCGGGCGCACCCGTGGCCGGCGCGTAGCCGACCGAGACGTCGTCGGCCCCGTAGGTGAAGGCGTTCTGGGTGACCATCGCGTTGTCGTAGGACGCCACGCCGATGGCCTTGTCGGAGACACCCGGCGCACCGGCGGAGAAGGTGCCGCTGGCGCCCTCGTTGCCGATCGAGGCGGCGACGACGATGCCGGCGTCCACCAGCGAGTCGGAGGCCACGGCGGTCGGGTACTGCTCCCAGGAGGCCCAGCCGGAGCCGATGGACATGTTGACCACGTCCATGTCGTCCTCGTAGGCCAGCTCCATGGCCGAGAGCATGATGTCGGAGGTCGTGGAGCCTGCGCAGCCGAAGACACGGTAGGCACCGATGACGGCGTCGGGGGCGACACCCACGACGCCGCCTGCGGCCTCGTCGCCGTTGCCCGCGGAGATGCCGGCGACGTGCGAGCCGTGGCCCTGGCAGTCATCCGGGTTGACGTCCGGGACCGGAATGTCGGTCGCGGGGGTAGCGGCGTTGTAGTCGTCGCCCACCAGGTCATAGCCGACCTGGACCTGGTCGGTCTGCCAGTCCTCCGTGATGCCGTCACCGGGGGTGCCGTCACCGCCGAAGTCCGGGTGGTCGATGTCGACGCCGGTGTCGATGATGGCGATGCGCATGCCCTCGCCGGTGTAACCCATCTCGTGGGCCTTGTCGACACCGGTCATCCCCTTGGCGTTCTCCATCTGGGGAGAGGCGTCGCCGAGGTCGAGCTCGGGAGCCTCGATCTGGTGGACCGGGAAGACCGCCACGACGTCCTCCGACGCGGCCGCGAGCTCGACATCGGCGCGCGAGCCGGAGACGGACAGGCCGCTCCACACGGAGTCGTAGGTCTGACGCACCTCGAGGTCTGCCCCCACGGAAGCGGCGCGGGCCAGGAACGCGTCGGTCTGCGAGGTGACCGCGCTGGCCGAACCGCCCTTGACCACCGGTGTCGCGCTGAGCTGGATGAAGTAGGCGGACGGCTGTGCCTTCACACCCTCGATGGCACCGTCCACGAACTTGGTGCCGCCATCCGGGGCAACCACCCCGTAATCAGCGGCCTCACCCAGATCCCGCACATCGCCGTCGGCCTCGGCCGCGAACGCCCCGCCACTGCTGACGGTTGTCACGGCCAGCGCCACCGAGGCGACCCCCGCCGTCGCGACGCGGCGGAGACCCCGCGAGGGGGCCTTACTACCTACTCGTCTCATGAATTCTCCCAGAATCAGATGCCGGTGAATCCCACCGGTTGCTCGACAGTAGGCAGGTCGGGACCGGGAATCTAGACCCCCGCGCCCGGTCCGTTATCGATTCGTGATCAAAAGGGTCTCCAAACGGTCACGACGGGGGCCGGTCGCCGGTGATCGGGGCTGGTCGGTCGTCACGTGCTGCCCCCACTAGACTCGCCAGCCATGAGCCATGTCCTGTCCTCCGTCGCCTGGCCGTACGCCAACGGCCCGCGCCACATCGGCCACGTGGCCGGGTTCGGCGTGCCCTCCGACGTGTTCAGCAGGTACATGCGCATGGCTGGGCACCAGGTGCTGATGGTCTCTGGCTCCGACGAGCACGGCACCCCGATCCTGGTGCAGGCGGACAAGGCCGGGATGAGTGCTCAGGAGTTCATCGACGTCAACCACCGGCTCATCGTCGAGGACCTCACCGCCCTGGGGGTCTCCTACGACCTCTACACCCGCACCACGACCGCCAACCACGACCACGTGGTGCAGCAGATGTTCCTGGCCTGCCACCGCAATGGCTACATGATCGAGCAGACCCAGAAGGTCGCGATCAGCCCGTCGACCGGTCGCACCCTCCCGGACCGATACATCGAGGGCACCTGTCCGATCTGCAAGTATCCCGAGGCCCGCGGGGACCAGTGCGACAACTGCGGCAACCAGCTCGACCCGGTCGACCTCATCGACCCGCACAGCAAGATCAACGGCGAGGCACCGGAGTTCACCGACACCCAGCACTTCTTCCTGGACCTGCCGGCGCTCGCCGATGCGCTGTCCGAGTGGCTCGACGGTCGCGAGGCCAGCGGACTCTGGCGTCCCAACGTCATCAAGTTCTCCCAGAACATCCTCGAGGAGATCAGGCCGCGCGCGATGACGCGCGACATCGACTGGGGCATCACGATCCCGCTGCCGGGATGGGAGGAGAACCCGACCAAGAAGCTCTACGTGTGGTTCGACGCGGTCATCGGCTACCTCTCGGCGTCCGTGGAGTGGGCCCGCCGGCGTGGCGAGCCGGAGCGCTGGCGTGACTGGTGGAACGACCCGGAGGCGCTGACCTACTACTTCATGGGCAAGGACAACATCACCTTCCACGCCCAGATCTGGCCGGCAGAGATGCTCGCCCAGAACGGGGCGGGCACTCGGGGCGGTGAGCAGGGTCCCTTCGGTGAGCTGAACCTGCCGACCGAGGTTGTCTCCAGCGAGTTCCTCACCATGGAGGGGCGTCAGTTCTCCACCTCGCGCTCCATCGTCATCTACGTCCGCGACGTCCTGGAGCGCTACCAGCCCGACGCGTTGCGCTACTTCCTGTCGGCGGCGGCCCCCGAGACCGCGGACTCCGACTTCTCCTGGCCGGAGTTCGTGAAGCGGACGAACAACGAGCTGGTGGCCGGCTGGGGCAACCTGGTGAACCGGACCGCCTCGATGATCGCCAAGAACTTCGGCGAGATCCCCGCCGCGGGCGACCTCGAAGACGTCGACCGTGCCCTGCTGGGGCAGATCGCCGAGGGCTTCACCAACGTCGGACGGCTGATCGCCACGCACAAGCAGAAGGCCGGACTGGCCGAGGCGATGCGCCTGGTGGGTGAGGCCAACGCCTACGTCTCCACCACCGAGCCGTTCAAGCTCAAGGGCGAGGACCAGCGTGCCCGGCTCGCCACGGTGCTGCACGTCCTGGCGCAGGCAGTCGTCGATCTCAACACCCTCCTGTCGCCCTTCCTGCCGCACAGCTCCAACGCGGTCCACGCGGCACTCGGCGGCACGGGGCAGTTCATGCCCATGCCGCACGTCGAGGAGGTGAGCGACCTCGACGAACCGCAGCGCCCGGCATACCCGATCATCACCGGTGACTATGCCGGCATGCCCCCCTGGGAGAGCCGACCAGTCACGGTCGGGGCGCCGGTGGCCAAGCCCACGCCGATCTTCACCAAGCTGGACACGGCCATCATCGATGAGGAGCGGCGTCGCCTCGGCCTGGTCGATGAGGACGGCAACGAGGTCAGCGCGGACGGCTCTGTCGCCGGGGAGAACGGCGAGGGCAGTGGCGACGACGGCGACGGCACCGCCCCCACCGGTGGCGGCCCCGGAGCGTGATGGCGCAGAGCCCTCGGGCGCAGGCCCCCCCTGCCCCCGAGCCACTGCCGATCCCGGTCGTGGACAACCACTGCCACCTCGACATCGGCAGGGACGGCCCCGCAGTGAACCTTGCCGACCAGATCGCGGCCGCGGCGCAGGTGGGGGTCGACCGCCTGGTGCAGATCGGATGTGACCTGCCGAGCGCCCGGTGGACGGCCCAGGTCCTCGACACGCACCCGGCGTTGCTCGGTGGCGTGGCGGTCCATCCCAACGAGGCACCCGGGCACGCCGCGGCCGGGGACCTGGACGACGCGCTCACCGAGATCGAGGCGCTCGCAACCCATCCGCGGATGCGGGTGATCGGCGAGAGCGGCCTGGACTACTACCGCACCGGTCCCGAGGGGGTCGGCGCCCAGCAGGAGTCGTTCCGGGGCCACATCGAGATCGCCAAGCGGACCGGGCTGGCGCTGCAGATCCACGACCGCGACGCCCACGAGGACGTGCTGCGCATCCTGGCCGAGGAGGGGGCCCCCGACCGGGTCGTCCTGCACTGCTTCTCCGGTGACATGGCGATGGCCCGGGAGTGCGTGCGGCGGGGGTACTTCCTGTCCTTCGCCGGCACGGTGACGTTCAAGAACGCCAGAGATCTGCGCGATGCGCTTGCGGTGACCCCTCTGGAGCACCTGCTCGTGGAGACCGATGCGCCCTATCTGACGCCCAGCCCGCACCGGGGGCAGATCAACGCCCCCTACCTGATCCCCCTCACCGTGCGCGCGATGGCCACCACGCTGAACGTCGCAGTCCCCACGTTGTGCCAGGCGGTGTCGGCGAACTCAGAGCAGGTCTACGGCCCCTGGTGACCGCCCCCCTCCTGACCGAGCGCACGGTCGCCTGAGATCTCACCCCACCGGGCGCGCCGTCGCCTGAGATCTGACCCCACCGGGCGCACGGGCTGCGGGCCCCACCCTCCGCCTGGTGGCACGACAACGGCCCCGGTGCACGTGCACCGGGGCCGCTGAGGGTCGCGAGGTCGTCAGGAGCTAGGGACGATCAGCCCGTTGGTGGTGGTCCGGGCCGCCTCGAAGCGGGACTGGACGTCCGCCCAGTTGGCGACGTTCCACCAAGCGGTGACGTAGTCGGCCTTGACGTTGCGGTACTGCAGGTAGAAGGCGTGCTCCCACATGTCCAGCATCAGCAACGGAACGAGGCCGGCCGAGAGGTTGCCCTGGTGGTCGTAGAGCTGGCAGAGGATCAGCTTCTGGCCGAGGGTGTCCCAGGCCAGGATCGACCAGCCGGAGCCCTGGATGCCGAGCGCGTTGGCCGTGAAGTGCGCGCGGAAGGCGTCGAAGCTGCCGAACGTGTCATCGATCGCGGCGGCCAGTTCACCGACCGGCTTGTCGCCACCGTCCGGGGACATGTTCGGCCAGAAGACTGAGTGGTTCACGTGGCCGGCGAGGTTGAACGCCAGGTTCTTGGAGAGCATGTTGACGTTGCCGAAGGAGTCCTTGTCGCGGGACTCGGCCAACTGCTCGAGGGCGGTGTTGGCGCCGGTGACATAGGCGTTGTGGTGCTTGGAGTGGTGCAGCTCCATGATCTCGCCGGAGATATGCGGGGCGAGTGCGCCGTAGTCGTAGGGAAGATCGGGAAGTGCATAGTCAGCCACAGCAAACAGCTCCTCAGTTGTCGATGTCCACAGGCTTCGAGCCTGTCCTACCTACAACGTAGTTGCAACCGTGGAGCATTCCCCCGGCGGGGGCTCTGAGGCTCACCCCGCCGGGCAGCGCGGGCCTGGTCACCCAGGCCCGCGCTGAGCTCAGCGGCGGGGCGCTCCGCCGCTGCGGTGGATATCGTCGGACATGCGCACGATGGCGAAGTAGAACTCCAGGGTCATCCGCCAGAACGCCAGGTAGACCACGGCGATGACAGGCCCGACGATCAGCACGATGAGTCCGAGCACCGGCTCTGTGCTGAAGCCGCTGACGAGGGCGCCCAACCAACCGAGCCCGATCAGGATCATGCCGACCAGGTAGACGATGCTGACGATCTTGGGCGTGATCAGGGTGTGGAAACGCCAGTCGAACAGGGCGGCGAAGAAGCCCTTGGCGTCCATGGCGCCCTCCTGGTTGCTCGGCGGCTGCGGCGCGGGCTGACCGCCCTGCCACCCACCGGTCTGCGGGGCGGGCTGACCGCCCTGCCACCCACCGGTCTGCGGCGCGGGCTGACCGCTCTGCCACTGAGCACCCTGCGGCGAGGAGGGCGGCGGGGAACCCGGCGGCTGGTTCGGGTCAGGGGACTGGTTCGGGTTAGGGGACTGGTTTGGGTCCTGGGGTGGCACTGACATGACGTCTCTCCCTCGGTCGCGAGCATGTGGTCTATCGGGCCAGCGGTGTGGCCTGGCCGGACCATATCGGCAGGCCCCCGCACGGACAATGGGTCCGGATGGCACAGGCACCAGTGGCGCGCACCGGGTCGACCCGTGCGCCATTAGGCTGGCCGGTCATGGAGCCACACCCCCACGACCAGTTGCTCAGCCCGGCGCAGATCCGCGAGCTGGCCGGCCGCCTGGGAGTGCGTCCCACCAAGACATGGGGACAGAACTTCGTCATCGACGCCAACACGGTGCGCAAGATCGTCCGCCAGGCCGGTGTCGGGCCGGACGATGTCGTGGTCGAGGTCGGGCCGGGGCTGGGCAGCCTCACCCTGGCTCTGCTGCACACGGTCGACCGGGTGACCGCCATCGAGATCGACCCGGTGCTGGCCGAGCAGCTGCCAACCACGGTCGCCGAGGTTGCTCCGGAGCGTGCCGATCGCCTGACGGTCCTGCAGCAGGACGCCCTGAGAGTCACCCAGCTGCCGGACCCCCAGCCGACCGCGCTGGTCGCCAACCTGCCCTACAACGTGGCTGTGCCGGTCGTGCTGCACCTGCTGGAGGTGCTGCCCACCCTGGAGCGGGTGCTGGTCATGGTGCAGCTTGAGGTCGCCGACCGGCTGGTCGCGCCGCCGGGCAACCGCGTCTACGGAGTGCCCAGCGTCAAGGCCGCCTGGTATGCGGAGGTCTCACCGGCGGGGAGGATCGGCCGGAACGTCTTCTGGCCGGCTCCCAACGTCGACTCGGGGCTGGTGCGCATGGTCCGGCGTGACCCGCCGGTCACCACCGCAGACCGGCGGGAGGTCTTCGCGGTGATCGACGCAGCCTTCGCCCAGCGTCGCAAGACCCTCCGGGCGGCGCTCGCCGGCTGGGCTGGATCCCCGGCCGCGGCCGAGCAGGCGCTCCGGGCGGCCGGTGTGGATCCGAGCGCCCGCGGAGAGCGCCTGACGATCGAGCAGTTCGCGGCCATCGCTGCTGCCCGCGGCCCCGACGCATAGGGTGGCGGCATGAGTCTGGCCGTCGAGTCCCGCGGTGTCACCGTCCGTGTGCCCGGGAAGATCAACCTGGAGCTGGTCGTGGGACCGCTGCGCGAGGACGGCTATCACGAGCTGGCCACGATCTATCACACCGTCGCGATCTACGACTATGTCACCGCCACGGAGGCCGACAGCTGGTCCGTGGAGGTCACCGGCGCGACGGCCGAGGGCGTGCCCACCAACACGAGCAACCTGGCGCTGAAGGCGGCCAAGATGCTCGCCCGCCGCTATGGCATCGAGGGCGCCGTCGCGCTGAGCATCGACAAGAACATCCCTGTCGCAGGCGGCCTGGCCGGCGGATCGGCGGACGCGGCGGCGGCCCTGGTCGCCTGCGACGCACTGTGGGAGTTGCAGCTGAACCGCGACGAGCTGGAGCCGATCGCTGCCCGGCTCGGCTCCGACGTGCCGTTCCTGTTGCACGGTGGCACCGCCGTCGGGTCCGGACGCGGAGAGCGGCTCGCTCCGGTGCTCGCCCGGGGAGAGCTGCACTGGGTGCTGTGGGTGAGCCCGGACACGGGCCTGTCGACCCCGCAGGTGTATGCCGAGTGCGACCGTCTGCGAGAGGCCTCCGGCAGCTCGGTGGGAGACCCGGTGCCTTCCGGGGACCTGATGGCAGCGCTGCGGACCATGGACCCGGCCGAGGTCGGTGCCGCCCTGCGCAACGACCTCCAGGAGGCGGCGATCTCGCTGTATCCCGTGCTCGCCGAGGTGCTCGAGGCCGGCACCACCCTGGGCGCTCAGGGAGCCATTGTCTCCGGGTCCGGGCCGACCGTCGTCTTCCTGGTGAGCACGCAGGCCGAGGCGATCGACCTCTCCGTCGGACTGGCTGCCCGTGGGCCGGCCGGCGACATCCGCCGCGCCACCGGCCCTGTCGCAGGCGCCCAGGTGATCCACTCCGTCGCGCCGACCGGCCCGCAGAACTTCTCCGGCTGAGCGGATGGCCAACCTCATAGCGACCGACCGCGCACGTCTGATCGCGGGCACCCAGGTGTTGCTGGACGACGTCTCCCTCGGGGTCCTCGACGGCGAGCGCATCGGCGTGCTCGGCCGCAACGGCGGCGGCAAGACCTCCCTGCTGGGGGTGCTGCAGGGCAACCGCGAGCTCGACACCGGACGCGTGCTCCGACCGGCCGGCGTGACCAGCGGGATGCTCGCCCAGGCCGACGTGCTCGACCCTGACGCGACCGTCCGACAGGTCGTCCTCGGCGACCTGGCCGAGCATGAGTGGGCCGGTGACCCCCGGGTCCGGGAGATCGTGTCCGGGCTGCTGGGCGACCTGGGCGCTACCGTACTCGGGGGTCTGGACTCCCCCGTCGGAGCCAAGTCCGGCGGTGAGCTCCGCCGGCTGGCGCTGGCGGCGCTGCTGGTGCGCGACCCCGACCTCCTGCTGCTCGACGAGCCCACCAACCACCTGGACGTCGAAGGCGTGGCCTGGCTCGCGGCATACCTGTCCCAGCGTCGTCCCCGTCCCGGCAGCGGTCTGGTCTTCGTCACCCACGACCGGTGGTTCCTGGATGCCGTCGCGACCCGCACCTGGGAGGTGAGCGACGGGCAGGTCCACAGCTATGACGGGGGCTACGCCGCCTATGTGCTCGCCCGGGCCGAGCGGGCGCGGGTGGCGGCGGTCACCGAGGAACGTCGCAACAACCTGCTGCGCAAGGAGCTGGCCTGGCTGCAGCGCGGGGCGCCGGCCCGGACCAGCAAGCCACGCTTCCGGATCGACGCTGCCGAGGCCCTGGTCGCCAACGAACCCCCGCCGCGGGACAGTGTCGAGCTGGTCCGGTTTGCCACGACGCGGCTCGGCAAGGACGTCCTGGACCTGCTGGACGCGACCGTCCGGCTCGGTGACCGGGTGCTGCTCGACGACGTCACCTGGCGGATCGGCCCCGGAGACCGGTTCGGCATCGTGGGAGTGAACGGCGCCGGCAAGTCGACCCTCTTCCGAGCCCTCATGGGCCAGATCCCGCTGGAGGACGGCACGCTCAAGACCGGCAAGACCGTCCGTCTGGCGTGCCTCAGCCAGGACCTGCGAGAGCTGGAAGCGGTCGCGGGCCGGACGGTGATCGATGCCATCACGCAGGTTCGCTCGTTCACGGTCCTGGGCGGCAAGGAGATCTCCGCGAGCCAGCTGGCCACCCGCCTCGGCTTCACCGGCGGGCGGCAGCAGTCGCGCGTCGGCGACCTGTCCGGGGGCGAACGGCGACGACTGCAGTTCCTCCGCCTGCTGATGGACGAGCCCAACGTGCTGCTGCTCGACGAGCCGACCAACGACCTGGACATCGACACGCTGACCTCGATGGAGGACGTGCTCGACGGGTGGGCCGGCACGCTGCTCGTGGTGTCCCACGACCGCTACCTGCTGGAGCGGATGACCGACCGGCAGGTGGCCCTGCTGGGTGACGGCGGCCTACGTGACCTGCCCGGTGGGGTGGAGCAGTATCTCGAGCTGCGACGCGCCATGCAGACCCGGGCGGAGCGTGGGGGACCGGCTCCACAGGCCTCAGGTGGCTCGCACTCCACGGCGAAGGCATCGGGCGGCGCCCAGTCCGGGGGATCGTCGGCTCCTCGTGCGGCCGAGGTGCGCGAGGCCCGCAAGACCGTGGCCCGGGTCGAGAAGGCGCTGGCCCGGCTCGGGGAGCGGGAGACCCGGGTGCATGAGGAGATGGTGGCGCAGGCGACCAACGCCGAGGCGATGATGCGGCTCAGTGCCCAGCTCGCCGCGATCCGCGACGAGAGGGAGACGTTGGAGCTGGAGTGGCTGGAGGCCGCCGAACTGGCCGACTAGCAGCGTCCAGCCTGTCACGGCTCGACCCGAGCCGCTTCTGTCACGAGAGGAGCCGCCGTCGTATGCCCCACTCCGGCGCTGGCACCCGGCACGGGCGCCTGGTCGCCGTCGTCGCCCTGCTGGGGGCCACGCTCTGTTGGGCCGGCAACTACCTCGTGGGAGCCGTGGCCGTGCAGAGCATCACCCCGCTCGACCTGGTGCTGCTCCGGTGGTTGTTCGCGTTGCCGCTGCTGGTCGTTCTCGCCCGGCGGGAGAGACCGTCCCTCCGCGTGGTGCTCTCGCAGTGGCGCTGGTTGGTGGCCCTGAGCCTGACCGGCCTGCTCTGCTATCCGTTGCTGGTCTATGTGGCGCTGGAGCACACCTCGGCACTGAGCGCCTCGCTCGTCAACTCCACCAATCCCGCGCTCATCGTTCTCGTCGCCGCCCTCGTCCTGCGAGAGCGGCTGACCCCGCTGGTCGTCGCAGGCGTGAGTCTCGCGGTCGTCGGGGCGCTGATCGTCCTCAGCCGCGGTGACCTCAGGGTGCTGCTCGCGGCACGGTTCGGTGCCGGTGAGCTGGTGATGCTCGGCGCGGTCGTGGCCTGGACTGCCTACACCATCATTGGGAGGGCTGGCCAGGGCAGGTTGCAGGTGCCGCCGGTGACCGCCCTGGCGGTGCAGGCAGCGATCACCGTGGTGGTGCTGCTGCCGTTCAGTCTCGCCGCCGGAGGACCGAGCCTCTCGCTGACCCCACAGGCCCTGGGGGCAGTCCTGTTCATCGCGGTCTTCCCCTCGGTGCTGGCCTATCTGCTGTGGAGCCGTGCTCTGGTCGACCTCCCCGCGGGCAGCGCCGGAGTCTTCCTCAACCTGGTCACGGTGTTCGTCGCCGCCTTCACCATCCTGGTCGGGCAGCCCTACTCGGCGGCTCAGCTCATCGGCGGGCTGGTCGTGATCGGCGGGGTGGTCGCGACCAGCCTGCCCTCGCGCCGTGCCGTGTCCCAGGCGTCGTGAGCCCCGTGCCCTGAGGTTGGGCAGCGTGCGGCTCATTACAGTGAGTCCATGGCTGACACCGAGCGCACCGCTCCCGACCAGGTCGACGGCATCGTCGCGGCCTGGCGGCGAGAGCGCCCGGACCTGGACGTCTCACCACTGGAGGTCCTTTCGCGGGTGAGCCGGCTGGCTCGCCACCTGGACCTGGCGCGTCGCCACGCGTTCGACCAGTGGGGTCTGGTGGCCTGGGAGTTTGACGTGCTGTCTGCTCTGCGCCGGTCGGGGGAGCCCTATCAGTTGTCGGCGGGTGACCTGGTCCGCGAGACGCTGGTGACCAGCGGCACCATGACCAACCGGATCGATCGGCTGGTCGCGCACGGCATGGTGGCGCGCACTGCGTCGCCGACGGATCGGCGCACCGTGCTGATCACGCTCACCGCGCAGGGTCGGGAAGCCGTGGATGGTGCCCTGGCCGGCCTCGTCGAGGATGAGCGCGACCTCCTGATCGGCCTGTCGCCGCAGGAGCGTGACGAGCTCGCCGCCCTGCTCCGACGCCTGCTGACGCCCTTCGAGCAGGACTAGGACGACACGGACGCGTCCTCCACGGGCGCGTCCTCTGCCGGCGCGTCCTCGGCCTCGTCCATGAGTGGCCCTTCCAGGCGGCGCTCCGCGCGAGCGGAGAACCAGGCTGTCCAGGCGATCATCGCCAGACTCAGCAGTGGAGTGGCTGCCCGCAGGAGCGGCGCGGACACCTCCACGGGAAGTGTCAGGACCGCAGTCACGTGACCGGCAGCTGCCAGCAGATAGGTCATGGCCCAGACGAGAGTGATCCGGCGATACAACCAGCGGAACGGTGTGCTCCCATGCCACAGCTCCTCCCACTGCTGACGTCCCGCGGCTCCGGGCGCCACGAAGCGCCGCACCAGCCAGAACAACAGGGGCCGGCCCCACACGAGGCTCGCGGTGGCGACCACCCCGAACAGGACGAGGCCGGCCGACCCCTTGAGCAGGAGAACCCGGGCGTCTCCACTCACGAGGGCGAGGAGCAGGGAGGTCAGGAAGCCCAGCACGACCAGCAGCAGTGAGGTGTCGAGGGTGCTGCGGACGATGGCCGTCCATGCGGCCCGTGCCACCGCGACCGCGCCAGCGGCAATGATGGCGCCGACAGTGCCCCACCCCGCGGTGATCGCGAGCCAGAAGGCCGCCAGCGACAGCCCGACGTCGAGGGCGAGCTCACCGGCCAGTGCGCGGACCCACGACGTGGCGCGTGGAAGGGGCGCCTCCTCGGTCTCGCAGACAGTCACCGGTAAGCCCATGTGTCGAGAGTGACATGTCGAGTTCGACATGTCAAGATAGTCATATAGGCTCTGGGGATGGCCCTTCGATACGCGATTCTCGGCCTGCTGCTGGACCGTCCGAGCAGTGGCTATGACCTCGCCGGGCGGTTCGCGGACGTCATCGGGGCCTACGCATGGGATGCCAAGCACAGCCAGATCTATCCTGAGTTGCGCCGACTCGACCAGGAGGGGTTGGTCGAGGTCGTCGATCGTGGGGCGCGACGACGCACCACCTATCGCTGCACGGGAGAGGGGCTGACCGCTCTGCGGGCCTGGCTGATGGCTGCTCCGACATCGACCGGAGGCGTGAAGAATGAGCATGCCCTGCGACTCTTCCTCCTCGGGGTGCTCGAGCCGGAGGAGGCACTCGAGGTCCTCCGACAGACCGAGGCCGGTGCGCGTGGCAAGGTCCAGGATCTCGAGGCGGAGTTCGCCGCACTGCAGGAGCGCACTGGGAGTGCGTCCGGTGGTCCGCTCGGGCTCACGGTCCAGTTGGGCATCCACAGTTTCCGTGCGACCGCGCAGTGGGCACGCTGGGCCAGCGAGCAGCTCGGTGCCGACGCCGACCTCGACCGTTCCCGTGCCGATCAATGTGGCAGCGGATCTAGCGCGGGTTGATCAGCCGCAGGCTCGGCTTGGACTCCAGACCGGACAGCCCGTTCCACGCGAGATTGACGACGTGGGAGGCCACGTCCTCCTTCTTGATCTTGCGGGAGTCCAGCCACCACCCACCGGGGGTGGCGACCATGCCGACCAGCATCTGCGCATACAGCGGCGCCATCTTGGGGTCGAGGCGCTGCCGCTTGAACTCGGCCGCGAGGATGTGCTCGACCTGACTGGCGACGTCGCTGATCAGAGAGGCGAAGGAGCCGGTGGACTGCCCGGGAGGGCTGTCCCGCACCAGGATCCGGAAGCCATCGGTGGAGTTCTCGATGTAGTCCAGCAGCGACAGGGCGGCGCGCTCGAGCAGTGCTCGGGGGTGGCCCGGCTCGGACAGGGCGTTGGTGATCGCGTTGAGCAGGGCCTGGATCTCGCGGTCGACGACGACGGCATAGAGCCCCTCCTTGCCGCCGAAGTGCTCATAGATCACGGGCTTGGAGACCTCGGCCTTGGCGGCGATCTCCTCGACCGTGGTGCCCTCGAAACCCTTCTCCGAGAACAGTCTCCGCCCGATCGAGATGAGCTGCTCGCGCCGTTGGGGCCCGGTCATGCGGTGGCGGGCAGCGGGCGTGGACAGTTTGGGATCGGGGCGGCTCACACGCTCCATTCTGCCTTGTCGGCGCGGGCGGCTGGGGTCTCGGGCCGGATCTGGCCTAACCTTGACCGGTCCGGTGCATGTCGCCGGGTGTTCCCCGGTTGCTCTGCTGGCAGGGGCCGCCTGACTTTGAATCAGGATTAGCGACGAAGGTTCGATTCCTTCCCGGGGAGCCAGCGCTGTGGGTGTGCTGTGGGTCCGGGGCGCCGTGGGTGCGCCCCGGAAACCTGTTGCAGTAGGGCAGGCCGTGGACTTGGGTCGGGGACATGACAGCCGCGACCCAGACGCCTCGGGGGCTCCCCCCTGCGCACCGTCGTGCCTTCGTCACCTTCCTGATGTTCAACGACAGCTACCTGCCCGGGTGCCTGATGGCTGCGTATGGACTCCGCCGGCAGGGCAGCTGCTCGGACCGGGTGTGTCTGGTCACTGAGCAGATCTCGGACCGTGCCCGCGATGCGCTGCGACTGCTCTACGACCAGGTGCTGCCGGTGGACGAGTTGGGTGTCCCGAGGAATGAGGCGGCATCTTCGGTGGCTGCACCGAGGACCGGGTCTGCGCGGGTTTCCGGTGCCGAACTGACGCGCTTCGCCTCCCTGCGGCTGGGGCCGGACGGTGACTTCGGGACCGCTTACGAGAAGGTCATCAACCTGGACGCCGACCTGCTGCCGGTGCGCGACTTCGAGCGGTTGTGGCACGCTCCGGCACCGGCCGGCATCGTCAACGAGCGTCGCGAGCACATGGCAGATATCGACCACCGGGGCCGGCTCATCCCGCGACCCGCGGCGCTGGAGACCGGGGAGTGGGTGTGGCACGACGTCTACGGTGACGTGTGCCCGCCTGGTGCGCCGGTCCCGCGCGAGATCACCGACCGCGTCGCCTTCGACGTTCAGAACTATGGCGTGAACGCCTCATTGCTGGTGATCAAGCCTTCGATGGCGACGTATCGGGCCTTCCTACGGTGGATCGCCGAGGGCGAGCCGCACCAACTGGCGCGGGACCGGTGGCCATGGACCGATCAGCAGGCAGCCACGCTCTACTGGTCCGGGAACTGGACGAGTCTGGACCCGAGCTACTCGATGTTCTACGGCCACCCGAGCATCGAGCTGGCCCGGGGCCTGCACTTTGCCGGCGTCAAGCCGTGGTCCTGGCGCAAGCGGGGGTTTGACCGGAGGCTGGCGCGGTTTCCGGACTACGCGCTGTGGAGCCACCGGTTCCTCGAGATGCTCGAGGAACTGCCGCAGCTGCGGTCCTTCGGCGGACTCCGGCGCCTGGAGCGCGTGCTGCGCAGGGCGCTGCACGGTGCTCACGGCAGGGTCGCGGTGCGCTGAGGCAGGCATGGACGCGGATCTGCTCGTCGTGGGCGCGGGGCTGTTCGGGCTGACCGTCGCCGAACGCGCGGCCTCCGTGCACGGGCTGCGGGTCCTGCTGATCGACGCCCGGGCACGCCTGGGCGGCAACGTGGCGAGTGAGGTCGACCCACAGACCGGGATCGAAGTGCACCGCTACGGCACCCACGTCTTCCACACCAACAACGAGCGGGTGTGGGAGTACGTGAGGAGGTTCACCGCGTTCACCGACTACACCCACCGAGTGTTCACCGTCCACCGTGGCGAGGTGTTCCCGATGCCGATCAGCCTCGCCACGATCAACCAGTACTTTCGGGCGGCGCACAGCCCGAGCAGTGCGCGACAGCTCATCCGCGAGCAGGCCGCGGAGCTGGGCAGCGGGGAGGCCCGGGACCTCCAGGAGCGGGCGATCGGTCTGATCGGCCGGCCCCTCTATGAGGCCTTCATCCGCGGCTACACCGCCAAGCAGTGGCAGACGGAGCCGCGCGACCTGCCACCGTCGGTCATCAGCAGGCTCCCGGTGCGCTACACCTACGACACGAGGTACTTCAACGATCGGCACCAGGGCCTGCCCGTCGATGGCTACAGCGCCTGGGTGGCGCGGATGGCGGACCATCCGCGCATCGAGGTGCGCCTGGACACCGATTTCCTCGACTCCGCGAGCCCGGTGCGCAAGGGTGCCGTCGTCGGGCAGCTTCCGGTGGTCTACACCGGCCCGCTGGACCGCTACTTCGACGACTTTGAGGGGGAGCTCCGGTGGCGCACCTTGGACCTGGAGCAGGACGTGGTGCTCACCGGGGACTTCCAGGGGACCAGCGTGCTCAACTTCGCTGATCCCGAGGTGGCCTACACCCGGGTCCACGAGTTCCGGCACCTCCACCCGGAGCGGGACTACCCGACGGACCGGACGGTCATCATGCGGGAGTATCCGCGGCTGGCGACCCGCCAGGATGAGCCCTACTACCCGGTGGGGACACCACAGGACCGTGCCCTGGTGCGGCGTTACCGCGAGCATGCGGCCGCAGAACCGGGCGTGGCCTTCGGGGGCCGGCTGGGCACCTACCGCTACCTCGACATGCACATGGCCGTGGCCTCCGCTCTCAGCCTCGTCGACAACGACCTGGTGGGTCTGCTCCGTGCGCTCTGATTCCGTCCCGGAGTGGTCGGGGACGGCCCCCTGGCGTGGGTGCCACCACGGGAAGTCGTCCAGCCAGTCCTGACAGACTGCCGGTATGACTGACCTGACCGATGCCACGAACGCCTACCGCGCAGCCCGCGACGGTCTCCTCGCGCTGGCCGGAGAACCGGAGCGCGCCCGGGAGGAGTTCCGTTATCCGGACGTCGGCCAGCGATGGAACTGGGCGGTCGACTGGTTCGACGCCATCGCGCGCGGCAACGACACACCGGCGCTGATCGTCGTCGAGGAGGACGGCTCCGACCAGCAGCTGACCTTCGACCAGGTCGCGACGCGGTCCGACCAGGTCGCGGCCTTCCTTGCGGCACAGGGTGTCTCGAAGGGCGACAGCGTCATCGTGATGCTCGGCAACCAGCTTGAGCTGTGGGACACCATGCTCGGCATCATCAAGCTCGGCGCCGTCATCATGCCGACCACGACGGCGGCCGGACCGGCCGACCTGCGGGACCGGGTCGCCCGGGGCGGTGCCCGGTGCGTGGTGGTCAACCCCGCTGACGCCGGCAAGTTCGACCAGGTGCCCGGGGACTACGTCCGGGTGAGCGTCGGGGAGGTGAGTGGCTGGACCGACCTGCACTCGGCATACCGCGAGCCAGCAGGGCCGGTGGAGCACCCGGGCACCGGGCCTGCCGACCGACTACTGCTCTACTTCACCTCCGGCACGACCAGCCAGCCCAAGCTCGTGGAGCACACCCAGTCCTCCTACCCCATCGGGCACCTGTCGACCATGGCATGGCTCGGCGTGCGCCCCGGGGACGTGCACCTCAACATCTCCAGTCCGGGTTGGGCCAAGCACGCCTGGTCCTGCTTCTTCGCGCCGTGGATCGCCGAGGCGACGATCATGGTCTACAACTACGCGCGGTTCGACGCCGCAGCGCTGTTGAAGGTGCTCCGGAGCTATCGCGTGACCACCTTCTGTGCGCCGCCGACGGTGTGGCGCATGCTCATCAACGCCGATCTCTCCGGCGGTCCCGGCGCACTGCGTGAGGTCATCGGCGCCGGCGAGCCGCTGAATCCCGAGGTGATCTCCCAGGTGAGTCGGCAGTGGGGGCTGACCCTGCGCGACGGCTACGGCCAGACCGAGACCACGGCACAGGTGGGCAACATGCCGGGGGAGCGGGTCAAGCCCGGCTCCATGGGGCGACCCCTGCCTGGTATGCCGTCAGTGCTGGTGGATGTCGAGTCCGGCCAGGTGGTGGTGGGCCCGGGCGAGGGCGAGCTGTGCCTGGACCTGTCGGCCGCGCCCGTCGCGCTGATGACCGGCTACCAGGGGGACGACGCGCGCAACACCGAGGCGATGGCCGGCGGCTTCTACCACACCGGCGACGTGGCAGAGCGGGACGGCAACGGCATGATCACCTACGTCGGCCGCACCGACGACGTCTTCAAGGCCAGCGACTACAAGATCAGCCCGTTCGAGCTGGAGTCGGTGCTCATCGAGCACCCGGCCGTGGCCGAGGCGGCTGTCGTGCCGGCCCCGGACGAGGTGCGGTTGGCGGTGCCCAAGGCCTATATCGCGCTGGCCCCGGGGCACGAGCCCACCCGCGAGACGGCCCTGGCCATCCTGCGCCACGCCCGGAAGAACCTGCAGCCGTGGCAGCGGGTGCGTCGGATCGAGTTCTATGAGCTCCCCAAGACGATCTCCGGCAAGATCCGGCGGGTCGAGCTGCGCGGGCGGGAACAGGAGCTGGCGGTTGCTCCCGCCAACTCCGGAGACGGCCGTGCCGCGGAGTGGCGCGACAGCGACTTCCCCGAGCTGCGCTCCCAGTAGCCCCCGAGCTGCGCTCCCAGTAGCCCGGGAGCCAGGAGCCCGGCGTGCTCAGCCGGCCGGCGACAGCTGCGTAGGAGTGGGGACCTCCTCGCCGCTCACGGCGGCGACGAGCAGTTCCTCGGCCCGTTCGGGGGAGACCTCGAGCGCCGCCACGAACTCCCCGAGCAGGGGCTGCTCGGCCCGTCGGAGCAGGTCCTTCTCAGCGGGGGACAGGCCGTCGGCCCGCTCGCGGCGCACGAGATCACGCACGACCTCCGCGGTGACCCGCAGGTCGCCGCGCAGCAGCCGGTCCTGCTGGCTCTTCATCCGGCGGGAGAACTGTCGGTCGAAAGGCAGGCTCGGCGCCCGGAGCTCATCCAGCACCTCCTGGACCTGCTCGGCGGTCAGGACGGGCCGGAGGCCGATCTCCGCGGCCCCGTCCGCCGGCACGGACACGGACATGTCGGTGCGCTGCACCCGCAGGGTCAGGTAGGCCCGTTCGACGCCGCCGACGACGCGGGTCATCGTCCCCTCGAAGATCACCGGGCCGTGGTGGGGGTGGACGAGGAGCTGACCGGTGCTGAGCTGGTCTGCGGTGAACTGCATGGCGGGGACCCTTCCTTCTTGTCGGTCGCGCCCGGGGCGACGCACGTCGCGCTCCGGTTCGGGGCGCGGTCCCGTCACAGGCCGACACCTGTTCCAACGCCGAACGACCACAGGAGATTCCCCATCGACCGATCCCCCGCTGCCGCGCGAGTGTTCGTCGCCTGGCGCGAGGGCCGGGAGACACCACTCCCGGTGGACGGGTAGCATCCACCTGGGTGACCCCGAGGGCCGCCAGCAGTGTTTAGTCCCCGAGACCTTGGGAGCGACTTCGCGTGAGCGAGAACCGCCCGGCAGCTGTCATCATCCTCGCAGCGGGTGAGGGCACCAGGATGAAGTCCAAGACCCCGAAGGTCCTGCACCCCATCGGTGGGCGCAGCCTGGTCGGGCACGCCATGCACGCCGCGCGCGGCACCCACCCGGCCCACCTGGCCGTGGTCGTCCGCCACCGGCGCGAGCTCGTGGCCCCGCACGTGACCGAGACCGACCCGGACGCTCTCATCGCCGACCAGGACGAGATCAAGGGCACCGGTCGGGCCGTCGAGTGCGGGCTGGAGGTGCTGCCCGCGGACCTGACCGGCACGGTTCTGGTGACCTATGGCGACGTGCCCCTGCTGACCACCCAGACCCTCCAGGCGCTCACCAGGGCCCATGAGGAGGCGGGCAACGCGGTCACGGTCATCACCTCGATCCTGGACAACCCGCACGGCTATGGCCGGGTCGTGCGCGACACCGACGGACAGGTGCAGCGGATCGTCGAGCAGAAGGATGCTCTTGCCGCCCGGGAGACCGGAGGGCAGGACGCCGCGGCCCTCGACATCCAGGAGATCAACTCCGGGATCTATGCCTTCGACGCCCAGGTCCTGCGTGAGTCCCTGGCGCAGGTCGGCACGGACAACGCCCAGGGCGAGAAGTACCTCACGGACGTCCTGGGCCTGGCGCGGGATGCCGGGCGCGCGGTGCGTGCCCACGTGGTGGAGGACCGCTGGCAGTCCGAGGGCGTGAACGACCGGGTGCAGCTGGCCACCCTCGGACGGATCCTCAACGAGCGCAACGTCGAGCGGTGGCAGCGCGCGGGCGTCACGGTCGTGGACCCGGCCACCACCTGGATCGATGCCGACGTCACGATCGGGCAGGACACGGTCATCCGCCCCGGCACCCAGCTGCTGGGCGCCACCACGATCGGGGAGAGCGCGGTGATCGGTCCGGACACGACGTTGACCAGCGTCCAGGTCGGCGACGGCGCCAGCGTGGTGCGCACGCAGGCCGAGCTCGCGGTGATCGGCCCCGAGGCGACGGTCGGCCCGTTCAGCTATCTGCGCCCCGGCACGGAGCTCGGCGCCAAGGGCAAGATCGGCGGCTTCGTGGAGACCAAGAACGCCGTGATCGAGGACGGTGCCAAGGTCCCGCACCTGACCTATGCCGGCGACGCGACGATCAGGGAGGGCGCCAACATCGGCGCTGGCACGATCTTCGCCAACTACGACGGGGTCAATAAGCACCACACGACGATCGGGCGGCACTCCTTCGTCGGCTCCAACTCCGTGCTGGTCGCGCCGGTGAACGTCGCCGACGGTGCCTATGTCGGTGCCGGCTCCGCGGTCACCAGCGACGTCGAGCCCGGGCAGATCGCGGTGTCCCGGGCGCGCCAGCGCAACATCGACGGGTGGGTGGCCCGCAAACGCCCCGGCACCGGCACGGCCGATGCCGCCGCGGCAGCCGGTGCCAGTGGGCCAGCCCCCACCGAGCCCAGCGACGCCACAGCCCACGACCAGGACCAGGCCGGCACTCGGCATACCGCCACCGAGCCCGAAGGGGGCCAGGCATGACCGGCATCCAGAAGACCACCCAGAAGAACCTGATGATCTTCAGTGGGCGGGCCCACCCGGGCCTGGCCGAGGAGGTCACCACCACCCTGGGCACGGACCTGGTCCCGACCGACGCCTACTCCTTCGCCAACAGCGAGATCTACGTCCGGTTCGATGAGTCCGTCCGCGGCTGTGACGCCTTCGTCATCCAGAGCCACACGGCGCCGGTCAACGAGTGGATCATGGAGCACCTGATCATGGTCGACGCGCTCAAGCGTGCCTCGGCCAAGCGGATCACCGTGGTGCTGCCGTTCTACGGCTACGCCCGTCAGGACAAGAAGCACCGTGGTCGCGAGCCGATCTCCGCGCGGCTGATGGCCGACCTGTTCAAGACTGCCGGCGCCGACCGGCTGATGGCCGTCGACCTGCACACCTCGCAGATCCAGGGTTTCTTCGACGGACCGGTCGACCACCTGATGGCGCTGCCGATCCTGAGCTCCTACGTCAGGAAGCACTACGGCAAGGAGGAGCTGGCGATCGTCTCGCCCGACGCTGGCCGCATCAAGGTCGCCGAACAGTGGAGCCAGCGCCTGGGCGGCGCCCCGCTGGCCTTCATCCACAAGACCCGGGACATCACCCGCCCCAACCAGAGCGTGGCCAACCGGGTCGTCGGTGAGGTCGCCGGCCGCACCTGCATCCTGGTCGACGACATGATCGACTCCGGCGGCACCATCTGCCAGGCGGCGGACGCCCTGATGAAGGACGGCGCCAACAGTGTCGTCATCGCGGCGACGCACCCGATCTTCAGCGGGCCGGCGGTCGAGCGGCTCTCCAACTCGGTCGCACGCGAGGTGGTCGTCACCAACACCCTGCCACTGTCGGCCGAGGCCCGGGCACTGGACAAGATCACCGAACTGTCCATCGCGCCGCTGATCAGCCAGGCGATCCGCGCGGTCTTCGAGGACGGCTCGGTCACCAGCATGTTCGACGGTCACGCCTGAGCTGAGAGGTTGCGCGCGTGCCCACCTATGTCGGATTCCTGCGCGCGGTCAACCTTGGAGCGAAGCGCAGGTTCCCCAAGGACGACCTGCGTGCGGTCACCGAGGCGGCGGGGTTCACGGACGTCGCCACCTATCTGAACACCGGCAACGTCCGGGTCACCTCCCGGATGCGCTCGACGGCCCGTGTCGAGGACGCGCTGGAGACGGCCTTCACCCGTGACCGCGGGTTCGAGGTGCCGACCATCGTCCTCGGGCTCGCCGAGCTGAGCGAGATCGTCTCGTATGCCGAGGTGCTGGCTGCGGAGCACGGCCCGCTCCAGCGGCACTACGTCTCCCTGGTGCGCGAGCCGCTCCCGGCAGCGGCTGCGGAGCGCGTCGAGGCGGCCTCCGGCCCGAAGGTGACCGTCGCCGTTCGCGGACGCAGCGTCCACCAGATGTGGGAGCACGCCGTGCCCGGCGACGTCGACCCGCTGGGCGCGGCCACGTCCCGGCTGCTCGGGGTGACCACGGCCCGCACCGCCGGTGTGCTGACCGAGGTGGCCCGCCGCTGGGGCTGAACAGATTGGGGTGGAGGACCCAAGTTGGTTCAGGCCATACTGCTGACCTAGACTGACCGACTGTTGCCTCGGCGAGGGACGCCGCACGAAGACGTGGCGCGTCCGTGAATCGACGCGGTTGTGCCGACTTTGACGGCCCTGCCTCCGCGTCGTGCCGCGCCCCGCGTCGAGGCCCCACCCGATGAACCACCAACCCCGGAGGCCCCGACATGGCTGACCAACTTTCCATCTCCGCCGAGATGCGCACCGAGTTCGGCAAGGGTGCAGCCCGCCGCGTCCGGCGCGCCGACAAGGTGCCCGCCGTCCTCTACGGCCACGGCACCGATCCGATGCACCTGACCCTGCCGGGCCACGACACGATGATGGCGCTGAAGCACACCAACGCCGTCCTCAGCCTGGACGTCGAGGGCAAGGAGCACCTGGCCCTGGTCAAGGATGTCCAGCGTGACCCGATCAAGCGCACCATCGAGCACGTCGACCTGGTCATCGTCCGCAAGGGCGAGAAGGTCGTCGTCGACGTCTACGTCCACGTCGAGGGCCAGGCCGCGCCGGAGACGCTGGTCACCACCGACTACACCGAGGTGACCGTCGAGACCGACTTCACCAAGATCCCGGAGTCCTTCGTCGTCTCCGTCGAGGGCCTGGAGGCCGGCACCCAGATCCTGGCCGGCGACATCGAGCTGCCCGCGGACGTCACCCTGGTCACCGACCCCGAGGCGCTCCTGGTCAACGTCACCCAGGCCATCTCCGAGGAGGCCCTGGAGGCCGAGCTGGCTGAGGCTGAGGAGGAGGTCGGCATCGAGCACGAGGAGCCCGACGCCGACGCAGAGGACGCCAAGGCCGAGGGCGAGGGCGACGACGAGGCCAAGGCCGAGGACGCCTGACCGGCGCACCTGCCGGACCACACGGCATACGATCGGGGTCGCCTCGGACACCACGTCCGGGGCGGCCCCGCCGTCATTCTTGGAGGACTCATGGACCCCTGGTTGGTGGTCGGGCTGGGCAACCCCGGGCCGAAGTATGCCGGCAACCGGCACAACATCGGAGCCATGGTGATCGCCGACCTCGCCGAGCAGGCTGGGGTGGTCGCCAAGCAGCACAAGTCTCGTGCCTGGGTCAGTGAGATCCGGCTCGGCACGCTGCCCGGCGGAGCCCCCGGCCCCCGCGCCATCCTGGCCCAGCCGATGACCTATATGAACGTCTCGGGTGGCCCGGTCGCCTCGCTGGTGGCGTTCTACAAAGTGCCGCTGGAGCAGGTCGTCGTGGTGCACGACGAGCTCGACATCGACTTCGGTGCGGTCAAGCTCAAGCGCGGCGGCGGCGAGGGCGGGCACAACGGCCTGCGCTCCATCAGCCAGTCACTCGGCACGCGGGACTACCTCAGGGTGCGTCTGGGCGTCGGACGACCGCCGGGGCGGCAGGACCCGGCCGCCTACGTCCTGTCCGACTTCCCCGCCCGCGACCGGGTCGAGGTCGAACTGCTCATCGGGGACGGGGTGGACGCCGTGACCGACCTCGTGCACACCGGCCTGGAGGCCACGCAAGGGCGCTTCCACTCGCGCTGAGGGAGCGTTCCATCCCCACCGAGCGCGCCGACTCGCGAGATGTCACCCCACCCAGCGCGCCGACTCGCGAGATGTCACCCCACCGAGCGCGCCGACTCGCGAGATGTCACCCCACCGAGCGCGCCGGCGAGATGTCACCCCACCGAGCGCGCCGGCTCGCGCTGCACGCCGGTGCCAGCTCACGGCGGCTGGCTGTGCCCTGCGCCGACTGGGCGCGGTCGTGACCGACCACGGGCCCGCCGGAAGGATCCGGCGGGCCCGTGGCGCTGGTCAGCTGGCGCCCCAGAGTGGCTGGGGACGGGTCAGCCCTGGCTCCTCAGCGCAGCTAGGCGCGCCTCGATCTCTGCATCGTGGCTGTGGTCCTCGAGCTCGTCGAACTGGTCCTCGATGGAGGTCGTTTGCGCCTCGGCGCGACCGGCGACGAGCGCCTCCTCGCGCTTGATCTTCTCCTCGAAGCGGCCCAGGTCGCTGGTCGGGTCCATGACGTCGATGGAGCGCATCGCGTCGTTCACCTTGGCCTGCGCCTCAACGGAACGGGCCCGCGCCACCAGGGTGCCGCGCTTGGACTTCAGCTCCTCGAGCTTGGTCTTCATGCTGACCAGGCCCTCCTTGAGCTTCTCGACGGTGACGTTCTGCTGCTCGATCGCCGGACGTGCGGCGCTGGCGTCGTTCTCGTGCTGGATCTGGCGCTGGAGGGCGATGCGGGTCAGGTTCTCAAACTTGCTGGCGCCCGCGGCGTCGCCCTGGCCCCGCAGCTCCTCGGCCTTGCTGTTGGCAGCGGCAGCCTTGCGACCCCATTCCTGCGCGGTCTCCTCGTCGCTGCGCAGGTCGGCCTCGGCCATGCGCACGTTGGCGATGGTCTGTGCGACGGCCTCTTCAGCCTCGGCGATGGAGTTGGTGTAGTCACGCACGAGCTGGTCGAGCATCTTCTCCGGGTCCTCGGCGCGGTCCAGGAGGGAGTTGATGTTGGCCTTCGCGAGCTGGCTGATGCGGCCCAGGATGGTCTGCTTCTGAGTCATGGTCCTAGTGTCCTTTCGTGGGGACCGAGGTAGTGCGAGGTCGTCGTGCCAGTTCTTGTGTAATGACGGCTCACGCCGTCGATTGGTTCCGTCCAGTCAAGCGCATCAGGGTGCCGAGATCTCAGAAGCGGCCCCCCACAGAGGTCGAGCCGCCGCCACCGAAGCCGCCGCCACCGCCGAAGCCGCCACCACCGCCGAAGCCCCCGCCACCACCGAAGCCGCCGCCACCACCCCAGCCGCCGCTGTGCCGGTTGCCACCGCCAGCCAGGATGCCGCCGAGGATGACTGACAGGGGGTCGATCCCGCCCCGACGCCCACCGCCGCCCATCGGGCCGTTCCAACGGTCGAGATCCTGCTGCGCCTCGCTGAGGGCGCGCTCGCCGAGCTGCTCGGCCTGGTTGAGCAGGTTGGCCGCCTGCTGGGGGTCGTCCCGGGTGAGACGCTGGGCCTGCTCGAACAGGCGCATCGCCTCGGAGATGCGGGTGCGGGCACCGCTGTTGACGGCACCGCGGCGGGTGGAGATCGTCTCGTCGATGCTGCGCAGCCGCGCGCCGACCCGGGAGACGCGGGCGTTGAGGTCCTCACGGACCTTGGTGCGCTTGCTCTCGGCGTCGCGCAGGGGATCGAGCAGGGTGTCCAGATCGTGCTCGGTGGCGTCCAGGGTGGCCAGGGCGGCCAGCGGGTCGCCGGAGGTGTCCGCGCTCTGCCCCTGGGCGATCGCCCGGCGAGCCCGCTCGACGACCGGCTGGATGACGGGGTCCTTGGGGGCGAGCCGCTGGGCGTCCTGGACATCGGAGGTCAAGGAGGAGATCGCCCTGGAGAGCACCTGCTTGGCGTTGGCCAGGTCGTTGTCGGCCGAGGCGATGGCATCCAGGAGTCGGACGGCCTGCCCGAGTGCCTCCTCGCTCGCTCGGGCCGCGGCGACCGCGGACGGTCGGTCGGTGGCCACGGACTCACGGCCGGCCTCGACGAACCCCTCGGCGCTGTTCAGGAGCCGCTCGGCCTGGACCCGGTGGTCCCGCACCGTCCCGAGGGCCTGCTGCGGATAACGTGCGGCCAGCCCCTGGATCTCCTGGTCCGCGACCGGGAGGCGTCCGCGCACCTCCTGCGCCCGGCCGGCGAGCTCCTCGAGGAACTGGGGCACGGTGTCCTGGAGGGCGCGCATCTCGGCGAACTCCGCCGCGTGGGCGTCCAGGCTCGCCTTGGCGCTGGAGCACAGCTGGATGATCTGTCCCAGCATGCTCCGCTCGACCGGCTCGGCCTCCTTGTCGGAGTCGTCGAGCTGCTGACGGATCTGGAAGGCCTCCTGGGAGGTGCGTCGCGCCTCCCCGAGGACGGTCCGGAACTGTTCGGTCTGCTGCTGGCCGAACTGCGCCTCGGCGAAGGCGAGCTCCTCCTCGGCGCTGCGCAGGGAGTTGTCCAGGTCGACCAGGGCTGCGGCGGCGACGCGCTGCAGCTCCTGGGTGGGGACCTGTGCCGTCTGGCTGGACTCGGCGGGCAGCTGCCCGGCGCGCTCGCGGCTCTGCCGGGCGCTCTTGTTGCCCATCGAGGAGATCACCTTGGAGCCCACGATGGCCACGACCGGGACCGCGAACATCCAGGGAATGTTGAAACCGCCGCCGGATCCGCTGCCCCCTGAGCTGCCGGAGCTGCCAGAGCCGCCGGAGTCGATGGCCGTGTTCACCCCGTCCGGCAGCACCTCGGCCAGGCCCTCCGTGGCGGCGATGGAGGCCCCGGCCCAGTCGTCCTGCCCCAGGGCCGGCTCCACGTAGCTGCTCGCGACCTCGTTGAGGGCGCTCGCGGGGATCGCGGAGCTGCCGGTCAGGCCGTAGGCGCGCTGCTCGACGGCCACCGACAGCAGAATGTCGTCGCCGTCGAAACCATTGAGGTTGTAGGTCTCATCGGACCAGCCAGGGCCGTCCGCGCGGTCGAACTCGTCGACATAGATCACGAAGAGCTGCAGGCCGGTCTCGTCCCGCAGATCCTGGATCGCCTCCTCGATCTCGGCCTCGCTGCCACTGAGCACCCCGGCCCGGTCGTTGATCTGGTCGGTGATCTCCAGCGGCGCCTCTTCTGCCAGGGCTACCTGCGCGGTGAGGGTCAGCGGCACGGCGAGGGCGGCACCGACGACCAGCGTGGCCCCCCAGGACCTGGTCGTGCGGCGGCTCGGCTCGGCAATCTGGGTCACGGTGTGATCTTCCTGTCAATGAGCCGGGGGTGCAACCGCCCCCGGGCCGAAACATGTGGCTGTCCGTCCTGGCCTTTAGACTGGCAGAAACCCCGGTCAGTTCCCAGACCGGGGCCATTTGTGTTGCCAGCAGGTCTCTGCCCACGTATGCCGAGAGAGGGCCCCTCGTGAGTCTCACCCCAGTGCTAGCCGGCCTGATCACCGATCCCGGTGCGGCGGCCGTCCTGGCCGCAGCCGACGACCGGGAGCCCCTGGTCGACGTCGCGGTCACGGCCGGGGCGCGCCCTGCCCTGGTGGCCGCGCTGGCCGGGAGGTCACCGCTGCTGGTGGTCACCGCGACGGGCCGGGAGGCCGACGACCTCGCCGCGGCCCTCGCGGAGTTCCTGCCCCGGGAACAGGTCGCCACCTTCCCGAGCTGGGAGACGCTGCCGCACGAGCGGCTCAGCCCCCGCTCGGACACGGTCGGTCAGCGCCTGGCGGTCCTGCGCCGCCTGGCCCACCCGGAGGTGAGCGGGGAGAGCGCCGGTGCCTCGGCATACGGTCCCCTGCAGGTCGTGGTGGCCTCGGCCCGGGCGCTGCTGCAACCGTTCGTGGCCGGTCTGGGCGAGCTGGTGCCCGTGCAGCTGCAGGCGGGGGAGACCCACGTCTTCGAGGAGGTCGTGGAGGCCCTCTCCGCGGCGGCCTACGTGCGCACCGACCTGGTCGAGCGACGCGGTGAGTTCTCCGTGCGCGGCGGCATCCTGGACGTCTTCCCGCCCACCGAGGAGCACCCCCTGCGGGTGGAGTTCTGGGGAGACACCGTCGAGGAGGTTCGCTGGTTCAAGGTCGCCGACCAGCGGTCGCTGGAGATCGCCGAGGGGGGCCTGTGGGCGCCGCCGTGCCGCGAGCTGCTGCTCACCGACCAGGTCCGGGAGCGGGCCGCCGAGCTCGCCGATCAGCTGCCGGGGGTCGCGGACCTGCTGGGCAAGGTGGCCGAGGGCATCGCGGTGGAGGGCATGGAGTCGTTGACCCCGGTCCTGGTGGACTCCATGGAGACGCTGCCGGACGTCCTCGCGGACTCGACCCGCCTGGTCCTGCTCGACCCGGAACGGATCCGGACCCGCGCGCACGACCTGGTGCAGACCAGCCTGGAGTTCCTCGGGGCGAGCTGGGCAAACGCCGTGGCCGGCAATGCCGTGCCGGTCGACCTGCAGGACGTGCTCGGCACGGCCTCCTACTGGTCACTGGGTGACCTGCGGGCGCGGGCGCTGGAGCTGGGCCGGGGCTGGTGGACGATGACCTCCTTCGCCGGCGACCAGGAGCTGGAGGAGTTCACCGAGGACACCGCGGACGAGCCGGTCGCGCGGCAGATCACCGTCGAGTCCAGCGGCGTCGAGGCCTTCCGCAGTGACGCCGGGGCGATCGCGACGGCCCTGCGCGGCTGGCTCGCTGACGGGCAGCAGGTCGTGCTCTCCCTGGAGGGACCGGGTCTGGCCCGGCGGGTCAGCGAGGTGCTCGCCGAGCAGGACGTCCCGCACCGGCTGGTCCCGGGCCTGGAGCGGCTCGAGTCCGATGTCGTGCAGGTCACCACGGGGTCGGTGGGCCGCGGCTTCGTGCTGCCCGGCGCCCGTCTGGTGGTGGTCGGTGAGACCGACCTGACCGGGTCGGTCGGCACCGGGGGCTCGACCAAGGACATGCGCCGTATGCCGTCGCGCCGGCGGGCGCAGGTCGATCCCCTGCAGCTGCGGCCGGGTGACTACGTGGTCCACGAGCAGCACGGCGTGGGCAAGTTCGTCGAGATGGCCCAGCGGCAGGTCCAGGGCGCCGTGCGGGAGTACCTCGTGCTGGAGTACGCCTCCGCCAAGCGGGGGCAACCGGCCGACCGGCTCTATGTGCCGACCGACCAGCTCGACCAGATCACCAAGTACGTCGGGGGTGAGTCCCCGACGCTGAACCGGCTGGGGGGCGCCGACTGGCAGAAGACCAAGTCCCGCGCCCGCAAGTACGTCCGGCAGATCGCCGCGGAGCTGATCCGGCTCTACAGCGCCCGCATGGCGACGCAGGGACATGCCTTCGGGCCAGACACCCCCTGGCAGCGGGAGCTCGAGGACGCCTTTGCGTTCGTGGAGACGACCGACCAGCTCTCCAGCATCGAGGAGGTCAAGGCCGACATGGAGAAGCCGGTCCCGATGGACCGGCTGATCAGTGGCGACGTCGGCTACGGCAAGACCGAGATCGCGGTCCGGGCGGCCTTCAAGGCGATCCAGGACGGCAAGCAGGTCGCGGTGCTGGTGCCGACCACGCTGCTGGTGCAGCAGCACTTCCAGACGTTCACCGAGCGCTATGCCCAGTATCCCGTCGTGGTCCGGGCGCTGTCCCGGTTCCAGTCCGACCGGGAGGCCCGGGAGGTCATCAAGGGCATGGCCGACGGCAGCGTCGACCTGGTCATCGGCACCCACCGGTTGTTGTCGACCTCGGTCACCTTCAAGGACCTGGGGCTGGTCGTGATCGATGAGGAGCAGCGCTTCGGCGTCGAGCACAAGGAGCAGCTCAAGGCGCTGCGCACCAACGTCGACGTGCTGGCCATGTCCGCGACACCGATCCCGCGCACGCTGGAGATGGCGGTCACCGGCATCCGCGAGATGTCGACGCTGGCCACGCCACCGGAGGAGCGGCACCCGGTGCTGACCTTCGTCGGTGGCTATGACGAGAAGCAGATCGCCGCGGCGATCCGGCGCGAGCTGCTGCGCGACGGTCAGGTCTTCTTCGTGCACAACAAGGTGACCTCGATCGAGAAGGTCGCCGCCCGGATCCGCGACCTCGTCCCGGAGGCCCGGGTCGCCACCGCCCACGGCCAGATGGGGGAGCACCAGCTCGAGCAGGTCGTCGTCGACTTCTGGGAGGGTGCCTTCGACGTGATGGTCTGCACCACGATCGTGGAGACCGGTCTGGACATCTCCAACGCCAACACCCTCATCGTGGATCGCGCCGACCAGTTCGGCCTGTCCCAGCTGCACCAGCTGCGCGGCCGCGTCGGCCGGGGCCGCGAGCGGGCCTACGCCTACTTCCTCTACCCGCCGGAGAAGCCCCTGACCGAGACCGCGGTCGACCGGCTGCAGACCATCGCCGCCAACACCGACCTGGGCGCGGGCATGGCCGTGGCGATGAAGGACCTGGAGATCCGCGGCGCCGGCAACCTGCTCGGAGGCGAGCAGTCCGGCCACATCAACGGGGTGGGCTTCGACCTCTACATCCGGCTGGTCGGTGAGGCGGTCGCTGGCTTCAAGGGAGAGAAGGACGAGACACCGGCCGAGATCAAGATCGAGCTGCCGGTTGATGCGCACCTTCCCCACGAGTACATCCCCGGCGAGCGGTTGCGCCTGGAGGCCTACACCAAGTTGGCCCGGGTCACCGACGAGGCGGAGCTGGCCGAGATCGAGGCCGAGCTGGTCGACCGCTACGGCCCCCCGCCGGAGCCGGTGCAGACCCTCCTCGAGGTGGCCCGGTTGCGCACACTGGCGCGCCGCGCCGGCATCAGCGACATCTCGGTCCAGGGCTCGACCATCCGGTTCGGCCCGGTGGAGCTGCGCGAGAGCCAGCAGCTGCGGCTCAACCGGTTGTTCCCAGGCACCATCCTCAAGGCGGCCACCCGCACTGTCCTGGTGCCAGTGCCCAAGACCGCGCGGATCGGCGGCAAGGTGCTGCGGGACAAGGAGATCCTGGACTGGGCCAGCGTCCTGATCAAGCAGGTGCTGCTGGACGAGCTGACGGCGGTCACCTCGGCCTGACCGGCCGAGGGACACCTGACCGGCCGAGGGACACACCTGGCAGGCTGGGCGCCATGAGCAGCAGCGCCCGCACGGGCTGGGGACGTCAGGTCGAGCTGATCGGTCAGCAGGCAGTGGCCTGCCGGGCGCTCGGCTCGCCGTTCTATGGCCACCTGCTGGAGCAGGTGGCGCAGGACCTGTCCCGTGGCGGGCCGACCGCCACCGTGCTGGCCGGACACGAGGACGACCCCGGCCCCTCCGCCCTGGCGCTGCGCCTGATGGCGGCCGTGCACCGTCTCGTGCTGACCGGAGGTGCTCCGGCCCTGGCGGCGCACTACGCGAGCGTCGGAGGGGACGGCTCCGCGGCGGCGGCGTGGCCCGCGCTGCGCGGCGTGCTGGAGGAGCTCGGGCAGGACATCCGGGAGCGGCTCGGGTCCCCGCCCCAGACCAACGAGGTGGGACGCTCAGCCGCACTGTTCGGGGGTCTGCTGCAGGTTCTGAGCCGGGCCCAGCACCCCGACCTGCCGGTGCGGCTCCTGGAGATCGGCGCATCGGCCGGGCTGAACCTCCTGGCCGATCACTTCACCTACCGGGTCGCTGAGGGTGGAGGCTGGCCGGCAGCGGGAGGAGCCCCGGTGGACGGCCCGGCGGACGGTGTGGCTGACGGCATGGCGGACGGTGTGGCGGACGGTGTGGCTGACGGCATGGCGGACGGTGTGGCGGACGCGGACCCCGATGCCAGGCCGACCACGGTGGTGCTGGACCCGGCCTGGGAGAGCCGGCCCCTCGGCATACCGACTGCCGTTGAGGTGGTCGAGCGCCTGGGCTGCGACCTCGCCCCCATCGACCCGCGCTCGCAGGACGGTGCCCTCGACCTGTTGAGCTGTGTGTGGCCCGACCAGACGCACCGGCTGAGCCGGCTGCGTGGCGCCCTGTCCCTGGCCCAGGAGCACGAGGTGAGGCTGGAGCGTGCGGGCGGTGGGGACTTCCTGGACCGGCTGGAGCTGCGGGAGAGTCACCACACGGTGGTGTGGCACTCGGTGATGTGGCAGTACGTGCCGGCCGAGGAGCAGGAGCGCATGCTCGACCGGCTCGCCGCGCTCGGCGCCGAGGCGGATCCGGAGCGGACACTGACGCACCTGGCGTTCGAGCCCCGGCGCCTGGAGCCGGGCGGGCCACACCGCTTCCTCGTCGCGGCCACCACCTGGCCGGGCGGCACGGAGCGACTGCTGGGTGAGGCACCGCCCCACGGGGTGCCGGTGCGCTGGGGCGATCCGCGGACCCTCGCCTGACCGCGGTGCTCCGTGGGACGCTGGCAGCATGACCGTTCACGACGAGGTGACGCCCTACGACGCGACGCATGCCGAGGGGCTGGGCGACTGGCGCTATCTGCTCGGTGAGCTCGTCGCCCGGTTCGACATCGGCAGCCCGGCGGAGGGCGCCGCCCTCGCGGTCGCGATCACCGCGGCCGGGGACCGGATGCACCACCATCCGGAGGTGGACCTGCGTCCGGACCACATCGTGGTCCGCACGCGCACCGAGGCGGTGGACGGCCTGACCCAGCAGGACCTGGACCTGGCCCGGGCCGTCAGTGCCGTGGCGGACGACGCGGGCACTGCGGCGCGCCCGGGCCGTCTGGCCACGCTGGAGATCGGCATCGACACGGTCGACGCCGCGGCCATCCGCCCGTTCTGGACGGCGGTCCTCGGCTACGAGGCGGACGGGCGTGGCGACCTGCGGGATCTTGCCGGCCACCTCCCGGACCTCTGGTTCCAGGACATGGATCCGCCGCGCACCGACCGCAACCGGATCCACTTCGACCTGACGCTGCCCCACGATGTCGCCGAGCAGCGGGTCGCCGCGGCTCTGGCCGCTGGAGGCCGCCTGGTCTCGGACGGTCGTGCCCCCGCGTTCTGGGTGCTGGCCGACGCGGACGGCAACGAGGTCTGCCTCTGCACCTGGCAGGCGCGGTCCACCAGCGGGGAACCCGCCAGCCACTGACTCGCGGTCCTGGTGCGGTGGGTCTAGCGTGGTCCGGTGGCGCCCGTGGGATGCCGCGTGCCGTGTCCACAGGGATGTCGACCCGGAAGGAGGGCCGTGGTGGAGCCGGTCGTTGAGGTGGCAGACCTGCGGGTCACGCGTGGCGGGCGCGAGGTCCTGCACGGCCTGGACCTCACCGTCGGTGCCGGGGAGCTGGTCGGGATCGTCGGGCCGTCCGGGGGCGGCAAGTCGACGCTGATGCGAGCGATCGTGGGGGTCCAGAGCGGTGTGGAGGGAACGCTGCGCGTCCTGGGGCAGCAGGCCGGGAGTCCTGGGGTGCGCGGGCGGGTCGGTTATGTGACGCAGGTGGGGGCGATCTACAGCGACCTGACGGCCCGGGAGAACCTGGAGTTCTTTGCCGCCATCCACGGCGTGGGTGCCGATCAGGTCAGGCAGGTGCTGGCGACCGTGGACCTCGCGGAGGCGGGTGACCAGGTGGTGGGCACGATGTCCGGGGGCCAGCAGTCGCGGGTGTCCCTGGCCACTGCTCTGCTCGGTGACCCATCGCTGTTGGTGCTCGACGAGCCGACGGTCGGCCTGGACCCGGTGCTGCGCCGCTCCCTGTGGGCCACCTTCGCCGATCTGGCCGCCGGCGGGGCCGGGGTGCTCGTGTCCACCCACGTGATGGACGAGGCCGAGCGCTGTGACCGCATCGCGCTGCTGCGCGAGGGGCGGGTGCTGGCTGCCGGGACACCCAGCGAACTGCTCGAACGCACCGGTGCGGGGTCGGTCGAGGGGGCCTTCCTGGCCCTGATCGACGAGGCCGCCGCATGAGTCCACGCATCACGCTCGCGGTGGCCCGCCGGGTGATCCGTCAGCTCCGTCGTGACCCGCGCACCATCGCGCTGCTCCTGTTCGTGCCCTGCCTGGTGCTCCTGTTGTTGTGGTGGGTCTTCTCCGAGGTGGCCGGTGGCAACATCATCGACACCTTCGGTCCGGCCCTGATCGCGTTCATGCCGTTCACCGTCATGTTCATCGTCACGTCGGTCACCATGCTGCGCGAGCGCACCGCCGGCACGTTGGAACGGATGCTGGCCATGCCCACGGGCCGCGCCGACATCCTGCTCGGCTACGCCCTGGCCCTGCTCTCCGTCTGCCTGGTGCAGGCGGCGCTGGTGATCGGGCTGGGCGTTGGGCCACTCGGCATGGAGGTCGGCGGTCCGGTCTGGGCCCTGCTGCTCGTGGCGCTGGCCGACTCCTTTCTCGGCACGGCGCTCGGCCTGGCCGTGTCGGCCTTCGCGCGCACCGAGTTCCAGGCCGTGCAGTTCATGCCGGCACTGGTCTTCCCGCAGCTGCTGCTGTGTGGGCTGTTCGTGCCGCGGGAGACCATGCCGGGCGCCGCGCAGGCGATCTCCGACTTCCTGCCGTTGACCTATGCCATCGAGGCGATGCAGGGAGTCCAGGCCGGTGCGGACGGGCACGTGGCGGACGGCACCTGGACCGACCTGCTCATCGTGGTCGGCATTGCGGTCGTCGTGCTCGCCCTGGGGACGCTGACCCTGCGTCGCCGCACCGACTGAGAGCGAGGAGCCCGGGACGCGGAATGATGGTGCGGTGACCATCACCCTCCGCTCTCGCCACCCGGACGATCTGCTGGGCCTGGGCGTGGACCTGCTGGAGCAGCAACCGCGCACCCGCTATCCGTTCCGGAAGCCACTGCCGGTCTCGACCGAGGAGTTCCTCCACGCCGAGGACGCCCTGGGTGCCCTCGTGGCGCAGCAGGAAAGTGACGTGATCGGTCACGTCTGCTGGGTCGGGCCCCTCAGCGGGAGCGACACGGTCAACCAGGCGTGTGCTGGTGCCGCCGGTGTCGCGACCGAACGCCTCGCCTGGGTCTCGGCCCTGTTCACGGCCGAGCGAGCCCGCGGGTCGGGAGCGGGGCGCCTGCTGCTCGAGGGGGCGGTCCAGGGCATCCGGGATGCCGGTCGCATGCCGTGTCTGGAGGTGCTGCCGCACCATGGGGCCGCCCGCCAGCTCTACCTGCGCTCCGGCTGGCGTGACGTGACGACGGTCCGGCCTCTGTGGCTGACCTCCGTGGTGGGTGATGAAGGGCCGGACGTGCACGTCATGCTCCACGATCCGGTGTGAGGGGCCGCCTCAGGTGTCAGTTCGCCTGGCTCTCGATCGTGGCACCGACCCGCGGGAGAGCCGCGACCACATTGTCCTTGGCCTTCCCGCGCAGCGAGCCGTAGACCTTCTTGACGACGCTGTTCCTGGTGCCGCCCACCTCGCGGTCGGTGACGGCGAGCAGGGCCTCTGCGGCCTCGTGGTCCCGCGCGACCAGCACGTCGGCGAAGGGCCGATCCCCCCGCTCCTGCCAGAACGGATCCAGGGCAGTGGCAAATCCGGGCAACAACGCGTTGACTGCCTTGGCCACGAACCCCTCGGAGACCCTGGTCACTGCCGCATATCCCGTCTTGATGATGCGGCCGCCGATGCCGGACTTGCTGGCCACCTCGGCGTCAACCACGTCGACCAGGGCCTTCACCACGGTGGGGCGGCGGGTGGGCTCGAGCAAGGTCTGCTGCAGGGAACTCATGGGCTCAGCGTAAGTTCCCTGTCGTGCTGCCGTGCGCCCGGTCGTCCTGGGGGGACGCCACGCCGCGCGTCCGGTCGCCCTTCGCCCACCCCGCCTCAGGTCGTCCAGGCCCGCCAGAGCGCGGCGTACTCACCGTCCAGGGCGACCAGCTCGTCGTGGCTGCCGAGCTCGGCGACCCGTCCGTCGATGACGACCGCGATCCGGTCGGCGTCGTGGGCGGTGTGGAGCCGGTGCGCGATCGCCACGACAGTCCGCTCGGAGAGCAGGGCGTTCATCGACCCCTCCAGGGTGCGGGCCGTGTGCGGGTCGATCAGCGAGGTTGCCTCATCCAGCACGATGGTGTGCGGGTCGGCCAGGATCAGGCGGGCCAGCGCCACCTGCTGGGCCTGGCCCGGCGTCAGCTCCTGCGAGCCGGAGCCGATCCGTGCATCCAGTCCGCCCGGGAGCCGTTGCACCCAGTCCCAGGCGCCGACGGCGCGCAGGGCCGCCTCCACCGCAGCATCGGTGGAGCCCTCGCGGGCCAACACGATGTTGTCGCGCATGGTGCCGATGAAGACGTGGTGCTCCTGCGTGACCAGCGCCACCTCGCGGCGCAACTGGTCGAGGGGGAGCGAGGTCAGCTCGACACCACCGACGGTGACCGAGCCCGTGCGGGGACGGTGGATGCCGGCCAACAGCCGGCCCAGGGTCGACTTGCCCGAGCCGCTGGGGCCCACGATGGCGAGACGTTCCCCCGGCCGCAGGTCCAGGTCGATGCCGTGCAGCACGTCATGGCCGGGCCGGTAGGCATAGCGCAGGTCCGCGCCGGTCAGCGTGGCGTCAGCCGGCTCGTCCTGGCCCTCGTCCCGGTCCGGAGGAACGGTGGCGATGCCCAGCAGGCGGGTCGTGGAGGCGACACCGACCTGCACGTTGTCCAGGGTGTGCACGAGCATGTCGAAGGGGCCCCACAGCGCCTCGGTGTAGAGGACGGCGGTGGTGATCTGCCCGATGGTGACCCATTCCTGGGAGTAGCCCACGGCGCCCACCGTCAGCACCAGGACCCGCGGCAGGCTGAAGGCCAGGTCCATGATCAGGAACAACAGGTTGCGCAACGTGATGCCGTAGCGCTCCGCCTGGGCGGACACCTCGATGTCGTCGTCGCCGATGCGCTTGCGCCGGCCGCCGATCTCCAGTGCCTCGACCGTCCGGGCTCCCTCGACGGTCTCGGTGAGGTGGGTGTTGATGCGCGAGTAGGTCCCGCCCTCGGTCAGGTAGCCGTTGGGCGCCCGCTTGAGATAGCGGCGCACCTGCAGCAGCGAGATCGCCAACAGGGCGAGTGACGGCACGGCCAGCAGCCAGCTGTTGACGATCATCGCCGCCAGGGTCGCGATCACGGTGGTGCCGGCCACGATGACCTGCGGCAGTGCCCAGCGCACCGTCTCGCTCATCGTCCCGACGTCACGGGTGACGCGGGTGACCAGGTCACCGGAGCTGGCGCTCTCCACCCGGGACAGCGGCAGGCGCAGGATCGCACGCACCACGAACTCCCGCGCGGACGCGAGGATCCCCTGGCCAAGCACGGCGGAGGCGCTCTTGGCGGCCAGGGTCAGCAACGCCTGCAGCACGACGATGCCAGCCACGATCAGAGCGACCGAGTCGGCCGTGGCCAGTGCCGCACTCGTGCGACCGGCCTCGACGTCGGCCACGGTGCTGTCGACCAACCGGCCCAGCCACCAGGGCACGAGCAGTCCGGCCACCGCGGCCAGTGCGTTGCCCAGGACCACAGCGACCACCCAGAGGCGTCGCTCACCCAGGAGCCGGCCGATGAACCGGATGACCTGCCGGGGCGCCGCGATCGGCAGCCCCTTGGTCGAGCTCATCGTGTCGGCGACGAACTCCGCGGCCCGACGCTCGCGCAGCAGGTGCCGACGGCGCAGCGCGGCAACACGCTCGGACATGGTCGCCGTCGTCGGCGGCACGAGCTCCTCGGGGATGGCGGGTCCGTGCTGCTCGGCCGCGTCCCAGGTGCGCGCCGACTCAGCCGCCAGCTCGGGTGGCAGCAGGGGAGTCTGCAGTGTGCTCACAGCACCTCCTGGGGGGCGGGTCGGGTCTTCGTGTGGTGGGTGTCGGGGCGGGTGTCGTCGCGCTCGGCCGGGTCGATCGTGGCCGCCTCCTCGCCCCGGACCACAACGGCCCGGTATGCCGAGCGGTCGGCGAGCAGGTCGGCGTGCGTCCCGCGGGCGGTCACCAGCCCGTCCTGCAGGAGGACGACCTCATCGGCGTGGTGCAGCAGCAGCGGGGAGGCAGTCATCACCACGGTGGTGCGACCCTCCCGGACGGTCCCGAGGCGCTCAGCGATCCGGGCCTCGGTGTGGGCGTCCACGGCCGAGGTCGGCTCGACGAGGACCAGGACCTCCGGGTCGGCGGCCAGCGCCCGCATCAGGACCAGCCGCTGGCGCTGCCCGCCGGAGAGCCCGCGGCCGCGCTCGTCGAGCTCTCCGGCCCAGCCGCCCGGGACGGCGTCGAAGACGTCGTCGGCGGAGGCGGCCCACAGCGCTGCCTCGGCGGCCCCCCGGTCGAGCCGACCGTGCGGGTCGATCGCCGAGCGCAGGGTGCCGGCGAACAGGTGCGGGCTCGTGTCGCTGACCAGGATGCGGGAGCGCACCTCGTCCAGTTCCACGTCCCCGAGGTCGACGTCGCCGACGCGCACGCCCCAGGCCTGACGGGCGCGCTCCTCGTCGCGGACGGCCTGCTCGGCGCGGGCGATGACGCGCCGGGCGCGCTCCCGCCGGGCTGCTCGACCCTTGAGGTCCTCGGGCAGCTCCAGGCCGATCCGGGCGTCCTGCTCCTCGGGCAGGTAGCGGCCAAGACGGTCGGCCAGCGCCGCGGAGTCGTCGGGCACCCCAGACACGACCATCGTCAGCAGGCCCGGCGTGATCACCAGGCCCGAGGCGTCGTCCGTGATCGGTGCATCGTGCGGCAGCTCCCGCGGAGCGGCTGGTGGCACCCACGGCGGCCGCTGCTCCAGCACGGCGATGGCCTTGCGCGCCGACACCACCGAGCGGGTCATCTTTTGCGCGAACTCCACAAAGGTGCGCATCGGCTGGATCAGGAACAGGCCATAGCCCAGGATGCTGATGAGCTGGCCCACGCTGAGCTGGCCAGCCACGACCTCGCGGACACCGACCCACATGAGGGCGACCACGAAGGTGCCGCTGAGTAGCACGCCGACCGCCTCGACGGCGGCCTGCCACGCTCCTGCGGAGACGCCGGACTGGCGGACCCGCTGGGACTGCCGGGCGTAGTTGCCGCCGAAGGTGCCCTCACCACCGATCCCGCGCAGGATCCGCAGGCCGCCGACGATGTCGGTGGCCTGCGAGGTCAGCTCGGAGTTGCGGGACCGCTCGATGCCCTGCCAGCGCTGCATCGGGCGCAGCAGTGGCATGCCGCAGACAACCAGCAACGGAGCGGAGAGCAGCACCAGCCCGCCCATCGTGGGGCTGATGGTGAGGACGATGACGGCCACGCACAGGAAGGCGACGAACTCGGACAGTGCCCGGGTGACGATCTCGATGAACCCACCGAACTGGTCGCTGTCGCTGCCCGACACCGAGAGCACCTCGCCGGTGGGGGTGCGGCGCGGCAGGATATGGCCGAGCTGCAGTGTCTTGCGGGTGACCAGCTTGGTGGTGCCGTAGAGCGCCACGAGCCACTCGCGCACGATCACCGTGTGGTAGACCGTGCCGCTCAGGCCACCCACGACGGTGATGACCAGCAGGATCAGCGCCCACTGAAGGAAGGCGCCGGAGTCACCGCCGACGATGCCGTCGTCGATGGCCCGGCCCACCAGCCAGGGACCGAGCACCTGGGGGAGCATCCACACCAGGGCGATGCCCACGCCGGCCAGCGCGAGCGTGCCCTCGAGCCGGATCATCCACCAGAGGAAGTGCCTCGGGCTGCGGGTGTCCGGCGCGGCGTCGTCGCGTGCTGAGTAGGCCCGGATCTCGGGCGGAAAGTCTTGCATGGCTTGGTCAAGAGTACGGTCGTTCGCAGGACGCTGACCACCGATTATCACCGTGCCGGGCGCACGGGTCCCCGCGGCGGCGGGCAAACCCTTGGCGGGCCGGCGGTCAGGTCGCCCCGCTGGTCGCCTCGAGGTGGCGCAGAACCGCCGCAACCCGGCGGTCGCTGTCCGCTCCGACCGGCAGGTCGAGCTTGGCAAAGATGTTGCGGATGTGCTTGTGCACCGCGTGGTCGGTGATCCACAGCCGCTGGGAGATCGCGGCGTTGCCCAGACCCTCGGCCATCAGGCCCAGCACCTCGCGCTCGCGGTGGGTCAAGGCCGCCAGGTGGTCGGCTGCCCGTCGCCGCGCGAACAGCTGGGCCACCACCTCCGGGTCGATCGCGGTGCCCCCGCCCGCCACCCGGCGCAGGGCCTCCAGGAAGGTCGCGACCCGTCCCACGCGTTCCTTGAGCAGATAACCGAGGCCCCGGGCGCTGCCGACGAGCAGGTCGGTGGCGAAGCCCTGCTCGACGTGGGCGGAGAGCACGAGCACCGCGAGGTCCGGCTGGTCCCGTCGGGCCGCCACAGCGGCGCGGATGCCCTCGTCGGTGTGGGTGGGCGGCATCCGGACGTCCACGATGGCCACCTGGGGCCGGTGCTCGGTGACGGCGTCGAGGAAGGTTGCCCCGTCCCCGACGGCCGCTACGACGTCCAGGCCCTCGCCGCCCAACAACAGGACCAGCCCTTCCCGGAGCAGGGCGTCGTCCTCGGCGACCACTATCCGCATGGGAGCACCACCCGCAGCAGTGTCGGACCGCCGGCCGGACTGTGCACCTCGAGCGTGCCGTCGTGGGCCTCCACCCGGTCGCGGATGCCGGTGAGGCCGGACCCCTGCCCGACGGTGGCTCCTCCGACGCCGTCGTCGGCGACCTCGACCCACAGGTGGTCACCGCGCTGCTGCACCGTGACGATTGCGTCGCGTGCCGTGCTGTGCCGCGTGACATTGGTGAGGGCCTCGGCCACGGCGTAGTAGGCGACCGCCTCGATCGACACGGGGAGCCGGGTCGGCACCGTGACGTCGACGCGCGTCGGCACCGCGCACTGGGCGGCCAGGGCGGCCAGGGCACCGGGCAGTCCGTCGGCCTCGAGAGCCGGGGGCAGGATACTGCGCACCACCGAGCGCAGCTCGGCCAGGGCGAGCTCCGCGCCGTCCTGCACCCGCTCCAGGAGGGGCTCGGCGCTCGCAGGGTCCCGCGCCAGCGCCTGGCGGGCCGCCCCCGCCAGCACGGTGACGGCGACCAACCGGTTCTGGGTGCCGTCATGCAGAGCGCGCTCGATGCGGCGCAGCTCCACCGCGTGGGCATCGAGCGCGGCAGCCCGGGTCGCGCCGAGCCGGGCGACGAGGGCGGTCAGGTCCTGGTCGGGGTGTGGGACGAGCAGGCGCCGCCCGGGTGCCGCCTGGCCACGCGCCAGCTGCGGGGTCAGGAGCAGCCAGAGCAGGGCCCAGACGATGCCGGTGACCACGCCCCATCGGGCCGCGCCCCACGTGTCCACGGCCACGAACCCGCCGAGGACGGTGGCCTGGCCCGGCGCCAGCTGCCACCACAACGGGGTGCTGAGCTCCTGCAGCGCGTTGGAGAGCATCTCCAGCGGCAGCAGGCCAAGGAGGAGCCCCACCGTGGCGTGGAGGAGGAGCCACCCCAGGTCCCGCCGAGTGCTGACCTCGGACCGGACGTCGCGCAGCACCTGCCCCCAGCCCCGCGGGAGGGGGCCATAGGGCGAGACCGTCGCGTGCCCCATCGCCGTCAGCCGACGCCGTTCCAGGTCTGCCACCCAGCGCAGCAGGCGCAGCGCCGGGCCGACCAGCAGCAGCCCGAGGCCGATCAGGCACAGGGCCGCGACCAGGAGCAGGACCACGACGGTCAGCAGGGCGAGCAGGGCCGTGCCCAGGCCGAGCACCAGCCACTGGGTTGCCACCGCGGCTGCGACCACCCAGGACCGAAGGATCGCTAGGAGCCCGGGGCGCGGGAGGGCACCGGTCGACACGGCTCCTCCTCGGCTGCGGTGGTGGCTGGGCCAGCCCAACGTATGCCGTGGGGCACGCCAGCGTCCACGTCACCCACCCCTGGGATGCAGAAGGTAGCGCCTGCTGCACCCTCGATCGGGTAGCTCGCAGGATGGTTTCGGGTGATCACGGTTCCTAGCGTGGAGAGCACGCCATCCGCACGGACCAGGAGTCACTCGTGAACGACCCGTACCGCCTCACCGACGCCCCGCACCACCACGGCGGCAACCTGCCATCTGCCACCAGGACACCGGGTGTCGCCGGAGACCGTGGCACCACCCTGCCATCCGCCACCAGGACACCGGGTGCCGCCGGAGACCGTGGCACCACTCTCCTCTGGGTCGCGCTGGCCCTGTGCGCCGCACTGAATGCCGTGTTCTCGGTGGCCAGCCCGGGCAACCTGCTGCCCTCCCTGGCCTTCGGTGTCGCCGCGCTGGGCTGCATCGGGTTGCTCGTGGCCCGCTATCTCGGGCGGAGGCAGCCATGAGCACCGGGCCAACCCTGCGGGCGCCTGTCCAGCAGGCCGACAGGGGCCCGGACGTCGCGGTGCGACTGGACTCGGTGAGCAAGGTGTTCCGGCGCGGCGGCGAGGTCCGCGCACTGGACGGGGTCTCGCTGTCCGTGCCCCGCGGGGCCTTCCTCGCCGTGATGGGCCGTTCGGGCTCCGGCAAGAGCACCCTGCTGCACGTCGCTGCTGGGCTCGACGTGCCCAGCAGTGGCTCGGTCTGGATCGGCGGGACGGAGGTGAGCCGGCTCCGGGAGACGCCCCGCACCCGCTTCCGCCGAGACCGCGTCGGGTTCGTCTTCCAGGCCTACAACCTGGTGCCCTCGCTGACCATCGAGGAGAACATCACCCTCCCCCTGCGACTGGCCGGTGCGAACCTGGACCGCGCCTGGGTCGGCACGCTGGTCGAGCGGACGGGGCTGGTCGACCTGCTGCGCCGGCTGCCGGGCGAGCTCTCGGGGGGCCAGCAGCAGCGGGTGGCCATCGCGCGAGCCCTGGCGCCCCGACCCGCCGTGGTCTTTGCCGATGAGCCCACCGGTGCCCTCGACCTGGCCACGGGCCAGGGCGTGCTTGGGCTGTTGCGCGAGATGGTCAGCGACTACGGCCAGACCGTGGTGATGGTCACTCATGACCCCGTCGCGGCTGCCTCCGCGCACGACACCGTGGTGATGGCCGACGGGCGGATCCGTGAGGTGCTGCGCGCACCCGACGTCGAGGTCCTGGCTGATCAGCGACGTCCGCCTGAGCCTCACACGGTGGGTGCGCACCGATGAGGCACCGCCTGCCGCACCGCGCCAGCGAGGTGCTGGCCATCGTGACGGCCGTTCTGATCGGCTCGGTCCTGGCCAGCCTCTGCCTGGTGCTCCTGGAGACCGGTCTGCGCTCACCGGTGCCGCCGCAACGTCTCGGGTCGATTGACCTGGTGGTCGGCGGCGAGCAGAGTGTCCCTCGCGCAGAGGACCTCGACATCGCCCTACCCGAGCACGTCGGCGTGCCGACACACCTGATCCGGGAGGTCGCCAACGTGCCCGGCGTCACCGCCGCGGCGGGCGATGTGAGCTTCCCGGCCGCCGTCAGCGACGGTGCCGGTGGCTTCCAGCCCGCTCCTGACCCGCGCAGGGCCGGACACGGCTGGGACTCGTTGCTGGGGGAGATCGACCTGGTGGGACAGGCGCCGCGCGGTGCCCACGACGTGGTGCTCGATGAGATGACGGCAGCAGCCGCCGGGGTGTCCGTCGGCGAACGGGTGGAGGTGGCCCTCGGGGGAGAGCCACGCACGATGCATCTGTCCGGAGTGGTCGACCGGGCCGGGACGACCGACAACTCGGGGGCAGCCAGTGGGGTGCCCGGCACGATCTTGGTCAGTGATGACCTGGCCCGAACGCTGTCGCCGCTGGCCGCGGACACAGTGGACCTGATCACGGCCTCGACCGAACCCGGGAGCGACCCAGCCGTGGTTGCCGACCGGGTGCAGCAGGCGGTCGGCCCGGAACTGGTGGTCAGCTCCGGAGCAGATCTCGGCTCGGCCGAGCGCCCAGCGGCCGCGGTCACCGCCGGGATGCTTGTGCTCCTCGTGCTCTCCGCGGGCGGGGTGGTGGTGCTCCTGGTCGGTTTCATCACCGGCGGCGCGGTCTCGGTCCTGGCCGCCAACAGGGCGCGGGAACTGGCCCTGTTGCGGGCGGTCGGCGCCACTCCGGCCCAGGTTCGGTCCCTGCTGGCGCGGCACGCGAGCACCGTCGTTCTGGCCTCCTCGGCGACGGGAGTGGCCGCAGGCTATGGGCTGGCCTGGTGGTCCCAGGACGCGCTGGTGGGTCTGGGGATCCTGGTCATCGGCCAGGAGGTCAGCTGGAGCCCGTGGCCTGCGCTGGCGACGGTGCTGCTGCTGTGGGGCGTCATGCAGGTGGCGGCCCGGGCCGCCTCGTGGCGGGTGTCCACACTGCCAGCCACCACGGCGGTCATCGAGACGCAGTCCGAGCCGCGGGCCGGAGGTCCGCTCCGCACACGGGCCGGTGCCGTCCTGCTGGTGCTGGCGCTGGGGACGGCGCTAGCACCGCTGGTCACCCGCACCGAGGCGGCCATCATCGGAGCCGCATCGGGCGCGCTCCTGGCCGGCATCGGCGTCGTCCTGGCCGCGCCAGCGGTCGTGCGTCGAGGTGCCGGGTGGCTCGCCCCACGGCAGCGCAGCGTCAGTGGGTGGCTCGCCGTGCGCAACAGCGGGAGCTTTGCCGTGCGGACCGGAGGAGCCCTGGCCGTCCTCGCCGTGGCGGTCGGGCTCACCGTGACTCAGGTCTTCACGACGACCACGCTCTCGTCGGTCGCGGCCCACGAGGCCCGAGCGAGCACGATCGCGACCGCCCAGGTCACGGCCGACCCGGTCGGTGGCGTGCCCGAGGGGCTCGTCGAGGAGATTGCGCGCCTGCCATCGGTGTCGGCGGCGGTTCCGGTGCTGCGGACCAGCGGCGTGCGCACCACCAGCGACGGCACGCAGGCTCTCACCGGTGCCGAGCCCGAGCAGATCCTGGCGGTCGGTCCCGGCGCCGACGAGGTGCTCGATCTCGGCGTCGTCGATGGCACGCTGACTGATCTGGCGGGTGACACGGTGGCGGTGGCTACCAGCCTCGGCTGGCCACACGGCATACAGGTGGGGGACACCCTGCCGCTCGCGCTCGCCGACGGCACGCGCGTGGAGCCCACCGTGGTGGCGACCTACCGCCACGGCTTCGGGTTCGGCACGGTCGTCGCCTCGCGTGATCTCGTGCCGGCCGCGGCCGGACCCGTCGACTCCGTCCTGGTCCGGGGGGAGGACCCGGGCGCCGTGGAGCGCGACCTGAGCGCGCTCGTCGCAAGCCACCCCGGCCTCGAGACGAGCGATCCGCTCGCCCGGGCGGGCACGGCCACCCAGGATCCCACGGTGTGGATCAGCCTCGGGGCGTCCGTGGTGCTCTTCGGCTACCTGCTGCTCGGGGTCGCCAACCGGTTGGTGGCCACCACCTTGCGTCGTCGGCGCGAGTGGCAGCTGCTCGAGTCCCTGGGGGCGACCCACGGACAGTTATGGGCCATGGTCGCGGCCGAGACCGGCCTGATCGCCCTCGGGGCAACCGCCGCGGGCCTGGTCATCTCCCTGGTGCCCATGAGCCTAGTGGCCCTGGGGTTCCTCGGCACGCCGTGGCCGCAGGGACCCCTGTGGGTGGTCGCGGCCATCGTCCTCGTGGTCACGGCGACCGCTGCTGTCGCCACGCTGGTGCCGACCCGCCACCTGCTGCGAGCCAGGGGAGCGCTGGTCCTGCCATGATCAGACCCATGACCAGCGGGTTCGCCGCCACCTTCGAGGACTACTTCGCGTCACGCAGGACCCCGATGGCACCGCTCAGTCGTGGCCGCGGTTTTGTGTGCAGGGGCACGCATTCAAGCGGCCGCAGCCGACTCTCCTTCGTGGCCCGACGATCGCGGTGACCGTCGGCAGGAAGGGCGGTCGGCTGGCGTGCACGGCCCGTGACGCCGTGAGCCGGTCGCCTACGCTGGCGGGGTGAATCGGCAACAGCAGCAGACCGTGGACCCGGACACCGTCGACCAGGACGGCACCGAGGTCTCCCGCACCGATGAGCACGCCTGGCTCGAGGAGGTGGAGGGGGAGGCGCAGCTGGACTGGGTCCGCGAGCGCAACGCGGGGGAGGCGGCCCGGATCGCGGGCACGCTCGAGTTCGCGGCCACCCGCGACCGGATCCGGGCGATGCTCGACTCGGACGCCAAGATCCCGGACGTCACGCGGATCGGGGAGCACTACTACAACTTCTGGAAGGACGCGGAGCACGAGCGGGGCATCTGGCGGCGCACCAGCCTGGAGTCCTACCGCACCGAGCAGCCCGACTGGGAGACCGTCCTCGACCTTGACGCGTTGAACGAGGTCGAGCAGGAGAACTGGGTCTGGCACGGCGCCACCGTCCTGCGCCGCACTCGCGACAGCGAGACCGAGGACCACCGGCTGGCGATGGTCGACCTGTCCCGTGGCGGCGCCGACGCCGACGTCTCCCGGGAGTTCGACCTGCACGCGAAGGAGTTCGTCGAGGGCGGGTTCCACCGACCGGAGTCCAAGGGCAGCGTGTCCTGGATCGACCAGGACACGCTCTTCCTGATGACCGACACCGGACCGGGGAGCATGACCGACAGCGGCTACCCCCGGACCGCCCGCCGGTGGCGCCGGGGGAACCCGCTCGAGGCGGCTGAGCTCGTCTTCGAAGGGGCGGCCGAGGACATCGCGGTGGGCGCGCACCACGACCAGACGCCGGGTCACGAGCGCGACGTCATCTACCGCGCCCTGACCTTCTACACCAACGAGGTCCACCTCCTGGACCCCGGCGGCGACCTGGTGCGCCTCGACCTCCCGGACTCCGCGCAGGCCGGGATCGTGCGGGAGTGGCTCACCGTCGAACTGCGGGATGACTGGACCCCGGGAGAGGTGAGGTATGCCGCGGGCTCGCTCCTCGGCATACGGCTGGCTGACTTCCTGGCCGGCTCCCGCGAGCTGCAGGTGCTGTTCGCCCCGTCACCGACCAGGTCCCTGGCCGGGCACACCTGGACGCGGCACCACGTGGTGCTCAACGTCCTGGACGACGTGACCAACCGGCTCGAGGTGCTCACGCCGGGTGCGGACGGCACCTTCGCCAGCACACCGTTCCCGGGGGTGCCGGAGGTCGGCACGACGGTGGTCGCCGCGGTCGACCGGGTGCAGTCCGATGCGGTGTGGGTCTACACGACCGACTTCCTCACCCCGACGACCCTCGCGATCGCCGACCTCGCTGACCTCTCCGACTCCGGCGCTGACCCCGAGCTCGTGCTGGAGCCGCTGAAGTCGATGCCGGTCTTCTTCGACGCCGAGGGGCTGGTCGCCGAGCAGCGGTTCGTGACGTCTGCGGACGGGACCCGGGTGCCGTACTTCCTGGTGCACCGGGCGGACCTGCCGGTTGACGGCAGCACCCCGACCCTGCTGTATGCCTATGGCGGCTTCGAGGTCTCCCTCACCCCGACCTACTCCGGTGGTCTGGGGGCCGCGTGGCTGGAGCGCGGCGGGGCCTACGCCCTGGCCAACATCCGCGGTGGTGGCGAGTACGGCCCGACCTGGCACCAGGCCGCGCTGAAGGCCAACCGGCATCGCGCCTACGAGGACCTCGCGGCTGTCGCGCGCCACCTGGTCGACTCGGGTGTCACCGTGCCGGAAAGGCTTGGGGTGCAGGGCGGTTCGAATGGCGGACTGCTCACCGGCAACATGCTCACGCAGTATCCGGAGCTGTTCGGTGCTGTCGTGATCCAGGTGCCGTTGCTGGACATGCAGCGTTACTCGCACCTGCTGGCGGGGGCGTCCTGGATGGCGGAGTACGGAGACCCGGACGAGCCGGACGAGTGGGAGTTCATCGCCACGTTCAGCCCCTACCACCTGTTCGATGCGGAGCGGGACTACCCGCCGGTGCTGTTTACCACCTCGACCCGGGACGACCGGGTGCACCCGGCGCACGCCCGCAAGATGGCGGCCAGGATGCTCGCCGCCGGCAAGGACGTGACCTACTACGAGAACATCGAGGGCGGCCACGGTGGCGCGGCGACCAACGAGCAGCTCGCGCACATGCAGGCGCTCGCCTACCGGTTCCTGGCCGAACGGCTCGGCCTGGACTGAGCTTTCCGCTCCTCCCAGCGCCGCATGACGCCATCCATCTCCTCGAGCAGGAAGACGAAGAACTCCCGGAGCTCGGTCAGCCGATGAGCGGCGGCACCGCCTGGCTGGACGACCTGCAGGCCGCGCTCAAAGCCCGTGCTCCAGGAGTTCAGTGCGCTGGTGTCGTGGGCGATCAACTGGATGAGCGAGTCGCCGTCGACGACGTACTGCTCGCGTCGGGACCCCGGCATGGTGCGCCGGGAGACCAGCCCCACCTGGGTGAGCCAGCGCACGGCCGTCGAGACTGCCGCCGCGCTCACCTGGAGGGTCGCGGCCAACTCGGCTGACGTCATACTGCCGCTCTCGTTGACCAGGATCGCCGCGTAGACACGCGATGGCATGCGCTGGATGCCCGAGGCCGTGAGGACGCCGGCGAGCTCCTCGACGTAGGCGCGCTGCTCCGCCGTCAGTTCCTCGGGTGCCTGATCAGTCATCTGGATCTCCCACAATTAATGATATTCACAAATCTGTAAAAGTTGTGTAGATTGTAGCCCATGACTGCACCGATTGTCGTGGACCAACTCCACAAGTCCTTCGGGTCGACCCACGCGCTGGACGGGCTCGACCTGACCGTCGCCCGCGGAGAGGTGCACGGCTTCCTCGGCCCCAATGGCTCGGGCAAGTCCACCACCATCCGCGTGCTGCTCGGTCTGCTGCGGCCGGACTCGGGGCACGTGAGGCTCCTGGACGGTGACCCCTGGCGCGATGCTGCGGCCCTGCACCGACGCCTCGCCTACGTCCCCGGTGACGTCGCCCTGTGGCCGAGCCTGACCGGTGGGGAGGTGATCGACCTGATCGGTCGGCTTCGCGGTGGCCTCGACGAGACCCGGCGGGTCGAGCTCCTGCGCGACTTCGAGCTCGACCCCGCGAAGAGGAGCCGGACCTACTCCAAGGGGAACCGCCAGAAGGTCGCACTCGTGGCCGCCCTGGCCTCCGACGCCGACCTGCTCATCCTCGACGAGCCGACCAACGGCCTGGACCCGCTGATGGAGGAGGTCTTCCAGAGCTGGATCCAACGAGCCAAGGACGAGGGGCGCACGGTGCTGCTGAGCAGCCACATCCTGGCCGAGGTGGAGGCCTTGTGCGACCGGGTCTCGATCATCCGTGCCGGCCGCACCGTGCAGAGCGGCACGCTGGCCGACCTTCGACACCTGACCAGCACGACGGTGACCGCGGAGACCGGACGTCCGGCCGACGATCTGACTGGGATCGCGGGCGTCACCGACCTGGAGAGCGTCGACGGACGGGTGACCTTCAAGGTCGACACCGACCACCTCGACGAGGCGATCGCCCACCTCTCCGGCCTCGGAATCAGGTCGTTGCAGGCCCACCCACCGACCCTGGAGGAGCTCTTTCTCAAGCAGTATGGCGAGCGGTTGCCTGCGCAGGACGAGTCGCCGGAGGCGCTGGCCGGCTCCTCGGCCGACACCGTGGGGTCAGGATCGGGTGACGGAGACCGGGGGACGGGACGATGAGCGCGATCACGACGGGTCGGGACAGCACGGGCCCAGTTGGCGCGGGGCCGTCGAGCACGGCGTCGAGCGCGGGGCTGACCGGCACCGGGTTGACCGGCACCGGGCACCTGGTCCGCCTCTTCCTCCGGCTGGACCGGATCGTGCTGCCCATCTGGATCGTGGGCATCGTCGGGCTGGTGGCCGCGTCGGCCTCCGCAGTGCAGGGCCTCTACAGCACGCCCGCGCTGCGGGCCGGCTATGCCGCGACGGTCAGCAGCAGTCCGGCCGCCATCGTGATGAGCGGCCCTGCCCAGGCGCTCGACACCGTCGGTGGAATCACCCTCTTCGAGATCAACCTCACCTCCGCCCTGGGCGTCGCCCTGATGGCGATCTTCCTGACGGTGCGGCACACCCGCACGGAGGAGGAGACCGGGCGCACCGAGTTGCTGCGGGCCGGCGTGCTCGGCCGCCACGCACCCCTGGCCGCCGCGCTGATCGTCGTGGGTGGCGCCAGCCTCCTCGTGGGCGCCCTGATCGGGCTTTCCCTGCTCGGGCTCGGCCTGCCCGCCGGCGGCTCGCTGCTGTTCGGTGCGGCCATGGCCTGCCTGGGCCTGGCCTTCGTCGCCGTGACGGTGGTGGCGGCCCAGGTCAGCGAGCACGCCCGCGCCGCCCTGGGCATCGCGGTCGCGGTGCTGGGGGTCTCGTGGGGGCTGCGCTCGCTCGGTGACGTCAACGACAACGCCGCATCATGGCTCTCCCCGGTCGGCTGGGTGCAGTCCGTGAATGCCTACGGAGACCAGCGCTGGTGGCCGTTGCTCCTGCCGCTGGCGTTCGCGGCAGTGCTCACGGTGGTGGCGGTGCAGCTGGGTCGCCGCCGCGACGTGGGCGCCGGACTGGTGCCGACCCGGCCGGGCTCGCCCCGCGCCTCCCGGTTGCTGTCCACCGTGCCCGGCCTGGCGTTCAGTCAGCAGCGGTCGGCGCTGCTCTGGTGGGCCGTCGGCCTGTTCCTCGGTGGGCTGGCCTTCGGGTCCTTCGGCAACGAGGTGACCACCATGCTGGAGGACAACCCGGAGATGAAGGACCTGCTCGGCGCAGGTGGCAGCGACGACCTCGTGGCTGGCTACTTCGGCCTGATCCTGCTCATCCTCGCGCTCGTCGTGGCCTGCTACACCGTGTCCTCGGTCCACCGGCTGCGGGCTGAGGAGTCCGCGGCCCGCGCCGAGCTCGTGCTGTCCACTCCCACCGCGCGCCGGTCCTGGCAGTTTGGATGGCTCGCCGTGGCCGGGCTCGGCACCCTGCTCGTGCTGCTGGCCACCGGTCTCGGCGTCGCGGTGGCAGACGCCCTGGTGAGCGGGTCGACGGAGCGGTCCGGCGAACTGGTCGGTGCCACGCTGGCCTACCTGCCGGCCCTGGCTGTCATCGGTGGCCTGGCCGCCGCGCTGCACGGCTGGTTGCCGCGGCTGGGCCTGGTGGCCTGGGCTGTCGTGGCGGGCTGCTTCGTCGTCGGGTGGCTGGGTGACCTGCTCAAGATCCCCGAGTCCGTGCGCGACCTGTCGCCGTTCAACCTCACCCCGCGGATGCCGCTGGAGTCGATGGACTGGTCTGTCGTCGGTCTGTTGTCGGCCGTCGCCGTCGTGCTGCTGCTCCTGGCCGTCGTGGGTCTGCGTCGGCGGGACATCGACAGTGCCTGAGGGCTCGACCACCGGGCGCACCGTCGTGTGGTGAGGGGCCTCACCGGGCGCACCGTCGTGTGGTGAGGGGCCTCACCGGGCGCACCGTCGTGTCGTGCGGGCCTCACCGGGCGCCATGCGGCGATAGGGCGCCCAAGGTGAGCGTGGGCTCTGCATTCGGTGCTGAACCAGTGTTGAGTTCTGCACTTGATGCGTTATGTGACGTCATATGCAGAGCTCAGGAGCCGTGCCGCGCCATCTGCAGAGCTCAGGGGCCGTGCCGCGCCACCTGCAGCGCCTCTGCGGCCACCGCGAGCCACGCCGCAGGGACCGGCTGCCGGGCCGTCACCTGAACGGCCAGGAGGTATGTCATGCGATCTCGGTCCTGCAGAATTTGGGTCAGAACCCGACAACCGCAACACCGAAACCGCATGACAACGAGCAGCTGGTCTGAGCATCCCCCCACGACGCGAGGCGGTCTAGCCTGCCAGCAGGTGAGCTGCCCAGCCCCTCAGTGCCACGGCGGCCCACCCCTTTACCGCCACGGCGGCCAGCCCCTCAGTGCCACGGCGGCCCACCCCTTTACCGCCACGGCGGCCACCCCTTTACCGCCACGGCGGCCACCCCTTCAGTGCCACGGCGGCGCAGCGCCTCAGCGCCACGGCGGCCACCCCTTCAGCGCCACGGCGGCGCAGCGCCTCAGCGCCACGGGCGGTAGTGCCTCGGCAATCTCTCGGGAACAGATGACATGATGTGCCCTGTGAGGATCGCAGCAAGTTCCCTGTCCCGTGCCCGCCGTTCGACCACCGCGCTCACCGCCGCCACGGTCGGTGCGCTCGTGCTCTCCGCGTGCTCCGGCGGCGGCATGTCCTCCGGGGTCGCTGCCGTCGTCGACGGCAACCAGATCACCATCGAGCAGGTCCAGGAGGCGACCGAGCAGTTCAACACGCTGCCGGTGTCGCCGACGACCCCGACCGACGTGCTGACGCTGCTCGTCTACGGCGACCTGGCCGAGGAGGCACACCGCGCGGCGGGCAACGCCCCGATCCCCGATGCCCAGCTGGTCAACGACCTCAAGGGCGGCGGGCTGCAGAACCCCGCCGACAGCACGGTCGACCTCTACCGCGCCATCAACCACCTCCAGATGGCGCAGCAGCTCCCCTCGACGGAGGACCTCGACATCGAGATCAACCCCCGCTACGGCGAATGGGACGGCACCAACGGTCAGGTCGTGGCGCAGGCGCCGGAGTGGATCACCGAGGTCACCGGCCAGGCCGACGGGGCCCAGAACTGAGCGGTCGCCTCAGCCTCCTGCTGACTTCGCCACGGCTGGCCCCGGGCCTGCTGTCGCGTGAGGCGTGGCGCCGTCTGGAGGAGGCGGGCGCCGTGCTCTGCCGGGCGCTCGCGGATGCCCAGCCGCGCGCCATCGCAGCCACGGGCACCGAGCTCACCGTCGCCTCCGGTGACCCGCGGACGCTGGCCCGGGATCTCCTGGACCGGGCGAGCGAGGCCACCGTGGTGTGGGTCGGTTCCCCGGATGGCGACCCCGGCCTCACCGACGCCCTGGCCGCCGAGGCGACTCGGCGCGGTGGCTCGGTCGCGCCCGAGGTCGAGGTTCTGGTCGGCTCCTGGGACCAGCCAGGGTCCCGACTGCTCGACGTCGTCGCGGTGATGGACCGGCTGCGCTCGCCCGGAGGGTGCCCCTGGGACGCGGAGCAGACGCACCAGAGCCTGGTGCCCTATCTCATCGAGGAGGCCCACGAGGCCGTCGAGGCGCTGGAGTCCGGGGACGACGAGCACATCATCGAGGAGCTCGGCGACGTGCTGCTCCAGGTCGCTTTCCACGCCCGGGTCGCCGCGGAGCGCCCGGACGGCTTCGACATCGACGACATCAGTGCCACCCTGGTGGAGAAGCTGGTGCACCGCCACCCCCACGTCTTCGGGGACACCGAGGCAGCCGATGCCGCTGCGGTGGAGGCCAACTGGGAGCAGCTCAAGGCACTCGAGAAACCGCACCGTGAGCACCCCCTCGACGGCATCCCTGCCGGTATGCCGCCACTCGCCCGCGCCGCCAAGGTCGCCTCCCGCCTGGAGCGGGCTGGCATGAACGACCGGCTGCGGGCCGAGATTAACCGCCGTCTCACCGAGTCGGGCGAGGGGCTGGTCGCCGCTCGGCTGATGGACGTGGTGCTCGGCGCACGCGCCGAGGGGGTCGACGCGTCGGCAGCCCTGCGGACGTTGCTGCGAGAGCTCGCGGAGGCCGACCTGGGGGCGGAGGGCCCGTGAGCCGCGGGTCCGGCGGTTCGCAACGCCGCGTCGCGGGCCAGCGCCGCGTCCTGCGCGTCCACAGCCGCAACGCGACCTTCCAGCAGTGGCACTCGTTGCTGACGAACCGGACCAAGCGCAACCGCCATGGTGAGTTCCTGGTCCAGGGCGTGCGCCCGCTGACCCTGGCGCTGGAGCGCGACTGGCCGGTCCGGGCGCTCCTGCGCGCCGAGGGAGAGCTGTCCCACTGGGCCCAGGGAGTCTGGGACGGGACCGCTGCCGGTCAGCACGGCATACTCGCTGATGAGCTCATGGCCGAGCTGGGCGGCAAGGACGAGGCGACCCCCGAGTTGCTCGCGGTGCTCGAGCTCCCCCCTGATGACCTGGACCGGTTGGGGCGCCCCGAACGCGTGCCCTTGGTGACCGTCTTCGACCGGCCCTCCAGCCCCGGCAACATCGGCACTCTGGTGCGCTCGGCCGACGCCTTCGGCGGCACCGGTGTGGTGGTGACTGGGCACGCGGCCGACCCGTACGACCCACGCGGCGTGCGCGCGAGCACGGGCTCGCTGCTCACGATCCCTGTCGTGCGGGTGCCCTCGCACACCGAGGTGCTCTCCTGGGTGCGGGAGCAGCACGAGGTGGACGGGGCAGGGTGGACTGTTGTGGGGCTGGACGAGGGCGGTGACCTGCCGCTGCGTGAGGTCGACCTGACCGGACCCACCGTCCTGGTGGTCGGCAACGAGACTCGCGGCCTGACACGTGCCTGGCGCGAGGCGTGCGACCACATCGTGAGCATCCCGATGGTCGGTGCGGCCAGCTCGCTCAACGCTGGAGTTGCCGGATCGCTGGTGCTGCACGAGGCGCTGCAGCAGCGGGGCGGCTGAGCGGGAGCTTCGTCAGGCCGGTGCGTCCAGTGGGGCTGGATGTCCGGCGACGGTGCGTCCGGTGGCTTCAGATCTCGCGAGTCGGTGCGTCCGGTCGGGGTTGGGGAGGGTGGGCCGTTAGGCTCGGGGTGACCTGACCTGTGTGCATCTGAAGGAGTAGTCGTGGCTGTCATCGACGCGATCATCGCCCGGGAGATCCTTGACTCCCGCGGCAACCCGACTGTCGAGGTCGAGGTCGGCCTGGACGACGGCACCGTGGGGAGGGCCGCCGTCCCCTCGGGTGCCTCCACCGGCCAGTTCGAGGCCGTGGAGCGTCGCGACGGCGACGAGGGTCGCTACCTGGGCAAGGGCGTCGAGCAGGCCGTTGCCGCCGTGATGGACGACCTCGAGCCGCGGCTGCTGGGCTTCGAGGCCAGCGAGCAGCGCCTGGTCGACGCCGAGATGCTGGCCGTCGACGGCACCGACAACAAGGCAGAGATCGGCGCCAACGCGATCCTCGGGGTCAGTCTCGCGGTGGCCCACGCTGCCGCAGACGCCGCTGAGCTCCCGCTCTTCCGCTATGTCGGCGGGCCCAACGCCCACGTGCTGCCCGTGCCGATGATGAACATCCTCAACGGCGGCTCGCACGCCGACTCCAACGTGGACATCCAGGAGTTCATGATCGCCCCGATCGGCGCCGGCTCCTTCCGTGAGGCGCTGCGCTGGGGCACCGAGGTCTACCACGCCCTGAAGGCCGTGCTCAAGGAGCGCGGCCTGAGCACGGGGCTGGGCGACGAGGGCGGTTTCGCGCCCAACCTGGAGTCCAACCGGGCCGCGCTCGACCTGATCATCGAGGCCATCGGCAAGGCCGGCTACACCCCCGGCAGTGACATCGCCCTGGCCCTCGACGTCGCGGCCAGTGAGTTCTTCGAGGAGGGCTCCTACACCTTCGAGGGCGGCACCAAGAGCGCCGAGGAGATGATCGACTACTACGCCGAGCTCGTCGACGCCTACCCGCTGGTCTCCATCGAGGACCCGCTCAACGAGGACGACTGGGCCGGTTGGAAGACGATGACCGAGCGCCTCGGCGCCCGCGTCCAGCTCGTGGGTGACGACCTGTTCGTCACCAACCCGGAGCGGCTGCAGCGCGGCATCACCGAGGGCATCGGCAACGCGCTGCTGGTCAAGGTCAACCAGATCGGCACGCTCACCGAGACCCTCGACGCGGTGACCCTGGCGCAGACCAACGGCTACCGCTGCATGATGAGCCACCGCTCCGGAGAGACCGAGGACGTCACGATCGCCGACCTGGCCGTGGCCACCAACTGTGGTCAGATCAAGACCGGCGCCCCCGCCCGTTCCGAGCGGGTCGCCAAGTACAACCAGTTGCTGCGCATCGAGGAGGAGCTGGACGACGCCGCGGTCTACGCCGGCAGCGGCGCGTTCCCCCGGTTCACCCCGAAGGACTGAGGCCAGCGCGCACGGTGAGCCCAGCCAGCCCACGCGGGCCGGCACGGAGCACCTGAACCGGCCCCACGGCATACAGCTGAAACATTGTCACGACACAGAGCAGGGAGGAGGAGCTGATGGCCACCAACCGCGGACCCGGCCGGGGCCCGTCCCGGACCAGCACCCGACGTGCGGCACCCCGGTCGCGCCCGGCCAGCGCACCCCGCGCGACCTCCGGGAACGCGGCCGGATCCACCACGAACCGTCGGCACTCCCCTCCTCGCCTGTGGCGCCTCGGTGCGTTGATCGTGCTGCTCGGGTTCCTCGCGCTTTTTCTCACGCCGACGTTGCGCGGCTATCTGGACCAGCGGGCCGAGATCTCCCGTGCGGAGCAGGAGATCGCCGCCGAGCAGGCCCGGATCGAGGCCATCGAGGCCGAGCTGGAGCGCTGGGAGGACGACAGCTTCGTCGAGCAGCAGGCACGCGAGCGGCTCCGTTTCGTCAAGCCGGGTGAGGTCGCCTTCACCGTGCTGGACGACACCGGCGAGCAGCTCAGCGAGCCGTTGTCCGGCATGGCGCCGGTCACCGAGGACGTGCACGCTCAACGACCCTGGTACGGCCAGGTCTGGGAGTCGGTCATCACGGCCAACGAGGGCGTCCCCGAGCCGGAGACGCCGGCCCCCGGCGTCCCTCAGACCGAGCCGGCACCTGAGGGTGAGGCCCCCGCCACGGAGGAGAACGACGTGGGGAACGATGCCGAGCAGCCCTGACCTGATGCCGCGTCCCGAACCTCAGGCTCCCACTCCGGAGGACCTGGAAGCCATCCACCGACAGCTCGGTCGGGTGCCGCGTGGGGTCGTGGCCATCGCGCACCGCTGCCCGTGTGGCTGCCCGACGGTCGTGCGCACCGAGCCCCGCTTGCCCGACGGCACGCCGTTCCCGACATCCTTCTACGCGACGTGCCCGCGGTTGACCGGCGCGATCTCCACGCTGGAGAGCGAGGGGATGATGCGGGAGATGACCGAGCGCCTGGCCCGTGACCCCGAGCTCGCCAGGAAGTATGCCGAGGCTCACCAGGACTACCTCGCCCGCCGGGCGCAGCTCGGCTCGGTCCCGGAGATCGAGGGCATCTCGGCCGGTGGCATGCCGACGCGGGTCAAGTGCCTGCACGTCCTGGTCGCCCACTCCCTGGCCGTCGGTCCGGGCATCAACCCGCTCGGTGACGAGGCACTGGCCGCGCTGCCGCAGTGGTGGCACGACGGCTGCTGCGACCCCGAGCCGGAGGACGAGGGCGAGGAGGGCGTATGACTCGGGTCGGAGCGATCGACTGCGGCACCAACTCCATCCGCCTGCTGATCGCGGACGTGGTGCCCGGCTCGCTGCACCAGGTGCACCGGGAGATGCGGATCGTGCGCCTCGGACACGGGGTCGACGCCACGGGGAGGATCGGGGCGGAGCCCATGGCACGGACCCTGGCCGCTGCCGCCGACTACGCTGCCCAGTGCCAGGAGGCCGGGTGCGAGGCGGTGCGTTTCGTGGCGACGTCGGCCTCGCGTGATGCCACCAACGCGGCGGACTTCGTGACCGGCGTGCAGGAGGCCTTCGCGGCCTTCGGCACGGCGCCCGAGGTGATCTCGGGGCAGGAGGAGGCGTCCCTGTCCTTTGCCGGCGCGACGACCGGGCTGCAGGGAGCACCGGCACCGCACCTGGTCGTCGACATCGGCGGCGGGTCCACCGAGTTCGTGCGGGGCACCGACCGTGTCGAGCAGGCGGTCTCTGTCGACATCGGGTGTGTCCGGATGACCGAGCGGCACCTGCGCAGCGACCCACCCACCGAGGCCGAGATCTGGCCGGCGCTGGGCGATATCACGGTGGCGGTCAATAGCGCTGCGGAGCAGGTCGATCTGACCGGTGTCGGCACCCTGGTGGGGGTCGCTGGGTCCGTGACCACGGTGACCGCGCACGCCCTGGGACTGGGCGCCTACCGACCCGAGCAGATCCATGGCGCCGAGCTCTCGGTCGAGCAGGCCATCGCCGCCTGCACCGACCTGGTGCAGATGAGTCGGGCGGACCGCGCCGCGCTGCCCTTCATGCACGAGGGGCGCGTCGATGTGATCGGTGCGGGCGCCCTGGTGTGGCGCAGCATCATCCAGCGGCTGCAGCACGACTCGGGGCTGACCACCGTGCGGGCCTCCGAGCACGACATCCTGGACGGCATCGCGCTCTCCCAGGCCGCGCCGTCCGCCGGCTGAGCGGCCGGCCATGTCACCAGCGCCACGCCCGCGGTCCTCGGGCACCGACCCGCACCCGGTCACCGGTCAGGAGTTCCCCTCACCCGTGCCACCGGGGACCGGCTGGCCCGATGACCCGGCCACAGCGGACACCCCGGTCGCCCGCACGGCGACTCAGGTGGCCAGACTCGCCCGCCGGGCAGAGAATGTGGGCGAGCTCGACGCCCTGGTCACCGTGTGCCGCGCCTGCCCGCGGCTGGTGGACTGGCGGGAGTCGGTCGCGACCACCGGGCGTCGCGCCTCGTTCGCCGACCAGCCCTACTGGGGCCGTCCCGCTGCCGGGGTCGGACCGGCCGGTGCCCCGGTGCTCATCGTCGGACTGGCCCCGGCGGCCAACGGCGCAAACCGGACAGGGCGGATGTTCACCGGCGACCGGTCGGGTGACTGGATCTACGCAGCCCTGCACCGCGGCGGTTTTGCGACCCAGGCCGCCAGTGACCACGCTGGCGACGGCCTCGAGCTGCACGGCATCCGGATCGTCTCAGCGGTGCGTTGCGCGCCCCCGCAGAACAAACCCACCACGCAGGAGAAGGCCACCTGCGCGCCGTGGCTGCATCGCGAGCTCGAACTCGCGGTGCCGACCCTGCGCTCGATCCTGGCGCTGGGCTCGATCGGGTGGGACGCGACCCTGCGCACGGTGCGCGAGATGGGCTGGACCGTGCCGCGTCCGAAGCCGAAATTCGGTCACGGCGCCGTCGCCGACCTGATCACGCCGGGCGGACGCACCGTGCATCTGGTCGGCAGCTATCACGTCAGTCAGCAGAACACCTTCACCGGCCGGCTCACGGAGGCGATGCTGGACGAGGTCATCGCCCGGCTGTGAGCGCCCGATGGTGTCCTGTTCGACCAACGTGATGAACTGCCCCACACCACTCGCCCCTGGCAACCGGGCCACGCCCGGACGGTAATCTGGCCGTGCCCTCGTAGCCCAATCGGCAGAGGCAGCCCACTTAAAATGGGTCCAGTGCGGGTTCGAGTCCCGTCGGGGGCACCACGCCTCGGTGCGGCTTCCCGATCGGTCCTGGCCGGCGCCGATGCGCTGCCCTGCCGCCCCACCTCTCCTCGCCGCCGACACGCCTCCCTGCACGCGCAGCCCTGCTCGCCGCCGACACGCCTCCTCGCGGGGCGCAGCTTGGTGCCGGGCGGTTCGGCTCCTGACGGTCCCGGCCCCTTCGGTAGCGGGACAGATCCGTCTTCGACCTGTGCCGGAGCCGATCTCGACGGGTAGTTGAGCGATTCACTATCGGCGTGTACTCTTCGAGAGCTTTACTCTTGCTTTACGGTTACGCGAGAGTACGCATACCTGCTCTTCGCGCCGCGGATGCCTGCCACAAAGGGGTTGCTCAACGATGTTCGATCTCGCTCAGTCCACCATCTTCCTGGTCACCGAGAGCTTCATCTCGGGTGCGGGTCGTGTCCTGCTGAGGGTGGCCGCGGTGCTGTTCCTTGCCTACGTGGTCGCGATGTTCGTGACGCTGACCTTCTGGTCCGTCCGTTCCGCAACGAGGCACCCAGGACTCTCGATGGTCCCGCTGAGGCCCGCCAACCAGGCCCTTCTGTCTACGGCTCCGCCGACCATCCAGGCGCCAGCGTCTCCGGCCTCCCGTGCCGCCTGAGCATGGTTCTCGTCGGTGGTCGAGTCGACCTGGTGATGGTGCTGGCGGTCGGGCTCGTGCTGGTGTGTGTGGTCTACCTCGTGGTGCTCGTCGGGCTCTCCCGTCGTGATCCGCTCGGTCAGGAGCGGCACGCGGCCCCGCTGGGGACCGACCCGGGTTTCGACGTGCTCTTCGTGATCCCGTGCCTCAACGAGGAGCGCGTTCTGGGAGAGAGCCTGGACCGGCTGCTGCGCCTGCCGCATCCGCGGATCCGCGTCCTCGTGGTGGACGACGGGTCCGATGACGGCACGGCCGAGGTAGTCCGCGCCGTGCAGGACCCGCGGGTCCACCTGCTGCAGCGGCACCTCCCCGCCGCCCGGCTGGGCAAGGGCGAGGCCCTGAACGCCGCGGTCGTCCACCTCCTCAACGGTGGCATCGGACCGGTCCGCGACCCGGCGTCCACGATCGTGGTGGTGGTTGACGCCGACGGCCGGCTCGAGGAGCACAGCCTGCACGAGGTGCTGCCGGGTTTCGCTGACCCGACGTTGGGTGGTGTCCAGGTGGGTGTGCGCATCAGCAACCGCCACACCAGCCTCCTGGCTCGTCTGCAGGACTTTGAGTTCGTGCTCTACACCGAGGTCTTCCAGCGCGGTCGGCGCCACCTGGGCAGCGTGGGTCTGGGCGGCAACGGACAGTTCGTGCGCTTGTCGGCACTCACCAGCCTGGGGCGCAGGCCGTGGACGCACTCCCTCTCCGAGGATCTCGACCTTGGGGTGCGGCTGTTGATTGCTGGCTGGCGCCTGGACTTCTGCCGCCACGCCGCGGTGCACCAGCAGGGACTCGTCGGGCTCGGCGCCTGGATTCGGCAGCGGGCCCGGTGGTTCCAGGGCCACCTCCAGTCATGGGGCCTGGTCCCGCAGGTGCTCAACAGGCTCGAGGGTCGCCGCCGCGCCGACCTCTACTACCACCTGACCAGCCCCTTCCTGCTCCTGGTGAGTTCGCTGTTCACCCTCGCCTTCCTGACCTGGATCGTGCGGCTCGGGATGGACGCGGTCGCCGGCCAGCTCGAGTTCACCTGGATGTGGGTCAGTTCCTACCTCTTCGCCTTCGGACCGATGGTGGCCCTGGCCATCATCTATCGCCGGGTCGAGGCGTCCGAGGACCGGATGGGCCTCCTGACCGGGATCGGGCTGGCGCACCTCTACGTCGGCTACGCCACACTCTGGTATGTCGCAGGGTGGCGAGCCGTAGTGCGCACCCTGGGTGGACGGACGGCCTGGGCAAAGACAGACCGCCTGGAGGAGACCCAGCGGCCCGAGGCCACTCCGGGCCTTGGCACCCCCAGCATGGGTCGACCGCTGTGAGGCTGGCCGCGCACCGCGTGCTGGCGCTGGTCGCCACGGCCACTGTGCTGACGGCCTGCGCGAACGGCGAGTGGGCCGAGGGTGAGGCACGCGACGATTGGTCCCTGGTCTTCGATGGTCACGGCAGCGCGAGCGCGCAGGAGGGGACCGTCGTCCTCGAGCCCCGGCAGGCGGCGTCCGCCGACACCACCCACGGCGGTCTGGTGGTGACCACCCGGGACTATCCGGCCGACACGACGTTGGCGATCACAGCCAGGACGGAGAGTCAGCTGCGCCAGGGCGAGGAGCCCAACCCGTGGGAGGTCGCCTGGGTGCTCTGGAACTACCAGGACAACGAGCACTTCTACGCCGTCGCCCTCAAGCCCGGTGGCTGGGAGATCACCAAACAGGACCCGGCCTTTCCCGGCAACCAGCGGTTCCTGTTGACCGGCACCGAGCCCAGCTTCCCGATCGGCGTGGACTACCGGGTCGAGGTGACCCAGTCCGGTGGTGACATGACGGTGAGCGTCGACGGCGTGGATCTCGGCACGGTTAGCGACACCGAGCGTCCCTACACCGAGGGTGCCATCGGCCTCTACACCGAGGACGCCCGCGTGCGGTTCACCCAGTTGACCGTCGACGCCCCGGAGCTGTGATGTGCCCGCTGCGTCCCCCTCTCACGAGTTCCCTGACACGGTCCGTGCCTGCCCCCAAGCAGGTCAAGATGCACCGTGCCCTGGGACGTCCACCAGCTGGTCACCTCCGCCGGATGGGCAGCGATTCGGCGAGCCGGACCACTGCATCGGCGAGGGGAGGGCCGAACATCTCGGGGTCATTGTGATCCACACCCTCCAGGACGACCTCCTCCACCAGCGTGCCCCGGTCCCGGGCGACGCGTGCCACCTCGGCGCTCAGCTCGGTGGGCACCACCGAGTCGGCCGTCCCTCGCACGATGGTCACTGGGACCGTTCCTTCGGCCAGGTGCGCGGAGACCGGGAACCGGTCGCGCAGGAGCAGCCCGACCGGCAGGATCGGGTAGTGGTGCGACCCGACAGCCGCGAGCTCGGTGAACGGCGAGCGCAGCACCACGCCGGCTGGCGGGTGATCAGCCTGCAGTCGAGCAACGACGCCACCGCCCAGTGACTCGCCCAGATAGATCGTCCGTTCAGGCGGGAAACCCTCCTGGGTCAGGGCCCGCACCGCCGCGTCGGCGTCGGCAGCCAGGCCCTCCTGGCTCGGGCTGCCAGGGTTGCCTCCGAAGCCGCGGTAGTCCAGCAGGAGCACCGTGAAGCCTCGGTCGGCCAGATCCCGGGCGATGCCCGCCCTGCCCTCGCGGTGGCCACCGTTGCCCGGCGCGTAGAGCACCGCCAGATTGCGGTCGGTCTGCGGGTCTGGCGGAAGGAACCAGGCCGTCAGCTCCAGCCCGTCCTCGGTGTGGAGCAGCAGTTCGCGGGCGCCGGGCAGCACCTCCTCCACCGGCGCGGGAGCTGCCGGGTCCGGGTGGTAGACCAGTGAGCGTTGGAAGGCCCAGAACAGTCCGAGCACGATCACTGCCACCAACCCGAGGGCGAGGAGAGCGCGTGCCATGCCGTCACCGGACCCTGCGCATCTCCTCGGCCAGCGCCGGGTTGGTGAGGCCCACTTCCTCCACGATGCGGTCCTGCACCGCAGCCGGCTTGTTCTGGCTCAGCTTGGAGCGGGCATCGAAGCGGGTGACGCGCAGCCGCAGGCCGACAGTGCCCTTGGCGGCCCGACGGGTGCCGGCCTCGTCTTCGGCGAGGCTGCGACCGCCGGGCCGACCCTGCTCGAAGTGGTCGGTGAGCCGGGAGAGCACGGTGTAGTTCTCCTCCGCGGAGAGGATCTCCGGCGTGCCGTAGAGGTGGGCCGTGACGTGGTTCCAGGTCGAGACCAGGTCGTCGGGCTCGTACCAGCTGGCCGACACGTAGTCGTGCGGTCCCTGGATGATCACCAGCACCTCGTGCTGGCCCAGCTCGTGGAGCTGCTCATCCGGTCGGCCGAAGTGACTGACAATGCTGATCTCGTCGGAGTCGGAGTCGGAGTCGGAGTCGGAGTCGGAGTTGGAGGTGGGATTGGGGCCGGAGTCGGAGCCGGAGTCGGAGGTGGGGCCGGAGTCGGAGGCGCCAGCGCTGAGCTCCCCAGCGCTGGGCTCCTCGAGCAGCACTGGGTAGTGGGAGGCGACCAGCCCCTGGCTGGTCGGCGAGACGATCGTCGCCCACGGGTTGTTGCGGATGAGTCGTCGGACCTCGTCGGGGTCGGTCATCAGATAGTGCGGGGTGTGTCTCACAGGTCCTCCTGACCAGTCTTGTGCCGACAGTGTCTCGCGGACCCTGACAGGGTGAACCAGCGGTCCCTCAGGAGTCGTCGCCCTCAGGTGTCGTCGCCGGCGACCCGGCCACGGGCGGCCTTGATCTGCGACCGCTGCCGCTTGCCCTCCAGCCGTCGCCGTTGGCTGCCGCGGGTCGGCCGGGTGGCACGCCGCTGCGGTGGCGGGGGAGCGGCCGCAGAGCGGAGCAGGTCGATCAGGCGCTGCCGGGCGGCGAGACGGTTCTGCCGCTGGGCCCGGTGCTCGGAGGCCACGATGACCAGCTGGCCCCCAGCAAGGTGCGGCTCCAGGCCCCGCAGCAGCCGGTCCCGGGCGGCCTCGGGCAGTTCGGCGACCGCGATCGAGGCAGGCGGGCGAAAGAGCAGCTGCACCCGGCTGTCCGTGGTGTTCACGCCCTGGCCGCCCGGTCCGGAGGCGCGCGAGAACCGCTCAAGGAGTTCTCCCGCCGGGATGACCATGCCCTGCGGCAGCCCGGGCCCTGGCGGGACGGTCAGGTCCCCACCCGGTGGTGAGGGCCGGGCCACGCGAGTCAGTCCTGCAGGGCGGACCAGAGCAGTGCGCGCCCGACCAGCGGGAACTGGCCCTTGGGGTGGGCCCGGAACAGCGGCTCGCTGCCGAACAGCACCGCCGCACCGTCGTCGTCGACGCCACTGACGATGACGGGCTGGCCCGCTGCGGCGTCCTGTCCACCCTCCTCGGCCGAGCCGGCCCAGTGACCGCTGACCAGGACGTCGTCACTGGCGTAGCGCTGGTCGACCGTGACGTCCTCGCCCAGGTCGGTGAACCAGGCGGGGGAGTAGACGAAGGAGTGCGGCGTCGCCCCGGTGCCGATGGCGGTGTCGGCGTTGTCGACCGTGACCACACCGTTGCCGTCGCTGCGGCCCCGCTCGAGGGTCACGTCGAGCAGTCCGAGGTCCTCATTGAGGCGCGCCCCCTGCGTGCCACGGCCGACGAGTCCGCCGCCGTCGCTCAGGAAACTGGTCATGTCGTTGCGGGCCTCCTCGTCCAGGGAGCTCCACGAGATGGACGAGTTTGAGACGTAGAGGGCATCGACGTCGGAGTAGTCGAAACCCTCGTTCAGCACGGTGGCGTTGACTTCACGGACCTCAAATCCCATCTCGCCCAGAGCCCAACGCTCCTGCGACGAGGCGGCCGCGGCGACCACGAACTCCTCCACCGGTGTGCCACTCGCGCCGTCCGGGGCGGGGGAGAAGGCCACACCGAAGGAGTTGGCAGCTGCCTCGGCCTCGGCTGCGGCGCCCTCCGGGACGAGGACCGTGCCGTCCGCAAGCCACTCCACACCCACGGCGGAGCGGGCCAGGTGGTTCAGTGCTGCGAGATCTGCCGGGTCGTTGAGGTGCAGCAGCAGGTCGCCGTCGCCCTCGACCTGGCCGGTCGGGGTGGCGGACCCGATGGGCTTGCCAGCCCTCGGCATACTGCCGTCCTTCGGAATGCTCGCCACATCCGCACCCCAGAGCAGGCCGAGACTCCAGCCGGAGATGTCATACATCGAGTCGACCCGGTCGCTGATGTCGGTGCCCGGTCCGAGGATGGTGTTGGCCAGGCCACGACGGGCCTGGTGCATGTCCACCACATAGCTGCCGGCCTCGTAGGTCTGGCCGTCGACGGTGACGGGCACGCTGGTGGTGCGCACCTCGACGCCATTGTCGATCAGGTGGTCGACCAGGCGCGCTGCGGCCGGGGCGGAGCGCTGCTCGTCACCCGCGGGGATGACATAGGCACGGGGGTACTCGGTGAGGTAGACGTCCTCAGGACCGATCTCGGGGAACAACTCCTCGGTGACCTCGACCGGCTCGGCGCCCGTGACGCCGCGGCGGAAGATCTCGATCTGGTCGGCGAGGAGCTCCTCCCCCTGCTCCTGCAGGTAGTCGATGGAAGCAGTCATCGCAGCATGGGCGATGTCGGTGTTGATCGCGGAACGGCGCTGCAGCTCCTCCTCGGGCAGGTTGTAGGAGGAGTTGTTGACGCGCATCGGGAACTCCACGGTGTGCGCCACGGCGCCGTGGAAGGTGGCGTACTGCGGAGTGAAGATCGGGGGCCAGTCATCCCAGCCCTCGTCCCAGTCGCGGAACGGGATCTGCGGAGGGTTCACGCCGTCGTCCTCAGGCGTGTAGCCCAGATCGAGGATCGCCTGCTCCATGCCCAGTCCGTTGGGGTAGGCGTGCTTGATGAACAGGTCGTACTCGTAGTTCTCGCCGTGCGGAGGCGTGGTCGGCTCGATGAGCGTCCCGTTGACGTAGCCGTGCAGGTCGACCATCACCAGCGGCTGGGTGCGCACGAGAGCATCGCGGATGGCGATCACCTCAGGCTGGGTCGCGGTGATGAAGTCGCGGTTCATGTCGAAGCCGGAGGCGTTGGCGCGACTGTTGCCGTGGCGACCGTCCGGGTTCATGGTGACCACGACGTAGATCCGGCTGCTCTCCAGCGTCTCCACGACCTCCGGGTCGGTGCTCGTCGCGTAGTCCTCGATGAGGCGCAGCGCCGCGTCGGTGCCCTCCCACTCGTTGCCGTGGATGTTGTTGTTGAGGAAGATCGGCGTCTTGTACTTCTTGGCCAGGCCCTTGTCCTTGGCGGCCTGCTCCGGCTGCTGCAGGATCCGGTCTCGCATGCGGTCCTGCGACTTGGCCTCGGCAGCGGACTCCGGCGCGGTGAGGGTCACCAGGTAGAGCTCACGTCCGGTCACGGTCTGTCCGATGACCTCGGCGCTGACCCGCTGTGAGCTGCGCTGCAGCTCGTTGAGCTTGGGAGCGATCGCGTGGTAGGGCGTCAGTCCCAGCTTGATGGAGGCATCGGCGGGGTCCGCCGGTGGCTCGACCAGCTCGTTCTGCCGGGGATAGCCCTCACTCTGGGGAGTCGGTGCCAACGTGACGTCGATCGCGGGAGCCGGCCCCTCCGCATACGCCGTGGGCAGCAGTAGTCCCGGGACGGCCAGAGCGGCCGCAGCCGTGGCGCCGACCAGGCGCAGGTGGGCACGATTCGACATCTAGAGCTCCTCAGCGAACTACACAGTCCCCGAACGACATCCCAGGATATCGCGAGAGAGCCCCCGGAGCGCAAGGGGTTGCACCTGGGAACAATGGTCGGGGCTCGTTCGCTCTAGACTATGTACTGACGACACACACGTGCCGCTAACGAGGAGGGCCAGAGATGGCGACCAACCCTGTCTTTAACCGTATTGACAAGGAAGCCCAGCAGTACGCCGGCTTCAACCAGCCACAGGGCCAGGCCGCCCCCCAGGGCCATCCCCAGCAGGGCTACGGGGCCCCGCAGGGCTACGGGCCGCCCCAGGGTCAGCCGCAGATGCCGATGGGCTACCCCGGCGCCTCGGAGTCGATGAGCCCCGAGCAGCTTGAGCAGATGTACCAGCAGGCGCCCGCCGGGCCGGCGCAGACCGGCCGGTTGACCCTGGATGACGTGGTCATGAAGTCGCTGGCCCTGTTCGGGATCGTTCTGGTGTTTGCGGTCGGGACATGGTTCTTCGTCGACCCGCAGCAGACGCTCGGTTTCGGCAGCCCCGAGCTGGCGATGCCGATCTGGCTGCTCGGCATGTTCGGCTCCCTCGGGCTGAGCTTCGCGATCGCCTTCCAGAAGAAGGTCAACGTCCCGCTGATCGTGGCCCACGCGGTCCTGCAGGGCCTGTTCCTCGGAGCGGTCAGCGTCACCTTCAACACGATGTGGCCGGGCGTGGTCACCAGTGCCGTGGTCGCGACCATGGGCACCTTCCTCGGCATGTTCATCGCCTGGAAGGTCGGCTTCATCAAGGTGACCAGCAAGTCGCGCCGCATCTTCGGCATGATGGCGATGGGTTACCTGGTCTTCATGCTGGTCAACATCGGCGCCAGCTTCCTGGGCTTCGGTGACGGCTGGGGCATCTATGGCGGCCCGCTGGGCATCATCGTCTCCCTGCTCGGTGTGGCCCTCGCCTCCTACTCGCTGGCCGTCGACTTCGACTCCATCGACCGCGGCATCACCGCTGGCGCGCCGGAGAAGTACTCCTGGCTGATGGGCCACGGGCTCGTCGCCAGCCTCGTGTGGCTCTACATCGAGTTCCTGCGCCTGTTCGCGATCCTGCAGAGCGACTGACGCAGATGGGCAACCCCGATCCGGACGCGGCACGCGAAGAGATCGGGACAGAGTTGGGGCGCGTGGTCCGCCGGTGGCAGCAGCTGCCGCTGGACCACGCGCTCTCTGTGTCTCCGCAGGTGCGAGAGCTCGTGCAGAGCCTGGCCGACAGAGTCGCCGCGACTGAGGGTATGCCGAGTGGTCCCGTCCCCGACCTCGGCCCGGCTGTGTTGCTGGACCAGTTGCGCGTCATGGTCTACGACCATGGGAAGGCTGGCTTGGACCCTGTCCCGCTGGCGGCCGAACTCACGGCACTGCGTCGGGCGATCGGCTGAGAGGTCCGGGTGCTGTAGGCCGTGGCGTCCACGGATTCGCTCGTGGACCAAGAGTTCTCCTACCAGAGTCCCTTCCCGGGCACGAGTGTGACCTCCTCCAGGTGGTCGAACGTGAACGGCTCAAAGTCTTCCCGGCCGTCGCTGGCGGCCTGCGCGCCAGGCCCGTCCGGCACTGACGGTGGTGTGACGTCCTCAGAAAGGTGGATCGGTGTCGGTGGTGGAGTCCCAGGGTGTCTCAGCGCCATCGGCCGGCGCGGTGCCATCAGGCTGTGCGGGGCCACCGGCTTGCTCTGGGCCATCGCCCTGGTCCGAGGTGCTGCGGGTGCTGCCGTGGACGCGATCGTGCTCGGCCCGGGCGGTGTGCGGGTCCGGGTGGTAGGAGCGCTTCCCGTCCGGCTGGGTGTGGGTGGGGGTGACGTGGTCCCAGCCCGTGAACTCCTCGTCGCTGTCGAAGACATCGTCCGGTGCCTCGAGCGTGCCGCCGGAGGGACGGTAGGTGAGGGCCTGATAGATCTGGCGATCGATCGCCTCGGCCGGGTCCATGCCCTTGGCGGTGGCGTCGTTCACGGCGGTGGTGGCCTCGGTCAGTAGCCGGGTGTACTGGCGGTAGTCGTGCGTCTTGGTGGTGTAGATCCGCCCCAGCAGGGTGGTCCAGGTGACGTCGCGGTTGGCGTGCAGGACGGCGTCCCAGAGCTTCTTGGTCTTCAGGTCGTGATGGGGTGCATCCAAGGGGTGCCCGTTGCCGATGCAGGTATGTCCGCCGGGGGTCCCGTGCTCCTGGGCGTGGTCGATCTGAGCCATGGAGGCCGGTCTCAGGCAGCCGGGTGCTCGGCAGAAGACGTCCGCCGAGATGATGTGCGCCCGCATCGCCCCGTCGAATCGGTAGGCACGCGACGAGCGTTCGATGAGTGCACCGGTGGCGGGGTCAGTGAGCAAGCGGTAAAGGGTCGAGCCGGGAGTCAGTGCCAGCGTCCTGGCTTCGTCGGGGGTGAGGAAGACACTGCGGGCGCCTATTACCTCCGCGATGCCGACCTCGCCGGTTGGCCGTTGCGCACGTCCCGAGCGCTCTGGGTCGGGACGGTCTTGACCTGTCGCGCCTGGGTCTGGACGGTCGTGACCTGTCGCGCCTGGGTCTGGACAGCTTTGACCTGTCGGCCCTGGGTCGGGAGGTGGGGCTGCGCCGCAGGTGCAGGCGCACGTGCATCCGCTGGTGCCTGTGGCCGCGCTCGGCGTTGACTCGCCGGCGAAGGCGACCGGAAGCGGGGAGCCATCGGCGTCGGTGGGCACGATGCGGTCGGGGGTGCATCCCAGCAGGGTGGTGAGAGGGACGACGACGTTGAGCTCGGCGGTCGGAAGGGCGTACAGGATCTTGTTGAGCTCCGCGGACTGCTCGACGGTGATGAGTGCCGGGTCATCGGGCAGGCTGGGCAGGTCCAGCGTTCCGTGCAGGAGGAGTGCCGTGGCAATGGCCACCCGGAGCTGGCGCTGCGTGCGGGGGTCGCCGGCCGCGCGGGCCGCTTTGGCGGCCCTGGTGATGCGATCGAGCATGGCCGCACCCTGCGTCGCAGTGGTGCCGATCATCAGGCAACCGGTGCCGTGCTCGTCAACGTTGAGGTGCACGTCGTTGCCGGCCACGTTGTCTTCTCTGGTCTTCTTGGTGGCCTCGGGATCGCGGGCCTTGACCTGCGCGACCTCACGGTTCAGAGCCCGGTAGTACTCCTTGTGCCACCAGGGGTGGCCGTGAAAGGCGCCGGAGGAGTTCAGGCGTTCGGTGACGGAGGTGGCCGGGTCGTTGCCGAACAGGCCGGAGGCGATCGCTGCCGCGTCCGAGACGTCCAGAGCGCTGGTGTAACGGAAGTACGAGCGAGCCAGTCGCCAGGTGCTCTCACCCGAGCGCAGGCTGCCATGCACATGGGCCAGCACACTGTGGGGCGTGTTGGCCAGGGCGACGAGGTCGGTGGTCTCGCCCTCGCCCCACCCGGTCGCGGCAGAGATCTCTCGGCGAGTGAGGTTCTTCGTCCTCCGGCGCCATAGCTCCCGCTGGGTCTTGGACAGCTCCTCCGGCGACGCGAAGCCCTTGTCGCTGAGCAGGAGCTCCCCGACGTCAGCGGTCACTGCGGACGTTGCCGAGAGGAGGACCGAGTCCAACTTGCCTGCGGTCGTGGTCAGGGTCGCGATCGCACCGAGAAGAGCATCGCCCCGATCCACTCCGAGTCGTTGCGCACGCTCCTCACGCTCCTCCTGGCCGGAGTGACGGCCGTGCTCCTCCTGGTCGGAGTGACGGCCGTGCTCCTTCTGGACGGTGCGGCTATCGGTGTCAGAGGTCGCGGAACCTGCGACGTCGTGATCGGTAGAGCCCTGGCCCGGCAGGGTCGCGGCGACCACCGCGCACGCCAGGGCAGTGTCGGTCAGGGCCTCCACGACGAAGTCCTGCACCCCGAGGTCACCAAGTGCTGCTCGCAACCTGTCGGCTGGGTCGATGGACGTGCTGTCTGCCGCCGGATCGGCGTCATGCTCATCTGTGGCCTGAGGAGTGTCAGCCTTGCCCGGGGCCTGAGGGGTGTCAGCCTCACCGGAGGCCGCGCCGGCCCCCCTGGGACGAGTCGGGCCGGCCTCGGTCGGGTGAGCCGGGTCAACTCTCGTGGAGTCGCGGCCTGGCGGGATCAGGTCCTTGAACGAGACCCGCCACAACTCTCCGGACACCGGCCCTGCCGATGGCTGCCCTGAACGGTTGCCAGCGGCGTCCGCCGTCTCTCTGGCTCCATCGGAGGGAGTTTGCGGGTCCCAGGACCAGGCGCGCACCGATGGGGGGACGGCCAGGCTCTGGCGGATCAGCTCCTGCAAGGTCCTGGTGTCCATCGGTGCCCCCTTCCCGCCGCTCTGCGTCGATACGGCCAACTTAGCACATATGTTCGACGTATGCAAGGGTGTGTGGAGAACTCGCTCGGGCTTCTTCCTTGCACGTTCCACTCTGGCAGCGGGCACTGACAGTCCATCTGCGCGCGGCGGTCCCGACAGTCATCTGCGCGCGACGGTCCCGACAGTCATCTGCGCGCGACGGTCCCGACAGTCATCTGCGCGCGGCGGTCCCGACAGTCCATCTGCGCGCGGCGGTCCCGACAGGCCACGTGCGCACGGCCAGCACTGACGGTCCTCCGACGGACGGACGTGGTCACCCGGTGGGAACGTGACACACAGGGAGAGGCAAGCTCACGGCATACAGGCAGCACATCAGCCCCCACCCCACCGAGCCGGAGACACAGCAGGGCGCCGGTCCCCAAGGGGGTGCCGGCGCCCTGCGACGCGCGAGGAGGAACAGGTCCTCTCAGCAGCTGGTCAGCTGAGCCGCTCGAGGATGACGGCCATGCCCTGACCGCCGCCGACGCACATGGTCTCCAGGCCAAACTGCTTGTCCTGGGTGCGGAGAGCGTTGATCAGCGTGGTGCTGATGCGGGCGCCGGTGGAGCCGAAGGGGTGGCCCAGCGCGATCGCACCGCCGTGCACGTTGAGCTTGTCGAAGTCCATGCCGAGGTCGTCGGCCGAGGGCAGCACCTGAGCGGCGAAGGCCTCGTTGATCTCATACAGGTCCATGTCGCCGATCGACATGCCGGCCCGGGCCAGGGCCTGTCGGGAGGCCTCGACCGGTCCCAGACCCATGACCTCGGGGGAGAGGGCGGAGACACCGGTGGACACGACCCGAGCCAACGGCGTCAGGCCGAGCTCTTTGGCCTTGGCGTCACTCATGATCACCAGGGCGGCAGCACCGTCGTTGAGGGAGCAGCAGTTGCCGGCGGTGACGGTGCCGTCCTCGCGGAAGACGGGCTGCAGCTGGGAGACCTTCTCCAGGGTGACGCCGGCGCGGGGACCGTCGTCGGTGCTCACCACGGTGCCGTCGGCGAGGGTGACCGGCGCGATCTCCCGCTCGAAGACCCCAGCCTTGATGGCGGCCTCGGCGCGGTTCTGACTGGTCACGCCCCACTCGTCCTGCCGCGCGCGGGAGACCCCGCGAGAGGTGGCGACGTTCTCGGCGGTCTGCCCCATCGCGAGGTAGATGTCGGGCAGGAGACCCTCCTCGCGCGGGTCGGTCCAGGTCTGGTTGGTCTCCGCGAACTGGGCGCTGCGAGCGATGGCGTCGGCGAACTTCGGGTTCTGCCACTCCTCCTTGCTGCCGCCGGCGCCGGAGAACTCGGCATACCGGGAGACGGCCTCGACGCCGGCGCTGATGAAGACGTCGCCCTCACCGGCGCGGATCGCGTGCAGCGCCATGCGGGTGGTCTGGACGGAGGAGGCACAGAACCGGTTGATCGTGGTGCCCGGCACGTTGTCCAGGCCGAGCAGGACGGACACGACCCGCGCCATGTTCTGCCCGTGCTCACCCCACGGCTCGGCGCAACCCAGGTGCAGGTCGTCGATGGTGGTCGGGTCGAGCTCGGGGACCTGGTCCAGGGCCGCGCGGATCACGCCGGCGGCGAGGTCGTCGGGGCGGACGGTGGTCAGCGAACCCTTGAAAGCACGTCCGATCGGGGTGCGGGCAGCGGCGACGATGACGGCCTCGGGCATGGTTCCTCCTGATAGTCGGTGTTGTCGAGTCTAGGAGGCCGGCCGGCGCAGTCCGTCGGCGGTCCCATCGTGTGGAACGACACTGGTATGCCGTGACCCAGGGTGGTCGGTGGGTGTCGCCGTCGTCGTCGGCCCGGCCAGGGGCCGGTCGGCTGCTGAGCGTCAGGGCAGCCGGCCCAGCCAGGGGTGGTCGGGGGCGGTTCGGGCGATGGCGGCCCGCAACCAGTCCCGCTGCTCACCCGACAGAAGCGGCAGCGCGCTGTCGAGGTCCTGCTCGTCCTTGGGGCGTCGTCCCCTGGCCTTGTAGAACAGTTGGACCTCAGGTGCGAGATAGGGAAACCCCGAGGCTGACGTATGCCGTAGCTCACCGAGTGGACGCCGCACCTGCGCGTTGCGTCGAGAGACCCAGAGGTCGCCCTCGGCCTCGTCGAGCATGAACTGCAGTTGCCAGGGGGAGCCGGGGTCCGGGCGGCACCAGATGTCGTGCACGCCGTCGGGGAGGATCTCGCCCGCGGGCCACGGCCGGAGCTGCCCCGGCGGGTCTGCGGCAAACGTCTCCCAGCCCGGGAGCACCTCGTGCACCGCCTGCTGGTCTCGGCGCAGCAGCACGTCGATGTCGGCGTGCTCACGGGTCGTGCGACCGACAAACAGGTCGATGGCGTGTCCGCCAGCGATGAGCCACGGCCGCTCGGTGCGCGCCATCAGGTCAGCGACCACGCTCAGGGGCAGCGGGTCCCAGGGCCTAGACACCTCGCTGGAGGAGAGGGCCCCGGGGACAGCAACCTGGCCCGAGGGCTGATCCGATGGTGCGGCGACGTGGTCCTCCGCCACAACCTCAGTCTCGCGGCGGCTCGACCTCGGAGGTCTCATAGACATCGGGTGTGCCGTCCCCGTCGGAGTCGACCGCATCCCGCTCCTCCAGCGCCGCATAGTGCTTGTTGCGCGACGAGAGGATGATCGCGCCGACGATTGCCGCGAGCAGCGAGGCGAGGAAGATGCCGACCTTGGCGTGGTCGCCCATGTCGGTGCCGCTCCCGAAGCTGAGCTCGGCCACGAGCAGGGACACGGTGAAGCCGATGCCGGCAAGAGAGGCCACACCCGCAACATCGATCCAGCGCAGGGACGGGTCCAGATTGGACCGGGTCACCTTGGTGACCAGATAGGTCGTCCCGGTGATGCCGACGATCTTGCCGACGACCAGGCCAGCCACGATCCCGATCGTCACCGTCGAGCTCAGTGCAGCGGTCAGGCCCTCCATCCCGCCGATCGCGACGCCCGCCGAGAAGAAGGCGAACACCGGCACCGCGAAGCCGGCGGACAGCGGTCGGACACGGTGCTCGAAGAGCTCGGCCAACCCGTGGTCGCTATCCGAGTCCGGCTCGCCCCGATCCGCGCGGAGCCGGGCCGGGACCGTGAAGCCGAGGACGACACCAGCGATCGTGGCATGGATGCCGGAGGCGTGGATCAGCGCCCAGAAGGCGATGCCGATCGGCAGCAGGAGGAGCCAGGCTGGGAGGTGACCGGCCCGGAACAGCGGCCGCCGGCGGCGGGCGAGCAGGGCGTAGGCCGTGAGCGGGATCAGCGACCACAGCAGCGTGCTGAAGCTGATGCCGGAGGAGTAGACGAAGGCGATGATCAGGATCGCGATCAGGTCATCGACGACCGCGAGTGTCAGCAGGAAGATCCGCAGGGCGGGCGGCAGGTGCGAGCCGATGATGGCCAGCACCGCGACGGCGAAGGCGATGTCGGTGGCGGTCGGGATCGCCCAACCCTGCATGGCCTCGGAGTTGCCCCAGTTGATCGCCAGATAGATCAGCGCCGGGATGGCGACACCGCCGAAGGCTGCTGCGACCGGCACGAGGGCACGGTCCCACTGCCGCAGGTCGCCGATCATGATCTCGCGCTTGAGCTCCAGCCCGACCATGAAGAAGAAGATCGCCAGGAGACCATCGGCCGCCCAGGCGCCGATGCTGAGCTTGAGGTGCCACGGCTCGTAGCCGAACTCGACATCGCGGATCGCGAAGTAGCTGTCGGAGAACGGGGAGTTGGCCCAGATGATGGCCACGATGGCCGCTCCGACCAGGAGCATCCCGCCGACCGTTTCCCGGCGGAGCAGACTGCCGATCCGGACGACCTCGGAATAGCTGCCGCGACCGAACGTCGTGTGGGTTCCCGGCGGGCCGGGTGATTGGTCTGTGCTGTTGGACACACGGTCTCCTGGGGTCGATTGCGATTACGCCGACCAGACTTCCCGGCACACCATTGTTCGGCCCTCACTCTAACTGCTCGGCACCCGGCGGCGTTAAATCACGGGGCGGCCCGAAATCAGGGGCGGCCCGGTATGCCGACAGGCCGGTCAGTCTGTGCTGTCCCGACCGGCCGTGGTGGGCCATGCGTCTGCAGTGGTGCCCTTCATGTCAGGGGTGCTCTGATCGGTGGCGCTCTGTTCGGGAGTGTTCTGGGCAGGGGTGTTCTGGTCAGGGGTGTTCTGGTCAGGGGTGTTCTGGGCAGGGGTGTTCTGGTCAGGGGTGTTCTGGTCAGGGGTGTTCTGGTGAGGGGTGTTCTGGTCAGGGGCGGTGGGTTCAGAGGTATCGGGGTGGGTCGCCCCCGGGTGTTGCGCGGGGGAGCGGTGCCGGCGCAGCAGCTGCGCCCATCTGCCGCGATCACCGCGCGCGCGGCCGTCCACGTCGACGGCGCTGACCTCGCTGCCGGGATCGAGGACAGCGCGCTCCGCAGCCTGCGCGAGAGGTTCGATCCGCTCACCCCGACGGTGGTCCGGGGTGCGGTCGGTGTCCAGGGTGCGCAGGCCCAGGCCGTCGACGACACTGGGCAGCAGGGCGGCAGCGGCTCGGGCGTAGCCGGCCGAGGACGGGTGCAGCCCGTCCGCGCTGAACATCTGCGCCGGGGACTCCCGGAAGCTCGGGCCGAGCAGGTCGCCGGTGGACACCGTGCGGCCGCCGGCCTCGACCACGGCCACGGTCTGTGCGGCTGCCAGGTCACGGCTCCAGCGCTGCACGAGGGCCCGCAGGGGTTGGGGAATCGGGCGGACCGTGCCGAGATCGGGGCAGGTGCCGACGATGACGGCGGCGCCCAGGTCGACCAGGCGGGTCACCGTCTCGCTCAGCGCGCGGACCGACACGGCTCGGTCGAGGCGCTCCTTGACGTCGTTGGCGCCGATCATGATGATCACCACGTCGGGCTCGGGCATGTCGTGCAGGCCACGCTCGAGCTGCCCGAGCAGCTGCGGCGACGTGGCGCCACTGCGGGAGGCATTGCGCAGCTCGACCGGGCGGCCGGTCAGGGCGGCCACGCCGGTCGCGACGATGGAGCCGATCGCCTCTTCCGGACGGCTGGCCCCGACACCTGCGGCTGTGCTGTCTCCGAGGACCAGGATCCGGTGGGGCTCACCGAAACCCGCGCCATAGGTCCCCTCGTGCTTCTGAGGGACGCCCGGGCCGTCGCCGATGACCCGCTTGGCCACCTGCACCTCGGCCTGCAGCAACGCCCAGCCGGCCAGCCCTGCCACGGCCACCCCGCCACCGCCATAGGCAGCTGCGGCCGCTGCACGCCGTGCGCGCGATGCCCTGCTCATGCCTCAGCCTCTGTCCCTCGTGTCATCGCCACCGCAGGTCCCAACGGCTCCCTGCCCGCGGTGGTTCCAGCAGGAGCCAGGCTACTGGTCCGGGGTCGTTGCTGCCGAGAGGAGTCGCAGCCCCTCGTCCGGGGTCGTTGCTGCCGCGAGGAGCCGCAGCCCCTCGTCCGGGGTCGTTGCTGCCGCGAGGAGCCGCAGCCCCTCGTCCAGGCTCACGCGGGGCGCCCAGCCCAGCAGGCGTCGGGTCTCCCGCTGGTCGAACCAGTGGGCCGTGGACAGCTGCTCCGCCAGGAAGCGAGTGAGTGGGGGCTCGGTGATCGGTGGCACCCCGGGCAGCACGTGGGACAGTGCCATCGCGCCCTCGACGGTAGCGCCCGCTGCCCAGGCCACACGGGCAGGGATGCGCAGCCGCGGCGGAGGGGCACCGCCGGCGAGGCAGATGTCACGGATCAGCTCACCGATGGGGCGGGGCTCACCGTTGGTCACGACCAGGGCACGCCCACGGGCCCGGTCAGCGCGGTCCAGGGCCGCCACGATCGCGTCGGCGGCATTGGTGACATAGGTGGTGTCGACCAGGCTGGTGCCGCGCCCCAGGACCGGGAGCCGCCCCGCCCGGGCGCGCTGCAGGATGCGGCCGATCAGCTGGGTGTCGCCCGGCCCCCACACCAGGTGCGGTCGGATCGCGGTGACCGTCAGGTCGGCACCGTCCGCGGCCAGGGCGATCAGCTCGGCGGCGGCCTTGCTGCGGGCGTAGTGGCCCCGTGCCCGGTCCGGGTCGGCGGGGCCGGCACCCGCGCCGACCAGGGAGTCCCCGGCGTGCGCGACCGACGGGGAGGAGACCTGCACGAACCGCTGCACGGAACCGGCCCGGGCCGCCTCGACCAGGCGGCGCGTGCCCTCGATGTTGGTCAGGCGGTAGTCCTCCCAGGCGCCGACCACGTTGACCTTGGCGGCCAGGTGGATGACGGCTTCCTGCCCCTCGACGGCTTCCTGGATCGCCGCAGGGTCGGCGACATCGCCGAGCACCTCCCGGTGGGCGCTGCCCGAAGGGCGTCGCTGCAGGACGGTGACGTCCTGACCGCGGGCGGCCAGCGTGTCCGCGACGGCCCGGCCGAGCATGCCGCTGGCTCCGGTGACCAGGACCCGCATCACCGGCTCCTGCGGCTCGGCGCCCGGGGGTGGCGGCGGAAGCTCTCGCGCGCGGTCTTCCGGCCGTGCAGCAGGGTGGTCGCCCAGCGGGCCAGCTCGGTCCGGTCGACCTTCGCGGCGTGCCGGATGTCGACGGGCAGCCAGTCCTTGCGCAGCACCGCTGCGATCGGGACGCCGCGCAGGTCGACCGGCACTCCTGCAGTGTCCTGCGGCCCCGCCATGACGCGGAGTGTCGCCGCCTTGCGGACTCGGGCGGCCACCTCGGCGGGCACGGTGGTGTCAGCCTGCCGGCGATGCCGGGCACTCGCGCCCTGGGGCACGACGATCGCGACGACCTGCTGGGTGCCGGCGGGGCCGACCCCGACCACGGCGGCCCGACGCACTCCGGGGACGGTCTCGATGGCCTGCTCCACGGCATACGGCGCGACGGGGCCCTCGGCGGTGGTGATCACGTGAGCCAGTCGCCCCTCGACCCAGAGCCGACCACGGTCATCGAGGTGCCCGACGTCACCGGTGCGGTGCCAGCCGGGCGGGCGGGCGCTGGCGCGCTGGGTGCCCCAGAGCCGGTCGTACCGCTCCTTGACGTGCGGTGCGCGCACCACGATCTCGCCCAGCACGCCGGTGGCAGAGGTCAGTTCCGCGGAGGTGGTTCCGTCGGCCTGCACCGGGGCCAGCCGCACGGTGACGCCCTCCAGAGGGACGCCGACGCAGACTCCGGCCTGCTGGTCGGCGGGGTCGTCCGGGTCCAGGCTCGTGGGGTCGAGCGTGGCGACCGGCAGGGCCTCGGTCATGCCATAGGGCGTCTGCGTCTCGGCGGCGGGCAACAGCTCCTTGACCCGGCGCAGCAGCGCGGCCGGGACCGGAGCACCGGCCGACAGGACCAGCTCGGGTCGGCGGAGCTGCTCGCGCTGGGCGGCGGAGAGCTCGTCGGCGGTGTCCACGACATTGGACAGTGCTGCGGGAGAGGCGAACACGATGCTCGCGTCGACGGCCTCGACCGCGTCCGCCAGGGTGGCGGCCGTGAGCGTGTCCGGGGCGGTGACATCCATGTCCGGGACGGCAGAGGTCAGGCCGAGCGCCGGGCCATAGAGGGCAAAGGGCGCGAAGGCCGCCACGAAGCGCTCGCCGGGACGCAGGGCGAAGGTGTCACGGAGCAGGGCGACCTGGGCGCCGACCTGGCGCCGGGTGTAGACGACGCCCTTGGGTGGGCCGGTCGCTCCGGAGGTGAACAGGACGGCCCCGTCGCGGTCGAGCTCGGCCGTGGGGCTGAGGAGCTCGCCGTCGCTGATCGGATGGCCCACGCCCTCGGCCATCAGGAGCGCGACGTCCTCGCTGCCGAGGCGGATCCACTGCCCCGGGACCCCCGCCGCGACCACCAGTGCGCGCGCCGCGGGGAAGCCGATCACGTGATCCGGTGCGGCGCCACGCAGGGCAGCCCCCAGGCGCCGGCGCCCGAGTCCGGCGTCGGCGACCACGGCGACGGCACCCAGCCGCCACACGGCATACAGCACGGTCGTGAGGTCGATCCCCGGCTTCACCAGCAGCGCCACTCGTTGGCCGCGCCGCACGCCCCGGGCGTGCAGACCGCGGGCCAGGTCCTCGACCCGGTCGGCGAGCGCACCGAAGGTGATGTGGCCACCGTCGCCGGTGAGCTCCACGATGGCCGTTCGCTCGGGTGCACTCGGGTCGATGCGGATCGGGACCACGGAGGAGGGCGTCGCCGCGACCTCGTCCGGGCGGTCGGTCAGCCAGTCCCAGATCAACGAGACACCCTCGGGACGGTCCTCCAGCGGAAGGTGGGACGCGTCCGGATAGGTGTGCACGTCGGCATGGGGGAGCCGGGCCTGCAGGTCTGCCAGGTAACGGCCGGAGAACACCGGGTCGGCCAGGCCCCACACCAGCAGCGAGGGCACCTCGGCGAGCGCGCCGAGCCCGTCGGCGATCTCGGTGAGGGTCGCGTGGCTGAGGTGCCCCGTCGAGACCGGGATGTCGGCCACGAAGTCCCGCACGGCCGTGCGTCGTGCGGCGGTGGCGTAGGGCGCGGCGAAGGAGGCGCGGACTGCCTCGGGCAGGGCCGGGCGACAGGTGGCGGTGGCGGCCCAGACGAACCCGGGAGTGCGGCGGGTGATCAGGTCCAGCAGCGGCGGGGTGCGGACCGTGGCGATCGCGCTGGGCAGCGGCGAGCCCTCGGGCTGGTGGACTGCGGTGTTGGTCAGCACCACCTGCTGGAGCTGGTCGCGGTGGGCCAGGGCCCAGCCCAGGCTGATCGGACCGCCCCAGTCGTGCGCGAGGGTGGAGACTGGGCCGTCGATGCCGAGGGCCTGCGTCAGCGCCCCCAGGTCCTGCACGCGCTGCCCGAGCGTGCGGGGGGACTCCGTGCGCTCGGAGTAGCCCATCCCGAGATGGTCGACGGCCACCACGCGCCACCCGCGCGGGGCCTCGGCCAGCACCCGGCGCCACAGGTAGGACCAGGTGGGGTTGCCGTGCACGCACAGCAGCGTCTGCTCGACGGCGATGCCGGCGGCAGCCAGCAGGGGGCCGTTGTCGAGCACGTGCCAGGTGCGGGGGGTGCCCTCGGCGTCCGGGGCCGACAGCGTGCGGGACCAGGTCGGGTCGAGGCCCGGGAGCCCGTGCGGGAGTGGTGACCCGGTGGTCACCAGGCCAGTTCCAGGCAGGTCATGTTGAGTCCCGACCCGATGCCCATCATCAGCACCCGGTCGCCCGGAGTGAGCTGCTCGGTCTGCTTGGCCAGGGTCACGGCCACCGCGGCGGGGCCGATGTTGCCGAAGGTCGGGAAGGTCAGCGGGATGCGGTCGCTCGGCAGGCCCAGGACCTGCGCGGTGCGCCCGGTGTGGACCGTCGAGACCTGGTGCACGACATAGCAGTCCATGTCGGTCCAGTCGAAGTCCTCCCGCGCGTCCTCCCAGAGGTCGCTGGCCAGCTGCATGCCGGCCACGAGCAGGCCCTTGGTGTCCGTGCTCATCTTCTCGTAGTCACCGACGCACAGCTCGTGGTGCTGGGTCGCCGCCCGGGATGCCCCGCCGATGATCCGGTGACCTTCGGGGTGCTCGCTGGCGCGGCCCAGGACCATCGCGGCAGCTCCCGACCCGAGGGTGAGGGTGGCGAACTCGTTCTGCAGGTCCTCGGCGGTCGCATCGGGACCGGCGAGCCGCGCCAGGGCGCTCTCCTGCGCGGGGCGCGAGCCCTCGCCGTCCACGATCACGGCGTAGTCGATCTGGCCGGCGTCGATCATCGTCGCCGCGAGCTGCATGCCGTTGACGAAGCCCAGGCAGGCATTGGTCAGGTCGAAGTTCAGGCAGCTGGACGGCAGGCCGAGCTCGGCGTGGACCCTGACCGCGATCGAGGGCTCCAGGTGCTCGCGGCTGACGGAGGTGTTGATCATCAGGCCGATGCGGGCCGGGTCGACCCCGGCCTCGGCGATCGCCTTGGCTCCGGCCTCGATCGCACCGTCGACGAAGGTGGTGCCCTCGGGCCACCAGCGGCGCTCCTGGATCCCGGCGAGGCGGGAGAGCATGCCGGACCTCATGCTGGTGCGCTCATAGGTGGCGGCCAGCTGCTGGTCGAACTGTGCCGAGGTGACCACCACAGGCGCATCGACAGCCGTGACGGACAGCACGGCGGTGTCGTGGTGCCGGAAAGTGGTGTTGCCGTTCATGGAACCTCAGGGCTCTGCGAGTCGTCAATCAGTTGGATCAATAAGAACACAGCACATGCGCTGGCTGTGAAACCATGAGGTGAACAAGGCACGCTGTGCCTGCACCAGGCACGACGTGCCGCACCAGAGGGAAGGCAGAGAAATGCGACGCAACACCACGACGTGGGGGATGATCGCGGCGAGCGGAGCACTCGTGCTCACGCTGGCGGCTTGTGGCGAGGACTCGCCCGAGGTTGAGGAGCCCGGCACCAACTCGGGAGCCGACGCGGGCACCGACGAGACCGAGGACGCCGACGCCGACGCTGGCGCCGAGACCGAGGACACCGACACCGGTGCGGAGACCGAGGACACCGACAGCGGCGCCGAGACCGAGGACACCGACAGCGGTGCGGAGACCGAGGACGCCGAGACCGGGTCCGAGGGTGGCGACGCCGGCGGCGACGCCGCGGCGGGCGAGGAGATCGAGCCGGCCGCGTTCGTCGAGCAGCTGAAGAGCCCCGGCATGGACCAGATGACCTCCTTCACCATGAACATGGACATGCAGATGGAGGGCCAGGCAGTCACGATGATCGGCAAGGCCGACCTGTCCGGCTCCCCGGCGATGGACATCAACATGGAGATGCCCGGCATGGGCACCGTCCACATGATCATGATCGACGGCGACGCCTACATGTCGATGCCCGGCGTGACCGAGGAGGGGCAGTTCATCCAGATGCCGCTGGAGGAGGTCATGGGGGAGGACTCCGAGGAGTTCACCAACCAGATCGACATGACCTCGCAGTGGGACGACTGGGAGACCGGTGCCCAGAAGGTCACCTTCGTCGGTGCCGAGGACGTGGACGGCGAGTCGCTGAACCACTACGAGCTGCTGCTCGACACCACGGCACTGGAGGACGCAGGCGCCGCGGGCATGCCCGCCGAGATCACCTACGACGTGTGGCTGGACGACCAGAACTTCATGCGCCAGGTGACCTTCGACCTCGAGGGTGCCGAGACCGTCATGAAGATGGACGACTGGGGCCAGCCGGTGGACATCACCGCGCCGGATGCCTCCTCGATCATGGAGATGCCGGGCGCACCGACCTCGCCGTGACCCCCGGTCGGGGCGGCCCACCACACTGGTGAGAGGCCGACCGACCCGACCCCGCGGCATACCCACCGCCCTCGCACCCCACGTGGCTGCGGGGGCGGTGTCGGTATGCCGGTGGGCGGCGATCCCTGGGAGTAACGTGGCGGCACCCCTTGTGTGGGACTGATGCTGCCGCGCATCGGGGCGTCGACTAGCGAGTAGTCACCCGAACATGGCAACGTCGGCATGCACGACTGTCACCGGCCCCCGCGCCCGATCAAGTTGGAGACGGATGTTCTCTCGTATCGCCATCGTCAACCGAGGTGAGGCCGCGGTCCGGCTGATCCACGCCGTGCGGGACCACAATGCGGCTGGCGGGCCGCGGTTGCACACGATCGCGCTCTACACCGACGTCGACCGGCGAGCGATGTTTGTCCGGGAAGCGGACTCGGCCCACCTGCTGGGCCCCGCCTCGGCGCGCCCCTACCTCGACCTGGCGGTGCTGGAGCAGGCGCTCGTGGAGACCCGGGCGGACGCGGTCTGGGTGGGCTGGGGCTTCGTGGCCGAGGACCCGGCGTTCGTGGATCTGTGCGACCGGCTGGGCATCACCTTCCTCGGGCCCAGCGCCGAGGCCATGCGCAAGCTGGGCGACAAGATCGGCTCCAAGCTGATCGCCGAGGAGGTGGGGGTCCCGGTCGCGCCCTGGAGCCGGTCTGGTCTGGACACCGTGGAGGAGGCAGTCTCCCGCGCGGCCGAGATCGGCTACCCGCTGATGCTCAAGGCCACAGCCGGCGGCGGCGGCCGGGGGATCCGCAAGGTGGCCGATGAGGCCGAGCTGCGGGAGGTCTTCCAGCGCACCCGCGACGAGGCAGAGCGCGCGTTCGGCAGCGGCATCGTCTTCCTGGAGAGCCTGGTCACGGGCGCCCGGCACGTCGAGGTGCAGGTCATCGCCGACAGTCACGGCACAGCGTGGGCCCTGGGCGTGCGCGACTGCACGGTGCAGCGCCGCAACCAGAAGGTCATCGAGGAGTCCGCCTCCCCGCTGTTGAGCACCGAGCAGTCCGAGGAGCTCAAGGCAGCCGCCGAGCGGCTGGTCCTGGCGGTCGGTTATCAGGGTGCCGGCACGGTCGAGTTCCTCTATCAGCCGCAACATCAGCAGTTCGCCTTCCTGGAGGTCAACACGCGCCTGCAGGTCGAGCACCCGATCACCGAGTCCACGACCGGCGTTGACCTGGTGCGCGCGCAGCTGCACGTCGCCACCGGCGGGCGGCTGGAGGGGGAGCGGCCGACCGAGCGTGGCCACGCGGTCGAGGCGCGCCTGAACGCCGAGGACCCGGACCGTGACTTCGCGCCCGCGCCTGGGCGGATCTCGTTGCTGGAGTTCCCGACCGGACCCGGCATCCGGGTGGACACCGGGGTCGGTGAGGGCGACACCATCCCGGCCGACTTCGACTCGATGATCGCCAAGATCATCGCCCACGGCCAGGACCGCGCTGAGGCGCTGTCGCGGCTGCGCCGGGCCGTCGGGGAGACCACTGTCGTCATCGAGGGCGGCGCCACCAACAAGAGCTTCATCCTGCAGCTGCTGCAGGAGCCCGAGGTTGTCGGGCCGGACGGGCCAGCGGGGGTTGTATCGGGGGAGCACGGGGGCGGAACGCCCGTGTGGTGTGACACCGGCTGGATCGACCGGGTGCGGGCGGAGGGGCGCCTGGTCAGCCACCAGCACTCGGGCGTGGCCCTGGTGCAGGCGGGCATCGACGCCTACATGGACGAGCTGCAGGTCGAGGTCCGTCGCCTGCTGGAGACTGCTCGCGGCGGCCGGCCGCAGGTCCAGCACCAGGTGGGCCGCCCGGTCGATCTGAAGCTGCGTGGAGTCACCTACCAGGTCACAGCGGTGCAGACCGGGCCCCAGCGGTTCCGGGTCACCGTGGCCGGTGCAGGGCAGGAGCAGACCGTCGACGCCGAGGTCGAGCGCCTCGGCCAGTTCCACGGCCGCCTGACCGTCAACGGCCGGCGGCACCGCATCGTCAGTGCCATCCACGGCCCGACCCACCTGGTCGAGGTCGACGAGGTCATCCACCGCGTCAGTCGCGACGAGGGCGGCATCGTCCGTGCGCCGTCGCCGGCGCTCGTGGTCGCCACCCCCGTGGCCGTCGGCGACGAGGTCGCTGCCGGGTCCCAGGTCCTGGTCCTGGAGGCGATGAAGATGGAGACCGTGATCCAGGCGCCGTTCGCGGCCCGGGTCCGCGAGCTCCTGGTCCGGACCGGCAGCCAGGTCGAGACCGGCGCACCCCTGGTGCGCCTGGAGCCCACCGCGGACGCCGGAGCCGAGGACCCCGACCCGGCCACCGCCGACGGTCCCGACCTCGACCTGCCCCCCGCCCCGGAGGCACCGTCCCTGCAGTCCCGGGCTGACGGCATACGGTCGGCCCTGGTCTCCCGGGTGCTCGGCTATGACGTGCCGCTGGACGATGACCGCGACCTGCTGCCGCGTTATCTGCAGGTGCGGGCCGAGCTGCGTGAGCAGGGCGCCGACGTCCTCGAGGGCGAGATGGAGCTGCTGGCGACGTTCGCCGACCTGGCCGAGCTCAGCCGCAACCGGCCGAGCGAGGCCGAGGAGCGCACCGAGCTGCGCGTGCACAGCCCGCGGGAGCACTTCCACACCTACCTGCAGAGCCTCGATGTGGAGCGTGGCGCCCTGCCCGAGACCTTCAGCGAGCGGTTGCTCCAGGTGCTCTCGCACTATGCCGTGACCGACCTGGAGCGCAGTGTGGGCCTGGAGGACGCGGTCTTCCGGGTGTTCCTCGCCCAGCAGCGCACGGTCAAGGACCTCCAGGTCGTCACCGCGGTGCTGCAGGCCTGGCTCGCCGAGCCACCGCCCCCCAGCGGGTGGGCGACCGAGGCGCGCCTGGTGTTGGAGCGGCTGGTCCGCGCCACACAGTTGCGGCACCCCGCGATCGGTGACATGGCCCGCAGCATCCGGTTCCGCTGGTTCGACCAGCAGATGGTGGCCGCGGTCCGTGCGGAGGCGTTGGACGGTCTGGCCGAGGAGGTCGCGGCGCTCGCCGAGACGCGCGACGCGCCGGACCGCGCCGCCCGGATCGAGGCGATCGCGGCGATCCCCGTGCAGATCGCCGGGATCCTCTCCGACCGGCTCGAGCTGGGCATCCCGCGCTGGGAGCCGCTGCTGGAGGTGCTGGTGCGCCGGCACTACCGGGAGCACGACCTGCACGACGTGCAACGCCTCACCGCCGCCGACCGGGAAGTGGTGCTCGCCGACTACGTGCTCGACGACCGCCCGACCCGCCTGATCACGACGGTCGGCACCCTCGACGAGCTCCGCGACCCGGGTTCGGCCCTGGTGGCCGAGCTCACCGACCAGGTGGGCGCCGCGCGCCAGGTGGGCGAGGTCGTCATGGATCTCTATCTGCGCTGGCCGGACCTGCCCGAGTCCTCCGAGGATGCCAGCGCCGAGCTGGCCGCGGTGCTGGCCGGTCTGGCCTTCGCGCCGGACTGCCGTCGCGTTGCGGTCGCCGGGTGCCCGGGCGGCGGCCGCGAGGTCGACTACCTCACCTTCCGACCCGACGACCACGGCGGCACGCAGGAGGACGTCCTGGTGCGCCACGTCCACCCGATGGTGGGGCGCCGCCTGGACCTGTGGCGCCTCCGAGAGTTCGACATCACCCGCATCGAGGCCCCCGACGACGTGCTGCTGTATGAGTGCGTGGCCCCCGACAACCCGGCCGACCGGCGCCTGGTGGCCCTGGCCCAGGTCCGGCAGCTGAGCGTCATCCGCGACGAGGACGGTGCCGTCGTCAGCCTGCCCCAGGGGGAGCGGGCCGTGGAGAGTTGTCTGGAGGCGATCCGGCGGGCTCGCACCAAGCGAGGCGCCGAGGGTGTCCAGCTCGACACCAACCACGTCTGGGTGCAGGTCTGGCCGGTCATCGAGGCCAAGCCGGCCGAGCTGGCTGCCCTGCAGCACAAGATCACCCCGCTGACCGAGCGGGCGGGGCTCGAGGAGGTCGTGGCCCAGGGGCGGGTGGCCAGGCCCGATGGGTCGGCGACCCCTGTGGCCATCCGGTTCCATGCCAAGTCCGGCGCCGGCGTGATCGCCTCCTTCGAAGCGCCTCCGACCGAGCCTCTGAAGCCGCTGGACGACTACGGCAGCAAGGTGCTCCGGGCCAGGCGGCGCGGGCTGGTCTACCCCTACGAGCTGGCCGACGCCCTGACAGGTGAGGGGGGCACCCTCGTCGAGCACGACCTGGACGAGAGCGGCCGGCTGGTGCCGGTCGACCGGGCGCCGGGGTTGAACACCGCCGGGATCATCGTCGCCGTCGTGACGACCCCGACGGCGCTGCACCCCGAGGGCGTGACGCGCGTCGTGCTGTGTGGCGACCCGATCAAGGCGCTGGGCGCCCTGTCCGAGCCCGAGTGCTCCCGGGTGATCGCCGCGATCGACCTCGCCGAGCAGATGGGCGTGCCAGTGGAGTGGTTCGCCGTCTCCGCGGGCGCACGGGTCTCGATGGACTCTGGCACCGAGAACATGGACTGGGTCGCCGCGGCCCTGAAGCGGATCGTGGAGTTCACCCAGGCCGGCGGCGAGATCAATGTCGTCGTCGCAGGGATCAACGTCGGCGCCCAGCCCTACTGGAACGCCGAGGCCACGATGCTGATGCACACCAAGGGCATCCTGGTCATGACCCCGGACAGCGCGATGGTCCTCACCGGCAAGCAGTCGCTGGACTTCTCCGGCGGCGTCTCGGCCGAGGACAACCACGGCATCGGCGGTTACGACCGGGTGATGGGGCCCAACGGGCAGGCGCAGTACTGGGCACGTGACCTGGCCGGTGCCGTCGACACCCTGATGGCGCACTACGAGCACACCTACACCGCACCCGGGGACTCCGGGCCGCGCCGCCAGCAGACGAGCGACCCCGCGGACCGGGACGTCACGGCATACCCGCACTCGCACCCGGCCGCGCCGGACTTCACCACGGTGGGAGACATCTTCTCCGCCGAGAAGAACCCGGACCGCAAGAAGGCGTTCGACATCCGCACGGTGATGGCCGCCCTGGTGGACCAGGACCACCCGACCCTCGAGCGGTGGGCGGGGATGGCCGACGCCGACACCGCGGTCGTGCAGGACGCCCATATCGGTGGCCACCCGGTGGCGCTGCTGGGCATCGAGTCCCGGCCTGTCCCGCGGCACGGGTTCCCACCCACCGACGGCCCGGACACCTACACCGCCGGCACGCTGTTCCCGCGCTCATCCAAGAAGGCGGCCCGGGCGATCAACGCCGCCAGCGGCAACCGTCCGCTGGTCGTGCTGGCCAACCTGTCTGGCTTCGACGGGTCACCGGACTCGATGCGGCACCTGCAGCTGGAGTACGGCGCCGAGATCGGTCGGGCCATCGTCAACTTCGAGGGCCCCATCGTCTTCTGTGTGATCTCCCGCTATCACGGCGGCGCCTTCGTGGTCTTCTCCAAGCGGCTCAACCCCCGGATGACGGTGCTCGCCATCGAGGGCTCGTTCGCCTCGGTCCTGGGCGGTGCTCCGGCAGCAGCGGTCGTCTTCGCCGGCGAGGTGGAGAAGCGGGCGGCAGCCAGCCCGGAGGTCAAGGCCCTGCAGGAACGGATCAGCGCGGCACCGCAGGAGCAGCGGGCGGCGCTGATGGTCGAGCTGGCTGACGTCCGCGCAGGCCTGCGGGCGGACAAGATCAGCGAGGTCGCGGCCGAGTTCGACAGCGTGCACAACATCCACCGAGCCGTGGAGGTCGGCTCGGTGGACGCCGTCATCGCTGCCGCCGACCTGCGGCCGGCCGTGATCGCCTCGATCGAGGGGCAGCCGCCGCGGCCCTGACCTTTCCTGACCTGACCTGATGTGACCCTGACCTGACCGGCCGTGCCACACAGTGACCCTGGTCGGTGATCCGCAGCGGCGCCTGGAGGAAGCCGGAAGGATTCCGTCCGCAATGGCCTCTAGCCTCGCGGACATGCAACGCGACGACGACGTGACGGAATGGCTGTTGGCAGGAGACCCGGCGATCCGCTGGCAGGTGCTGCGCGACCTGACGGCTGCCTCGGAGCAGGAGGTGGCGGCCGAGCGAGCCCTCGTGGCCACCAGCGGGTGGGCGCAACGGTTGCTGGACCTGCAGGAGGACGGGCAGTGGGCTGGCGGGGCATGCTTCCCGGGGACTGGCTGGCGCCCACCGGGTCCGGTGGTCGGTGATCCGGAGGCGCAACCGTGGGTGGCGACCCTGCCGACCCTGCGGCTGTTGCGCGACTGCGGTGTCGACCCTGCTGACCCGGCGGTGCGCACGGCGGTCGAGGGAGTCCGGGACCACTGCCGGTGGGAGTATGCCGGTGAGCCGTTCTTCGAGGGCGAGGTCGAGCCCTGCATCAACGGTGGGGCGGTCGCGATCGGTGCCTACTTCGGGCAGGACGTCGAGGGCACCGTCACCCGCCTGCTCGGCGAGCAGCTCGAGGACGGCGGCTGGAACTGCGAGGTGGAGAACGGCTCGACCCGGTCCTCGTTCCACACCACGATCTGCGTGCTGGACGGGCTGCTGGAGTATGAGCGGGCCGGTGGCTCCCAGGCGGTGGCTGCGGCACGCCAGGGCGGGGAGGAGTATCTCCTGCGCCGGGGCCTGTTCCGCCGAGCCAGCACCGGTGAGGTCGTGGACCCAGCGTGGCTGCAGTTCTCCTTTCCGCCGCAGTGGCACTACGACGTGCTGCGGGGTCTCGACTACTTCCGGGCAGTGGGAGGCACGCCGGATCCGCGCCTGGCCGAGGCTGCCGACCTGGTGCGGGACCGACGGCAGCCCGACGGCACCTGGCTGCAGGAGAACACCCACCCGGGCCTGATCCACTTCGAGCTGGAGGAGGGTGACGGCGCGCCGAGCCGGTGGAACACGTTGCGGGCACTGCGGTCGCTGCGCTGGCACGATGCGCAGGATTCCTGAACTGCCCGGACACCCCGCCACCGGAGCTCGCAGCCTGCTCACGTGCCCGGACCTCTGATCGCTCGACCCGGTCCTGACACACTGGGGCCCATGGGCTGGTGGACCGAGCGTGTCGTGCCGCGGCTGACGCATGCCACCCTGGACAACCCCGTCGTGGCCGGCTATCGGGAGCGGGTCTGTGCTGACCTCACCGGCGACGTCGTCGAGCTGGGCTTCGGCACCGGCCTCAACCTGAGGCACCTGCCCGCCCCGGTGCGGTCGCTGACCGCCGTCGAGCCCTCGGACCTGTCCTGGCAGCTGTCCGAGCGGACCCGCACCACCAGCACCGTGCCAGTGACGCGCGGTGATCTGACGGCCGAGTCGCTCGCTCTGCCCACGGGGAGCGTGGACGCGGTGCTGGTGACCTTCTCGCTGTGCACGGTCGCCGACCCGGTAGCGGCCCTCGCTGAGGCGGGCCGGGTGCTCCGGCCGGATGGTGCCCTGCACTTCCTGGAGCACGGCCTGGCCCCCGATGAGAGGGTGCGTCGGTGGCAGCACCGGCTCGAGCCGCTGCAGCGGCGGCTCGCTGGCGGCTGTCACCTCACCCGCCCGATCCCCGATCTGGTCCGAGCCGCCGGGTTCGACCTCGACGTGCTCGAGTCCTGGTATGTGCCCGGCGGGTCGGTGAGCAAGCCGTGGGGCTATGTCTGGCTCGGCCGGGCCAAGCGACCCACCGCGTGAGCACCGAACTGAGCAGGATGGGGGAGGGTCTGCCCTTCGCAGCCGCCCTGCCCGCCCTGCAGACCGCCGTCCGCGAGCGGGGAGTGGCCGTCGTCCAGGCACCGCCGGGGACGGGCAAGACCACCCTGGTGCCGCCTGCACTTGCCGATGAGGTGGCCGGTCGGGTCCTGGTGGTCCAGCCCCGCAGGGTTGCCGCGCGGGCCGCCGCCCGCCGGCTGGCCAGCCTGACCGCCACGCCGGTGGGTGACTTCGTCGGCTTCACCGTGCGGGGCGAACGGCGGGTCACGGCCGGCACCCGCGTGGAGTTCTGCACGCCGGGGATCCTGCTGCGACGACTACTGGCCGACCCGGATCTGCCCGGCACCGGCGCAGTGATCCTCGACGAGGTCCACGAGCGGGGCCTGGAGACCGACCTGCTGGTGGGGATGCTGGCCGAGGTCCGCATGCTGCGCGAGGACCTGGTCCTGGTGGCGATGTCGGCGACCCTGGACGCACCGCGCTTCGCCACGCTGCTCGGAGACGATGGGCGGGGGCCTGCGCCGGTCGTGGACTGCCCCTCCGCGCTGCACCCGCTGGAGATGCGCTGGTCGCCTCCAGTAGGTCCGCGCACCGACGCCCGGGGTGTGGCCGACTCCTTTCTGGAGCACGTTGCGGTGACTGCCGCTGAGGCCCACGGTCAGGCCGCCGCCTCCCTGACTTTGACCGAAGGCGACAACGGCTCCTCGCCCCCCGACGCCCTGATCTTCGTCCCTGGGGTCCGGGAGGTCGACCGCGTCGCAGCACGCCTCCGGCGTCTGGTCCCCGGCGCCGAGGTCCTCGAGCTGCACGGCCGGCTCGACAGTCGGGCTCAGGACCGGGTGACGGCGGGTTCGACCCCGGGTGACCGGCCGCGCCTCGTCGTGTCGACCTCGCTTGCCGAGTCATCCCTCACGGTCCCCGGCGTGCGTCTGGTGGTCGACGCCGGCCTGGCCCGGGAGCCCCGCCGCGACGCCGCCCGCGACATGTCCGGGCTGGTGACGGTCGCGGCGTCCCGGGACGCCGCGATCCAGCGGGCGGGGCGGGCCGCGAGGCAGGGACCGGGCCTGGCGGTGCGCTGCTATGACGAGACGACCTTCGCGGCGATGCCCGCGCACGTGACGCCCGAGGTGCTGGTCGCCGACCTGGTCGGACCGGCCCTCACTCTGGCCTGCTGGGGCGCGCCCCGGGGCGAGGGGCTGGCGCTGCCGGACGCGCTGCCGGTCGGCGCGGTGGCCGACGCGGAGGCCGTCCTGCGCAGGTTGGGCGCCGTGGGGGAGGACGGTCGCGTCACGGCGCTGGGGCGTCGCCTCGCGGAGGTGCCCGCCGATCCCCGCCTGGCACGGGCCCTGCTCGACGGGGCCGAGGTGGTCGGCAGTCGTGCCGCAGCGGAGGTGGTGGCGGCACTGGCCGATGACCACCGACCGGACGGCGCCGACCTGCCGGCACTCCTGCGTGCCCTGCGGCGTGGGACCGCGCCGGGCGTCAGCCGGTGGCAGGAGGAGGTGCGGCGACTGCGTGACCTGGCCACTCGGCATACTGACTCCACCCGGTCGAGCACCAGTGATCCGGCGGGCCATCCGCGCGGCGCCTCCGCTGGCGATGCCACCGGTCTCGTCGTCGCGCTGGCGCACCCCGACCGCGTCGCGCGACGGGCGGGTGAGGTCTATCTGCTCGCCTCGGGCACGCGAGCGGCCGTCCCGCCCGGCAGCCTGCTGGGTCAGGAGTGGCTGGCCGTCGCGGAGGTGGCCAGAGCTCAGGGACGGGTCGCAGCCGGGACCGGCGCGGTCATCCGCTCCGCGGCACCTCTCACGCAGGACTCGGCCGAGCTCGCGGCCGCCGGTCTGCTCACCGACCGGATGACGGCGACCTTCCACGATCACCAGGTGACGGCACGCCGGGTCAGGGCCCTCGGCGCGATCGAACTCTCCTCTGTCGCAGTGCGTCCCAGCGCACAGGCGGCCCGGGAGGCGGTGGAGTCGGCGCTCGCGGCCCACGGGCTGGGGATCTTCACCTGGTCACCGACCGCCGATGCACTGCGGCGTCGCCTGGCCCTATTGCGGCGGGTGCACGGTGCCCCGTGGCCCGACGTCTCTGATGCTGCTCTCGTCGAACGCTGGCCGGAGTGGCTTGGCCCCGAGGTCGAGAAACTTGCCGCTGGCGGTCGTGCGGACCGGGTTGACCTGCACGACCCGCTGCGGCGGCTGCTGCCCTGGCCCGAGGCGGCGCGGCTGGGGGAGCTGGCACCCGAGCGACTGGCCGTCCCGAGCGGGCGGGACGTGCGCATCGACTATCCGGCCGTCGATGACCCGGATGGCAGACCGGTCGTCGCGGTGAAGCTCCAGGAATGCTTCGGGTGGGCGCAGACCCCGCAGGTGGCGGGGGTGCCGGTGCTCTTCCACCTGCTCTCACCGGCGGGGCGCCCGCTGGCGGTGACTGATGACCTGGCGTCGTTCTGGTCCGGGCCGTATGCCCAGGTGCGGGCCGAGATGCGGGGGCGCTATCCGAAGCACCCGTGGCCCGAGGACCCCTGGACGGCCCCGGCCACGGCGCGGACCCGCCGCCGCGGCTGAGTGGCGGCTCGGTTCAGTCGTCGCGGCCGAGCACGGTGAGTGGCCCCTCTGCGGAGGTCGGGACCTCGAAGTGGTCGAAGTAGAGGGCTGCGAGGTCCTCGGACAGTTGGAAGTCGTCCTCGTGGTCCGCCGCCCGTGCACGCACCCGGCTCAGGCAGGTCTCCCGGTTGGTGGCCAGATGCAGGGTCTCGGGTTCGATGCCGAGAGGGCGCAACAGCGCCCGGTAGTCCTCACGCATCGCGAGCGACCAGAAGGAGAGGTCCAGGACCACATCCGTGCCCCTGGCGACATGGGCAACGAGGTGCGCGCGCAGGGTGGCCTCGATGGACCGGTGCACCTCCTCGGGCAGCGGCATCCTGCGGAACCCGCGGTCCCACGCCAACTGGTCGATCGACAGACGCACCATGCCGTCACGCTCGAGACGGCGGGCGATGGTGGACTTGCCAGACCCCGCCGGTCCGCACATGAAGATGACCCGGCTGGTGCTCTGCGCCCAGTCGGTGTCAGCCATGACAACGACAGTAGTCAGCGCGCCGGACCGATCGCCTGTGGATATCTTCAGCGCGTCAGGCGAGCTTCCCTCTACCGTGCTGGCCATGCAGCAGACGGAGCGAGAAATTGTCGTAGACGGCTACACCGTGACCGACCCGGAATCATCGGAGGTTGGCAACCTGCGCGATGACGCCTGGTCCTTGGTGCTGGACCAGCGGGCGTTCGGTCCGCGCAAACTGCTCGTCTTCTTCGCCGACGCCGACGGCACGATGCGCAGAATGGCCATCACGGACCGGGTCGAGCCGATCGACCCCGCCTTCCTCGCGTGCCTGATCCATCTGGGCCACGGCGCGGAGGCTGCCGTCGCCTATCTCGACGAGCCGGTCCAGCTCGGTGCGCCAAGCAAGGAGTCCACGGAGCGCTTCGCCCGGTTGCGGCAGATGGCGGCCTCGTGCGGGATCACCCTGGTGGATTGGTTCTCGTGTGACGATGACCAGTTTCGGTCAGCCCGACTGTCGCATCCGCTGAGACCGGGCGAGGACTGGTGGACGGTGGGAGCGGGAGACTCCTGAGGAAGGACACTGCGCGAGGCGGCCGAGCGATATCGTGTGATAGCAGAGCGCGACCGCTTCCGTCGTGACTCACTCCTGGCGCAGCACCGACTCCTGGCTGGGCAGCTGGTCCTGGCGCAGCACACCGACCGGGCAGGTCATGCCGTTCGGTCCGTGGTTGCAGTAGCCCATCGGGTTCTTGTGCAGATACTGCTGGTGGACACGCTCGGCGTAGTAGAACGCACCCACCTCCGATGCCGGCGCCAACTCGGTCGAGATCTCGCCGTAGCCGTTGTCGGTGAGCACCTGCTGGAAGGCGTCGTGCGTCGCCAGCGCGGCCGCCTCCTGCTCCTGGGTGGTCCAGTAGATCGCGGAGCGGTACTGCGTGCCGCGGTCGTTGCCCTGTCGGTCCTGCGTGGTCGGGTCGTGGTTCTCCCAGAACGACTTCAGCAGCGTCTCGGGGTCGATCTGCGACCGGTCATAGGCGACGATCACGGCCTCGGCGTGCCCTGTGCGCCCGCTGCAGACCTCCTCATAGGTCGGGTTGGGCGTGAGCCCGCCCATGTAGCCGGCGGCTGTTGTGAGGACCCCGGGCAGCTTCCAGAAGATCCGCTCGGTGCCCCAGAAGCAGCCCATCGCGACATAGAGGATCTCCGCGCTCTCGCCCCACGGCCCGTGCAGGGGCGTGCCCAGCACCTCGTGGGTCACCGGGATGTCGGGGAGTGCCTCGGAGCGACCGGGCAGCGGGGGACCTGGGATCTCGGGGCGGGACTGACGCATGACTCCAGTATGCGCCGACCTGCCGCAACGAGCACAGCCTCCCGGGCGTCAACGTGCACAGTCTCCCGGAGGTGAACGAGCACAGCCTCTCGGGGGGGCAAACGAGCACAGCCTCCCGGAGGGCATCGGTCGCGGTGGATCCTGTGGTCCTCTGGTGCCGGTGACCTCCCGGGCTGGTGGCGGTGACCTCCCGGGCCGGACAGACCGGGGTATGCCGACACGCGCCGTCGCGCTGGCGGCTCACGTGGGGTTGTGGCAGGTTTGCGTCCCATGGACGTAGCGCTGCGGTTCGGGCTCCCCGTGCTCCTGGTCGTCATCGGGGCCGTCGTCTTCGTGTGGGGTCGTCGGCAGCGTGAACAGGCCCGGGCTGACCTGGGCAGCAAGGGTGGTTTCGGGGGACCTCCCGGCACCCTGGACATCGGCACCGAGGTCGGCTTCGGCGTGGAGGGCGCAGGGCCTGACCCCGCCGCCGCCCAGCCGAAGATCCTCAGCGGCCTGGTCCTGATGGCGGCGGGAGCCGCCCTGCTTGTCATCATGTCCGTGTGGCAACTGCTCAGCTGACCCTGCTCTGCGTCGACGTCGGCTCGACCTTCACCAAGGCGGCCCTGCTCGCCCCCGACGGGGCCCTGCTGGCCCGTGCCGCGTCGCCGACCACGGTGGACACGGACGTGCTCGATGGGGTCCGTGCGCTGGTGGCACAGTTCACCGGGGACGGCCACGACGTGCCCGACCTCGAGGACACCGACCGGGTGCTGCTCTGCTCCAGCGCCGGCGGCGGGCTGCGGCTGGCCGTCGTGGGTTATGAGCGTCAGGTCACCGCGGAGGCCGGGCACCGCGTCGGCCTGAGTGCCGGGGCCAAGGTCGTGCACGTCGCCACCGGGGCCCTGCGCACCGCCGACGTGGCCGCGCTGCGGGCCGACCGGCCCGACATCGTGCTGCTGGTCGGTGGCACCGACGGGGGTAATGCGGAGGTGCTGCTGCACAACGCGCGTCGCCTGGCGCGCTCCCGCGTCGGCGCCCCCGTCGTGGTGGCCGGCAACGTGCACGCCCGCGAGGAGGTCGTCGGCGAACTCGAGGCGACCGGGCGCTCCTACGTCCTGGCAGACAACGTGCTGCCACGCATCGGGGTGGTGGAGCCCGCCTCGGCCCGCGCCGCGATTCGGGAGGTCTTCCTGCAGCACGTCATCGGGGGCAAGGGTCTGTCGAAGGGGCCGCTGTTCGGCTCCCTGGTGCGCGCTGCGACCCCCGATGCGGTCCTCACCGGGGTCGAGCGCCTCGCCGCGGCGAGCGGGGAGGACGTGATGGTCATCGACATCGGCGGCGCGACGACCGACGTCTACGCCGTCATCACCCCGGAGGGCGAGGACGCCACGCTGCGCAAGGAGGTGGTGGCCCGGCTGTGGCACGCTCGCACCGTCGAGGGGGACCTCGGCATGCGGTGGAGTGCCCCAGGGGTGCTCGAGGCGGCAGTGGCCGAGGCGCTGCCGGTGCACCACGAGGCTGCGCTCGGCGACTGGGTCCGGCGGGTGCACGAGCAGCCGGCGACCCTGCCGGCCGCGGGGACGGACGAGCAGGGTCTGGACCTCGAGCTGGGCAGGTTGGCGGCGATCACCGCGGCCAGGAGGCACGCCCGGCCCGGCAACCCGGGCGAGGCGCCGCGGCCGCTGCAGAATGTCCGGCACCTGCTGGGCTCCGGTGGCGTGCTGCGCCACGCGCCCGGTGGCGGGGCGGAGGCACTGCTGCGCGCGGTGCTGACCGACCACGGCGGTGGCTGGCGTCCGCCGGAGGACGCCCACCCAGCGGTCGACTCGACCTACCTGCTCTTTGCTGCCGGGCTGCTCGCGAGCGAGCACCCCGAGGTGGCCCGGGCCGTCGCGGGGCAGGTGCTAGATCTGCCAGTCGGTGCGGCCGGGGGCTGAGCTGCGGCGAGCCGCCTCGGCGAGTGCGGTGAGGGCGGTGGCCAGGGCCGGTTGACGCCGGCTGCCCCGGCGGATGCTGCTGCGGATGTGCCGCGCCGGCGTCGGGTCGCCGCGCAGCGGGACACGGGTGATCCGGTAGCCACCCGGGAGCCGTGCGAGCCGGGGCACCAGACCGACTCCGAGCCCTGCGTCGACCAGGGCTGCCCCCGTCTCCCACTCGGCGGCCTCGTGGGCGACGAAGGGGGAGAAGCCGGCGGTGGCACAGGCAGTCTGGGTGAGCTGGTGGAACGGGCTGCCGGGGCGGTCCAGGATCCACGACTCGTCGGCCGCCTCCCGCAGCAGCACGGAGGACCGGGTGGCCAGCGGGTGGTCGGTCGGCACCAGCAGGTCGAGCGGGTCGTCCAGCACGCTCTCCTGCTCGAAGCGCGGATCGGTGGTGGAGGGCAGCCCCGGGACGGCGACCACGACCGCCAGGTCGGCCTGCTCGGCGAGCAACAGCTCAAAGCACTCGGTTGGGTCGGCCTCGATGATCCGCACCGTGCTCCGCGGGTGTGCGGCCCGCACTCGGGCCGCGACCGACGGCAGGAGGGCAGCGGCTGCGGTGGAGAACCCGCACAGTCGCACGGCACCGGCAGCCTCCGGATCCGCCTCCGCGACCTCGGCGTGGATCTCCTCCCACCGGGCATAGAGCTCATCGGCCCGCTCCAGCAGGACCCGGGCTGCCGCCGTCAGTCGGACGCCGCGGCCGTCCGGCTCCAGGAGGGTGACGCCGAGGTCCCGGGCCAGGCCGCGCAGCTGGTGGGAGACCGCGGACGGGGTGTAGCTCAGGTCGTGTGCTGCCGCGGTGACCGTGCCCCGGGCGGCGACCACCCGGAGCACCTGCAGACGAGGATCAATCATGCAGAAGTATTGCACGGTCAACTGTGATAACTGTTGATTCTCTTCAGGAGTAAAGGGAGTCACACTGGCGATGTGGAGCACCTCGATCCGTTGCTGGAGCCCTTCCAGCTCAGGTCGCTGACACTGCGCAACCGCATCGTCAGCACCTCGCACGAGCCTGCGTATGCCGAGGACGGCCTCCCGAAGGACCGGTACCGCAACTATCACGTCGAGAAGGCCCGGGGCGGGGTGGCGCTCACCATGATCGGCGGGTCCGCGGTGGTCTCGCCGGACAGCCCGCCCTCGTTCGGCAATCTGCAGCTGCACCGGGACGAGGTGGTGCCCTGGCTGCGTCAGCTGGCCGAGGAGGTGCACGAGCAGGGCGCAGCGGTGATGACGCAAGTCACCCACCTGGGCCGCCGGACCAGCAACTATGCCGGTGACTGGCTGCCCCTGGTCTATCCCTCGGCCCACCGTGAGCCGGCCCACCGGTCCTTCCCGAAGATCGCCGAGGAGTGGGATCTGGACCGGATCGTCCGCGACTTCGCCGACGCCGCGGCGCGGTGCGCGCAGGCGGGGCTGGATGGTATCGAGCTGATGCACTACGGGCACCTGATGGACGCCTTCCTGTCGCCGGCGACCAACCAGCGAACCGATGACTACGGCGGGTCCCTGGAGCACCGGATGGCCTTCCCCCGCAGGGTGATCCGGGCCGTGCGGGAGGCGGTGGGGCAGGACTTCATCATCGGCATCCGGATGTCCATGGACGAGGACTGCCCCGGTGGGCTGACCCAGGGCGAGGCGCTGGAGGCCCTGCGACACTACGTCAGCGACGGCATCGACTTCCTCAGCGTGATCAAGGGGACCATCGACCGGGACGCGACCCTGGCCCGGGTGATCCCCTCGATGGGGACGCCGGCCGCGCCCTTCCTCGACTTCGCCGGCGAGATCCGGCAGGCGGTGGACATCCCGGTGATGCACGCCTCGCGCATCGCGGACGTGCCGACCGCCCGGCACGCGATCCGCGGCGGGTTGCTGGACCTGGTGGGTATGACCCGCGCGCAACTGGCCGACCCCTACCTGGTGGCCAAGCTCACCGCCGGCCAGGAGGACCGGATCCGCCCCTGCGTCGGCGCGAACTACTGCCTGGACGCGATCTATGAGTCCGGCGACGCCAAGTGCCTGCACAACCCGGCCACCGGCCGGGAGCAGGACGTGCCGCACATCATCCGCCGCAGCACCGGCTCCCGGCGCAACGCCGTCGTCGTCGGTGCCGGGCCCGCAGGGCTTGAGGCGGCCCGCGTGCTGGGGGAGCGCGGCCACCGGGTGGTCGTGCTCGAGGCCGCCGACGCCGCCGGAGGCCAGCTCCGGCTGGCCTCATCTGCCCCGCGCCGCCGCGACCTGATCGGCATCGTCGACTGGCGGCTCGCCGAGGCCAAGCACGCCGGCGTCGAGTTCCGCTTCGGATCCTTCGCCGAGGCGTCCACGGTGCTGGCCGAACAGCCCGACCTGGTGATCATCGCCACCGGGGGTGTGCCCAACCGCAGCTTCCTGACCGAGGGACAGGACCTGGTGGACGACACCTGGGACGTGATGGACGGCAGCGTCCACATCCACACCGACGGTGACGTCCTGGTCTATGACGACAACGGGGCGGAGCCCGCGATGGACGCCGCGGAGAAGCTGGCCCGGACCGGGGCGCGCGTGCAGTTCGTGACACCGGAGCGTGCCCTGGCTCCGCTGGTGGGCGGCATGAACTCGCCGGCCTATCTCCGAGCCTTCGCCGAGCATGACGTCACGGTCCACCTGGCCCTGCGGCTGGGCGCCGTGCGGCGCACCGGGGGGCGCCTGACGGCAGAGCTCTACAGCGAGTATGCCGATCGGCCGCTTGAGCGGACCGTCGACCGGGTGGTGGTCGAGCACGGCACGCTGCCCAACGACGAGCTGTATGTCGACCTGGTCGGTGGCTCCAGCAACCTGGGCGAGGTGGATCACCAGGCCCTGCTCGGCGGCCGGCCCCAGGCACTGCGCACCAACCCGTCAGGTCGCTATCAGCTGTTCCGCATCGGCGATGCCGTCGCGAGCCGCAACGTCCACGCCGCCATCTATGACGCGCTGCGTCTGTGTCACACCGCCTGAGGAGGAGCCCGCCATGACTGCCGTTGATGAGACCTTCACGTCTCCGGGGACCACCGCCGCACTGGCGCCGGAGGTCACGGGGCCAGCTGTCGGCATACCGGATCCTGCTGCTCTGGTGGCTCGGCGCCAGCCGGGCCATGTCCTCGAGGGGCCGTTCTACACCAGCCCGGAGATCTTCGACCTGGACATCGACGCGGTCTTCGCCACGCAGTGGATCTTCGTGGCGACCGAGCCCGAGATCGCCGAGCCCGGGGACTTCGTCACCATCGACCTCGGCCGCTACTCGGTGATTGTGCTGCGCGATGACGATGGGGCGGTGCGCGCGCTGCACAACGTGTGTCGGCACCGGGGCTCCCGCGTCCTGCACGAGGAGCGCGGATCGGTCGGCAACCTGGTGTGTGGCTATCACCAGTGGACCTATGCGACCGACGGACGGCTGCTGCACGCCGGGCAGCAGCCGCCGGACTTCGACAAGGGCTGCTTCGGGCTGCGCCAGGTCGCTGTGCGGACGGTCGAGGGGCTGATCTTCATCTGTCTGGCGCCGACCCCGCCGGAGGACTTCGAGGACGTGGCCGCGCGCATCGGGCCCTACCTCGCGCCACACACCCTGGCCCACACCAAGGTCGCCGCCCAGATCGACCTGGTGGAGGAGGGCAACTGGAAGATCGTGATGGAGAACAACCGCGAGTGCTATCACTGCGAGGCGGGCCATCCCGAGCTGACCTGCACGTTCTTCCCGACCTACGGCTATGCGCTGGAGGACATCCCCGCCCGGCTGATGCCGGCGCACGCGCGCTATCTGAAGGCGGAGAGCGACCTGGCCCGCGCGTGTGGCGAGCGTGGTCTGCCGCACGCGCTGATCGAGGAGCTGAGCGGGCAGTCCACGGCCTTCCGCATCCAGCGCGAGCCGCTGGACGGTGCCGGTGAGTCCTACACCCGGGACGGACGGGCCGCCTCCACGAAGCTGCTCGGTGACCTGGACACCCCGCAGTTGGGACGGCTCTCGCTGCACCTGCAACCGAACTCCTGGTTTCACTTCCTCTCCGACCACGTGGTCACCTTCACCGTCCTGCCGCTGGCCGCCGACCGCAGCCTGGTGCGCACGACGTGGCACGTGCACCAAGACGCCGTGGAGGGCGAGGACTACGACCTCGACAACCTCACCGAGGTGTGGCGCAGGACCAACGAGCAGGACGCGGTCTTCGTGCGCCGGACCCAGGCCGGGGTCAGCAGTCCTGCCTACGTGCCGGGACCGTACTCCCCGAGCGAGTATCAGGTTGACGCGCTGGTCACCTGGTATCTGGAGCGGCTGCAGGAGCACCTGGGCCGATGACCGAGCTGTTGCGGCGCGCCGCGGACCCCGAAGTCGTCGGACGGCTGACCGACGACTTCGACGGCACGCTCACCTGCGTGGAGATCACGCCGATCACCCACGACGTGACGAGCTTCGCGTTCGAGCTGCGGGGGCGTGCTGGCCTGGTCTTCGCGCCGGGACAGTACCTCACGCTCTCCCTGGTGGTTGACGGCCACCCTGTCGAGCGCTGCTACACCCTCTCCTCCTCGCCGGCTCAGCCGGAGCGGCCCACGATCACGGTGAAACGGCAGCCGGACGGACCCGTGTCCACCTGGTTGCACGACCACCTGCAGGTCGGGGACACCGTGCGGGCGGCCGGCCCCTACGGCCTGTTCAGCACCGCGACGCACCCCGCCGAGAAGTACCTCTTCCTGTCCGCCGGGAGTGGGGTCACGCCGCTGATGTCGATGACCAGGGCGCTGCGCGACGGCGTCGGAGTGGACGGTAGGCCCGCGGACGTGGCCTTCGTGCACTGCGCCCGGACGCCCGAGGACATCATCTTCCGTGCGGAGCTGGAGGAACTGGCGGCCCACGGCGGTGCGTCGGTGACCTTCCTGTGCCAGGAGGACTCACCCCACGAGGCGTGGACCGGTGCGCGCGGACGGCTGACCCTGCCGGCCCTGTTGACAGCGGCCCCGGACCTGCTCGACCGGGAGATCTTCACCTGTGGTCCGCCGGGGTTCATGGCTGCGGTGCGCGAGCACCTGGAGCTGATTGCCGCAGACCCGGCGCGGTGTCACCAGGAGTCCTTCGTCCTGGACGCCGGGGCGCCGCCTGACCCGGAGCCACCGCGTGATGCTCCCGACGAGCCTGCCGCGACGACCTATCAGGTGACTTTCCGGCGCAGCGGTCGGGTCATTGACTGCCCCGGCACGGTGCCGGTGCTGACGGCGGCCGCAGAAGCTGGGCTGACGATGCCGTCCTCGTGCGGTGAGGGCGTGTGCGGCACCTGCAAGAACACCCTCTTGTCCGGTCGGGTCGACATGCGGCACGCCGGCGGCATCCGCCCCCGCGAGATCGAGGACGGCAAGTTCCTGCTCTGCTGCTCAAAACCGCTGGGGGACCTGGAGATCGACGCCTGAGCCGGACGCACGCACAGGGGTGGGGCGGTGACCGTTGATCACCGCCCCACCCGAGCTGTGTCGGCTCAGTCCTGCAACAGGGTGCCGTCGGGGGAGAACTGCTCCTCCATCCGGGACAGCTCCTGGCCGTCCACCTCGGCCGAGGGGCCGTGGTAGATGGCGTTGAACAGCAGGTTGAAGGTGGACCGCGGCAGCGTCCGGAAGGTGATCTCGCTGCCGTAGGTCACGACCGTTCCCTCACCGACCTCGAAGGAGACCACGTTGGCCGCTCCCGCCAGGTGCTCCTCACCCTTGAGGTAACCGCTCGCCAGGAGCTCACCCTCGGCCGGATAACTCGCGGCCGTGTCTGCGCTCTCGTCCGTCACGGCATACGCCCCGGTGTCGTAGAACCACACCGGCCAGGACTCCGGCATGCCCCAGGCAACCGGGTCGGTGACGTCGAACTCTTGGTTGAGCAGGCTCCCGCCGGCCAGGAACTCGTCGCGGTCCTCCGGCAGGACCTGCTCGATCGGCAGGTCCAGCAGATCCTGTGCGGTGGGGACCGAGTCACCGATGGCCAGGAGGGTGCCGCCGTCCTCGACGAACTCGCGCAGCTTCTGCAGGCCCTCCTCACCGACCCCGTAGGCCCAGGAGTACTCCTCGGCGTACTCGTCCGGATCCAGACCCTCCACGATGTCCTCGGTGGAGATTCCGCTGGAGAGGACGATCGTGTCGTAGAGCTCGGTCAGCGAGTCGTACTCGAAGTCCTGTGACGAGACGACGTCGAAGTTCACGCCATACTCCTCGAACAGCCACATGTCCCAACCACCGGGCATGTTGTTGGCCCCGCGGTAGAGGCCGACCCGAGTCTGGGGCTTGAGCTGCACCCCCTCCTCGCGGGGTGCCTTGTTGACAGCGTCGACCTGGATACCGACCGTGGCCGAAGCCTCCGCCAGGACATTCCTGGCCTGGGGCGTCGCCGGGATGATGTAGGTGCCGGCGGGGTAGACGGTCCGTCCGGAGCGGAACTCCTCGGCCGCACGGTAGGTGCGGATGTTGTTGTCCTGCAGCGCGGTCACGATCTGGACCGTGCCGTAGCTGTAGGGCTCCACGACATAGGCGCCGTCCTGGCCCCGGGGCGCGTCCGGCATCTGCACCTCGGGCAGCTCGACCGTCTCCACCGGCTCCAGCTCGGCCTCGAACGGCTCCATCACCTCGGTGACATCCACGCCCAGCTGCAGCGGCAGGCTGGTGGTCGTCTCGGCATACGGCAGCAGGACCGGGCAGTCCTCGCAGTCCTTCAGCTCCGGATACTCATCCACGCCCAGGACCTGGTGGGCCCAGTTCCCGCGCGCCTGTTCCATCCGGATGACGTAGGACCCCTCGGCGTAGGTCTGGCCGCCGGCCTCGAAGTCGGCGGTGGCCCGCTCGATCTCGACCTGGGTCCACTCCAGGCGCTGCAGCATCTCGAAGGTGGCGTAGGGGTCACGCTGCTCGGCGTCGACCACGAAGGCGTAGGTCCCCGAGGGCACGCCCTCGGTCTGGTACTCGTGCGGGACCGCGAACAGGTTGTCGTAGAGCAGCTGCTCGCCGTGCGAGGCGACGTAGTCCATGCCGGCGTAGGTGGCCGTGTTGGCGTAGGCCACGATGTCAGCCAACGTCCAGGTGTCGCTCTCGTAGGGCTCGAGCAGGCTCATCAGCGGGTCCTGCGGCCCCAGGTTGGAGCCGTCCTCGGACACCTGCGGATAGGCGTAGTCCACCACGCTGGCGATCTCGGTCAGGAAGACCCCGGTGCCGGTGAACGGGAAGAACCCGACCGGCTGCTCAAGGGTCCAGAAGATCGGGTAGTCGCCGGTGCCCACGCCGGTCTGGCCCGCTGCGGACAGCGCACGCGCGGCGTGCTGTCCGAGCGCGCTGATGGCGGTCGTCATGTTGGTGGGCACGTTGTCGTTGTTGATGCCGCCGTGCGGGGGCACGAAGATGCGCTCCCCGCTGTTGCCCTGCTGGTGCATGATGTGCACGATCGCGGGGCGGTACTTCTTGATGAGCTCCAACCGGTACTGCGCCTCCACCTGGGTGAACATGGTCCAGTCCCGGTTGTCGTCGTGCCCGGTGTACTTGTGGTAGAGGTCGGGGAAGGTCCGGGCCAGGTCGGTGCCGGCCGTCTCGTTGAAGTGGTCGACGACCAGGTGCTGGCCGTCGGGGTTCTGGGAAGGCACCAGGACGATCACCGAGTTGCTCAGCACGTTCTCGGTGAAGTTGGAGTCCTCAGTGGCCAACCGGTGCACGATGTCGTTGATCGCCTGCCCGTTGCCCACCTCGCTGGAATGGATGGTGGCCTCCAGGTGGTAGAACGGCACGCCCTCGTCGGCGAGCTCCCGGGCCTCCTCCGGGGTGGTGTTGCGCGGGTCAGAGAGCTGCTGGTTGATCTCGACGAGACGGTCCATTCGCTCAAGGTTCTCCGGCGAGCTGATCAGCACCGTCGCGTACTCGTTGCCCATCGTGGTCTCACCGATGGTCTCGTAGTCGACCCGGTCCGAGGAGTCCGCGATGAGCTGGAAGTACTCCAGCACGTCGGGATACGCCGCGAGCTTGCCCTCCGTGCCCATCGCGAACCCGAAGAACTCCTCCGGTGTCTGGATGTCCACGGCCGGGCCGATGTCGTCCGTGGCGGCGACCTGCGAGCTCGGCAGGGCACCTGCCTGGGTGTCGCCGCCGAGCGGACCCAACAGTCCGGCGCCGCCGAGGGCCGTGGCGAGGAGCGCCGCCAGGAGCGGCCTGCCTCTGGTGGGGTGGGGATGCATCATCGAACCTCCGTTGGAAGTGGAATCTGCTGGACCACAGGACATAGGCATGCGGCGGACCGGGCGAGCTGCACGGTGTCGCGAGAGGCCAGCGCGACGAGAACCTCCGCCGCATCCAGTGGCTGGTCCCCTGATCCAGACCCTAGGAAGCGCGGCAGAGCACGGTCAACGAATGTGACCACGAATTTACTTCAGCTAACTACATACCGATCCGTAGCCGTCGGATCCCATACCCCGAGCCCACGTGGAGGAGTACCTGCTCGCGGGCGGGGCCTCAGCTGCGCTGTCGCTCCAGGAACTGGAGCACCTCGGTGTCGTCAACTCCGGGGAAGACGCCCGGCGGCATCGCGGCGAGCAGGTGAGAGTGGACGCGGGCGCTCGGCCAGGCCTTGCCGTCCCAGCGCTGCGCCAGCTCAGTCGGTGGCTGGGCGCAGCAGGACGGGTCGGGGCAGCGTGACCGGGACCGCTCCGTGGTCTCCCGCCCCCTCATCCACTTCACCTGGGCATAGGGCACGCCGACACTGACCGAGAAGGTGCCGTTGGCGGTGCGGTCCACCATCGCCGTGCACCAGTAGGTGCCGGAGCGGGTGTCGGTGTACTGCTGGTAGGCGCTGGAGAGGTCCGGCTGCTCGAAGACGACGCGCGCCGTCCAGTGCCGGCACACCCGTTGCCCCTCAATGGCTCCCGTGGCGTCGCTCGCGAAGCGGACCCCGTCGTTCTCGTAGGCCTTGTAGATCAGCCCGGCCTCCGAGATCCGCATGAAGTGCACCGGCAGGTCCAGGTGTCGGGTGGCCAGGTTGGTGAACCGGTGGGCGGCCGTCTCGTAGGAGACCGCATAGGCGTCGCGCAGGTCCTCGATGGCGATGTCCTTGGCGGCCTTGGCCCGACGGAGCAGCGGCACGGCGCTCGTCTCGGGCATCAGCAGGGCTGCGGAGAAGTAGTTGATCTCCACGCGCTGGGACAGGAAGTCGCCGTAGTCGGCCGGCACCTCGTGGCCGAGGACCACGTGGCCCAGGGCCTGCAGGGCCAGTGACCGGGAGTCGTGCTGGCCGGCATCCGGCTGGGGCAGGTAGATCCGCCGGTTGGCCAGGTCGGTGACCGAACGGGTGGAGGTCGGTAGGTCGGTGGTGTGCACGAGGCTGAAGCCCAGGTGACTGGCGAGCTTGTCCACGGCGGTGCGGGTGATCGGTCCGCCGCGGTGGTCGATCGCCTTGAGCAGGTCGCCTGCGGCGGCCTCGATCTCGGGAAAGTAGTTGTTGGCAGCCCGCATGCGCGCCCGCAGGTCGGCGTTGGCCCGGCGCGCCTGCTCAGGAGTCGCCGCGCGCTCGGCCTGCACGGATGCCAGCGCCTCGTGCATCCCGACGAGCGCCTCCAGCGCCTCGGTGGGCAGGCGTGGCCCGATCTTGACGGCGGGCACGCCCAGCGCCTCGAAGGAGTCCGCGCGCTGGGCCTTCTCGAGGGCGATCTCCAGAGCCGCGCGACGGCTCGGTGGCCGCGCCTGCAACAGGTCCGACAGGTCGGTGCCCAGAGCCGTGGCGAGGGTGGCCAAGGTCGACACCTTGGCCTCCCGCTTGCCGTTCTCCAGCAGGGAGAGCGCCGAGCCCGAGATGCCTGCGGCTGCGGCGACGTCGTCGAGGGTGCGGCCGGCGCTCCGGCGGATGTGCCGGAGCTGGCGACCGATGGTGATCGAGTCAGGAGCGGTGGCCAGATCTGTCATTGCGCCACAGTAGCGCAAGAATCTCGAAAATTGACTGGACTATTCGTCGCAAACCGGGTGGAAGTTGACCCAATGATGGGTCATCGCACCAGATCGGCGCATCGTGCTGAGGGACACCACAGCGAGCGCCCACCGACCCGAAGGGACGTCTCATGACTGTCACGCTGAACACCCCGGACGCCACCACCGACGCCTCCACGACGATCACGTCGGCCGCCGAGGCGCTGCGCACCGAGTGGGCCGCCAACCCGCGCTGGTCCGGCATCGAGCGCACCTACTCGGCCGAGGACGTGGTGCGGTTGCGCGGCAGCGTCGTGGAGGAGAACACCCTCGCCCGTCGCGGTGCCGAGAAGCTCTGGGAGCAGCTGCAGTCCAAGACCTTCACCCGCGCCCTGGGGGCGCTGACCGGCAACCAGGCCGTGCAGCAGGTCCGTGCGGGGCTGGAGGCGATCTACCTCTCCGGCTGGCAGGTCGCTGCGGATGCCAACCTCTCGGGGCAGACCTACCCCGACCAGAGCCTCTACCCGGCCAACTCCGTGCCGGCCGTGGTCCGCCGGATCAACAACGCGCTGCTGCGTGCCGACCAGATCGACTGGTCCAACGACACCAACGAGACCGACTACCTCGTGCCGATCGTCGCGGACGCCGAGGCCGGCTTCGGTGGCCCGCTGAACGCCTTCGAGCTGATGAAGCAGATGATCGTAGCCGGTGCCGCCGGGGTGCACTGGGAGGACCAGTTGGCCTCGGAGAAGAAGTGCGGTCACCTCGGTGGCAAGGTGCTCGTCCCGACCGCGCAGCACGTCCGCACCCTCAACGCGGCCCGCCTCGCGGCCGACACCCTCGGCGTCTCCACGCTGGTCATCGCCCGCACCGACGCCCTGGCCGCGGACCTGCTGACCAGCGACGTGGACCCGATCGACCAGGAGTTCATCACCGGCGAGCGCACCAGCGAGGGCTTCTACCGGGTCCGCAACGGCATCGAGCCCGTGCTGGCCCGCGCCAAGGCCTACGCCCCCCACTCCGACCTGATCTGGGTCGAGACCGGCACCCCCGACCTGGGCCTGGCCCGCGAGTTCGCGGCCGAGCTGCACAAGGAGTTCCCGGGCAAGATGCTCGCCTACAACTGCTCGCCGTCGTTCAACTGGAAGTCGGCGCTGTCCGACAGCGAGATCGCCGCCTTCCAGGACGAGCTGGGTGCGCTGGGCTACCGGTTCCAGTTCATCACCCTGGCCGGCTTCCACGCCCTGAACCACTCGATGTTCAGCCTGGCCCACGGCTATGCCCGCACCGGCATGAGCGCCTACGTCGAGCTGCAGGAGGCCGAGTTCGCCGACGCCGAGCGCGGCTACACCGCGGTGAAGCACCAGGCCGAGGTCGGCACCGGCTACTTCGACAAGGTCTCCACCGCCATCAACCCCGCCAGCGGCACCCTCGCGCTGACCGGGTCCACCGAGGAAGAGCAGTTCCACTAGACCGCCGCGGCCATCCCCACCCGGCCACACCGCATACACGAAGGAGACCCACGATGAGCACCACCCCACCCCGCGGCACCAACGGCGCCGTTCAGGTCCGTGGCACCGAGCATGCCCGCTTCGCCGAGATCCTCACCCCTGAGGCGCTGGCCTTCGTGCGCCAGCTGGACGGCGCGTTCGCCGGCCGTCGCGCCGAGCTGCTCCAGGCGCGCCGGGAGCGGTCCCACCAGATCGCGGCCGGCCGCGCCGGCCTCGACTTCCTCCCGGAGACCCGCGCGGTGCGCGAGCACAACTCCTGGCGGGTGGCCGAGCCCGCGCCGGGGCTGAGCGACCGGCGTTGTGAGATGACCGGTCCGGCCACCCGCAAGCTGACCATCAATGCCCTGAACTCCGGTGCTCGCGTGTGGATGGCCGACCTGGAGGACGCGACCGCCCCCACCTGGTTCAACGTGATCGACGGCCAGCTCAACCTCCACGACGCCATCCGTGGTCAGCTCGACTTCACGGACGACAACGGCAAACGGTATGCCGTGGAGGGGCAGACCCCGACCATCGTCCTGCGGCCGCGTGGCTGGCACCTGTGCGAGAAGCACCTCTCGGTCGACGGCCGGCCGCTGCCGGCCTCCCTGGTCGACTTCGGGCTGTACTTCTTCCACAACGCCCGGGAGCTCCTGGCCCGCGGCGCCGGCCCGTACTTCTACCTGCCCAAGCTGGAGTCGCACCTGGAGGCGCGCCTCTGGAACGACGTCTTCGTGATGGCCCAGGAGCTGTTGGGCATCCCGCAGGGCACCATCCGGGCCACCGTCCTCATCGAGACGGTGTCGGCCGCCTTCGAGATGGAGGAGATCCTCTATGAGCTGCGTGACCACTCCTCGGGTCTGAACGCGGGGCGCTGGGACTACATCTTCAGCTACATCCGCACCTTCGCGACCCGGGGCCCGGACTTCGTGCTCCCGGACCGGTCGGCGGTCACCATGACCAGCCCGTTCATGCGGGCCTACACCGAGCTGCTGGTGCGGACCTGCCACAAGCGGGGAGCCCACGCGATCGGCGGGATGGCCGCCTTCGTGCCGGACCGCACCGACGAGGCGGCCACCGCGGCGGCGCTGGAGAAGATCCGGGCGGACAAGGAGCGCGAGGCCGCCGACGGATTCGACGGCTCGTGGGTCGCCCACCCCGCTCTGGTGCCGACCTGCACCGACGTCTTCGACGAGGCGCTCGGGCTGCGACCGGACCAGCGGGACCACCGGCGCGACGATGTCGAGGTCACCGCGGGCGACCTGCTCACCATCGGCACCGAGGCGATCGTCACCGAGAGTGGGCTGCGCACCAACATCACGGTGCCGCTGCGTTATCTGGCCGCCTGGACCGGAGGCACCGGTGCGGTGGCGATCGACAACCTGATGGAGGACGCGGCGACGGTCGAGATCTCCCGGGCCCAGCTCTGGCAGTGGATCCGCAACCGCACCACCCTGGACGACGGGCGTCAGATCACCCGCCAGATGGTCGGTGACCTGATCGAGGAGGAGACCGGACGTCTGGTCTCCGAGCTCGGGCAGGAGGCCTTCGAGCCGCTGGCCCACGCGCGGGAGGTGCTGGAGTATGTCGCGCTGGGGGAGTACCTGCCCGGGTTCTTCACCAACTACGCCTATGTCCGCTACCTCATCGACAAGCCGATGACAGGTCCCCTGGGCAAGGAGGACCTGCGCATGTCCGAGCGGGTCCCCGGCGCCGCCGCGGAGGACGCTGCCTGACCCGAGGTCCACGCCCGCCCCGTCCGGCGACCTGATGCGCGCGGTGTGACGTTGACGACGTCACACCGCGCGCAGTGCGTGTCGAGCCTCGCACTAGGGTGAGGCTCGTGACAGCGACGCCACGTGTGACACCCGCCGACATCGACGCCGCCCGCGATCTCCTGGCCGGCGTCATGGACCCCACGCCGATGGAGTTCAGCCGGGCCCTGAGCTCCCTGGCCGGCGTCCCCGTGCACCTGAAGTGCGAGAACATGGGGCGCGCCGGGTCGTTCAAGATCCGGGGAGCCTACAACCGCATGGCCAGCCTCACCGAGGAGGAGCGGTCGCGTGGCGTCGTGGCCGCCAGCGCAGGCAACCACGCACAGGGCGTCGCGCTCGCGGCCCAGCTGCTGGGCATCGAGGCGACGGTCTTCATGCCCAACGGCGCCTCGATGCCCAAACTGCGGGCGACCCGCGGGTATGGCGCGACGGTCGAGCAGGTTGGGACCACGATCGACGACTGCATCGAGCGGGCGCGCGCGGTCGAGCAGGAGACCGGCGCGGTGTTCATCCCGCCGTTCGACCACCCCGCGATCGTGGCCGGGCAGGGCACCTGCGGGCTGGAGATCCTCGAGGAGGTGCCGGACGTCGGCACCATCCTGGTCTGCCTGGGCGGTGGGGGACTGCTGGCCGGCATCGCCACAGCGGTCAAGGCAGTGCGCCCGGACGTCCGGGTCATCGGCGTGCAGGCGGAGGAGGCCGCGGCCTGGCCGGAGTCGCTGGCCGCGGGCCACCCGGTGCCGGTGGCCTCGATGACCACGATGGCTGACGGCATCGCCGTGGGTCGCCCGGGAGACGTCCCGTTCGAGCTCGTGCGCGATCTCGTGGACGGCGTCGAGACGGTGGGGGAGGACGCGATCGCCCGGGCCATGCTCTTCCTGCTGGAGCGGGCCAAGCTGGTGGTCGAGCCGGCCGGGGCCGCAGCAGTGGCCCACCTGATGGACCGCTCCACGGCGGCCGGCGGGGAGCCGGTTTTTGACCCGGACAAGCCGGTCGTGGCAGTGCTCTCCGGCGGCAACATCGACACCCTCCTGATGCTGCGGATCATCCGCACCGGTCTCGGCATCGCCGGTCGCTACCTGCAGTTCCGCGTCACCGTGCCGGACCGTCCCGGGTCACTCTCGGGGCTGCTGGCGCTCCTGGCGCAGGAGCGGGCCAACGTCCTGGAGGTGCAGCACGGCCGCACCACCGCCTCCCTGCACGTGCACGAGGTGCAGATCGGCGTCACGGTGGAGACCGACGGGCAGGAGCACTCCAGGCGGGTCGTGGACTGCCTCACCGAACACGGATACCGCCCCGTGCTGGCCGACTGAGTCGGCGTGCGTGCACGAGGCGGTATCTGGGTGGTGCGGAGCTCGGCCGAGGTCCGTCGTGGCTCGGGCCGAGTCGTGCCAGCCTGAGCTGGCGCTGCCTGGGCCGGCTCAGCCGGAGTAGGGCGTCGCGGAGATGACCTTGACGTCGATGTCCTTGCCGTTGGGCGCGGTGAAGGTCACGGTGTCGCCCGGCTCGTGACCGAGGATCGCGGCGCCCATCGGGGACTTCTCGCTGTAGACGGTCAGCGACTCGTCGTCGCCGATGATCTCGCGGCTGCCCAGCAGGAACTTCTCCTCCTCACCGAACATCTCGACGGTGACGATCATGCCGGGCTCGACGACGCCGTCGTCTGCCGGGGCCTCGCCGATGTCGACGTTCTGGAGCAGCTGCTCGAGCTGGCGGATGCGGGCTTCCATCTTGCCCTGCTCCTCCTTGGCCGCGTGGTAGCCGCCGTTCTCCTTGAGGTCACCCTCCTCGCGGGCCTCCTCGATGCGCTGAGAGATCTCGGAGCGGCCCTCACCCTTGAGGTGAGCCAGCTCCGCCTGCAGGCGGGCGTGAGCCTCCGGCGTCAGGTAGGTCGCCGTCTGCTTCGTGGTCGTGTCGGTCACTTCAGTCACTCCTCGGGTCACGCGCCAGGGCTGGGTCACGCAGTACGGGCCCCTGTCACGATCAAACAGTGAGGTCCGGGCAATGTGAACTGCCTGGGAGAATTTCCCAGTGACGTCCGGCCCGGACCTTCGCGAACCCCAAGTCTAACAAGGAAACGGCTGGTGGCCACATATAAAGGTCACGATCGGGTCACAGGTGTGCGAGCGGTCAGCCCCCGCCGTGGCCCGCCGCGTCACTCGCCGTCGACGTAGGAGCAGGTGTCGACATAGCCGGTCACCGCGCGTGCCACGGTGCGCAGCGGCTCGATGTGCCGGCTGGGCGACTCAGCGGCGGGCGGCACGGTGACCTGGCCCGTCCCGACCCGCGCGTGGTGTCCGTCGAGGGCATGCAGGTCGCACAGCACGGCCCGGTCGGGGTCGCGCCGCAGGTCGAAGCGGATGTCCACCTGCTCGTCGGAGATGACGTCGAAGCCGGTGTTCACCCAGTGCACCTTGCCGCTGGTCGCGGCGATGCCGAACCACACGGCGATCCCGCTCATCACCAGCACCCCGATGGTTCCGACGATCCACCAGGTGCGTTGGCTGGGTCCGGTCCGGGTGGTCGTGCTCACAGGTGGTGCTCCGTCTGGTGCGTGCCGCGATATTGGGGGAGGTCCTGCGCCCCGGAGGTGAGAGGATAGGTGACTGTGTCGCGCAGGGGCGCGCCACCATTGTCCGTCACACCAGATCACGAGGAGCGCAAGGGTGTCTCAGGAGCTTCGCCTGATGGCCGTCCACGCACACCCGGACGACGAGTCCAGCAAGGGTGCCGCCACGACGGCGAAGTATGTCGCCGACGGGGTCGAGGTGATGGTCGTCTCCTGCACCGGTGGTGAGCGCGGAGACGTCCTCAACGAACGGCTCAAGGGCGACCCGCACATCGAGCGGGACCTCACGCAGGTCCGCCGTGACGAGATGGCCGCCGCGGCACAGATCCTCGGCGTGCGCCACACCTGGCTGGGGTTCGTGGACTCCGGGCTGCCCGAGGGTGACCCGCTCCCGCCGCTGCCCGAGGGGTGCTTCGCCCTCGAGCCCGTCGAGGTCACCGCCGAGGCCCTGGTGCGGGTCATCCGCGAGTTCCGGCCCCACGTCATCACCACCTACGACGAGAACGGCGGCTACCCTCACCCCGACCACATCATGACCCACGTGGTGTCGATGGCGGCCTTCCACGCCGCCGGCGACCCCTCCGCATACCCCCATGCGGGCGAGCCCTGGCAGCCGCAGAAGGTCTATTTCTCCGGCTGGTCGATCCGGCGGATCACGGCGATCCACGAGGCGATGTTGGCCGAGGGGCTCGAGTCGCCCTACGAGGACTGGATGAGCGGACTGCGCAGCCGCCCCGAGCGCGACATCCAGACCCACGTGGAGTGCGCCGAGTTCTTCCCGGTCCGCGACAACGCGCTGCGGGCGCACGCCACCCAGGTCGACCCCGACGGTTTCTGGTTCAAGGTGCCGATGGAGCTGCAGCAGCGGGTCCACTCCACCGAGGACTGGGAGCTGGCGTTCTCCCTGGTGGAGCCGACCCTGCCCGAGGACGACTTGTTCGCCGGCCTGCGTGAGCTGGACCTGGACGCCGTATGCCGACAGGCACCCGAGCGGGACGCCGCCGGTGAGGTGGTGGCCGCCTACCGCTCCGTGCCGCCGCCCCCGCAGGACGAGGACGGCGACGGGGTGGACGACGCGCGGCAGACCGAGGACCTGGATGACGAGATCACCGAGGTCGAGGGTCACCATGACCGCGACAGTGAGCAGGCTTCGTGAACGGCACCGGTGTCGAGATCACCGCGGGCCTGGGCGGGTTCCTGGCGGTCTTCTTCCTGGCCTGCGCCCTGATCCTGCTGGGCTATGACCTGAACAAGCGGCTGCGCCGACTCAACCACCAGGAGGAGCTGCGCTTGGAGGAGGAGCGGCTCAACCAGGAGCGGCGCGACCGCGAGGCCGGCGAGTCGGCGGGCGAGGCTGAGCAGGACCCGGACGCGGGCGACGACACCCCACGCTGAGCGCGCGTGCGCCGAGGACTGGGCGACGACACCCCACGCTGAGCGCGCGTGCACCGAGGGCGGGGAGCGCACGGGCGACGCCGCGCACACCAACCGGAATCGTGACCGGGTGCGCAGAGGGTCGGTGCTCTGACCTGCACCGATGCGCAGGGGGTGCTGACGATTCCGGTTGGTGTGCGCGGTTTCGCGGGCCGGGCAGCGGTCTCTGGGGGCCTGAAGGGTCAGCCGGTGGCGACAGGCGCCGCGCCGTAGACCGAGAAGGACACGGCCACGTAGTGCGCGGCGAAGGCCACGATCGTGAACGCGTGGAAGATCTCGTGGAAGCCGAACCAGCGCGGTGAAGGGTTCGGTCGCTTGGTGCCGTAGACCACGGCGCCCAGGGTGTAGAGCAGGCCGCCGGCGGCGATCAGCGCCACCACGACCGCGCCGCCGCTGCGCAGGAAGCCCGGCATATAGAACACCGCAACCCACCCCAGGGCCACATAGACCGGGGTGTAGAGCCAGCGGGGTGCACCGACCCAGAGCACCCGGAAGAGCACCCCGACGATCGCGCCGCCCCAGGCCAGCCACAGCAGGGTCCGGCCCTGGCCCTCCGGCAGCAGGAGCACCGCGAACGGCGTGTAGGTGCCGGCGATGATCAGGAAGATGTTGGCGTGGTCCAGGCGCTTGAGCACCCGGCTGGTGCGCTCGCTGAAGTGCCCGTTCCCCCGGTGATAGACCGCCGAGGTGCCGAACAGCAGCACCGCGGTGATCGCAAAGATCGCGGAGGCGATGCGGGCGGGGGTGGTCGGTGCCAGCGCGACCAGGACGATGCCGGCGGCCAGGGCCAGCGGTGTGGTCCCCAGGTGCAGCCAGCCGCGCAGCTTGGGCTTGATCGCGGCGACCGCCTCCCGGGCGCTCTCGCGGACGGTGTCAGCGGTCTCCCGAACATCCTGCATCGCGGACTCCCGGGCGTGCTGCACCCGGTCCCTGGTCCTGCCCGTGCTGCTCTCGTCCATGCAACCAGCGTAACCTACGTTGCCGTAAGTTACGAACCGGTAACCAGCGAGTGGGGTAGAGGCCGCGCCACCATCCTCCGGCTCGGCAGGTGAGGACTTCGCGCAGCGTTGGTGGACAGACCGTGGAGATCACCGAGATCGCCCAGCGTCGGCGAGTAGGTTGGCCGCTATGCGTTCTCCCCGCGACCTGCTCTATCGCGCATACAACCGATCGTTGACCAAGAGCCTCCCGGTGGAGCGTCTGCCGCGGCACGTCGGGGTCATGCTGGACGGCAACCGCCGCTGGGCGAAGCTGCGCGGGGCCGACACAGCACAGGGGCACCGTGCGGGTGCGGACAACATCAGGCCCTTGCTGGAGTGGTGCGAGGAGGCCGGCGTCGAGGTCGTCACGCTCTGGCTGCTCTCGACCGACAACCTGCGCCGGGACGCACGGGAGGTCGAGCCGCTCCTGACGATCATCCAGGACGTGGTCACCGAGCTGGCCGACGGGCGCCAGTGGCAGCTCAACCTGGTCGGCGCGGCGCACCTGCTGCCCACCGACACCGTGCAGGTCCTGCGGGACGCGGTGGACCGCACGGCCGACGTCGACGGCATGGTCGTCAACGTGGCCATCGGCTACGGCGGGCGGCAGGAGATCGCGGACGCGGTGCGCTCCCTGCTCGCCGAGGCCGCCGAGCAGGGCACCTCGCTGGAGGAGCTCGCCCGCACCGTCGAGGTCGAGGACATCGCCTCCCACCTCTACACCAAGGGGCAACCGGACCCCGACCTGGTCATCCGCACCAGCGGCGAGCAGCGGCTGGGGGGCTTCCTGCTCTGGCAGAGCGCCCACAGCGAGTTCTACTTCTGCGAGGCCTACTGGCCGGACTTCCGCAAGGTGGACTTCCTCCGCGCACTCCGGGCCTACGCCGAACGCGAGCGTCGCTTCGGGGGGTGAGCCTCGGCATACAGCCGGATCTGGGTATGCCGTGTGGCCGGCCCGCCCTGCCGGGGAACCTGAGGTGACACGCGGGTGAATGGTCAACGACTGCCTGGCGGACCTTTGCGCCACGCCGCGCCGATTGGCGTGTCGGTGCCCCAACTGGTCCTAACGTCGGTGGTGACGAGGACGCCCGTCCTCGTCCGGGAGGCCAACCAGATGGAGCGACTGCTCTGGGCGGGGGGCCGGCGCCGGCACCTCGACCACCTGGTCAGTGTCCGGTCCCGGTCAACCCACCGTCACCACGCGTAGCGACAGCGCGCGTGTCAGGGAGAGTCGACATGGCAACCACCACCAGCCGATCCGCCACCCGATCCACGCGCGCACGCGCTGCCCAGCCCGCCGAGGTCAGCACCAAGACCTATGTCCTGGACACCTCGGTCCTGCTGTCCGACCCGCGGGCACTGCTGCGCTTCGCCGAGCACCAGGTCGTGCTGCCCATCGTGGTCATCACCGAGCTGGAGGAGAAGCGGCACCACCCCGAGCTGGGCTACTTCGCCCGGGAGGCGCTGCGGCTCCTGGATGACCTCCGGGTGCAGCACGACGGGTTGAACGAGCCGGTGCCGGTGGGGGAGACCGGGGGCACCCTCCGCGTGGAGCTCAACCACGCCGACCCGTCCTCGCTGCCGGCCGGGTTCCGACTGGGCGACAACGACTCGCGCATCCTCGCCGTGGCCTGCAACTTCGCCGGCGAGGGACATGACGTGACCGTGGTCAGCAAGGACCTGCCGATGCGGGTCAAGGCCTCGGCCTGCGGACTGGACGCTCAGGAGTATCGCGCCGAGCTGGCCGTCGACTCGGGCTGGACCGGCATGGCCGAGCTGCAGGTCGACGACGCGCAGATGTCCACCCTCTATGAGAACGGGCGGCTGGAGCACGAGGCGGCCGCGGACCTGTTGGTCCACACCGGCCTGACCGTGCTCGGCCCGTCCGGTAGTGCGCTGGCCCGGGTCGCGCCCGACCGCGCGGTCAAGCTGGTGCGCGGCGACCGCGACGCCTTCGGGTTGCACGGACGCTCCGCGGAGCAGCGCATCGCCCTGGACCTGCTGCTGGACCAGGACGTCGGCATCCTGTCCCTCGGGGGTCGCGCGGGCACCGGCAAGTCCGCCCTGGCCCTCTGCGCGGGGCTGGAGGCGGTCATGGAGCGCCGACAGCACCGCAAGGTGGTGGTCTTCCGCCCGCTCTATCCGGTCGGCGGTCAGGAGCTCGGGTATCTGCCCGGGAGCGAGAACGAGAAGATGGGGCCGTGGGCCCAGGCGGTCTTCGACACCCTCGGGGCGGTGGTCTCCAAGGAGGTCGTCGAGGAGATCATCGACCGCGACATGCTCGAGGTGCTCCCGCTGACGCACATCCGCGGCCGCTCGCTGCACGACGCCTTCGTGATCGTGGACGAGGCCCAGTCGCTGGAGCGCAACGTGCTGCTGACCGTCCTGTCCCGGGTCGGCCAGAACTCGCGGGTCGTGCTGACCCATGACGTCGCCCAGCGTGACAACCTCCGGGTGGGCCGGCACGACGGCGTCGCCGCGGTCATCGAGACGCTCAAGGGGCACCCGCTGTTCGCTCACATCACGCTGCACCGCAGTGAGCGCAGCCCGATCGCAGCGCTGGTCACCGATCTCCTCGAGGGCAGCGAGCGGCTGACCTGACCTGCACAAAGTCCCACTATCACCATCAGCCCCAGGGGTCACAGCATGCGGCCCCCGGGGCTGTGTGACCTTGCCCACGGAATGGCCCAGCGGTTTGCGAAATATTGACTCGTGCTGTCACGGTGGTTGCTTCAACATCACGAATTCATAACGCTCGTGACCGTGTCCCCCTGCTGTTCCCCGCAGCTGACGGTGCCCCGGGCGTGGAGGTTATCCCTGTGTCCAACGCCCCTGAGATCACCGTGCTCGCCGACAGCGACGAGACCAATGGCCGCCATCGCAAGCGACTGCACCGCGGCGCCACTGCCGTGACCGCAGTCATCGCCGCCGGCGCCGTTGCCATGGCAACCTACGCCGGCCTGCCGAACAGTGCGCCGTCCCTCGACGCCACCGGCGTCGCGAACAGCCTCGGTCAGGCGAGCCCCTTCGTCGGCGACGCCGCCCTGCAGAATGTCGCCGAGCGCAGCGAGTCCTCGCTCACCGAGGCCGTGGCCGCGGTCGAGGAGCAGGTCGCTGCGAGCAACATGAACTTCTCCGCGTGGAGCGCCCGCAAGGGTGGCGACGCCGCCATCGAGCGCTCCGGTGAGATCGCTGCAGAGCGTGCCGCTGCCGAGCAGGCCGCTGCAGAGCAGGCTGCCGCCGAGCGTGCCGCTGCCGAGCAGGCCGCCGCCGAGCGTGCCGCCGAGCAGGAGGCCGCCGCCCGCTCCCAGGAGCGCGCCGAGGCACCGGTCGAGGAGGCGGCTCCCGCCCCCGAGCCGGCTCCGGCTCCCACCCCGTCCGGCTCCCCCCGGGACATCGCCGCCGGGATGCTCGGCAACTATGGCTGGGGGCAGGACCAGTTCAGCTGCCTGAACTCGCTGTGGAACCGCGAGAGCGGCTGGAACACCTACGCGCAGAACCCGTCCTCGGGCGCCTACGGCATCCCGCAGTCCCTGCCGGGCAGCAAGATGGCCTCGGCCGGTGCCGACTGGCAGACCAACCCGGCCACCCAGATCCGCTGGGGCCTGGGCTACATCCAGGGCCGCTACGGCAGCCCGTGCGGCGCCTGGGCGCACTCGCAGTCCGTCGGCTGGTACTGACCCATTTTTGGGGAGGTTCGGAACGCCTCTCGCGCATTTTTGGGGAGGTTCGGAACGCCTCTCGCGCCTTCTTGGGGAGGTTCGGAACGCCTGAGCCGTGCACGAGCAATGCACGGCCAGGGCGCGAGGCTCACCCCTCGACGGCAACTGGCCGTCCAGCGGACGTGAGGTGTTGACTAGAGGTATGACTGCCGACTCCAGCCCCGCGACCCCCGCCGTCGACACCCCCATGCGCACCGAGCGCGACTCGATGGGGGAGGTGCAGGTCCCGGCCGATGCGCTGTATGCCGCGCAGACGGCTCGCGCGGTCGAGAACTTCCCGATCTCCGGGCAGCCAGTCCCGGCCGCGATCGTGCATGCCTTGGCGCTGATCAAGTCCGCGGCTGCCGAGGTCAACGCACAGCTGGGAGTCCTGGACGCCGCACGTGCCGAGGCGATCAGTGCCGCCGCTGACGAGGTGGCAGCGGGGCAGCACGACGCGCACTTCCCGATCGACGTCTATCAGACCGGGTCGGGCACGTCCACCAACATGAACGTCAACGAGGTTGTCGCCACCCTGGCCAACCGGGCGCTCGACGGTGATCCAGCAGTGCACCCCAACGACCACGTCAACGCCGGGCAGTCCAGCAACGACACCTTCCCCTCGGCGATCCGGGTCGCCGCCGTGCGTCTGGTCCACGACGAGCTGCTCCCGGGCCTGGAGCGTCTCGAGCAGGCGCTCACGACCAAGAGCGCCGAGTTCGCCGACGTGGTCAAGGCCGGCCGAACGCACCTGATGGACGCCGTGCCGGTGACCCTGGGCCAGGAGTTCGGGGGCTATGCCCGGCAGATCGCCCTCGGGTCCCAGCGGGTCACCGAGGCCGCCGGCCCCGCCGCGGAACTGCCGTTGGGTGGGACCGCGGCCGGCACCGGCCTCAACGCCCACCCACAGTTCGCGCCGCAGGTGATCGCCGAGGTGTCCCGCCGCTCCGGGGTGGAGTTCGTCGAGGCCACCGACCACTTCGAGGCACAGTCCACCCAGGATGCCCTCGTGGCCCTCAGCGGCGCCCTGCGCGTCGTGGCGGTCTCCCTCACCAAGATCTGCAACGACCTGCGTTGGATGGGCTCCGGACCGCGTGCCGGACTGCAGGAGATCCAGTTGCCGGACCTGCAACCGGGCTCCTCGATCATGCCCGGCAAGGTCAACCCGGTCCTGCCCGAGGCGACCCTGATGGTCTGCGCGAAGGTGATCGGCAACGACACGACGATGACGGTCGGTGGGGCCAGCGGCACCTTCGAGCTCAACGTGATGCTCCCCGTCATGGGGCAGGTGCTGGTGGAGTCGATCACCCTGCTGGCCACCTCATCCCGGCTGCTGGCCGACCGCTGCATCAGCGGGATCACCGCCAACGTCGAGCACAACCGGGAGCTCGCCGAGAGCTCGAGCGCGATCGTCACGCCGCTCAACAAATACATCGGCTACGAGGCCGCCGCGGCCGTGGCCAAGCAGGCCCTGGCGAGCCGGCAGACCATCCGGGAGGTCGTCATCGAGCGCGGGCACATCGAGAAGGGCGATCTCACCGAGGAGCAGCTTGATGCCGCCTTGGATGTCCTGGCGATGACCCGTCCTCACCTGACCTGACCGACCCTCAGGGGAGGGGCGCACATGAGGTGAGCCTCGGCATACCTCAGAGGCGGCGCAGCCGCACCCGGTTGACCGCGTGGTCCTCACCCTTGCTCAGCACCAGGGTCGCCCGGCCGCGGGTCGGCAGGATGTTCTCGACGAGGTTGGGGGCGTTGATCGCGTCCCAGATGCTCTCGGCCATGTCCTCGGCCGCGTCGTCAGCGAGGCTGGCATAACGGCGGAAGTAGGACTCGGGCTGGTTGAACGCGGTGTGGCGCAGCTCCTGGAAACGGTCGACATACCACTTCTTGATCAGGGCCTGCTTGGCGTCGACATAGACCGAGAAGTCGAAGAAGTCCGACACCGACAGCCCCGTGCGACCGTCGCTGTGCTGGCGGGGCGGCTGCAGCACGTTGAGCCCCTCGACGATCAGCACATCAGGACGCCGGACCACGACCTCCTGGCCGGGGACGATGTCATAGGTGAGGTGGGAGTAGACCGGTGCGCGCACCTCGTCCTTGCCCGACTTGACCTCCATGACGAAGCGCAGCAGGGCTCGCCGGTCATAGCTCTCCGGATAGCCCTTGCGGGCCATCAGGTTGCGGTCGGTGAGCACCTTGTTGGGGTAGAGGAAGCCGTCGGTGGTGACCAGCTCGACCACCGGCTCGGACTCCCAGCGCTGGATCAGCGCCTGCAGGATGCGGGCCGTCGTCGACTTGCCGACCGCCACCGACCCTGCGACCCCGATGACGAAGGGCGTGCGCTCGTGACGCTCACCGAGGAAGTCGCTGGTCACCTGGTGCAGCTGCTCGACCTCGCGCTCATAGAAGGACAGCAGTCGGGACAGCGGCAGATAGACCTGCTCGATCTCCTCCATGTCCAGCCGCTCGCCGAGGCCGCGCAGCCGGATGATGTCGTCCTGGGTCAGGAGCATCGGGTGCTGGTCACGCAGCGCGGCCCACCCGGCCCGGTCGAGCTCGACATAGGGCGAGTGGATGCCGGCGCCGTTGGAAGCCATGCGGACATTCTGCACGGCGCCGTCACCGGCTGTTCATGCGGTTCTCCGGGGTCGCACGGATTAGGCTGCCCCTCATGTGTGGAATCGTGGGCTATGTCGGTCCGAACAGCAGTGGCAGGGCCCTTGAGGTCGTGATGGATGGGCTGACCCGCCTGGAGTACCGCGGATACGACTCCGCCGGGGTGGCGCTGGTCGGCGGGAGTGAGGTCGTGGGCGCCAAGCGCGCCGGCAAGCTGAGCAACCTCACCAAGGCCCTGGCCGAGCAGCCGCTGCCGGAGACCACGACCGCGATCGGGCACACCCGGTGGGCCACGCACGGTGGACCCACCGATGAGAACGCCCACCCGCACCGGGGCGGCACGGACCGCAAGCTCGCGCTGGTCCACAACGGGATCATCGAGAACTTCCACAGCCTCCGGAAGCAGCTCATAGCCGACGGCGTCGTGTTCTCCTCCGAGACCGACACCGAGGTCGTGGCGCACCTGGTCTCCCGCGCCTTCGCGGGGACCGGCGACCTGACCGCGGCGATGCGCGAGGTCGTCAACACCCTCCACGGAGCCTTCACCCTGCTGGCGGTGCACTCCGACCAGCCCGACGTGGTCGTGGGCGCCCGCCGCAACTCCCCGCTCGTCGTGGGCCTGGGCGAGGGCGAGAACTTCCTCGGCTCCGATGTCGCTGCCTTCATCGGCTACACCCGCCGGGCGCTCGAGCTCGGGCAGGACCAGATCGTCACGATCACCCCCGAGGGCTACACGGTCATCGACTTCGACGGCACGCCGAGCGACGGCAAGGCCTATGAGGTCACCTGGGACGCCGCGGCCGCCGAGAAGGGCGGCTTCGACACCTTCATGGAGAAGGAGATCCACGAGCAGCCGCACGCGGTCGCCGACACGTTGCTGGGACGCACCGACGAGACCGGCCTCCTGGTGCTCGATGAGATGGGGCTCACCGAAGAGGACCTGCGCGCCATCGACAAGATGGTCATCGTCGCCTGCGGCACCGCCGCGTATGCCGGCATGGTCGCCAAGTACGCCATCGAGCGGTGGGCGCGGATCCCCGTCGAGGTCGAGCTGGCCCATGAGTTCCGCTACCGCGACCCGGTCATCGATGAGAAGACCCTGGTGGTCTCGATCAGCCAGTCCGGCGAGACGATGGACACCCTGATGGCGGTCCGCCACGCCAAGGAGCTGGGCGCGCGCACCATCTCCATCTGTAACACGCACGGCTCGACCATCCCGCGCGAGTCCGACGGCGTGCTCTACACCCACGCCGGCCCGGAGATCGCGGTCGCCTCCACCAAGGCCTTCCTGGCCCAGATCACCGCGAGCTACATCCTCGGCCTCTACCTGGTGCAGGTGCGCCGCGACCAGCGTGAGGGTGTCGCCGAGGTGATGTCCGAGCTGCAGCGCATCCCGGAGAAGATCCAGGAGCTGCTGGGCAGCATGGACCGCGTCAAGGAGATCGCCCGGTTCATGGCCGACACCCGTGCCGTGCTCTTCCTGGGCCGCCACGTCGGCTTCCCCGTGGCGATGGAGGGCGCTCTCAAGCTCAAGGAGCTGGCCTACATCCACGCCGAGGGGTTCGCCGCGGGCGAGCTCAAGCATGGTCCCATCGCGCTGATCGAGCCGGGCCAGCCCGTGTTCGTCGTCGTCCCGTCGCCGGACTCCGAGCACGGTCTGCACGGCAAGGTCGTCTCCAACATCCAGGAGATCCGCGCCCGCGGGGCCCGCACGCTGGTCATCGCCGAGGAGGGCGACGAGGACGTGGAGCCGTTCGCCGACGAGGTCATCCGCGTGCCCCGCACATCGGCGCTCCTGGCGCCGCTGCTGACCGTCGTGCCGCTGCAGGTCTTCGCCCTCGAGCTGTCCACCGCCAAGGGGCTGGACGTCGACCAGCCGCGCAACCTGGCCAAGTCGGTCACCGTCGAGTGAGCAGCCACAGATGATCATCGGGGTGGGCATCGACGTGGTCGACATTGCCCGCTTCGGCGACTCACTGGAGCGCACCCCGCGGCTGCTGGACCGGCTGTTCACCGACGAGGAGAAGGCCCTGCGCCTGCCCTCCCTGGCGGCCCGCTTCGCCGCCAAGGAGGCTCTGGCCAAGGCGCTGGGTGCCCCGGTCGGGCTGAGCTGGACCGATGCGAGCGTGCGACGGGCAGACTGGGGCAGGCCCGAGCTGGTCGTGACCGGCAGCGTGCAGGCCCGCGCGCAGGAGCTGGGGGTCAGTGCCTTCCACGTGTCCCTGTCGCACGACGCGGGGGTCGCCTCCGCGGTCGTGATTGCCGAGGGCTGAGCATGATCCGCGCGTTCAGCATCCCTGCGGTCCGGGCGGCCGAGGAGGCCACCGGCGATGCCCTCACCTCCGGTGACCTGATGCGGCGGGCCGCGGACGCGCTCGCGGCGGTGGTCCTGGCCAGGGCGCGGGAGCGGCGTGCCGGCTCGGTCGTCGTCCTGGTCGGGCCGGGCGACAACGGCGGAGACGCGCTGTATGCCGCAGCGCACCTCTGCGAGCACCTCCCCGTGGTCGTGGTGCAGGTGGGTGATGCCGTCCACCCCGACGGCCTGGCAGCCGCGGTGGAGGCGGGCGTGCCCCGCCTGCGCGTGGCCCGCACTCGACGGGCCCTGACCCAGCCGGTGCGCCAGGCACTGTCCGAGGCCGACGTGATCGTGGACGGCCTGCTCGGCATCGGTGGCCGGCCCGGACTCAGTGGTGCCATGGCCGGGCTGGCCGAGGCGATCCCCGAGGCCGCGTTCGTCATCGCGGTCGACCTCCCGAGCGGGGCGGACCCCGAGGGGGTCGAGGCGCTCGCGGTCGCGGTGCACGCCGATGAGACCGTGACCTTCGGGCTGGCCAAGCCGGTCCACCTGCTGCCCGCCACCCGCCAGGCCGTGGGGCGGCTGACCGTGGTCGACATCGGGATCGACCAACCCGAGTCTGCTGCTGTCGAGCAGCTCACCGGCGCTGATGTGCCCGCCCTGTGGCCGGTGCCTGGTCCGAGCGATGACAAGTACTCCCGCGGTGTCCTCGGCGTGGTTGCCGGCAGCGCACGCTATCCCGGCGCTGCGGTGCTGTCGGTCAGTGCCGCGGCGGAGGCCGGTGCGGGCATGGTCCGTTATGTGGGGCCCGACGCAGCTGCGCAGCAGGTCCTGCACGCGGTCCCGGAGGCGGTCCCGGGCCCGGGGCGCGTCCAGACCTGGGTGCTCGGGCCGGGCATCCCCACGGACGAGACCACCTCGGACGTGCGCCGTCAGGTGGAGGCGTGCCGCAGCGCGCTGGCCTCGGACGTGCCGTGCGTCGTCGACGCCGGGGCCCTGGACCTGATCGAGGGACCGCGGGAGGCACCGACGCTGCTCACGCCGCACGCGGGTGAGCTCGCGCGGATGCTGAGCCGGTTGGAGGAGGGGCGGGTCTTCCACCGCAACCAGATCAGTGCCGCGCCGTTGGACCACGCCCGACGGGTGGCCGAGCTGACCGGAGCCACCGTCCTGCTCAAGGGAGCCACGACCCTGGTGGTCGGCCCCGACACCGGCGAGGCGGTGCGTTGTCAGACGGATGCCCCGCCCTGGCTGGCCACCGCGGGCGCCGGTGACGTCCTGGCGGGGCTCGCCGGCATGCTGCTGGCGGCCGGTCTCGACCTGCTCGACGCCGGGTCCCTGGCCGCCCTGGTGCACGGTCGCGCGGCTCACCACGCCAACCCGGGCGGCCCGGTGCGCGCGCTGGCCGTGGCCCGAGCCATCCCGGGGACGGTGGCTGACCTGCTCAGGGGGTGAGGTTCTCCCCGTCACGGACTTCGACCATGAATCTGGCGATGCGCCGCCTACGGGCCGCAGGTGCTCTCAATGAGTGCCTGTGCAACAGGTTCGACGAGACTCACCTAAAGTGCTCGCGAAACGGGTCGCGTGCCTCAGATGGGTTTGCTCGCGAAACGGTTGGGTCTGTTCCGCGGGGGGCTGGCCGGATGGTTTCAGTGTTGTCGATGGCTGCCAGGCACGAGGTCACCAAGAAGTACGCCCGCGAGTACGCGGCCGCCTCGAAGCTCCGCAAGGGCGAGTTACTCGATGAGCTGATCGGCGTGATGGGGTGGTCGCGGGCCAACGCACGCCGGGCGATCCGTACCGCGGCCCAGCGTCGTGGGCCGGCCCGGGCGCAGGTGCGTAAGCCACGGGGCCGCGGCTACTCCTACGACGCCTTGAAGGTGCTGATCGCGGTGTGGACGCTGGTCGGTGAGCCGTGCGGGAAGTACCTGGTCGTGATCATGGAAGAGAGCCTGGACCAAGTCACCGCCCACGACAAACTGGCCGAGGTCGCTGACCGTCTCACCGATCAGGTCCGCGCCGAACTGAGCGCCGTCCGCGCCGAGCTCAACCCCGCCGACCTGACCCGCCGCATCAACGCGATCCAGACCCACCTCATCGACCACGCCCGCACCAAGACCCTCACCCAGCCAGACGCTTCCTGAGCCCCCTCACACGCGAGCAAACTCAACTGAGGCAGGCGGTCACATTTCGCGAGCACCTTGACATGATCATCACGGGTTCCGCCAGCGGCAGGTTGGGCGTGTCGATTGAAGACGGGCTGTGGGCTAAGAGGCAGCCTCGGCGCACAGTAGGGTGCCGTTGTGGACCAGAGACTGAGCTTAATGACCCTTGGTGTGCACAACCTGGATCGTGCCGTGGCCTTCTATCGGGGGATGGGGTGGGAACCGGCGGCAGCGCCCGAGGGCGTGGTCTTCTTTCAGGTCGGCGGCCTGGTGGTCGCGCTGTGGGACGCGCCGCCCTGGAGGTGGACTCCTGCACCGAGGACTCTGGTGGCTGGGGCGGGGTGACGTTGGCCTACAACGTGAACAGCCGCGAGGAGGTTGACGAGGTGATCGAGCAGGCCGAGGCCGCCGGTGCCACGATCGGCCGCGCCGGCGGAGGCACCTTCTGGGGCGGCTACTCCGGGGTCTTCATCGATCCCGAGGGCCACCCTTGGGAGGTCGCGCACAATCCCTTCTGGAGCGTCACCGAGGATGGCCGGACCCTGGTGGGCGACGGTCGCGGGTGACCTCGTTCGAGACCTGCGGGGCAGCGCCGTCATCCCTCTGCTGGGTACAGCAGGTCCGACGGAGGCTTCACCTCGCAGTCCGCCGTAATAATGCTCATGTCCGAGGCGATGGTGGCAGGGTCAAGGGCTTCGTCGGCGAAGAAGATGCTGCCGTCAGTGGCGTACTGCTCCTGGTAGGTGGGCCACGACGGAGGTTCGGGGATGGGGTAACCCAACCCTGCCATGCAGGGCAGGGTCTCCTCAATGAGCCAGTCGTAGTGGACCCGCAGTTGCACAGGGTCCAGTGGCTCGACGTACTCCGCCGCAAGCGGGTATCTGGCCAGACACACGTACTCTGCCAGCATGGCTGCTTCGTGCTGGCCGGGAGCCGCGCCGAAGCCCCAACTCCCATCCGGGTCGGCTTCAGCGGGAAAGCCCTCGGCGGTCAGGCAATCCGCCATGACCTGGGCTCTCTCGTCGGGGTGAACCGCGCGGATCGGTCGCACCGAAGGGGGGTCCTCGAGTCCGTGGCCCTCAGCAAGTTCCGCCATGTCCGCGTAGTAAGTGTCCGGGACTCCCTCAGGCAAGGGTGCCGTGTCGGACACGGAGGCGTCGGCGGCGGGCGATCTCGATGACGGCGGGGAAGTCTCCGCGGGCGCGTCCGCACGAGTCGTGGTCTTGCCCCGCGTCGACGTGGTGTCGCCGTTACCGCTGCAGCCCACGAGAAGCGTGCCGCAAAGTAGAATTGAGAGGTGTCGAGTGCCGCGAACGCTCTGCCGCTGCAGCCCTGACATGCGCATCAGTACTGGCAGCTGTTGCTCCAGACTTGGATGTATGAGTCCGCCCACCAGTACGTCGAGGCGCTCCGGAAGGGGCTAGTAGTGGCGTGGATGTACGAGCCGGTGGACTTGTAGTAAGTGCTTGTGTGGGTGTGAGATTGGAAGGTCGCCCCGTCTGCCCTGCTGTAGGCACCAACGGTCGTTGACGTCTGACAGTGGATGACCGGTCCGTTTCGCGTGTCAGCGTTCGCGAGAGTTGGCGCCGCCACTAACATGGCGAGCGCCATCACGACAGCACACCCGGCAGCCGTGATGACCTCGCGCAACTTTGATGTTGTCATCAGTTTCCCCTTCGTCAGTGCATTGCGGACTGAATCTGATAGGGGAGCATCCCAGCGCGCACCGTGCCTGTCAATGGCCACGACTCGAGCAGCCACTCTCGCCGGCTGCGCTGCGGAAATGTTCATTCATCGCCCGGGCAGACCCACATGGTGGTCTGCCGCCTGCGCGCCCAACCCGTGAGCACCGGCCCGAGGCGACATCACACTTCTTCGCGGAAGCATGGTCAGAGCGGTCGCTCAGCAGGCCGAACACCCATTGCCACTGTACGTCCGCGGTTTCAGCTGAACCAGCATGCGCCCTGGTCGTTCCGCGCGGTGGCCTGGATAGTCGCGTTCGGCATCGACAGAATATCGTCGCCTCCTGACATGACCAGCGGTGCCAGCAAAGGCCCTGGGCTCTTGCCGTGCAGGGCCCCGTCCAGTCATCCGAAGGCGCTCACGGGGCTGCTGGCCCGGTGCCGCGGCACCAACAGCGAACAGACGGTGGCCAGCAGGCAGAGTGCCCCGGCCCCGAGCCACGCGAAGTCATAGGACCCCTGGGTGTCCCGGATCAGGCCCGCGCCGGTGGCCGCGACCGCCGCGCCCACCTGGTGGGACGCGAAGACCCACCCGAAGACGACCGGTGCCTTGTCGCCAAAGTGTTCCTGGCACAGGGCGACGGTCGGCGGCACGGTCGCGACCCAGTCCAGCCCATAGAAGATGATGAAGGCCCACATGCTGGGCTGCACCTCCGGGCCGAACAGCGTTGGCAGCGCCATGAGGGACAGGCCACGCAGGGTGTAGTAGACGGCCAGCAGGAGACGGGGGTCGATCCGGTCGGTGAGGAACCCGCTGCCGATGGTGCCGATGATGTCCACGATGCCGATCACGGCCAACAGCCCGGCCGCGGCGGTCAACGGCATGCCGTGGTCGTGCGCAGCCGGCACGAAGTGGGTGCCGACCAGTCCGTTCGTCGAGGCACCGCACACCGCGAAGCCCCCGGCGAGCAGCCAGAAGGTCCGTGTCCGGGCGGCCTCGGCCAAGCCGGACAGGGCCATGGCAGCCGCGTTGCCGGTGCGGGCGGCGCGAGGCTGGGTGGGTGCGCTCTCGCTCGCGCCGTAGGCCTCCAGCCCGATCTCGTGCGGGTGGTCCCGCACGGCGTAGAGCACCAGGGGCAGCACCAGCAGGGCCGTGCCGGCCACGAAGAGTGCCGGCACGCGCCACCCATAGCTCGTGGCCAGCCAGGCCACGGCGGGCAGGAAGATCAGCTGGCCTGCGGCCCCGGCCGCGGTGAGCACGCCGCTGACCAGGCCGCGCTGCGTCACGAACCACCGGTTGACCAGGGTCGCGATGAAGGCCATGGAGATCGACCCCGCGCCGAGGCCGACCAGGAAGCCCCACAGCAGCCACAGCTGCCAGGGCTGGGTCATGAAGACCGTCAGGCCGCCGCCGGTCGCCAGGAGCAGGAGCGCTGCCGTGAGCACCGGTCGGATCCCGAAGCGGTCCATCAGGGCGGCGGCGAACGGGGAGAACAGGCCATAGAGCAGCATGTTGATCGAGACCGCCATCCCGATCGTGCCGTGCGACCAGCCGAACTCCTCGTGCAACGGGTTGATCAGGACGCCGGGCACCGACCGGAAGCCGGCGGCGCCGACCATCGCGACGAACCCGGCCAGGGCGACCCACCAGGCACGGTGGATCCGGGGCGCACCAGCGCCGACCACACGCTGACGGGACGTGCGCACGGGGGAGAGGAACGGCATACGGACCAGTCTGTGATCTTCCTCCGTCGCGGACGAGTGGCGGATTGGACGGAATGTATTAATTTTCGGCCATGAGTGGTCCGCAACCTCCCCACCGTGTCGTCGTCCTCTGCATCGAGCCGCTCGTCGGTTTCGACATGACCCTGGTCCCGCAGGTCCTGGAGGCCGCCCGCGGCGCGCACGGGGAGCTGCTCTATGACGTGCGGGTCACCTCCCTGGACGGCGGGCCGGTGCGCACCCACAAGGGGTATGCCGTGGTGCCGGACCACGGACCCGAGACCTTGTCGTGGGCCCAGACCGTGGTGATCCCGGGGACGAAGCACCCCGTGATCCGCGGCGAGGGGCGCCCGACTCCGGAGCTCGAGGCGGCGTGGGCGCTGCTCCGGCCGGGCACCCGGCAGGTCTCCGTCTGCACCGGGGCCTTTGCGCTGGCCTGCCTCGGGGTGCTCGACGGCCTGCGCGCCACCACACACTGGGAGTATGCCGACGACTTCCGTGAGTTGTTTCCGGCCGTCGAGCTTGACCCGGATGTCCTCTTCGTCGATGAGGGTGAGGTGCTCACCTCGGCCGGGCTGGGCGCCGGCGTCGACCTGTGTCTGCACCTGATTCGCCGGGACTTCGGCGTCGAGGCCGCCAACCATGCCGCCCGCGGGTGTGTGGTCCCACCGTGGCGCGAAGGTGGTCAGGCCCAGTTCATCGAGCATCCCCTGCCGCCCCGTCCCGACCAGTCGACCTCGGCCACCCGTGCCTGGGCGCAGTCCAACCTGCGGACGGTGGCCCGGGTGGAGGACCTCGTGGCGCACGCCCGCATGAGCGAGCGCACCCTCAGCCGACGGTTCCGCGCCGAGACCGGCCTGTCGCCCCAGCAGTGGTTGCTGCAGTCTCGGCTGCAGCGTGCGCTGGAGCTGCTGGAGCGCACGGATCTGCCCGTTGACCGGGTGGCTGAGGAGGCGGGCTTCGGCACGGCTGCGGCGCTCCGGCACCGGATGCGGCAGGGGTTGGCGACCACGCCCCAGGCCTATCGGCGGACCTTTGCCGGCCCGGGCGCCGGGCCCCAGAAAGGGGCCGCGGCAGCGCCGCCCGGCGCTTAGGCTTCTCTGGTGGAGATCGCGACACTCGGTGCGCTGGCGGCGCTCGCGCTGGTGGACAGCACCAGCTTCGGCACGCTGGGTGTGCCCGTCTGGATGCTCGTCCAGCCGAGGCTGAGGGTCGGCGCGGTCCTGACCTACCTCGGTGTCATCGCCCTGTTCTACTGGCTGCTCGGTCTGGCGCTGATGGCCGGCGCGGGGGCGCTCGTGGAGTCCGACTGGCTGGCCGGCGTCCTGGACTCCGAGCCTGTCCTGTGGGCTCAGCTGGTGGTCGGCGCCAGCCTGTTTGCGCTGAGCTTTCTGTTCACCCGGAAGCGGGGCGAGGCCCGGCGGGCTCAGCGCGGCGATCGCCCGACCCGCATGCAACGCTGGACCGCCCGAGCAGTGGGGCCGAACGCGACCCTGGGCACCGTGACCGGGGTGGCGTTGGCGGCCGGACTGGTCGAGGCCGCCTCGATGCTGCCCTACCTGGCCGCCATCGGACTGCTCACCGCTGCCGGGTGGGGCATGGCCACGAGTGTCGGCGTGCTCGCGGGCTATGTCGTCGTGATGACCCTCCCCGCCCTGCTCCTGCTGGGGTTGCGACTGGCCGCGGCCCGGCAGGCCGAGCCGCTGCTCACCCGGGTCAACGGCTGGCTGCAGCGCAACAAGGACGAGATGCTGGGCTGGGTGCTCGGGATCATCGGCTTCCTGCTGGCCGCGGACGCTGCCAGTCGGTTGTTCGGCGACGCTGAGACGATCGCTGCCGCCGTCCCGTTCCTCGGCTGAGCGGGACGGCGGCCAGCGGTCACGATCAGGCGGTGGGGTTGGGGCGGTTGATCGCGCTGCACACCGCGTTCAGCGAGGCGCTCACGATGCTGGGGTGGATGCCCACGCCCCAGCGGACGTGACCGTTGATGCTGCACTCCACATAGGCGGCCGCGTTGGCGTCGTCCCCGGCGGACATCGCGTGCTCGCTGTAGTCGAGGACCCGCACATCGATGCCGACACCCTCCAGCGCGTGCACGAAGGCCGACACCGGGCCGTTGCCGTGTCCCTCGACCTCGTGCTCGACACCGTCCACGGAGATCGTCGCGGTCAGCACGTCCTGCTCGGTGGCACCGGACTCGTGCGTGATCGCGAAGTCCTTGATCGCGACCGGACCGGCCTGCTCGAGATACTCCTGCTGGAACTCCGACCAGATGGCAGCCGGTGACATCTCGCCGCCCTCGGTGTCGGTGCGCCGCTGCACGACCTGGCTGAACTCGACCTGCATGCGCCGCGGCAGGTCCAGCTTGCGCTCGGTCTTCATGACGTAGGCGACGCCGCCCTTGCCGGACTGGCTGTTGACGCGGATCACGGCCTCGTAGGTGCGCCCGACGTCCTTGGGGTCCACCGGCAGGTAGGGCACCTCCCACCGGAACTCCTCCACCGGTACCCCGGCCGCGGCGGCGCCGGCCTCCAGTGCCTCGAAGCCCTTCTTGATGGCGTCCTGGTGGGAGCCGGAGAATGCGGTGAACACCAGATCGCCGCCCCAGGGGTGGCGCTCGGGGACCGGCAGCTGGTTGCAGTGCTCGACCGTGCGCCGGATCTCATCGATCTGGGAGAAGTTGATCTGCGGGTCGATGCCCTGGGTGAACAGGTTCATCCCCAGAGTGACCAGGCAGACGTTGCCGGTGCGCTCGCCGTTGCCGAACAGGCAGCCCTCGATGCGGTCGGCGCCGGCCAGATAGCCCAGCTCGGCCGCAGCCACGCCGGTGCCACGGTCGTTGTGCGGGTGCAGGCTCAGGATGACGTTCTCCCGGTGGTTCAGGTGCCGGCCCATCCACTCGATCGAGTCGGCATACACGTTGGGGGTGGCCATCTCCACCGTCGCGGGCAGGTTGATGATGACCGGCTTCTCCGGCGTCGGGACGAAGACCTCCATGACCGCGTTGCAGATGCGCGCGGCGAACTCCAGCTCGGTGCCGGTGTAGGACTCAGGGGAGTACTGGTAGAAGATCTCGGTGCTCCCTGGCAGCTGCTCCTCATACTTCTTGCACACCCGCGCGCCCTGCACCGCGATGTCCACGATCTCGTCCTCGCTGGCCCGGAAGACCACGCGCCGCTGCAGGGTCGAGGTCGAGTTGTAGAGGTGCACGATCGCCTGCTTGGCCCCGGCGATCGACTCGTAGGTCCGCTCGATCAGGTGCTCCCGGGCCTGGGTCAGCACCTGGATGACGACGTCATCGGGGATCAGGTCCTCCTCGATGAGCATGCGCACGAAGTCGAAGTCGGTCTGGCTGGCGGCGGGGAAACCGACCTCGATCTCCTTGTAACCCATCTCGACCAGCAGCTCGAACATGCGTCGCTTGCGGTCCGGAGTCATCGGGTCGATCAGGGCCTGGTTGCCGTCGCGCAGGTCGACCGCGCACCAGCGCGGGGCCTGGGTGATGGTCCGGCCGGGCCAGGTGCGGTCGGGCAGGTCAACGGCGGGGTATGCGGAGTAGCGGCTGAACGGCATCCCGCTCGGCTGCTGTGGGTTGCGGCTGGGGGCGTCGGTCGACACGACGGTCGGCGCGCTCGGTGCTGGGGTGCTCTGAATGGCGGTCATGCTGGCTTCCTCGCTGGGGCTGTCGGGGTGTCCGGGACAGCGCAGACTCCGCAGCGAGGGCCGGACCTAGAGGGTCTCGCTGCGGCGACTGAGGAGGAGCATGCGTGCCATTGGGGTCGACTGTAGCCGATCAACCTGACGTCACGTCAAGCGCGCCCCCGCTCATCGCCCGTCGCCGCCGCCGTCGCCCCCGCCCTCGCCGCCGCTGTCGCCCCCGCCCGCCGCCGTCGCCCCTCAGCCGCCTCGCCGTCACCCCCGCCCTCGCCTCCGCCGCCGCCCCCGTCGTCGCCGCCCCTCCTCCGCCGCCGCCGCCCCTCCGCCGCCGCCCCTTCCGTCGCTATGTCATGCAACGACAGGGTTCCCACCCGGTCAGTGCCTGACACAAGAGCGCTGTCCACAGGGTCGCCAGCGCGCGACGCGCCGCTGAGCCACGATGGCGCGCATGGGGGATCGACGACAGGCGGTCAGGGCGCTCACTCCCGCTGAGCGCCGGACACTGGTGGCCGACAAGCTGGGCGCGCGGCACGGCGGCGCTACGCGACTCGATGACCTGTATGCGCTCGGTCTGACCTACGACCAGGTGATGGCGGAGGTTTCAGCGGGCCGTTGGCACCGGCTCGGGCGCAGGACCATCGGACTCCTCGGGCCGGGACCGAGCCGGGAGGCGTCCTGGGCAGCCGCGGTGTGGGAGTCCGGGTCGGGCGCCGTGCTCGATGGTGCGTCATCTCTCCTCATGGCCGGCCTGCGGTCGTGGGAGGAGTCGCTCGTGCACGTTAGCGTTCCCCGCGGCACTCGCACGCGCCCTGCTGACGGAGTGCGGATCCATCACCAGCGCCGGATGGGTCGCACGCTCACCACCGATCCGCCACGCAGTGCGCCCGAGGTCGCAACACTGCGAGCAGCCGGATGGGCAAGCTCGGACCGGCAGGCCCTGACACTGGTGGCTATGTCGGTGCAGCAGCGCCTGGTTCCTGCCGATCGTCTGCTGCGGGAGTGGGAGGCCATCCAACGGCATCCGCGGGGCGCCCTGCTGTCCGAGGCGATTCCGCTGGTCTGCGACGGCGCGCACGCCCTGGGTGAGCTGGACTTCGCCCGAGTCTGCCGTCGTCGCGGGCTCCCTGAACCGTCGCGTCAGGAGGTGCGACACACGTCCCAGGGGTTGGTCTACCTGGACGTGTGGTTTGACAGGTATGGAGTGCACGCCGAGATCAACGGTGCCCAGCACTATGCGGGCCTGGGACCAGTCGCTGACGCGCGCAGGCGCAACGACCGCACGCTGGCCAGCGACCTGACCCTGGAGATCCCGGTGCTCGGACTGTTGGTCGATGAGGCTGGTTTTCTTGCGCAGGTGTCCCAGGCTCTCCGTCAGCGAGGGTGGAAGGGACGCGGTGTCTGAGCAACCGCCCTGCCTGCCCCTCGCGTGACCCGAACTTCGCGTGACCCGAACTTCGCGTGACCTGCCCCTCTCGTGACCCCCTGACGCATGCTCGGACCCTCGCTATGTCATGCAGTCCCAGGGTCATCACCCTGGGACTGCATGACATAAGCCGGGCAGACGTCAGCCGATTGAGGCGTCGGGTAGCACAGCAGCCGATCAGGCGGCAACAGCACCGCAACTACAGTGCGCCGGACGCCATCGACCGATCAGTCGCCGGTCGGCGCAGTGGAGACCTGGATCTGAGCCCGCGGGGCAGCGCCGGTCTCCGCGGTGACGACGGGCTTGTAGGCCGGCCGGGAGGCTTCGTAGGCGGTGATGTCGTCCTCGTGCTGGAGGGTGAGGGAGATGTCGTCGAGGCCGTTGAGCAGGCGCCAGGCGACGTAGTCATCGACGGTGAAGGACGCGACGATGTCGTCGGCGGTGACGGTGCGGGCCTGCAGGTCGACGGTGATGGTCGCGCCGGGGTTGTTCTCCAGGTGCTTGAGGATGAGTTCGACGTCGGGCTGGGCGACCTGGGCGGTGAGCAGGCCGCCCTTGCCGCTGTTGCCGCGGAAGATGTCGCCGAAGCGGGAGGAGATGACGACGCGGAAGCCGAACTGTTGCAGCGCCCACACGGCGTGCTCGCGACTGGACCCGGTGCCGAAGTCGGGGCCGGTCACCAGGACCGAGCCCTGCGCATACGCCTCTTGGTTCAGGACGAAGGAGGGGTCCTCGCGCCACCGGGAGAACAGGCCCTCCTCGAATCCGGTGCGGGCCACCCGCTTGAGCCATTGGGCAGGGATGATCTGGTCGGTGTCGATGTTGCTGCGGCGCAACGGGACACCGACGCCGGTGTGGGTGGTGAACTTCTCCATCAGGCCGGGACCTCCTGGTGCGTCGGGTCGCTGGTATGCCGTGGCCCGGGGCCGGTGGGGGTGTCCAGGTCGGTGGGGGCGGACAGGGTGCCGCGCACCGCGGTCGCGGCGGCGACGGCGGGAGAGACCAGGTGGGTGCGGGAGCGGGCGCCCTGCCGGCCCTCGAAGTTGCGGTTGGAGGTGGAGGCGCACCGTTCCTGCGGGGCGAGCTGGTCGGGGTTCATGCCCAGGCACATCGAGCACCCGGCCAGGCGCCACTCGGCGCCGGCGTCGGTGAACACGACGTCCAGGCCCTCCTGCTCGGCCTGCAGGCGCACGGCGTGCGAGCCGGGGACGACCATCATCCGCACGTCGGGGGCGACGTGCCGGCCGCGCAGGACGCTGGCGGCCAGGCGCAGGTCCTCGATCCGGCCGTTGGTGCAGGACCCGAGGAAGACCGCGTCCACGGTGATGTCGCGCATCGGGGTGCCCGGGGTCAGGTCCATGTACTCCAGGGCCCGTTGCGCGTTGCCGCGGGCGTCGTCATCGCCCAGCTCGGCCGGGTCGGGCACGGCCTCGTCCAGGGTCACTGACTGGCCCGGGTTGGTGCCCCAGGTGACATACGGCGTCAGGGTGGCCGCGTCGATCGTGATCTCCTCGTCGAAGACCGCGTCGTCGTCGGTGCGCAGTTGCCGCCAGGCTTCCACGGCGGTGTCCCAGTCGGCGCCGGTCGGGGCGTGCGGGCGGCCCTGCACATAGGCGAAGGTCGTCTCGTCGGGGGCGATCATGCCCGCCCGGGCACCGGCCTCGATCGACATGTTGCAGATCGTCATCCGGCCCTCCATCGACAGGCTCTCGATAGCCTCGCCGCGGTACTCCAGCACGAATCCCTGCCCGCCGCCGGTGCCGATCCGGTTGATCACGGCCAGGATGATGTCCTTGGCGCTGGCTCCCGGCGCGAGCTGGCCGGTGACGTTGATCGCCATCGTCTTGAACGGCTTGAGCGGCAGCGTCTGGGTGGCCAGCACGTGCTCGACCTCGGAGGTGCCGATGCCGAAGGCCAGCGCCCCGAACGCGCCGTGGGTGGAGGTGTGGCTGTCACCGCAGACGATCGTCATCCCCGGCTGGGTCAGCCCCAGCTCCGGGCCGATCACGTGGACGATGCCCTGCCCCAACCGGCCCCGCCGGTGGTGCACGATCCCGAACTTCGCACAGTTGGCGGTCAACGCCTCCAACTGGGTCTTGCTGATCAGGTCCAGCACCGGCCCCGGCGTCGTGGGCACATTGTGGTCCTCGGTGGCCACGGTCAGATCCGGACGCCGCACCGTCCGCCCCGCGGCCGTCAACCCCTCGAACGCCTGCGGGCTGGTCACCTCGTGCACCAGATGCAGATCAATGTAGAGAAGGTCCGGTTCACCCTCCGCCTGTCGCACCACGTGCGAGCGCCAGACCTTCTCGGCCAGCGTGTGTCCCATCGCTCCTCCTTCACAGACTCATCACGACCGGTGCTCACCTGCACCGGTCCGGGTTTCTCGACACTCTAGCCGTGGGGATTGACGCCACGGAAAGCGGTGTGAGGTGCGGGGCCGTGCGCACCGCCCGCGGTCGCATCGTGCAGACTGACCCGCACGAGTCGTGCGAGCCAAGGAGGACCCCGTGTCGCAGTCAGGTCTGGACAAGCCCAGCGTTGAGGACGCGAGCACCGGCCGGTCCCACAAGCTCGCGGTCATCGGGGGCGACGGCATCGGTCCCGAGGTGACGGAGGCGGCTCTGACCATCCTGGACGCCGCCCAGGACCGGTTCGGCTTCACCACTTCGCGCACCGAGGTGCCGCTTGGCGCCGACGCCTACCTGGAGTCCGGTGACCTGCTCACCAGCTCGGCGATCGAGACGCTGCGGGAGCAGGACACCATCCTGTTCGGCGCCATCGGCAGCCCCCGGGTCACGCCCGGCATCCTCGAGCGCGGCATCATCCTGGCCCTGCGCGCCGAACTGCGCCAGGCCATCAACCTGCGCCCGGTCCGGCTCTATCCCGGGGTGCCCACGCCCATCGCCGGCCTCACGCCGGAGCGGTGCGACCTGGTCGTGGTCCGGGAGAACTCCGAGGGCTCCTATGTGGGGGGCGGCAGCACGGTGCACCAGGGGACTCCCGCCGCCGTCGCCACCCAGGGATCGACCAACACCTGGTATGCCGTGCACCGGGCTGTGGACTTCGCGTTCCGTCTCGCAGAGCAACGGCGAGGCAGGGTCACCCTCTGTCACAAGACGAATGTGCTCGTCGAGGCCGGAGCCCTCTGGTTGGACGTGGTGGAGGAGGTCGCCGCACGCTTCCCGGACGTGGAGCACGACTACGTGCACGTCGACGCCATGTGCATGCACCTGCCGGTCTCGCCCGAGCGGTTCGACGTGGTGGTGACCGACAACCTGTTCGGCGACATCATCACCGACCTGGGGGCGGTCCTGCAGGGTGGCCTGGGCGTCGCGGCCAGCGGCAACCTCAACATCGAGGGGTCGGCCCCCAGCATGTTCGAGCCGGTGCACGGCTCCGCTCCCGACATCGCCGGAAAGGGGTGGGCCAACCCCGCCGGCGCCGGGCTGTCCCTCGCGCTGTGCCTGGCCAGCCTGGGGGAAGGTGCGGCGGCCGCGGCGGTCGAGTCGGCGACGGCCGGCGTCCTCGCGGACCTGCCGGAGCTCTCGGGCGAGCGGATGGGTGCCTCCACCGCCGAGCTGGGGGAGCGCATCGCCGCGGCGGTGCAGGCAGGCGAGGGCGCCATCGAGAGCAGCCTGATGACCCAGCTCGCCGCGGTGCAGGCCGGCCTACCTGGCTGAACGTCCTGCCGCTGGCAGACTGGACCGATCATGACCGCACCAACGCCGGACCCGGCCACGACCCAGAGTCCTGCCGTGACCCAGGACCCTGCCGCGCCCCAGGACCCCGCCGCGACCCAGGACCCCGCCGCGACCCAAGGACCTGTCGCGACCCAGGACTCTGCCGCGAGCCAGGGCCCTGCCGCGACCCTGGCCCGGGCCCCGATCCCGGTGCCCTTCCCGGCCCGCGTCGTGGTGGACCTCGGCGCCATCGCCGCCAACGTCGGGGTGCTGCGCCAGCGGGCCGGCTCGGCCGGGGTGATGGCTGTGGTCAAGGCCGATGCCTATGGCCACGGCCTGGTGCCCTCGGCGCGAGCGGCCCTTCTCGGAGGGGCGAGCTGGTTGGGGGTGGCCCAGCTGCCCGAGGCGATGACCCTGCGGGCGGCCGGCATCACGGCCCCGGTCCTGGCCTGGCTGCACGCGCCAGGGGCAGGGTTCGCCGCGGCCATCACCGAGCGCATCGACATCGGGGTCTCGGGCACCTGGATGCTCGATGAGATCGCCGCAGCCGCACGCGAGACCGGCCACACCGCCCGGGTCCAGCTCAAGGTCGACACCGGGCTCGGCCGCAACGGGGCCTATATGTTCTCGCCGACCGGCGTGGCCAGTGACTGGGCGCTGCTGGTCGAGCGGGCACGGCAGCTCGAGGCGGAGGAGGCGCTGCGGGTCACCGGCCTGTTCACGCACTTCGCGTATGCCGACGCGCCCGAACATCCCACCGTGCTGGCCCAGCAGGAGGCCTTCACTGAGGCGGTGGCGCTCGCCGAGCGGGCGGGTCTGCGCCCCGACGTGCGGCACATGTCCAACTCTGCCGCCACGCTCACCACGCCGGCCGCGGCCTGGGACCTGGTGCGCCCGGGCCTGGCCGTCTACGGACTGACTCCCGCTCCCTCGGTGGGCAGTTCCGAGGACTTCGGGCTGGTGCCGGCCATGACAGCGTCCGCCTCGGCGTCCGTGGTGAAACGGGTTCCTGCCGGACAGGGAGTCTCCTACGGGCACACCTACACCACGACCGCGCCCACCACTCTCGTCGATATCCCGCTGGGCTATGCCGACGGTGTGCCACGTCATGCCTCCGGGGTCGCCGAGGTCCTGGTGGCTGGAGCGCGCCGGCGGATCGCCGGACGGGTCTGCATGGACCAGTTCGTGGTCGACGCTGGTGACCTCCCGGTGGCGCCGGGAGATGAGATCGTCCTGTTCGGTCCCGGGACCAGGGGTGAGCCCACGGCACAGGACTGGGCCGAGGCGATCGGCACCATCAACTATGAGATCGTCACCAGGTTCGGCCCCCGGGTGCCCCGGGAGTTTGTCGGACCCCGGTCCGGGGAGATGCCCTGGGCCCAGGCAGACAGGAGACCGGAGTGAGCCAGGCCCGCAACAGCACTCTGGTCGGTGTGGGAGCTGGGGTCGCCGCGGCCGGGCTGGCCGCGGTCGGCGCCATCGCTGTGGATCGGCTGTGGCGCGACCGGCGCCACGCGATCGCGCTGGGGGAGGACGAGGACTTCACGATCGTGCCGTCCGAGACCCGCGTGGTGCTGGCCGACGACGGCGTGCCCCTGCACGTGGAGATCGATCAGCCCGAGGGGTGGGACGAGGGCGGCACGACGGTCATCCTCTGCCACGGCTTCACCCTGGACCTGCGGTGCTGGTTCTATCAGCGACAGGCCCTGACCGAGGCGGGCTATCGGGTGGTGACCTGGGACCTGCGCGGACACGGGAGCTCCGGAGAAGGGGCCACTGAGTCCTATGCGATCGAGCAGCTCGGTGTGGATCTGGCGCAGGTGATCGCTGACGTGGCGCCCACCGGCGACCTGGTGCTGGCCGGCCACTCGATGGGTGGAATGACCGTCATGGCCCTCGCGGAGGCCGATCCCGGGCTGTTCCGGGAGCGGGTCCTCGGGGTCGCCCTGATCAGCACGAGCGCCGGTGGCCTGCACCGGATCACCTGGGGGTTGGGGTCCCTGCTCGGTGGAGTGGTCACCCGGTTCGGGCCCACGGTGCTGCGGGAGCTGTCCACGCACCAGGACTTCGTCGACTCGGCGCTGCGCGGCGGGCGTGAGCTGCAGGAGTTCTTCGTCGCCCGAGGCTCCTTCGGGTCGCCGGTGCCGCTGTCGGTCGTGCGCCTCACGGCGGACATGATCTTCGGCACGCCGCTGTCGGTCATGTCGGCCTACGGACACACCCTGGAGGACCACGACAAGCGCACGGCCCTGGCCCACCTGGTCGACCAGGAGGTCCTGGTCTTCAACGGCGAGAAGGACGCCCTGACCTCGGCCGTGCACAGTCGCGAGATCGTCGAAGCGGTCCCGGGAGCAGAGCACGTGCTGGTCCGGGACGCCGGCCACATCATCATGCTCGAGCACCCCGACCTGCTGTCCCAGGAGCTGCTGGCCCTGATCTCCCGCGCCGAACGCGGACGGGGGCGAGCGCACCGAGCCGGCGCACGGCATACGGTCACCAACCTCAGCAAACGGCGACGTGAGCGAGAGTCCCGGCCGTCCCGGAGCCGGTCGCGGCAGCAGGCATGAGAGAGCGAGCGGCGCTGGCCGCCCTGCTCGCCGGCGAGCAGGTCGAGCTGGCGACCGCGGGGGAGACTCACGCGTTCGGAGCAGCCCTCGGGAGGGTCCTGCGAGCGGGTGACCTAGTGCTGTTGACCGGTGACCTTGCCGCCGGCAAGACGACCCTGACCCAGGGCATCGGGGAGGGGCTGGGGGTCCGCGGACCGATCACCTCACCGACCTTCGTCATCGCCCGGGTGCATCCCTCGTTGGGGAACGGGCCGGATCTGGTGCACGTCGACGCCTACCGGCTGGGTGGTCTCGCCGAGCTTGACGACCTCGACCTCGACACCGATCTCGAGGAGGTCGTCACGGTGGTCGAGTGGGGCCACGGCCTGGCCGAGGAGCTGGCCGAGGACCGACTCGAGCTGGTGCTGTCCCGACAGCCCGACCGGGACGGGCACCCGCTGGAGGGCGACCAGCCTCGCACGATCCAGGCGCTGGCCCACGGGTCTCGCTGGCGCTCCACGGAGCAGTAGGCCCTTTTGCCCGCACCTCACGGGAACGTGAGGACCAGCTGCACAGAGCCACCCGAGGGTCCTTCCGGGGTTGCCCCGGTGATGGTAAACCCTGGGTAAAGTCCATGTGACGGTCTCCCGACGCGCCCGCGCGAGTCCGCTGACCTGCGACTTTATGACGATTTCCCGTTTGGGGTGGCGCATCTGTCAGTAAACAACTAGCCTGCAAATGGTCATGAATCGGTAAAGGCCGGTTCTGTCGAAGGACAAACGGGGTGCTCATGACGACGCAGCAGAGCAGTGACCTGCAGCGACTCTCGCTGCATCGGTCCTCCTCATCAGTCGACAGCGCCCAGGTGGCATCGCCCCGCCCGACACCGCTCTTCGTCGTTCCGGAGACCCTCGCCGACCTGGCTGCCCCCGAACCCCGACGTGGAGCGGGACCGACCCGGGCACGCAACTATCTCGCCGGTCACCTGCAGTGGTTGCGGATCGCCGACCTGGCCGTGATCCTCGCGGCGCTGACCATCACCACCATCACGCGGTTCGGGCTCACTGAAGCCAACCTGACGACCGCCACGACCGCCACGACGCGGCAGGGCTGGGCCTACTGGCAGATCGGTCTGGTGCTGGCCGTGGCCTGGGTGCTGATGCTCCAGGTGCACTCCGCCTATGACGGGCGGTTCAGTGGTCACGGCGTCCAGGAGTATCGCAACGTCTTCCAGGCCTCGCTCTGGCTCTTCGCCGTGGTGGCGGTCCTCGCCTATGCCCTCAAGCAGGACGTGGCGCGGGGGTATGTGCTGCTGGCCTTCCCGCTGGGCACGCTGCTCCTGCTCGCATCCCGGTGGGGTGCCCGACGGTGGCTGGTCCACCAACGGCGCGCCGGGATGCTCTCCGACCAGGTGCTGCTGGTCGGCAACCAGGAGCAGGTGACCGACCTCGTGGTCGCGCTGCGGCGCACCCCGGACGCCGGCTACCACGTGCTCGGTGCCTGCGTCGACGACGCCGACGGTGACCTCGTCGCCGGCGTCCCGGTGGTCGGCACGGAAAGCGATGTGCTGATCCGGGGCATCGAGATGGACGTCGACGTGATCGCTGTCTCCTCCTCCGCCGGCCTCGGCGGCGCTGGGCTCCGGCGACTGGGCTGGGCTCTGGAGGGCACCGACATCGACCTGGTCGTCGCCCCCGGCATCATGGACGTCGCTGGCCCCCGGGTGCTGACCCGCCCGGTGCAGGGCCTGCCGCTGATCCATGTGGAGGCGCCCAGCTTCACCGGTCCGAGCCTGGTCGTCAAGAACATGATGGACCGCATCGGGGCCGCCGTGATCATGCTCCTGCTGCTCCCGATCTTCCTCGCGGTGGCCGTGCTGATCGTGATCGACGACCGGGGCCCGATCTTCTTCCGCCAGGAACGGGTCGGTCGGGACGGACAGACCTTCCGGATGCTCAAGTTCCGGACCATGATCACCGATGCCGAGTCCGTGCTGCCCCAGCTGATGGCGGCCAACGAGGCAGCCGGCCCGCTGTTCAAGTTGCAGGACGACCCGCGGGTCACCCGGATCGGCCGGGTGCTGCGCAAATACAGCCTGGATGAGTTCCCGCAGCTCCTCAATGTGATCCGCGGCGAGATGAGTCTGGTCGGTCCACGCCCTCCGTTGCCCCGGGAGGTGGCTGCCTACGAGTCCGACACGCGACGACGGCTGCTGGTCAAGCCGGGCATGACGGGCATGTGGCAGATCAGCGGACGCAGCAACCTGTCCTGGTCCGAGTCCGTGCGACTGGACCTCTACTACGTGGAGAACTGGACGCCGCTGCTCGACATCATGATCATGTGGCGCACGTTCCGTGTGGTGATCCGACCCGAGGGTGCTGGAGCCTACTGATCCCTGCGGTCGCCGACCTCGCGCCAACAGGCCGGTGGTGACCCTGCTCAGCAGGCCGGTGGTGACCCTGCTCAACAGGCCGGTGGTGACCCTGCTCAACAGGCCGATAACGTGTCCTCATGCTTGCTGCCTATGCCGCTGAGATCCATCCCGATGACCCGGTCGCGGGGCTGGTGGTCGGGGAGCGACCGGAGCCCGAGGTCCCCGACGGGTGGGTGAAGGTCGACGTCCGTGCCGCCGCCCTGAACCACCACGACGTCTGGTCACTGCGTGGGGTCGGTCTCGGGCAGGACAAACTGCCCATGATCCTGGGGTGCGACGCCGCCGGTGTCGACCAGGACGGCCGGGAGGTGCTCGTCCACGCCGTCGTCTCCTCGCCCGGGTGGACCGGGGAGCAGACCCTCGACCCCCGCCGCTCCCTGCTGTCCGAGCGCTATCAGGGCACCCTGGCCGAGCAGGTCGTGGTGCCCGCCGGCAACCTGGTGCCCAAGCCACCCGGCCTCTCCTTCGAGGAGGCGGCCTGCCTGCCCACCGCTTTCCTGACCGCCTACAAGATGCTGTGCGTCAACGGGGCTCCCCCCGGGTCGACGGTGCTCGTGCAGGGCGTCGGTGGGGGCGTGGCCACCGCGGCCATCGGCATCGGGGCCGCCACCGGTTATCGGGTGTGGGCGACGAGCCGGGACGAGGCACGCCGGCAGCGTGCCCTGGAGCTCGGCGCGGAAGCGGTCTTCGCTCCCGGCGAGCGGCTGCCCGAGCGGGTCGATGTGGTCCTGGAGACCGTCGGGGCGGCGACCTGGTCGCACTCGGTGTCCAGCCTGCGACCCGGCGGCACCCTCGTGATCGCGGGTGCCACCTCCGGGGACGCACCCACGAAGGCGGAACTGACCAGGATCTTCTTCCACCAACTGCGGGTGCAGGGCTCCACGATGGGCAACCGCGAGCAGCTGGTGCAGGTCTCCCGGCTCATGGAGCAGACCGGCCTGCGGCCGGTGATCGACCGGGTGATCCCGTTGGCTGACGCGGCGGACGGCATCGCCGCGCTGGCCGCCGGTGAGGTCTTCGGCAAGGTCGTGCTGACCCCGTGAGCGGGGGTGGCCTGGGCTTCCTCGGCCCAGCGGGGACCTTCACCGAGGCAGCCCTGCGGCGGCTCGACCCGGTCGCAGCCGAGACCGCCTGGGCGGCGCCCAACGTGCCGGCGGCACTGCAGGCGGTGCGTGAAGGCTCCCTCGACGCGGCACTGGTGCCCTTTGAGAACTCGGTGGAGGGCTCGGTCTCGGCCACCCTCGATGAGCTGATCCGCGGCGAACCCCTCGTGATCACCGCGGAGGTCCACGTGGAGGTGGAGTTCGCCCTGATGGCGCGGTCCGGCACGCAGTTGTCCGCGGTGCGACGGGTTGCCACGCACCCGGTGGCCATCGCCCAGACGCGGGAGTGGCTGGCGGCTCACCTCCCCGACGCCGAGGTGATCCCGGAGTCCTCGACGGCCCGCGCTGCCGTCCTCGTGGCGGCGGAGGTCTATGACGCGGCCATCGCCGCTCCTCTGGCGGCCGAGCGCCACGACCTGGTGGTGCTGGAGGACGGGATCGCCGACCGTCAGGGGGCCGTCACCCGGTTCATCCGGCTGGCTCGTCCCGGGGTGGTGCCCGAGGCGACCGGGGCCGACGTCACGACGGTCGTGGCGTATCTGCGACACAACCACGCCGGTGCGTTGCTCGACCTGCTCAATCAGTTCGCGATGCGCGGGGTCGACCTGGTGCGCCTCGAGTCACGACCGACGGGGGAGGCCTTGGGGCAGTACTGCTTCGCGATCGAGGCTCTAGGACATCTCAGCGAGCCGCGTGTGGCGGAGGCACTCGCCGGGCTGCGCCGGATCTGTGCCGACGTGCGTTATCTCGGGTCCTACCCACGGGCTGATGGTGCGCCAGCCGCCGTCCCCGACGTGGCGACCGCAGCGGCCTATGAGGAGTCTCGCGCGTGGCTCGACGGGCTCAGCCGCTGACCCCATCGCTCGACGGGCTCAGCCGTTGATCTTGAGCCAACCCTGCCAGTTCGCGTGGAGGACCAACCAGGCCATCAGGCCGTAGCCTGCCTGGCCCGGGTGCACCCCGTCGCCCGCGGCGAGGTCGGACTGCCACTGGTCGTGGTCCCGCAGCGGGTGGAAGCAGTCGACATAGGGGACCGACCGCCGGGCGCAGACATCGGCCTGGGCATCGGCCAGCACCTCGAGGCGTTGGTTCACCTCGGCGTCGAGCGTCGGGGTCGGGCCCACGACGAAGGTGCCGATGCCCGTCGTGGTGGCCTCGTCCAGGATGTTGGCCAGGTTGAGTCGCGAGCGAGCGGTCGTGATGCCTGCTGCGATGTCGGTCGCGCCGACCCCGACGACGAGACGTCGCTCGGAGCGGCCGCTCCACCGCGGTGCGCACTCGCCGCGCCAGCGCGTCATCACGTCGGCGCTGGACTCGCCGCGCACGCCCAGGTTGTAGGCGGTCAGGTCAGCGTCCGCGACCGGGCTGCGGCCCACGACCCGGCTGACCCAGCCGAGGGCCTTCGGGTCGCCGTATCCGGCGACGAAGCCGTCGCCCACGAAACAGAGCCCGATATCGCGGGGGCCGTCAGCGACGTGGAACTCGGCGCTGGGGTTGAACTCCACGACGGACTCGTCGTCGGCGGGTGTCACAGGTGTCCTCCATCATTCGTCATCATCGTCATCCAACCGGGCCAGCCAGGTGGCGAGTCGGTCAGTGGCCGTCTCGAACTCTGGGTGCACGTCGACAAAGGTGCGCAACTGCTCGGAGAGCCACGCAAGAGTGACCTCCTCCTCGCCACGTCGGGTGGCTAGCTCCTCGATGCCGCGGTCGGTGAAGTACACAGCCGCAGACTAACCCGCCGAGGCGGCCACATCCTTGTGCCACGACTCTGTCACGTAGACCGTCTGCCAACCCAACGCGGTGTAGAGCCCGTCGGCGCCGGTGGGGGACTGCGCGTCGACCTCCAGGCCCACCCGGTTGCGTCCGCGTGCGGCGGCGTCGGCGACCACCGCCCACAGAAGGGCCTTGGCCACTCCGCGGCCCCGGGCGCTGGAGTGGACGCCGATGTACTCGATGTAGGAACCGTCGGGCACCGGGTTGCCAGCGGCGTCCAAGCGGCCGGTGACCGTGGTGCCCACCAGTGCCCCGGCCGGTCGCCCGTCGACCTCGGCCAGCCACCAGTGGTCCCAGCGGTGCCCCGGGTCGGCGCGCAGCCGTGCCAGGAACTCCTCGAAGGTCTCCCGGTAGTTGTTGAAGTGGTCCGCGAAGGACTCCTCGAGGATCTCGTGGACCGCGTGCAGGTCCGCGTCCTCCGGCAGCCCCACCGCGTCGTCCCGGCGGACTCTGCGCACCACGACGCCCTCACGGGGCTCGGGATGGTCGGTCGCCTCGGCAGGGGTGACGGGACGCTCCATCTGCCACCACGTGCGCACCAGGCGGAACCCCGCCTGCTTCAGCCAGCGGTCCTGGCGCTCATCGTCCTCGAAGGCTCCGGAGTCCATCTGGGTCGCGGCGAGCCCGCGATCGCGGGCGATGTCGGCCGAGATCTGCTCCGCCAGCGCGAAGCAGTAGGCCGCCACCGGCTCGGCCAGCTCCGCGGTCAGGTCCGGGTCGACCGTGACCCCCACCAGCACGCGGCCGGCGGCACGGTCGTGGCAACTCACCCACGCACGCGCGGTGCCCTCGCCGTCCCGCACCAGCCAGTTCGTGCGCATGACGGCGCCATGGCCGGTCACGTCTGCCGTGACCTGCTCACTGTCCGCCCCCGGCCAGCCCCGCGCCTGCTTCTCGTGCCGCCGCAGCAGCCGGACCAGGTCTTCGACGTCGCGGTCGGTGGGTTCCTGCGACGTCCACCCTGGCGGAAGCGTCGTGCCGGACGTGGTGGTGACCTCGGGTGAACTCATGGGCGACAGTATTTCAGAGCGACCGGACCGTGCCCGACCCCTCAGCGGTCGAAGGCGCCCCTGAGCAGCGCCTCCTGCTCGACGGCGTGCACCTTGGCCGAGCCCGTGGCCGGCGAGGCCGAGGCGGGACGCGACACGACCCGCAGGGGCCGGTCCTCACCGTGCTGTGCCATCGACTCGGGCAGGTTGAGCGCCATGAACGGCCAGGCTCCCTGGTTCTTCGGCTCGTTCTGCACCCAGACCAGCTCGGCGTTCGGGAACGCCTTGACCTGCTCGGCGACCTCGCGGCCGGGGACCGGGTAGAGCTGCTCGACCCGGATGATCGCGGTGCGCTCATCCTCCCGCTTGGTGCGCTCGTCCTCGAGCTCGTAGGTCAGCTTGCTGCTGACCAGGAGCACGCGGTCGACCTTCTCGGCGTCCAGCTCGACGCGGTCCGGAAGAACCGGGGCGAAGGTGCCGGTGGTGAAGTCCTCCGGGCTGCTGCCTGCCGACTTCAGCCGCAGCATGGCCTTCGGGGTGAACACGATCAGCGGCTTGCGCGGACGCTGGAAGGCCTGCTTGCGCAGCAGGTGGAAGTAGGAGGCAGGGGTGGAGGGATAGGCCACCGTCATGTTGTCCTCGGCACACAGCTGCAGGAACCGCTCGATGCGGGCCGAGGAGTGGTCCGGCCCCTGGCCCTCGTAACCGTGGGGGAGGAGGAGCACAACCGAGGAGCGCTGGTCCCACTTCTGCTCGGAGGAGGAGACGAACTCGTCGATGACGGTCTGCGCGCCGTTGACGAAGTCGCCGAACTGCGCCTCCCACAGCACCAGTGCGTCCGGGCGCTCGACGGAGTAGCCGTACTCGAAGCCCATCGCGGCGTACTCACTGAGCAGCGAGTCGTAGATCCAGAACTTGGCCTGGTCCTCGGACAGGTGCAGCAGGGGGTTCCACTCGGTGGCATTGGTCTTGTCGGTCAGCACCGCGTGGCGCTGCACGAACGTGCCGCGACGGGTGTCCTGGCCAGCAAAGCGCACGGGGGTGCCCTCCACCAGGAGCGAGCCGATCGCGAGCAGCTCACCCATCGCCCAGTCGACGCCACCCTCGCGGGTCATCTGCTGGCGGCGCTCCATGAGCTGAGCCAACTTGGGGTGGACCGTGAACCCGTCGGGGGTGTTCGCGAAGGCGTCACCGATCTTCTCGACGAGCTCACTGGAGATCCGGGTCTGGTGCGGCTTGCGCGGAGCGCGGTCATCCTCGTCCTGGGCGCGGGGCCGGTCGAGCTGACCGGTCGTGCCGTCCTCACCCTTCAGAGCCGCCTTCGTCTCGGTGAAGACATGCTCCAGCTGGTGCTGGTAGTCCCGCAGCGCGTTCTCGGCGTCGTCGATGGTGATGTCGCCGCGACCGACCAGGGACTCGGTGTAGAGCTTGCGCACCGAGCGCTTGTTCTCGATCAGGTCATACATCAACGGCTGGGTCATCGAGGGGTCGTCACCCTCGTTGTGACCGCGCCGGCGGTAGCAGACCATGTCGATCACGACGTCCTTGTTGAACTGCTGGCGGTACTCGTAGGCCAGCTCGGCGACGCGCACACAGGCCTCGGGGTCATCACCGTTGACGTGGAAGATCGGGGCCTGGACCATGCGGGCCACATCGGTGCAGTAGACCGTGGACCGCGATGCCTCCGGGCTGGTGGTGAAGCCCACCTGGTTGTTGATGACCACGTGGATCGTCCCGCCCGTGCGGTAGCCACGCAGCTGGGACAGGTTGAGGGTCTCGGCGACCACACCCTGTCCCGCGAAGGCCGCATCGCCGTGCATCAGCACCGGCAGCACGGTGAAGGACTCCCCAGCCAGGTCGAGGCGGTCCTGCTTGGCCCGCACGATGCCCTCCAGGACCGGGTTGACGGCCTCCAGGTGCGAGGGGTTGGCCGCGAGGTAGACCTGGGTGGACATGCCGCTCTCGGTGACGAACTCGCCCTCGGTGCCGAGGTGGTACTTCACGTCGCCGGAGCCCTGGACGGACCCGGCAGCCTGCTTGCCCTCGAACTCACGGAAGATCTGACCGTAGGACTTGCCCGCGAGGTTGGCCAGGACGTTGAGTCGGCCACGGTGCGGCATCCCGATGCAGACCTCGTCCAGGCCGTCGTTGGCCGAGTCGGTGAGGATCTGGTCCAGCAGCGCGATGACGGACTCACCGCCCTCGAGGCTGAACCGCTTCTGCCCGACGAACTTGGTCTGCAGGAAGGTCTCGAAGGCCTCTGCGGCGTTGAGGCGCCGCAGGATGCGCAGCTGCTCGTCCGCCGACGTCTTCTCATAGGGGATCTCGACGTGCCGCTGGATCCAGGCCCGCTCTTCCGGGTCCTGGATGTGCATGTACTCGATGCCGATGGTGCGGCAGTAGGAGTCCCGCAGGATCCCCAGGATCTTGCGGAGCGTCAGGCGCGCCGAGCCACCGAAACCGCCCGTGGGGAAGCTGCGCTCCAGGTCCCACAGCGTCAGACCGTGGTTGGTGATGTCCAGGTCGTGGTGCCGCCGCTGGCGGTACTCCAGCGGGTCGGTGTCGGCCATCAGGTGACCACGGACCCGGTAGGCGTGGATCAGCTCCTGGACGCGCGAGGCCTTGGAGACGTCGTCGTCGTGGCTGGCGGTGACATCGGGTGCCCAGCGGACCGGCTCGTAGGGGATCCGCAGCCCGGTGAAGATGTCGTCGTAGAACCCGTCGGCCCCCAGCAGCAGCTGGTGGAGCACGCGCAGGAACTCGCCTGACTGAGCGCCCTGGATGATCCGGTGGTCGTAGGTCGAGGTGAGCGTCAGCACCTTACTCACCGCCGCGCGTGCGATGGCCTCGCTGCTGGCGCCCTCCCACTCCGCGGGGTAGTCCAGGGTGCCGACACCGATGATCGCGCCCTGACCGGGCATCAGTCGCGGCACGGACGAGACGGTGCCGATGCCGCCGGGGTTGGTCAACGAGATGGTGGTGCCCTGGTAGTCCTCCAGGGTCAGCTTGTTGTCGCGGGCCTTGGCGACCAGGTCCTCGTAGGCGCCCCAGAAGTTGGCGAAGTCCATCGACTCGGCGCCCTTGATGTTGGGCACGACGAGCTGGCGGGTCCCGTCTGGCTTGGGCAGGTCGATGGCCAGACCGAAGTTGACGTGGGCCGGCTCCACGATGTGTGGCTTGCCGTCCTGCTCGGTGTAGCTGTTGTTCATCTCGGGCATCGCCTGCAGGGCCTTCACCATGGCGTAGCCGATGAGGTGGGTGAAGGACACCTTGCCGCCGCGGCTGCGCGACAGGTGGTTGTTGATCACGATGCGGTTGTCGATGAGCAGCTTCGCCGGGATCGCGCGCAGGCTGGTCGCCGTCGGCACCGTGAGGCTCTGCTCCATGTTGGTGACAGTGCGTGCGGTGGCACCGCGCAGCTTGGTCACCTGTGACTCCGACTGGGGCTTGGCCGACTTGCGTGCGGGGGCGTCCCGCGGGGTCGGCGCACCGCCGTCCGACTTGGACTCGGCCGACTTGGACTCGGCCGGCTTGTCGGGAGCAGCCTTCGTCTCGGCAGCCTTGTCGGGAGCAGTCTTCGTCTCGGCCGACTTGTCGGGAGCAGCCTTCGTCTCGGCAGCCTTCGCGGGAGCCTTCGCCTCGGCGGACTTGGTCTGCGCCGGTGCGGGGTCCGCGGGGACCGGCTTGGCAGCCGGGGCGGGCTGACCCTGCGCGTCCGACGTCTCCGGGCGCTTCTGCTCGCCGACCGGACCGTCAGCGGCCTTCTCCTTGGTCATCGACTCGGTCGGCGCACCTCCGTCACGGCCGGCAAAGAACTCGCGCCACACGACGTCGACGGATTGTGGGTCCGCCAGATAGCGCTCGCGCATGTCCTCCACGAGCCACTCGTTGGCCCCGAAGTCTGCCAGGGGGTTGTCGCTGCTGGGGGAGTGGTTCGCCACGGCGTGCGCGCCTCTTTCTCACAGGTAGTCGGCCGAACTTGTGTGGCAAGCCTATCCCTGATGCGCGCTATCCCGCACAGCCGGCCCCGCGGGTCCGGAGACAGTTCCCGCGGACCCGGCCATGGCCTCCCGGCCGTGTCCCCGCCCCAGGTCTTCGGAGCCTCGGCTGAGGGCCGCTGAGGCGGGTCAGGCGATGTCCCGTCGCCGGGTCAGCAGCAGGCCGATGAGCGTCATGACCAGGGCGTAGCACAGCAGGGTCACCGCGCCGCCCCACCAGGTGAGCTGGTCGCCGCCGGCACCCATGGCCTCGGCCAGGGCGGGATCGACACCATCGAAGACCGACAGTGTCGCCGTGGTGGCCTGACTCGGGAAGAACTTCGCCAGCACGTCCACGCCCTCGAAGAAGGACAGGGCGAGCGCGACCAGCGGCTCGACGATGAGGGTGATCGCGATGCCGAGGAAGAGGGCGGCGACCTGGTTGGGGATCAGCACGCCCAGACCCAGCCCGATCAGGCCCCAGACGACGAGGATCAGGGCCATCAGCGCGAAGGTCTGAGCGAGGGCCCCCGCGTCCGGGAAGAGGGTCACGCCGGCGGTGCTGAGCAGGATGCCGCCGCCCAGGACGGACCCGGCGATGTGCGCGACGGCGTTGACGACCAGGATGACCACGAGGGCGGCCACCTTGGCCAGGACCACCTGGTGGCGCCGGGGCCCGGCCAGGAAGGTGTTGGAGATCGTCTTGTGCCGGAACTCCTGCCCCATGCTGAGCACGCCGATCACCAGGGCGAGCATGTAGCCGAACTGGATGCCGGCGCTGTAGATCATCCGGACCAGCGTCAGCTCGGGCATGGCGTCCTTGACGCTGACCATGGCCTGGCCCACGGGCATCTCGCCGTAGAGGGTGAAGTAGCCGGTGAACGCGGCGAAGAGCGCACCGACGAAGAACATCGCCAGCGTCATGCCCCACCACATCCGGGTGGAGAAGTACTTGCGCAGCTCGGAACGGATCAGGTGACTCATCGCTGGCCCCCCCGCGTCGTGTCCGGACCGGGACCGGGTATGCCGGGTGCTCCCGGTGGTTGGTCGACCGGCGGGCCGGAGGGTGGTGGCCCAGCCTCGGACCGGTTGCGGTTCTGCCGCTCGGGTGACTCGGTGAGCTGGAAGTAGAGGCGCTCCAGGTCGGTGCGCAGGATCCGCAGCTCGTGGACAGGCACCCCGGCCGCCAGGGCGATGTCACCGACACGCACGAGGTCGTCGGTGGTGACCCGGACCGCACCCGGTCCCTGGGCCGCCTCGTCGCCGGCCTCGAGCCCGGCACCCTGCAGGGCCTCGATCAGGCCGCGGGCGTTGCTCGTGCGAACGAGTGCGGTCGACTCGCCGTGCAGCTCTTCCATCGTGCCCTGCCGGACCAGCTCGCCGTTGGCGATGATCACCACGTCGTCGACGGTCTGCTCGACCTCACTGAGCAGGTGCGAGGAGATCAGGATGGTCTTGCCCTGGCTCGCCAGGTGGCGGAGGAAGCCGCGCAGCCAGCGGATTCCCTCGGGGTCTAGCCCGTTGGCCGGCTCGTCGAGGATCAGCACGTGCGGGTCGCCCAGCAGGGCGGCCGCCAACCCCAGGCGCTGGCGCATCCCCATCGAGTAGCCGCCGGCCCGTTTGCGGGCGGCGGCCGGGATCCCGACCAGCGTCAGGAGCTCATCCACCCTGGAGTCCGGTATGCCGTGGGTCGCCGCGAGCACCCGAAGGTGATCCCGACCGCTGCGGCCGGGGTGGAAGTTGGTCGCCTCGAGTGCCGCGCCCACCGTCTGCAGAGGACGATCCAGCTGGGCATAGGTCACGCCGTCGATCAGGCCCGTGCCTGCGGTGGGGCGGATCAGCCCCAGCAGCATGCGCAGCGTGGTGGTCTTGCCAGCACCGTTGGGACCGAGGAACCCGGTGATCCGACCCGGTGCCACCTCGAAGGAGAGGCTGTCCACGGCGACGAAGTCGCCGAACTTCTTGGTCAGGTCGCGCACGACGATAGCGGCGTCGCGGGACCGGGGCGGGTGCTCTGCCGGGGCAGACACGGTCATCAAGGACTTCCCTTCGGGTCGTGGACGGCGGTGACCATCCGGCATACAGCCCATCACGTGCCGGGCGGCCCACGCATCCCCATTCTGGGGGAGATCCGGCGGTCGGGACAGTGACGGTTGTCAGTCGTTGGGGGGAGACGCGTGGCTGGCTGACTCGCGGCGCGCAACCTCTCGCTCCACGCCATCGAGCAGCAGGGTGAGGCCCAGCTCGAAGGTCTCCTCCCACCCGCCGCTGAAGGAGTCCTCCGACATCGCGGCCATGGTGGGGAACCGCCCGGACTCCATGGCCGCCTCCAGGAACGGCAGCTGGAGCTCCCAGAACTCCTCATAGGTCAGGTCTGTCAGCGCCGAGGCCTGATCGAAGAGGACCTCCTGACGGACCGAGCCGGTGACGTAGGCGTCCAGGAGCGTGACGAGCATGATCCGCTCTCGGTCGCTGAAGGGCAGCTCCGTCAGGGACGAGAGAGTGCGCTCCAGGTCGCCGACACTTCCGGGGCCAAGGACCGGCGAGCTCCAGTTGACCTGCAGCAGCCACGGGTGCGCGAGGTACATCTGGCGAGCGTCCTGGGAGATGGTCTCCAGCATGGTGCGCCAGTCGGTGGCCGGAGTGCCGTCCTCGACCGTGCGGACGGTGACGTGGTCCAGGACCAGGTGCATCAGCTCTGCCTTGTCCTGCACGTAGCGGTAGAGCGACATCGTGCCGACGTTCAGCTCCCGGGCGAGAGCGCGCATCGAGAGTGCGTCCAGTCCCTCGGCGTCCGCGATCGCGATCGCGGCCCGCACGATCTGGTCCAGCGTCAGGCTCGGTCGGGGCCCCTTGCGGGCAGGAGGCAGCCCGTGCCAGAGCAGGCGCAGGCTGCGGGTGACGGGGTGCTCACCGGTCAATCTCCACCAGTCCTCCACGGCAGGTCAATTGCTATCTGCGGACACTGTACGCTAGTCTGCTGCGTGCGATGTACCCAGAACATTTTGGAGGAGTTGTGAATCCCTCGGAGTTGACCGTCCGCACGCGCGGACTGACCAAGAGATACGGGGCAAAACTGGCCCTGGACGGGGTCGACCTGTCGGTCCCGCGCGGCACGGTCCACGGCCTCCTCGGTCCGAACGGGGCCGGCAAGACCACGACCGTCCGGATCCTGGCCACGCTCACCCGCAGCGACGCCGGCGAGGCGTCCGTGGCCGGTTATGACGTGCGGACCCAGCCGCGGCAGGTGCGCTCGAGCATCGGACTGGTGGGTCAGCAGACCGCCATCGATGACAAGCTCAGCGCTCGCCAGAACCTCACCACCTTCGGTCGGCTCTTCCGGCTGGACCGGGCCTCGGCGCGACGCCGGGCCGATGAACTGCTGGAGATCTTTGGGTTGCAGGAATCGTCGGGGAGGTCCCCCAAGACCTTCTCGGGTGGGATGCGCCGCCGCCTCGACCTGGCGGCGAGCATGATCCTGGCGCCGGCCGTGTTGTTCCTGGACGAGCCGACGACCGGCCTGGACCCCGCCGGCCGACGCGAGGTCTGGCAGGCCGTGCGCGAGCTCGCGGCCCAGGGGACGACGGTGCTGATGACCACCCACTACCTCGACGAGGCCGACCAGCTCTGCGACCGGATCAGCGTGATCGACCATGGTCGCAACTTCATCGAGGACACCCCCGCCGGGCTGAAGAGGCGCATCGGTGACGAGCGGCTCGAGGTGGCCGTCGCCGACCCGGACGCCCTGTCCGGGGTGGCCGACCTGGTGGCCGGGGTCACCGGGCTGGAGGTGACGGTGGACCGTGAGGCGGGTCGCACCAGCGTCGCCGTGCCCGACGGCGTTGCCGCGCTCACCGCGGTGGCCAGCCGCATCCAGGCCGAACAGATCGAGATCTCCGACATCGGGTTGCGCCGCCCGACCCTGGACGAAGCATTCCTGCACCTGACGAGCGAGGCCACACGATGAGCACCACGGGACGCACTCCGACACCGACCGAAGGCGGCACGCTGGCGGCCGCCCCGGTGCCCGGCACCGAGAAGGACTCGCTGGGCTCCCGGCTGACCTGGGCGCTGCGCGACTGCTGGACCATCGTCGAGCAGGAGCTGACCCACCTGGCGCGTCAGCCGTCCACGTTCGCCTGGCAGCTCGGCATGCCGGTCGTGATGGTGCTGATGTTCGTCTACGTCTTCGGCTCCGCCATGGACGTGACGGGGCAGGGGGCCGGGGAGGGTTACGTCGACTACGCGATGCCCGGGATGTTTGCCATGACCATGGCGTTCGGCTTCATGAACACCGCCTTTGCGGTCACCCTGAACAAGGAGAAGGGCTTCATGGATCGCTATCGGTCCATGCCGATGGCACCATCGGCCGTGGTCACCGGCCGCGGGGTCTCCGACATCATCCAGGCAGCCGTCGACCTGGCGACCATCGCGGGCATCGCCCTGATCGTCGGGTGGCGAGCCGGAGGCAGCCTGGTCGAGACGCTGGCCGCCTTCGGGCTGCTGCTATGGCTCCGCCTGGCCCTGATCTTCGTGGGGATCTACCTCGGCCTGCTCATCAAGAACAGCGAGGTGGCCGGCTCGCTGTTCGCCGTCGCGTTCCCGCTCGGGTTCATCTCCTCGGTCTTCGCGCCGCCGGAGATGATGCCGGGCTGGCTGGGTGCGGTCGCGGCCTGGAACCCGATCTCCTCCACGGCCAACGCGATCCGTGAGCTGTTCGCGACACCGGGGGCCGGGCTGGGTGAGCCCAGCTACTGGATCGACGGCCAGGCACTCCTCGGTGCGGTCGTCTGGCCAGCGCTCATCATGGCGATCTTTGTCCCGCTGGCGGTGCGTCAGTTCCAGAACCTCAGCCGGTGACACCGGGAGCGGTGCGCCGGCCGTGGCGCACCGCTCCCACAGGTGTCGTGTCTCGAGGGCGGGTCAGAGCTTGACGACCACGGTCTTGGTCTGGGTGAAGGCATCGAGTGCCTCATAACCCTTCTCCCGGCCGTAGCCGGACTTGCCCCACCCGCCGAACGGCAGCTCGACGCCGCCGCCGGCGCCGTAGTTGTTGACGAAGACCTGGCCGGCGCGCAGGGCCGAGGCCAGGCGGTGCCCGCGGGAGAGGTCGCTGGTCCACACCGCGGCGAGCAGTCCGTAGTCGGTGCCGTTGGCCAGGGCGACCGCCTCGTCCTCCGCGTCGAAAGCCATCGAGGCGATGACGGGGCCGAACACCTCCTCCTGGGCCAGGCGGCCCTGCGGGTCGACGCCGTGCACCAGGGTGGGGGAGAAGTAGGCGCCCGATGCGAGGTGGTCGCCGTCGGGCCGGGAGCCGCCCACGAGCAGCTCGCCGCCGGCTAGGTCGTCCATGAAACCCTCGACCCGCTGCTGCTGCTTGGCCGACACCAGCGGGCCCAGGTCCGGGTCCTCGGAGCCCGGGCCGATGGTCACGGCGCGGAACCGCTGGATGACCGCATCGAGCAGCTCGTCCTGGACGGCGCGGTGCACGATCAGGCGGGAGCCCGCGGAGCAGGTCTGGCCGGCGTTCTGCAGGACGCCACGCACGACCGCCTCGGCTGCCGCGGTCAGGTCGGCGTCGGCGAAGACGACCTGGGCCGATTTGCCGCCCAGCTCCAACACGGTCGGGACCACCCGGTCCGCCGCAGCGTGGGCGATGAGCGAGCCGACCTCCGTGGACCCGACGAAGCTGAGGTGCGCCACGCCGGGATGCGCCGTCAGCGCGGCACCGGCTTCCGCGCCGGTGCCGGTCACCACGTTGACGATGCCCGCCGGGATCCCGGCCTCGAGCGCCAGTCGCGCGAGAGCCACGGCGGTCCGCGGCGTCTCGTCCGCGGGCTTGACGACCGTGGCATTGCCCGTGGCCACCGCCGCGGCGACCGAGCGAGAGAACAGCTGCATCGGGTAGTTCCACGCGATGACCGAGCCGACGACCCCGAACGGCTCGCGCAGGGTGTAGGCGTGCAGGTCCGGCCCCTTGGGGATGGTCAGGCCGTAGTAGGAGTCGATGGCGTGGGCATAGAAGCGCAGGTAGCGCGCGGCCACGGTCGCGTCGGTGCGTGCCTGGGTCAGGGGTTTGCCGGTGTCCTCGCTCTCCAGCCGGGCCAGCTCCTCGGCGTCCCGGTCCACCAGTGCCGCCCAGGCGGTGAGCAGGTTGGAGCGCTGCTCGGGCGTGGTCCGCACCCAGTCCCGCTGAGCGAGCTCGCCGCTGGAGACGGCCTGGTCGACCTCGTCGGCGCCGCCCCGGGAGACCGGGCCGAGGCTCTGGCCGGTCGCCGGATCGATGTTGTCGTAGGTGTCGCCGCTGGCGACATCGTGCCCGGCGATGAAGGAATGGGTCGGCGTGGTCATGGCACCAGGATCCCACTGCCCGACCACGTCCGTATGCCGGGTGGTCGGCTGGTCGGGCGGCGCACCACGCGCACGGTGTCGGATGAGCGATGACGGAGCATCCCTCCCGGGCTGGTAATCTGTGACGCCGTTGCCCCCGTAGCTCAGGGGATAGAGCACCGCCCTCCGGAGGCGGGAGCGCAGGTTCGAATCCTGCCGGGGGCGCAACGACACCACAGGCCGCTGACCTGGAGTAACAGGTCAGCGGCCTGTGTGCGTGCGCTCCGTGGTCGAGCCACCTACGGCCGAGCCACCTCGGCGGTGGAACGCGTGCCCACAACCTGGTCGAAGAGGCGCTCGCCGGTCGGCTCGAAGCCGCAGCGCAGATAGAAGTCCTCCGGACCGCCTTCACCCTCGGCCCACAGGACGGTCATCCGCTCCTGGCCGCGGCTGCGAGCCTCGCGGGCCACCTCTTCGACCGCATACCGACCCACGCCCTGCCCCTGGGTGTCGGCGGCAACGCTCAGCCGCCAGATTCCGCAGCGGAAGGCTTCCATGTCGTTCTCCGGGTCGAAGTTGGCCATGACGAACCCGACCACCTCCGTGTCCCGCAGGATCGCTCTGGGCCAGGCTGTCGGGGTCACGTAGGCCTCGGCGATCGAGTGCACGACGGGGGCTACGAACTGTTCCTGCCCGGGTCTGAGGGCAAACTCGGTCAAGGCCGGCAAGTTCTGGCTGGTCACGTTCTCCAGGTGCAGTCGACTCATGTCTGCACCGTAGGGGCGAGCACGGACACCATCCTGCTGCCCGCGCCCCTCGGCATACGCCCGTCGTCTGGCAGTGCCCCACGGAACTAGACTCCACTGGGTGACCCCTGAGCAACTCGCCGCAGCCATCATTGCCGCCCTCGACCAGGCCGTCGCCGCCGGCGACCTCACCGTCGAGGTTCCGCGTGAGGTGCGCGTCGAGCGACCCAGGAGTAGGGAGCACGGCGACTGGTCCACGAATATCGCGCTGCAACTGGCCAAACCGGCCGGTGTGCCACCGCGCGACCTGGCGACCGACCTCGCCGGACGACTGGGTGCGGTGGACGGGATCGCCGCGGTGGAGGTCGCCGGACCGGGCTTCCTCAACATCACCCTGGACGCCGCGAGCGCCGGTGAGCTGGCTCGCAGCATCGTGGATGCGGGTGCGACGTTCGGCAGCAACCAGACGATGCAGGGCCGGGTCCTCAACCTGGAGTTCGTCTCGGCGAACCCGACCGGCCCACTGCACATCGGGCACACCCGTTGGGCGGCACTCGGCGACGCGATCCGCCGCCTGCTGCTCGCCTCGGGTGCCGAGGTCACCGCCGAGCACTACACCAATGACGCCGGCCACCAGATGGACCTCTTCGGCGCCTCGATCGTGGCCCGTGCCGCCGGCACGGAGGTGCCCGAGGGCGGCTACCCCGGTGAGTATGTCGAGGGGCTGGCCGCCGGAGTGCTCGCCGAGCGCCCGGACCTGCTGGAGCTGCCCGCGGACGAGCAGGTCCAGGTGGCCCGGGAACTGGGCTACCGGCTCCAGCTCGCACAGATGCAGGAGACCCTGGACAGCTTCCAGGTGCACTTCGACGTCTGGTTCTCCGAGCGCACCCTGCACGACGGTGCCGTGGAGCAGGCCGTGGAGCGGCTGCGTGAGCAGGGCCACGTCTTCGACCAGGACGGCGCGGTCTGGCTGCGCACCACCGACTTCGGTGACGACCGCGACCGCGTGCTCATCCGCGCCAACGGGGTGCCCACCTACTTCGCCTCCGATGCGGCGTACTACCTGAGCAAGAAGGACCGCGGCTTCCCGGAGAAGATCTATCTGCTCGGCGCCGACCACCATGGCTACGTTGGTCGCCTCAAGGCGATCGCCGCGTGCGCGGGCGACGATCCGCAGGTCAACATCGAGATCCTGATCGGTCAGCTGATCACGATCGCCGGTGCCCGGATGGGCAAACGGCGCGGCAACGCCATCTATCTCACCGACCTGCTCGAGTGGATCGGGTCCGACCCGCTGCGCTACTCCCTGGCCCGCTACCCCGCCGACTCCCCGCTGGACCTGGACGGCGAGGAGATGCGCAAGCGGAGCAACGACAACCCGGTCTTCTACGTGCAGTACGCCCACGCGCGCACCTGCAACGTGGCACGCCTGGCCGGTGAGGACGGCGTCCACCGCACCGACGGGTTCGACCCCTCCTTGCTGAACCACGAGGCCGAGGCCACTCTGCTCGCGGCGCTCGGCGACTTCCCGCGGGTCGTGGCTCAGGCCGCGACCCTGCGGGAACCCCACCGGGTGGCGCGCTACCTGGAGTCCCTGGCCGCCTCCTTCCACAAGTGGTACGACGAGTGCCGGGTCCGCCCCACGGACCAGCACGAGGAGATCACCGACCTGCACCGCACCCGGCTGTGGCTCAACGACGCCACCCGGCAGGTGCTGGCCAACGGCCTGGGACTGCTGGGCGTCACCGCCCCGGAGCGGATGTGAGTGCCGTGCCCGCCGTGCGCGTCGCGCTCCTCGGCGCCGGCACCGTCGGCGCCGCCGTCGCGCGCCGGCTGACCGACCGGGCAGATCTGCTCGAGCAACGGGTCGGGGCTCCGCTGGAGCTGACCGGCATCGCGGTGCGCGACGTGAGTCGCCCCCGTGACCTGGCCGGGGTCCCCCAGGGACTCCTCACCGACGACCCAGAGTCCCTGGTCGATCAGGCGGACGTCGTCGTGGAGGTGATGGGCGGCATACAGCCTGCTCGTGGGCTGATCGAGCGCGCCCTCGCCGCGGGTGCCGACGTGGTCACCGCCAACAAGCAGTTGCTGGCCCAGCACGGCGTCGAGCTGCAGGACCTGGCTGACCGGGCCGGGCGCTCCCTGGAGTACGAGGCCGCCGTGGTCGCCGCCGTGCCGGTGATGCGCACGGTGAACCAGGCGCTGGCCGGTGACAAGATCCTGTCGATCAGCGGCATCGTCAACGGCTCGACCAACTACATCCTCGACATGGTTGCCCGGCTGGGTGTGCCCTTCCAGGAAGCGGTGCAGCAGGCGGGTGACCTGGGATATCTCGAGGCCGACCCCGCGGAGGACCTCGACGGGCTGGACGCCGCGGCCAAGATCGTGCTCCTGGCGCGCGTTGCCTGGGGCGAGGACGTCGGGCTGGAGGATGTGCAGCGCGAGGGGATCACCGGACTGACCGACGCCGACTTCGAGAACGCTCGCGGCACCGGCCAGGTGATCAAGCTGATCGCGTCCGCGTGGTGTTCCGGGCCTCCCTCCGCGCGGCGCGTCGAGGTGGCGGTGCGGCCGACCCCGGTCGCGGCCGACCATCCCTTCGGGCTCACCCGGGAGGGCACCAACATGGTGATCATCGAGGCCGAGTCGGCCGGGAGCCTGCGGCTCTCGGGTGCCGGTGCCGGTGGCGATGAGACCGCGTCGGCCGTGCTCGGCGACGTGGTCAACGTGGCGCGGTCCAGGGTGGCTGCGCGAGACTAGGGCGGGAGCCGTGCCGATCCTCCCCAAAAATGGTGATGGAGCGGTCCAAACCTCCCCAAGAATTGGAGTGGACGTGGACGAGCAGTTGATGCACATTGGCGGCGAGTGGGTGCCTGCGGCATCCGGTGAGACCCTCGAGGTGATCACACCGACCGACCGCAACGTGGTGATCGCCACGACGCCGCGTGCCCGGGCCGAGGACGCCGATCGAGCGGTGAGGGCAGCCCGGGCTGCGTTCCCGGCTTGGGCCGCGTTGTCCTTCACCGAGCGCCAGCGGGCGCTCCTGCGGATCGCGGACTCCCTCGAGGAGCACGTCGAGGACCTGGCCACGCTGACGGCCCTGGACACCGGCAACGCGATCCGGACCCAGGCCCGCCCGGAGGCGCTCAACCTGGTCGCGTGCTTCCGTTATATGGCGGGAGTCGCGGGCGAGGTGAAGGGCACCGTGCTGCCGACCGCCGACGGCCAGCTGCAGTACACCAGGCGCCAGCCCCTCGGGGTCGTCGCCGGCATCCTGCCGTGGAACAGCCCGCTGATGATTGCCGGGTTCAAGGTGCCCGGCGCCCTCGTGGCCGGCAACACCATGGTGCTCAAGGCTGCCGAGGACGCACCGCTGACCATCCTGGAGCTCGCCCGGATCTGCGCCGAGCACCTGCCACCCGGTGTGCTCAATGTCGTCACCGGCTACGGCGCCGAGATCGGCGAGGCCCTCGTCCAGCACGAGGACGTGGACAAGGTCTCCTTCACCGGGTCGACGCTCGTCGGGCACCAGGTGGCAGCCAAGGCCGGGGCCCGGCTGGCGCACACCTCCCTGGAGCTCGGCGGCAAGTCGCCCTGCATCGTGGACGCCGACTCGTGCACCGACGAGGTCGTCGAGCAGGTGCTCCTGGCGAGTCGGTTCGCCCGGCAGAGCCAGAGCTGCACCACCGGCTCACGCCTGTTCCTGCACGAGGAGGTGCACGATGAGTTCCTCGCCAAGCTGGTCGCCCGCACCGAGCAGCTGGTCGTGGGCGACCCCCGCGAGGAGGCCTCCGACATCGGTTGCATCATCAACGCCAAGCAGTGGGACCGGGTGCAGGGCTACATCGAGGACGGCCTCGCTCAGGAGGGCGTCGAGGTGGCGTATGACGGTCGGCCGGCCCTGCAGGTCGGTCCGCCTGGGTTCTACCACGCGCCGATGATCCTCACCCAGGTCTCCAATGACTGGCGGATCGCGCAGGAGGAGATCTTTGGGCCCGTCCTGGCGGTCATCCCGTGGAAGGGCCAGGAAGAGGTCGTGTCGATGGCCAACGACTCGCACTACGGCCTGGCGGCGTTCGTCTTCTCCAAGAATCTGGACCGCGCGCTGACAATGGCCCACCAGATCGACTCCGGCTGGGTCCAGGTCAACCAGGGCGGCGGTCAGGTCGTCGGCCAGTCCTACGGTGGCATGAAGACCAGCGGCATCGGTCGCGAGCTCTCCCTGGAGGGCATGCTGGAAGGGTTCACCCAGATCAAGCAGGTCAACGTCAAGCTCGGCTGAGCCACGGACCGGAGCCCCGACGCTCCCGCCAGTCCGATGTCCCCGGCGGGCCTGCCACAGGTGTGCCCGGGGTGGCCTGCCACCGGTGTGTCGGAGCGCGTATTCGAGGTGTGGACCAACAAGTGATACCGTGAAGACACACTCGCGAATGACGCTGCGGGATCAGCCCGTGGTTCTCGTGTAGTGATCCCACCACCATGCATGTGGTGCAGCCACGCGCTTCTCGCGTGGTCACATCGCCTCGCACTGGTCGGTGATTCCCACTCGGGCCGGCAAGAGCCGGATCACCCTTGTTACCCCTGGGCCACGCATGGTGCGGGCCCCTCCGAGGGAGAAGGAAACCTTCGTGACAGACACCACCGAAACCGCTGCACCGAGCCGCTCCGGGGGCTCTTTGAGCTCGATGCGCGTTGCTGAGCTGCAGTCCCTGGCCGGGAGCATGGGCATCACCGTGTCTCCCAAGATGCGTAAGGCGGACCTCGTCGAAGCGATCAGGGCCAGGCGGGAGGGCGGCAACACGACCGCGACCAGCAAGACTGCGCCAGCCGCCGAGAAGGCCGCTCCGGCCGCGGCGCGCGACGAGACGCCTCAGACCAACGACCGTTCCACCGCTCCCCAGGCCGCTGAGGGGACAGGCGCCACGGAGCCCGAGCAGCGGGCGCCGCGCCGCTCGCGCCGTGTCGCAGCTGCGGCCGGTGCGCCGCAGTCACGCGCCGCGGGCAAGGACGACAGCGCCCCCGCGCAGGACGCTCCGAGCGACTCTGACAGCCAGCAGCCCCGCCAGGACCGTGAGCCGCGCGACGAGTCCCGCGATGGTGGCCGGGACGAGTCCCGGGACAGTGGCCGTCAGGGCCGTGGCCAGCGCGACAACCGTCAGCAGGACAACCGCCAGGGCGGCAACCAGCAGGGCGGCGGTGAGGACAACCGCCAGGACAACCGTCAGCAGGACAACCGCGGTGGCCAGCAGGACAACCGCCAGGGCGGCAACCAGCAGGGTGGCCGTGACGACAACCGCCAGGGCGGCAACCAGCAGGGTGGCCGTGACGACAACCGCCAGGACAACCGCGGTGGTCAGCAGGACCGGCAGGGCGGCGACGACAACCGCCAGGGTGACAACCGCCAGGGTGACAACCGCCAGGGCGGCCAGAACAACCGCGGCAACCGCTTCGACGACGAGGACGGTGGCCGCGGCCGCCGCCGCAGCCGTCAGCGGGGCCGGGACCGCAAGCGCGGTCGTAACCGGGGCGACAACGACAACTACGCCGACGAGCAGGAGACCAGCTACAGCGAGGAGGACGTGCTCGTCCCCGTCGCCGGTGTCCTGGACATCCTCGACAACTACGGCTTCATCCGCACCACCGGTTACCTGCCCGGCCCGAGCGATGTCTACGTCCCGATGGGCATGGTCCGCAAGAACGGTCTGCGCAAGGGTGACGCGGTCACCGGTGCGATCAAGGCCGACGGCCAGCAGCAGCACTCCGGGGGGCGCGGCGACCGCCAGAAGTACAACGCACTGGTCCGTCTCGACACTGTCAACGGCCAGTCCCCGGAGGAGGCCAAGGGCCGTGCGGAGTTCTCCAAGCTGACCCCGCTCTACCCCCAGGACCGTCTGCGGCTGGAGACCGAGCAGAAGAACCTGACGACGCGGATGATCGACCTGGTCAGCCCGATCGGCAAGGGACAGCGTGGCCTGATCGTCTCCCCGCCCAAGGCGGGCAAGACCCTCATCCTGCAGTCGATCGCGAACGCGATCACGCAGAACAACCCCGAGGCGCACCTGATGATCGTCCTGGTGGACGAGCGCCCCGAGGAGGTCACCGACATGCAGCGCACGGTCAAGGGTGAGGTCATCGCCTCCACCTTCGACCGTCCGGCCGACGACCACACCACCGTGGCCGAGCTGGCCATCGAGCGGGCCAAGCGTCTGGTCGAGATGGGCGGCGACGTCGTCGTCCTGCTCGACTCGATCACCCGCCTGGGTCGCGCCTACAACCTGGCCGCCCCGGCCAGCGGGCGCATCCTGTCCGGTGGTGTCGACTCCAGCGCGCTCTACCCGCCGAAGCGGTTCTTCGGTGCCGCCCGCAACATCGAGCACGGCGGCTCGCTGACCATCCTGGCGACCGCCCTGGTGGAGACCGGCTCCAAGATGGACGAGGTCATCTTCGAGGAGTTCAAGGGCACCGGCAACATGGAGCTGCGCCTGTCCCGCCAGCTGGCGGACCGCCGCATCTTCCCGGCCATCGACGTGAACCCCTCCGGCACGCGCCGCGAGGAGATCCTGATGGGCTCCGAGGAGCTGAAGATCATGTGGAAGCTGCGCCGCGTGCTCTCGGCGCTCGACTCCCAGCAGGCCGTCGAGCTGCTGCTGGACCGGCTCCGAAAGACCAAGTCCAACCACGAGTTCCTCGTGCAGGTGCAGCAGACCTCCTCGGTCAAGCTCGACGACGAGGACTGAGCACCCCCGGACGGCCTCCGGCCGCCTGATCTCGTATGCCGTGTGGCCCGGTTCCCCTCGGGGAGCCGGGCCACACGTGTGTCAGGAGGGCTGCGCTGCGCCGTCGCGGCGTGGTCGTCGTCCCGCGAGATAGTCGGCGGGCATGCCGGGGCCGATCGTGACCGTGATGTCGGCGGGGGCCAGGTCACCGTGCGTGGCGCAGCGGGCCACCGCGTGGACCGGCTCCGGGCAACCCTGGTGGCGATACAGGATCGGCGGCTCGCCGGGGGCCGCCCAGCGGTCGCCCCACTCGGTCAGGGCCACGAGCACGGGCGCCAGGTCGCGCCCCATCTCCGTCAGCACGTAGTCGCGCTGCCGGGGCTCTCCGGGCCGCTCCATCAGGCCGGCCTCGACAAAGCTGTCGAGCCGCGACTGCAGCACGTTCGTCGCGATGCCCAGGTTGTGCTGGAAGTCGGAGAAGCGGGTGACGCCGGCGAACAGCGCGTCGCGGATGACCAACAGACTCCACCGCTCGCCCACGATCTCCAGGGCGCGGGCGATCGAACAGACCTGACTGTCGTATGTCTTGCCCAGCATGGTGCCGATCGTAGCAAGTTGCTTGCGTGATGAAAGTTTGGGTACTACGGTAGTTGCATCATGCAAGTCACGTTCGGCAAGGAGTCCTTTCATGAACACCAACGACCTGACCATCACGTTCTCCGTCGACCAGACCCCCGAGCAGGCCTTCGCCGCCATCAATGACGTCGCGAGCTGGTGGTCCGGAGGTGTCGAGGGCAGCACCACCGCCGTCGGGGACGAATACAGCTACCGAGTGCCGGACCTGCACTACTCCGCGTTTCGGGTCACCGAGTTCGAGCCGCCCCGACGGGTCGCCTGGCTCGTGACGGACAGCTACCTCGGGTTCACCAAGGACCCCGAGGAGTGGACCGGCACCACGGTGCTCTTCGACGTCGCGGAGGTGGGCGGCCGCACCCAGGTCACGTTCACCCACGAGGGGATCACGCCCGAGGTGGAGTGCTACGACGTGTGCTCCACGGCGTGGTCGGACTACATCACCCAGAGCCTGCGGGCCCGGATCGAGTCGGGGTCAGGGCTGCCCGGTGCGTTCAGCGGCGAGGAGTTCGTGGAGGACGCACGGCAGCGCGGCGCAGCACGGCGGCTCAACGCTCAAGGCTGATCGGGTGACCGTGCGGCGTCCGCGCCGCCGCGTCGTGCCAGGCCTGCGTGGTGCGCTCCACGTCGCCGGTCGAGGCGATGCCCCGCTCGGCGAGCACGTCCTGGAGGGCGTCCGCCCAGCACGCGTAGTAGTCGCTGCCATCGGGTGCGCCGTCAGCCACCCGGCGGCCAAGCGCCGCAGCCCATTCCGGCCAGGTGAGGACACCGCGCTCGTGCAGCGCGACAGTCATCGCGAAGACCTGCGCCTGCCAGGGCGCGGCGAAAACCTGCTCGTCGCCGCGCGGTGGCAGGGGCAGGGTGTCCCCGCAGGCGGCCGCGATCTGTCGCAGGGACTCGGCGGCGGTGGTCACCGAGGCTCCTGAGGGACGGGCTGCAGGTAGGGCTCCCAGGCCTCGACCGACACGGTCAGCGTCGGGTCGGCGTCCTCGCCCCACAGCTCCCGCCCGGTGAACTCGACCGTGTAGAGCCACTCCGGCTCCTGGTCCGGGACCTCACCCGGGGGCACCGCGTTGCGGTCGGGGAAGACGTGCGCCCCGCGCACGGCGACGATCGTGCCGACCCGGCCCCGCGCATACCGGGGCAGTCTCGTGTGGCCCACCGGGTTGAGGTCACGGGCGCGCACGGCCTGCCCCTCGGCATACCGGGGCTCGCGGGCGGTGGGTCGCTCGTAGGTGCCCTGCGCCGAGACGCCGGCCAGCAGCTCCTCACCGGTCCGCGCCCGCAGGTCACCCTGCTCCATGATCTCGGTGCCGGCGATCAGGGTCTCGAGGCCACGCACCCAGATCTCGTAGTAGCTGCTGGACAGGTAGGTCGCCGGCGGCAGACTCTCGCGCGCGTGCCGGCTCTGGTCGATGTTCCACTGCCCGAGTGCGCCGAGGGCAAGGGTGATCGCCAGGGCGCGCCGCTCCCACTCCTCGTGGAAGACGGGCTCGTCCGGCTCGGGGAGGACCGGCCCGAAGGACTGCAGCCCCCCGAGGTCGTGGACGCCGTTCACGACGCCCCCTGCGGGGACAGGGCCAGGCCGGTGCCGATCATGGAGTCGCGGGTGACGAGGGCGGCGAGCTCGTCCTCGGTGAGGTCATCGGTCCCCCCGGGGCGACGGGGAATGACGAGGTAGCGCACCTCCGCGGTCGAGTCCCACACCTTGATCTCCGTCTCGTCGGGCAGGGTGACACCGAAGTCGGCGAGCACGCCGCGCGGGTCGATCACCGCCTTGGAGCGGTAGGCCGGCGCCTTGTACCAGACCGGCGGCAGTCCCAGGACGGGCCACGGGTAGCAGGAACACAGGGTGCAGACGACCATGTTGTGCCGGTCTGCGGTGTTCTCCACAGCGACCATGTGCTCGCCCTGCCGGCCCACGTGGCCCAGGGAGGCGATGGCGGCCGTGGCGTCCGTGAGCAGCCACTCGCGGTAGGCCGGGTCGGTCCACGCCCTCGCCACCACCTGGGCTCCGTTGTGCGGCCCGACCTCGGTCTCGTAGCGCTCCACGATCGCGTCGAGCGCCGCAGGATCGACCAGGCCCTTCTCGGTCAGCAGCGTCTCCAGTGCCCGGACGCGGGCGTCCATCGGGGAGAGCTCGCTGAACTCGGGGTGGTCCTCGTGGTGGTGCTGACCGTGGTCGGCGTCGGTGGCCATGGGGCCAGCGTAGGCCTCGGGGGTCAGCGGAGCCTCCCGGGCGGGAACAGATTTTGTGGCGATGCTGTTGTGTCTGGCAGAATCATCCCTTGGCCCTCCGGTTCACGACGCGCGTCCGCGCGCCGACCCGGGGAACTCGCCACCTGTGAGGAGACACCGTGAAGAAGAACATCCACCCCGAGTACGTCGAGACTCGGGTGACCTGCAACTGCGGCGCGCAGTTCACCACCCGCAGCACCGCGACCTCCGGGTCGATCCACGCGGAGGTCTGCTCCGCGTGCCACCCGTTCTACACGGGCAAGCAGAAGATCCTGGACACCGGTGGCCGGGTGGCTCGCTTCCAGGAGCGCTACGGCAAGAAGGCCGCCAGCAAGTAGAACTTTGCACGCCGGTCCCGCGACAGCAGTCGTGGGGCCGGCGTTGCTCTTTCTGCCCGACCCGTGGAGCCCGCTGCGACGCTGTGGGTCGGGTCCCGAGACCGTGATGAAAATGGTGAGGTATGGCTGAGGTGGACGCGAGCGCCGTGGCGCCGCTGCTCGAGGAGTTCTCGGGCATCGAGACCCAGCTGGCCGACCCGGCCACCCACTCCGACCCGGTGGCGCTGAAGCGGCTGAACAAGCGGTATGCCGCGTTGTCGCCGACGATCGCCGCGTTCCGGGAGTGGGAGGCCGCCCGGGGCGACGTCGGTGCCGCCACCGAGATGGCGGCCGAGGACGACTCGTTCGCCGAGGAGCTGCCCGCCCTGCAGGAGCGAGCCGACGTGGCGTCCGAGCGCCTGCGGCGCCTGCTGGTGCCACGCGACCCGGATGATGACCGGGATGTGATCCTGGAGGTCAAGGCCGGGGAGGGCGGCGAGGAGTCGGCACTGTTCGCCGGCGACCTGGTGCGGATGTACCTGCGGTATGCCGAGCGGCGCTCCTGGAAGACCCAGCTGCTGGATGCCACCGAGTCCGACCTCGGCGGCTACAAGGACGTGCGGCTGGCGATCAACGCCCCGGGCACCCCGGCGCCGGGAGAGGCCCCGTGGGCGCGGCTGAAGTATGAGGGCGGCGTCCACCGGGTGCAGCGCGTGCCCGTCACCGAGAGCCAGGGACGCATCCACACCTCCGCGGCCGGGGTCCTGGTCATGCCCGACCTGGACGACCCGGAGGAGGTCGAGCTCGACCCGAACGAGCTCAAGATCGACGTCTTCCGCTCCAGCGGACCCGGCGGCCAGTCGGTCAACACCACCGACTCGGCGGTCCGGATCACCCACCTGCCCACCGGGGTGGTGGTGTCCTGCCAGAACGAGAAGTCCCAGCTGCAGAACAAGGAGTCAGCGCTGCGCGTGCTGCGCGCCCGGCTGCACCAGCACGCCGTGGAGGAGGCCGAGGCCGAGGCCTCGGCCCAGCGCCGCAGCCAGGTGCGCACGGTCGACCGCAGCGAGCGGATCCGCACCTACAACTTCCCGGAGAACCGGATCGCCGACCACCGCACCGGCTTCAAGTCCTACAACCTGGACCACGTGCTCGACGGAGACCTGGACCCGGTCGTGCAGTCCGCCGTGGACGCGGACGAGGCCGCCCGGATGTCCGCGCTCGGCGACCGGTGACCAATTTTTGGGGAGGTTCGGACCGCCCTGCGCGCTTTTTTGGGGAGGATCGGACCGCCCTGCGCGCCTTTGTGGGGAGGCTCGGACCGCCCTGCGCAGCGTGTCAGGAGGGTCGGTCCGTCGCACAGGCGGGCGCGCCCTCTCCGGCCGGAGACCGCGATGGCACCGATGCGTTCGGCGAGTGACCTCGTGCGGGCCGCCGCCCGCGAGCTGACCAACGCCGGGGTAGCGAGCCCACGGGTCGACGCCGAGGCCCTGCTGGCCCACGTCCTGGGCCGAGACGTCGCCGATCTCCGCCGGGCCCTGCTCCTGGGCGAGAAGGTCGCAGAAGCCGACCACACGGCATACCGCCTGCTGGTCGAGCAACGCGCCGCGCGGGTGCCCCTGCAGCACCTCACGGGGTCCGCGCACTTCCGGCACCTCGCACTGCGGGTGGGGCCCGGGGTCTTCGTGCCGCGGCCAGAGACCGAGGTGCTGGTCGACCTCGCCCTCGCCGACCTGCGCAGCGCTCGCGAGCAGCCCGTCGTCGTCGACCTGTGCACCGGCAGCGGCGCGATCGCCCTCGCGCTGGCTGAGGAGTGGCCGACCGCTCGCGTCCACGCCGTCGAGCTCTCCGAGGAGGCCCACGCCTGGGCCGCCGCCAATGTGGACGGCACCGGGCTGCCGGTGGATCTGCGACTGGGCGACGCGACGACCGCCTTCGAGGACCTGCTCGGAGGCGTGGACGTCGTGGTCAGCAACCCGCCCTACATCCCGCCGGGCAGCGTGCCGATCGACCCTGAGGTGCGAGACCACGACCCGCAGGTGGCGCTCTACGGGCTGGGAGAGGACGGGCTGCAGGTCCCGCTGGCGGTGGCGGCACGGGCTGCGCAGCTGCTGGTCCCTGCTGGTGTGCTCCTGATGGAGCACGCCGACGTGCAGGGGGAGGCAATGGTCACGCGGCTGCGGGCGACGGGTGCCTGGTCCGAGGTCGCCGATCACGAGGACCTGACCGGTCTGCCGCGAGTCACCCGGGCGATCCGGGCCTGAGGCCCGGTGTGAGCCGGACACAGAGGTGGCCCCGGCACAAGTGTGCCGGGGCCACGGGACTCGGTCGGTTCGCGCCCAGTGCGGACGCGCCCTGTGGTCGGAGGGAGTCTCGACCGGTGGTGCTCAGAAGATAAAGATCAACAGGGCGATGATCAGCAGGATGCCCACGATCGTCCAGATCAGTCCACTTCCACGCATGTGACTACCTCCTAGGTTGTCGCCCTTCCGGGTTGGAAGGTGCGGCGTTCATCCCCCGACGCTAGCGGCGTGCGGACGTGTTGTCATGTCGAACACCGACCCCTCGCCTGAGCCAGTCCGGTTGGGAGGCAAGCCGGCTCAGTCGGTGACCGTGACGCCGGTCAGGTCCTGGAACGCTGCGATCGCCTGGGCGCTGGACAGGATCGCCCCTGACAGCACATCGAGGCGCTCCCGGGTGCACGGCCCGAGGTCGGCGCCACGCAGATCGGCCCCGTCCAGGTCCGCTCCAGAGAGATCTGTGTGCAGCAGCACGCACCCGTCCAGCACTGCCTCGCGCAGGTCGGTTCCGGCCAGGTTGGCCTCCGTGAAGCGGGTGCCGGTGTGCGACCTCCGGGCCAGCACGATCTGCGGCAGCTCGGCGCCGTAGGCGTTGCAGCCGAGCAGGAGGCACCCCATGCCGCGTGTCGCCTCGGCCACCAGCCCGGTCATCCGGCAGCCGCGGAACTCCGCATCGGTCAGCAGCGCACCGCTGAGCACGGCGCTGGACAGGTCCACCTGGTCGAACCGGGCGTCGCTGAGGTCACAGCGGTCCAGGCGCGCACCGGTCGCCGAGCCGCCGGTGACGCGGACCGCGGACAGGCGGGATCCGGTCAGGTCGACCCCGTTCAACACGCAGTCAGTGAGGACGGCGTCGTCGAGATCGAGGTCGCGCAGTCGCAGCTCCGTCAGGTCGCAACGCACGAGCTCGATGGGCTCGCCGGAGTCGGCCAACTGGTCGAGCTCCGGAGGTGAGGGGCGCTGGTCGGTGAGCGTCGGCATACGAGGATCCTGACACGCAGCACTGACGGGCATGCCCAGGCTAGTGGCCGCCCAACAGCGTGCTCAGGCACTCAGAATGGCGGCCGAACCCGGTTGTGAGCGGGCGTCTCGGGTGTCGGTGCGCTCGGTGGGGGTGAGAGTCGGGTGTCGGCGCGCTCGGTGGGGTGAAAATTCGAGTCCCGGCGCGCTCGGTCGGGTGAAAATTCGAGTCCCGGCGCGCTCGGTCGGGTGGGGGTGGGAAACTGGTGCGGTGATCGTTGACGCCACCGACCCGCAGACCCGCGAGCAGGTCATCGAGCAGGCCGCCCAGGTCGTGCGCGATGGCCGCGTGATCGTGCTGCCGACCGACACCGTCTACGGCGTCGGGGCCGATGCCTTCGACCGCGTGGCGGTCGCGATGGTGCTCGCCGCCAAGCACCGAGGTCGGGAGATGCCGCCACCGGTGCTGGTGCCCAGCACGCGCACGGTCGACGGGCTGGCGACCGACGTGCCGATGTATGCCAAGATCCTCGTCCGCCAGTTCTGGCCGGGGGCCCTGACGATCATCGTGCGCGCCCAGCCGACCCTCGCCTGGGACCTGGGCGAGACCAACGGCACCGTCGCGCTGCGGATGCCGGATGACCTGCTCACGCTGCAGGTGCTCACCGAGGTGGGGCCGATGGCCGTGACCAGCGCCAATGTCACCGGGCAGCCGCCGGCGACCACCGCGCAGGAGGCGCAGGAACAGCTCGGTGGGGCGGTCGCGCTCTATCTGGACGGCGGCCCGCGCACCGACAGCCTGGCCTCCACGATCGTGGACTGCACGGGGGAGGAGCCCGTCGTGCTGCGGCACGGAGCGATCCCCGCCGACCGGCTGCGGGAGGTGCTCGGGGTGACTGTGCTGCACGACGCCCCACCGGCGGTCGAGGACCCGGAACCGGACAGCGAGGAGGCCGCGGCGGCCTCGGCCGACGGCGCCCGGCTGGTCACGCTGCGCGACCCGCTCGCCGTCACGGGCATCCGGCCCAGCGGGGTGAGCATCCGTCCGGGGGACCTGCGCTCCGTGGGTGGGCCCGATTCACTACAGTGACGGTATGAGCACCGAGGTCGAGGCCGACACCTATTACGGACCCAACTACGCCCAGCTCCTGGAGCAGGACCCCGAGATCGCCGGGGTCCTGGTCAGTGAGCTGGATCGGCAGCGCGCGGGGATCCAGTTGATCGCGAGCGAGAACCAGACCTCCCCGGCGGTGCTGGCCGCGATGGGGTCGACGCTGAGCAACAAGTATGCCGAGGGCTACCCCGGTCGCCGCTACTACGGCGGTTGCGCCGAGGTCGACAAGGCCGAGGTGCTGGCCGTCGAGCGGGCCAAGGCTCTGTTCGGGGCCGACCACGCCAACGTCCAGCCACACTCCGGCGCCAGCGCCAACATGGCCGTCTACGGCGCCTTCGCCAAGCCCGGCGACACCGTCCTGGCCATGTCGCTGGACCACGGTGGCCACCTGACCCACGGCTTCAAGGTGTCCTTCTCCGGCAAGTGGTTCAACGCGGTGCACTACGGCGTGGACCGGGAGACCGAGGACATCGACTACGACCAGGTGGAGACCCTGGCCAAGGAGCACCGCCCCAAGATCCTGCTGGCCGGCGGCTCGGCCATCCCGCGCCTCATCGACTTCGAGCGGATGCGCGCCATCGCCGACGAGGTCGGCGCCATCTTCTGGGTGGACGCCGCGCACTTCATCGGCCTGGTTGCCGGACAGGCGATCCCCTCCCCGGTGCCGCACGCCGACGTGGTCAGCTTCACCACCCACAAGGTGCTCCGCGGCCCGCGTGGCGGCGCGATCGTCTGCAAGGAGGAGCACGCCGCCAAGATCGACCGCGCCGTCTTCCCGATGATGCAGGGCGGCCCGCTCATGAACAACGTCGCCGCCAAGGCGGTCAACTTCGCGGAGTGCGCCACCCCGGCCTACCGGGACTACGCCCAGGCCGTCATCGCCAACGCCCAGGCCCTCGCGGGCGGGCTCGGCGAGCGGGGCATCCGCCCGATCACCGGCGGCACCGACACCCATCTGTCGCTGCACGACCTCCAGGGTGTGGGCGTGACCGGCGTCGATGCCGAGGCTCGGTGCGACGCGGCCGGCATCGTGCTCAACAAGAACGCGATCCCGTTCGACCCCGAGAAGCCCAACGTCGCCTCGGGCATCCGCGTGGGCTCCCCGTCGGTCACCACTCAGGGGATGGGCACCGAGGCGATGGACCGTATCGCCGACCTGATCCACCGGGCCGTCACCACCACGGACGGAGACCCTGAGCACGACGGGGCCCGGGCGATCCGCGCCGAGGTGACCGACCTGCTGACCAGCTACCCTGCCTACCCGGCGCCCTGACCTGCCCTGTTCAACGCAACGCGAGCGTCGGCATACGGCCGGCGGGTGAGGACTGTGGGGTGAGCGGTGCGCGAATACCTCCTCGTGCTCCTCATCGCCGCGGTGTTCACGTATGCCGCCACGACCCTGGTCCGTCGCCTCGCCTTCGTCATCGGTGCAGTGACCCCGGTGCGGGCGCGGGACGTGCACTCCGTGCCCATCCCGCGACTGGGGGGTGTGGGCATGTTCCTCGGCTTTGCCGCGGCGGTGGCGGTCGGCAGCCAGTTGCCCTATCTCTCAGGGCTTTTCGAGAGCCGGGAGCTGTTGGGTGTGCTGCTGGGCGGCGGGATCATCACGCTGCTGGGAGCGCTCGACGACGTCCGTGACCTGGACTGGCTGACCAAGCTGGCGGGGCAGGTGCTGGCCGGTGGCGTGATGGCCTTCTTCGGCGTCCAGCTGCTGTCGATCCCGGTCTTCGGCGTGACCGTGCTGCCCGAGCCGGTGCTGGTCACGCTGACGATCATGATCGTGGTGGTTTCCACCAATGCCGTGAACTTCGTCGACGGGCTGGACGGGCTCGCCGCCGGCGTGGTGTTCATCTCGGCCGGGGCCTTCTTCGCCTGGAGCTATCTGGTCAGCCACGACTTCGACCCACCTAACGTCTTCACCACGGCGACCTTCATCACTGCTGCGCTGATGGGGTGCTGCCTGGGCTTCCTGCCGCACAACTTCCACCCGGCCCGACTGTTCATGGGGGATGCCGGTGCCCTCCTGCTGGGCCTGCTGCTGGCTGCCGCCACGATCTCGATGACCGGCAGCGTGGACCCGAGCTCGAGCGTCGCGGCGACGTCGGCGACCACCGCCTTCCTGCTGCCGTTGTTCCTGCCCGTGGCGATCATGGCGCTGCCGATCCTGGACATGCTGCTGGCCGTGGTGCGCCGGACCCGTCGGGGACAGGTGCCGTGGAAGCCGGATGCCCACCATCTGCACCACCAGCTGCTCAAGATCGGGCACAGCCACCGCCGGGCCGTCGCCCTGATGTATCTGTGGGCCGCCCTCCTGGCCGTGGGGGCGGTGTCCTTCGCCTTCTTCCCGCCGCTGATCACCGCCTCGGTCCTGGTGGCGCTGCTGCTCGTGGCGGCGGTCTTGACCTGGCAGCCCGGGAGGCGCACGACCGCGTCCTGAGGCCTGCGTGAGCAAGGTCACCGAGGGTCGGACCACTGGCGGCTGGCCCTTCGCGGGGTGCTTGTGATAACTTTCACAAGCGCACTTCACCGTGTGTTCTGGACAACTCCGACAGCACCGACCCCCGCTCCAATCAGTGAGGAAGCCGATGCCCCGCACTCGCAGCCCCAAGCCACGCCCCCGGCGTGTGCCCGGCTCCGTGCGGCGTCGGATGGTGACCTTCTCCCTCCTGCCCGGACTGGTCGTGGCCCTGCTGGCCGGCGTCATCGCCTGGGCCGTCTGGGACGAGTGGGCCGGGCACTCCGCGCTCCTCGGCGGCGGCATCGGAGTCAGCATCTTCCTGGCCGGGCTGGTCGGCATCACCGGCGTCGTGGCCGGACCCGCCTACGCCACGATGGCCGGGGCGTTCGCCCTCCTCGGCCTCCAGATCATCGTCGGCTTCGCCGTGCTCTATCTGCTCTCCCGCGTCGGCTGGATCGACATGCTCCCGCTCGGGATCGGCTTCCTGGCAGCAGGCATGGCCTTCCAGGTCGGCACCGTCGTGGGCTACACCGGGTCCCGCCAGCTGGTCTTCGGTGACGAAGGTGACTCCACCGCCCGCGAGGTGCGATGATGTCGCGAGCCAACGGCGGGAGCCCACCGATGACCGAGCAGCCCGAGCGCTCGACCGAGCCCGAGCACACTCCGGGGCATGCAGCGCAGACCAACATCGCCACCGATGTGATCGCCTATCTGCTCGCCGGTCCGCTGCTGTTCGGCGGCGCCGGCCTCCTCCTCGACCGTTGGCTCGACCTGACGTTCTTCATCGTCATCGGGCTGCTGGCGGGGATGACCCTGTCCATGTACGTCATCTGGAACCGGTACGGTACGTCATGACGCCCCCCGCGAGCTGGCTGCTGCTGCCGCGATGTGGCGCGTCTCCAGACCACCTGAGCACGACCACCTGCCCGAGCACGACTGAGGAGAACCTGTGAGCCCGACCGCGGCGATGCTGCTGCCTATGGCCGAGGACGAGAGCCACTTCCCCCCGGACCCCTCGCTGTTCTGGCAGCCGCTGGTGAAGTTCGGCACCGTCGACCTGTTCGGCTCCGAGATGACGCTGGCGATCACCCGCCCCATGGTGATCCTGGCGCTCACCGTCGGGCTGCTGTCCTGGTGGCTGGTCGCGACCACCCGCAAGGCCGCCATCGTGCCCAGCAAGGGCCAGGCCGGCACCGAGGCCGTCTACAACTTCGTGCGCAACGGCATCGCCCGTGACATGATCGGCAGCCGCGACTTCCTGCCATTCGTGCCCTTCCTGTTCACGATGTTCGTGCTGATCCTGTTCAACAACTGGATGGGCATCATCCCGCCGGTGCAGATGCCCACGATGGGCCGCATCGGCTTCCCCATCGCCCTCACGCTGCTGGTCTACGTCGTCTACCACTGGATCGGCGTCAAGAAGCACGGCGCGATCGGCTACTTCAAGTTCATGCTCCCCTCGGGCCTGCCCGGCTGGATCAAGCCGGCCATCCTGGCCCTGGAGATGCTGACCTTCTTCGTGACCCGCCCGCTCACGCTGGCATTGCGACTCTTCGGCAACATGTTTGCTGGCCACCTCCTGCTCGTCGTCTTCATCATCGGCGGCTGGGAGCTCTTCCTGCAGGGTGGGCTCCTGAGCGTCGTCTCGCTGCCGGCCTGGATCATGGCCTTCGCGATGACCGTCTTCGAGGCCCTGGTCCAGTTCCTGCAGGCCTACGTCTTCGTCCTCCTGGCCGCCTCCTACATCGGCGGCGCCCTGGTCGACGAGCACTGACCAACAACTAAATAGCTCATTGCCACCGAGCGGCTGACAGTCGCCCGGGACAACACACAGAAAGAGAACTGACGTGACTGGTGACATCACACTGCTCGGCTACGGCCTCGCTGCCATCGGCCCGGCCATCGGCGTGGGTCTGATCTTCGCCGCCTACATCAACGGCGTCGCGCGCCAGCCGGAGGCCCAGAAGATCCTCCAGCCGATCGCCATCCTGGGCTTCGCGCTCGCCGAGGCGCTCGCGATCTTCGCCCTGGTGCTCTTCTTCATCCGTCTTTGACGGCTGGCTCTCCAGAACCCACCAGATTCGACATGGTGTTGCCTCGTTGAGGTGACACCGTCCCAGAGGAGACCATCGTGCAGCTGACCGCTAGCACCCTGACCGCCGTCCCGGTGGTCACGGCCGCCGGGTCCGACGACCCCGAGGCCACGGCTCTGCCGATCCTGCCCTACCTCCCCGAGCTCATCTTCGGGCTGGTGGCCTTCGGCATCCTGTACTGGGTTGTGGCCAAGTACGTCGTGCCCAACCTGGAGAAGGCGTATGCCGAGCGCACCGCCGCGATCGAGGGCGGCATGCAGCAGGCCGAGAAGGCCCAGGAAGAGGCCGAGGCGGCGCTGCGCGAGTACAAGGCGCAGCTCGCCGAGGCTCGCGACGAGGCAGCTCGCATCCGCGAGGAGGCCAAGGAGCAGGGCGCGTCGATCATCGCCGAGATGCGTGAGCAGGCGCAGGCCGAGGCCAACCGCATCACCGAGTCCGCGACCAAGCAGATCGAGGCCGAGCGCCAGCAGGCCGTGGTCTCCCTCCGCAGCGACGTGGGCAAGCTCTCGACCGACCTGGCCAGCAAGATCGTCGGGGAGTCCCTCGAGGACCAGACCCGTCAGAGTGGCATCGTCGACCGGTTCCTGGCCGAGCTCGAGGCGGGCAACGTCCGTCCCGAGGTCGTCGGCTCACCGTCCGACGGCTCCGCCGGCGCTGAGGGGCAGGGCAACTGATGCAGGGCGCGTCACGATCGGCTCTCGCCGGCTCCCGCGAGGTCCTCTCGCAGGTGCTCGACCAGGCCTCCGACCGCGGCGCCCTGGGCGAGGAGCTGCTCCAGGTCGCCGACCTGGTGGCCGGCAACGCCGTGCTCCGGCGCGCGCTGGCCGACCCGTCCCGTGAGGGTGGCGAGAAGGCCGAGCTGGCCAACCGCCTGTTCGGTGGCAAGGTCAGCGAGCCCGCGCAGCAGATCGCCGCGACCGTCGCTGCCCAGCGCTGGGCGTCCGAGAGCGACCTGACCGCCACGCTGGAGGCCTTCGGTGTGGAGTCGATCCTGGCTCAGGCCGAGGCCAACGGCCGGCTCACCCAGGTCGAGGACGAGCTGTTCCGCTTCGGGCGCATCGTGGACGGCACCGCCGAGCTCCGCTCGGCGCTGACCGACCGACGCGCCCCGGTGGAGTCCAAGGCCCAGGTCGTGCACCGCCTGCTTGACGGTCGCAGCGCCCCGGAGACGATCCGGCTTGCTGAGCTGGCCGCCACCCACCGGAGCACCCGGTTCGACCACGCGGTCGAGGGCTACCTCTCGATCGCGGCGCGGCGGCAGGAGCAACTGACCGCCACGATCACCACTGCGGTGCGGCTCTCCGGGCAGCAGCGCGAACGACTCACCCAAGCACTCGGCCAGCAGTATGGCCGCTCGGTGCGCATCAACGAGGTCGTCGACCCCACGGTGGTCGGTGGCATCCGTGTCGCCATCGGTGACGAGGTCATCGACGGCACCGTCCTGAGCCGCCTCGACGAGGCGCGCCGCAGGATGATCAGCTGACCCCGCACCCCCCTGACCCACCCGCACGGGCCCGGACCGGGCCGCATACGAGGAGAAGATGATGACGGAGCTCACGATCCGTCCGGACGAGATCCGGGACGCACTGGACAACTTCGTCCAGTCCTATGAGCCGAACGCCGCGACCACTGAGGAGGTCGGGCGCGTGGCCGACGCCGGTGACGGCATCGCCCACGTCGAGGGGCTGCCCTCGGCCATGGCCAACGAGCTGCTCGAGTTCGAGGACGGCACGCTGGGCCTGGCCATGAACCTCGATGTCCACGACATCGGTGTCGTCGTGCTCGGTGAGTTCGCCGGCATCGACGAGGGCCAGCAGGTCAAGCGCACCGGCGAGGTGCTCTCCGTCCCCGTCGGCGACGGCTACCTGGGCCGCGTCGTTGACCCGCTGGGCAACCCGATCGACGGTCTCGGCGACATCGAGGCCGAGGGCCGCCGCGTTCTGGAGCTGCAGGCTCCCGGCGTCATGCAGCGCAAGTCGGTGCACGAGCCCCTGCAGACCGGCATCAAGGCCATCGACGCGATGATCCCCGTCGGCCGCGGCCAGCGTCAACTGATCATCGGTGACCGCCAGACCGGCAAGACCACCGTCGCCATCGACACGATCCTCAACCAGAAGCAGAACTGGGAGTCCGGCGACCCGGACAAGCAGGTCATGTGCGTCTACGTCGCGATCGGTCAGAAGGGCTCAACCATCGCGTCGGTCCGCAGCACCCTCGAGGAGGGCGGCGCGATGGACTACACCACCATCGTCGCGGCCCCGGCCTCGGACCCGGCCGGCTTCAAGTACCTCGCCCCCTACACCGGCTCGGCGATCGGCCAGCACTGGATGTACCAGGGCAAGCACGTCCTCATCGTCTTCGACGACCTGTCCAAGCAGGCCGAGGCCTACCGCGCCGTCTCGCTGCTGCTGCGTCGCCCGCCGGGCCGCGAGGCCTACCCCGGTGACGTCTTCTACCTGCACAGCCGGTTGCTCGAGCGTTGCGCCAAGCTCTCCGACGACATGGGCGCGGGCTCGATGACCGGTCTGCCGATCATCGAGACCAAGGCCGGTGACGTGTCGGCCTACATCCCGACCAACGTCATCTCCATCACCGACGGCCAGATCTACCTGCAGGCCGACCTGTTCAACTCCGACGTCCGCCCCGCGATCGACGTGGGTGTCTCGGTGTCCCGGGTCGGCGGTGCCGCCCAGGTCAAGGCCATGAAGAGCGTCTCCGGACGACTCAAGGTCGACCTGGCGCAGTTCCGTGAGATGGAGGCCTTCGCGATGTTCGCCTCCGACCTGGACGCCGCCTCGCGGGCCCAGCTGGAGCGCGGTGCCCGCATGGTCGAGCTGCTCAAGCAGCCGCAGTCCTCGCCGATCCCCGTGGAGGAGCAGGTCGCCATCATCTGGGCCGGCACCACCGGTGAGCTCGACACCGTCGCCGTCGCGGACATCCGCCGCTTCGAGCGCGAGTTCGTCGACTACCTGCGCCGCGAGAAGAGCGACATGCTCGCCGGCATCCGGGAGACCGGCAAGCTCGGCGATGACACCCTGGCCGCTCTGGACGACAGCATGAAGGCGTTCAAGGAGCAGTTCCGGGCCTCCGAGGGTGGCGGCATCCAGCCCGGCAGTGACGAGGACGACGAGAACCGTGACGCGCTCGAGGTCGAGGACGTCAACCAGGAGCAGATCCAGCGCCAGAAGCGCTGACCGCCCGCCGCGCGACCGCTCACCGGTCGCGCGGCAGGCACGACCAAACCACCACCCGTACGGCTGACAAGAGAGGCGAGGCATGGGAGCCCAGCAGCGGATCTACCGCCAGAAAAGCCGGTCCGTCCAGTCGATGAAGAAGATCACCCGGGCGATGGAGCTGATTGCCACCTCCCGCGTGTCCAAGGCCCGCGAGCGCGTGGTGCAGACCACGCCCTACGCCCGCGCGATCACCCGCGCCGTCTCCGCCGTGGCCACCTTCTCCGACGTCGACCACCCGCTCACGCTCGAGCGGGAGAACCCCGCCAAGGCCGGGATGCTGGTCATCACCAGCGACCGTGGCCTGGCCGGCGCCTACTCGGCGAACGTCCTCAAGCGGAGCGAGGCGCTGCGCGAGCTCCTGCAGGACGAGGGTCGCGAGGTCGTCCCCTACCTCACCGGGCGCAAGGCGGAGGGCTACTTCCGGTTCCGGCAGCGGGCCTTCGAGGAGTCCTGGACCGGTTTCACGGACAAGCCGACCTACGAGGTGGCCAAGGAGATCGGTGACCGGCTGACCGCGGACTTCATCAGGGGTTCCGAGGACGGCGGGGTGGACGAGATCCACATCGTCTACACCCAGTTCATCAACATGGTCACCCAGGAGGTGCAGGTCGTGCGCCTGCTGCCCCTGGAGGTCGTGGACGCCGAGGAGAAGGCCAGCGAGGAGGAGCTCTTCCCGCTCTATGAGTTCGAGCCGGACAGCTCCGAGGTGCTGGACGCGCTGCTCCCGCAGTACGTCACCTCCCGGATCTACAACGCGCTCCTGCAGGCAGCGGCCTCCGAGCTGGCTGCGCGGCAGCGGGCGATGAAGTCGGCGACCGACAACGCCGACGAGCTCCTCAAGACCTACACCCGGCTGGCCAACCAGGCACGCCAGGCCGAGATCACCCAAGAGATCAGCGAAATCGTGGGCGGCGCCAGCGCCCTCGCCGACGCCAAGTGAGAAGGAAGCACTCCACCATGACTGCAACCGTGAACGAGACGGACACCCAGCAGGGTCAGGGCGGCGTCGGTCGTCTGGCCCGCATCATCGGCCCCGTCGTCGACATCGAGTTCCCCCCGGGGCAGATCCCCCAGATGTACAACCTCCTGCAGACCGAGGTCGAGCTGAACGGCGAGACCACCACGCTGAACCTTGAGGTCGCCCTCGACATCGGCGACAGCATGGTCCGCGCGATCTCGCTGCAGCCGACCGATGGTCTGGTCCGTGGCGCGCAGGTGCGCGACACGGGCGGCCCGATCACCGTCCCGGTCGGCGACGTGACCCTCGGTCACGTCTTCAACGCCACCGGTGACGTCCTCGACCTGCCCGAGGGCGAGACCCTCGAGATCACCGAGCGTTGGGGCATCCACCGCAAGGCACCGGCCTTCGACCAGCTGGAGTCCAAGACCCAGATGTTCGAGACCGGCATCAAGGTCATCGACCTGCTGACCCCCTACGTCCAGGGTGGCAAGATCGGTCTGTTCGGTGGTGCCGGTGTCGGCAAGACCGTGCTGATCCAGGAGATGATCGCCCGGGTCGCCCGCGACCACGGTGGTGTGTCGGTGTTCGCCGGTGTCGGCGAGCGCACCCGTGAGGGCAACGACCTGATCGTCGAGATGGAGGAGGCCGGCGTGCTCGGCCAGACCGCCCTCGTCTTCGGCCAGATGGACGAGCCGCCGGGCACCCGCCTGCGCGTGGCGCTGTCCGCCCTGACGATGGCGGAGTACTTCCGCGACGTGCAGAAGCAGGACGTGCTGCTGTTCATCGACAACATCTTCCGCTTCACCCAGGCCGGCTCCGAGGTCTCCACGCTGCTGGGCCGCATGCCCTCGGCCGTGGGTTACCAGCCGACCCTGGCGGACGAGATGGGCGTGCTGCAGGAGCGGATCACCTCGACGCGCGGTCACTCGATCACCTCGATGCAGGCGATCTACGTGCCGGCCGACGACTACACCGACCCGGCCCCGGCGACGACCTTCGCCCACCTGGACGCGACCACCGAGCTCTCCCGCCCGATCGCTTCGATGGGTATCTACCCGGCCGTGGACCCGCTGACCTCGACCAGCCGGATCCTGGACCCGCGCTACATCAGCCAGGACCACTACGACACCGCGGTCCGGATCAAGTCGATCCTGCAGCGCTACAAGGAGCTGCAGGACATCATCGCGATCCTCGGCATCGACGAGCTCTCCGAGGAGGACAAGATCCTCGTCGGGCGCGCCCGTCGCATCCAGCGGTTCCTGTCGCAGAACACCTACGTGGCCAAGCAGTTCACCGGCCTCGAGGGCTCAACGGTGCCGCTGGCGGACACGATCGAGGCCTTCACCAAGGTCGCCGACGGCGAGTACGACCACGTCCCGGAGCAGGCCTTCTTCATGTGCGGTGGCCTCGATGACGTCGAGCGTCAGGCCGCAGAGCTCGAGAAGAACAGCTGATCGGGCACCACTGACCGATGGGTCCACGGACGGGCGGCGGCTGCGGCCGCCGCCCGTTCCGGATCACCACTGGACTAGACTGGACAACACGTCATCACCGAGAGGACACAGCACGTGAGTGCACTGCAGGTTGAGCTCGTCGCCGCCGACCGGATGGTCTGGAAGGGCGAGGCTAGTTTCGTGCGCGCGCGCAGCACGGACGGTGACCTCGGCATCATGCCCGGGCACTCCCCGCTGCTGGGTGTGCTGGTCGCCGGTGACGTCAGCTTCGACGGAGAGAGCGGCCACCAGAGCGTGACCATCGACTCGGGCTTCCTGTCCGTCGACCACGACCGGGTGACGATCGTCGCCGCCCAGGTGGATGCTTCCGGTCTGACCGCCTGAGCTGACCATGGACACCGGTGGCATCCTCCTCATCGTGCTCGCGATGGTGGCGGCTGTCCTGGTGATGGCCGCCGGGTTCTTTCTGTTCTCTCGGTATGCCGGCAGTCACCACAGCTTCCCGTGCGCCTTCCGCGCGGACGAGTCCGCAGACTGGCGCCGTGGGCAACTGACCTACCACTCGGGCCGTCTCGACCACTACGGTCGGGGCGGTCCGTTCCGTTCCCCCGTGCACCGGTGGCAGCGCGCCGGTCTCGAGTTCGGGATCGCCCGGTCGCAGGACCCGGCGGCGTTCTCCTGGCTCACCGGACCGGTGCTGGCGGTGCCGTGCACCTACGGACAGGACCGGTTCGAGCTCGCGCTCGGGCTGGAGCACTACACGGCACTGCGCTCCTGGCTGGAGTCGGTGCCCCCGGGCTGGAACGCCAACGTCGCCTGAGAGGATGCCGCTATGGTCATCCTCAATCGGATCTACACCCGCACCGGCGACGACGGCACCACGGCTCTGGGCGACTTCAGCCGCACGAGCAAGAACGACCCGCGCCTGGTGGCCTATGCCGATACGGACGAGGCCAACTCCGCCATCGGTGTGGCGGTGGCAGCCGGAGGGCTGCGCCAGGACGTCCAGGACACCCTGGTCCGCATCCAGAATGACCTCTTCGATGTGGGTGCAGACCTCTGCGCCCCGTTGCGCGCGTCCTATGAGTACCCGCCTCTGCGGGTCGAGGCCGCGTGGATCGATGAGCTGGAGGCCGACTGCGACCGCTACAACGAGGAGCTGGAGAAGCTCCGGTCGTTCATCCTTCCCGGAGGAACGCCGGGCTCAGCCCACCTGCACGTGGCCCGCACGGTGGTCCGGCGTGCCGAGCGGTCGGCCTGGGCGGCGGTGGAGACCCACGGTGACCAGCCCGCGGCCGAGGACGCGGAGCGCGGCGTCGGGGGAGTCAGCCTGCTCACCGCCAAGTACCTGAACCGGCTCTCGGACCTGTTGTTCATCCTGGCGCGCGTCGCCAACCTCGAGGCGGGCGGTGACGTTCTGTGGCAGCCCGGTGGCGGTCGTGCGGAGCAGCCGGTCAAGCAGCGCGGTGGCTCAGCCCCGAAGGATTGACGCCACGTGGACCGAGTGCTACAAGCGCGAGGCTGAGAATTTACGAAACTGTGACCAAGTTCCGGGCAACCAATCCTGGTTCCATGGCGTTACCTGGTTAGACACTGTCCGACAACACTCACCGAGCGTTGTCGGACACTCAGGGGCACGTGGGCGGAGGCCGGAATGACTGCAGTGGCTTGGACCGGGCCGGGCATCGAGTTGTTCGTGGACTCGCCGGGGCGTGAAGCAACCATTCGGGGACAGCTCGGGGTGAGCACCGTGCCTGAGCTGCGTGCACAGCTGCAACGCATCCTCGCTGCGGGCGAGGGTGACCTGGTGCTGCACCTGCGGGAGGCCGAGGTGGCCGACGCCACGGGGCTGGGGGTGCTCGTCGGGTTGCACCAGCGGGCCCGCCGCCAGAACCGCCGCCTCGTCATCGCCGAGGCCTCCGAGCGGCTGGAGCGACTCATGCGCATCACCCGACTGCACCTCGTGCTGGCCCGTGTGGAGGGCCTGCACGTCGCCGGTCCGCCACGCCTGCAGGCCGGGGCGAGCATTGCCGCCATGTCCTCGATCCCCGGGCAGCCTCGCTGACCCCCTGGTCAGCCTCGCTGACCCCCGCCTGCGACGTCAGCCCACCACGGTGGCCGCGTCGCGACGCGGATCCGACACCGCGGTGAGCTCACCGTCGGCGGTCCGCAGAGCGGCACCCACCCCGCCGAAGTACATCGCGTGCGGCGCGTGCGCATGCAGCGGCACTACAGCCTCCGACCCGGCCGTCCGCAGATCAGTGAGGGCCCCGCGCAGGGTGTCCGACTCCTCGTGGTCGATGCGGACTGTCCCGTCGTCCAGGTGGCGCACGTGCAACCGAGGTGCGTCCACGGCATACTGCAGCGTCTCGCCGTGCAGGCAGAAGTGGAGCAGCACCTGAAGCAGCGCCGTGGTGATGCGGTCCGCGCCCGGCGTGCCGACCGACAGCACGGTCCCGTCCGGGTGCCGCGCCGTCGTGGGGGACATGTTGGAGGCCATCCGCGTGCCGGGTGCCAGCGCGTGCAGGCCGCGGCGGTTCAGCTCGGGCTCGCCCAGGGCGTTGTTGCCGAGCAGGCCGGTCCCGGCGACGTACATGCCGGAGCCGTAGCCGGCCGAGGCCGTGATGGCGCAGGCGGTGCCGTCGCTGTCGACCACCGACACATGGGCGGTGTCCGGGGACGTCGGCAGCCCGACCGCGCCCATCGAGGCGATCGTCTGCAGCAGCTCGTGCCCGGCAGCCTCCAGGTCGTCGGCGATGTCGACCCGGTGCAGGCGCAGGTCCAGGACGTCCTTCATCACCCGCGCGGCGTGCCCGGGGGAGACCGGCCCGGTGACGTCGCCGATGAGTCGCAGCATCGCCGTCAGCACCGGTCCGCCGATGGCCGGTGGCGGGTTGCACGCCAGGTCCCAGCCGCCCAGGCTGGTCCGCAACGGGGTGCGCACCGCGGGACGGTAGGCCGCCAGGTCCCGGGCGGTGATCAGGCCGCCGCGCTCGCTCAGATCAGCCACGATCCGGGCCGCCAGGTCGCCGGTGTAGACGCTGCCCGCGCCCTCCTCACCGATCTGGCGCAGGGTGGCCACCAGGTTGTCGTCCCGGATCAGGTGGCCGGGCTGCCACGCCCGGCCGTCGTCGGTGTAGAGCCGCCGGGTGTCCTGGTCCCAGGCAAAGATCGTGTGGGCCACGAGCTCGAAGTAGGAGGCGGCCGTGTGGCTGAGCTGGAAGCCGTCGGCCACGATCGTCGCCGCCGTTTCCAACAGCTCGCTCCACGGCGCGGCGCCGAACCGCTCGTGCGCCAGACCCATCCCCGCGAACATGCCAGGGATCGCGACCGACCCGGGCCCGGCGTGGGTGGTCAGCCCGCCGCCATAGGTCGTCACGCACTCGATCAGCCCCGCGCCGAAGCGCTCCGGGGCGGCGCCGCGTCCAGGCATCTCCACATTGCCGTCCACCACCACCGGGCTGCCGTCCATCGGCCACACGTTGATGAAGCACCCGCCCAGCGGGCTGACGATGCCCGGCTCGGTCGCCGTGGCCGTGATCATGGCGGCGATGGCCGCATCGATCGCGTTGCCCCCGCTGCCCAGGGCGTGCACCCCCGCCTGGGTGGCCGAGGAGTTGGGGGCGGCGATCGCGGCGCGGCGGGTCATGGGGTGATTGTGCCCCGACCGGACGATCCGATCCTCCCCAAAAATGCGCACAGGGCGTTCCAAACCTCCCCAAGAATGGGTCAGAAGAGGCGCGAGGTCGTGTCGTCCTGCCCGCGGAGAGCCTCATAGTCCAGCGTCACGCAGCGGATGCCGCGGTCGGTGGCCAGCACCCGCGCCTGCGGCTTGATCACCTGGGCGGCGAAGACTCCCTGCACCGGGGCCAGGTGCGGGTCGCGGTTGAGCAGCTCGAGGTAGCGGGTCAGCTGCTCCACCCCGTCGATGTCGCCCCGCCGTTTGATCTCCACGGCGACGGTCGCGCCCGCGCTGTCCTTGCACAGAATGTCGACCGGTCCGATGGCGGTGGCGTACTCCCGACGCAACAGGGTGTAGCCCTCACCGAGGGTGGCGATGTGCTCGGCCAGCAGCGCCTGCAGCTGTGCCTCGACCCCGTCCTTGACCAGACCGGGGTCGATCCCCAGGTCGTGCGAGGAGTCCGAGATCACCTCGTGCAGACGGATCCGCAGGTGGTCCTCGCGCTTGGCGTGCTGCACCAGCCAAATCGACTCGACCCCCTGCTCCTGCTCCTCCTCATCGGGCTCCAGCTCGGCCATCCGACAGGGCGGAGCCATCCAGTTCAACGGCTTGTAGGACCCCCCGTCGGAGTGGATCAGGACCGATCCGTCGGCCTTGACCATCAACAGACGGGTGGCCAGGGGGAGGTGGGCCTGCAGGGCCCCTTCGTAGTCAACGCTGCACCGGGCGATCACAACACGCACGTGCCACACCCTAAGCGTCGGGTGAGAGGATCGGGGCATGGCACGTGAGATCGGAACCATCGGAGTGATCGGACTGGGCACCATGGGTGCCGGCATCGTGGAGGTGTTCGCCCGGGGCGGGCTCACCGTGATCGGGGTGGAGAGCAGCCAGGAGTATGCCGAGCGAGGCCGGGGGATCCTGCAGGCCTCCACCGACCGCGCGGTGGCCAAGGGCAAGCTGGACGAGGCGGGGCAGTCCGAGATCCTGGGCCGGATCACCATCACGACCGACTATGCCGACCTGGCCCCCGCCGACCTGGTGGTCGAGGCGGTGCCGGAGATCATGGACCTCAAGCACGAGGTGATCGGCAAGCTCGAGGACGTGCTGGCCGATGACGCGATCGTGGCGACCAACACCTCCAGCCTGTCCATCACCGAGATCGCCGCGCCGGCCAAGGTGCCTGGCCGGATCATCGGCATGCACTTCTTCAACCCGGCCCCGATCCTGAAACTGGTGGAGGTCATCACCACCCCGCTGACCGCCCCGGAGACCACCGAGACGGTGCGCGCACTGTCGGAGACGATGGGCAAGAAGCCGGTCGTGATCGGCGACCGTGCCGGGTTCGTGGCCAACTACCTGCTCTACGGCTACTTCAGCGCCGCCCTGCGGATGTATGAGACCGGCCACGTCAGCCGCGAGGACCTGGACACCGCGGTGCGCGTCGGCATCGGTCTGCCGATGGGGCCGCTGACCCTGGGCGACCTGGTCGGGCTCGACGTCCTGCATCACATCTCGGACGTGATCTACGGCCACAGCCGCAGCCAGGAGCACGCCCCCAGCACGATGCTCGAGCGCATGGTGTTGGCCGGGCGCCTCGGCCGCAAGAGCGGGCAGGGCTTCTACACCTTCGCCAAGCCCGGCAGCGGGCAGGTCGTCGACGATGAGCTCACTCCCACAGCCGCGGCCGGGCGGGACCTGCAGTCGGTCGCCGTCCTCGGCGCGGGGGCCCTCGCCGAGGAGCTGGTGGGTCGGTTCCAGGAGGGCGGGTATGCCGTCACGCACCTGGCCGACCCCTCCGACGACCTCTCCGGGCTGGCCTCGGTGGGGCTGGTCATCGAGGCCCAGGACGAGAACGTCGAGGAGGAGGCGGCCGAGTCCCTGCGCGACGTGGACCACCTGTTCGCCGAGCTCGGCGAGATCACCGCGCCGGGCACGATCCTGGCCACCGTCAACACCTACTCCGCCGTCGCGCTCGCGGCCATCAGCGGCCGCCCCGAGGACACCGTGGTGCTGCGGGTGCACGCCCCGACCCCCAACGGCCAGGTCATCGAGGCCGGGCGCACCATCACGACGTCCGAGGAGACCCTCGCCACCGTGCGCTCGGCGATCACCGCGATCGACGCCTCGCCGGTCGTCTGCAAGGACCGCACCGGCCTGGTGGTCGACGCCCTGCTGGTCACCCACCTCAACGACTGCGTCCGGATGCTCGACGAGGGTTATGCCAGTGCCGAGGACATCGACACCGCGCTCCAGTTCGGCCTGGGTTACCCGGTCGGACCGTTCGCGATGATCGACCGGCTCGGCGCCGACGAGGTGCTCGCCGTGGCCGAGGAGCTCTACACCGGCACCGCCGGGTTCCAGACGCACCTGGCGCCCTCACCCCTGCTGGTGGAGCACGTCCTGCTGGACGAGCCGTTCCTCACCGGACGGTGATCCTGTGGGCCGGTCCAACCGGAAGCGGCGCGGCGGGCGGGTCCAGCCGCGGCGCAACGGCCCACCGGTCGAGCGTCGGCCGGTCCTGGACGAGGTGGAGTTCGGCGGCCAGGCGTGGGCGGCGCGGCAGGTCGGGGGCAACGACTCCGGCCGCGCCTACCTGTGCCCGGGGTGCCTCCAGGAACTGCCGGCGACCACTCCGCATACCGTCGCCTGGCCCACCGCGGGGATGCACGGCGTGGAGAACCGGCGACACTGGCACACCACCTGCTGGAACGCTCGTGACCGTCGCCGACCGGGGGAGGCCTGGGCATGAGTGACACCGCCCTGGTCCTGCTGGTGGTGGGCATCCTCGTGGCCGTGGGGGCCTTCATCGCCGGGGTCGGGTTCTTCATCCTGCGCTATCACCGCCAACCGACTCCGGAGCCGACGGTGGTGCCCGGGCCGCAGGGGCCGGTTGCCACGATCCCGACCCGGCAGATCTCGGTCGTGCGCTCGGGCCTGCCGTGGCTCGCGCTCGCGCAGTATGCCGTGCGCGGCACCCTGACCGTCGCCCCCGACGGCCTGCGGTACACGCGCGCCCTGCGGGGCCCCAAGCATCTGCCCTACGAGGAGATCAGCGGAGTCGGGACGCCGGATCCGTCGCATCCCACGATGCTGACGGTCCACCTGAGGAACGGCTGGGGGATCGTCGCGCTGACCGGCACACCGCAGGCGCGGCACATCGCGCTCGTCGAGCTGTCCCGCTGGGTCCCCGTCGCCTGACCCATTCTTGGGGAGGTTTGGAACACGCCCGGCATGATTTTGGGGAGGTCTGGACCACCTCCCGGTGGATGCGTGCGGTCCGATCCTCCCCAGAAATGGGCTTGAAGCGGTCCGAACTTCCCCAAAAATGGGTCAGAGGCGGTTCTGGCGGGGGACGACGACCTCGTTGTAGAGCAGCAGCATGCCCGCCGCGACGGGGATCGCCACGAGCGCGCCGAGCACGCCCATCAGGGTGCCCCCGGCCAGCACCGCGACCACAGTGACCGCTCCGGGCACCGAGACGGTCCGCGCCATGATGCGCGGCACGATCACGTAGTTCTCGAACTGCTGGTAGACGAGGTAGTAGATGCAGACGACCAGGGCGATGACCCAGCCCTGGCTCAGGGCCACCAGGGCCACGATGACCGCGCCGAGGGTGGCACCGACCAGGGGGATCAGCCCCAGCATCCCGACGAGGACGGCCAGCACAATCGCGTAGGGCACGCCGAGCAGCTGCATCATGATCCACGAGCAGGTGCCGTTGATGGTCGCCACCGCGACCTGACCCAGGGCATAGCCACCCACCCGGCGCATGATCTCCTCGGCGAGCCCGATGACCCGCGCCCGCCGGCTCAGCGGCACGATCTTGTAGGCGGCGTCCTTGACGGTCGGCAGCGCGGCCAGGAAGTACAGGGTCAGGACCAGCGCCGTGAAGGCGCCGATGAGGCCACCGGCCAGCGCTCCGGCCGCGCCGAGCACGCCCCCGAAGATGGTCGAGATGAACGTGGTGTCCTGCAGGCGGTTCTCGAACTCGGTCTCGAGGCGGCTGCTGACGTCATACTCCGCATCCAGGCGCGTCACCCACTCCTGGTTGCCCAGGTCCTCGACATAGCGCGGCGCCCGCTCGATCAGCGTCGAGGTCTCCGAGACGATGGTCGGCACGACCAGCCAGCTGAACAGGCCGAGCACCAGGATCAGCCCGACGAAGACCGTGAAGACGCCGCTGGACCGGTTCATCCCGCGGTGGGTCAGGCTCTCCACGATCGGGTTCAGCGACAGCGTGAGGAAGATCGCGATCACCACGAAGGTGATCACCGAGCTGAGCTGGGAGACGTTCTGGGCGAGCCACCAGGCCACCAGGACGCCGAGCGCGCCGAAGAAGCCGAACATGAACGGCGAGGTCACCATCATCATCTCGCGTCGCCGCTCGACGATCGGCTCCTCGGGCTGCGGGCCCCCGGGCGCTCCCGGTGCCCTCCCGGTGCCCTCCCCGGTCGTCGCCCCGCCAGCTTCTGCGCTCGTCCCCGTTGTGCTCGTCCCCGTCTGACTCGCCCCCGTCGTCGTGCTCGCCCCCGCCGTGCTGGCTCCCGTCGTCGTGCTCGCCCCCGCCGTGCTGGCTCCCGTCGTCGTGCTCGCCCCCGTCGCGTCCGCGGCCGCCCGGTCCGACCCGGTCCCGGCCAGCCCGGGCAGCGTGGTCTGTGGGGGTGGGGCGAGGTGTCGGCGCTCGACCATCTCCCGCTGCAGCCGGTTGCTCTCGGCCAGCTCGCTCAGCTGGGTCTCGCGGTAGCGGCGCCAGCTCTCCACCGCCTCACGGCCCCGCCCGCGCACGCCCACGCCGTCGTCGCCGCGCCCTAGGGAAGGCAGCCGTAGTCGTCGCCGACCAGTGCCCCCCGTGCCCTGACCGGTCTCCTCTGATGCCTGGCCGGCGCCCCCGGAAGCCCGACCGGTGCTCCCTGACGACCGACCGGCGTCCCCCGAGCCTGCTGTGGCTTCTCCCTCGCTCACCGGCCCATCATCACCCATGAGGAGTGGGTCCACCATCAGCCGCACCGGAACCGACCGCCGGCTCGACCAGCTCGACCAGCACGCCACCGGTGTCCTTGGGGTGGACGAAGTTGATCCTGCTGCCGCCGGTGCCGCGCCGGGGGCCGTCAAAGAGCAGCCGCAGCCCGCGCTCCCGCAGCACCGCCGAGACCGCCTCGACATCCGCCACCCGGTAGGCGAGCTGCTGCAGGCCCGGCCCGGAACGGTCGATGAACTTCGCGATCGTCGACTCGGGGGACAGCGGCGCGAGCAGTTGGAGCAGTGCCGATCCCTCGGGTGCCCCGGGGGCACCGACCATCGCCTCGCGCACCCCCTGCTCCTCATTGGTCTCCTCGTGCAACACGACGAGGCCGAGCACGTCCCGGTGGAAGGCGATGGCCTCGTCGAGATCGGGCACGGCGATCCCCACGTGGTCGATGGCGAGCAGCAGCGGGGTCACGGAGTCGGGCAGGCCAGTCATGCACCGAGCCTACCGATCGGCGGCGACAGACCTGCCCACACCGCACCGACCAGCTCGTATGCGGAGGGGCCGGCCGAGCCCGGCCCGCGCCACGCAGCGGGGTGGTGCGTGATCCGGGGCGGGCCTGGCCTTAGCGTGCAGTCATGACCGATCTGTTGGTGCGCGCGGTGCGTCCCGTGCCACTGGACCGAGACGCTCCCGGAGGGACCTCGGGAAGCCAGCCACTCGACATACTCATCCGGGGCGGCCAGGTGGCCGCGGTCGGGACGGACCTGCCCGACGCGGGCGTGCCCGAGCTGCGGGGGGAGGGGCGCTGGGTGGTGCCCGGCCTGTGGGACCAGCACGTCCACATGGTCCAGTGGGCCCTGGTGCGCTCCCGGCTCGACGTCTCCGGGACCAACGGCGTGGAGCAGGTCGTGGACCGAGTGCGGGCCGCGCTGGACACGACCGAGTCACCCGGTCCCGACCACGCGCTGACGGCTCCGCTGATCGGCTGGGGCCACCGCACCGCCGGCTGGGCCCGCCAGCCCACCGTGGCCGACCTGGACGCGGTCAGCCCCCGTCGGCCCGTGGTGCTGATCTCAGGCGACGGTCACCACGGGTGGCTCAACTCCTCGGCCCTGCGCCTGCTGGACTGCCCACCCCGGGAGGGCGTGGTCTCCGAGAACGAGTGGTTCGACGCCTATGACCGGCTGGGCTCCTTGCCGGGAGCTGCGGATCAGGCGGAGGCCGCTGTCCTGGAGGCGATCACGGCCGCCCGGGCGCAGGGCGTGGTGGGCATCGTGGACCTGGAGTTCAGCCCGGCCTGGGACCTGTGGCCGGCACGGATGGCGGCACGGGGGCCGTTCCGGGTGCGTACCGGCGTCTATGCCAGTCGTCTGGGCGAGATCACCGCGCGTGGTTGGGCGACCGGCGACCCGCTCCCCGGCACCGACGGGTGGGCCCGGATGGGTGCGCTCAAGATCATCTCGGACGGCTCGCTCAACACCCGGACCGCCTGGTGCTGCGACCCCTACGCGGACTCCGAGGACCTCGCCGACCCCCACGGCCTGCCCAACTTCACCCAGGACGAGCTGACCCAGCTGGTCGGCACGGCCCACGCGCACGGCCTGGAGACGGCGCTGCACGCGATCGGTGACCGTGCCGTCCGGCAGGCCCTGGATGTCTTTCGCGCCACCGGAGCCACGGGGTCCGTCGAGCACGCCCAGCTCGTGGCGCCCGGCGACGTGCCGCACTGGGCGGGCCTGCCGGTGCGGGCCAGCATCCAGCCGGCGCACCTGATCGACGACCGCGCGGCCACGGAGCACTGCTGGCCCGACCGCACCCGCAACGCCTTCGCCTACCGCCCGCTCCTGGAGGCCGGCATCCCTCTCACCCTGGGGTCGGACGCCCCGGTCGCACCCCTCGACCCGTGGCTGGCCATGGCCGCCGCGGTGTGGCGCGGGCCGGCCGGAGGCGCGGCGTGGCACCCGGAGCTCTCGCTCACCCCCGGGGAGGCGCTCGCCGCCTCGGTCGACGGTCGGCGGCTGACCGTCGGCGAACCGGGGGACCTGGTGCTGCTCAACCAGGACCCGTATGCCGAGGGCGGGCTGCCCGGGGCAGCTCCCGAACCGCTCCGGGCGGCCGAGCAGGCCAGGGTGCTGCGAGAGATGACGGTGGAGGCGACGGTGATCGGGGGTCACCTGGTGCACGGTGGCTAGGCCGTTCGGGTCAGGCGCTGCTGCTCGGTAGGATGGGGACAGGACTGCTGCTCATCACCGAAGTCGTTGGAGGACCCCATGACCGCAACACCTGACGCCCCGCAGACCACCCCGGAAGCGAACGTCTCGGTCATCGTCGCCGGCGCCCGCACCCCGATGGGCCGGATGTCCGGCGGCCTCAAGGACTTCTCCGCGGCCGACCTCGGTGGCTTTGCCATCAAGGGAGCCCTGGAGAAGGCCGGCGTGACCGGTGACCAGGTGGACTACGTGATCATGGGCCAGGTGCTGACCGCCGGTGCCGGCCAGATCCCGGCACGCCAGGCCGCGGTCAAGGGCGGTATCCCGATGGACGTGCCCGCGCTGACCATCAACAAGGTCTGCCTGTCCGGGCTGGACGCCGTGGCCCTGGCCGACCAGTTGATCCGCGCCGGTGAGTTCGACATCGTCGTCGCCGGCGGCCAGGAGTCGATGACCAACGCCCCGCACCTGCTGGAGAAGAGCCGCGCCGGCTTCAAGTACGGCGATGTCACGATGCGCGACCACATGGCCTATGACGGTCTCTGGGATGCCTTCACCGACCAGGCGATGGGCAACCTGACCGAGGACGCCAACGTCGCCGACAAGGCGTTCACCCGCGAGGAGCAGGACGCCTTCTCAGCGCGCAGCCACCAGCTGGCCGCGAAGGCCTGGGAGGACGGCAAGTTCGAGGACGAGGTCGTCACCGTGCAGGTCCCGCAGCGCAAGGGCGACCCGGTCGACTTCCGCACCGACGAGGGCATCCGCGCACAGACCACGACCGAGTCCCTCGGCGCGCTCCGGCCGGCGTTCTCCAAGGACGGCACCATCACCGCTGGCAGCGCCTCGCAGATCTCTGACGGGGCCGCGGCCGTCGTCGTGATGAGCAAGGCCAAGGCGCAGGAGCTGGGGTTGACCTGGCTGGCGGAGGTCGGGGCGCACGGGGTCGTCGCCGGCCCCGACTCGACCCTGCAGAGCCAGCCGGCCAACGCGATCGTCGCGGCGTGCAAGAAGGGCGGCATCGAGCCGGCCGACCTGGATGTGGTCGAGATCAATGAGGCCTTCGCCGCGGTCGGCCTGGCCTCCACCAAGGAGCTGGGCCTGGACCCCGAGCGGGTCAACCCCAACGGCGGCGCCATCGCGCTCGGCCACCCCATCGGCATGTCCGGCGCCCGCCTGGTGCTGACCCTCGCCCTGGAGCTCCAGCGGCGCGGTGGTGGCACCGGAGCCGCGGCCCTGTGCGGTGGCGGCGGCCAGGGCGATGCCCTGATCGTGCGCGTGCCCGCCCGGTCCTGAGCCCTCGCGCCCCGTCGGGGCGCTGGTGAGAACGTCCTGCCCCGGTGGGGGCTCGGTTGGTGAACGGGTTCAGGAGGACCATGTCGCGGCGTGAGGTTGATGTCTCCAGCCTGGTCGAGCAGGCCAGAGCCGGGTCGGCGCGAGCCGTGGCCCGGCTCATCACGCTCGTCGAGAACGACCATCCCGCGCTGCGGGAGGTGATGGCCGCCCTGGCGCCGCACACCGGGCACGCCCACATCATCGGGCTCACCGGCAGCCCCGGCGTCGGCAAGTCCACCAGCACGTCCATGCTGGTCAGCGGTCTCCGCGGCCGTGGGCTACGGGTGGGGGTGCTCGCCGTGGACCCGTCCTCCCCGTTCTCGGGCGGGGCGCTGCTCGGAGACCGCATCCGGATGACCGACCACGTGCTCGACCCCGAGGTCTACATCCGCTCCATGGCTAGCCGCGGCCATCTCGGCGGGCTGTCCTGGAGCACGCCACAGGCCCTGCGCGTGCTGGACGCGGCCGGGTGCGACGTCGTCCTGCTCGAGACCGTCGGCGTGGGACAGAGTGAGGTGGAGGTCGCCGGTCTGGCCGACACCACCCTGGTGCTGCTGGCCCCCGGTATGGGGGACGGTGTGCAGGCAGCCAAGGCCGGCATCCTGGAGATCGGCGACGTCTTCGTGGTCAACAAGGCAGACCGGGAGGGCGCGGACAACACCGTCCGCGAGATCCGGCACATGATCAGCCTGGGGGACCGCACCGAGCCCGGGCTGTGGCGTCCGCCGGTGCTCAAGACCGTCGCCGACCGGAACGAGGGGCTGGACGAGGTGCTCGAGGCGCTCGACAAGCACCGCGACTGGATGGCCGACGGGGAGCTGCACCAGCGCAGGGTGCGCCGCGCGGGTGCCGAGATCGAGGCGATCGCTGTCGCGCACCTGCGCGAGCGCATGGGTGACCTCGGACGCGGGGACGACATCACCACGGCGGCCGAGCAGGTCGTCGCCGGTGACACCGACCCCTACGCGGCCGCCGACCGAGTCGTCGCCGCCCTCTGAACGCGTCGTCGCCCCCTCTGAACGGTTCAGCCAGCCCGGCACGTGCCCGGGTCCTACCCAGGGTCTCGCCAGGTGGTGGGTAGAAGTCGTCCCCGTGCCCGGGTCCTGCCCAGGGTCTCGCCCGGTGGTGGGTAGTAGTCGTCCCCGTGCCCGGGTCCTGCCCAGGGTCTCGCCCGGTGGTGGGTAGTAGTCGTCCCCGTGCCCGGGTCCTGCCCAGGGTCTCGCCCGGTGGTGGGTAGTAGTCGTCCCCGTGCCCGGGTCCTGCCCAGGGTCTCGCCAGGCGGTGGGTAGAAGTCGTCTCCGTGCCCGTGACCCGGTGGTGCGCCTCCCGGGCGGGGCTTCCCGGTCCTGGCCATCACGGGCCCGGTGTCGGGGTGCGGGCGGAGCCGTAGCCACCGTCGGTGATCCGTCGTAGGTTAGGCGCATGGCTGAGGAGGAGTCGGCATACCTGATCCGTCCGCCCCGCGGGGAGGACGTCGAGGCGCTGGGCGCGGTGCACTGCCGGGTGTGGCAGGAAGCGTATGTCGGGCTGATGGACGAGGAGGCCTTTGCCGCCTTGACACCGGAGCGCTTCGCGCAGACCTGGGGACGGCGGTTGCGCCCGGAGGAGGGCGTCGCGGAGGCCGATCAGAATCCCAACCTCCTGCGCGACGGACACAGCGCCCGTGGTGAGCAGGTGGCGGTCGCCGAGCACGACGGGGAACTGGTCGGCTTCATCAGCGTCGGCCCGGCCCGTGACGAGGACGCCCCGACCGACACCCAGCTGTGGGCGATCAACGTGGTCTCCGACCACCTCGGCACCGGGGTGGCCCAGCAGCTGCTGAGCCGGGTCCTGGCCGACCGCCCCGCCTACCTGTGGGTGGCGGACGGCAATGACCGGGCCATCCGCTTCTACGAGCGCAACAGCTTCCGCCTCGACGGTGCACAGACCACTGACCGGGACGACGGGCTGGTCGAGCTGCGCATGGTGCGGCGCTAGGCCGCGGTGCCATGGGCGAGTTCTTCGACGCCGAGCAGGGCGGGCCACTGCGCCTCGAGCTGCGCAGCATCGACGGCCGCGACTTCACGCTGCTGCGCCAGATCGCCTTCCGGAGCGACCACTACGCCGAGTGCTTCGTGGTGCCCGCGGACCTGCGGCATTTCCGGACCGACCTGGCCTCGGTGCCCGCCCTGTTCACCTGGTTGGTGCCCAAGAGTGGCGACTTCCTGCCGGCGGCGGTGCTGCACGACGCGCTGGTCCGACCCGGTGCCTTCCTCGGTCCGGACACCGACCGCGATGGGCAGCCGTTCGCCCGCCCCGAGGCTGACCGCATCTTCCGCGAGGCGATGGTCGGGCTGGGCACGGGGACGGTGCGCGCCTGGCTGATGTGGTCCGCGGTCACCCTGAGCACGATCTGGCACGCGGGCCGGGTTCTGCCCCGCGCGCTGCTGGTCGGGGTGCTCGGCGCGGTGCTGCTGCTCGGCGTCCTGGCCACCCTCGACTTCTTCGACCTGATCAACGTCCTGCCCTGGATGGGCGGGGCCGACACCCGCTGGTGGTGGGAGCTGCTCGGGGGAGCGGCCGGAGCCGTCGTGGTCCCGGCCCTGCTCGGCCTCTCCTGGGGGCGCTTCCGGGCGGCTGGCATCATCACCGGCGTCGCACTGGCCTTCCTGCTCCACGTCACGGTCGTGCTCGCCGCGCTGGTGCTGGGTTACCACCTCGTCGAGCGGATCGTCAGCGGCCCGGCCGATGAGCAGGGAGTGCGCACCCAGGACAAGACCAGGGCGCAGCAGAGCACGCGCGGTGCGCCTCGGCATACGGTCTGATCGACTCGGAGTTGACGCGACGTCAACCGGTACGCTGCAGGTATGACCGACAGCGTTGTCCCAGACTCCTCCCAGACCTCCGGCCGTGACCGGTGGCGGCAGCGTTATGAGGCTGCGGTCGCCAAGGGTCAGGTGCGGGACGCGGACTTCACGACCCTCTCCGGCATGGAGGTCGACCCCGTCTACGGGCCCAGCCCCGAGGTCGAGGCCGTCGACGAGCGCATGGAGCGCATCAGCTGGCCGGGCGTCTTCCCGTTCACCCGCGGCCTCTACCCGACGGGCTATCGCGGGCGCACCTGGACGATCCGGCAGTTCGCCGGCTTCGGCAACGCCCAGCAGACCAACGAGCGCTACAAGATGATCCTGGCGCGCGGCGGCGGTGGCCTCTCGGTGGCCTTCGACATGCCCACGCTGATGGGCCGCGACTCCGACGAGGCGGTGAGCCGGGGCGAGGTCGGCCACTGCGGTGTGGCCATCGACTCCGCCTCCGACATGGACATCCTGTTCTCCGACATCACGCTGTCCGACGTCACCACCTCGATGACGATCAGCGGGCCCGCCGTGCCGGTCTTCTGCATGTATCTGGTCGCGGCCGAGCGGCAGGGCGTCGACCTCGGCGCCCTCAACGGCACGCTGCAGACGGACATCTTCAAGGAGTACATCGCCCAGAAGGAGTGGCTCTTCCCGCCGGAGCCGCACCTGCGCCTGATCGGCGACCTGATGGAGTACACCAACACCAACATCCCGGCCTACAAGCCGCTGTCGGTCTCCGGGTATCACATCCGCGAGGCGGGGTCGACCGCCGCGCAGGAGCTGGCCTTCACCCTTGCCGACGGCTTTGGCTACGTCGAGCTGGGCCAGTCCCGCGGCATGGACGTCAACCAGTTCGCCCCCGGTCTGTCCTTCTTCTTCGACTCCCACCTCGACTTCTTCGAGGAGATCGCCAAGTTCCGCGCCGCCCGCCGCATCTGGGCCCGTTGGATGCGCGACACCTACGGCGCCACCGACGAGAAGGCGCAGTGGCTGCGCTTCCACACCCAGACCGCGGGCGTCTCCCTCACCGCCCAGCAGCCGCTCAACAACGTGGTGCGCACCGCCGTCGAGGCCTTGGCCGGTGTGCTCGGCGGCACCAACAGCCTGCACACCAACGCCCTCGACGAGACCCTCGCGCTGCCGTCCGAGCAGTCCGCCGAGGTCGCGCTGCGCACCCAGCAGGTTCTGATGGAGGAGACCGGCGTCGTCAACGTCGCCGACCCGCTCGGCGGCTCCTGGTATGTGGAGGCGCTCACCGACAAGATCGAGGCCGAGGCCGAGAAGATCTTCGAGACCATCAGGCGGATGGGCGAGCGGGACCGCACCCCGAACGAGGACGGCACCTACGACCACCCGATCGGACCGATGACCAGCGGCATCCTGCGCGGCATCGAGGAGGGCTGGTTCCAGTCCGAGATCGCCGAGGCGGCCTTCCAGTATCAGGTCTCCCTCGAGAAGGGCGACAAGAAGATCGTCGGCGTCAACGTGCACACCGAGTCGGTCAGCCACGAATTGGAGATCCTGCGCGTCAGCCACGAGGTCGAGCGCGATCAGGTCTCGTTGCTCACCTCGCGTCGCGAGGGACGTGACCTGGGCCGCGTGCAGGCCACCCTGGAGACCATGCTGGCCACGGCCCGCACCGGCGAGAACATGATCCCGAGCATGCTCGAGGCCGTGCGCGCCGAGGCGACCCTGGGCGAGATCTGCAACGCACTGCGCGAGGAGTGGGGCGTCTACCGCGAGCCGGCTCGCTTCTGATCCGTGCTGCCCGGGTGAGATGTCCATCACCCTCTTTCCGTGCGTGGGCGGCGTGAATACCACCCCCGGGTGTGAGCTTCCTGGGACGATGGATTTGGTTGAACCTGCAGTCTGAGGTTTACCATTTCGTTATGAAGTTGCCCCGTACTGCGCTCGCCCTTGCCCTCAGCTCGTCGCTGCTCCTCGCTGCCTGCAGCGGATCCGACGAGCCCGAGGAGAGCACCGACACCTCCTCCACGGCCGCTGACGCCTCCCCCGACACGGGGGAGAGCACCGGTGACGCCGATGCCGCCGATGACTCCGCGGACACCACAGGAGACTCCGCGGACTCGACCGGCGACGCCGACGGGTCCACCGCCGACAATGACGCGGCGAGCACCTCCGCCCCGGCCGGCGACGACAGCGAGAGCACCTCGGCGCCCGGCGACGACGAGGACGCCTCCACCGACGACGGTGTGGTCACCGCCCCCCCGGCCGGTGCCGGGGTCCTCTCGGTCGACGAGGGCCAGGAGATCGTCGACGAGCTGCTGCGCCACGCCGCCAACTCGCAGAATGCGGACGCCGAGGAGGCTGCCGAGCTCAACGAGGCGGCCTTCGTCGGCTCCGAGCTGCGCGCCGCCGTGGCCGCCACCTCGCTGCGCGACATCGGCGTCACCCCGGTCATCGACTACCACCCGACCGGGGCCAACATCCTGGCGATCAGCCGCGAGGACGAGCAGTTCCCGGCCTACATGGTCGTCCAGACCGTCCCGGAGTCCGGCCTGCCCGAACTGCACCTGATGGTGCAGGAGGAGGACGGCGCCGAGTGGCGGATCGGCTGGAGTGCCCCGATGCTGGCCGGCACCGAGGTCGGCACCTTCGACCCGCGCTCCGAGGGCTCCCCCGTGATCCGTGAGGGGCGGGCCGACCTGAGCAACTACCCCAGCTATGTGGTGGACATGCTCTTCCAGATCCTCGACTACCCCTTCGGCGAGGAGCGCCCGGACTTCCGCACGAACAACTACGGCCCCCAGGTCCGTGCGGCCGCCGAGGAGCAGGCCGCCAGCGTCAGCGACCAGGCCGCCCTGAGCCAGGAGCACTCCCTGCGGTCCGGCACGCTGCGCACCATCGAGCTGGCCGACGGGTCGGCGATCATCTTCCCCGTCCTGGAGCGCAAGAGCACCTTCGACGTCAGGGACGGCATGATCCTGGAGCCGCCGGCCGCGTTCGTCCACTTCGCCGAGGACGACACGATCACCGACAGCGCCGAGATGACGACGCTGGTCTTCCTCGCGGTGCACGTCCGCGCGGACGGCGGCGACCCCGAGGTCATCGCCGCCCGTGAGCAGGTCGTCGGCGCCTCCGGCAGCTGACCGTCACGAGTTAGCGGCCTCCTGGCCAGGGCCCTTGCAGGTTCCGGAAGGGTGCGAGAACCCCAACCGAGGGCCGGGAGGCTGGCTCGCCCGACCCACCGGGCTGTGCGTTGCTAGAAGTCCGTCACCAGCCACGCGTCGTCGAAGCGTTCCAGGTTCACCTCGGTCCATACACCCGGCGTGCCCGACGGGTCGCTCAGCCGGATGGTCGCGGTGTCACCGCTCTCCGTCGACTCGAGCACCTCGATATCGGCTGCCTCCTGGGACGTGTCGATCGTCGGGTCGTCGCGCAGCGTGACAGCGAGACTGCCGCAGTCGGCCGCCTCATACTCCTCCAGCACCGGATCGATGAGGGCCGGGGCAGCCAGCGAGCAGAAGCCCTCGACGTCGCCCTCGTAGGTCGCCACGACGAAGTCGTGCGCCACGTCCTGGGCGCTGGCCGGGCGGTTCAGCAGTTGCCAGACAATGATCCCGACGGCGACCAGGCCGAGCGCGATGCCGGCCACGATGACCACTGGGATCACGCTGCGACGGCCGGGCACCGGGGCGGCGGGTTGGCTGATGGAGCCTGGTGAATCCATGGGTCCATCCTGCCGGTTCCGCTCCGCGGCGGGCGACAGGTCACAATAGAGACATGACACAGCCGACCCCTCAGTCGCTCAATGCCGCCCTGCGCGGTGCCGTGGATCTCTCGGCCCTCTCGCGGCCCCCCCAGCAGACGCCATCGGGAGCTGCCGGCGCCGGAGCCCCGGGCGCAGGGGCCACAGCCGGCGCTGCGCCCCAAGGCGCCGAGGGCGTCCTGGTGCAGGGCACCGACGCGGACTTCAACTCCCTGGTGACCGGCTCGATGAACGTGCCGGCCGTGCTGGTGCTCTACACCGACCAGGTCCCCGAGTCGGCACAGTTCGTCCAGACCATGGTCGACGAGGCCGTGGCCCAGGAGGGCCGGTTCCGCGTCATCGCCGTCGACCTGGCGGCCAACCCGGGCATCGTGCAGGCGCTCTCCCCGGTGCTGCAGGAGGCCTTCGGACAGGTCAGCTCGCTGCCGGTGGTGGTCGGTCTGCTGCAGGGTCAGCCGGTGCCGTTCTTCCTCGGCGTGCAGCCCGTGGAGCAGTTGCGCGCCCTGCTGGAGCAGTTCCTGTCGGCCGCCGTCGCCAACGGCGTCTCCGGCCGGGTCGAGGGTGTGGCGGACGCCGCCGCGGCAGGGGAGGATGACGAGCAGGAGCTCCCGCCGCTGCACCAGAAGGCCTACGACGCGATCGACCGGGGCGACCTGGACACCGCGGCACAGGCCTATGAGCAGGCACTTCAGGACAACCCCAAGGACGAGGACGCCCGTCTGGGCCTGGGGCAGGTCGAGCTCCTGCGCCGCACGGCCGGGCTGGACCTCAACACCGTCCGGGACGCGGCTGCGGCGAACCCGACCGATGTGCAGGCCCAGATCCAGGCCAGTGACCTGGACCTGGTCGGCGGGCACGTCGAGGACGCCTTCCTACGTCTCATCGAGCTGGTCCGCAACACCTCCGGCGACGAGCGGGACACCGCCCGCAAGCACCTCCTCGGCCAGTTCGAGGTGGTGGGCGGCACCGACCCGCGTGTCGTCAAGGCGCGTGGCTCGCTGATGAGCGCACTCTTCTAGGTCACGACCCGGCCGGAGCGCTCAGCGGACTCGCCCACGCGGCGGCGCGCCTCGGCATACCGCGTCCTGTCCTCCTGTCCGTGCGAGGAGCCGGCCGGCACCCGGCCAGTCAGCTGCCCAGCGCGGCGTCGACCAGGGCCTGGGCCTCCTGCTGCACCTGCGCCAGGTGCTCGGGCCCCTGGAAGGACTCGGCATAGATCTTGTAGACGTCCTCGGTGCCCGAGGGGCGGGCGGCGAACCAGGCGCTGGCGGTCTGCACCTTCAGCCCCCCGATGGCGGCCCCGTTGCCGGGAGCCTCGGTGAGGGTCGCGGTGATCTCCTCGCCGGCCAGCGAGGTTGCGGTGACGTCGGCGGGGGAGAGCCCCTTGAGCTTCGCCTTCTGCGCGCGGTCGGCGGGGGCGTCGATGCGGGCATAGGCGGGGTCACCGTGCTCAGCGACCAGCTCGGCATACCGCTGAGAGGGGGACTTGCCGGTCACGGCCTGCATCTCGGCGGCCAGCAGCGCCAGGATGATGCCGTCCTTGTCCGTGGACCACACGGAGCCGTCCCGGCGCAGGAAGGAGGCCCCTGCGGACTCCTCGCCGCCAAAGCCGATCGAGCCGTTCAGCAGCCCCGGCACGAACCACTTGAACCCGACCGGCACCTCGACCAGCTCGCGTCCCACGCCCTCGGCCACCCGGTCGATCATCGAGGAGGAGACCAGGGTCTTGCCGATCGCGGCGGTGGCGGGCCAGTCCGGGCGGGCGCCACCGAACAGGTAGTCGATCGCCACGGCGAGGTAGTGGTTGGGGTTCATCAGCCCGCCGTCGGGGGTGACGATGCCGTGCCGGTCGGAGTCGGCGTCATTGCCGGTGCTGATCTGGAACCGGCCGCGGTTCTCGATCAGGCTGGCCATCGCATGGGGGGAGGAGCAGTCCATCCGGATCCTGCCGTCCCAGTCCAGGGTCATGAACCGCCAGGTCGGGTCGACCAGCGGGTTGATGACGGTCAGATCCAGACCGTGGGTCTGGGCGATCGCCGCCCAGTAGTCCACGGCCGCTCCACCCAGCGGGTCGGCGCCGATCCGGATGCCCGCGTCGCGGATCGCCTCGAGGTCGACCACCTCGGGCAGCGCCGCCACGTAGGTGCCCAGGAAGTCGAACTCCTCGGCCGCCTCGCGCGCCTGGACGAACGGCACCCGGCGCACCCCGTCCAGCCCGGTCCGTAGCAGCTCGTTGGCCCGGTCCGCGATCCAGCCGGTCGCGTCGGTGTCGGCTGGCCCACCGTGGGGCGGGTTGTACTTGAAGCCGCCGTCGCGTGGCGGGTTGTGCGACGGGGTGACCACGATGCCGTCGGCCTGCGCCGCCGGGTCGCCGGCGTTGGCCCGCAGGATGGCAACACTCACCGCCGGGGTGGGGGTGTAGCGGTCGTCGCTGTCGACCATGACGTCGACGCCGTTGGCGACCAGCACCTCCAGCGCACTGGCCCAGGCCGGCTCGGAGAGCGCGTGGGTGTCCCGCCCGATGAATAGCGGCCCCTCGGTGCCCTGCCCCGCGCGGTAGTCGCAGATCGCCTGCGTGGTGGCCAGGATGTGGGCCTCGTTGAAGGCCGTGTCGAGCGCGCTGCCCCGGTGCCCGGACGTGCCGAAGGCGACCTGCTGGTCGACCTGCCCCGCGTCGGGCGTGCGGGTGTAGTAGGCCGTCACCAGGTGGGCGACGTCGATCAGGTCCTCCGGCTGCGCGGGCCGGCCGGCGCGCTCGTGGGTGGCCATGGCTACTCCTTGGTGGTGGACGGGGCGGTGTGGTCCGCAGGTGACTGCTCCGGTATGCCGTCAGCCGGCTGCTTCCGGGCGGTCACCTCCGCGGGCCTGTCGGTGGGCAGGGCATCGACGGTGGTCGTCGCACCGGTCGCCTCGGGCACGAGCCAGAGCACCCCGAGCGGCGGCAGGGTCAGGGTCAGCGAGTGGGGCTGACCCTGGTGCGGCTGGTCGGTGGCGGTCACCGAGCCCAGGTTGCCGACGCCGGAGCCGCCATAGGCGTGGGCGTCGGTGTTGACCACCTCCTGCCAGCGGCCGGGTCGCGGGACCCCGAGACGGACCTCACGGGGGGTCCCGGCGAAGTTGGCGGCCGCGACGAGCACCGGGCGGTGCCCGGCCTCGTCCTCGGTGCCGTAGCGCACGAAGCTGAAGGTGTTGCCCCGCGCGTCGTCGGCGTCCAGCCACTGGAAGCCCGAGCTCTGGTGGTCCAGCTGCCACAGGGCGGCCGTCTCCCGGTAGGTCAGGTTCAGGTCGCGCACCAGGTGCTGGACGCCGACGTGCGCCGGCTGGTCCAGCAGCCACCAGTCCAGGCTGCGTCCGTCGGCCCACTCCGCGATCTGGGCGAACTCCTGGCCCATGAACAACAGCTGCTTGCCGGGGTGGGCCCACATGAACGCCAGGTAGGCACGGAGGCTGGCCAGCATCTGCCACCGGTCGCTGCCGCCCATCTTGCGCAGCAGCGAGCCCTTGCCGTGGACGACCTCGTCGTGGCTGATCGGCAGCACGAACTGCTCGGAGAAGGCATACATCAACGAGAAGGTCATCTGGTGGTGGTGGTACTGCCGGTGGACCGGCTGCCGGGCGATGTAGTCCAGCGAGTCGTGCATCCACCCCATGTTCCACTTGAAGCCGAAGCCCAGCCCGCCTGATGAGGTCGGGCGCGTCACCCCCGGCCAGGACGTCGACTCCTCGGCGATGATGACCACGCCGGGGTTGCGGCGGTAGGCGGTGGCGTTGGTCTCCTGCAGCAGCGCCACCGCCTCGAGGTGCTCGCGGCCGCCGTGCTTGTTGGGCAGCCACTCGCCCTCGTTGCGTGAGTAGTCGAGGTAGAGCATCGAGGCGACACCGTCCACGCGCAGTCCGTCGGCGTGGAACTCCTCCAGCCAGAACAGGGCGTTGGCCACCAGGAAGTTGCGGATCTGGGGTCGACCGAAGTCAAAGATGTAGGAGCCCCACTCGTTCTGCCAGCCGCGGCGCGGGTCCGGGTGCTCGTAGAGCGGGGTGCCGTCGAACCGGGCCAGTGCCCAAGGGTCGGTGGCGAAGTGCCCGGGCACCCAGTCCAGGATGACCCCGATGCCGGCCTGGTGCAGCCGGTCGATCAGGTAGCGCAGGTCGTCGGGGGAGCCGAAGCGGGAGTCGGCGGCGTAGTAGCCGGTCACGTGGTAGCCCCAGGACGGGGCGTAGGGGTGCTGCATCACCGGCATCAGCTCGACATGGGTGAATCCCATCTGGGTGACGTAGCGGGTCAGTTGCTCGGCCAGGTCGCGGTAGGAGGCGCCCTGGCGCCAGGAGCCCAGGTGCACCTCGTAGATGCTCATCGGCCCGGTGTGCGGGTCCGTGCTGGCGCGTCGCTCCATCCAGTCCTGGTCACCCCACTCGTGCCAGTCGTGGGTGACGATCGAGGCCGAGCTCGGCGGCACCTCCGCGGCGCGGGCCATCGGGTCGGCCTTGAGCCGCCGGTGCCCGTCCGGTCCGGTGATGTCGAACTTGTAGCGGTTGCCGGCCCAGACATCGGGCAGGAAGATCTCCCAGATCCCGCTCTCGCCGAGGACCCGCATGGGGTGTGCCGTGTTGTCCCACTGGTTGAAGTCACCGACCACGTGCACGCCTCGGGCGTTGGGGGCCCAGACGGCGAAGCTGGTGCCCCGGACCTGCCCCAGCGGGCCGTCGTAGGTCCGCAGGTGCGCGCCGAGCACCGTCCAGAGCTGCTCGTGCCGGCCCTCGCCGATCAGGTGCCGGTCCATCTCGCCGAGGGTGGGCAGGAAGCGGTAGGGGTCGTCCTGCTGGTGCCCCACCCCGTCGCCCCAGGTGACCTCGAGCCGGTAGTCGGGGATGTCGGTGCGCGGCAGCACGGCCGTCCAGATGCCGTGGGTCTCGTGGCGCATCGGGTGACGCTCGCCCCCGGAGAGCAGGACCGTGACCGACTCGGCCAGGGGGCGGAGCGCCCGGATGGTGATGCCGCCGTCGTGCGGGTGGGCACCCAGCAGGGAGTGCGGGTCGCGGTGCAGCCCCCGCAGCAGCAGCTCCACCTCGCCCTCCGCGAGCGGCCTCTCCCCAATTTTTGGGGAGGTTCGGACCGCCTCATGCGCATTCTTGGGGAGGTTTGGCTCGCTCCCGACGTCGCCCGCACCCTCGCTCCCGCTCTCGGGGCCGACCGGACTGAGCGAGTCAGACCCGGTCCGATCGTCCCCAAAAATGGTCACAGCGCGATCCGAACCTCCCTCAAAATGGGGGTGAGCCGGCCCGTTGGTCACGGAGTCTCCCACCAGCTCGCGGACCGCGGCCACCGGGATGGCGACCCAGCCGGGCCGGTTGCGGGTCTCGTAGACCACCTCGTACAGCGCCTTGTCCAGCTCCAGGGCAGCCAGCACCGCGGCCGATGCGGACAGGTCCGTTCCGGAGGCCTCGGCATACCCCGCCAGGAAGGCCTCGCGGGTCGCGCGGGACCAGCGGCTCCGGTCGACCGAGTGGTCCTGGGCCAGGGATCCCGCGGCGTAGTCGAAGGAGCGCAGCATGCCCGCGACATCGCGCAGCGCGACGTCCGGCAGGGAGCGCTCGTCCAGCGGTCGCAGCGGCTCGCCCTCGAAGTCGACCAGGACCCACCCCCGGTCGGGGACGTCGAGCACCTGACCCAGGTGGTAGTCCCCGTGCACGCGCTGCAGGGGCGGCCAGGCCGCGGACTCGGCGGCCTCGAAGACCGAGGTGACCTGCGCGTCATACTCCTGCAGCTCCGGGGCAGCCTCCCGGGCCTCCGCGTGCCGCTCCCGCAACCGCGCCAGCAGGCCCGCGCGCCGCTGCGGGGTGAGCTCCTCGGTGCCGAAGGCCTCGCGCAGGGTGGCGTGCACCTGCGCCGTAGCGGTGCCCAGCTCACGGGCCCGGGAGGTGAAGTCGGTGTCGTCCCGCGCGGCGACCAGGGCGATGCGCCAGGCGTCCTGCACACCGGGGAGGAACTCCTGGGCGAAGGCCAGGTGCCCCTGGGCGAGCGTGTCGCCCGCGTGCCACGTGCCGGTGACCCAGCCGACCGGCTGCGGGACCAGCGTGCTCCCGGCCTCGGCCAGCGCGCTCTGCACCGCGACGTCGGGGTTCTCGCCGGGTTGCAGCACCCGGAAGACCTTGATGATGACCGGCGCGGACTGGCCCGGCTCGCCGGTCTCCACGATGATCGAGGTGTTGGACTGCTCGCCGACCAGGACGGCGCTGCGGCGCACCAGCGGCCGTGGCCCCTGCGACCGGGTCGTCGTGGCGCTGCCGGTCAGTTCGGTGTCCGCGTCGCCGCTCACGGTGGCCCCGGAGTGCATCAGGTCGGCCAGGGCCTGGACATAGACGGGGTCGTGGCAGCCGTCGTAGACCCACCGGGTGCCCAGCTCGGAGTGCTCGGTGGTGGCCACCAGGGCGGTGTGCAGCTCGGGGTCCGCCGCGCTGCGGTAGGTGAGTGGCACGTGGTAGGTCACCGGCGCCGGGCCGGACTCGTCGACCACGAGGTGGATCTCGATGCCGACCTCGCCGGCCGGGTCCTCCAGACGGTAGCCACCGACCCGGCGCAACGAGGGGGTGCGGCCCTTGCCGGTGAACCAGCGCTGGGAGGCGACCCAGGTGGGGAGGAACTCCGCGAACGACGGTGTCAGCGTGGGCATCTCAGACTCCTTCAGGTGTCAGGCCGAGCCAGTAGAAGTCCTGCGAGCCCAGGGCAAGGTGGATCGAGCCGTCGGCGTCCACGTCCTGGAAGCCGGCGCCGCCGAACAGGTCGGTGGTCACGGCCCCAGCGAGGGCCTCGGGCAGCTGGATGCGTGCCGCCTGCGGGCGGGCCGACAGGTTGTTGACGCACAGCACGCCCGGTCGGCCCTCGAACTCGGCCTCGGGGTCGGTCATGACGCGGGTGTAGGCCAGCACGGCCGGGTTGTCCGCCTCGCAGAGGGTGAACTCGCCGAGGCCGAACACCTCGTGCCGGGACCGGATCTGGAGCATCCCCCGGACCCAGTGCAGCAGTGAGGAGCCGGTGGCCATCTGGGCCTCCACATTCACGGCGGCGTGGTGGTAGACCAGGCTGGAGATCACCGGCAGATAGAGCTTGCCGGGATCGGCGGTGGAGAAGCCGGCGTTGCGGTCCGGCGTCCACTGCATCGGGGTGCGGACCGCGTCGCGGTCGCTCAGCCAGATGTTGTCGCCCATGCCGATCTCGTCGCCGTAGTAGAGGCAGGGGGAGCCGGGCAGGCTCAGCAGCAGGGCGTTGATCAGCTCGATCTCGGCGCGGGAGTTGTCCAGCAGCGGCGCCAGCCGGCGCCGGATCCCGATGTTGGCCCGCATCCGTGGGTCGGGGGCGTACCAGCCGTACATCGCCGACCGCTCCTCGGGAGAGACCATCTCCAGCGTCAGCTCGTCGTGGTTGCGCAGGAAGGTGCCCCACTGGGTGCCCTCCGGGATCCGCGGGGTCTCCTCCATCACCCGGATGATCGAGGCGGCGGTCTCCTCCCGCAGCGCGTAGTAGAGCCGCGGCATCACCGGGAAGTGGAAGCACATGTGGCACTCCGGGGCCTCCGGGGTGCCGAAGTAGTCGACCACCTCGGCCGGCAGCTGGTTGGCCTCGGCCAGCAGCACCCGGCCGGGATACTCCTCGTCCACCATCGCGCGCAGGCTGGCCAGGAACGCATGGGTGCGGGGCAGGTTCTCGCAGCTGGTCCCCTCCTCCTCGAACAGGTAGGGGACCGCATCCAGCCGGAACCCGTCGATGCCCATGTCCATCCAGAACCGGACCACGTCGAACATGGCCTCCTGGACGGCCTCGTTCTCGAAGTTCAGGTCGGGCTGGTGGCTGAAGAAGCGGTGCCAGTAGAACTGCCGGCGCACGCTGTCGAAGTGCCAGTTGGAGACCTCGGTGTCGACGAAGATGATCCGGGCGTCGGCATACCGGTCGTCGGTGTCGGACCACACGTAGAAGTCGCCGTACGGACCCTCCGGGTCCGAGCGCGAGGCCTGGAACCAGGCGTGCTGGTCGGAGGTGTGGTTCATGACCAGGTCGGTGATGATCCGTATGCCGCGCGCGTGCGCCTGGGAGATCAGCTCCTGGAACTCCGGCAGGGTCCCGAACTCGGGGAGGACCGCCGTGTAGTCGGCCACGTCATAGCCGCCGTCGCGCAGGGGCGAGGCATAGAACGGCGGCAGCCACAGGCAGTCCACGCCCAGCCACTGCAGGTAGTCCAACCGGGTGATCAGGCCGCTGAAGTCGCCCGAACCGGACCCCGTGGAGTCGTCGAAGGCGCGGACCAGGACCTCGTAGAAGACCGCCTTGCGATACCAGTCGGGGTCGTAGCGCAGACCGGGCTGCTGCAGGTTCAGACCCCGCATCAGAACTTCCTGACCGCGATGATGTGGACCGGCAGGCTGCCGGGGCCGAGCTGCACGAAGTTGGCTCCGCCCCAGTGCCACTGGGCCCCGGTGAGCAGCTCATGGGCCACGAAACGGTCCTGCCAGCCCAGGCCGATGGCCGGCATGTTCAGGTGCACGGTGGTGGCCCGGACGGCGTGCGGGTCCAGGTTGGCCACCACGATGATCTCGTCGGACTCGGAGCCGTCGTGCGCCCCACCGCCCCGCTTGGAGAAGACCAGGAAGTTCTCGTCCTCGGCGTTGTGGAAGGTGATGTTGCGGATCCAGTGCAGCGCCGGGTGCTCGCGGCGGATCTCGTTGAGCCGCTTCAGGAACGGGGCCAGGTTGGGCCGTCCGTGCGCCTCGTCGCGGCCGCCGTCCGGGGTGTCCAGGTCCCAGCGGCGGTTCTTGAACTCATACTTCTCGTTGTCGATGTGCTCCTCGGCCCCCGGGCGGGCCACGCTCTCGCAGTGCTCGTAGCCGGCGTAGATCCCGTAGGTGGGGACCAGGGTCGCGGCCAGGGCAGCGCGCACCTGGAAGGCGGTCAGGCCGCCGTACTGCATGTAGGGCGTGAGGATGTCGTGCGTGGTCGGCCAGAAGGACGGCCGCATGTAGGTCGCGGCCTTCCCGGAGAGCTCGGTGACGTACTCCCTGAGCTCGGCCGCCTCGTTGCGCCATGCGTAGTAGGTGTAGGACTGCTGGAAGCCGACCTTGGCCAGCGTGTGCATCATGGCCGGCTTGGTGAACGCCTCGGCCAGCCAGATGACCTCCGGGTGGTCGAGGGCCACATCGGCGATCAGCCACTGCCAGAACTCCACCGGCTTGGTGTGCGGGTTGTCGACGCGGAAGAGCGTGACGCCGTGGTCGATCCAGACCTGGACGACCCGTCGCACCTCGGCGTAGATGGTCTCCGGGGCGTTGTCGAAGTTGACCGGATAGATGTCCTGGTACTTCTTCGGAGGGTTCTCGGCGTAGGCGATGGACCCGTCCGCCCGCGTGGTGAAGAACTCGGGATGCTCTGTGGCCCAGGGGTGGTCGGGCGCAGCCTGCAGCGCCAGGTCCAGCGCCACCTCCAGCCCCAGCTCCTGCGCCCGGGCGACGAAGGCGTCGAAGTCGTCGAAGTCGCCCAGGTCGGGGTGCAGGGCGTCGTGCCCGCCCTCCGCGGCGCCGATCGCGTAGGGGCTGCCGGGGTCGTGCTCCTGCGCATCCAGGGTGTTGTTGCGACCCTTGCGGTTGGTCCGCCCGATCGGGTGCACCGGCGTGAGGTACACGACGTCGAAGCCCATGTCGGCGACCGCGGGCAACCGCTGCGCCGCCGTCGCGAAGGTGCCGCTCGTCCACAGACCGGTCTCCGGGTCCTGGGTGGCACCCTCCGAGCGGGGGAAGATCTCATACCAGGCGCCGTGCAGGGCCAGCTGTCGCTCCACCCACCAGGTGTGCTCGCGGCTCGGGCTGACCAGGTCCCGCAACGGCGCGTGGGTGAGCATGTCGCGCAGGTCGGTGCCAGCCGCCAGGCGCTCACCGACCGGGCGCTCGGTGTCGCGCAGTGCGGCGACCGCCTCGGTGAGCAGCTGAGCGTCCTCGGGAGACCGCTCGACCTCATCGCGGGCACGCTCGATGACGCGGGCGCCCTCCTCGAGCATCAGTTCCACGTCCACCCCGGCCTCGATCTTGATCGGGGCGTCGTGGTGCCAGGTGGCATAGGGGTCGGACCAGCCCTCGACCCGATAGGACCAGACGCCCTCGCGGTCGGCGAAGACCGTGGTGCCCCAGTGGTCCAGGCCGGGGTTGAGCAGGTGCATGCGGAGGTGGTGCTCGGCACCGTCCGGGTCGGTCAGCACGACCGTCGCGCTGACCTTGTCGTGGCCCTCGCGGAAGACCGTGGCGGTGATCGGGAACAGTTCGTTCACCACGGATTTCGTCGGTCGGTCACCCCCGTCGACGGCCGGGCGGACCTCCTGCACGGGGATCCGCCCGATCGGTCGCTGACCCACGAGGTCGAGCACGGACTGGTTGATGCCGCTCCCTGATGTCTGGCTCACGATCCCGACGCTACCGGTCGGGAGGTGCGCGTGCACGGCACACCGGCCCCACGGCATACCCTGTGCGGTGTGAAGGCCATCCGCAGACTCCACGTGCGCACTGTTCTCCCCGACGCGCTGTCCCCGTTGCACCACCTCGCTCTCAATCTGCGCTGGTCATGGCACCCGCCGACGCTCGACCTCTTCGAGAGCATCGACCCGCAGAAGTGGGCCGATGGCAACCGCGAACCGCTGGCCATGCTCAGCGCGCTGACACCCGACGAGCTGGAGCGCCTGGCGGGCGACCCTGCCTTCGTGCAGCGGGTCCGCGAGGCAGGCGAGGGTCTGCAGCGCTATCTGACCGAGCCGCGCTGGTATCAGCGAGAGGCCGAGGCGGGTGCCGCGGCCGGTGGGTTCGGGCAGGCCTATGCCTACTTCTCCCCGGAGTTCGGGATCACCGCCGCGCTGCCGCAGTACTCCGGCGGCCTGGGGATCCTGGCCGGTGACCACCTCAAGAGCGCCTCCGACCTGGGGGTGCCGATCGTCGGCATCGGCCTGTTCTACAAGAGCGGCTACTTCCGGCAGCGGCTCAACGCCGAGGGCTGGCAGCAGGAGTCCTATCCGGTGCTGGACCCGGACAACCAGCCGCTGGCCCTGCTGCGTGAGCAGGACGGCAGTCCCGCGGTGATCTCCCTGGCGATGCCCGGCGGTGCCCACCTGGACGCCCACGTGTGGCGGGCCCAGGTCGGGCGCGTGCCGCTGCTGCTGCTGGACTCCGACGTGGAGACCAACGACGCGAGCAAGCGCGACCTGACCGACCGTCTCTACGGCGGGGGCGGCGACCAGCGGCTGCAGCAGGAGATGCTGCTCGGGATCGGTGGCGTGCGGGCGCTGCGGCTGTGGTCGCGACTGACCGGCGCCCCCGAGCCGGACGTCTATCACATGAACGAGGGCCACGCGGGCTTCCAGGGGCTGGAGCGGATCAGTGAGCTGGTCTCCGGCGCCGGACTGTCCTTCGAGGAGGCGCTGCGTGCCGTGCGGGCCTCGACGGTCTTCACCACGCACACCCCGGTGCCCGCGGGCATCGACCGCTTCGGCGTCGACCAGATGTCGCAGCACTTCGGCGGCGGCTCCGAACTGCCCGGGGTGCCGTTGCCACAGCTCCTGGAGCTCGGCGCCGAGACCTACGACGGTGGGGACAGCAACGTCTTCAACATGGCGGTGATGGGGCTCCGGTTGGGACAGCGGGCCAACGGTGTCTCGGTGCTGCACGGCGAGGTCAGCCGCGGCATGTTCCAGGGCCTGTGGCCGGGCTTCGACCAGTCCGAGGTGCCGATCGGCTCGATCACCAACGGGGTGCACGCCGGCACCTGGGTGGACCGCAAGGTCTTCGGGCTGGCAGCCGAGTTCATGGGTGCCGAGGCGCTCGTCAACGGCACCGCCTTCGACCGCATCGCCGCGGTGCCCGTCGACCGGATCTGGGCCACCAAGCGCGAGATGCGCGACCAGCTGGTGACCGAGACCCGCACCCGCCTGCGCAAGTCGATGCGCACCCGCGGATCCACCCCAGCGGAGCTGGGGTGGATCGATGACGTCCTGGACCCAGACATCCTGACGATCGGCTTCGCGAGGCGAGTGCCGACATACAAGCGGCTGACCCTGATGCTCCGCGACCCCGAGCGTCTCGCCAAGATCCTCCTGGACCCCGACCGCCCGGTGCAGCTGGTCATCGCCGGCAAGGCCCACCCGGCCGACGACACCGGCAAGCGGCTGATCCAGGAGATGGTGCGCTTCACCGACGACCCCACACTGCGGCACCGGATCGTCTTCCTGCCCAACTACGACATCGCGATGGCGCAGCGTCTCTACCCGGGCTGTGACGTGTGGCTCAACAACCCGCTGCGCCCGTTCGAGGCGTGCGGCACCTCCGGCATGAAGGCAGCCCTGAACGGGGCTCTCAACCTGTCGATCCTGGACGGCTGGTGGGACGAGTGGTTCGACGGTGAGAACGGCTGGGCGATCCCGACCGCTGACGGCGTCGACGACGACCGGCGGGACGCGCTGGAGGCCGCGGCGCTGTATGACCTGCTGGAGAACAGCGTCGTGCCGACCTTCTATGACACCGACGAGGCGGGGCTGCCCACGCGCTGGCTGGAGATGATCCAACACACCCTCGGAACCCTCGGGCCCAAGGTGATGGCCGACCGGATGGTGCGCGACTACACCCGGGCGCTGTACCTGCCCGCGGCCCGGGCCGGTTGGGCGGTCCGCGACGACAACTACGCCGGTGCCCGCGACCTCGCGACGGCGGTCGAGCGGCTCCGGGCCGCCTGGCCGTCGGTGCGGGTCGAGCACGTGGAGGCCGAGGGCGTCAGCGACAGTCCGCAGATCGGCGAGACGGTGCGCGTGCACGCCTACCTCGCGCTCGGCGACCTCTCCCCGGAGGATGTGAGCGTGCAGGTGGCCTTCGGTCGGGCCTCGGAGACCGACGAGTTGACCGAGGTCGAGACCAGCCTGCTGCAGCCCGTGGAGTCCTACGACGGTGGTCGCCACCGGTTCGACGGCGAGCTGGCGCTGACCCGCACCGGGTCGCTCGGCTGGACCGTCCGCGTGCTGCCCGCGCACCCGTTGCTGGCCTCCGACGCCGAACTCGGCCTGGTCGCCAACGCCTAACCCATTTTTGGGGAGGTTTGGACCGCCTCGCGCGCCTTTTTGGGGAGGTTTGGACCGCCGCAACCCTGGACCCGTCGTCCCCAGCCTCCCCGGCGACTGGACGTTGTCCACAGGACCCTCCGGGGTGCTGGCGCCATCTGCCGTGCCCACCCCATGCTGCCTGGCGGGAGGTGGCACATGTTCGAGGTTGCGAGAACAGCAGAGCTGCGCAGCAGAGGAATGTCCAAGCGGGCGACGAACAGTCTGCTGCGGGTTCCGGGTGTCCCGGGCGTTCGGGTGCTCGGAGACCCGCCGGATGACCTGCGGCTGCTGCGGGCGCGGGCCGCAATGGAGCGCGCCCCCGCCGGTGCCGTGCTGTCGGGCTGGGCCGCCGCCGTGGTGCACGGGGTGACCCCCAGGTTCCTCGATGGCACCACGGACGGAAGCACGCTGAAGCCGATCGACCTCAGTGTCCCAGCGGACGTCGGCAGCTATGACACGCGTGGGTTGCGCATCCGGCGGTCCAGGGTGCCCGAGTCCCACAGGGAGGAGGTGGATGGGTTCCTCGTCACGAGCGGGCCGCGCACGACGCTCGATCTGGCCCGCTGGGCGCCCACCGCGGGCACGCGCCTGGGCATGCTGGACGTGGGCGCGCGGTTCGGGATGATCCAGCGTGACCCGTTCGCAGACTTCCTGGACCCGCTGGGTGGCCTGCACCGGCTGGCCCAGGTCCGCGCGCTCTTTCCGCACATCAGCGCCCGGGCGGAGTCGGTGCCAGAGAGCGAGATGCGCTATCACTGGATCCAAGCAGGGCTGCCCGCACCCGTCGTGAACCAGCCGGTCTACGACCGACTCGGACACTTCGTGGCACGCGTGGACCTGTGCGATCCAGAGACGGGGCTGGTGGGGGAGTACCAGGGCTTCCCGCATCGCGTCGACTTAGCGGGACAGCTCGACGAACAGCGCGCGACCCGGCTGCGGGGTATGAACATGACGATCGCCGAGGTCTGGAACGAGGACCGGCCCCGGACCGAGGCGATCCTGCTCGAGCAGCATGCCGAGGCTCTCCGGAGAGACGCCCGCCTCGATGCGTGGATCTGCCCCGAGGTCGAGGACTGGTGACCCGCCGCTACTCGTCGCCGTCGGCCACCTGCACCTGAGCGAGCGCCGTGCTCAGCCATGTGCTGTCGATCGAATCATCATCCGGTGGTCCCAGGCTTGGCTGCCCGATGAAGTCACCTGCCAGGAGGCCGGCCGATGCGCAGGCCCGGGTGAGCGCATTCTTGTATGCCGCTCGGTCGGCTCCGTCGGGCACCTGGACACCGATGAAGGTCGGGTCCTCTGCCTCGGAGCGCACCGCCTCGCGCAGCGCCAGACTGCGCGCGTCGTTGGCGTCCCCAGGAAGATGCCTTTCGGTGCGGGCAGCCGGATCCAGCCACGTGGCACGGATGTACCGCACCAGCCCATGCCACGGGTGCGGGACCGGTCCAAACCTCCCCAAGATCGCGCGAGGGCCGGTCCGAACCTCCCCAAAATTAGGACAGGACGGCGAGGGACACGGGGCCCATCGTCAGTTCCTTGCCAACGGGCCCGGGGTCCTGCGGCCGTTCCCAGGTGCTGTCCCACTCCAGGCGCCACGGGTGGGCGCCGCCGGTGTCGGGGAACCGCACCGTGACCTCCTCGGTCGCGCCGTTGACCACGACCAGCACCAGGTCTGCCGCGTCGGCGGGTGAGTCCACCAGGTCGCGGCCATCAAAGAGTGCCCCGAGGGTGCGCAGTGCCGGGTCCGACCACTGCCCCTCGGTCAGGATCTCGCCATCGACCCCGAACCAGCGCAGCCGCACGTGGCCGCGCACAGCCTCGAAGGTCTGGAACTCCGGTGGCCTCAGCACCCGGTGGGCCCGGCGCAGCTCCAGCAGCCGCGCCGTGGTGGCGACCAGGTCGGCGTCCGCGGCGGCCCAGTCCAGCCAGCTGATCTCGTTGTCCTGGCAGTACGCGTTGTTGTTCCCGCCCTGCGTCCGACCGAACTCGTCGCCGGCGGTGATCATCGGCACGCCTGCTGCCAGCAGGTTGGTCGCCATCAGATTGCGCACCGAACGACGCCGCGCCGCGAGGATGTCGAGGTCGTCGGTCGGCCCCTCGACGCCGTGGTGCCAGCTGCGGTTGTCGCCGTGGCCGTCCCGGTTCCCCTCCCGATTGGCCTCGTTGTGTTTCTGCTCGTATGCCGTGGTGTCGGCGAGCGTGAACCCGTCGTGGGCCGTGACGAAGTTGAGGGAGGCGATCGGGCCCCGGTCGTCCCGGTGAAAGAGGTCGGCGGACCCGGCAAGCCGGGTCGCCAGCTCTCGTGCGCCGTGCCCGGTCTCCCCGCGCAGAACGCGCGCGGTGTCGGGCAGCCAGAAGGTGCGCACCGCGTCGCGGAAGCGGTCGTTCCACTCGGCGAACGGCGGCGGGAACTGCCCGGTGCGCCACCCGTGCACACCGACGTCCCAGGGCTCGGCAATGAGCATCACCCGGGACAGCACCGGGTCGGTGCGCAGCGCCACGTGGAAGGCGTGGTCCGGGTCATAAGCGTCGTCTCGGCCGCGGGCGAGGGCCGGAGCCAGGTCGAAGCGGAACCCATCGACGTGGAACTCGGTCACCCAGTGCCGCAACGAGTCCAGCACCATCTTGGCGACCATCGGCTCTCGCAGGTCGACGGTGTTGCCGCAGCCGGTGACGTCGATGTCGTGGCCGCGCTCGTCCAGCCGGTAGTAGGTCGCGTTGTCCAGCCCGCGCCAGGACAGCGTCGCGCCCGAGTTGGCACCCTGCTCGCAGGTGTGGTTGTAGACAACGTCGAGCACGACCTCGATGCCGGCGCCGTGCAGGGCCTTGATCGCACCCTTGAGCTCGTCCACCACTCCCTGCGGGTCCTGGGCCGCCGCGTAGCCCGCGTGGGGCGCGAAGAAGCCCATCGTGTTGTAGCCCCAGTAGTTGACCAGCCCGCCCTGCACCAGGTGCGGCTCATGGGTGAACGCATGGATCGGCAGCAGCTCCAGGGTCGTGACACCCAGGTCACGCAGGTGCTCCAGGACGGCCGGGTGCCCCAGTGCCGCATAGGTGCCCCGAATCTCCTCGGGCACGTCCGGATGCCGCATCGTCAGCCCGCGCACGTGGGCCTCATAGATCACCGACTCGGTCCACCGACGCGAGGGGGAGCTGTCCTGCCCCCAGTCGAAGGTGCCGTGGTCGACCACCACCGACCGCGGGACGTATGCCGCACTGTCCCGGTCGTCTTGGACGGCACCGTCGCCGTTCCACTCCTGGTCCACGACGTGGCCGAACACCTCCGGGCCCCAGCGGACGTCGCCGGCGATCGCCCCGGCATACGGGTCGAGGAGCAGTTTGGCGGGGTTGTGTCGGTGTCCCTGCTCGGGTGACCAGGGGCCGTGCACCCGGAAGCCGTAGCGCTGGCCGGGTCGGACTCCCTCCACGACGTCCCACCAGATGCCGTAGGCCTTGCGGGACAACGGGATCCGCCGCTCGGCCCCGTCGTCATCGAAGAGACACAGCTCGACGGCCTCGGCGTGGGTGGCCAGGACGGACACGTCCGCCGTCCCGTTGTGGAGGGTGACGCCCAGCGGCGGGGGCACATCTGGTCGGTGGGTCGGCACGGGCATGGTCGCAGCCTAGGGACTCGGTTACGTTAGAACCATGACCGACCCCACCTCACTGCCGAACTTTCCCCCGCCCCCCGAGGAGCACCCGCTGCGCGGGCGGGTCCTCGATGCGTTGCAGGACCTGAAGCTGCAGCCCGACCTCGACTCTGACGGTGACATCAAGTTCACCGCCCAGGAGCAGCAGCTCTTCGCGCGCTCACTGACCGGCGGTCAGGTCGACATCCTGCGCATCTACGGCCAGTGGCAGATCGCTGACAGCGTGCCCGCCGACCTATTGACCCGGCTCAACGGCTGCAACGACATCACGCTGGGCGTCAACCTGGTCAAGGCCGGGATCGCGGCGGGCAACCTGGTCCTCAGCGTGGAGCAGGTGATCGCACCCAAGGAGAACCCCAAGCCCAAGGTGCAGATCGCGGTCAGCATGCTGCTGCAGGCCGTGGCCCTGTGGCACCGCAACGTGACCGCCAAGTCCAAGCGGGAGGCCGACATCGCGGCCGGCGGCACCGGTGACGTGGTCTCCGGGGACCAGGATGCGGTCACCGACGGCGAGGCACCCAAGGTCGGCCCGTGGCTGTCGGAGGGCATCAAGCGCCAGAAGCCCGAGGACGACGGCGGTCAGGCATGAGTCAGGTGCGCACGGTCGAGACGGCAAGCGAGCACGTCCGCGTCGAGATCGAGGACGGGATCGGCACGATCCGGGTCGACCGTCCCAAGATGAACCCGTTGGACACCGCGGTCCAGGACGCGCTCGGGGAGGCAGCCGGCATCGTGTCCGGCGACGCCGAGGTCCGCGCCGTGATCATCTACGGCGGTGAGAAGGTGTTTGCCGCTGGCGCGGACATCAAGGAGATGCAGACCATGTCCTACACCGACATGGTCGACCGTGCCGCCGTGATCCAGGAGTGCTTCAAGGCAGTCGCGCACATCCCCAAGCCGACCATCGCGGCCATCACCGGCTATGCCCTGGGCGCCGGCTGCGAGCTGGCGATGTGCGCCGACTTCCGGGTCGTGGGCAGCGACGCCAAGCTCGGCCAGCCCGAGATCCTGCTGGGCGTCATCCCGGGTGCGGGCGGCTCGCAACGGTTGCCCCGCCTGGTCGGGTCCTCCAGGGCCAAGGACCTGGTCTTCAGCGGCCGGATGGTCGACGCGCAGGAGGCGCTGTCGATCGGTCTGGTGGACGAGGTGGTCGAGCCAGACCAGGTGTATGCCGAGGCGCGCGCCCGTGCAGCCCGTTACGTCAGTGGTCCGGCCTACGCCCTGCGGGCGGCCAAGGAGGCCATCGACCGGGGGATGGAGACGGACCTGGACACCGGCCTGGCGATCGAGGCGATGCTGTTCGCGGGCGTGTTCGCCACCGAGGACCGGCAGATCGGCATGACCTCGTTCGTCCAGGACGGTCCAGGCAAGGCGAAGTTCACGGGCAACTGACCGAGCGCACCGGCGCCTGAGTTTTCGGGTGACCGGGCGCGTCGGCACCCACACCCCTCGCTCCGACACAGGGCCGCTTGCCGAGGGGGTGGCCGCGTGTCGTTGCTGTCCATCGAGCAGGTGGGCCTCGCCCGTCCCGACGGAGGCGCTCACGCGTCGGCGGACCAGACCCCCAACTCGTTGCCGCCGGGATCGGCGAAGTGAAACCGCCGCCCGCCCGGGAACTCGTAGGGCGCCTGGAGGATGCGACCGCCGGCGACCTCGACCGCCGCGAGAGAGGCATCGAGGTCGTCGGAGTAGAGCAGGACGAGCGGCCCGCCGGGGCCGGGTTGTCCCGTGCCGTTGAGCCCGCCGACCTCTCCCTGGCCGTCGGGCGTGCGGATGCCGCTGTAGGTCGGGCCGTAGTCGTTGAACGTCCACCCGAAGGCCCGGGCGTAGAAGTCGCGAGCTGTGGCCAGGTCGGCGGCGTTGATCTCGATGTAGTCGATTGCGTGGTGTGTCGGTGCCATGACCACACGCTAGGAGCGGGCACTGACGGTCACCCCCCACTGAAGCTAGTTGACGTGCCTGACTAGTCAGTGACATGATCTAGTGGTGAACGCAGAGCAGGAGTGGCCCAGCGAGTGGCTCCGGGGTGTGCTGAGCGTGTGCACCCTGCGGATCCTGCGCGACGGCCCGACCTACGGCTATGCCATCGCGACCCGGCTGGCCGAGGCCGGCCTGGGCACCGTCAAGGGCGGCACTCTCTATCCGCTGCTCGGCCGGCTCGAACAGGCCGGCTGGGTCGAGGTGGAGTGGCGACCGGGCGAGGGCGGGCCGGGTCGCAAGTTCTATGCGTTGACCGCCGCAGGGGCCGCTGAGGCGGAGCGGCAGGCCAGCCGGTGGGCCGAGTTCACCGACATCACCCGAACACTCACCGACCAGATCGTCTCGAAGGGACGGGCGTGACCATGAGGCAGAGCGACCCCGACACCACCGCGACGGGCGGAGTCGACATCAGCACCCCACACATCGACCGGGCCTGGCGCGACACCTTCGTCATCGAGCACCGACTCGCAGACCGCACGGGCGCTGAGATCGGGGACGCGCTCGCCACCGTCGACGCCCACTGTGCCGAGTCGGGGGAGAGCGCACCGGACGCCTTCGGCGACCCCACGGCATACTCACGGTCCCTGGTGGACGGGACTCCTGCGCGCACCTTCCGCCTCCGGCCGGCCACGGTCATCGGTCTGGTCCTCGGGCTCTTCGGTCTGGTCGCGGTGCCCCGCGCCGTGGACGCCTGGGTCGAGGGGACGCGGGTCGCTGTCTCCCAGGGTGACCTCGTCGCGGTCGCGGCCGCACTCGTGCTGACCCTCCTGGTTGCGTTGCGGCCCGGTCCGGCGCTGGCCCTGTTGGTGCGGCACCGGTGGACGACCTTCACCCTGCCTTTCGTGGTGCTGATCGCGCTGATCGTGCCGCAGGCCCTACTGCGGGGCAGTGTGGCTGAGTTTGCTTGGGGCACAGTCGCGGCCATCGGTGTGGTGGCGCTCGCGCTGCAGGTGGTGCTGACCTGGGCCGACTTCGCCGAGCCGGATCAGCTGATCGACCCGCGTCAGCCCGCACCCGGCCGGACCGCACTGCAGTGGCTGACCGCCTTCATCTTCCCCTTCCTCACTGTGCTGGTGCTGGGGATGGACGTGATCTATCGCGCAGTGGGTTGACCCGGTTTGGTGTCCCCCCGCGGGGCAGTGCAAAGATGACTACTAGGTAACCACCCGCCCCCAACGATGAGGATCGACACGTGAACATCGTCGTGTGTGTCAAGTACGTGCCGGACGCCCAGTCCGACCGCAGTTTCGAGGCCGACAACACCACGGACCGTGAGGCCGTGGACGGCCTGCTCTCCGAGCTCGATGAGTATGCCGTTGAGGCGGCCCTGGCACTGAACGAGGCGGGTGACGGCGGTGAGGTGACGGTCCTGACCATGGGGCCGGATGACGCCGCGGACGCGATCAAGAAGTCCCTGCAGATGGGCGCCGACAAGGGCGTGCACATCCTGGACGACGCGATCGCCGGGTCGGATGCGCCGGCGACCTCGCTGGTCCTGGCCGAGGCCATCAAGAAGATCGGGCCGGTGGACCTGGTGCTGACCGGCATCGCCTCCACCGACGGCACGATGAGCGTGGTTCCGGCCATGCTGGCCGAGCGCCTCGGCCTGCCGCAGGTGACCTTCGCCTCCGAGCTGACCGTCGAGGGCGGCACCGCCAGGATCCGCCGGGACGGCGACACCGCCTCCGATACGATCGAGGCGACGCTGCCGGCCGTGGTGTCGGTGACCGACCAGATCAACGAGCCGCGCTACCCCTCCTTCAAGGGGATCATGGCGGCCAAGAAGAAGCCGGTTGACACCTGGGGTCTGGCCGACCTGGGGATCGACGCCGGCCAGGTTGGGCTGGCGGCGGCGTGGACCACCGTGGAGGGTGTCGAGGCACGTCCCCCGCGCGCAGCGGGCGAGATCGTGACCGATGAGGGCGAGGGCGGCAAGGCCCTGGCCGAGTTCCTGGCCTCCCGCAAGTTCGTCTGAGTCCGACCAGAGAGAAGGAGAAAATCACCATGGCTGAAGTTCTGGTTCTGGTCGACCACGTCGACGGGAATGTCCGCAAGACCACGGCCGAGTTGCTGACCGCCGCAGCCCGCCTGGGTGAGCCGTCGGCCGTCTTCGTCGGCACCGGTTTCGAGACCGCCAAGGCTGCGCTGGCGCAG
>NZ_QLVD01000002.1 GCF_003352835.1 Ornithinimicrobium murale | reverse complement strand
GGGCCTCGCCCGGCAGGTGGCCGTGAAGCGCGAAAGGGAAGCCACCGCACGGTGGCCGAACAACCCCGAGACGGGGTGCTGGTGAGATGAGCACTACTGCTCACTCATCGGCAACGGTTCAACGTCTTCCTCGAGGAGGGGCGCCGACGGCCAGGTTGTCAACGCCGGCGCGATCAGCATCGGCGCCCTCGCGTTCATCCTGCTGGTGATGACGATCAACTTCCGGGGCGTCGCCGAGTCGGTCAAGGCCAATGTCGTGCTGACCCTGGTCGAGCTGTCCGGTCTGCTGTTGGTGATCTTCGTCGGCTTGTGGGCCGTCGCCGGCTTCTCCGGCGCAGAGGTCGACTTCTCGCGGATCACCGTCTTCGAGAGTCCCAGCGGCAAGAACGCCCTAATGGCCGTGACCGCAGCCACCGGACTGGCCTTTTTCGCCATGGTCGGCTTCGAGGACTCGGTCAACATGGCCGAGGAGACCAAGGAGCCGAGCCGGATCTTCCCAAGGTGATGCTGTCCGGGCTGCTGATCACCGGCCTGATCTACGTGCTGGTCTCGATCACGGCCGTGGCGCTGGTGCCCGTCGGGGAGCTGGCCCAGCACGGCACGCCGCTGTTGACCGTGGTCGAGCGGGGTGCGCCGAACCTTCCGATCGACACGCTCTATCCGTTCATCGCGATGTTCGCCGTCGCCAACTCCGCGCTGATCAACATGATGATGGCCTCGAGGCTGCTCTATGGCATGGCCAAACAGGGTGTCCTCCCCAAGCCGCTGGGCCTGGTGCACCGAGGGCGGCAGACTCCCTGGGCCGCCATCGTGTTCACGACGATGCTCGCCATCGGGCTGATCCTGCTGGTCCAGTCGGTGTCCAACCTGGGCGATGTCACCGCCCTCCTGCTGCTCGGCGTCTTCAGCGTCGTGAACGTCGCCTGCCTGATCCTGCGTCGGGACCGGGTCGATCACGACCACTTCACCGCACCCACTGTGCTGCCCGTCATCGGTGCCCTCGCCTGTGCCTACATGGTCGGACCGTGGACCGGCCGGGCCGGCTCGGTCTATGAGATCGCCGGCTGGCTGCTGGCGATGGGCGTCGGGTTGTGGGCGGTCACCTGGGCCCTCAACCGCGCGATCCACGCCAGACCCACCCGGATCAAGCACCCGGAGGACATGACCTGACCCCGCGATCGGCGAGGTGACGAGCGCCATACCCGGCCAGTTGGCGTTCGACGGTCGCGGTCAGGTAAATTGAATGCTTGCCTGCAGGGCGCGTTGAGCGCTGATCAGACGGGCACGCCGGAGGACAAACCGTTCCTTGCGGCCCATCGGGTGCCATGAAGAGCACCTGGAGGTAGGTCGGTCACGCTCTAGGGGAGCGATGAGGCGTCCAACCTCATCGAGTTACCAGAATTGAGCGATTCGCCATGGCCAAGGCCATCGGGCGCGCCTCCGCGCCCTCCCACAAGAAGAAGCCCCGCCACACCCCCGCCCAGAAGAAGGCCGCTGCCAAGGCACGTGAACTGTCCGCCCGTTCCTCGAGGCGTGACGACCGCAAGTCCTATGCGGACCGGTCCGACCGTGAGGACCGTCCCCGTCGCGGGGCTGGCCAGGGCGAAAAGCGCTATGGCGACCGCCCCCAGCGTTCGTTCGACCGTGACGACCGCGGCCCCCGCCGGGAGGGGAGCCGTGACGACCGGCCGCAGCGGTCTTTCGACCGCGATGACCGTGGCGGTCGCCGTGAGTTCAACCGTGACGACCGTGGCCCGCGCCGCGACTGGAATGACGGTGGCGAGCGTCCGCAGCGTCGTGAGTGGAACCGGGACGACCGCTCTGGTCGGTCCTCCAACCGTGATGACCGTGGCCCGCGCCGCGACTGGAATGACGGTGGCGAGCGTCCGCAGCGTCGTGAGTGGAACCGGGATGACCGTTCTGGTCGGTCCTTCAACCGTGATGACCGTGGCTCGCGCCGTGAGTTCAACCGGGACGACCGTTCTGGTCGGCCTTTCAACCGTGATGACCGTGGCTCGCGCCGTGAGTTCAACCGGGACGACCGTTCCGGCCGGTCCTTCAACCGTGATGACCGTGGCCCGCGCCGTGAGTTCAACCGGGACGACCGTTCCGGCCGGTCCTTCAACCGTGATGACCGTGGCCCGCGCCGTGACTGGGAGGACCGTGGCCCTCGTCGCCAGTGGGACCGGGACGAGCGCCCCGCTCGTCGCGACACCTCAGCCGAGGCTCGCGAGAACCACACCTGGGAGCGCCGCGAGCGTCGCGACAACCGGCACTTCTCCGAGGACCGCCCGCACTCGGCGCGCGAGTACCGGGTCGAGGAGACTCCGAAGCAGGCCAAGCCCGTGCACGAGGGCCCGAACGAGTTCGGTGACCTGGGGCTGAACGAGCAGCTCGTCGAGCGTCTGACCCAGCTCGGTCTGGTCAAGCCGTTCCCGATCCAGGCTGCCACCATTCCGGACGCGTTGGCGGGTCGTGACCTGCTGGGCCGTGGACAGACAGGTTCCGGCAAGACGCTGGCCTTCGGTCTGCCGACGCTGCACCGTCTGGCCGAGGGTGAGCGCGCCAGGCCGCACAAGCCGCACGCGCTGATCCTCACGCCGACCCGTGAGCTCGCGATGCAGATCGTGGACGCGCTGCGTCCGCTGCTGCAGACCCTGCGGCTGCGTCACCAGTTGGTGGCCGGCGGTATGTCCTACACCCCGCAGCTGCGCAGCCTGGAGCAGGGCGTCGACCTCCTCGTCGCGACTCCGGGTCGCCTGGCCGACCTGCTGGAGCGCGGTGCTGCTGACCTCTCCGAGGTCAAGATCACGGTGCTGGACGAGGCGGACCACATGGCCGAGATGGGCTTCGTGGAGGCCATCTCCGAGATTCTTGACCTGACTCCGACCGACGGTCAGCGACTGCTGTTCTCCGCGACGCTGGACCACGGCGTGGATCAGGTCGCCAAGAAGTATCTGACCGACCCGGTGACCCATCAGACGGACAGCGCCACCGCGAGCGTGTCGACCATGGAGCACCACGTCTTCCTGATCGACCCGCAGCACAAGAAGCCGATCACAGCGACCATCGCCAACCGTCCTGGTCGCACCATCGTCTTCGTGCGCACCAAGCTCGGCGCCGACCGCATCGCGCTGCAGTTGCGTGAGTGTGGCGTCTTTGCGGCAGCCCTCCACGGGGGTCTGAACCAAGCGCAGCGCACCCGCGTCCTCGAGGCTTTCAAGTCCGGCGAATTGCCGGTCCTGGTTGCCACGGACGTCGCTGCGCGTGGCATCCACGTCGACGAGGTGTCCCTGGTGCTGCAGGCCGACCCGCCCGCCGACCACAAGGACTACCTGCACCGTTCAGGTCGCACCGCCCGCGCCGGGGAGACCGGTCGTGTGGTGACCCTGGCCCTGCCGCACCAGAAGAAGGGTGTGCAGCGGATGCTGGACAGCGCCGGTGTTGACGCAGCGCCGACGCGCGTCACGCCGCACGATGCTCAGGTGCTGGAGACCGCCGGAGGCCGCGAGCCGTCCTTCGAGGCGATCCCGCAGTCTGTGCTGGACAACCTGTTGCGCCCGAAGCGTCCGCAGGGGCGTGGCAACTACCGCGGACGCCCACAGCGCCGCAATGGTGGCTTCAACCGCGAGCGTGGCAACAGGGTGGCTGGCGGCTACCGAGGCAACCGCTGACTCTTCACCCGCGCGGCTGACCGTCGTGGACGAGCCTGCCCTGCACGCACACTGCGTGCGGGGCAGCTCTGTCTGCATCGCTAGTCGAAGAGTTGGTTGCTCGACGTGAGAATCTCGAGTGGGTTGAGGGGGCCATCCACTGACACGCTGCCGGGGATGGTCGTCCACGCACTGCCATCGACGCTGACCTCACCGCCAAAGATGACGGTGATGTATGGCTCAACCGTTGCTGCCTCGGCGTATTCGTGCGTGACATCGCCATCCGGGTAGGGGCCACCGAGCGAGTCAGTGGGGCCGATCGAGTTGCCGTCCCCGAAGTGATAGGTCGCCGACTCCAGGACTGGGCGGATCCTGACCTCGAAGCCAATGATGTCGGTTGTGTCGATCTCGTCGGGCTCGTAGCCTTCCTCGGGCCAGACCGCCTCATAGAAGACAGGCAGATTGACCAGCGTGCGTCCATCAGGTGGCTCGATCGACATGCTGGGCAGCGCAAAGTCTGTTTGGTGGAACTGCTCGATGATCATCTCTTCGGTCAGTTCTTTGACGGGCTCACCTGACCGAGGTGGCACGTCCGAGCGATAGCACGTGGGCGCGACCGACTCGTAGGCGCCCTCATTGCCATCATCGTCCACGATGCGCCGGTAGATGTAGGAGTATGGCCCCGAACTGCCAGGCTGCCGCTCCTCGCAGTAGGTCGTCGCGTACTCGCAGTGCACGCGGTCCGGAAAGTGTGGATCGTTCCCAGAGCACGCGATGACTGCCACGTATTCGTACCAGCGCTCAGGGTTCTCAGGACCCCTTCCTGGTGGGTAACTCTTGCGTAGATTGCGTGTTTGCTCCTGGGACAGACCCACGTACGTGCCATCACGACCAATCCCGCATTTAATGATCTCCCCAGGTTCACATTCTTCTGGCGGTCCCATGCCCGCCATGGGAACCATGGCACTAACGAATGTCAGAGCCACCGCCCCCGAGGTCGCAGCAATTCGGATCACTGCTGGACCTGAATTTCGGAGACCAACCACTGTCCCTCGTCGAAGGTGACCGTCAGCACCATCGTGAACGGCGTCGAGTCCCCGGACTCCGTCGCTGTCGCGCCGTCGGCTGACAGCGTCGCCGGCTTCTTTTCAACCGACTCCAAGAAGACGATTGTCTCCTCGCCAACTTCCCGTGCGCGTGATTCACCAACGTCGACAAGTGGTCCTGCAGCGCGTTCTTTGGCGTTTACATACGACGCCATCATCCCTTCGAAACCAGCGCAAGTATCGCACCCGTCAGTAGCGAGTGGGCCAATGAGTTCATCGTCAGGAGCCATGGCCGCGTAGTTCATGAGCTCCACGTAGTGCACCGCGAAAGCCTCCGCCCCCGCCTCGGAGTCCTCGGTCGCCTCGTCCGGCAGTTCTGGCGGCCCGCTGGCCTCGGTCGTCTCGCTCACATCGGGAGCCGAGGAGGTCTCGACCACGTCGTCGGACGGTGCGTCGGTGCTGGGGGCAGCCGTCGTGGGACTGTCATCGCTCGTCGGGAGCGGGTCCTGACTGGTGGGCGGGTCGGCGGGTTCCGCGTCACCACCGCACCCCGCCAGGAGGGCCCCCGCCGCGAGCAGCGTCAACATCGTCGTCTTCAAGGAGTGGCCTCCTCAGTCGGCACGCCCGCAGGTCCCCACGAGCCGGTCGTGCCAGACAGTCTCACCCGGGAAAGCCACCCAGAACGTTGTCCACAGGTAAAATCTGTGTATAGGGCCTCAGATGAAGCGGTTGACCTGCTGTGAGTCGCGCAGTTCCTGCAGCTGCCGGACGACGTCATCGGTCGGCCCGTGGCGCTGTGGGTCGGCGAACTCACGATGAGTCTGCACATGCAGGGCGCCCATGCGCTCATCCAGGTCAGCGGCGGTCCGAGCCGCGTCCTGGAGCTGCACCAGCAGGTCCTCGGGCACGGAGTCGCGATACTTGTAGTAGATCTTGTGCTCGAGGCTGGCCCAGAAGTCCATCGCGACGGTGCGCAGCTGCAGTTCGACGGTGACCGGCACGATGCGGTCCGACAGGTGCACCGGCACGCGCACCAGGCCGTGGAGGCTGCGATAGCCGTTCGGCTTGGGGTTCTCGATGTAGTCCTTGACCTGCAGCACCTCCACGTCGGGCTGCGAGGTCAGCATGTCGTAGACGTTGTAGACGTCGCGCACGAAGCTGCACGCGACGCGGACGCCGGCGATGTCGGTGATGTTGTCGCGGATCGCCTCGAAGGACGGGTCGAGCCCCCGGCGCCGGACCTTCTCCAGGATCGACTCCGGTGTCTTCAGCCGGGTGAGCACGTGCTCGATCGGGTTGTAGTCGTGCAGGTGGGTGAACTCCTCCTGCAGGATCGAGATCTTGGTCTCGACCTCGTCCATGCCGAACTTGTACTCCATCATGAAACGGGTGAAGTCAGCACGGACCCGGGCGAGGTCTCCGGCGGCTCCGAGGTGGCTCAGTTGGTTGGCGGCGGCGGGCGTCGTTGCAGGGTCCACACCGTGAGGGTATGCGGAGTGCCTGGGGCACACCTGAACGTCACCTGAGGGAGGGCATCAGTGGGGGAGGCGAGAAGCCCGCGGACCGGTCACCGGTCCGCGGGCTCCGCGCCATGGTGCGCTGGGTCAGAGCGAGCGTGCCAGGCTGCGGCGCAGCAGCCAGGTCCCCAGGAGCAGGACACCGACGGCCATCGCGACCAGCACGCCCAGCATCGGCAGGATGTCGATCAGGTTGCCGTTGCTGCGCTGGATCTCGGCGAAGGCGTCATAGCCCCAGGCGTGCGGTGTGACGTGGGCGATCGTCCGCATGGTCTCCGGGAAGATCTCCAGCGGCATCATGCCGCCGCCGATCGCCGCCAGCACCAGCCCCAGTCCGACGCCGGCACCGACGGCCGCCCCCTCGTTGTCCAGGACCGACCCCAGCACCATGGCCGCCCCAGCAGCGACGATCGCGAAGACCGCCAGCACCAACAGGGAGAGGGCGATATTGCCCCAGTCCACGCCGAACAGCAGCCAGGTCGCGAGCATGATGTAGCCGCCCTGGAAGAAGGCGATCACCCAGCGCCCGAGGGACTGACCGGCGATGGCCTGCAGAGTGCTGACCGGTGAGGCCAGGGTGCGCCCCATCACGCCCTGGCGCCGGGCATTGATCAGGGTCGAGGACCCGGCCAGTGAGGTCAGGAAGGTGAACAGCAGCAACTGCGAGGAGGCCCCGAGGTCGAACTGGCCCAGCCCCTGGAACTCCTGGGAGAGCTGGTCCACGCTGGTGACCTCCAGCGTGGGTGCGCTGGCCTGACCGGCCGCACCCTCGAGTGCCTGCGCTGCGTCGTCCGCGGAGACACCGGCCCCTTCCAAGGCGTTGACCTGCACCTGTCGGAGGTCTAGGTTGCCGACCGCGACCTGGACGCGCTGCTGAGCGGCCATGCTCGTCGAGGCATTGCCTGCGATGAGCTCCAGCTCCGTGGCCGAGCCGTTGTCGAACGCGGCGACCGAGTCCTGGTCGATGACCAGACCGACGTCGGTCCGTCCGCGTGCCACCTGCTCGAGCATGGCGTCGTGGTCGGCGAACTGCACCGACACCTCGTCGTCCTCGAGTTGCTCGGTCACGGCGGTGCGCAACTCACTGTCCGGCCCGCTGATGGTGACCCTGCCCGAGTTGCCCGATCCGCCGAACTGCGAACCCAGCACGAACACCAGGATCAGCGGGAAGATGAAGGTGAAGAAGATGTTGCCCTTGTCCTTGACGAAGCGCAGGAGCTCCACGCCAGCAATCGCGAGTGCGGCCCTCATGCCATCGCCCCCCGGTCCGGGACGAACCGGGCGATGACCAGGGCCACCGCCGCAAAGCCGAGCAGGATCAGGACGGGGGCGCCGATGTCGGCCAGTCCGCCGCCACCACTGGTGATGCCGAGGCCGCGGATCATGGCGCCCACCGGGTTGAGGTCGAGGAGCGTGCCGAACAGGCCGGTGCCGCTCATCGGGAAGAACGCCCCACCGGAGATGCCGAGCACCATGGCCAGGATGGTCTGGATGACCGTGGCCTGCTCGCTGGTCTTGGCGAGCTTGATCACGATGAAGGTCAACGAGGTGGTGGCGATCACCGCGCAGACGATCAGTGCCGCGATCGCCAGGGGCGACCCGAAGCTGACACCGAACAGCAGTCCGCCGGCGGTGAGCAGGATGCTGGTCGCCACGACGCCCAGGACGAAACTGCTGAGCACCTTCGACAGGGTGATCAGGTGCGGGTTCATCGGCATGGAACGCAACCGGGCAAGGGTGCCGAACTCACGCTCGGCGAGCAGCCCCAGGACGCCGAAGCTGACGGTGAACATCAGGAACAGGCCGGCCTGGCCGGCGATCAGGGCACCCTTGGGGTCCAACTGCTCGTTGGAGGCCTCGCCGGTGGTCATGGAGATGGCGGACTCGCCGGTGGCCACCTGCTGGGCCAGCCCGCCCAGCTCCGCGGGCGGGAGGCCGAGCTCGGCACCGGCGGCTGCGGCCACGGCGCTGGCTCCGGCCCGGTCCAGGAAGCCCTGGACCACTGAGAGCACCACCGTGGACTCGATGCCCGAGCCGTCACCCTCGACGGCCTCGACCTCGACGGGCTCGCCAGCCATGAGCGCCGCGGAGAACCCGTCCGGGATCACCAGGCCGAGCTTGGCGTCGCCGGACTCGGCCAGCGCCTGCACGTCCGCGGCGCTGGTCTCGGTGACCTCGACCTCCAGGCCACCCTCCGGCAGGGCCTGGATCGCGCCTATGAGCTGCGCTGCGAGCTGGTCGTCCTCGGGTGCGGAGACCGCGACGGTCGCGGTCTCCAGGTCCATGTCCATGGTGTCGCCCATGACCAGGTTCATGGCCCCCATCAGCGCCAGTGGCACGATGACGGCGAAGATGATGACCGACTTGTCGCGCAGTCTCTGCACGAGATCGGTCGTGAGCAGTGTGAGCAGTTGTCTCATGATCAGTCCCGCAGCGCCTTGCCGGTGAGGTGCAGGAAGACCGACTCGAGGTTGGGGCGGCTGATCTGCACGTCGCTGAGCTGCAGACCAGAGGCGGTGGCCGTGGTCACGATCTGTGCCACGGCGGTCGGTGCATCGTGCACCGTGAGCTGGAGGTGCCCGCGCTCGGCGTCGGCCTGTGCGACCGAGTCCAGCGCCAGCAGTGCCTCCGCCGCGGCAGCCGTGTCTCCCGAGCCGGTGAGCTGGATGTTGTCGACGCCGCCGGTGAGCCGGATCAGCTCGTCGCGGGTGCCCTCGGCCTGCAGGGTGCCGGAGTCGATGATGCCGATCCGGTCACAGAGCCGCTCGGCCTCCTCCATGTAGTGCGTCGTGTAGATCACGGCCATGCCCTCGTCGGAGAGTGCCTCCACCGACTCCAGGATGGCGTTGCGCGACTGGGGGTCGACGCCGACGGTCGGCTCGTCCAGGATCAGCATCGTCGGCTTGTGGAGCAGCCCGATCCCGATGTTCAGCCGGCGCTTCATGCCGCCGGAGAAGTCCTTGGTCGGACCCTTGGCGCGGTCGGTGAGCCCGGTCAGCTCGAGCACCTCACCCACCCTGGACTTGAGCTCGCCACCGGCCAGGCCCTGCAGCTTGCCGAAGAAGTTGAGGTTCTCGCGAGCACTCAGGTCGGGATAGATCGCCAGGTCCTGGGGCACCAACCCGAGATGACGCTTGGGCGCTGCCTTCTTCGGTCCCATCTGCTGGCCCAGGAGGGTCACGCTGCCCTGGTCCGGCTCGAGCAGGCCGGCGATCATCGAGATCGTGGTCGTCTTGCCCGCGCCGTTCGGTCCCAGCAGCCCGTAGGTCTCACCGGCGGCCACCGTGAAGGACACGTCGTCGACCGCGGTCAGGTCGCCAAAGCGGCGCACCAGGTTGTCCACGACCAGCACCCGCTGCCCATCCCCGGTCGTCGTCGGCTCCGTTGCTGTCTGCGTCATGTCCTCGTCCCTCTTCGTCAGTGAGTTCCCCACGGCCCCCAGCCTATGGACCGCGCCCCGCGCCGCACAGGGATATCTGTCATGTGTCGGCTGGCAGATTCGTCATGCCCAAGAAGAGAGCAGTGCTCTTGCCTTCCGCCGAGTCCGCGGCTAGTGTGTCGTGACATCACGCGAGAGCAGTGCTCGCAGAATGGGAGGTTGTGGTGATCGACAGGGAGGCGGCACCCGGGCTCGACCAGCCGGCGCGGGATCGGTCCCACCTCGTGGCCTCGACCGTGGGAACCGGCGTGCTGATGCTGGTCTACCTGCTGTCCCGGCCCTACGGTGACGCGGCAGGGGCGCAGCCGCCCGCTGCCGGCGAGGCCTTCGCCGACAGCTGGTGGGTGATCTCGCATGTGGCGGGTCTGCTCGCGCTCGCGTCCTACGCCCGGCTGGCGATGCGCTTCGCCGAGCTCACCCACAGCAGGCTCGGGTCGGCGTCACGCACCTGCGCCCTCGGTGGTCTGGTGCTGGTTCTTCCCTACTTCGGCGCCGAGACCTTCGCCCTGCACGTGCTGGGGCGCGAGGCCACGGCCGGTCGGGCCGAGGCCCTGGACCTGGTCGAACCGATCAGGAACCAACCGGTCGCCCTGACGATGTTTGGGTTGGGTCTGGTCCTGCTGGCGATCTCCGCGATCCTGCTGGGGCTGGCGTGGCAGCGTTCGCGCACCGGTCCGACCTGGGCGGTGTGGCCGCTGATGGGCGGCGTCGTCCTCTTCCTGCCCCAGTTCTTCCTGCCGCCGACAGGTCGCATGGCCTACGGCGTGGCTTGCGCCCTTGCAGCCGTGCTGATGCTGGTCGGCCTCCGCCGTGGCCCGACCCGTTCCTGAGCTCCGTTCGCGGGGAGTGGACCACCCTGCGCCGATCGGCAACCGTGGCACGATGGGCCAGTGGTGGGGACGGGTGCACAACGGATTCTGGTCTATGGCGTGACCGGGTCGGGCAAGACCTCCTTAGCCCGCGAGATCGGGCGAGCCACAGGACTCTCGTGGCACTCCGTGGACGATGAGATCGGTTGGCTGCCGGAGTGGACCGAGCGGCCGGCCGAGGACCAGCGGCGGATCGCCGAGCGAATCTGCGCCGGCGACCAGTGGGTGCTGGACACGGCCTACGGGAAGTGGATCGAGGTGCCACTCGCCCGGGTGGAGCTGATCGTGGCACTGGACTACCCGCGATGGTTCTCACTACAGCGACTGCTGCGTCGCACGGCGCACCGCGCCGTGACCCGCCAGGAGATGTGCAACGGCAACACGGAGTCCTGGCGTCAGGTCTTCTCCCGGGACTCCATCATCGTCTGGCACTTCCGCAGTTTTTCCCGCAAGCGGGAGCGGATCGGGGAGTGGGCCGCCGACCCGCGCGCGGTGCTGGAGGGTGCCTCAGGCAGTGCGTCACCCCCGGACCGGCATCCACCGCAGGTGGTGCACCTGCGATCCGCGCGACAGACCAGGGCCTGGTTGGGGACACTGGGGGCATGACGCAGCCCCACGCCCGGCAGGTCACCCACCCGCAACGGCGGACCACCCACGAGGTGGCCAACCAGAGCCCGCCCCGGGTGGACGTCAACGAGTTCAGCACCAACCCCGTCCTCGTCGAGGGTCTTGCCACCTTCGGCGCGGACTGGGCTGTGCCGCACCTGGGCCCGGTCGGTGAGCTGGTCGGGTCAGCGGCCTTCCAGGCCGATGCCCGAGCGGCCCACGCTCGCCCGCCGGTGCTGCGCACCCACGACCGGTGGGGGCACCGGATCGATGAGGTCGACTATGACGCCGGCTACCACCGCATCGTCGCCCACGCCGTCGCGCACGGCGCCCACACCGGAGCCTGGGCCCAGCCCCGGCCCGGCGCCCACGTCGCCCGCGCTGCCACGTTCATGCTGTTCGCCCAGATCGAGCCGGGCCACGCCTGTCCGGTGTCGATGACCCACTCGGTGGTCCCGGCCCTGCGCACGACTCCGGAGGTTGCTGACGTGTGGGTGCCGCGCGTCTGTGGCACCGGATACGACGGCAGACTGCGGGCACCGGGGGACAAGCCGGGCGTGCTGTTCGGCATGGCGATGACCGAGAAGCAGGGCGGCTCCGATGTGCGGGCCAACGCGACGCGTGGGGAGCACATCGGGGGAGCGGACTACCTGCTCACCGGGCACAAGTGGTTCTGCTCGGCTCCCATGTCCGACGCCTTCCTGGTCCTGGCGCAGACCAGCGGGGGCGGCACGAGTGAGGGCCTGAGCTGCCTGCTGGTCCCGCGGGTGCTCGAGGACGGGACCCGCAACGTCTTCGGTCTCCAGCGGCTCAAGGACAAGCTCGGCAACCGGTCCAACGCCTCTGCGGAGATCGAGCTGGATGGCACCGTCGGGCACCTGGTGGGGGAGCCCGGACGCGGCGTGCGGACCATCATCGACATGGTGGCGCGGACGCGGCTGGACTGCGTGCTGGGCAGCACCGCCGGCATGCGGCAGTCGGTCGCCGAGGCGCTCTGGCACGTCCGACACCGCTCCGCCTTCGGTGCCCGACTGGTCGACCAGCCGGCGATGACGGCGGTCGTCGCCGACCTGGCGCTGGAGTCCGAGGCCGCCACCCTCACCGCGCTGCGGCTGGCCCAGGCGCACGAGGACGGTGTCTCCGAGGGCGAGCGCGCGTTCGCCCGGCTGGCCACGCCCGTGGCGAAGTACTGGATCTGCAAGCGGGGGCCGCACCACAGCTATGAGGCGCTGGAGTGCCTGGGCGGCAACGGCTACACCGAGGACTTCCCACTGGCCATGCGCTACCGCGAGCAGCCGGTGATGGCGGTCTGGGAGGGCTCGGGCAACGTGATCGCCCTGGACGTGCTCCGGGCGTTGGGTCGCGAGCCGGAGACCGTCGAGGCTGTGGTGGCCGAGCTGGCGCTCGCCGAGGGGGTGCACCCGGCCTATGACGCCCACCTGGCCCGGGTCCGGCGCCTGCTGGCCGGCGCCGCCGGTCAGGACCCCGCCGTGCTGCAGGCGGGAGCCCGCCAGCTCAGCGAGGCCCTGGCACTGGCCCTCCAGGCGAGCCTGATGATCAGGTTCGCCCCGGCATACTCCTCGGACACCTTTGTCTCGGCCCGCCTGGGCCAGGAGCGGGGCTGGCAGTATGGCGTGCTGCCCCAGGGCGCGGACCTCAGCGCGATCCTGGAGCGAGCCTGATCAGCAGCGCCTAGTGGATCGCTGCGATCGGTGCACCCGCCGGGGTGCCGGACCCGTCCCGTCGGCCGGTGGCCTCGGGCAGGTCCACCGAGGCACCGTTGCCGGAGGCCGCCATCGGGGGAGCGGCACCGGCCCAGCCGAGGAGCAGGGTGTCCTCGCCGCGCAGGAACCGGTGGCAGCGCACGCCCCCGGTGGCACGGCCCTTGGCGGGATACTCCTCGAAGGGGGTCACCTTCACCGAGCCGGCCTGGGTCCCCGGCTGTGAGCCGGAGGTCCCAGAGACCGTCACCACGACATTGTCCTGGGTGGGATCGACGGCCCAGAAGCCTTGCACCGCAGCGCCCGTGGACAGTTTGATGCCGGCGATGCCACCGCCGCTGCGTCCCTGCGGGCGCACGCCGGAGGCACTGAAGTGCAGCAGCTGGGCGTCGTCGGTGACGAAGACCAGCTCCTCCTCGCCCGTGGTCAGCTCGACCGCGCCCACCACCTGGTCGCCGTCTTTGAGGGAGATCACCTCGAACTCGTCCTTGTTGCCCGGATAGTCCGGGTTGACGCGCTTGACCACCCCGTCGCGGGTGCCGAGAGCCAGACCCGCGCCGCCCTCGTCGAGGGAGCAGAGCGCGAGAGGGAGCGAGCCGGCCGGCAGGTCGACGAAGGCCGCCAGCGGCGCCCCACCAGAGAGGGTGGGGGCCCCGTTGGTCGGTGGCAGGGTCGGCAGCTCCAGGGCACTGATCCGGACCAGGGTGCCGGAGGAGGTCACCAGGCCGACCGACCCGCGGGCGGTGGTGCGGACCGCCGAGACGATGACGTCGTGCTTGCGACGGGCGCCGCCGGTGCCGAGGGGCTCATCGGTGGAGGTCCGTGCGAGCAGGCCGGTCGAGCTGAGGAGCACCCAGCACGGGTCGTCCGCGACCTCCAACGGCGTGCTCGCCGCGGCGGTGGCCGAGACCCCGTCGGACTCCAGCAGCACGGTTCGCCGCGGGGTGCCGTGCTCCTTGGCAACCTCGGCCAACTCGTCGGAGACCAGGTTGAGCAGCAGGGTCTTGTCCTCCAGGAGCGCGCGCAGCGCCTCGATGTCGCGGAGCAGTTCGTCGCGCTCGGTCTCCAGCTCGATGCGGGAGAACTTCGTCAGGCGCCGCAGCTGCAGCTCGAGGATGTAGTTGGCCTGCAGCTCGGAGAGGTCGAAGACCTGCATCAGGCGCGTGCGTGCGGTGGCGGTGTCGTCACTGCCGCGGATCAGCTGGATGACCTCGTCGATGTCCAGGATCGCCACCAGCAGACCCTCGACCAGGTGCAGCCGCTCCTCCTTGCGCCGCAGGCGGTAGGCCGTCCGTCGGCGCACCACGTCGGTGCGGAACGCGACGTACACCTGCAACAGCTCACGCAACCCCAGGGTGCGCGGCTGGCCCTCGACCAGGGCCACGTTGTTGATGCCGAAGCTCTCCTCCATCGGAGTCAGCTTGTAGAGCTGGGCCAGCACCGCCTCGGGGTTGAACCCGTTCTTGATCTCGATCACCAGGTGCAGGCCCTTGGTGCGGTCGGTCAGGTCGTTGATGGCCGAGATGCCCTGCAGCTTCTTGGACTGCACGAGGGTCTTGACCTTCTCGATGACCTTCTCGGCGCCGACCAGGTAGGGGAGTTCGGTGACCACGATGCCCTTGCGGCGGGCGGTGATGTTCTCGATCCGGGCCAGGGCGCGGGTGCGGAACGAGCCGCGGCCGGTCTCATAGGCGTCCCGGATGCCGTCCAGCCCGACGATCCGGCCGCCCAGCGGCAGGTCCGGGCCGGGCACGAAGCGCATCAGGTCATCGAGGGAGGCATCCGGGTTGGCGATCAGGTGGCGGGCTGCCCCGATGACCTCGCCCAGGTTGTGCGGGGCCATGTTGGTGGCCATGCCGACCGCGATCCCGGAGGCGCCGTTGACCAGCAGGTTCGGGAAGGCGGCCGGCAGCACGTCGGGCTGCATCAGCTGGTCGTCGTAGTTGGGGACGAAGGCGACCGTCTCCTCGTCCAGGCTGCCGGTCATCAGCAGCGCGGCCGGCGCCGGCCGGGCCTCGGTGTAGCGGCTGGCGGCCGGTCCGTCGTCGAGCGAGCCGAAGTTGCCGTGTCCGTCGACCAGCGGCAGACGCATCGTGAACGGCTGGGCCATGCGCACCAGCGCGTCATAGATCGCGGAGTCACCGTGCGGGTGGTACTTACCCATCACGTCACCGACGACGCGCGAGCTCTTGACGTGCGCCTTGTCCGGCCGCAGTCCCATCTCGTGCATCCCGAACAGGATCCGGCGTTGCACCGGCTTCAGGCCGTCCCGCGCGTCCGGCAGCGCCCGGGAGTAGATGACCGAGTAGGCATACTCCAGGAAGGCTCCCTGCATCTCGTCCCGGACGTCGATGTCGATGATCTTCTGCTCGACGTCGAACAGGTCCGGTCCGGGTGGGGTGCGGCGCGCCATACTTCGAGGGCCTCCGTGCGGGGTCGGTAGCGGTTGGATCGCCCCTGATCGTATGCCGTGGTGCGGCCCGATCCGGTCAGGCCACGCCCCTCACCCATTCTTGGGGAGGTTCGGACCGCTCCGCACGCATTCTTGGGGAGGTTCGGACCGCTCCGCACGCATTCTTGGGAAGGTTCGGACCGCCTCACTGCGCAGGGGCGCCCTGCGCAGGGCGTCGACGAGCGAGCACAGTCTCGGGCCCATGGCTTAGGGTCGCCCTCGTGACCAGGGTGATCCACACCGGCCAGGCCCTCGTCGACCTCGTGGTGGAGGTCGGCGCCCTTCCTCGGCGCGGGGGCAATGTGATGGCCGAATCCTTCACCCGATACGCCGGGGGCTCAGTGAGCGTGCTCGCTGCGGCCGCCCGCTCGGGAGCCGAGGCGGTGCACGCTGGTGCCCACGGCACCGGCCCGAACGGAGATCTGGTGCGGGAGGCGCTGGCCGCCGAGGGCGTTGTCCTGTCGGCCGCTCCGGTCCAGGACGCCGACACCGCCGTGTGCGTGGTCCTGATGGAGCCCACGGCCGAACGCACCTTCGTCACGACCCTGGGCGCGGAGCGGCGGATCACGCCGGAGAGCCTGGGCACATCGGCACCGGTGGCCGGGGACCTGGTGTGCGTGACCGGATACAGCCTGCTGGAGCCCACGCGGGACCCCTTGCTGGCGTGGCTGGAGTCCCTGAGCGACGGCGTGCGCGTCGTGCTCGACCCCGGTGCTGCCTTCGCGGGTCTGGACGATGCGGTGCGGGACCGCATGCTCGCCCTGACCGACGTGTGGACCAGCAACGCCGAGGAGGCAACCGAGCTGATGGGGCTGGGCGAGCTCACGGCCACCCTGCCCGCGATCGGCACGGTCCTGCCGGCCGGCGCCGTCGTGATCGTGCGCGACGGGCCGGAGGGCTGCCACCTGCTCACCGGCGACGAGGTCGCCCATCTGCCCGGCTACCCACAGGAGCCGGTCGACACCAACGGTGCCGGCGACGCGCACACCGGCGTGCTGGTGGCCGAGTTTGCCGCAGGGACCGATCCACACACGGCGTGCGCCCGCGCCAATGCCGCCGGGGCGATCAAGGTGACCCGGCGCGGCCCGGCGACCGCGCCCACGCGCGCAGAGATCGACACCTTCCTCGCCGCGCACACCTGACCGGACGTCCGGCGTCATGGGAATCTGGGGCGAGGGGCTCGCGGGGTGAGATTCGAGGGCGCTCAGTGACGCAGCGCGGCGTAGCCCGCCGCGTAGTCCTCCGCAGTGACGTCCTGGGTCACCAGCCGCTGCAGCACGAAGCCCGGCATCACACCGAACAAGGACTTGGCGACCAGCTGCGGGTCAGCCTCCGGGTCGATCAGCCCGGCGGCCTGCTGCGCGACGACCACCTCGGCATACGCGCCCCTGATCTGACGGATCCGGCTCGCCACGGCAGCCCGCACGGGTTCGTCGCGGACGGCCTCGGCCCACGCTGCCACGGCGACGCGCGTGAGATCGACCGGTCCCGCCTCCGCGCGCTCCACGAGTAGGGTCGTCAGCAGGCGGGTGACCTCGACAGGGGAGGGGACCGGATCCATCGCCTGGATCTGACCGATCGCCTGGTTCAGGTAGCCGAGCGCGTGGTCGGCGATGGCCAGGATCAGCTCCTCCTTGCTGCGGAAGTAGCCGTACACCGCACCTGCCGAGAGGCCCGAGGCCGTGATCACGTGCGCCATCGTCGTCTTGTGAAAGCCCTCCTCGGCGACGCAGGTGATGGCGGCGAGCAGGATCTGATCGCGGCGTGCCTGGCGATGCTCATCAGTGACCTTGGGCATCCTCCGACCTTAAAACCGAACGATCGTTCTTGACAAGTCCGCGATGCGGGAGGACAGTAGATTAAACAGAAGGAACGTTCGTTTAGGAGGAATCATGACAGTGCAGCTCCAGGAGCAGGACCTCGGGGATGGTGCCGCGCAGACTGGCGGAACCCCTGGGCGAGGAGGGGCACCGACGCCGTGGTCACGGATCGCGGCGCTCGCACTCGGGGTGGTGTCCCTGCTGTTCGTGATTGCCACGGCGTTCGCGTGGCCCGCAACGAACGCTGGCCCGCGGGACGTCCCGGTCGCGGTCGTGGCGCCACCAGCTGTCACGGAGCAGATCGGTGCCGCGCTGGCTGAAGGGGCGGGCGAGGGCGCCTTTGACCTGCGTCCGGTCGCGGACCGGGCGGCCGCGGAGCAGGCGATCGCCGGCCGTGAGGTCTACGGGGCGCTCGTCCTCGGGCCGGGCGGCGGCGAGATGCTCACGGCGAGTGCCGCCAGCCCCGCCGTCGCCCAGGTGCTGGGTCAACTTGCGGCCAACGTGCCTCCCCAGGTCGGGGGACCACTGGCCGTCACCGACACCGTGCCCCTGCCGGAGGACGACCCGCGCGGAGCTGGCCTTGCCTCGGCCGTGCTTCCGCTCGTGATCGCCGGAATCCTCTCCGGCGCCGCCAGCGGTCTGGCGGTCAGCGGACGCGGCCGCCAACTCAGCGCGCTGGCGCTGCTCTCGGGGGCGGCCGGGCTGGTCCTGGGCGCCGTCAGCCAGTTGTGGTTGGGCGGGCTGGCGGGCTCCTACTGGGCCAACTCCGGCGTGCTGGCCCTGGGGGTCGCCGCCGTCGGCGCGCTGGCACTCGGGCTCGTCCGACTGATCGGCTATGCCGGTGTCGGGGTCACCGCCGTGCTGATGGTGCTGCTGGGCAGCACGCTGTCGGGTGTCCAGTCCGCACCGGAGATGCTGCCCTCGGGCTGGGGCACCCTCGGGCAGTTGCTGCCGCCGGGAGCCACCGGCACCGCCCTGCGCTCGGTCGCCTGGTTCGACGGAGCCGGCTCCGGTCCGGCTCTTCTCGTGCTCGGGTCCTGGGTGGTGCTCGGACTGCTGCTCCTCCTGGTGCCTGGACGATCAGGTGGCAACCGTGGATGACCCGCCCCGCCACCGTCGAGGTGTGGATTTCCCGTCGCTCGGGCTGCTCCCGACTGCTTGACTGGCACGGTGCCAGCAGACCGTGCGCAAGAGGACTGGACCCGTCGCGGTGCCGTGGCCCGATCTCAGGGGCGTGACCATCGCACGGTGCAGGCTCAGCTGATCCGGGAGGGGTGGAGCGTCTGCGGGGTCGGTGACTGGGCCGTTACCCTGCGGTGCCCGGACGGCTCCCGGGTGGCGCGGGTGGCGCCCTTTGACCCGGCATACCCCGTCTTCGTGGAGCTGTGCCGGCGCCTGCCGGGCTCGCCGTACCTGCCTCGGATCGAGGCCGACCAGCAGTTGGACGGCGGTGGGCAGTTCACCGTGCTGGAGTTCCTGAGCGAGGCTCCTGCGGAGGTGTCCGCTCGAGTGCGCCACGCCTGGGACGAGGGCGCTGACCCAGCCCTGGCTGCGGTCCGCGCCGCGGCGGAGGCCCTCAACCACGAGGCGGCACGCACCGTGCCGTGGTGGGACGGCCTTGACCTCAACGCGGGCAACATCCGGGTGGCGGCGAACGGGCACCCGGTGCTGATCGACATGTTCTGCGTCGACGGTGCGGGGATCTACGCGGCCCTCCTGGAGGACCCGGGAGAGCTGGCGCGGCGGATCCCGGAACGTGATCGACGGCACCTGGCGGAGATCGCCTACATCAGCAGGACGAGCACACCCGAGGAGATCGCCGCACTGCAGGCCGCGGTGGCCGCCCTCAGATGAACCGACACCGGCCACCAACCGGGAGTGGGGCCGCGGCGTCATACAGACATGAAGACCTTGCGTTCACTGGCGACCGGCGCGGTCGCGATGGTGCTCGTGCTGGCCTGCAGCCTCGCCCAGGGGGCAACTGCAGGCTCATCGACGGTTGGCGAGACGACCCGGGACAGTTCACCGAGCGCTGGTGACCTGGCCTTCTCGGTCGAACGGCTGGCCGGGGCGGACCGCTACGAGACAGCAGCCGCCGTCAGCCGGGAGTTCTTTGCCCCCGGTGTCCCCGTGGCGGTCGTCGCGACCGGTCTCAACTTCCCGGACGGGCTGGCCGCGGGGCCCGCCGCCGACGAGCTCGGCGGACCGGTCCTGTTCGTCACCCGGGACTCGATCCCGGCCGCCACCCGCGCCGAGCTGGTGCGGCTCCGGCCCCAGGAGATCGTCGTGGTCGGCGGTCTGGACGTCATCTCCTCGCCGGTTCGCTCGAAGCTCGACGGACTGACCGTCGGGACGGCCCGCCGGCTCGCCGGGCCATCGCGCTATGACACGGCGGCCGCAGTGTCCGCCCACGCCTTCCCCGGCGGGGCCGACATCGCCTACCTCGCCACCGGTGCGGCCTTCCCCGACGCGCTGGCCGGGGGAGCGGCGGCCGGGATCCAGGGCGCGCCCATGCTGCTCACCTCCCGGGACCAGCTCAACGAGGCCACCCGGAACGAGCTGGAGCGGCTCGCCCCGGACCGGATCATGCTGCTCGGCGGCACCGGCGCGATCTCGAGTGCGGTGGCCAGCCAGGCGGCGCAGATCGCCACGGTCGAGCGGGTCTCCGGTGAGAACCGCTTCGCCACCGCGCTGGCCATCTCGCAGCGGGTCTTCGGCACTGACCGGCCGGCGGTGCTGCTGGCGACCGGACGGAGCTGGCCGGACGCGCTGTCCGCCGGGGCAGCGGTGCGGCACACCCGTGGCCCGATCCTGCTCACCACCGGCAGCGCCCTGCCCAACGGGACGCGAAGCGAGCTGACCCGACTGAGCCCGAACACGGCATACGTCCTGGGCGGTCGTGCCGCGCAGAGCAACGAGATCCCGCGGGAGGTGCAGCGACGGCTCGGCGTCTGCTGGTCCGGGACGCGGCCGTCCACCGGCAGCCAGGAGACGATCACCAGTGTGCCCGGGGCGACCCGGCAGATCGCCTTCACCCTCGACATGGGCGGTCGGCTGACGGGCGCGGGCGACATCGTCGACTTCCTGGTCGCCCATCAGGTGTGCACGACGTTCTTCCCGACCAGCATCATGGCCAACAGCACGGAGGGCAGGCCGATCATGGCCAAGATCGCTGCGCACCCCGAGCTGTTCGAGCTGGGCAACCACACCGTGCACCACTGCGACCTGGTCAACGGCGGTGGCGGGTCCCCGTCGGCGGCGCCCTGCCAGGTGGCGATGACCAGGTCCTTCGTGCAGCACGAGCTGACCGACGCCGAGACCGTGCTCGAGAAGCTGAGTGGGATGCCGACCAACCCCTACTGGCGGCCGCCGTTCGGGTCGCACAACTCCACCGTGCGCGGCTGGCTGGCGGACGTGGGCTACACCAAGACCGTGATGTGGTCCCGCGACACGATCGACTGGCACCCGGACACCACCCGGGCCCAGATCATCAGTCGCACAACGGTTCCGGCGCCATCGGCGGGCACGATCGTCCTGGCCCACCTGGGTGGCTACCAGACCGGCAGCGCGCTGCCGGAGATCGTGCGCACCCTACGGTCCCAGGGCTACACGTTCACGACAGTCTCGGACCTGCGGGACGGCTGAGCCGGGGTCGTCAGAGGGCCAGCGGAGTCCCGAACCTCCCGGCGTGGGCGACCTGCCCGACCTGCCGCCGTCCGCGCCGGAGGCTCGGGCTCTTGCGGTCCGGCGCGGGATAGCCGAGGGAGACCACGCCCACCAGGTTGCGGTCGGTCGGGATCGCCAACGCCGCACGCACGGTGTCCAGCGCCTCGACCGGCACCCCGAAGAACAGGCCGCCCAGCTCCTCGTCGACGGCGGTCAACAGCATGAGCAGAGCGGCCATGCCGGTGTCGACATCCCAGTACGGCACCGGCCACCGCGCGGCGTCCCGGTCGGTCCAGCCCTTGTCCGGCTGGGCATAGCGGTCCAGGTAGGCGTCGGGGCTCGAGCAGCAGACGATCAGGCACGGCGCCCGCTGTATGCCGAGGAGCCAGTTGTCCGGCTCCCTCCCCGGGGTGGTGCTCGCCTCCCAGAAGGCGGCGCGCTCGCCCTCCGTGCGGAGCACCACGAAGTCCCATCCCTGGGAGAACCCGGCGCTCGGTGCCCGCACCGCGTTGCCCAGGACCCTGGCCAGCATCTCCTCGGGCACCGGACGCGCCGGGTCGTAGTTGCGGATCATCCGCCGGGTCCGGACCACCTGGGAAAACTCCATGGGGTCCATGCAAACAGAGCCGGGCTCCAACCGGACAGCGGCCTGCGGCGTCATACTCGGCATGACAGCAGTCGTCACGTCCGTCCGGACGACAGGAGGCCTCGTGCAACGGAGCGCGGACCCGGCCGAAGCAGCAGTCCACGAGGTCTTCGTGGCGCACTACGGCCAGCTGGCCGGGTGGGCCGCGCACCTCGTCGGTGACCGGGACCTGGGGCACGACCTGGCCACCGAGGCGTTCACGCGGCTGCTGGGCCACTGGCAGCGCGTCGACGACCCGCGCCCGTGGCTGTTCGCGACGGTCGCCAACCTGGTGCGTGACCACTGGCGCAAGCGGGGGCGGGAAGCCAACGCCTACGAACGGTTCCAGGGCGGCAGAGTGCGCCCGGAGGAGGCCGAGCCCGGGCCGGACCAGGCGGAGCTGCTCAGCGTGCGCGCCGCCGTGGAGGCGCTCCCGGACCGGTTGCGGCTGCCGGTGCTGCTGTTCTATTTCGCCGATCTGTCGGTGGCCGAGGTGGCCCGTCAGGTGGGCCGGTCCGAGGGGGCCGTCAAACGGGACCTGTATGACGCACGGTCCCGTCTTGCGAGCACGCTGGAGGAGGCACGATGACCAGGGAGCAGCCCGGCCACGGTGGGAGACAGCGGGACCCGGTCGAGGAGTTCTTCGCCGCTCACCGTGTCCAGGTCAGCGACGAACCGGCCGACGAGGTCACCTGGCAGCGGATCCGGGACGAGCGCCGGCGGGCCCGGTCGGGTCGTCGAGGGGCCTGGACCGGCGCCCTGGTGGCCTCCGCGGCGGCGCTCGCGCTCGTCGTGGGCCCCAGCCTGCTGCCCACTGCGGACGACCCGGACGTGGCCGGCCCGGGGCCGAGCGCCAGCGAGCCGGTCGGCCCCTCCTCGGCGGACGATCAGGGCCTGCCGTCGCCCACGGCCGAGGACCCCACCGGCGAGTCGGTCCCCGACCCGGTCGTCACGACCGGGCAGCCCGACGGTGCCCTCCCGGCGGACGGGCGGTTCGCCGACATCACCACGGCCGATTCGGAGCCCGGCACGGACAGCGGCATGCGGTATGCGGTGGTGATGCACCCCTGCGAGACCAGCGGGTGGTGCTCGGTGCTCGCGGACTCGCCCGACGGCGGCGGCACCTGGGCGCCGCGCGCGGACCTGGAGGAGCTGGGCATGGTCCACCGGGTCCTGTTCACCGACCACGGCCGGGGGTGGGTCTGGGGCGACAAGGCCCCGCTGTGGACGACGACCGACGGGGGGCGGACCTGGAGCGTCGTGGACACCGGTGCCGACTACGTCGCAGACCTCTCGGTGCAGGGCGACCAGCTGCTGGCGACGACGTGGACCTACCAGGAGTGCGCCACCGGTCCCTGTGACCTGCCCAGCGGGTCGGCGGTGCTCACCGACCCCACCGACACCACGTGGACCGACGACGTTGCCCAGGAGCTGGGGCCGGTCGTGCGGGCGTGGCTGCTGGACTCCGGTGACGTGCGCTACGTCCTGGCCACCCCCGGCGATGGTGCAGGGGTGACCGTCCTGCGCCTCCAGGAGGGCGTGCTGGAGTCCACGGCCACGCTGGAGGAGTGCGGTGCCGGGCCGGTGGCCGTGACCGCCGCGGGAGGACCCGGTGCGGGAGGCGTTGGCTGGAACACCGGCCTGTCTGCGCTGTGCGACGACGACCGCGGACTCTCGCTCCGCTTCTCACCGAACAGCGGACGCACCTGGGAGCCGGCCAACATCACCGTCCCCTCCTTCGTCCTCGGGGAGCAGCCCCCGCAGCTCGCCTCCGTCGAGAGCGGTCACCTGCTCCTGATCGGGGAGGGCAACTACACCGTGACGACCGACGGTGGCCAGACGTGGAGCGACGAGGCCTTCCTGCCCGACGCAGATGCCGCGCCCGAGCGGCTCGAGCTGACGATGTTCGGCGACCTCATCGCCTATCCCACGGACGACCAGGCTTCCGCGGACCTCGGCTACTGGCGCTCGGAGGACCGTGGCCTGACCTGGGAGGTCGTCCCGCTCCACGACTGACCTCGCCCAGCCAGCCCCGCGCCGACGGGCCGGCTCCCGGCAACCCCGCCACACGGCATACGGCCACTCCCCGCGCAGGGCAGGTCCCGGATCGGGCATGCTGGGACACATGAGCGACGTTCCCCCGGGCTACCCGCGCGAGTGGGAGGCCGACGTCGTCCTGACCGACGGCTCGGTGGCGCACGTCCGTCCCATCCGCCCCGACGACGCCGAGCTGATCCACCAGTTCCACGCCCAGCAGTCCGAGGAGTCGATCTACCTCCGGTTCTTCGCGCCGATCCGGCGGCTGTCCGACCGCGACGTGCACCGGTTCGTGCACGTCGACTACGACAAGCGGGTCGCGCTCGTCATGGTCATCGGCGACGAGATCGCCGGCATCGGTCGCTATGACCGCTTCGCGGAGACCGACTGGACCTCCGCGGAGATCGCCTTCAACGTCGCCGACAAGCACCAGGGCCGGGGCATCGGATCGGTGCTGCTGGAGCACCTGGCGGCGATCGGCCGGGAGACGGGGGTGCGCCTGTTCACCGCGGACGTCCTCCCGCAGAACCGCAAGATGATCAACGTCTTCCAGGACGCCGGCTACGAGGTGACCCACGAGTTCGACGACGGGGTGATCGCGGTCAGCTTCGAGATCGAGCCGACGGAGGCCTCGCGGGCGGTCGCCCTCGCCCGCGAGCACCGCTCGGAGTCGGTCAGTATGCGGAGGGTCCTGCATCCTTCGTCCGTCGTCGTGATCGGGGCGAGCCGTCGCGGTGGTTCGGTGGGTGGGGCCCTGGTCAGACACATCCACGAGAGCGGGTTCGCCGGTGACCTGTTCGTGGTGAACAACTCCGCGGAGGAGGTCGCCGGGCGCCGGGCGTGGTCGCGGGTCTCCGAGATCGGTGCCTCGATCGACCTGGCGGTCATCGCGGTGCCGGCCGCCGAGGTGCCCGGCATCGTGCGGGAGTGCGCCTTTGCGGGCGTCACCGCAGTGGTGGTGGTGAGCAGCGGGTTCGCGGAGGCGGGGGAGGAGGGCGCGCGTCTGCAGCGGCAGCTGCTGGCCACGGCCCGCGTGCACGGCCTGCGGGTGCTGGGCCCCAACTCCTTCGGGCTGATCAACACCGGCCTCGGCTTCAGCCTCAACGCCTCCCTATCACCGGCCATGCCGACGATGGGAGCCCTGGGGCTGTTTGCCCAGTCCGGTGCACTGGCCATCTCGGTCCTGGCCTCCGCCGAGCGACGCGGTCTGGGGATCTCCACCTTCGCCTCCGCCGGCAACCGAGTCGACATCTCCGGCAACGACCTCATGCAGTACTGGATCGACGACGAGGCCACCGCCGCCGTCGGTCTCTATCTGGAGTCGATGGGCAACCCGCGCAAGTTCACCCGCATCTCCCGGCAGCTCTCGGCCGTCAAGCCGGTGATCGTGGTCAAGAGCGGTGCCGGTCACCACACGGTGCCGGGACACACGGTCCGGGCCACCCGGGAGCGGCCCGAGGCTTTCGCGGAGATGCTCCGGCAGAGCGGTGTGATCCGGGTGGAGAACACTCACCAGCTCTTCGACGTTGCCCAGCTCGTGGTGCACCAGCCGCTGCCGCGGGGCCGGTCCGTGGCCATCGTGACCAACTCCGATGCCCTGAGCACCCTCGCCGCCGACGCCGCGGTGGAGTGGAAGCTGACGATCGGTCACGGACCGGTCGCCCTGCCGAGCACCGCGACGGTCCCGGAGTTCACGCAGGCACTGGAGGAGGCCTTGGCCGATCCCGCCGTGGACAGCCTGATCGCGTGCTTCATCCCGCCGATCATCACGCCCGACACCGACGTGGTGTCAGCGGTGGAGGCAGCGGTCGCCGAGAGCGACAAGCCGTGTGTGGCAACCTTCCTCGGCATGCGGGGCGTGGCGCCGGACGGCTCGCTGCCCACCTACCCGATGCCCGAGGACGCGGTCCGGGCACTGGCCTCGGCCACCGAGTATGCGGCGTGGCGCAACCGGGACCGTGGCGAGCGGGTGCGCCCCGGCGGCATCAACCGGCGGCGGGCGCACGACGTGATCGAGAGCGTGCTGGCGCAGGCGCGCGATGGTCGGGTGATGACCGATGAGGAGACCGCCGCGCTCCTGGACGCCTACGGCATACCGATCTGGCCGAGCATCTCGGTCACCGACGCCGAGGAGGCCGCGCAGGTGGCCCAGGACCTGGGTCTGCCCGCCGTGGTCAAGGCCACCGACCCGGCGCTGCGGCACGGGACCTTCCACCACTGGATCCGCACCGACCTGCACTCGCCTGAGGCGGTCCGCGAGGCCTACACGGGGCTGACTCGCGTGCTCGAGCCGCGCGGCGCGCAGGGCATCGCCGTGCAGTCCATGGCCCCCACCGGTGTCGTCGTGGAGATCACCTCGGCGGAGGACCCGCTGTTTGGGCCCGTTGTCGGCTTCGGGATCGCCGGGGTCCCGGCGGATCTGCTCGGCGACGTCACCCACCGGTTCCCGCCCCTGACCGACACCGACGTGGCCGACATGGTCTCCGGGGTCCGGGCCGCCCCGCTGCTGGCGGGTTATCGCGGGACCGACCCGGTGGACCAGTTGGCGCTGCACGACCTGCTGGCCCGCGTGTCGGTCCTCGCCGACGACCTGCCCGAGGTCACGCTGCTCCGGCTCAATCCGGTGGTGGCCCACGCCAGCGGGGTCGCGGTGCTGGGCGCCAGCATCACGGTGGCCCGCGACACCGGCCGGGCCGATGCCGGCCGGCGGTCCCTCACCCGCTGACCGGGCGGGGAGGCGTTCCGAAGCTCCCTCACAATGCGGGTGGGGCCCGGATCGCGGCAGACGGACCCACCGGCCGCACCATGTGGCGCTATCTCGGCCCCGCTGTGGGAGTGCTATGCATTAGGGGCTGGTCCAGCGTTGGGCTCTGCAGTGGGTGCTGGTCCAGCGTTACGGCTCTGCAGTGGATGCTGGTCCAGCGTTGTGCTCTGCAGTGGGTGCTGGCCTAGCGTTGGGCTCTGCATTGGATGCGCCATATGACGCTACGTGCAGAGCCTATTGGCCCGTGCCGCGCTATCTGCAGAGCGTTAGGCCGTGATGACACCCCGACGATCGAGCCGTTGCGGCCACCCCGAGCCGCTCAGCATTTCGACCGGCCGCCGCCCCGGTTCGACCGTCCGCCACCCCGTTCGACCGGCCGCCACCTGAACGGTCATGCGATCTCGGTCCTGCAGAATTCGGGCCAGACAGAGCCCGACTACCGTCACACCGAAACCGCATGACACACGAGCAGGCGGTCCAAACCTCCCCCAGCAGGCGGTCCAAACCTCCCCAAAAATTGGTTAGGGGACGTACAGCGTGAAGTAGGCCGACCCGTCGGGGCCGTAGCAGGAGCCGGCCGCGGCGGACGTCTTCTCGTAGGGCGTGACGTAGCACTCCCAGCCGCTGGGCGTGACCCCCGGGATCTTCCACGACGGCTCCGTGTTGGCCTCGGCGACCTGCCACTCGGCGGTCGCCTCGTCACAGGAGACTCCGACCAGCTCGGCGTCCGTGGCGCCGTAGAGCGCGGTCTGGATGGTGCAGGGCCCGTCCGGTCCGGTCGGTGTCGGCGGCGCGGTCGTCGGGCCAGGTGCCGCACCGCAGCCGGGGAGCAGATCCGTGATCGAGGAGGGCGCCCCACGGGCGGCCAGATCCTCCGCGCACACTGGGTCGCCGATCGACACCGCGTGGAACCAGCGCCCGTTGGAGGTCTCGGCGATGAAAGCGGGGGCGCCGGGAGCCTCCGGATAGACCGCGGAGGCCCAGCCGTCATCGCAGTAGTCGACGCGCACGCCACCGGTGAAGCCCAGGATGTCGCTGCTCAACGAGTCGTCGGTGCACTCCCCGGAGGCCGGGGTGGCAGGGGGCTGGTCCGTCGAGGTGGGGGCGGGTCCAGCCGTCTCGGACGTCGGGCTCGGGTCCTCGGTGGTGGGTGCGGAGGTAGTCGGGTCCGCATCGGTCACCGGGTCGGTGTCGTGGGTGTCCTCGGCCTCAGCGCTGGTGGGCGTATCGGACGTGGTGCCATCCGCGGTGGTCGGAGCCGTGTCGGAGCTGGTCGTCGGCGCAGGGTCGGACGGCGCGGGATTGCCGGTGGTCTGGTCACCGCACCCGGTCAGGGCCAGGACGAGCAGGGCAGCAGTTCCGAGACGGCGCAGGTGCAGACGGCGCATGATGAACCCCCTCCAGGTTCGGGCACAGACGTGGTCACAGGGACGACGGTTCCAGCACTTCGCGGCTGAGGTGGGAGGATGACCCCATGCCCCAGCCAAGCATGACCCTCCCACAGTCTCTGCGCGAGGCCATCGAGCATGCAGGCTACCTGCCCGCGCTCGTGTCCGACGTCGTCGCCACGGCTGTTGCCGGAGATGACATTGTCGGTCACCTGGTGCACCAGGAGACGACGCTCGATGAGAATGCCGTTCGCCGCCACGTCACCGTGCTGGTCCTGACGCCGCACCGGCTGGTCATCGGTCACGCCGACGACCACGAGGCGAGCGCGCCGCACGGGCACTTCGCGACCGCGACGACCGAGACCGTCCCGTTGAGCGCGGTGCGGGGCGTCATGATGACGCACGTCCTACCCGACCCGGCCGCCTACACCGGCAGCCCGACCGGGCGGGCGCTGACCCTCACCCTGGGTTGGGGGACCGTCTCCCGCCTCGACCTGGTGCCGGCCGTCTGCGCCGATCCCACCTGTGAGGGCGACCACGGTTATGAGGGGACGGTGGCCAGCGACGACATCTCGTTGCGGATCACCACCGAGGCCGACGGAGCGGACGCCCTCAGCAGCGCCCTGAACTTCGCCCAACAGCTCTCGGCGCGCCTCGGCCGCTGAGCCGCGGACCAGCTCAGTGCATCGCCTGCCCGCGGAGTTCATCGACCTCTCGTATGCCGGGTCGCTGGCCACGGTTCTCCCCGCGGTCGCGCAGAGCCTGGGTGTGTCGGCCTCGCCGGGGGCTGAGCTCGGCATCGACCCTCTCTTTGAGCTGCCGCCCGCGCAGCGCGCCGTGGTGGTCCTGGTCGACGGGCTGGGCGCAGAGCAGCTGCGACGCCGCAGCGGTCACGCGCCCTTCCTGCGCTCACTGGAGAGCCCTGCACCGGCGCTGACCTGCGGGTTCCCTGCCACGACCGCCACCAGCCTGAGCAGCTTGGGCACCGGGCTGCCACCAGGTGCCCACGGGGTCGTCGGGTGGCAGGCCCTGATGCCGGAGCACGACCGACTGCTCAACCACCTCTCCTGGGACGACGGCCCCCACCCCGAGACCTGGCAGCCGCACCCCACCGTCTTTCAACTGCTGGAGGCGGCGGACGTCCGGGTGACCCGGATCGGTCCCGGCTACTTCGACGGCTCCGGCATGACCCGCGCAGCCCAGCGTGGCGGCGGTTTCGCTGCCGCGCAGGAGCTCCCGGCCCGGGTTGACGCTGCCATCGCCGCGCTGTCGGCCGCGCCGCGCTCGTTCGTGTACCTCTACTGGGGCGAGGTGGACAAGATCGGCCACACCTTCGGGCCCGGGTCCTGGCAGTGGGGTGAGGAGGTGGAGCGCACCGACGCAGCCCTGGCCGACCTGGCCACGCGGCTGCCGCCAGGCACGTCCCTGACAGTCACCGCAGACCACGGCATGGTGGACGCGCCCGAGTCCCTCCGCCGGGACCTGGCGTGGGAGGAGGACCTGGCCCGCGGCATACGGCACCTGGGCGGCGACCCACGGGTGCCCCAGCCGCACTGCGATCCGGGAGCCGTCCCCGACGTCCTCGCCGCCTGGACCGAGCTGCTGGGGGACTCTGCCCTGGTGGTGAGCCGCGAGGAGGCTGTGGATCACGGGTGGTTCGGCCCCGTCGAGGACCGTGTCGAGCCCCGCATCGGCGACCTGGTTGTGGCCATGCGCGGCCACGCCACGGTGCTCGACTCACGGGCCCAGCGGCCCGAGTTCCTCGCGCTGCAGGGACACCACGGCTCGTTGACACGCGACGAGATGGCGATTCCCCTCCTGCACCTCCCGGCGATTACGTAGACTGCACGCCGTGGCCGAGCTTGTCTTCTTCACCGGAACGATGGACTGCGGCAAGTCGACTCTTGCGCTGCAGATGGACCACAACCACGCCGCTCGTGGTCGGGCCGGTCTGATCTTCTCCAAGCACGACCGCGCCGGACAGGCGATGCTCTCCTCGCGCCTCGGGCTGGCCCGGGTGGGCATCGAGGTGACCGACGACCTGGACTTCTGGGACCTGGTCACCGAACAGGCCACGAACGGACGGCGGATCGACTACCTGATCTGTGACGAGGCCCAGTTCTACACCCCGGTCCAGGTCGAACAGCTCGCGCGGCTGGTCGACGAGATGGGCCTGGACGTCTTCACCTTCGGCATCACCGCAGACTTCCGGGCCCAGCTCTTCCCCGGCTCGCGTCGGCTGATCGAGCTCGCCGACCGCACCGAGGTGCTGCAGGTCGAGGCGCTGTGCTGGTGCGGCAAGACCGCCACCCACAACGCCCGCGTCGTCAATGGCGTCATGGTCGTCGAGGGTGACCAGGTCGTTGTCGGAGACGTGGGCGAGGCGGACGGGGAGGGCGAGCTGCCCGGCCTGCCGGAGGTGGAGTACGAGGTGCTCTGCCGCCGGCACTACATGCGCCGGATGACCTCACACGCGGCCCGGGCCGCGGCCCTCTCGCCCGAGGTGCTGCCCTTCGACCTCGACCTTTGCCCGGTGCCGCAACGATGATCGGGCGCAGGCGGGACGAGGCGTCCGAGAGCGCCCCGGGGGAGCGTGACGACTGGACCCTCGACCCCGATCCAGACCGTGATCGTGCCGCCGGAGCATCCCTCTGGGAGGACCCCGCCTCCCAGGCCGAGCAGGAACGCTGGCGCGAGCAGCATCCGCTGGACGAGGGCCCGGGATACGGCCCGATCGCCGGCACCTCGGCCCGACCCCGGCCGTCCAGGACCGCCAAGGTCGCTCAGGCCGGCGCCACCGTGGGGCACGGCCTCACCAAGGGCGCCAAGGCGGTGGCGCACGGCACCAATGTGGTCAGCCACTCGGCATACCGGGTGACGCGCCGGGCGACCCACGCCGGCGGTGCGGGGGAGACCGGACTGTCCCGACTGATCGAGGTGCACGGACTGCACAACGCCGGTGACGCCGTCGTGGCGATCTCGTTGGCCGGGTCACTGTTCTTCTCCGTGCCGACCGGCGAGGCGCGCGGACAGGTCCTCTTGTTCCTGCTGCTCACGCTGTTGCCCTTCAGCATCATCGCCCCGTTCGTCGGCCCCTTCCTGGACCGCTTCCGGCATGGCCGACGGTGGGCGATCGGCTCGATGATGGCCGTGCGTGCCGTCCTCTGCCTCGTGCTCGCCGGCTCGCTGGAGAGCGCCGCCTGGTGGCAGTTCCCCGCAGCGCTAGGGATTCTTGTGGCCTCCAAGGCCTACAACGTGACCCGCTCGGCTGCGACGCCGCGGTTGCTTCCGAAGGGGATGACGCTGGTCAAGGCCAACGGGCGCATGTCCATGGCGGGGGTGGTCGGCGCGGCCGTCGCGGCACCGCTGGCGGTGGGCATCGCCTACTTCGGGTCCGGATGGTCGCTGCGGCTGGCCTTCGCGATCTTCGCCCTCGGCACGGTGCTCGCCATCCTGCTGCCACCGGCGGTGGACTCCTCCAAGGGGGAGAGCGAGGTGCCGATCTCCGAGGTCGCCGGTGGCCGGAGCCGCTGGGTGCCACCGGCCGTGGTCAACGCACTGCGCGCCAACGTGGGCCTGCGGATGCTCTCGGGCTTCCTCACGATCTTCCTGGCCTTCCTGCTGCGCGAGTCGCCACCGGAGGGCTGGGGTGGCAGCTTCACCCTGCTCATCGGGCTGGTCGCCGCTGCGGCAGGCATCGGCTCCGCGATCGGCACCGTGCTGGGGTCGCTCACCAAACTGGTGCCGCCCCGGGCACTGGTGCGCATCTCACTGATCATCGATGTGGGGGCCGCTGTGGCCACCGCCATCAACTTCGGCATGGTGACCGTCATCATCCTGTCCGCAGTTGTCGGCATGTGCCAGCAACTCGGCAAACTGGCCCTCGATGCGGTGATCCAGGAGTCAGTGCCCGAGCACAGTCGCACCTCGGTCTTCGGGCGCTCGGAGACCCTGATCCAGTTGGCGTGGGTGATCGGCGGTGGGTTGGCCGTCGTGCTGCCTGCGGATGCCACGATCGGCATGACGGTGATCGCGGTGGTCCTGGTGCTCTGGCTCGTGGTGGTGCTGCTGCCCTCCCGCGGCCGGAAGATCACCTCGCCGACATCGATCGCGTCCCCCTCGGACTGAGTCCCTGCGGCAAGGTCCGCAGGCTGGGTCGATGGAGCGGGGCCGATGGTGCCCCGGTGCTGAGGTGTCGGGGGACGTGACATTGGTGTCTCCAGATGCACCAGCCGACCCATTGGTGCGGGTCAGGACACCAGTGTCACGTCCTGGCAGACCTAGCCCTAGTGGGCTCGGTCTGCGAACGTTGGGTGCTCAGCCGCGCCGGTCCTTGGCGCCGAACATGATGTCGTCCCAGCTCGGCACACCGGGGCGGCCGTCCTTGCGCCGCTTGGGCTTGGGGGTCGGCTTAACGGGCTCGTCCCCGGCCTCGGCGGGATCCTCATTCGACTCCTCGGCAGAGGAGTCACCATCGCTGCTGTCCGGCGCCGGTTCGGCGTCGCTCGCCGTGTCGGACGACCGGTCAGGCTGGGTCGTCTCGGCCTCGTCGAGGTCGCCGCCCAGCTCAAGCGCGTCCTCCTCGACCACCTGTTCGCCGAGCTCGACCTCCACGTCCTCATTCTTCGTCCCGACCGCGTCCCCGCCACTCCGCTGGTCCGTGCCGGACGTTCCGGTGCCCTCGCTGAGGTGGTCGTCGTGCCCGCTGGTCTCGTCGTCTGCGCCGCTGGGCTGGTCGTCGAGCTCACTGGCCTCGTCTGCCTCGTCGGGGCCGAAGAGGTCATCCAGGGTGGACTCCTGCGGGCTGAGGTCCTCGTCGGACTCACCCGGGTCCACCTCGTCGTTGTCGAACTGCAGCGGCACGTCATAGCCGGTCTGCTGCTGCTCGGTGGTCCTCTGCGCCGCTGGTTCGTCAGTGCCGTCGGCCTCAGGATCAACGGCGGCCTCAGGATCAACGGCGGCCTCCAGTTCGGTCGCCGTCCCCGGCGCCGGCGACTCACCGTGGGCCGCGGGCGGCAGACCCATCGTGTCCGGGTCGTAGGCCAGTTCCTCCAGGGGCAGCACGTCTTCAGGGGCATGCTCCAGCTGCGGCAGGCCGGCCGGGTCCGTGCTGCTGGTCGAGGCCTTCTTGCGGCGACCGCGGGAGCGGGAGCGCTCCCGCATCGACATCACGAGGTCGACATCGCCCGCCGACGACCGGCCACTGAGCAGCGGCGTGTCGGCCGCGCGCCCACCCGAACCGCGCGAGGTGCTGCGGGCCCCGCGCGCGGCACTGCCCGGCAGCGCCTGCTCGTCCTCGCTGAGCCAGCGGGCCTCATCATCGAGTGCTTCGACGGTGCGGTCCACGGGGTCGAACTGCCAGGCCGCAGCGCGCTGTCGCTGACCGGCGACGAAGCTGACCACCACGGTCCAGGTGCCACCCTCGGGTCGGGTCGCGTCCCACCCGACGTTGTCAGTGTCCACGCCTCGCTCCGCCAGCCGCTCCAGCACGCGAGAACCCAGGGTGGGAACGCCACCCTCGGGGGAGCGGCCTCGCACGTGGGCGGCCTGGGCCATCCCGGAGACGTGCTCGCGCTCGGCCAGGATCGGACCCTCGAACCGCGCCACCCGCTCGGTGGGCCAGCCGGTGATCTCGGCGACCTCCTCAGGGCTCTGACCAGCGCGGATCATCGCCTGGACGTTGCGGGGACTCAACGGCGTGGCTGGCGCGTCGGCGGGCGCGCTGCGCGAACGCAGCGCCGAGCGGAGCCTGGCATCGACCGGCAGCAGCAGCTCGGTGCCGTCAGCGATCGACAGGACCAGGTGCTGCCCGTCCTCGTGGACGGCAGTGAACCGCAGCTGCTCCATCAAACTCTCCTTGTGTCGGCCTGGTCCGACTGTGCCACTTCTCACCTCGCCCGGACAGCAGGCCACGCCGCCTGGAGGGCTACCTTAGGCATAACCATGGTGACCCAGGACTACGACCTCCAGTTGCTGCTCGACATCCTCGGGGTCTTCGTCTTCGCGCTGTCCGGCGGTCTGGTCGCGGTGCGCAAGGGACTGGACCTCGTGGGTGTCGTCGTGCTCGCCTGGGTGGCTGGCCTGGGCGGTGGGATGATCCGCGACGTGCTGCTCGGCGACACCCCACCGGACGGACTGACCGACTGGCGCCTGCTGGCACCGGCGGCCCTGGCCGGGTTGGGCGTCTTCCTCTGGTACAGCCGGCTGCGGGCGGTCATCCCGATCCGGTCCAGCCTCCGGGCCAAGCTGATCGGCCGCGCAGTGAGAGTGCTGGACGCCGGTGGTCTCGCGCTGTTCGCGGTCAGCGGCTCCCTCAAAGCCCTGCAGTTCGACTCCGGGGCCCTGGCCGCGGTCATCCTGGGCGTGATCACCGCCACGGGCGGCGGCGCCCTGCGCGACGTGCTGGCCGGGCAGGTGCCGGAGGTGCTGCGGCGCGAACTCTATGCCGTGCCCGCAGTGCTCGGCGCCACGCTGATCGTGGTCGCGCACTCCCTCGACTTCCTCACCCCCTTACTCATCTGGGGCGCGGTCGCACTGGTCTTCGTGATCCGTGTCGTCGCCGTCGCCCTGGACCTCAATGCCCCGACCGCACTGCGAACAACAGGAGAGCACCGATGACTGACCCGATCGCCGAGCCCACGGACCCCGGACAGGACGGGGCCGACCAGAGCCCGACCGCGGCCCGACCGCCGACCGGCGAGTCGGCCTACGAGGCTGAGTCCCTGGCGGAGCTGGAAGAGGAGGCTGCCGAGGAGACCACCGGCGAGGCTGACCCCTATGACGCCGTCGTCCTGGTGAGCTTCGGAGGCCCTGAGGCGCCGGAGGAGGTCATGCCCTTCCTGCGGCGGGTGACTCGCGGGCGGGGGATCCCCGACGAACGGCTGGAGGACGTCGCCGAGCACTACCACGCCTTCGGCGGCAAGAGCCCCATCAACGACCAGAACCGCGCGCTGCTGGCCGCCCTGGGTGAGGAGTTCGCGCGCCGCGAGATCAGCACGCCCCTGCTGTGGGGCAACCGCAACTCCGAGCCGTTCCTGACCGACACCCTGCGCGGAGCAGCCAGCGAGGGGATGACCCGGTTCCTGGCGGTCACCACGAGCGCCTACAGCTCCTACAGCTCCTGCCGGCAGTACCGCGAGGACCTCGCCGAGTCGATCGCCGAGTTGACCGAGGAGGGCACGCCGGTGCGGGTCGACAAGGTCCGGCAGTACTGGAATCACCCCGGCTTCGCCTCCACCAACGCTCGCCTGGTCACCGAGGCTGCCCGCCAGGTCCGCGACCGCAGCGGCGAGGTGCCGCGCCTGGTCTTCGTCACGCACTCCATCCCGAACGGGATGGATGACACCTCGGGTCCGGGGGACGGTGAGGGCAATGTCTACAGCGCCCAGCATGAGGCTCTGACCCGCGCGATCACCGAGGAGGTCCGGGCCACGCTGGGGGAGGACCTGGTCGGCGAGCTGACCTACTGCTCCCGCTCCGGCCCGCCCACCCAACCGTGGCTCGAGCCGGACATCAACGACCGGCTGCGTGAGCTCTCGAGCGAGGGCGTGACCCAGGTGATCCTGGCGCCGATCGGCTTCGTCTCCGACCACATGGAGGTCATCTTCGACCTGGACACCGAAGCACAGGAGACGGCAGCCGAGGTCGGCATCGAGGTGCTGCGCGTGCCGACGGTGGGCATCGACCCGCAGTTCGTCTCCGGCCTGGCCGACCTGGTCGTGGAGCGTGCCGCAGAAGCGCGCGGTGAGTCCCCGGAGCGACCGTCCTGGCCGGTGGCCGAGCCATGGCCGTCGGTCTGTGCTCCGGGCTGCTGCCCGAACCTGCGCGTCGCCAAGCCCGCCGCCTGCGGCGCGGACTGAAGGACCGGCATGTCCCGGGTGTCCCACGACGCGGGGTCCCGACCCACCGCCGCGGTTCCTGCTGCCGGAACCCACGGCGGTGACGGTCTCGCGGTGGCGCGGGCTCTGGGGCTGGACCCCGACGAACTCGTGGACCTGTCCCAGAACATGAACCCTGTGGCTCCACCGGTCGCCCCGTTGGTCGTCCGACACCTGGACGCGTTGGGGCGCTACCCGGACACCCGGGAAGCGACCGGTCTGCTCGCGGACGCACTGGGAGTCGGGCCGGAGCGGGTGCTGCTGACCAACGGGGGCAGCGAGGCGATCCACCTGGTGAGCTCCGTCCTGGGCGGACACATCCGCAGCGAGCCGGAGTTTGCCCTCCACCCGCGGGGCATGACCGGCCCGGTGTGGCGCACCGACCCGCACAGCCCCACCGGCGTGCTCGCCGGCCCCGACGAGCACGCCGATGTCTGGGACGAGGCGTTCTACGCCCTGGCCACCGGCCGATGGAGCGCCGGACGACCCGGCGTCGTGGTCGTGGGGTCGCTCACCAAGACGTTCCACTGTCCCGGGCTGCGGCTGGGCTACGTCGTGGCTGCGCCGGAGCTGATCGAGCGACTCACCCGCGCGCAGCCGCACTGGTCGGTGAGCACCCTCGCCCTCGCCGTGCTGCCCGACCTGCTGGCCGGTGCCGACCTGCCGGGCTGGTCGCGGGCGATTAGCGGGCTCCGTGGCCAGCTGGTCGAGGTGCTGCAGGGGCATGGGCTGAGCGTGCGGCCTGGCGACGCCCCCTGGGTCCTGGTCGAGGACGCCGCCGGGCTGCGGGAGCGCCTCGCGCCCCACGGGGTGCTGGTGCGCGACTGTGCCAGCTTCGGGCTGCCCGGCACGGTGCGGATCGCGGTCCCCGCCCCGGAGGGCTTGGAGCGGTTGGACCAGGCACTCCACCGGGATGCGGCCGCGGAGGTCCGGGGGCCTGTGTAGAGTGCCCAGCGTCATGCAGACGAAGTCCGGTGAGAACCCGGCACTGTCCCGCAACGGTGAAGCCACCCAGACCCCGGTCAGAGGTGGACGAGTCCGGTCGAACTGCCTGGCGTTCCGCACCATTTTGCCCTCGAGGACAAGGGCTGGTTCGGCAGACGGATCCTGACCGGGACTGCTGTCGCTCGAGCACTCACCTCGACCGACAGGAGACCAGATGACCATCCGTCCCCGGGCGGCCGCACCCGCCGCCTTCCTTCTCTGCCTGACCCTCGTGGTGGCCGGCTGCGGCAGCGACGACCAGCCAGCTGAGCAGGCCACCGGCACCGACGCAACGGACGAGGCCAGCGCCACCGCACCGAGCGACGACACCACGGCCACGAGCGCGGCGGACGACTTCCCCGTCACGCTGGACACCGCCTCCGGTGAGGTCATCATCGACGAGCAGCCTGAGCGTGTCGTGTCGCTGTCCCCGTCGGCCACCGAGACGCTGTTCGCCATCGGCGCGGGTGAGCAGGTCATCGCCGTGGATGCCTACTCGACCTTCCCGGAGGAGGCGCCGGTCACCGACCTCTCCGGCTACGACCCCAACGTCGAGGCCATCGTCGGCTACGAACCGGACCTGGTGGTCATCGCCAACGACAGCAACGACGTCGTGGCCTCGCTGGACGCCCTCGACATCCCCGTCCTGGTCAACCCGGCGCCAGCCGACATCGAGGACGGCTACGACACGATGGCGGCCCTGGGGATCGCGACCGGCCACGTGGACGAGACGGCCACCGTGATCGAGGACCTGCGCGCCCAGATGGACGAGGCCTTCCAGGGAGCTCCGCAGGAGGAGGGGCTGCGGGTCTACCACGAGCTCGACGACACGTTCTTCTCCGCCAGCAGCCACAGCTTCATCGGCTCGGTGTATGAGCAGATGGGGGCGGTCAACATCGCCGACGCGGCCGACGCCGACCAGGCCGGCTACCCCCAGCTCACCGAGGAGGCCATCATCGAGGCCGACCCGCAGCTGATCGTCATCACCGACCAGGTGTCCTACACCGCCGAGGACGTGGCGGCCCGGCCCGGCTGGGCCGACGTCTCCGCCGTGCGGGACGGGAACATCGTGGTGGTTGACGCCGACATCGCCTCCCGCTGGGGTCCGCGACTTCCCCAGCTGGTGGAGACCGTGGCTGGGGCGATGAGCCAGGTCGGCGCGCCGGTCGGTCGGTGACCACCCGAACGCACGCCGCCAGCGCGGGCGACCCCCTGGAGCGGTCCGCCGACCGAGCCTTCCGGCTGCCTGTTCCCGCCCTGCTCGGCAGCCTGGCTCTGCTCCTGCTGGCCTGCCTGCTCTCGGCCACGCAGGGCGCCGCCGGACTGCCGGTGGGTGGCGTGATCCGCTCCCTCCTGGACGCCGTCCCGCTCATCGAGGTCGACCGGACGCTGTCCTCCCAGCACGAGGCGGTGTTGTGGCAGATCCGGCTCCCGCGCACCGTCCTGGCCGCCCTGGTCGGGGCCTCGCTCGCCGTGGCCGGAGCCGGCTACCAGGGCGTCTTCCGCAACCCGCTGGCCGATCCCTACCTGCTGGGCGTGTCAGCGGGGGCGGGGCTCGGTGCCGTGCTGGCCCTCGGCTTCGGCCTGAACCTTGCCCTCGGCCCGGTCGCCGCACTGCCGATGGCCGCGTTCGTCGGCGCGCTGCTGGCCGTCACCGGCTCCGTGCTCGTGGCCCGCGGCTCGTTCCGGAACCCGGCGACGCTGTTGCTGGCCGGCGTCGCGATGGCGGCGCTGTTCTCGGCGGCCCAGACGTTCGCCCTGCAACGGCTGGACCAGACCAGGGCGCGGGAGGTGCTGTCCTGGCTGTTCGGCCGGCTGGCCGCCGACGGTTGGCACCCCGTGCTGCTCCTGTTGCCCTATGTCCTGGTTGCCGGCCTGGTCCTGCTGCTGCACGCCCGTCACCTGGACGTCCTGCGGCTGGGCGACGACGAGGCCCGTGCCCTGGGTCTGAAGCCGGCGCGCTCGCGCCTGCTCGTGGTGACCGCCGCGACCCTGATCACGGCGGCGGCGGTGTCGGTCAGCGGCCTCATCGCCTTCGTCGGGCTCGTGACGCCGCACATCGTGCGGGTCCTGGTCGGGCACTCCTACCGGGCGATCGTGCCGCTGTCCGCGGTCGTGGGAGGTGGCTTCCTCGCCCTCGTCGACATCGGGGCACGCACCCTCACCGCGCCTGCTGAGCTGCCCGTCGGCGTGATCACCGCCTTCGTCGGGGCGCCGTTCTTCTGCGTCATCCTGTGGCGACGGAGGCACGACGCATGAGTTCCCCGACGACCCGCTCGCCAGCGGTCCTGCGCGCCCGTGACGTGCAGGTCGCCTTCGGCGGTGTGCAGGTGCTCGCGGGCGTCGACCTGGACCTGCACCGTGGCGAGTGGCTCGGCCTGATCGGTCCCAACGGATCGGGGAAGTCCACCTTCCTCAGGTCCCTGGTCGGGCTGGTGCCGAGCACTGGACAGGTGCACCTCGGTGATGGCTCGGTCCCGGGCCCGCGGGACGTGTCGCTCATGCCCCAGTCACCCGAGCTGCCGCCCGGGATGACCGTGGTCGAGTACGTCCTTCTCGGTCGCACCGCCCACCTCGGGTGGCTCGAGCGGGAGTCTCCCGCCGACCGTCGCATCGCCGTCGACGCGCTGCACCGGCTCGGGATGGGCGGGTTCGCCGACCGGACCCTGCGCGGACTCTCCGGGGGAGAGACCCAGCGTGTGGTCATCGCCCGCGCGCTGACCCAGCAGGCACCGGTCCTCCTGCTGGACGAGCCGACCAGCGCCCTCGATCCCGGTCACCAGGTGGAGGTGCTCGAGCTGGTCGATGACCTGCGCCATCGGGACGGGCTCACCGTGGTGGCGGCGATGCACGACCTGGGGATCGCCTCCCGCTATGCCGACCGGTTGCTGCTGCTCGAGCGCGGTGCGCCGGTCGCTCTGGGCACGCCCCACGAGGTGCTGCAGGACTCGCTGCTCAGCCAGGTCTACGGCTGGCCCCTGCACGTCCACCACCTGGACGGGCACCTGGTCGTCGTGCCCGCCCCCCGTGCCCCACGGCATACCGGCGCGGTGTCTGCCACCGAGCACTGCACCCCACCGGGCCGACGAGGCTCGCCCACCCACCACCCACTCGACCCCGACCGGACCCAGGAGGTCTCGTGAACAACCCCGAGCACACCGAGCCACGCACCGCACGGCCCTACGACCGGAGGGCGCTGCGCTCGGCGCCGTCCCTGGTCCTGGTCACCACCGGCCACGGCAAGGGCAAGTCCACCGCGGCCTTCGGGACGCTGCTGCGCAGCAGGGCGCGGGACTGGCCGACCCTGGTGGTCCAGTTCCTGAAGTCAGGGAAGTGGCGCACGGGCGAGGAGGCGATGCTGCGACAGCTCGGGGTGGAGTGGGCCAGCGCCGGGGACGGCTTCTCGTGGGAGTCCACCGATCTGGACGAGAGTCGCGCCAAGGCCGTCGCGGCCTGGTCCTTCAGCAAGGACCTGATCGCCGCGGGGTCGCACCGGATGGTGATGCTGGACGAGATCTCCTACCCGATGAACTGGGGCTGGATCGACCCGGTCGAGGTCGCCGGTGTCCTGCGGGACCGCCCCGAGGACGTCAGCGTCTTCCTCACCGGGCGGGAGATGCCGGAGCCGGTGATCGAGGTGGCCGATACCGTCACGGAGATGGTCAAGGTCAAGCACGCCTTCGAGCGCGGGATCCGGGCGCGGCGGGGGATCGACTATTGAGCACCGCCCGTGGTGCGCTCCTGGTCGTGGGGGCGACCAGTGGCGCCGGCAAGTCGACGGTCGTGTCCGCGCTGTGCCGGGCCCTGGCGCGCCGAGGTGTGCAGGTCGCGCCGTTCAAGGCGCAGAACATGTCCAACCACTCCGCCGTCACCCCCGACGGTGGTGAGCTCGGCCGGGCGCAGGCGATGCAGGCGTTGGCCGCCCGCGTCGAGACCGACCGGCGGATGGGTCCGGTCCTGCTCAAACCCTCCGGAGCCCGCTCCTCCCATGTGGTCGTGCTGGGGGAGGAGGTGGCCGTCGACGAGGCCGACGGCTACGGCGAGCGCGCAGTGCGCCTGCGGACCCTGGTCCTCCGGTCGCTGGTCGGGCTGCGGGCGATGCACGAGGTGGTCGTGCTGGAGGGCGCCGGCCGTGCGGCGGAGATCAACCTGCTGGACCGGGACCTGGTGAACCTGCCGCTGGCCGCTGCCGCGGGCATTCCGGCCGTGCTCGTGGTCGACATCGACCGGGGAGGGGCCTTCGCCTCGGCCTACGGCACCTGGGCCCTGCTGCCCGACCGGCTGCGGGAGCGGCTGGTCGGTGTCGTGTTCAACAGCTTCCGGGGCGACGCGTCGCTGCTGGCCGACGGTCTGCGGGAGCTGGAGGAACGCACCGGGCTGCCCGTCCTGGGGGTGCTGCCCCACCTGGGCGACCACCTGATGCTGGGGGTCGAGGACTCGCTGGACCTGGCCTCGCCCGGGCGGCCGGCACCGGAGCCGGTCGGCAGTGAGGGCGCGTCCGCCCGGCCGCTGCGCGTGGCGGTCATCCACCTGCCCCGGCTGGCCAACCCCTCCGACCTGGACCCCCTGGTGCTCGAGCCGTCCGTCGAGCTGCGCTGGGCCACCCGTCCCGGTGACCTGGCCGACGCCGACCTGATCGTGCTCCCCGGCACCCGCGCCACGGTGGCCGACCTCGCCTGGCTCCGGGACCGGGGGCTGGACCGTGCCCTCGCGACCAGCAGCGCCCGGGTCCTCGGGATCTGCGGCGGCTACCAGCTGCTCGGCGAGGTCATCCACGACGAGGTGGAGTCCGGGGCCGGGACGGTTCCCGGCCTGGGGCTGCTGCCCGTCGCCACGACGTTCGCGGCGCCCAAGGTCGTCACCCGGTCGAGCGGGGTCCCCGACGGCCCGGCCGGGACGCCCTCCGTCTCCGGCTACCAGATCAGGTGGGGCCGCCCGGAGCGCCACGGCTCCGCGCAGGCGTGGCTGCACCTGGAGGAAGGGCCCGAGGGCTGCCGGAGCGCCGACGGCCGGGTGCTCGGCACCAGCCTGCACGGTGTGCTCGACAGCGACGGGCTGCGTCACGGGCTGCTGGCCGAGGTGGCCGCAGACCGCGACCGCTCCTTCACTCCCTCAGGCGTGCCGTACGCCCGGGCCCTGGACGCCCACCTGGACCACCTGGCCGACTGGGTCGAGGCGCACCTGGACGTCCCGGGCCTGCTGGAGCTGGCTCGGACGGCGGTCGCGCCCGGCGCGGAGCCGGGCTGGTGAGCCGCCTGGGTGACCGTGCGCTCGGCGTCGCCGTCGGCCTGGTGCTGGACCGCCTGCTCGGTGAACCACCGGACCGGCTCCACCCCGTCGCGTGGTTCGGCACGGCCATGCAGGGGGTGGAACAGCGGTTGTATGCCGACTCTCGGCCCCGCGGCACGTGGCACGCCGCGCTCGGGGTCGGGCTCGGCGTGACGGCCGGGGAAGCGCTGCGCGCGGCCGCCGGAGGGCGCGGCACCCACGGTGAGGTGCTCTCGACCGCCGTGGCCGTGTGGCTCGCCAGCGCGGGCCGTCTGCTGCGCGGGACCGCGGGCCAGATCGAGGATCGCCTGAGGGAAGAGGACCTCACCGCGGCCCGGGACCAGCTCTCCTGGCTCGCGGGGCGCGAGCCCTCCGGGCTCGACTCCGCCGGTGTGGCGGCAGCCGTGGTGGAGTCGCTCGCGGAGAACACCGTGGACGCGGTGCTGGCACCGGCCTTCTGGGGGCTCCTCGGCGGCGCGCCGGGTGCCCTGGCGCACCGCGCCTCCAACACGATGGACGCCATGGTCGGGCACCACAGCGCGCGCTACGAGCGCTACGGCTGGGCCTCGGCCCGGCTGGACGACGTGCTGGCCTGGCCACCCGCGAGGGCCTTCCCGGTGCTGCTGACCGGGTGTGCTCCGGGCCGGGCTCGGCAGGTCATCACCACGGTGCGCCGGGACGCCGCCGCCCACCCCTCGCCCAACGCGGGTGTCGCCGAGAGCTCCCTGGCGGGTGCCCTGGGCGTGGAGCTGGGGGGACCACTGCGCTACGGCGAACGGACCGAGGACCGGCCCCTCCTGGGCGAGGGGCCACGCCCGCAGGCGCCTGTCGTGACCCGGGCGCGCAGGCTGGTCGACCGGGTCGAGCTGGCGGCCGTGGGGCTGTGTCTGCTGACCTGGTGGGCTGACCGGAGGACGGGCCGGTGAGGCCATGGCGACCCCCCGGTTAGGTGCACCGGCACGGCATACGGCACAATCCCCGCGAACGACTGCGTTCGCGGGCATCTGCACCCACGGCACAGGCGCCGTGACGCAAGAACCTGACCTTTGGCGACAGTGCAGCCAGGGGCGGGCACAAAATCGGGTCTTCCGACGTTCATACGCAGACCAATCGCACACCACAGGGTCAGCCAGGCCCTGTGACACCAGCTCGAGAGAGAGGAGAGGGACGTCATGGCAACCGACTACGACGCACCTCGTAAGTCTGAGGACGACATCAATGAGGACTCTCTGGAGGAGCTGAAGGCTCGGCGGGCGGACAAGAGCTCCTCGAGCGTGGACGTCGACGAGACGGAGCACGCCGAAGGGTTCGAACTCCCGGGGGCAGACCTGTCGGGTGAGGAGCTGTCGGTCCGGGTGCTGCCGCGCCAGGCCGATGAGTTCACCTGCTCGCGCTGCTTCCTGGTGCACCACCGTAGCCAGCTCGCCAAGGAGGTCGGCGGTCTTCCCGTCTGCACCGAGTGCGCGGCCTGACCACCGACGATGGCCGGGGGCCCGCGCATTGCGGGTACCCTCGACTCACGTGACCACCCAACCGATTCCGGTGCTTCTGCAACGGCTCGACGACGCCCTGCCGGTCCCCGGCAGGGCACACCCGGGTGATGCCGGGGTCGACCTGTTCGCCCGCGAGACCGTGACGCTCGCGCCGGGGCAGCGCACGCTGGTGCCGACGGGGGTGGCGATCGCCCTGCCCGACGGCTACGCGGCCTTCACCCACCCCCGCTCCGGCCTGGCCACCCGCCACGGCATCACCATCGTGAACGCGCCGGGCACCATCGACGCGGGATACCGCGGCGAGATCATGGTCAACCTGCTCAACACCGACGCCGCCGACGCCTTCACGGTGCAGCGCGGCGACCGGATCGCCCAGCTGATCGTGCAGCCGGTGTCCGTCGTGGCCTTCACCGAGGTGGCCACGCTGCCCGGCAGCGCACGGGGCACGAGCGGGCACGGTGCCTCCGGGGGATTCGGGACCGGCACCACCCAGACCAGCACCGACACCAAGACTGAGAAGGACTGACGCCTCGTGGCAATCTTCGGCCGGAAGAAGAAGGAGACCGCCGACGCGGTCGAGGAGACGACCGAGCAGGTCGTCCCGGAGGGGGAGCCGGGCGTGGACCGTGACTGGGAGCGTGAGTTCGACGGTCCCTACGACATCTCGGAGCGCCCGGAGGCGACGGGCCTGGTCAACCTCGGAGCCCTCAAGGTCCCGGCCGTCCCCGGCATGGAGATGCGCCTGGACCTGGAGAAGGCGACCAACCGCATCACGGGCGTGACCTGCACCATCGGCACCTCCAAGGTGCAGCTGCAGGCCTTCGCCGCGCCGCGCAGCGAGGGACTGTGGACTGAGATCCGCGAGGGCCTGGTCGAGGGCATCAAGGCAGCCGGTGGCTCCGCCCAGGTCGACCCCAAGGGCGTGCTGGGCCAGGAACTGCTGGCCCGTATGCCGGGGCGCGACGCCAGCGGTCGCGTCGCCTTCGCCCCCAACCGCTTCATCGGGGTCGACGGGCCCCGCTGGTTCGTGCGCGCCGTGATCAACGGCCCCGCCGCCGGTGACCCGCAGCAGCTGCAGGTCGTCCGCTCCTTCCTGCGCCGGGTGGTCGTCGACCGCGGGACCGAGGCACGCCCGCCACGTGAGGTGCTGGCGCTGACGCCGCCCAAGTCCGTCGTGGAGGAGGCCGCCCGCAGGCGCCAGGCCGCCCAACAGGCCGCTGCCGAGAAGAAGGCCGCGGAGCAGGCGGCCGCATCCCAGGCCGCAGCGGGGGCCGACGACGCCGCAGGGCCCCCTGCCGACGGGCCGGAGCAGACCGACCGATGAGCCTGCGCAAGGCCCTGGACGAGCTGGCCGTTGACGAGTCCGAGCTGGCGGCCGAGGAGCTGGCCGCCGAGTGTTCCCGCCCGGGGTGCACGCGCATCGCCGACCTGCAGGTCCGGTCGCAGGCCTCGGTCACCGGCACCGTCCACAGCATCGCGGTCCTGCCCGCCGGTCGGGCCCCCGAGCTGCGCATCGAGCTGTTCGATGGGACCGGGGTCCTCGACGTGGTCTGGCTCGGTCGCCGCGAGATCGCCGGCATCCGACCCGGCGCCTATCTGACCCTCACCGGGCGGGTGACGCTGGTGGATGGCCGCATCACGATCTTCAACCCGGGCTACCAGATGCTGCCGAAGCATGTCTGAGCAGCAGCGCGTCCCAGGCCAGGGCGAGGCGTCCGGTCCGGACCACGAGGTCGCCGCCGTCGAGACGGTCGAGCAGGTCATCCGCCGCCGGATCTCCGACGTGCTCGGCGGGTGGTACGGCTCGCTGGAGACGGCGTTGCCCACCGTCGCGTTCGTGGTCCTGTGGCTGATCCGCGACGAGGTCCGGCCGGCGCTGCTGGCCGCCGGCGGCGTGGCGATCATCCTGCTGGGCATCCGCCTCTACATCGGCGGCTCGGTCCGCTTCGTGCTGACCTCGATCTTCGCCACGGCGATCGCCGCGTTCTTCGCCCTGCGCTCGGGCAACGCCCAGGACGCCTTCCTGCCCGGCATCCTGACCTCGGCGGCGTATGCCGTGGGGACGCTGATCTCGATCCTCACCAGGTGGCCCGCAGTGGGTTTCATCGTGGCGGCCGGTGATCCCGACTATGTCGAGCACCCCACGGCCTGGCGCAGGGACAGCGCGCTGGTCAAGGTCTGCAGCCGGCTCACCTGGGTCCTGGTGGTGCTCTTCGTCGTGCGGGTGGCGATCATGCTGCCGCTCTACTTCGCCGAGGAGGTCGCCTGGCTCGGGGTGAGCAAGATCGTGCTGGGCTGGCCGGCCTACCTGACGGCCATCGTGATCATGGGCATCATGCTCGCCACCGGCCACACCCCGACCGCCGAGTCGTCCGCGGCCCAGCCCGAGGACAAACCTGCGCCGTGACCGGGCCATGACGAGCGAGGGGTGGCGCGGCCTCCGGTCGTGACGGTGGCACGGTCGTGCCCGGTCGGGCGGTTCAGGTGCGCGGCGGTAGCTTGGCCCTCGCCTGGCGACGGATCGGTGCCGGCACCCGGTCACCGAGACGGTCCAGGAACTCCTCGACAGCCTCGGGGGCGACCCCACCAGCGTGTTTGAGGGCGATGCCGACCGGTTTGGACACCACCGGGTCGGGGTCGTCCAAGAGCAGCTCGGCGAGCCTGAGCAGGTCGGTGATGCCTGGCGCGTGCAGTGGTCGGGTGTAACTCAACGGCGCGGTCATCGCCGTGCGCCTGCGGAGGGGATCAGGGGAGGCCGCGAGCTCGAACAGCGGTGCGCGGGACCGCTCCCTGAGGTAGTTGCCGACCACGCGGGGAGCCGCCCGGTCGACCATGGACCACGTGTCGATCGCATCGTGTCGATCCAGGTAGAGCCGGTAGCGGGCCTCCCGTTGGTCCTCGGTGACGCGTTGCCCACGCACGCCGAAGTCGAGGATGCAGATGGCCGCTAGCCTCGGCTCGTAGGCACTCAGGTCGAGCAGCTTCTCGACCTCCGCGAGGGGCATGCTCCTCGCCTGCTGCGTGATGGCAAAGAGGGTGCCCATCCGGACCCCCAGCACCTCACCGGGTCCCCGGTAGTGCTCGTTGGGGTGCCGGGCCGGGTCGGCCACGGCGTGGAGCTCCTCGAGCAGCGCGGCAGCGGTCGACGTGGTCACGACGGCGCGGCACCCAGGAAGGCGGACACGACCTCACCCGCGCGCGGAGATCTGCTGGACGGCCCAGCTGTTGCCGTCCGGGTCCTGGAAGTAGACGAAGCCGATGTTGTCCAGTGCCGATCCTCCCCGCTCCAGCGCATCGGGGGGACCGCCCATGACGTGAATCTCGCTGACCTCGACGTCACGCTCGACCAGGTGCGCGTGCGCTGCCACCAGGTCCGGGACCACCAGCTGCAGGCCCTGGAGGCTGCCCGGCGGCATGGAGGGCACGACGCCCTCGCCGATGACGATGGAGCAGCCGGAGCCCCGCGGAGTCAGCTGCACCACGCGGTTGCCGGGGCTGATCGTGGTGTCGTGGTCGACCGTGAAGCCCAGCTGGTCGGCGTAGAAGCTCTTGGCCCGGTCGATCTCGGCCACCGGGACCACCACGACCTCCAGCGTCCAGTTCATCATGTCCCCTCGGGTCGGCTCGGGTGATGTGCTCATGACAGACCCGACTCCCAGCCCAACGAAAACTCATCGGCTCGGCTCACGGGGCGTCGAGGGCGGCCACGAGCTCCATGTGGTGGGTCATCGGGAAGGCGTCGAAGGCGCGCACGTCGCGCAGGATATAGCCCTCCTCGATGAGGTAGCCGACGTCCCTGGCCAGTGCGGCCGGGTCACAGGCGACGTAGCCGATCGTGCGTGGGCCGAGCGCCCCGACATCCCGACACACCGCGCGTCCGGCGCCGGTGCGCGGAGGGTCCAGCACGACCAGGTCGGCGGTGCGGCCAGCGCGCACCATCCGGCGCACGGCACGGTCCACCCGGTCGCGGGTCACCGTGACCCACGGGCTGGCAGCCAGGTTGTCCCGAGCATGCTCGGTGGCCGTCCGGTCACCCTCGACCGCCTCGACCGAACCCCGGTCACCCACCGCGGGGGCGAACGCTGCCGCGAAGACCCCCACCCCGGCATACAGATCCAGCACGTGCTCACCCGGGCGAGGTGCCAGCCACTCCAGAACGGTGGCGACGAAGGTGCGGGCGGCGCCCGGGTGCACCTGCCAGAACCCGCGGGCGGACACGTCCAGCTCGAGCTCGCGGTCGGGCAGGGCGACCCGCTCACGGACCACGGGGACGGGACCGTCGGGCACCTCCACCACGACGGGTGCGCCGACCGACGGCGCCACGACATCGACCGCGGTGGCTCCCGGATAGGTCGTGGCGAGCACACCGGTGCCGAGCACCCGCGGGTCGGCGATCAGGCAGGTGTCGATAGGGAGGATGTCGTGGCTGCGGTGCCGGCGCAGACCGGGGTGACCGGCGTCGTCGACGGCGAACTCCACGCGGGTGCGCCACCCCTGGCCGTCGCGGTCGCCGGGGATCGCCTCCACCTCGATGTCGCGGCCGAGGTGCTCCGTGAGGTCCAGGCCAGCCAGGCGGGAGAACTGCTCGAGAATCACGTCATGCTTGAGCGCGCGCTGTCCCTGCGGTGACACGTGCTGCCAGTCGCAGCCGCCGCATCGGCCGGGGCCGGACCAGGGGCAGGGCGCCGGCACTCGCGCGGGGGCGGGCTCCAGGACCTCGATGGCGTCGGCCCGCGCGAACCGCCCGCCCGGACCGATCTCGGTGACCTCGACGCGGACCCGCTCACCGGGCAGGGTGTGCCGGACGAAGAGCACCTGGCCCTCGTGGCGGGCGATGCAGTGACCGCCGTGGGCCACAGGCCCGACGGCGACGACGAAACGGTCACCGAGTGCCGCCCCGGTCTGCTCAGTCCTCATCGGTTCCCTCTCCCTGCCACGGCACGGTCACCAGCATGACGCCCGTGGTGCGCAGCAGCCCGCGCCGCAGCCGCTCCAGGGTGCGGTCCCGGACCATCCTGATCCACCAGCCCTCACGCCCGACATACTCGGCGAGGTAGACCACGACCACGTCCCGGGGCCGGTCCCGGCGCACGCGCCGCACATAGTCGATGACCGGCCGCACGGACTCTCGGTAGGGGGAGTCCAGTGCCCGCAACGTCACCGGAAGCTCGCGGGCCTCCCACGCCGCCCGCAGTTCCTGGGTCGACTCCGGCACGACGTCGACGGTGATCGCCTCGAGGGTGTGGGGCCGGGTCGCGCGAGCGTAGGCAAGCGCCCGCATCGTCGGGCGGTCCAGGCGGGGGACGTAGACCAGGGCGTGCACCCGGGAGGGCACGACCTGGCTGGTGTCCACGCCCTCGGCGGGCAGTGAGATCTCGTTGTCCATCGTGCGGTGATAGCGGTAGACCATGGTCATCCCCATCCAGATGAGACCGATCGCGAGCAGGGACAGCCCCGCTCCGTTCGTGAAGCGGGTGAGCAGGACGATCACCAACACGGCGGTGGAGACGGTGACCCCGACCTGGTTGATGGTGCGGCTGCGGATCATGCCGACACGCTGGCGCAGGCTGAGCTCGGTGCGCAGGCGCCGGTTCCAGTGTCGGACCATGCCGGCCTGGCTGCAGGTGAAGGAGATGAACACGCCGACGATGTACATCTGGATCAGCTCGGTCACCGTGGCGCGGTAGACCAGCACGAGCGCGGCGGAGGCGGCGGCCAGCAGGATGATGCCGTTGGAGTAGGTCAGCCGGTGGCCACGGGTGACCAGCCCCCGCGGCAGGAAGCGGTCGCGCGCCAGCCGGGAGGCGAGCACCGGGAACCCGTTGAAGGCGGTGTTGGCGGCCACGAAGAGCATCACGCCCGTCGTGATCGCTACCAGCAGGACGCCCAGGGCCTCCGGACCGAAGACGACCTTGGACAGCTGGCCGAGCACCGTGTCCTGCACGAAGTCGGGACCCACCGGTTCGCCGTCCTGGCGGAGCTGTTGCTCGGGGTTGACCGCCATCTGGATGCCGGTCTCCCGGGTCAGCCAGAGCACCGAGACGATGATGGTGATCGACAGCGTGGCCATGATGGCCAGGACCGAGGCGGCGTTGCGGCTCTTGGGCCGTCGCAGTGCGGGCACCCCGTTGGCGACGCCCTGCACGCCGGTGAGCGCCACCGAGCCGGAGGCGAAGGCTCGCAGACACAGGAAGATCAGGGCCAGACCGGTGAGCTCCTCGTAGCCCTCGGCGGGGAGGAGCTCGTACTCGGCGCTCGCGGCCCGGCCGAGCGTGCCGGTCAGCAGTTGCACGGCTCCGGTGACGATGAGGATGCCGAGGGCACCGAGGAAGGCGTAGACCGGCACGGCCAGCGCGCGGCCGGACTCGCGGACGCCACGCAGGTTGATCAGCGTGAGCAGGGCGATCAGCCCGGCGGCCACGGCCGCCTCATAGCCCCGCAGGAACCCCAGGGCCGCGGCCGCGTTCTGCACGGCGGCGGAGACCGACACCGCCACGGTCAGCGTGTAGTCGACAATCAGGGCGGACCCGACCACCACCCCCGCGCGCGGCCCCAGGTTGTCCGAGGCGACCTCGTAGTCGCCGCCGCCGCCGGGGTAGGCGTAGACGGTCTGCCGGTAGGACGCGACGATGACGAGCATGACCAGGCCGACGGCGACGCCGACCTCCCAGGAGTAGAAGTAGATCGCCGCACCACCGGCCAGGGCGAGGGTCAGCACGATCTCGTCCACGGCATACGCCACCGAGGACAGCGCGTCGCTGGCGAACACCGGCATCCCGAGCCGCCGGGGGAGAAGGGTGTCGCTGAGCCGATCGGTGCGCAGTGCGCGACCGATGAAAACCCGCTTGAGCAGGTCGCCGGACTCCATGCGGGCCACTCTAGAGAGAGATTGGCCGTGAGTCCGACATCTGACCGCCCGCCGAGGTAGCGTCGGCACCGTGCACTTCGTCATCATGGGCTGCGGTCGCGTCGGGGCGACCCTCGCGCACAGCCTGATCAAGCGCGGCCACCAGGTCGCCGTCATCGACCAGGACCCGGCGGCCTTCCACCGCCTCGGTCCGGACTTCCCGGGGCGTCGTATCAAGGGTGTGGGCTTTGACCGGGAGGTCATGAAGGACGCCGGTGTGCCGCAGGCCTTCGCCTTCGCCGCGGTCAGCAGCGGCGACAACTCCAACATCATCGCGGCGCGGGTGGCCCGGGAGACCTATGGCGTGGAGCGGGTCGTGGCCCGGATCTATGACCCCAAGCGGGCCGAGATCTTCCAGCGCCTCGGCATACCGACCGTGGCCACGGTGCGGTGGACGGCCGACCAGACGCTGCACCACCTCCTTCCGGAGGGGAGCACCCCCGACTACTTCGATCCCAGCGGTGCCCTGGTGATCGGCCAGATCCACGTCAACCCGCTCTGGATCGGGCGTCGGCTGACGGAGATCGAGCGGACCTTCGGCGTGCGGGTCGCCTTCGTCACCCGACTGGGTGACGCCCTGATCCCCACGGCAGAGTCGGTCTATCAGGAGGGCGACGAGCTGCACCTGGTGGCGCGGCGAGGGACCCTGCCCGAGCTGGAGCACCGGCTGGACACCGTCCGGCCGGAGGAGTGAGGTCCTCGTGCGTGTCGTCGTGATCGGTGCCGGCAGTGTCGGCCGCTCCATCGGCCGGGAGCTGCTCCACAACGGCCATGACGTCCTGATCATCGACCGGGACGCCACCGAGGCCAAGACCTCGATGGTCCCTGCCGCCGACTGGATCATCGGGGATGCCTGTGAGATCAGCACGCTGACCACCGCGCAGCTGGAGACCTATGACCACGTCGTCTGTGCGACCGGCGACGACAAGGTGAACCTCGTGGTCTCCTTCCTGGCTCGCACGGAGTTCGCCGTGCCGCGCACCGTGGCCCGGGTGAACAACCCCCGCAACGAGTGGTTGTTCAACGACGCCTGGGGTGTGGATGTGGCCGTCTCCACCCCGCGGCTGATGACCGCGCTGGTCGAGGAGGCGGTCACGGTCGGTGAGATCGTGCGGCTCTTCGAGTTCCAGCACGGCGCCGCCCACATGGTCGAGCTGACCCTGCCCGAGTCCAGCCCCTACGTCGGTTCCCGCGTCGGTGACGTTCCCCTGCCTCCGGACACCCAGCTGATCACGATCCTGCGCGACGGTCAGGCGATCTCGCCCAGCCCGGACGAAGCGATCGAGGTCAACGACGAGATCCTGTTTATCTGCCCGCCCGAGGCTGAGCACCAGCTGGCCCTCACTCTCAACCCGGAGAGCCGCACCCGCCCCCAGCGTGACGACGAGGACGAGGCCTGACACCGCTCCCCGAGGTCGGCGCACACGCACGGGCTCGACACCGGGGCGACCTGTCCGGTGGCGACCGGGGAGCGGGCTGTGCGGGTTAGGCAAGCCTTCCGTAGACGTGGCTCCCGAGGTGCGCGAGACTGCCAGGTAGGAGAGCGTCTGTGATAGAGTTATCTTGACGTCAAGATAAATCGGAGAGGAGTCGGCGTGAGCGACACGACCAACAGTTTCGGGGCCAAGGGCACCCTTGAGGTGGGTGACGCCAGCTACGAGATCTACCGCATCACCGACCTCGAGGGCTCGGCCAACCTGCCATACAGCCTGAAGGTGCTGCTGGAGAACCTGCTGCGCACCGAGGACGGCAAGAACATCACGGCCGACCACATCAACGCGCTGGCGCAGTGGGATGAGAACGCCGACCCGAGCACGGAGATCCAGTTCACGCCGGCCCGCGTGATCATGCAGGACTTCACCGGTGTTCCGTGCGTCGTCGACCTGGCCACGATGCGCGAGGCGATGGTGGACCTCGGTGGTGACCCGACCAAGATCAACCCGCTCGCACCGGCCGAGCTGGTCATCGACCACTCCGTCATCATCGACGTCTTCGGGCAGCCGGATGCCTTCGAGCGCAACGTGGAGATCGAGTACGAGCGCAACGGGGAGCGCTACCAGTTCCTGCGGTGGGGCCAGACCGCGTTCGAGGACTTCAAGGTCGTGCCGCCGGGCACCGGCATCGTCCACCAGGTCAACATCGAGCACCTGGCCCGCACGGTGATGACCCGCGAGGTCGACGGCGAGCTCCTGGCCTACCCGGACTCCTGCGTCGGCACCGACAGCCACACCACCATGGTCAACGGGCTGGGTGTGCTGGGCTGGGGTGTGGGTGGCATCGAGGCCGAGGCCGCAATGCTGGGCCAGCCGGTCTCCATGCTGATCCCGCGTGTCGTGGGCTTCAAGCTGTCCGGGTCGATCCCGGCGGGTGCGACCGCGACCGACGTCGTGCTGACGATCACCGAGATGCTGCGGGAGCACGGTGTGGTCGGCAAGTTCGTGGAGTTCTATGGCGAGGGTGTGACGCAGGTGCCGCTGGCCAACCGCGCCACCATCGGCAACATGAGCCCGGAGTTCGGGTCCACGTGTGCGATCTTCCCGATCGACGGTGTGACCCTGGACTACCTGCGCCTGACGGGCCGCTCTGACGAGCAGGTCGCCCTGGTCGAGGCCTATGCCAAGGAGCAGGGCATGTGGCTGGACGCCTCGGTCGAGGCCCGCTACAGCGAGCGCCTCGAGCTGGACCTGTCCACGGTCGTGCCCTCGATCGCCGGCCCGAAGCGCCCGCAGGACCGCATCGCGGTGACTGAGTCCAAGGAGCAGTTCTGGGCGGACTTGAAGAACTACGTGGTCGACGGCCAGGGCATCGAGAAGAGCTCGGTCGACCAGGAGCTCGCGGACACCTTCCCGGCCTCCGACGCGCCGTCCCACGATGCGCACGAGGCCTCTGAGCAGGCGGGGCGGCCGGAGCACTCGGCGCGTTTCCCGAACGGCGAGCGGGCCAGCAACCCGGCCACGGTCACGCTGGACGGCAAGGAGGTGGAGATCGACCACGGGCACGTGGCGATCGCCTCGATCACCAGCTGCACCAACACCTCCAACCCCTCGGTGATGATGGCCTCGGCGATGCTGGCCAAGAACGCCGTGGAGCGCGGCCTGACCGTGCCCCCGTGGGTGAAGACCTCGATGGCGCCCGGATCCAAGGTCGTCACCGGCTACTTCGAGAAGGCGGGCATGTGGCCCTACCTGGAGAAGCTCGGCTTCCACCTGGTCGGCTACGGCTGCACCACCTGCATCGGCAACTCCGGCCCGATCATCCCGGAGGTCTCCGAGGCGGTGAACGCCAACGACCTCGCGGTGACGTCCGTGCTCTCGGGCAACCGCAACTTCGAGGGCCGGATCAACCCCGACGTCAAGATGAACTACCTGGCGTCCCCGCCGCTGGTCATCGCCTACGCCCTGGCCGGCACGATGGACTTCGACTTCGAGGCCGAGCCGTTGGGCGTCGACACCGAGGGCAACGAGGTCTTCCTGAAGGACATCTGGCCCGCGCCCGAGGACGTCGAGGCCACCATCGCGACGTCGATCAGCCGCGACATGTTCACCGAGGACTACTCCGACGTCTTCGCCGGTGACGAGCGCTGGCAGTCGCTGCCCACCCCCGACGGTGACACCTTCGAGTGGGCCGATGACTCCACCTACGTCCGCAAGCCCCCATACTTCGAGGGGATGCAGGCCCAGCCGGCGCCGGTCGAGGACGTCAGCGGCGCACGGGTGCTGGCCAAGCTGGGTGACTCGGTCACGACCGACCACATCAGCCCGGCCGGGTCGATCAAGGCTGACAGCCCGGCAGGTCGCTACCTGTCCGAGCACGGCATCGAGCGTCGAGACTTCAACTCCTACGGCTCGCGACGCGGCAACCACGAGGTCATGATCCGCGGCACCTTCGCCAACATCCGGCTGCGCAACCAGCTGCTGGACGGCGTCGAGGGCGGCTTCACCCGCAACCTGCTGGACGGCTCCACCGAGCCGGTTGCCATCTTCGATGCGGCGCAGGCCTACGCCGAGGCCGGCATCCCGCTGGTCGTGCTCGCCGGCAAGGAGTACGGCTCCGGCTCCTCCCGCGACTGGGCCGCCAAGGGCACCCGCCTGCTGGGGGTCAAGGTCGTCATCGCCGAGTCCTACGAGCGGATTCACCGCTCCAACCTGATCGGCATGGGCGTGCTGCCGCTGCAGTACCCCGAGGGCCAGACCGCCGACTCCCTCGGCCTGGACGGCACCGAGACCTTCTCCTTCACCGGCATCACCGCACTGAACGACTCGATCCCCGAGACCGTGCACGTGGTGGCCGAGAAGGACGGTGGCGAGAAGGTGGAGTTCGACGCCGTGCTGCGCATCGACACCCCCGGTGAGGCGGACTACTACCGCAACGACGGCATCCTGCAGTACGTCCTGCGTTCGTTGGTCTCTGCCTGAGACTGACGTCCGCACGACAGCGGCCCCGCACCGGTTCACGGTGCGGGGCCGCCCGCGTCTCATCAGGCCCCGGGAATGCCCGAGCGGCTGCCTCTGTTAGAATGATTGAAAGATCAACCAATGATGGAAGAGGCACTGATGACCACCACGCCCGCACTGCTCACCCCGAAGGACCTGCTGGCGGCTGACACCTCGATGGGCGCGGTGACCCTCGACGTTGCCGACCTCGACGTGATGACCGCCTACTACCGGGACGCGATCGCCCTGCAGGTGCTCTCCAGCCAGGGCTCGCGGGTCACGCTGGGTCGCGGGACCGAGCCCGTCGTCATCCTGCGACACAGCCCCGAGCTCAAGGCCGCCACGCCGGGGCAGGCCGGGCTCTTCCACACGGCCATCCTCTACGAGACCCAGCAGGCCCTCGCCGCGACCGTGGCCACCGCCGCGCAGTACCCGGGTGTCCGGTTCGTCGGCTCCAGCGACCACCTGGTCAGCCAGGCCTTCTACTTCGACGACCCGGAGGGCAACGGGATCGAGCTCTACTGGGACCGCGACCGCACCGAGTGGAGCTGGACGCACGGCCAGGTCGAGATGTCCACCCTGTTCCTGGACCCGAACCAGTTCCTGCGCGAGCACCTCACCGAGGAGGGCCTGGCCGACCCCGCCGCGCTCGGCAGCGCCATCGTGGGGCACGTCCACCTGTCCGTGGGGGACGTCGCGACCGCCCAGGAGTTCTATGTCCACAAGCTCGGCTTCGAGACGACGGCGACGCTGGGGAACCAGGCGCTGTTCGTCAGCGCCGGGAAGTATCACCACCACATGGCGATGAACGTCTGGAACTCCCGTGGTGCCGGTCCCCGTCAGCGGACCCTCGGTCTGGGGCAGGTCGACATCGTCGTGCCGACCGCAGACGAGGTCGGAGCGCTGACCGAGCGGATGAAGCACTTCGGCATGCAGACGCGCGACGACGGCCGCACGGTCTCCTTCGATGACCCGTGGGCCAACCTGATCAACGTCCGCGCCGCGGACTGACCCGGGGCCGTATGCCGATGCTCACCTGCCCCTGATCCCGCCCCGGTGGTGGGGGCCTCGCTCTGCCGAGAGTGAAATGACTCGCTCCGGTCCGGGCGCCGCGCTAGCGTCACCTCATGGGAAACGTGGTGCGACTCTCCGACCGCCCGTCGCCGGGTCGAGCACGGCGCGGCACGGTGCGCCACGTGCAGCCGCCGCTGTGGCGGGAGGCGCTGGGTCGGCAGCTCCGCGGTGAGCGGGAGTTCCGAGGGGAGCGCATCGCCGACGTCGCGGGCCGGGCGGGGCTGTCGCCCCAATACCTCTCCGAGCTCGAGCGGGGCAAGAAGGACCCGTCCTCGGAGATGCTCGAGGCCCTCGCTGGTGCCCTGGACCTGTCGGTCCTTGACCTCACGCGTCGTGCGAGCGCTCAGCTCACGGTGGCGTTGCGCACGGCCCGGGGGAGCGACCCCGTCCTGCTGGCCGCGTGACCGTCCCACTACGCCCCCTGGCGGTCTCGCTGCGGCCCCTGACGGCGGCTGACGGGGAGGTCATCGCCGGGTGGGCCCAGGACCCGGATTTCTGCCGGGCCGCCGAGTGGTCCACCGCTCTGTCGCAGGTGGAGCACCGCGACTTTCAGCGCAGAACGATCACCTCGCCGCCGCCCGACCTGCTGCGCCTGGCGGCGGAGCAGGAGGGGCGGCTGGTGGGCTACGTGGACCTGCACGGCACGGAGGCCGGACGCCGGGAGCTCGGGTTCCTGGTGGGACCCCGGTCGCTGTGGGGCCGAGGTCTGGGTCTGGCCCTGGCCCGCTCAGGTGTGGCGCACGGCTTTGCGGTGCTGGGGCTGCGGGAGATCTGGGCCGAGGCCATCGGGGCCAACCGGGCCTCAGTCCGGATCCTGCAGCGCCTCGGCATGACGGAGACAGGGCAGGGGCAACCGGCCAGCTACCTCGGGCAGCCCAGCCACTACCGGCGGTTCGCCCTGGGCTCCACGTCGTGGGACCACGCGCGGTTGCGCCCCACTCACGCCACGAGCGCCTCCCGCGCGGAGAGCACCTGGTCGACGACGCCATAGTCGACGGCAGCCTGGGCGGTCAGGATGAGGTCGCGGTCGGTGTCTCGGCGGACCTGGTCGGCCGTGTGGCCGGTGTGCTGGCCCAGGATCTCCTCCTGCATGCGGCGCACCCGCTCGATCTCGTCGGCCTCCAGGATCAGGTCCGGCACGGTGCCGCGCCCCTCGGCCGCCGGCGCGTGGATCACGACCCGCCCGTGCGGAAGGATCGAGCGGTGCCCTGCCGCACCGCCGGCCAGCAGGACGGCCGAGCTGGCGACCACCTGGCCCACGCAGGTCGTGTCGATGCGCGGCCGGACGAACTGCATCGCGTCATAGATGGCCAGGGTTGCCGGGATCGAGCCGCCGACCGAGTTCAGATAGAGCGCGATCGGAGTGTCTGGGTTCTCGTTCTCCAGGTGCAGGAGCTGGGCGATGACCGCGTTGGCCACCCCCTCGTCGATGCCGGTGCCCAGGTAGACGATGCGGTCGGCGAGCAGCCGGCTGTAGATGTCGAGCGTGCGCTCTCCACGGGGACTCTGCGTCGTGACATAGGGGATGGCATAGGTGCTCATCGCGTGCTCCCCAGGCCGATGGGGGCGGTCCGCCCCGGCATCACGTCCTCGAGCGATCCGGCGATCGCGTCGATGAAGCCGTAGTCCAGTGCCTCCGGAGCCGAGAACCACCGGTCCCTGCGGGAGTCCTCCTCGACCCGCTCGACCGGTTGCCCCGTGTCCTCGGCGATGCACCCCAGGACCGTGTCCCGGGTGTGCCGCAGGTCGTCGGCCTGGATGGCGATGTCCATGGCGGTGCCACCGATGCCGGCCGATCCCTGGTGCAGCAGCACCTTGGCGTGCGGCAGTGCGTAGCGCTTGCCCGGTGCGCCGGAGGACAGCAGGAACTGACCGGCGCTGTAGGCCATGCCGACGTTGACGGTGACCACGTCGTTGGGGATCATCCGCATGCAGTCCCGGATGGCGAGCATCCCAGGCACCGAGCCGCCGACCGAGTTGATCAGCAGTCGGATGTCCTCCCGTGGGTCGGCGTCGGCCAGCAGGAGCAGGGCGGCAACCAGGCGGTTGCTGTTGCGCTCCTCGAGGGCCTCGCCCAGCACGAGTGTGCGGCGGTCAAAGAGCTGTCGGTGGATCTCGTGGTCCAGCCCCTGCGCGGGGTCTGTGGTTTCGGTGCTCATGACTCCAGACTGCGGGGGCGCCGGCGGAGACCGGAAGGGCACGCTGCTGTGAGCAGCGCAGCCACGTCAGGGGCCCGCTCGTGCTGCCTGCGGCACCGCCGTAGCATCAGCAGCTATGGCCGACCTTCACGCCCTGTTCGAGCGCGCGGCTCACGAAGCCGCCGACTTCCGCGCGTCCCTGCACGAGCGGCCGGTGCAGGCGCCCGCCGGTCAGTCCGTGGTCCGCAGCCGGCTGGCCGTCCCCCTCCCGGAGGGGCCACGCGATGCCGGGGAGGTGGTCGAGCAGCTCATCGACGCCGCGCAGCCGGGCCTGATGTCCACGCCGGGCCCCCGCTACTTCGGCTTCGTCATCGGGGGTGCCCTGCCGGCCGCCTCGGCCGCGGACATCCTGGCCGTCGGTTGGGACCAGTGCGCGTTCAACGGTCATCTCGCCCCAGCCGCGGCCGCGGCCGAGGACGTCGCCGGGGCCTGGCTGAAGGACCTGCTGGGACTGCCCGCGTCAGCCGGGGTCGGCTTCGTGACCGGCGCCCAGGCCGCGAACACGGTCGGACTGGCTGCGGCACGGCACCACCTGTTGCGCCAAGCAGGGTGGGACGTGGAGCGCCGCGGGCTCGCCGGAGCGCCGCAGATCAGGGTGCTCGCCGGCGCCGAACGGCACGCCACCATCGACCGCTCCCTGCGGCTGCTGGGCCTGGGCTCCGACGCACTGGCGGAGGTGGCCGTCGACGCGCAGGGAGCCATCGACACCGACGACCTCCGACGGGTCCTGTCCACCGAGCCCACGGACGAGGCTCATCCGAGCGTGCTCTGCCTGCAGGCCGGCAACGTCAACACCGGTGCCGTCGACGACCTGCGCACTGCCTGCACCATCGCTCGCGAGCACGGCACCTGGGTCCACGTCGACGGGGCCTTCGGCCTGTGGGCAGCGGCGAGCGCCGCGCGTAGGCACCTGGTGGACGGTGTGGAGCTGGCGGACTCCTGGGGGTGCGACGGTCACAAGTGGTTGAACGTGCCCTACGACTCCGGCTTCGCGTTCTGTTCGCGTCCTGACGTGCAGACGGCCGCGATGTCCTACACCGCCTCCTACCTGACCGGCTCCGGCACGGCCCCGGGCGCGGCCGACTACACGGCCGAGTCCTCTCGACGCGCCCGCGGGTTCGCGGTGTGGGCGGCCCTTCAGGAGCTCGGACGTCAGGGGGTCGCCGACCTGGTCGACCGGTGCAGCGACCACGCGCGGCGGTGTGCCGACGCCCTGACCACTGCCGGGCTCGAGGTCGTCAACGACGTGGTGCTCAACCAGGTGCTCGTCGGTTTCGGCGGCGAGGGCTCGGAGGCCGACCGGCGCACCGACGCCGTGATCAGCCTGATCCAGCAGGACGGCACCTGCTGGATGGGTGGCACCACGTGGCGTGGCCGGCGACTGATGCGGATCGCCGTCTCCAACCACCTCACCACCGCCGCTGACATCGACCTCTCCGTCGAGGCCGTGCTGCGGGCGGTCCGGAGCCTCGACGACTGACGACGCACGGAGACCGCGGTGGACGATGGCGTCATTCTCCGCGCAGGTGGGGCGGGACCGGTACCCTTCCCGCATGGCAACAGCGACGGTTGCCCACGAGGCCGTGGGGGCCAGGGGCGAGGGCGTCAGTGCGTGGCAGGTCGCGCGCTGGCTGACCCTGGTGCTGTATGTCGTGACTCTCCTGGGAGCACTCGTCGGCGGTGCCCGGGCCGTGTCCGTTGACGACCTGCAGGCAGCCCTGCAGCGGGGCGCCGTGGAGCAGGTGCGCGTCGTGGGCGCCCTCGATGGTCCGGATGGCTACTCGGACGGCGTGCAGGGGGTCTCCACCGTCCGGCTCGAGTGGCGGGACGGTTGGCACCGCAGCGTGGCCGAGGTGCGGCAGGCCAGCTCACTGGAGGAGCTGCACTCGCAGGGGTTCGACGAGATGTCGAGCGACTACATCATCGGCGATGTCGGCCAGGAGCTGCAGGGGATCGCGCCGGACCTGGAGATCGTCCGGGCCGAGTGGCAGAGCGGGGCCTACGGGTCTTTCGGCGACTGGGAGGTGCGCGGCGCGTGGGCCTATCTGCCGATGGCGCTCCTCGTGGCCTGCGTCGCGCTGCTGGTGAGATCGCCGCAGCCCCGACTGGCCACCCGGTGGGCCTGGGTGTGGCTGGTGCTGAGCCCAGGTCTGATCGTCGCCGCCCCTGCCTACCTCATCCTCGGTGCACGGGGCAAGGTCCCCGGGCAACCGCGCCTCAGCGGCGTCGTTTCCTTCCTGATCGTGGTGCTCCTGCTGCAGTAGGGCCTGGCCACCCGCAGGACCGGGCTCACAGGTCGGTCAGCGCCACGCTGGCATCGGTCAGCCGTTCCGGGGCGACCGTGCGCCCGATCAGGGTCCGCAGGTCCTCGTTCACGTCCCAGATGTTGACGTTCATCGCGGCGCTCACCGTGCCCTCGCGCAGCCAGAACGCGATGAACTCCCCGGAGCTCAGGTGACCCCGGATGGCCACGTCGTCCTCGGCGCTGCCGCGTCCGACGTACTCCATGCCCAGGTCGTACTGGTCGGTGTAGAAGTAGGGCGCCCAGTCGTAGACCTCGCCGCCACCGGTGATCGTCGCCGCGGCCAGCTTGCCCTGCCGGATCGCGTTGTCCCAGTGCTCCACCCGGAGCGGGCCCAGTGTCGTATGCCGTGCCTCGGCGGCGTCTCCGACGGCCAGGACGTCGGGGTCGTCAGGGGAGCGGAGGTGTTCATCGACCACGATGCCGGAATCGACGGACAGGCCGGCGGCCCGCGCCAGGTCGGTGTTCGGCGCCGCGCCGACACCGAGCAGCACCAGGTCGGCGGGGAGCCGCTCACCGTCCACGACCACTCCCGTGACCCGCCCGTGGTCACCGGTCAACTCCGAGACACTCACGCCGGTTCGCAGGTCGACACCGTGCTCCTGGTGCAACCGGGCAAAGTGCTGCGCCACCTCGGCGCCCAGCACCTGCAGCAGCGGCAGCTCGGCCATCTCGAGCACGGTCACCTGCGACCCGCCCAGCCGGGCTGCGGCCGCCACCTCCAGGCCGATCCACCCGCCGCCCACGATGACGATCCGCCGGTGCTCGGCGATCGCCGCCCGCAACGCGTTGCTGTCGGCGATCCGGCGCAGGGTCAGGACGTTCTCCAGGTCGGAGCCGGGCAGGCGGAGGCGTCGCGGTGTGGCGCCGGTCGCGAGCACGAGCGTCCCGTAGCTGAGCCGTTCACCGCTGGCCAGCTCCACCTCATGCGAGGCCCGGTCGAGCGCCACCGCTGCGTCGCCGAACCGCGTGGAGACGTCGTGCTCGGCATACCACCCCTCCGGGTGCACGTAGGCCTCCTCGATCTCCGCAGCACCCTGCAGGTAGCCCTTGCTGAGCGGAGGGCGCTCATAGGGTCGGTCCTGCTCATCACCCACCAGGGTGACGGGTCCGGCATACGACCGGGCGCGCAGCGCCTCCACGACGTGTGCGCCGGCGAGACCTGCACCGATCACGACGACACCGGCGTCCGTGCTGGGTTGGCTGCTCATGAGGTGCTCCTAGGTGATGAGGGTGAGGAACTCGGCGCGTTGGGCGGGGTCGCGCAGGGTGCCGCGCAACGCGCTGGTGCGGGTGGTGGTGCCCCGGGCGCGGACGCCTCGCAAGGTCATGCAGGTGTGCTCGGCCTCGATCACGACGCTGACGCCACACGGGGCGAGCTCCGTGTCGATCCAGTCCGCGATCTGCTGGGTGAGCCGCTCCTGCACCTGGGGGCGGCGGGCGAACAGCTCCACGACGCGGGCGAACTTGGACAGGCCCAGGATGCGCGAACCCGGCAGGTAGCCGATGTGCGCGATGCCGGTGAACGGCAGCAGGTGGTGCTCGCAGACGGACTGGACCGGGATGGCGCGCACCAGGACCAGCTCGTCGTAGCCCTCGTCGTTGTCGAAGGTCGTCATCTCGAAGGGCCGCGCAGTGAGCATCGCGGCGTAGGCCTGGGCCATCCGCCGGGGGCTGCGCGCCATGCTCTCGCTGTCGCAGTCGACACCGAGTGCCGCGAGGAAGGCGGCCGCGGCCCGGGTCGCCTCCTCGAGCCGGTCCACGGCATGTGGCACCGGGCTGGGGGAGAGCTCTGAGTATGTCGTCACCTGGGTCCTCCTGGACGGCGCTTCTAACGGAGAGTATGGTTGACGTTAGACCTGTTGGAGACGGATCGCAAGAGGGAGTGTTGATGGCACCGCACGAGGACCCCGCGGGCCCGGGCGGCACCGCGAGCGGACCGGCTGACCCCTTCGGACGCGCCGTCAGCGGCATCGCGTCGCTGAACGAGCCGGTGCGCCGCGAGTTGTACCGGTACGTCTGCCGCCGGGACGAGCCCGTGGGCCGCGAGGAGGTCGCCGAGGCCACCGGGATCGCCCACCACACGGTGAAGTTCCACCTCGACCGGCTGGCGGACGACGGGCTGCTGAGCGTGGACTACCAGCGCCTCGGCGGGCGCACCGGACCGGGTGCCGGTCGGCCAGCCAAGGTCTACCGCGCGAGCAGGGAGGAGGTGGCGCTCTCCCTGCCTCCCCGGGAGTACGCTCTGGCCGGTGAGCTGCTCGCCGCGGCGGTCGAGCAGGCGAGCGATGACGGCCGGCCGGTGCAGGACGTGCTGCACGAGGTGGCCTCGGCCCGCGGCGTCGCCCTGGCCCGTGAGGCGGTGGGTGGGGCGCCTGGCACCGTTGCTGCCGACATCACCACCGATGCTGACGCCGCAGCCGCCCTGGCCCGCGTGTCCTCGGTCCTGGAGCGCCACGGCTACGAACCGCGGATCGAGGACAACCAGGTGATGCTGGCGAACTGCCCGTTTCACGCGCTCGCGCAACGGCACACCCAACTGGTGTGTGGCATGAACCTGGCCCTGCTGGAGGGGCTGTCCGAGGAGCTGGCCCCGGCGTGCCTCAGCGCCCGCCTCGACCCGGCGCCGGGTCGGTGTTGTGTGCGGCTGACTGGGGCCGCGGCTAGCGGATCGTGATCGACGCGGGCTCGGCCACTCTCCGCGCACCGTCCTCGTCACGGGTGGTGTCGCCCGCCTCAGCGGCGAGCGGCCCCGGCCCGACCGGGGCGCCAGTGGTCCAGAAGATCCCGAGCCGCACCCCATTGAGGTCCTGCACGTGGATGTCCATGTCGAAGACCTCGCGCAGCACGTCGCGCCGCATGATCTGCGTCGGCGTGCCCTGGACGATCACCTCTCCGTCGCGCATCGCCACGATGTGGTCGGAGTAGCAGGAGGCGAAGTTGATGTCGTGCAGCACCAGCACGATCGTCTTGCCCAGCTCGTCGGCCGCCCGGCGCAGCAGCGTCATCATCGAGGACGAGTGCTTCATGTCGAGGTTGTTGAGCGGCTCATCGAGCAGGATGTAGTCGGTGTCCTGCGCCAGGATCATCGCGATGTAGGCGCGCTGCCGCTGGCCGCCGGAGAGCTGGTCGAGGAACCGGTCGCGGAACGGCTGCAGGTCCAGGTAGTCCAGGGCCTCGTCGACCAGCCGGTGGTCCTCCGGCGTCAGGCGTCCCTTGCTGTAGGGGAAGCGGCCGAAGCGGACCAGGTCCACCACGGTCAGTCGGGCCGAGATCCGGTTGTCCTGGCGCAGCACCGCCAGCCGACGGGAGATCGCGTCGTCACCGGCGGTCTGCACGTCCAGGTCATCGATGAAGACGGTCCCGCTCTCGGGCTTGATGAGGCGGCTGACCACCGAGAGCAGGGTCGACTTGCCCGCGCCGTTGGCCCCGACGATCGAGGTGAGTTCTCCGACGGGGAGGGTGAGTCCGACCTCGTTGAGCACCACCTGCTTGTCGTAGCGGTGGCTGACGTTGCGCACAGTGATCACAGCTTGACCGTCCTCATCAGGAGCAGGATGAAATAGATGCCGCCCACCAGGTTGACGACGACGCTGAGCGTGGTGCCGTTGTCCATCAGGTGGCCGACCACGAACTGGCCTCCCACGGTGCAGAGCACCCCGACCAGCATGGACCCCAGCACCAGCTCAGTATGCCGGTGGGTCGGGATGATCTGTCGGGCCAGGTTGGCCACGATGAGACCGAGGAAGAGCATCGGCCCCACCAGGGCGGTGGAGACCGCCACCAGCACGGTGACCACGGCCAGGGTCAGGGTGACGACCCGGTGGTAGGGGGCGCCGAGGGCCACCGCGTTGTCGTGGCCGAGGTCGACCACGTCGAGGTAGCGCAGCAGCGGCACCAGCGCCACCACTCCCACGGCGCACACTGCCGCGGCGACCCACAGCAGCGCCCCGTCGACCGTGTTGAAGCTGGCGAACATGACGTCCTGCAGGGTCAGGAAGTCGTCGGGGCTGAGCACGCGGGAGGCCAGCGAGGTCAGTGAGCCGAACAGGGAGCCGATCACGATGCCGACCAGCACGAGCACCAGCAGGTTGCGGCTGTTGCGCCCGAACAGCCACCGGAACAGCAGCAGGCCGAAGACCGTCAGTACCACCGTGTTGAGCAGGAACCGCTCACCGACGCCCATCATCATGAAGGCCGTGCCGCCGAAGAAGAAGACGACGATCGTCTGCACCAGCAGGTAGAGCGCGTCGAAGCCCATCACGCTCGGCGTCAGGATCCGGCTGCCGGCGATCGTCTGGAAGACCAGGCTGGAGGCGCCGACCGCCGCGCCGACGACCACGAGGGAGCCGACCTGGCGACCGCGCAGATCCATCGCGTAGTCCCAGGAGCCGCGCACGTCATAGGTCAGGTAGGCGATGATCCCGGCCAGGCACAGGACGGCCAGTATGCCGAGGGTCACCGTGATCCGGCGCCGCCGCCGGGCCTCCTCGGCGGAGGTGTGGGCAGGGCGGGTCGCGGACTGGCCGCGCGCCGAGGCGCGCTCGCGCAGGGACTGGAGCGTCGTCATACGGCAGCTCCCTTGGCCGAGCGGAGGATGAGCCAGATGAAGACCACACCACCGATGGCTCCGGCGATGGTGGCGACCGGGAGCTCGTAGGGGTGGATGACGACGCGGCCGACCACATCGCAGGCCAGCACGAAGGCCGCACCGGCCAGGGCGCTGACCGGCAGCACCTTCTTGACGTTGTCGCCCATCAGCAGGGTGACCACGTTGGGGACGATCAGCCCGAGGAAGGGGATCGCGCCGACGACCACCACCACGACGGCGGCCATCACCGAGACCACAATCAGGCCGACATAGAGGATGCGCTGGTAGTTCAGGCCGAGGTTGGTGGCGAACGACTCGCCCATCCCGATGACCGTGAACCGGTCGGCGAACAGGTAGCCGATCACACCGACCACCAGGACCGTGTAGAGCGGTTCGTAGCGGCCCTCGAGGATCCCGGAGAACGAGCCGGTCGTCCAGATGTCGAGGAACTGCACCATGTCGCGCTGGTAGGCCACGAAGGTGGTGATGGCTGCCAGGACGCCGCCGTACATCAGCCCCACCAGGGCGACCACGATGCCCTCCCGGTGCTGGATGCGCTGCAGCATCTGCAAGAAGATCATCGTGCCCAGGATCGCCGTGCCGATCGCGATCAGCATCTTGATCGTCAACGAGGTCGAGTTGAAGAACATCGTGGCGATGAGGATCCCGAGCACGGCCGCCTCGACGGTGCCGGAGGTGCTGGGGGAGACGAAGCGGTTGGCGGTGATGCGCTGCATGATGAGGCCGGCCACCGACAACGAGGCGCCGGCCAGGAGAATGGCCATCAGGCGGGGGATGCGCGAGGTCGCCAGCAGGTGCCAGTCCTGCGCGGTCGGCGGGAACAGGTCGGCGACACCGACACTGCTGGCGGCGCCGATGCCCAGGGACAGATAGCCACCCACGGCCAGGACGGCGACGCCGATCCACAGGTGGACAGGACGCACCCCGCCCCGGCTGGTCGCCGGGGCGGGGCGGGTGGTCGTGGTCGCGCTCAGAGGGTCGCCTTGACGTCGTCGATCATCTGCTGGATCGAGCTGGGAGCGGCGTTCGCGATGTACCAGGAGAAGCCGTCAACCAGCTGGATCTTGTCGTTGGCCGCGGCATCGGTGGTGTTGACCAGGTCGTTGTTCAGCACGTCCAGGGCCGGGGCCTCGTCCGAGCCGATCGCCGCGGCGCGGTCCAGGACCAGCAGCACACCGGGGTTGTACTCGGTGAAGAACTCCTGGCTGATCTCCTGCCCGTGCGAGCCGTCCTCATCGACCGGGGCCCCGGTGTCGGTGTAGCCGAAGGCGTCATAGACGATGCCGAAGCGGGAGCCCGGTCCGTAGGCGCTGGCCGTGCCTCCCGAGACCTGCACGAACAGGGCGGTGTCCCCGCTGTCGGCCGCCTGCGCCCCGACCTCTTCGACCTGGCTCACCAGGTCGTCCATCAGCTCCTGGGCCTCGGCCTCCTTGCCGAAGATCGAGCCGAGCTGCACGACGCGCTCCTGCGTCGTCGGAAGCTGCTCGGCGGGCTCCTCGAAGCGGACGGACATGTCGATGACGACCGGAGAGATCTTCTCCATCTCGGCGAGGACCTCCGGGCTGCCAGTCCGGGAGCCGATGATGATCAGGTCGGGCTCGAGCTCGTTGATGGCCTCGTAGTCCGGCTCCTTGACAGTGCCCACCGTCGGGATGTCTCCGCCGTCGTACTCCGAGAGGTCCTCGGGCAGAGCCGAGTTGGAGACCGGGGCCGCGTCCACCTCGATGTCCAGGTCGGACAGGGTGCGGGCCACGCTCCAGTCGGTCGTCACGACGACCTCCGGGTTGGCCGGAACCTCGACCGTGCGGCCCTGCGCATCGGTGATGGACACGGTCTCACCCGCGGCCTCGTCGCCACCATCGGCCTGTGAGTCGGAGCCGCACGCGCTCAGCGCGAGCGCCGCGGTGAGCGTGAGGCTGGTGGCCAGGGTGCGGGTGCGGATGGAGGTCCGGGATGTCATGGGCTGCGACTCCGATGCGTGTGGAAGGCTTTGGTTAGCCTCACCTAACCAGCCCGTGCGTCATTTATCAAACGTTGCCGTGTTGTATATCTCACACCGTGGCATGCGCGCTCAGACCGGCCGCCGCCCTGATGAACCGGGGCCGCCCTGATGAGCCGATGGCCCTGAACCCGCTCCTCGCCCTGGTCGTCTTCCATGACGGCTACCTGGCCGCGTCGGCGCGAGGCTCAGTCAGGCTGCATCTCCTGAGCCAGCCGCCTGGTGAAGGCCTCGGCCCGCGCCGTGGCCTCCTTGAGTTCAGTGATCCGGGTCCTGGTGCTGGTGTGCGTCTGGCTCACGACCGCGCGGGCGCCGGCTCGCTGCTCCGCGGTGCTGTCCGTGCCGTCGAGGATGTCCAGTGCCGTCAGCAGGTCCCGGATCTGTTCGATGGTGAAGCCGAGTGGCTTCATCGGCTTGATCAGCAGCAGACGGTCGATGTCGTCATCGGCATAGAGCCGGAACCCGCCCTCGGTGCGCCCCGAGGGGGTGATCAGACCCATCTCCTCGTAGTAGCGAATGGTGCGGTGGGACAGGCCGGTGCGCTCAGCCACCTCACCAATGTGCACGACCTGCTCCGGGGGGTGAGTCACGCAACATCCTGGTCTGGGGCGCCGAACATGGGCAGCAGGCTACCTGCGGGCAGGTTGGACTCCACGGTGCCCATGCGCCAGCGGCTCACGAACAGGGCGAGCAGGGTGCCGTCCGAGCGTTCCAGCACCTCGGCCCCCTGAGTGGTGTCGACAGCGGGCGCGGCGCGTGACGTGGTGCGTCGGGCGACGGAGTAGGACAGTGGCTCCAGGATGGTCTGGGCGCCGAACTCGTGCTCGAGGCGGTGTGTGGCGACCTCGAACTGCATCGGGCCCACGGCGGCCAGCACGGGAGCCTGCGCGCCGCGCCGGTCGGAGACGAGCACCTGCACGACCCCCTCCTGGTCGAGGAGTTGGATGCCGCGACGGAACTGCTTGGCACGTGCACTGTCCCGGGGGCGGATGACGGCGAAGTGCTCCGGCTCGAACCTGGGCAGCGGCGGGTAGGTGACGGGAGGGCTGCTGTGCAGGGTGTCCCCGACGTGCAGGGTGTGAGCGTTGACCAGGCCGACGACGTCGCCGGGGAAGGCCTCGTCGATCGTCTCGCGCTCCCGCCCGAACACGGACTGGGCGTACTTGGTCTGGAAGGGGCGCCCGGTCCCGGAGTGGGTGAGCACCGTGCCACGCTCAAACCGGCCGGAGCACACCCGCATGAACGCCACCCGGTCGCGGTGGGCCGGGTCCATGCCGGTCTGCACCTTGAAGACGAAGCCGGAGAATGCCGCGTCCACCGGTCGGGTCCGGCCCGCCACGTCGGCCCAGGCGCCGGGGGCGGGAGCCAGCCTGGTCACCGCGTCCAGGAGCTCGGCCACGCCATAGTTGAGGACCGCGGCGGTGAACAGGACCGGGGTGGTGCGCGCGGCCAGGAAGGCGTCCTGGTCGTGGGTCTGGCCCGAGGAGGAGAGCAGCTCCAGCTCTTCGGAGGCGCGCTCCCAGTCCAGGCCGTGGCGCCGGTCCGCCTCCTCGGCGTCCAGTGCCTCACGGTGGGCGACTGTGGCGCCGCCCGGGGTGCGGGTGAACTGCGTCATGCCCCCGGTGGCTGGGTCCATGACGCCGCGGAAGTCACCGGCAGTGCCGACCGGCCAGTTCAGCGGGGTGGGCACGATGCCGAGCCGCTGCTCGATCTCATCCAGCAGGGCCAGCGGCTCCTGGCCGGGGCGGTCCCACTTGTTGATCACGGTGATCACCGGCGTGCGTCGTGCGCGGCAGGCCTCGAACAGTTTGAGGGTCTGTGGTTCCAGCCCCTTGGCGGCATCCAGCAGCATGACGGCGCAGTCGACGGCGGAGAGAACTCGATAGGTGTCCTCCGAGAAGTCTGCGTGCCCGGGGGTGTCCAGCAGGTTGAGCACCACGTCCTCGAGGGTGAACTGCAGGGCGGCCGAGGTGATCGAGATGCCGCGCGCCTGCTCCATCGCGAGCCAGTCCGAGACCACGCCGCGCCGGGATCCTTTCCCGTGCACCGAGCCTGCCTCCGCGATCGCGGAGGCGTGCAGGGCAAGGGCTTCCGTGAGGGTCGACTTGCCGGCGTCCGGGTGTGAGATCACCGCGAAGGTGCGGCGTCGGGCCGCCTCGGCGGCCACGTCCTGGGTCATGAGTGCTCCTGTGGCCGCACTCCGGCGACCAGGTCGGTGGTGGTCACGGCCATCAGGGCCGCCCTCGGTGGGTGGGTGCGGCCAGACGTGAGCTCCGGGTCAATCAGGTGCCCCGGGGCGGGGGTCTTCCGGGCGAGGAACAGGGGGGACACAGGTGACACTCTAACGCTGCGGTAGAGTTAGTGGTGCAGCGACGGCGTGCAGCCGTCGCTTCCTCTGTGTCGAGCCGCCCCGGCTCACGCTTCCACGGCACCCCAACGTCGTCGTCGCCCCAGATCTTCGCCCCATGCCGCCCTGCCCTCAAGGAGTCCTATGACCGAGCACGCGACCACCCTCCCCCAGGAGTCGTCCGTCCAGGTCGTGCCTGAGGCGGGGGAGCGGGAGACGTCCACACGCGCTGCCCTGCGCAACCCGCGGCGGCTGCGCACCGAGGTGCTGGCGGGGTTGGTGGTCGCGCTGGCGCTGATCCCGGAGGCGATCTCGTTCTCGGTGATCGCCGGGGTCGACCCGCGCGTCGGGCTGTTCTCAAGTTTCGTCATGGCGGTGACGATCGCCTTTGTCGGTGGGCGACCTGCCATGATCAGCGCTGCCACGGGCGCGATCGCGCTGGTCATCGCCCCGCTCGCGCGGGAGCACGGACTCGACTACTTCCTGGCGACCGTGATCCTGGCCGGTGTCCTGCAGATCGTGCTGGCCGTCCTGGGGGTGGCCAAGCTGATGCGGTTCATCCCGCGGATGGTGATGGTCGGCTTCGTCAACGCCCTGGCCATCCTGATCTTCACCGCTCAGCTCCCCTACCTGATCGACGTGCCGTGGTTGGTCTACCCGTTGGTCGTGCTCGGCATCCTGATCATGGTGGCCCTGCCCAAGGTGACCACCCTCGTGCCGGCACCGCTGGTCGCGATCCTGGCGATCACCACCTTGATGTGGACCGCCGGCTGGGAGCTGCCCGACGTGGCCGACCAGGGCGAGCTGCCGACCTCCTTGCCCCAGCTGCTGATCCCGGACGTGCCGCTGACCCTGGAGACGCTGCAGATCATCGGTCCGTTCGCCCTGGCGATGGCCCTGGTCGGCCTGCTCGAGTCGTTGATGACCGCCAAGCTCGTTGACGGCATCACCGACACCCACTCCGACAAGACCCGCGAGGGCTGGGGGCAGGGTGTGGCCAACATGCTCTCCGGCGTCTTCGGCGGCATGGGCGGCTGCGCGATGATCGGGCAGACCATGATCAACGTGAAGGTCTCCGGTGCGCGCACCCGGATCTCCACCTTCCTGGCCGGTGTCTTCCTGCTGGCCCTCGTGCTGCTCGCCGGGCCAGCGGTGGGCATGATCCCGATGGCGGCCCTGGTCGCCGTGATGATCATGGTCTCCGTCGCCACCTTCGACTGGCACAGCATCCATCCCGCGACGCTGCGCCGGATGCCGCACAGCGAGAATCTCGTCCTCCTGCTCACCGTCGCTGTCACCGTGGTGACCCACAACCTCGCCTACGGCGTCATCACCGGCGTGGTGACCGCCATGGTCCTGTTTGCCCGCCGGGTCGCGCACTTTGCGTCCGTCGCGGCTGTCACCGAACAGGACGTGGACGATGACGGCACCACGGACGTGCGCGTCTACAAGGTCAGCGGTGAGCTGTTCTTCGCCACCAGCAACGACCTCGTCTACCAGTTCGACTACGCCGGCGACCCAGACAGGGTCATCATCGACCTGTCCGACAGCCACATCTGGGACGCCTCCACCGTCGCGGCCCTCGATGCCATCGAGACCAAGTACGCACGCCACGGCAAGACCGTAGAGATCGCCGGTCTCAACAGGTCCTCGGCGCACCGGCACCGCCGACTCAGCGGACAGCTCGGCAACGGGCACTGACCTCGGCGCGACGCCCGATCGGTGTCGTACACTTGTTCGTATGTCAGGACCGCCCGGATGGCCAGAGCGTGTGCCGCCCACGGGTGTGCCTGGATGGGAGGAGGCCGCGGTCGCCTGGCTGCTCGACCAGTGCCCGGCCGACTACCGCGCCTACCGTGCGTGGCGCCGACACCCGGTGGCGCTGGCCTGGATCACGGTGCGCCACCTGCGGGCCGAGCTGGACGCGATGAGGGGAGCGTGGCGCGATGTTCGTGCCGACCTGGGGCCGCTGCTGCCTCCGGGCTCGCTCGGCGATGTGCTCGGTTCACTGACCCAGGAGGGGCTGCGGCTGCGCGCGGCCCTGCGCAGCGCGGAGCTGCTGCTCGAGGCGATGCGGGTGCGGGCACCGATCCGGACGTGACGGTCTGGTCGTGAGAGTTCTGTGTGCATCGGGTGTCGGCAGCGCGGCCCGGAAGGTCCCGGAGGGCAAGTGGTCGTAGACTCGGTTGCCACGTCCTCGCCGGACCTGCCGTGCGAGGACACGTCGTTCCACGGAAAGGGCGCCAACGCATCGTGGGTCTGCTCAGCACCATCGCCGGACCAGCCGATCTCCGACGGCTGTCGCCGACGCAGCTCCTCGACCTCGCCGAGGAGATCCGGGCCTTCCTGGTCGACTCTGTCTCTCGCACCGGTGGCCACCTCGGGCCCAACCTGGGCGTTATCGAGCTGACCCTGGCCATCCACCGGGTGTTCGACAGCCCCCGCGACGCGGTGGTCTTCGACACCGGTCACCAGTCCTACGTGCACAAGCTGCTCACCGGCCGGCACGACTTCGGCACCCTGCGCAAGCAGGGTGGGCTCTCCGGCTACCCCAGCCGCGCCGAGTCCCGCCACGACGTCGTCGAGAACAGCCACGCCTCCACCTCGCTGTCCTGGGCGATCGGCATCGCGACCGGCCGCAAGCTGCGCGGCGAGACCGATCGGCACACGGTCGCGGTGATCGGCGACGGGGCACTCACCGGCGGGATGGCCTGGGAGGCGCTCAACAACATCGCCGCCAACCCCGACCTGCCCCTGGTCATCGTGGTCAATGACAACGAACGGTCCTACGCCCCCACGATCGGCGGGATGGCCGACTACCTGGCCTCGCTGCGCGCCACCCGCAACTACGAGAACGTCCTGTCCTGGGGCAAGCGCGTGCTGCACCGCACGCCCGTCGTCGGCGCCCGGATGTATGACACGCTCCACGGCGTCAAGAAGGGCATCAAGGACATCGTCAGCCCGCAGGGGATGTTCGAGGACCTGGGGCTGAAGTATCTCGGTCCCATCGACGGGCACGACCTGCCTGCCGTGGAGAACGCGCTGCAGCTGGCCCACGACTTCGGCGGTGTGGTCCTGGTGCACGTGATCACCGAGAAGGGGCACGGCTACACCCCTGCGATCACCGACGAGGCCGACCGGTTCCATGCCGTCGGCGTGATCAACCCCGAGACCGGGTTGCCGCTCGAGCTGTCCGGACGTTCCTGGACCGATGAGTTCAGTGACGAGCTGCTCGAGCTCGCCGAGCAGCGCACGGACATCGTGGCCCTGACCGCCTCGATGCTGATCCCGGTGGGGCTGTCCGGCTTCGCTGAGGAGCACCCCGACCGGGTCTTCGACGTCGGCATCGCCGAGCAGCACGCGGTCACCATGGCCGCCGGGCTCTCCTTCGCCGGCCTGCACCCGGTCGTGGCGATCTATGCCACCTTCCTCAACCGCGCCTTCGACCAGTTGTTGATGGACTGCGCCCTGCACAAGCAGGGGGTCACCTTCGTGCTGGACCGCGCGGGCGTGACCGGCACCGACGGCGCGAGCCACAACGGCATGTGGGACATGGCACTGCTGTCCATCGTGCCCGGGCTGCACCTGGCCGCGCCCCGCGACGGTGCCCAGATCCGCGCCGCCCTGCGCGAGGCGGTCGCCATCGAGGACGCTCCCTCGGTCCTGCGCTTCCCGAAGGGCACGGTGGCCGAACCGATCCAGGCCGTCGGCGCCCACGGTGCGGTCGACATCCTGCGGGAGGCCCAGGACCCGGACCTGCTGCTGGTCTCCATCGGGTCGATGGCCGGCACCGCAGACGAGGTCGCCGAGAAGTTGGGTGCCCAGGGCGTCTCGGTCAAGGTCGTGGACCCGCGCTGGGTGCTCCCGGTGAGCGAGGACCTCCTGGAGCTGACCTCGGCCGCCCCCGCGGTCGCGGTCATCGAGGACAACCTGGTGGACAACGGCATCGGGGCGGCGCTCACCGCCAGGATGCGCGCGACCGGCGCCCGGACGCCGGTCTGGACCTACGGCATACCCAAGCAGTTTCTGGACCACGGCTCCCGGGGCCAGGTCCTGGAGCGGATCGGGCTGACACCCGACACGATCGCGACCTCGCTGATCGACCGGTTGCGCGACTGACCCCATGGCCGGGAGCACTCGGGTGGCGGCAGTGCTCAACCCGACCGCTGATCGTGCCTGGGCGGCCCAGGCCGAACTGCACCGCATCTGCCGGGTGCTGGGCTGGCCGGACCCGGTCGTGCACTACACGACGGTCCATCAGCCGGGGGCCGAGCAGGCCCGACATGCGCTGGACGAGGGCGCCGAGCTGGTGGTCGTCGGCGGGGGAGACGGCACGGTGCGCCAGGTGGCCGGTGTGCTCGCCGGGACCGGGGTGCCGCTGGGCATCCTGCCCCTGGGCACCGCCAACCTCTTTGCCCGCAACGTGGGGCTCCCGCGACGCCGGGTGCAGGAGATGGTGCGGGTCGCGCTGCAGGGCGGCACGCGAGAGCTGGACATCGGCCGCGTCCGCTATGTGCAGCTGGGTCCTGCCGGTCCGGTCGAGTCACCCGAGCACCACTTCCTGGTCCTCGTCGGGATCGGGCACGATGCCGCGACGGTGGCAGCCACCCGGCAGGACCTCAAGCGCTGGATCAGCTGGCTCGCCTACTTCGAGCCCGGGCTGCGCCACCTTGCCAGGCCCCTGCTCCCGCTGCGGGTCGAGGTCGACGGAGCCGCCCGGGAGGACGTGGCCGCCTGGAGCATGCTGGTGAGCAACTGCGGACTCATCCCGGCCGGCATCACGGTCGCCGCGGACGCCGAGTTGGACGACGGGCTGCTCGACCTGGTGCAGGTGGCCCCGCGCTCTGTGCTGCACTGGGCACCCATCGCACTCCAGGGCGTGTTCGGCCTGGGTCGAGAGGTCCCTGGGCTCTCCTTCCGGCAGGGCAGCAACCTGCGGGTCTTCAGCGAGGACCCGGTTACCATCCAGATCGACGGCGACCCCCACCCCGACGTGCTCGAGGTGGATGCGACGGTCGAGGAGCGTGCCCTGCTCGTCCGGACCCCGCGCTCTGCCAGGGCGAGCGAGATCGCCGGCCTGATGCGCGGCTGGACCAGACGCGGAGGTGAGCGGCGCATCCTCCGGTTGCTACGGCATACGCCCCCCGAGCAGCTGGATGAGCTGCTCGGTGAGCTCGATCTGACCGCTCTGGTGCGCAAGATCGATGACCGGTGGCTGGGGCCCGACCACCGCAGGGAGCTGCTCCACCTGCTGGTCCGAGAGCGTCGTCAGCACCTCTCGGTCCCGACGCTGGCCCGGCTCGTCCACGCCCTGCACAAGGGACCGACGCCGGACAGTCACGAGCACGCGATCCGTGATGTCATCCTGTCGCTGCACGGCGAGGAGCTGGGGCTGTTCAAGAGCCTGACCAACACGGCCGGCAACCATCACGACCTGGACCACCTCGTGTTCGACGACATCGACGACGAAGCGGTCCGGGCGGAGATCCTGACCCACATCGCCCGGGAGGCGGCCGGCTATGACTCGCCCGACCTGCGCATCTTGAGCGACATCGACGACACGGTCGTCTGCATGCTGCACGACAAGCGCTATCCGCGGGGGAGTGTCTACCCCGGCGTCGCCGAGTTCCTGCACGCCCTGGACCGAGGCGCAGCGCTGGCGCCGGGTCGGCCCGGCGACCTCACCTTCATCACTGCCCGCCCCAGTGATCCCCGGGGGCTCGTCGAGGGCTACACCCGCAACGGGCTGTCCGGCCTGGGGCTCCCGGCGCACTCGGTGATGACGGGCCACATCCTCAACCTGGCGACCAAGGGCCGCATCGCCGAGCGCAAGATGATCAACTTCGACCGTTCACGCCTGCTGTTCCCCGAGTGCGAGGTCGTCTTCATCGGCGACAACGGCCAGGCCGACGTCGACGTCGGCCGCGCCATGCTGGCCCGCGACCCGGAGCACGTGCGGGCGGTCTTCATCCACAACGTCACCCAGCAGGGTCCTGAGGTGGGCGAGTCGCTTGCGGCGGACGGGATCTGGCTCTTCGACACCTATGCCGAGGCGGCGACCCGGGCGCACGCGCTCGGCCTGATCTCGGACGAGGGTCTGGAGCAGGTCCGTGCTGCGGTCGCGGTGTCCGGGTCGGGCTAGGTGGACGGCTGCTCGGGCGCACGCGCTCGGCCTGGTCTCGGACGAGGGTCTGGAGCAGCTCCGTGCTGCGGTCGCGGCGAGATTGGTCGCGATCCGGATGTGTCCGCGAGCGGCTCTACTGCTCCGACGGGCTCCACGCGAGCGGGACCTGATCGGTCTGCTGCCTTGCTCTTGGAGCGCCTGCCGCTTCTTGGAGCCCGTCATGACAGGCTCTCAGAACCGGCAGGCGCTGTCAGTTGACCGGTTCCGGCTCGTCCTCGGGCATCCGCACAGTCCGGAACGGGGACAACGTCGGGATCAGCGCGGCCACCACCAGGCCCGCCACACAGACCAGGATCGTCGGCCGGTTGCCGAAGGTGACGGCGAACCACCCGGCCAGCGGTGCCGAGACGGTGATCGTGCCCCAGTTGAGGGACCGGATCGTGGAGTTCATCCGGGCGCGCAGCCGGTCGGGGGTGACGGCGTTGCGATAGCTCATCTCCAGCGGCCCACGCAACCCGTTGCTCACGCCGTAGATCAGCTGACCGGCGATGAGGACCGACAGCCCGGCGCTCCCCTCGGGCGCCAGTGCGGCCAGCAGGAAGGCCAGCGGGGCCAGCCAGGTGGCCGCGCACATCACCGGGCCGGCGCCGAACCGGTCCGCGGCCCGTGGGGTCAGCCCGGCGGCGGCGACCCCCGTCACTCCCGCGCAGGCCAGGACCAGGCCGATCGCCACCGGCCCCAGCCCGAGCTCCTCAGAGGCATAGAAGACCAGGATGGTCATCACCGCCGAGTTGAAGAAGAACCAGGTGTGCAGGCCCAATGCATAGGGACGCAATGTCGGGTGCCGATAGACCCAGCGGGCGCCCTCGCGCAGCTCCCGCCACAGGTGGCGGTCCGTGCCAGCAGCCGGTGCTGGCTCGGTGACGCGGATGGAGGAGAGCACCAGCGCGGACACCGCGTAGGTGCCCGCGTTGACCAGGATCGCCAAGGGTGCCGACGCCACACGCACGAGGACGCCGGCCAGCAGCGGCCCCACGGCCTCGGCCGCTGTCATGGACTGTTCGATGCGGGCGTTGGCCCGCGACAGCAAGGAGGTGGGCACCAGGCGGGGCAGGAACGACTGGTGGGCCGCGGTCGCGGACAGCGAGGCCGTGCCCGCGACGAACACCAGCCCGGCGACCAGCGGCACGGTCAGAAGGTCCAGCAGCCCCAGCACCCCGATGGCGCCGAAGGCCAGGGCGCACACTCCGTCGCCCAGGACCAGCACCGGTTGGCGGCGCACCCGGTCGATGAGCACCCCCGCGACCAGCCCGAACAACAGCATCGGCAACCACTGGGCCGAGCGGACCAGACCGAGCTCCACCTGGTCCGCCGCGAGCGTCTCGATGAGCAGGAGCTGCAGTGCGAGTCCGGAGGTGAACACTCCCAACCACTTGGCGGTGTCGGAAATCCACAGCCGCACGAAGGCCGGATAGCTGAACACCCCCGCGCCCCTGGTCATGGGGCCAGTCAAACAGGTCGCCTCTCATCGCCCAGGGACCGGGTTGCTCTCCACTCGTCCCGGGCAGGGGCCCCCGCCGGGGGCAGTGGGACCTTGGCTGAGGGCCCCGCCCGGCGGGTAGTGAGACCCAGACTGGGGCCCCGCCCGGCGGGCAGTGAGACCCAGGCCCGCCCGGCGGGCAGTGAGACCCAGCCCCGCCCGGCGGGCAGTGAGACCCAGACTGGGGCCCCGCCCGGCGGGCAGTGTGACCCCGACTGAGGGCCCCACTGCCCGTTCGGCTCAGCGCGGCAACTGGTGCGCGTCGGGCACCGCCAGGGTGCCCTCGGTGATCTCCGGGGCGATGACCTGGCCGCGACCGAACCCGGCCATCGGGCCGCTTACCGGCAGGTTGAGGTGGGAGTTGCGCAGGTCGACCTCATAGGGCGTGGCGTCGCCATCCAGGGTCACCACCCAGCCACGGTTGGCACCCACCACCAGCACGCCGAGCTGGTGACCGGCCTCGACGGTGACGTCATTGGGCGCCAGCTCGACGGTGACGCTGTGCTGACCGGCCCCGTCCAGGCGAGCCCAGCCACGGGCGAGCACCTGCAGGTCGGTGCTGTCGACGCGCTTGCCGACGTCGCGATAGCAGGCGTCGTCCTCGGGGGTGGAGGCACCCCAGCAGGACTCCGTCCCGAGGGTGATCGCACCGTCGCCGGTGGTGAGCACCCGCTCCGCCTCGCCATAGTCGACGAGGGCCACACCGACCTGGCCGGTCTCAGCAGTGTGGGTGATGTCCAGTTCGACGCTGGCCGTCCCGGACAGGCGGACGGGGTGCCTGAGGGTGCCACTGGTGAAGAGCAGCCGGTTGTCGTTGTCGCCGGGCAGGACGGCCTGAGCCTCGCGCAGCGTGGGGGAGTTGACGAAGGACGAGGTGCCGTTGCCCTTGCGCCCGAGCTCCAGGGTGCCGTCACCGTGCAGGTTCAGCCGCTGGGTGCGTGCCGAGACAATGGGCCACTGGTCGGAGTGCTGCCACTCATCCGGTCCGGTCTCGACGCTGACGATCGGCTCGTCGAGGATGCCGTTGTCGATGTCCATCAGCTCGTGGTCGAACCACCGGTGCAGGGTCTCGACCCACACCTCCCGCTCGGAGTCGAACGGATCGACGTGGCCGAGACGGGTCAGGAACAGCTTGCGGTCCACCCCCTGCTCACCCAGCACGTCCCACCAGGTGGAGAAGTTCCGGGTCTTGACGTTGGTGTCCTGCAGGCCGTGCATGATGAGCGCGCTCGCGGTCACCTGGGAGGCGTCGTAGTGGGAGCCGTCGCGGTAGTCACGCTCGGCCCAGAAGTCGGTGTACTGACCCGTCTCGTCGCCGTCGTTGTCGTTCATCCAGGCCAGCCGCTCGGAGCAGTCCACCGGCTCGGTGCGGTTCCGGGCGACCGTGCGGGACAGCCCCGAGGGGTAGTTGTAGGACTTGGGGACGTCCTGGTAGCGGTTGTAGTCGTACCACGAACTGATCGCGGCGATCGGGACGATCGTCTCCAGTCCCTCCACCCCGGTGGCCGCGACCCCGTTGGCCAGCGTCCCGTCATAGGACTTGCCGATCATGCCGGTGCGGCCGTTGCTCCAGGTGGCATTGACAACCTCGCCGGAGGCCGTGGTCGCGGTGCCGTCGCCGTTGAGCCAGTCGATGACGGCCCGGACCGACTCGATGTCCGAGACGCCACCCTGATCTGTGCACCCCGTGGAACGGCCGGTACCGGCCATGTCGACCGCCACGAAGGCGTAGCCACGCGGCACGAAGTAGTTGTCGTAGTAGAGCGGGAACTTGCTGATGACCCCGTCCTCGTCGTACTCCTTCAACTCAGCCTCGTTGCCGCGCCCGCAGCACAGGTAGTAGGGGCTGGCGTCCATGATGACCGGCACCTGGGCGGTGCCGGCGAGCTCCGCAGGGCGGATGATGTCCACCGCGATCTGGTCCGCGACACCGTCGCCGTCCAGGTCAGGGGCAGTCACCCACACCGACTCCCGGATGGCGTCGCCGTAGTCATAGACCCGTGCGCTGAGCCCGTCCTCCAGTGTGGGCACACTTGCAGGGAGCATGACCGGAGCGGCGACGGGAGCCGGCTGTGCGGCAGGAGTGGCGGAGGCGACGGGGATGCTGACGAGGGCGGCGGGAGCCACCACGGCCAGCGATCCGAGCAGGGCGATCAGTCGGGTTCTCATGAAGATCCTCTGGTGTGCACGACGGTGTGTCCGCCAAGGTTCTGGCGCTTGCGGAAAGGCCACGGACCCTTGTGCCCTCGAAGCGCAGTGTGGCAGAAGGGATCACGGGAGTCCAGGGTTGTTCACACCGGCTTGACCTCCTCGAACAGCACCTGGGGGTCGACGTCGAGGCCGCGTGCCTGGAACCAGGAGCAGACATTGCGGCAGTCCCGCATGAGCAGCTCCGGGCCGTTGGGGTTGGCGATCAGGTCGATGACCTGCGGCAGGTCGATGATCACCAGCCGCTCACCGGCGGCCAGGATGTTGTAGGCGGACAGGTCGCCGTGGGCGAGTCCCTCGCCGGCCATCACCGAGATCGCGGTGCCGAGCTGCTCGAAGTACTCCTCCAGCAGGTCCGGCCCAGGCCTGACCTGCGCCAGTCTGGGGGCTGGCGTGTCGGCATACTCGATGAGCTCCATCAGGATCTCGGTGCCATCGACCTGGACCGGGTAGGGGACCGGCAGCCCGGCGGACCAGTAGCGGCAGAGGGCGTCCCACTCGGCGATCGCCCACTGGACGGCGGCGACCGAGCGACCGTAGCTGGACTTGCGGGTCAGAGCACGTCGGTCGCGGCTGCGGCGGGCGGTGCGGCTCTCGGTGTAGACACCGCTGCGGCGGAAGCTGCGGTGGTCGAGGTCGCGGTAGCGCTTGGCTGCCATGACGATGCCGGTGCCGTCGGGGGCGGTGCGCTCCAGGAGGAAGACGTCGGCCTCCTTGCCGGTCTTGAGCACGCCGAGGTCGGTGTCGATGGCGCCGGAGTCGGTGACGACCCAGTCGGGCACGGGCGCCGGTCCGCGGCAGCCCTTGTCGACGTCCCAGTAGGTGGTGAACCGTTGGTCCTCGGTGGTGTCCTCGGCGCCCCCGCCGTCCCCGTCGCGCGGGGTGTCGTCGGGGCCGTCGATCGGGACATAGTCGAAGACGAAGAAGGGGTCGATGTCGTCGGCGCGCTGGCCGGTCGGGTGGTGTGGGGTGCGCTCGGTGGGGCGCTGGGTGTTACGGGCGGACGCGAGGTCCTGGTGCTGTGCGTGCACGTGAGCTCCTGAGAGAGGGAAGGTGGCTGGTGGGCACACCGGAGACAGTCGTGAACATGTCCTGCTCCTCTCCTCAGGGGCCGTCGAGCGGTCCCGTGGCCACGGCAACTGCCGTATGTCGTGTGCCAGGGTCGCGCAGGACACCGCGCCGCCGCAACGGGTTATTGGCGCCTGCGCCGCGGCTGGACCCCACTGGGTCAACGGTCGTGCGGGAATGGACCCCACTAGGTCGGCCCTCACGTGATGAGTCTGACCATCGCACCATGCGGCGATGTCTCACCCAGGCTCTGCATTCGGCGTTGACCCAGTTTGAGCTCGGCATTTGATGCGCTATTTGACGTCACCTGCAGAGCCCACTGGCCGTGCTGCGCCACCTGCAGAGCCCGCAGGCCGTGCTGCGCCACCTGCAGAGCCCGCTGGCCGTGCGGCATCACCTGCCGAGCGTTCGGCCGTCATCGCACGCTGACTGCCGGGCCGCTGCGGCTGCTCGAGCCGCGTGGCAGGTCCTCGGGCGCCACCTGAGCCGTCCTGTGCTCTGTCATGCGATCTCGGTCCTGCAGCATTCGGGCCACAGCCTGACTATCGCCACACCGAAACCGCATGACACGCAAGCGGACCGTCCAGGGGCCGAATGTCCGCCAGGAGAGCGGGGCGGTCCCGGTCCAAACGTCCCCAAAAGCGCGCGCGAGCCGAGGCGGGCCAAACGTCCCCAAAAAGCGCGCGAGGTGGTCCAAACCTCCCCAAAATTAGGGGGAGACCTGGCGGAGCTGGCCGTCGAGGCGGCGGGTCCACCCGCGCCCGTCCAGGTGCTCCAGGAGCGGCACGGCCACCCGGCGGGTGGTGCCCAGCGCCTGCCGGGCGGCGCTGAGGGTGAACGGCTGCTCCAGCGTCACGAGCTCACGCATCGCCCGGGCGGGCCCGTCGGGCAGCAGCACGACGTCGCCGGTCAACCGCAGGAGCCGCCCGGTGCGCGCCGCGGCGGCGAGCTCGGTGGCGCCCAGCCCCAGGTCGGCGAGCTCATCGCGGTCCGGTGCAGCGAACGGATCCTCGCGCAGTCGCGTCTCGACGCGTGCCACCGCGGCCTCCGCGGCGCCGAGACCATCGGAGCCGGGGGCGTGGACCCGACCGCCCGCGACCCGCAGCCCGGCGGCCCGGGCCAGGTAGCGCACGAGGTCGGGGGCAGGATCGGGCAGGTCGCGGGGGAGGGACCCGCCGTCGTCGACCGGACGCAGATGGTCCGGCAGGCTCAGCCCGCGGGCCGCGGCAGCCAGCGGTATGCCGTGGCTCAGCGGGTGCTGTGCGTGGTGGTCCCGCAGCAACCCGGCCAGCCGCTCGACCCAGTCCTCGAGCGCCGCCGGGTCGACCAGCCACCCGCCGATCCGGATGCCGCCGGCCGGTTCGGGCAGACCCAGCCGGGCCAGGACGTCCGGGTGCACCGCCGAGCGGGACCGCAGTCTGGTGCCGGCAGGGTCTCCGCTCTCTGCCAGTGCCGCGGCTCGGCGGGCCGCTGCGCCGCGCCGCCGCAACGGCAGGGGGTCGACGTCCAGCACGCGGATCGACCACAGGCGTCGGTCTCCGGGGTCGCGCAGGATCGCCAGGTCGCCCACGTGCCATGGCACGGGAGCCGACACGGTCACCCGGGCGTGCCGTCCGTCGTCGAGCGGCCGCACGTGCGCTGAGAGCGACGCGGTCCCGACGTGCAGGACGGCCTGCTCCGGAGGGATTGCACGGTGCAGGTCCGGACGCGCCGGCTGCGCCAGCCCGGCGTCCATGGAGGTGAGCGCGACGTCGATGACCTGCGCCACGGCATACGCGCCGGGGGTGAACAGGACCGAGGCGCGGCCGGCCAGCTCGGTCTCGGTGCGCCGCAGGTTGACTGCCACCCGGGACACCGGCCCGACGACGTCGTGGGCGACGTCCTCGCTGTGCAGGCCCCTGACGACCACCTCGCGGGAACGGTCGCCGGAGAGCAGGGTGAGGTGGTCGCCGGTCCGCAGGGTGCCGGCGCCGAGGGTCCCGGTGACGACGGTGCCGGCGCCGGGCACGGTGAACGAGCGGTCGCACCACAGCCGCACCGGTGCCGCCGGGTCGGGGGCAGGCATCCGATCCACGAGATCGTCGAGGGCCACCCGCAGTGCATCCATGCCCTCGCCCGTCACGGCCGAGACGGGGCACGCCGGCAGGGTCAGGCCGGCCGCGCTGAGGTGGCGCCGGGCCTCCTCCTGGACCGCTCGCTGCCGGTCGGGGTCCGCCAGGTCGCAGCGGGTCAGCACGAGCACACCATCCCGGATGCCCAGGGCACGGACTGCGGCCAGGTGCTCGGAGCTCTGGGCCTGCCATCCCTGGTCAGCAGCGACCACGAACAGCACGGCGGAGGCCGGACCGAGGCCGGCGAGGGTGGTGCCGATGAAGCGCTGGTGACCGGGCACGTCGACCAGCGCGACGTCCACACCGCTGGGCAGCGTCGTCCAGGCGAAGCCGAGCTCGATGGTCAGGCCCCGGTCCTTCTCCTGGGCGAGGCGGTCGGGGTCGCGGCCGGTGAGCGCCCTCACCAGCGTCGACTTGCCGTGGTCGACGTGGCCGGCGGTGGCGAGCACCCGCTTCACCCGCGCTGCCTCCCTGTCGGGACCGACCGGCATCCTCCCGCGCTCCCTTCCCGCCGGGACCATCCGGCATACTCCCGTGATCGGGGACGTGTGGCGGAGGCGGACGGGAATCGAACCCGCCAGACCGAGCTGCTCGGCCTCACCGGTGTTGAAGACCGGGGGGCCCACCAGGAACCCAGACGCCTCCGCCTCGCAGCCTAGTCGCCACGACATACGGTGAGGACATGGATCCGACTCGGCTGACCCAGTTCGCGCGCGGCGGCGGCTGCGCGTGCAAGATCCCGGCCGGCGAGCTGGAGCAGATCGTCGCCGGGCTGCACGGCTCGATCCCCTCGCCCACCGCCGAGGTGCTCGTCGGGCTGGACGACGGTGACGACGCGGCGGCGGTGCGGATCGAGGGCGGGACGGCGTTGCTGTCCACGGCCGACTTCTTCACGCCGGTGATCGACGACGCCTACGACTGGGGCAGGATTGCTGCGGCCAACGCCCTGTCGGACATCTACGCGATGGGCGGCACGCCGGTCATGGCGATCAACCTCGTGGCCTGGCCCCGCGAGGCGCTGCCGACCGAGCTCCTGCGGGAGGTGCTGCGCGGTGGCCTGGACGTGGCGTCCCAGGCCGGCTGCCCGGTGATCGGCGGGCACAGCATCGACGGGCCCGAGCCTATGTTCGGCATGGCGGTCACCGGAACTGCTGACCCCGCTCGGCTCATGCGCAACGACGCGGCCGAACCCGGACTGCCGATCTCACTCACCAAGCCGCTGGGAGTGGGCGTGCTCAACAACCGGCACAAGACCACCGGCGAGGTGAGCACCGAGGCGGTCGAGAGCATGGTCGCGCTCAACAGGGACGCCTCCCGCGCCGCCCTGGCGGCAGGGGTGAGGGCGGCGACGGATGTCACCGGCTTCGGGCTCCTGGGGCATCTCTACAAGATGTGCCGGGCCTCCGGCGTCGCCGCCCGGGTCGATGCCGCTGCGGTGCCGTATGTCGCGGAGTCCCGTGAGGCGCTCGCCGCCGGTCATGTGCCGGGCGGGTCCCGACGCAACCTGGACTGGGTGCGTCCGCACCTGTCGACCCTAGGTGTCGGGGAGGACGAGCTGATCCTGCTGGCCGACGCCCAGACCTCTGGCGGTCTGCTCGTGGTGGGAGAGATCCCGGGCGCACCGGTGGTGGGGGAGACGGTGTCGGCAGGCAGCCTGGGCGAGGGTGTGCTGGTCGCGGTCGCGTGAGGGCGTGGGGAGCCCTGGTCTCGTAACGCACGTCAGCGGACTCGAGCGTCGAGAGCAGCGCACTGACGAAGCGGAATGTGATGGATCCGCGCCCTGAGCGCTCTGCTTGCTGATGGTCGTGACAGCACTCAACTGCCGAGAGTCGGACGGTATTCGGAGGGACCGCCCATAGTGTGGGAGTCAGTGCTGGGCACTGCTCGCCCAGAATTGGCGCTCGGGCGTGATGGGTGGGTCTCGAACCCTGACCAAGGAGGATATCTATGTGGTCCAGATCGCTCCGTGTTGGCGCGCTAGCAGTGGTGCTGGTCGTGAGTGGTTGCTCGAGTGATGCCTCAGAAGAATCTGTTGGCACAGGTGAGACTGAGCCGCGGTCGGCAGAGATCGAACGTGCGAATGATTTCCAGACCAGCGTGATGTCGTGCCTGACTGAGCGAGGTTGGCCAGTTAAGTTGACTGATGATGGCGGAGGCATCACCTACGACGGTGTGGATCCCGGACCCGAGGTTGGCGAACGATACAACCAGGATCTCGACGCATGCACGCTGGAAGCGGGGCCGCTGCCGACTTATCAGCCACTCAGCGATGCCGAGATCCGGGCATACTTCGCGCTCAACCTGGAGGTCGCAGCCTGTCTAGAAGCCGAAGGGATAACGGTCCCTGAGCCGCCCTCCGAGGACGTGTTCGTGGAGGCACACCGTGCCGCGGCTGTGGGGACAAACGTCGAGACCTGGAACCCTCACGCCGCGGTACCACCAGACCAAGGCCCCCGCATGCTCGAGAAGTGCCCTGAGCCGACACTTGAGGACCTCGTCGGCTGACCTTCGGGGCGCAGCCAGCTGCGCTCATCGCAGGCTGGACGAGTAAGTATCCGCACATGCCGCGAGTCGCTCGCGTCGATGTTGGGATGTCTCCTGCCTGGTTCCTGCTCGATGGACGGTTTCGTCACATTACCGGCTCTTCACAGATGAGGGTGTAGTTGGGGCCTGAATCCGCCGGCCTCGAGCAGTGCTCGGGCGATGTAGTGGGCGAGGTTGCGGAAGCCCAGGGCCAGTCCGCGCAGGTGCTCAAGGCGGCCGTTGATCGCCTCGCTGGGTCCGTTGCTGGTGCGGGGCCGCTCGAAATAGGCCAGGACGTCGCAGACCCGCCGGGCCAGGGTGCGGCCGAGCTTGCGCAGCTCGACCAGCCGCTCAGGGACACCGGTGCCCAGGGCCTGGATGACCGCGGCCATTTCCGCCCGGCCGGTGGCCTTGTCGGTCTCGCGGTAGGCGTGGATCATCCGCTGATAGATGCCCCAGGTGCACTCGACCTCGGCGTGCTGCTCGATGGCGAAGAGTTTCTCGATCCGCTCGTGCTGCCGGTCGGTGAGCAGGTCCGCGCCGGTGTGCAGGGTCCGCCGCGCCGAGTAGAGCGGGTCACCCTTGCGGCCACGGTGCCCGTGCAGCTCCTGCTGCACCCGGCGCCGGCACTCATCCAGCGCCTCCCCGGCCAACCGGACCGTGTGGAAAGGATCCATCACGGCCACCGCGTCGGGCAGTTCCTCGGCCGCGGCCGTCTTGAACCCCGTGAAACCGTCCATGGCCACGGCCTCGACCCCGCCGCGCCAGGCCTGGTCACGGTCGGCCAGCCAGTCCTTGAACGCCTTCTTGCTGCGGCCCTCGACCACGTCCAGCAGCCGCGCGGGACCGGTGCCCTCGCGCACCGGGGTGAGGTCGATGATCACGGTCACGTATTTGTCGCCCTTGCGGGTGTGCCGCCACACGTGCTCGTCGACCCCGACCACGCGGACGCCGTCGAGGCGCGCCGGGTTGTCGATCAGCAGGCGCCTGCCTTCGGCCAGGACCGCGTCGTTGGCCGTGTTCCACGACACCGCGAGCCCTTCGGCGACGCGGGCCATGGACAGGTGCTGGACCACGATCCCGACCAGGCCCCACCGCAGCCCGGCGCGGGAGATCTTGGCCCGTGGCTCAGCCGCTGCGGTGGTGTCCTGGCGCCACACGTGCGAGCACTCGGTGCACCGGTACCGGCGGACCGTCACCAGCAGGGTCGTGGGGCGCCACCCGAACGGCTCGTGCGCCAGCTCCCTCGTCACCGTGTCGCGCGGGACACCCTGGCATCCGCACCGCCGGCACCAGTCGTCCGGGTCCACGACCCGGCAGGCGAGCACCGCACGATGAGGTTCGAGGCGCTGGCCGGTCACTTCCAGGCCGAGGTCGTCCAGGCGGGTGAAGGTGGACGCTCCTATGGTCTGTCAAGCGGTTGGCTGGGCCGGCCTGTGCTCGAGGAGTCGGTAGAGGTCTCGGGCGACGTAGCGTTTCAGGCAGCGTTTGATCTCGCGCGATGTCTTGCCT
>NZ_QLVD01000005.1 GCF_003352835.1 Ornithinimicrobium murale | reverse complement strand
ATGGGCCACACTGGCGTGTGCTGGGATAATGCAATGGCCGAATCGTTCTTCGCCTCGCTCAAGATCGAACTCGTCTACCGTACCGTGTTCCCGACCCGAAACAAAGCACGTCGGGCTACGTGGTGCCTCATGTCAAGGTGCTCGCGAGATGTGACCGCGTGCCTCAGGTGAGTTTGCTCGCGAAACGGGTCAGGAGGCGTTGCGTCGGGCGAGGGTCTTGTCCTTGGCGGAGTCTATGAGCTGGTTCTGGATGTGGTTGATGCGCCGGGTCAGCTCGGCCGGGTTCAGCTCGGCCCGCACAGCGGTCAGCACCTCGGCTTGCTCGTCGGTGAGGGCGCCGGAGTCCAGGACGCGGTGGTAGGGCGTGCGCGGAGCGTCGTAGACGCGTACGTGTCGACCTGCCTGGGTCTGACGCCAGCCGGTGGCCTTCTTGGTGGGCAGCAGGAAGTTCTTGCGCAGGTTGACCAGCTCCCACAGCTCGTTGAGAAGGTCCAGTTCGGTCGGGGTGTCGTAGCGGTAGCGGAACGCGCTCTTGCGCACGATGTCGCCGTTCTTCTGCTCCACGTGGGCGTTGTCGTTGGAGGTGTGCGGACGCGAGCGGGTCATGAAGACCGTCCGCTGGGCGCACCAGGCCACGAGCTGGTGGTTGATGAACTCTCCTCCGTTGTCGCAGTCCAGGCCGGCCATCGGGTAGGGCAGGGTGTCGGCGGCCAGCTCGATGGCGGCTACCACGTGTCGGTGGGCGCGGTTCTTGATGGCCACGTTGGAGGTCCACCCGGTGAATACGTCGGTCACGGTCAGGGTCCAGGCGTGCTCGCCAGCCAGGGTGTGCCCGCAGTGGGCGACCAGATCGATTTCGAAGAACCCAGGCCTAGCTTCCATCTCGTCCATCGCTTGGCGCACGGCCAGCTCGCTGCGCAACGTGTTCAACGGGCGGGTCGCTGCCTTGGCCACGGGGTAGCGAGCTGTCTTGGTCGGTGCCAGGTACCGGTCGATCGTCGCCGCCGACATCGACACCAGCTCGGCGCGGACCTGCACGGTGAGGCGGTCAGCGACCTCACCCAGTTCGTCATGGGCGGCCAGCGATTCCAGGCTCTCTTCCATGATCACGACCAGGTACTTCCCGCACGGCTCTCCGACCAGCGTCCACACTGCGATCAGTACCCTCAACGCGTCGTAGGAGTAACCGCGGCCTCGTGGCTTACGCACCTGCGCCCGGGCCGGCCCGCGGCGCTGGGCCGCGGCACGGATCTGCCGGCGTGCGTTGGCCCGCGACCAGCCCGTCACGCCGATCAGCTCATCGAGCAACTCGCCCTTGCGGAGCTTCGAGGCCGACGCGTACTCGCGGGCATACTTCTTGGTGATCTCGTGCCTGGTAGCCATCGACAATCCTGAACCCATCCGGCCAGCCCACCACGGAAGAGACCCCACCGTTTCGCGAGCAAAACCCATCTGAGGCACGCGACCCGTTTCGCGAGCACTTTAGGTGAGTCTCGTCGGGCTATTGCGGAATACATCGAGGTGTTCTATAATCGGACCAGGCTGCACTCAGCGTTGGGCTACAAAAGTCCGTTGGAGTTCACCAACGAGTACAACCAAACCTACGCAATCGCCTCATAAGGCAAGCAAAGCTGCTGTCCGCCCAGAGCCCCTCAGACCACATTGGTGGAACCGCACGAAGTCGGCATCTCGACAAGCTTGCGCAGCTCCGGTGTTTCTACACGTCGACCATGCCGCGTCGCGGGGAATGCCGCGGCCAACTAACGCCAGATGGGTCGGCGGGCGATGAGTAGGGCTGCCAGCACGCATGCGCCAACTGTTAGAGCGAGTACCACGTACCCCATGGGGTTGCCTGGCCCGCTGTCGTAGATCAAGGGACACAGCGGCACGTCGCCACATTGCAGGGTTCGTTCGGAACTGATGTCACGGGACATGATGAACTCGTGAACGCGTTGGCTGGGCGCGGTGTAGCCGAACTGGCCCATCGCGGCTTCGAGGACACCCTCGGCAACAACCACATAGGCCAGGACCGCGATGATCACAGGGAGTTCATGGCGTGTGGCGATGGCCAGGGAAGCGCCTGCAACGCTGGATGCGGCCACGACCAAGACGGCCCGCAGGGCCGTGCTGACGATGGTGAGTCCCGCGATTCCACTGACGTGCCCGTTGATGGCTGCCACGGCATAGAGGCCGCCAACGGCGAGAAGAACGAGGACGAAAGCACCAAGAACGCTGAGCACAGCCCACGCCCCGAGAGTTCGTAGGGTCCCGGCCGCCCGGGCCGTCAAGCTGGGAAGCAGGAATCTCACCGTTCCCGTCCTCCAGTCGCTTCCGGCGATTGAGGCACCACCGACCAGGCCTACGAGGGCGAGACCAACAGCCAAGAGCCCTAGATCCATCGGGAGGCCCTCCGCAAGGATGTACCTGGGATCGACGAAGAAGTTCTCCACCGGCAGTTGCTGGCCGAATTGCTGGCCGGTCTGCTCTGCTTGCCTCTGTGCGTCATCAACGGCAGCCTCGACATCAGAGGAGCTCGTGACGAGCCTCCACATGATGAGGCTCACAGTGACAAGGACGGCTAGGACTGCGGTCAGCACGGTTGCGCGACGCCGCACCAAAAGGAAGATCGTCGCTCTCACGCCTTCCCCTCCGCGTGCGCCCGGTCCTGACCGCCTGTCTCCGGTGCTGGTGCACTCGCGAACTCCTGGTAGATGCGGTGGAACAAGCCTCGCTCGGTATGCACCTCCCGAACGTTGACTGACCGGTCATCTAACAGCGAGACCACCGAGCTGAGCGCGGCACCTGACGGGACCAAGACCCCGCGAACCTCGCGAGTGGCCTCAATTCCATGACCCTCTAGGACGTCCAGAGCAGCCGTGTCATCAGCGGTACGCAGGATGTGCCCCGTGCCCGGGACACGGAGCGCAAGCTCCTCCACGGAGCCATGCGCCGTCACCCTTCCCCCTCGAAGACAGGTCACCGTGTCACAGATCAACTCCAGCTGGGACAGGTCATGTGAGCACAGGATAATAGTGCGCCCTTGCTCATGGATCGTGCGCAGCAGGGCTAGCAGGTCGCTGACTCCCTGGGGGTCAAGTCCGGTCGTGGGTTCGTCCAGGACCAGGGTCTGGGCACCCGATAAGAGCGCAAGGGCAATCTCCACTCGTTGCGCCATCCCGGTAGACAGATCACCAACCCGACGGTCCAGAAACTCATCGACACCCATGGCTGCCAAGAACGCCGTGGAAACAGGTGTTCCCAAGAGCCGACGACGGAACTCCACCGCAGTGGCCACCGAGATGTCCCCAGGGAGGCTTCGCCCCGTGAAAACCACAGCCACTGTGGACTTGGCCTCACAATGCCCCGAGGACAGGTCGATCAAACCAACGAGCGCCCGCAGCAGAGTCGTCTTGCCGGCACCGTTGTGCCCTAGCAGGGCATGCACTGCGCGCGTGTGCACATCGAAAGTGACACCATCCAAGATCGTCCGACCGCGCCGACGCACGGTGACATGATCGAATCGCGCCTCCAACGATTGGCCTAGCGCTCAGAAATCACTGGTGCGGCACATAGCACCGGGATACTTGCGATAGACCCAGGTGATTCTGGTGCTAGCACCATCCACGGCACTCTGTCCGGCGAGACCTCGCTGAAGAACGGGTCACATGCGGGGCCTTCCGCCCGAGGCGAATCCGGTTGGGATTCTTCAGGGATTGCCCCTGCGTCAAGTATGGCAACACCGACCACCTCGAAGGCACCTGGAACGCAGTCAGCGACGTTCACCGTGTCCTCTACTACCTGAGAGTTGGCCAGGCAGTCGCCTACATTCACTTCGCTAAACTGTGCTGTACCGACGACGGTCACCTGCGGCAACCCACTGACGGAGCTTGTGCGGGCAGGTTCCGAACTCTGACTACATCCCAAGAGCCCAAGCACCAGAACCTGCCCGCCTATAAGCCAACCGAGGCTTTGGGCCTTCAGCACTGCCTCGATCCGTAGTATGTGTCTACGGTGTCCCCGTTTGAGCCGCCGTTGTTATCGGCCCACCACTCCCAGACTCCATTGCTGTAGATGTATCGGACGTAATGATTTCCGGTACGGTGAGTGTGGCCGGTCGCTCTCGATGGGGGCTCCGCGCCCTGGATTCCCGTTGATCGTGATTGCATAGCCGTCGCATGCGGTGCTTGCATGCGCCGCGCCTGGAAGCGCGACGCCTCCAGTAACAGCAATGAGTGAGGCGATTGACACTGACGCCAGTTTCCGCTTCATCGCAGATCCCCTTACCGAATCATCCCCGAGGGCACCGTCGCCCTCGCGGGCGTCGTCCGAGGGTAGCGGGGACGTGTCGATGTGTCAACCGCCCGCGTTGAAATATTAGTTGAATCATTAAAAGTGCGCGTAGAGGTCCTCAACTGGAACTCCCGCTGGTCCTCGCGTCTCAGACTCTGCCGCTGGAGTCTCAGAGTCCGTTGCGGAGGGGAACCTCTGTCTCACGTAGTTTCATACTCGTTGGTGAATCTCAAAATCGCTCGGCGCTGACAGCGACGCACACGATCAGCCGATGGTCGGGCTCAGTGCCGTCACCAGGGAGTGGGGTCGTGACCGCACCTGACTGCGCACGCCGCCGCGCCGAGGCGTGTCCCACGTGGGCTCAGTGGACGGATCACCCGCTGCACCATGGTCGTGCAGGGCATCGCGTTCGTGACTGGGAGACTGGAGTCATGGCCCATCCGCTGACCGCACGCGAGGTGCTTGGCGATCAGCACCGGTTACCAGGTGCGGGCTGTTCCGTGGACCGGCGGGTTCGAGCTGCACGTCGATGACGTGGCCGTCGCCCAGTGCTTGGACCTGACTTGGGCAGTCGACCAGCCAGAAGGGTTCCCTGTTGTCAACCGACCCCGAGGAGTGAGGCCATACCCTCGGGCAGAGCGGTCAGCAGTCTCTGGCGTAGGTCGGGTCAGGGTGGGCCGGTGTGCTGGCTCTGGCGCGAAGCCCGCGACCACCAGGTCGCTGAGCACCGGGTGCTGTCCGGGGCGGTGTAATGGTTCTGGGTCTATCCGGTCGTCCACCGGCCGTGCTCGGATGCGGGGAAGGGGCGGCGGCCGGTTGCGGCCCGGTAGAGCACTCCGGCTAGGCCCCACACGTCTGTCGGGGTGTCGACCCGGTCGCCGGCCACCTGTTCGGGTGCCATGTACTCTGTGGTCCCCATCCCCGCGGGACAGGGTCCGGGTGCCTGGGCGAGGCTGAGGTCGAGCAGTGTCGCCTTGCCTGCCTGGGCCACGATGTTGGAGGGCTTGAGGTCCAGGTGCGGGTGGCACAGCTGGGTGAGCAGTGTCCCTTCACGGATCAGGCGGTCTCGACTCTGGGTCTTGTGGAGCCGGTCGGGTCGTAGCAGCTTGACGATGCAGGAGCGTCGCGTTCCTGGCTCCATGCGGCGTAGACGTCCAGCTCGTTGCCGCGGCTGAGGTGCTCCACGACCAGGTAGCCGGGCGCGACCTCCTGGCCCGCGAGGAGCTGGTGTGGTTGGGACCGTTGCAGGGTCACGCTCATGTGGGCACCGAATCCTTGTTCGCGACGTGGGTGTCGGGCCTGTCGGCGAGGCAGTCGCCGTTCAGCGTGAGCACTTGGTCGGCCATCGCGATGGTGCGGGGGTCGTGTGCGATGACGATCGTCGTACGGCCCGTCATGAGCCGGCGCAGCGGCTCGGCGACGCGGGCCGTGTCTCTTCGTCGAGTCCGGTCGCCGGCTCGTCCAGGATGAGCACCGGGGCGTCTCACACCAGGGCCCGGGCGATCGCGATCCGCTGGCGCTGTCCGCCGGAGAGCCCCCGCACGGTGGCATCAACAACGAGAACGTGCCCACCAAGCGCCCCCGTTCGCCGATCACTGTGTCGTAGCCGTCAGCCAGACGTTGCGCGAACCCGTCCACGTCGGCCAGCCGTGTCGCCCGTCGCAACTCCTCGGGGCTGGCTCCGTTGCGGCCGTAGGCGATGTTCTCGCCGACGGTGCCGTGGAAGATCAGGGTCTCCTGCAGCAGCAGGGCGATGTTGCCGCGAAGCGCGCCGAGCCTCAGGGCTCGCACGTCGTGGCCGTCGAGGCGGACGGCTCCGGCGTCGGGGTCGTACATCCGCAGGATCAGCCTGGCCACGGTCGACTTCCCGGCCCCGCTGGGACCGACCAGGGCGAGCACCTCGCCTGGACTGGCGGTGAGACAGACGTCGTGCAGGGTGGGACCGGTGGCGTCGGGGTAGGTGAAGCTCACGTGGTCCAGCTGCACCACTCCGTGTGCCCGACCGAGATCCGTCGCGTCGGCGTGCTCCGGGACCGAGGTCGTGCTGGTGAGCAGTTCGCTGATCCTTTCCGCTCCGGCCGATGCGGAGTAGATGGTGTTGGTCAACCGCGACAGCGAGCGCACCGGACCGTAGACCTGCGACAGATACGCGACGAAGGCCAACAGGCCGCCGAGGGTGAGTCGGCCCTGGGCCATCTGCCAGGTGCCCAGACCGACAACGACCAGGACTCCGACCAGCTCCACGGCGTCCACCAGCGGCCCGAACGCCGCGTTGAGTCGTGCCCCGGTCAGCTTTGCGGCCATCCGGTGCTCGCCGTGGTGGTGGAAGCGGGCGATTTCGCTGTGCTGGCGTTGGTAGGCCTGACCAGGGGCGCGTTGCCGAGGCTCTCCTCGGCCACCGTTGCGGTCAACGGGGTGCGCAGTCGATGGGACAGGTCGGCCACCGATTCACGCTCCGCAGCCAGTAGTTCGCCGATCCGTGTCGCGAGATGGTTGAGCGCTCCTCCGATCGCCCGGACCTCGCCTGGCCCCGAGGGCCGGACCCGGGCGTCGAGCTCGCCAGCCGGCCAGATCGACATGCGCAGACTCCGCCACGAACACGCCCCGAGCACCAACTCGGAGCCGGTACCACCTCCCCAGAACGCCAGTACCAGATCGCTGGACTACCGGTACCAACTCACGCTACGCGCCAGTCTCGGGTGGTCACCTCCTAGTCTTCACTCATCGCGACCTCCCGCTGGCTCACGTTGGAGTTCAGGTTCCCGCTGGCACCATCAAGCCTGGCGAGGACCCTGCCGAGGCGGCTTTGCGAGGAGCTCATCACTCACTGTCCCGTGACGCGCACGTGGACCGGTCAAGAGTGCCACCCCGCCGGCGGCGAGAACATGCGCTTCTTGCAGGCGGACGAGGCCAGGGTGGGCGTGAGCGTTCTCTACGCCGGGGAGGACGACGCATCCCACGTCCTGGATCCCGAGTTCGTTCAGGCCGGCTGCCTTCTGAGACACCGTCACCCTGGGGTGATCCGGGCGATCTACGGTCCGGGTGTCAATCACTGCATCGTGCAGTTCATTGGCTTGGAGGACGAACCCATCAGCACTATGTTCGGCTTTGACCACCTCGAGGATGGCCGCTACCCCGGACTGTTGGCGCCCACTGAAGCAGAGTGGGAACGGGCACTGGGCAGCGGCTGGTGGAGCATCTCCCGCTGCCCGTGACCCCACCGGGCCAGGAAAATATCGAGCACGACGATTGCGTCGACGACGAACGGACCTGAGCCGCAACTCCCGACTGGCACGACACCCAGGAGTGCCACGCACACAACGGCCGCCGCACCCGATGGTGCGGCGGCCGTTGTTGTCGTCAGGCAGAGGCTCAGATGGCGTGCTCGCCCCGGAAGTACTCGAAGACCCAGCCGACCGTTGCGATAGCCAGGAACGGCGAGGCGATGAGGACCATCCACCAGCCGATGGCGATACCGAGGAAGACCATGGCTCCCGAGAGCCCGACCCACAGCGGCCACCAGGAGTGCGGCGCGAAGTGGCCATACGGGCCCGCCTGGTCGGCGATCTCCCCCATCTCGTGGTCCTCAGGGCGCAGATCGACGGTGCGACCGCTCTTGGCGAGGTACCAGGCGACCATCGCGCACATCATGCCCGTCAGCACCAGGCCGACGGCCCCCACGGGCTCCTCGAAGTTGGTGAAGTAGGTGTAGATGGCTCCGACGATGAAGAAGAAGCCGATGAGCCAGTAGAAGAGCTTTGCCTCAACCTTCATCGGGCATCTCCATTCTTCTCGTCCTCGTCGCCACGACCCTTGGACCCGCCATTGACCGTGCCCGTCTGGCCGGCCGGGTCGGTGTCCGGTCCACCCAACAGGGTCTCCAGGACGCCCTTGTCAGGCTCGGCGGACTCCATGGTGGCCACGTCCGCATGGTGCAGGTCGAAGGCCGGACGCTCGGACCGGATCCGCGGCAGTGAGTTGAAGTTGTGTCGCGGCGGCGGGCACGAGGTGGCCCACTCCAGGGAGCCACCCCAGCCCCAGGGGTCGTCCACGGTGACCTTCTCGGTCTTGAAGCTCTTCCACACGGCATACAGGAAGGGCAGCATCGAGGCGCCGAGCAGGAAGGCCGAGACGGTCGAGAGCTGGTTCATCCAGGTGAACCCGTCCTCTGGCATGTAGTCCGGGTAGCGACGCGGCATCCCCATGGCACCCAGCCAGTGCTGGATCAGGAAGGTGCCGTGGAAGCCGAAGAAGAGCATCCAGAAGTGCAGCTTGCCCCAGCCCTCGCTCAACATGTGACCGGTGAACTTCGGCCACCAGAAATAGAAGCCGGCGAACATCGCGAACACCACGGTGCCGAACACCACGTAGTGGAAGTGCGCCACCACGAAGTAGGAGTCCGTCACGTGGAAGTCCAGCACGGGGCTGGCCAGGATGACGCCGGTGAGCCCACCGAACAAGAAGGTCACCAGGAAGCCTAGGGACCACAGCATGGGGGTCTCGAAAGTCAGGTGCCCGCCCCACATCGTGCCGACCCAGTTGAAGAACTTCAGACCGGTCGGGACCGCGATCAGCATCGTCATGATCGCGAAGAACTCCAGCAGGACCGCGCCGGTGGCGTACATGTGGTGGGCCCACACACTCACCGAGAGGGCTGCGATGGACACGGTGGCAAAGACCATCGTCTTGTAGCCGAACAGCGGCTTGCGGCTGAACGCCGGGATGATCTCGGAGATCAGCCCGAAGAACGGCAGCGCGATGATGTAGACCTCGGGGTGGCCGAAGAACCAGAACAGGTGTTGCCAGAGCATGGCTCCGCCGTGTTCCGGATCATAGATATGGGCACCGGCGATGCGGTCCGCGGCCATGCCGAACATCGCGGCGGCCAGCACCGGGAAGACCATGAGCACCAGGATCGAGGTCACCAACACGGTCCAGGTGAACATCGGCATCCGGAACATCGTCATGCCGGGGGCGCGCATGCACACGATGGTGGTGATGAAGTTGACGCCACCCAGGATCGTGCCGAAACCGGCCAGGGCCAGGCCCATCACCCACAGGTCGCCGCCGAGGCCGGGGCTGTGCGTCGGGCCGGCGAGGGGCTGATACGCGAACCATCCGAAGGACGCGGCACCACCGGGGGTGATGAACCCACCGACCGTGATCAGACCACCGAAGGTGAACAGCCAGTAGGCGAACATGTTGAGTCGCGGGAAGGCGACGTCGGGCGCACCGATCTGCAGGGGCATCAGCGCGTTGGCGAAGCCGGCGAACAGCGGCGTCGCAAACAACAGCAGCATGATCGTGCCGTGCATGGTGAACATCTGGTTGAACTGCTCGGGGTTGTCCACGACCCCGAGACCAGGAGCCCACAGCTCAGCGCGGATGATCAGGGCGAGCAGGCCACCGAGCATGAAGAAGGCGACGCTGGTGATGAAGTACAGGTTGCCGATGACCTTGTGGTCGGTCGTGGTCATCCAGTTGACGATGAGCTTGCCCAGGCTCTTGCGTGGCTGCTCCGGCCCGCTGGCGGGGACGATCTCACCAGGCGGCCGCGTCGTGGTGATGGCCATCAGTTCTCCTCCTCCTGCGAGGCGTTGTAGTCCTCGAGAAGCGCCGGTGGCAACTTGGCCGGCTGCCCCTCGTGGAGGCCGTAGAGGTTGTACTCGTTGCCGACGAGGCCGTCGCCGCCGGAGGCCTTGAGGTCCTCGATGAACGCGTCGTACTCCTCCTGGGAGACGACCTGGACCTGGAAGAGCATCTCGGAGTGGTAGGCGCCGCACAGCTCGGCGCACTTGCCCTGGAAGGTGCCCTCCTCGGTCGTCACCGCCTGGAAGACGTTGACCCGGCCGGGCACCATGTCGAGCTTGGTCAGGAACTGCGGCACCCAGAAGGAGTGGATGACATCGCGTGAGGTCAGGACGAACTCGATGCGGCTGTCGACCGGCAGGACCAGGGTGGGCAGCGTCTCGGGCAGCCCCTCCTCGCCCTTGTTCAGGTCGCTGGCCTGGGTGCCGATGATGTGCGCGTCGGCCTCGACGTAGTTGAAGTCCCAGGACCACTTCTTGCCGATCGCGTTGACCGTGACGTCAGCTTCCTGGGTGGTGTCGACCATCTCGTGCTGCAGCTCGACGGTCTTGCCGAAGAGCACGGCAACCATGAGCACGGGCACGATCGTGTAGAGGATCTCCAGCGGCACGTTGTAGCGCAGCTGGACCGGGAGGCCCTTCTCGTCCTTCTTGCGACGGTAGGCCACGACGCACCAGAGGATCAGGCCCCACACCAGGACGCCGATGGCCAGCGCCGCGATCCAGGTCCAGTTCCAGAAGTTGATGACCTTCGGCCCGATCTCGGTCACCGGCTCCGGGAGGTATCCGCGCTGGAACTCCGCGCCGCAGCCGCTCAGGACCAGGGCGAGGGCAGCCAAAAGACCGAGTCCACCGATCCTTCTGCGGCGACGGGCCGGGGCAGTCTGCCGTTGCAATGCGCACCTCACTATCGAGCCATGGTTAACCGTGTCAGAGCCTACCCCCTCGCGCGTGCGCGCAGGCAGCAGGGTCGGACTCGGATGTCGCGCGTCGCGCACCCCCGCGGCCGGGTCCCGTGGTGCCCGTGTGACTCAGCGTGGAACCCCGGCGAAGGCGGGTGGGAGTGGCTGGGCCAGGGCGTCGGCCAACAACCCGAGGTATGCCGTGCGCCTCACCTCTGTCACGCCGAGACTGGCCAGGTGCTCGGTCCGCCACTGGACGTCGATGAGGCCATGATCGGCGGACACCAGGGACACCAGGTGCACCAGGGCCGCCTTGGAGGCGTCGGTGGCCCGGTGGAACATGGACTCTCCGGCGAACAGTCCCCCGATGGCGACGCCGTAGAGGCCACCGACCAGCTCACCGCCCTGCCAGGTCTCCACCGAGTGAGCCCACCCGAGGCGGTGCAGCTCGCCGTAGGCACCGGCGATGGCCGGCGTGATCCAGCGGCCCTGCCGGCCCGGTGCCGCACACTCCGCCACGACCCGGTCGAACGCCGAGTCCACGCGGTAGTCGAAACGCGCGTGCGCTCTCCGCAATGACCGACTGACCCGCAGGTCACGGGGGTGCAGCAGCCCGCGCGGGTCCGGCGACCACCAGCCGAGTGTGCCCCCGCCCCGCACCCCCAGGCCCATCGGGAAGATGCCGGAACGGTAGGCCGCCAGCAGGGTCCCCGGCTCCAGGTCGGCTCCGACACCCACCAGGTCATCACCTGGTCGGGCCTGGCCCAGATCAAGGTGCCACTGCGTGGGTGGCGGCTCGATCGGCATACGGCTCGCTCTGCCTCAGCCCAGGTGGGTGGCGACCTCGGCGGCCGCCACGGCCCCGTAGGCCTGGCCGAACCGGTGGACGAAGTGCGCGTTGTCGAAGGTGTACTCCTGCGTGCCCACCGTCTCGAGGACGTAGCTGGCCAGCGTGGAGCCGAGCTGAGCACAGCGCTCCAGGGAGAGATCCCAGGCCAGGCCCGCCAGGAAGCCTGCGCGGAAGGCGTCCCCGATGCCGGTGGGGTCCACTCGCTCGACGACCGTGGCGATCGGCACGTCGATGGGCTCCTCGCCGAGCCGCAGGACCGTGGCACCGTCCTTGCCGCGGGTGATGATCCGGGTGCCGACCCGGTCCAGGATCTCCTCGGCGGACCAGCCGGTCTTCTGCTCGGTCATCGCGGCTTCGTACTCGTTGGTGAACAGGTAGGTCGCCCCGTCGATCAGTGACCGGATCGAGGCCCCGTCCATGAACGCGAGCTGCTGACTGGGGTCGGACGCGAATGGGATCCGGCGGGTGCGGCACTCGGCCGAGTGGCGCAGCATCGCCTCGGGGTCGTCCGGGCTGACCATGACGAGGTCGATCCCGTCCATCAGGTTCATGATCGGGCCGAGCTCGATGGTGCGGGCCTCGCTCATCGCGCCGGCATAGAACGTGGCGATCTGGGCCATGTCCTCATCGGTGGTGCACACGAACCGGGCTGTGTGCCGCACCTCTGAGACGTGGATGTGGTCGCAGTTCACCCCGTGCCGCTCCAGCCACGAGCGGTAGGACGCGAAGTCCTCCCCCACTGCTCCGACCAGCACCGGGTGGTGCCCGAGCCGGGCCATCCCGAAGCTGATGTTGGCGCCGATGCCGCCTCGTCGCACCTGCAGGTCGTCCACCAGGAAGGACAACGAGAGCTTGGACAGCTGGTCGGGCACCAGGGAGTCGGTGAACCGGCCCTGGTAGGTCATCAGGTGGTCGGTCGCGATGGACCCACAGACAGCGATCTTCACAGCCGCAACCTACCGCGGAGTCCGCCGGCGGTCCCCACCGCCGTGGATGTCATGCGGTTGCCGGCGGTCCCCACCGCCGTGGATGTCATGCGGTTGCCGGCGGTCCCCACCGCCGTGGATGTCATGCGGTTGCCGGCGGTCCCCACCGCCGTGGATGTCATGCGGTTGCCGGCGGTCCCCACCGCCGTGGATGTCATGCGGTTCCGGTGTTGCAGGATTCGGGTCCGGACCCGAGTTCTGCAACACCGAGAGCGCATGACACTCGATCCGGTCCGTCGGGGCCTCGATGATCGCCTAGACCTCTACGCTCCTCATCGGGTTCCGTCCCCGGCGTGTCGCGCACGGTGCCATCTTCGGCTCCGGCGTGTCGCGCGCAGTGCCACCTTCGGCTCCGCCGTGTCGCGCGTCAAGCACCGCAACGCGAACGGCCGGCCCCCTCGTGGGGAACCGGCCGTTCGGGCGTTCTGCAGCGCGGCGCTCGCGCTCAAGTGACTCGACTCAGCCGAAGGAGTCGCCGCAGGCGCAGGAGCTGCCCGCGTTGGGGTTGTCGATGGTGAAGCCCTGCTTCTCGATGGTGTCGGCGAAGTCGATCGACGCGCCGTCCAGGTAGGGGGCGCTCATCCGGTCCACGACGACCGCGACACCGTCGAAGTCAGAGGTCAGGTCGCCGTCGAGGGTGCGCTCGTCGAAGTAGAGCTGGTAGATCAGGCCGGAGCAGCCACCGGGCTGCACGCCGATGCGCAGGCGCAGGTCGTCACGACCCTCCTGCTCGAGCAGGGACTTGACCTTCTCGGCGGCAACGGATGTCAGGACGACGCCGTGCTCCGCCGTGGTCTCGGTCGTGGTCTGTGTCTGGGGCACGCTCATCAGTCCGTCCTGTCCTCTCGGGAAACGCTTGTCGGGCGCAACATGGGCTGCGCGGGGTTTGTTCCCTGCCCCCAGCGTACGACCGATGCCGCAAAAGAACATCACCACCCCGCCGACACACGCCGAGCGCCGCCCACCAGCGCACCCCACCCGTCCGAGCGTCCCGTTGCCGGACTGGCTCTATGCCGTGGGCGGCGGGCAGCCGTCAGGCTCGGCGCTGCGGGGACCAGGTGCGTGCCACCCGCTCGGCCAGGGCAGCGAGGTCCTCGCCCGCGCGCGGCTCGTAGGCACCGGACACGCCCAGCGACATCCCCTCGCGCCGGCCGACCTCGATCCGCTCGGCCAACACGATGCTCGGCGCCCCGACCTCCAGCGCCGCTCGGGCCACCTCGGGGATCACCCCGTCGTGCACCGTGCGGTAGTCATAGGCCGCGCCGCCGGTCACGACCAGCGCCCCGGGGAGCACGCCGGCGAGCCCGACCTCCTCGATGACGAAGCTGGCACCCACGACCGGGGTGGCACCGAGCAGGATCGCGGCATAGCCGACTCCCCCGCCGACTCCCGCGCCCTCGGCGCGCTCGGGCCGCAGCTGCTTGCCCGTCAGCAGGTCCTTGCGCGGTGGGAGGAGACGGTTGACCCGCTCGGTGAGCAGGCCCATCTCCTCCTCGAGTCGCTGCGTGACCTCGGCCGGGACGCCGTGCTCGGTGCCCAGCGCCGCGCTGGCCCCGTGGAACCCGGTGAGTGGCAGCGGGGTGGCATGCGCCAGCACCAGCGTGGTGCCCCGCAGCCGGTCCCGGACGACCGGCAGCTCCGCAAGGTCCTCCCCCGCCCCCAGCGCCTGCAACATCCCGACACCGCCGTCGTGGCTGGCGAGGTCGCCACAACCGAGCACGATCCGTGTGGCGCCCGCCTCCAGGGCGGCCGCGATCAGCTCGCCGACACCCCGGCTGGTGAGCCCGGTCAGCGCGTCGGCCCCGGACACCACATCGGCGTCGGCGAGGTGGCGACCCGCGGCCTGACCCGCCTCCAGGTAGGCGGTGTCCGCCCGGACCAGGAGCTGTGCCGGCACCTCGGCGCCGGTGGGACCGGTGACGACCACCGGCGTCGGCTGCACGTCCAGGGCGTGCGCAAGCACCTCGACGAAGCCGGACCCACCGTCGGAGACAGGCGCCACGATGACCTGGTCACCAGGGGCGTGGCGCGCCCACCCCTCGGCCAGCCTCACCGCAGCGGCGAGGGGGCCGGGCGTGTCGGCATACGGCCCGGTGGCGAGGACGACGCGCACGATCTCAGTAGGTCATCTGCATGGCGGAACGGACCTCATCGAGCGTCGCCGTGGCGATCTCGTTGGCGCGGGCGTTGCCGCGGGCCAGGATCTGCTCGAGGTATCCCTGGTCGGCCGCCGCCTCGGCCCGACGCGCGCGAATCGGCGCGAAGTGCTCGTTCACCGCCTCGGTGACCACCCTCTTGAGCGTGCCGCCACCACCGTCTCCGATCTCGGCCGCGATCTCGTGGGGGTCACGGTCGCTGGCCAGCGCGGCCAGCAGCACGAGGTTGGAGACCTCCGGACGGTTCACCGGGTCGTAGGTGATGGTGCGGTCGGCGTCGGTCACGGCCTTCTTCAGGACCTTGGCGGTGGTGTCGGCGTCCATGCCCAGCTCGATGGTGTTGCCCTTGGACTTGGACATCTTGGTGCCGTCGGTGCCCAGCAGGCTGGCGGCCTCGGACAGCAGCGGCTCCGGCGGCGGGAACACCGGCTGGGCAGCCTCGACCCGTCCATAGCGTTCATCGAACCGGCGGGCGATGACCCGGGCCTGCTCCAGGTGCGGCACCTGGTCCTTGCCGACCGGCACCAGGTTGGCCTTGCAGAACAGGATGTCTGCGGCCTGGTGCACCGGATAGGTCAGCAGCAGCCCGGACATCGGTCGGCCGCCGGTGGCCTCGAACTCGGCCTTGACCGTCGGGTTGCGCCGCAGCTCGGAGTCGGTGACCAGGGACAGGAAGGGCAGCATCAGCTGGTTGAGCGCGGGGACGCTGGAGTGGGTGAAGATCGTCGTTGTCTCCGGGTCCAGGCCGGCGGCGAGATAGTCGGCGAGCAGCGAGTAGACCCGCTCGCGGATCGGGCCGACGCCGTCGCGGTCGGCGATCACCTGGTAATCCGCGATCAGGATGAAGGTCTCCACCCCGCGCTGCTGCAGCAGCACCCGGTTGCGCAGCGTGCCGAAGTAGTGGCCCAGGTGCAGGTTGCCGGTCGGCCGGTCGCCGGTCAGCACCCGGAACCGGCTCGCGTCCCGGTCGATCTCGCGCTCGATCTCGGCGGAGCGCAGGATCGTCCGGGCCAGCGAGGCGTCGGAGGTCGAGGCGGCGAGCGCGTCGCCGACGGCAGCGTCCTCAGCAGAGTCGGTGGGTTGCACGCCGGTCGGGTCGGTCTCGGTGGTCATCATGGTGCCTTTCCGCCGCCCCGCGGACGGGCCCGGACATGGGTCAAGGCCGTCCACTGGACGGCCTTGGTGAGTGCAGGAGTGCGTCAGGGCCGTCAGGTCGAGGGCCACCAGGAGCGCACGCATGTCATGCCGACCACTCTACCCAACATTGATCACCTCGTGACGACAGCAGGATGACTGCACCCACGAGATCCGGGACGGATGCGGCACCCCGGATCATCCGTATGCCGTCACGAGCCGGCGACCCGAAAGCCGGGGGCCGTCATCGGCTGGGGCGCCGTGGGCCGAGTGCTGGGAACCGATCGGCCACGTCAGCGCGTCGCAGGTGCCAGACTCACGTGACCAGGGTGAGGCCACCTGACTGAACGGAGCGAGGGCGTGGACGAGCGGATCGACATGACTCGGCGGACGTTGGACGATGCCTGAGTCCCTGCGGAGCGATGCGGTGCAGCTGGCGACCGGGGCGACCTCCGAGAAGGGCGTGTCCTTCGGGGACCTTGAGGCCCGGCTGGGGCGTGACGTCCCGTCCGTGCGGGGCCGAGCACGCGGTGAGCGGGTCGTGCGAGCCGTGCGACTCATCACGCACGCCGCCCCCGTCCTTGCTGCGCTGGCTCCCCTCGGGACGCCGGGTCCCCTCGGGATTGCGCGGCCGGGCCTGGTGCCGTGGATGGTCTACGGCGAATCCCTCGAGTGGCTCGCGCTCGTCTGCTTCGTGCTGGCCCTCAGCGGCCAGACATGGACGCTGCTCACCTGGTGGCACCTGGGGCGCCACCGTGACCTGGCCGGGTTCACCTCCTCGGTGGTCGCGCTCCTCGTCGGGGTTCTCTGGCTCGTGTGGCTGGCGCCATCACCCTCGATCGGAGGCGTGCTCCCCGACGTGGTGAAGGCCCCAGTGCTCGCCACGGTCGTCCTCGCCGCCGTGTCCGTCGGCGCGCAACTGTTCGCCTCACGACCCGGCACGTTGCAGGAGGCCCGCGCCCAGGCCCGTGGAGGGCTGATGCGCGTGCTCCCACCGGAGGAGCAGCAGTCCCTGCTTGCAGAGCGTCACGAGGTCCTCGAGGTTCTGCTCACGCGCCAGCTCCTCGATCGGGCCACCGCAGATCAGGCTGCCTCCCTCCCCCTCGGGGACTGGTGGGTCCTCGACGTGGACGAGCCGCGTCGGCCGGCCCACGGGGACACCCCGGGCGGGACTGCCCGACGCTGCCCGGCGAGCAGCCTCGCCAACTCGAACATGGCGCTGCGGTGCCTCAAGGCGGTTGCCCTGGTCGCCCCGTTCGGGATGATGCTGCTGCCCATCGGCAACCCGGGCATCAGCGGGACCGGGGGCGGCATGCGCTCGGTGATGGAGTCCGACGGGTTCAGTGGCGACACCTTGGTCACCATGGCGCTGCTCTGCGCCATGGCCGGAGTGATCGGTCAGGTGTGGACGCTCTTCGACTGGTGGCGCCTGGGCCGGCGACGCGATGGGCTGTGGCTGGCGTGGTCGTGGACCGCGCTCGGGTCCGCGGTGGTCACACTCGTCATCTTCCCGTTCTTCATCACCGGCTCCTGGGGCATGCAGGTGCTCACCGGTCCGATCCTGGCCGTCGCCACCAGCGCGGCCGTGTCCCTGGTCCTGCTCTACGCGGCCTCAGTGCCCGGGACCGTGCAGGAGCTCCGCAAGGCTGGACAGGCCGAGGACCTGGCCAACGGTTTCAGCGCTCCGTCACCGAGCTGACCTGGCCAGGCATCACCTCACGTGAGGCCATCACCATCACGGCACGGACGCCACCGACGGGGCCTGCACCACTCCGGTGCGGCGGGCACGTGCCTCGTGCAGCACCAGGCCAGTGACCGAGACGACCACGATCAGCACCCCGAGCCAACGGCTCCAGGTCAACGTCGCGTCGAGCAGGGTCACGCCCACCAGCACCGACGTGACCGGGAACATCAGCTCGGCCAGCGTCGCGCGGGCGGCCGCCGTGCGCCGCAGACCCACGTAGTAGAGGCCCAGCGCCAACGCTCCCGGCACCAGTGCCAGGAGCAGCAGCATCGGCACCTGCCCCAGCGGCATGGCCCATCCGGAGCCGGTCAGCAGCACGATCACCGCGGCCGCGGGCAGGCCGAAGCCGAAGCGCAGGGCCAGGGTGTCCCGAGGGCCGAGATGTCCGTCGACCAGGCGCCCCAGCACGGTGCCGGCGCCCCAGAGAGTCGCCGCGCCCAGGGCCAGCAGCGCCGCCTCGGCACTGCCGATGCTCACCGCGAACGGGTCGGCGAAGGTCATCAGCCAGGTGCCCACCAGCGCCGGCACGGCGAACCACCAGAAGCGCGGTCGCAGGCGCTCCCCCAGGATCAGCGCGGCGAGCAGGATCGCGATCAGGGGCTGCAGCTTCTGCAGGATCTGCGGGGTGACCGGGTCACCCAGCCGGAAGGCGGCCGTGAACAGCGTCGTGGCCAGGGCCGAGGACCCGGCACCGATGACGACGGCGCCCACCCGCACGCGCGGCGGCGCCTGCGCCCAACGGCGCAGGGCAGGCAGCAGCCACGGGGACAGCACGAGCACCAGGACGAGGTGCTCCCACATCACGATGGTGGCCGCGTCCAGCGCCTGGGCCAGCGGGTCGCGCATCAGCGCAGAGGTGCCCCAGAAACAGGCGGCGAGCGCGACCACCCAGGTCAGGTCCCGGGTGCCGCCAGAGGTGGTGGTCACAGCGACGGGACCTCCTCACCCGCGGCCACCGGGCCGGGCGCCGTGCCCGCACCGAAGGGCGACCCGCCCAGCGCCTCGCGCCCGTGGTCGGAGAGCCACCCCGAGGGGTCCGGCCCCTTGGGCACGATGCCGGTCGGGTTGATGTCCAGGTGCACCTCGTAGTAATGGCTCTTGATGTGGTCGAAGTTGACCGTGTCGCCGAAGCCGGGCGTCTGGAACAGGTCCCGGGCATAGCCCCACAGCACCGGCATCTCGCTCAGCTTGGAGCGGTTGCACTTGAAGTGGCCGTGATAGACGGCGTCGAAGCGCACCAGGGTCGTGAACAGCCGGATGTCGGCCTCGGTGATGGTGTCCCCGACCAGGTAGCGCTGACCGGCCAGGCGCTCGCTGAGCCAGTCCAGGCGGGAGAACAGCCGGTCGTAGGCCTGCTCGTAGGACTCCTGCTCGCCGGCGAACCCGCACCGGTAGACGCCGTTGTTGACGTCCCGATAGACCAGCTCGGCGACCTCGTCGATCTCTGCGCGCAGCGCCTCGGGGTAGAGGTCCGGCGCCCCCTCACGGTGGAACTGTGACCACTGCGTGGAGAAGTCGAGGGTGATCTGCGGGAAGTTGTTGGTGACGACCTGGCCGGTCGTGGTGTCCACGATGGCCGGCACCGTCACGCCCGGCTTGTAGCCGTCCGGCCGGGCCTCGTAGGCATCCTTCAGGCGCGGGATGCCCAGCACCGGGTCGACCCCACCGGGGTCCAGGTCGAAGGTCCAGCTGTCGGCGTCGTGGGTCGGGCCGGCGACCGCCATCGAGAGCACCGGCTCGAGCCCGAGCAGCCGGCGCACGATGATCGTGCGGTGCGCCCACGGGCACGCCCGACTGACGGCCAGGCGGTAGCGACCCGCCTCGACCGGGAACCCGTCCCGCCCGTCGGCGGTGATCCGCGTCGGGATGTAGCGGGTGTCGCGCTGGTAGGACTTCTCGACGTACTTTCCCTGGTCAGCCATTGCCCAACCTCTCTAGTAGGAGTGCCTCGGCGAGGCAGACGCGTTCGAACTCGGCCAGGTGCAGGCTCTCGTTGGCGGCGTGGGCCCGGGTGTCCGGGTCCTCCACGCCGGTCACCAGGATCGCGGCGTCCGGGAACCGCTCGGCGAAGGAGGCCACGAACGGGATGGAGCCGCCCACGCCGATGTCGACCGGCTCGGTGCCGTCCCAGGCCTCCTGGAAGGCGCTGCGGGCCGCGTCGTAGACGGGGCCCTGCGCGTCCGCTGCGAACCCGGGACCCTCATCGTCCAGGGTGACCGTGACCTGGCACCCCCACGGCGCGTTGTCCTCCAGGTGCTTCTTCAACAACTCGTAGGCGGCGCCCGGCACCTCCGCGGGGTGGATCCGCATGGACAGCTTGGCGCGGCCGACCGGGGTGAGCAGGTTGGCAGCGGTCGCGACGCTCGGCGCGTCGATGCCGATCACGGTCATCGACGGCTTGGTCCACATCCGCGACAGGATCGAGCCGGTGCCGATCGGCTGGACCCCCTCGGACAGGCCCGACTCGGCACGCAGCTTGGACTCCGGGTAGTCCAGGTCGGCCGCCTCCGAGCTCTTCAGGCCCGCGATGGCGACGTCACCCGCCTCGTCGTGCAGCGTGGCCAGCAGCCGGGCCAGGGCGGTCAGCCCGTCCGGCACCGGCCCGCCGAACATCCCGGAGTGCACGCCGTGGTCCAGTGCCCGGACCTCGACGACGACACGGACCAGGCCGCGCAGCGTGGTGGTCAGTGCCGGGACGCCGATCTCCCAGTTCTGGCTGTCCGCGAGCACGATCGCATCGGCCCGGAGGCTGTCCCCGTGCTTCTCCAGGATCGCCGGCAGCGACTCGGAGGCGATCTCCTCCTCACCCTCCACGAAGACGGTGACGCTCACCGGCGGCTTGCCACCGTGCGCGCGCAGGGCGGCGACGTGGGCCAGCACGCCGGCCTTGTCGTCGGCGACGCCACGCGCATAGAGCCGCCCGGCGACCTCGGTCGGCTCGAAGATCGGTGTGTCCCAGTCAGCCTGGTCTCCGGGAGGCTGCACGTCGTGATGGGCGTAGAGCAGCACGGTCGGCGCCCCCTCGGGCCCCGGCAGGTGCCCGATGACTGCCGGACGGCCGCCCTCGCGGACGATCCGCACATCCATGCCCTCGGCGCTGAGCAGGTCGGCCACGGCCTGCGCCGAGTCGTCCACGTGCTGCTGGTCGAAGGAGTCCAGGGACACCGACGGGATGCGGGTCAGGGCCTCCAGGTCGCTGCGGACCCCGGGCATCAACTCGGAGATCCGGGACGCCAGGGCCTCGGAGCGCTCCTGCTGTCCGTCCGGGGAGGCGCTGTTCTGGGCGGTGGGGTTCGGAGAAGTCACGTGGCCGACGATAGCCGCCCCACGGCATACAGTGGAGGGGTGTTGTCCCGCAAGAAGCCCGCCGCCGAGCCCGAGCCTGCCCCCGTCACCGAGGAGCGCGCCGGCGCCAAGAACCGCCCGACCCCCAAGCGCAAGGATCAGGAGGCGGCCAACCGGCGTCCCCTCGTCGGCAACAGCAAGGCGGCCAAGGCCGACCAGAAGGCCCGGCAACGGGCCGAGCGCGAGGTGGCCCGGCAGGGCATGATGCGCGGCGAGGAGAAGTTCCTCCCGCCGCGCGACCGTGGCCCGGTCAAGCGCCTGTTGCGCGACATGGTGGACACCCGGTGGAACATCGGCGAGTTCCTGCTGCCGCTGATGCTCGTGGTGCTCGCGGCCATGCTGCTGGGCGGGCAGAACCCGCAGGCGCAGCTGCTGATCCTGCCGCTGGTCTACGGCGTGATGGCGATCGGCGTCCTGGACGCCTGGTGGCTGGGCCGACGCGCCAAGAAGCGGGTGACCGCGGAGTTCGGCGAGGCGCACACCCGTGGCATCGCCTGGTATGTCGCGCTCCGCTCCCTGCAGATGCGGATGTCGCGCGTCCCCCGCCCGCAGATCAAGCGCGGCGAGCCGGTGGTCGTGCACCGCCGCTGACCGGTATGCCGAGGTGCCGGTCCGCCGGCACCTCACCCGAGCGGTTGCTCAACTACTCGACCCGGTTGCTCGACTACTCGATGTCCGCCGGGCTCAGGCTCATCGGGCCGTAGACCTCGTGGTCCCCGTTGAGCAGGGTCACCGACTTCACGCCGGCATCGGCCAGCGTGTGCCACTCGTCGGAGAGCCAGGCCTCCGCGTCGGCCTGGGTGGGGAAGGCCACCCCGGTGAGCCCCAGGTCGGGGATCGTCGCCCCGGTCTCGTCGCCGTATCGCCACGTGAACACATCACTCATAACTCCACCCTAGGCACAGATCCCCCGCTGTGCTCTACTCTCGTGCCACCGATCGGTCCGGCGGGGACCGAGGACCCGAAGGGTGGACCCGATGAGCCAGTACGACGAGTTGCTGTCCGAGATCCCGATCTCCCGGCTCGCGCAGCAGGTGGGAGCCGACGAGGCTGAGGTCGAGCAGGCCGTCCGCCAGGCCCTGCCAGCCCTGGTGGGTGGCCTGAGCGCCAACGCGCAGCAGCCCGAGGGCGCTGCAGCCCTGACCGGCGCACTCGGCGACCACACCGATCGCGATCCGGTGAGTGACCCGTCGAGCATCGACACCGACGACGGCGCCAAGATCGTGCACCACATCTTCGGCAACCAGAGCGAGGACGTCGTCAACCAGCTGGGCGGGCTCGGCGGCGGCGCCAGCAGCGGCCTGATCAAGAAGCTGCTCCCCATCCTGGCCCCCATCGTGCTGTCCTGGCTGGCCCGCAGGCTCAGCGGCAGCGGCGGTCTCGGCGGCGCAGTCGGTGACGCCCTCGGTGGCGACAGCCCGAAGCAGGGCCAGCCCACCGGCCAGGGTGGCGTCGGCGACCTCCTGGGCGACCTGCTCGGCGGTGCACTGGGCAAGTCCTCTGGCGGGTCCGGCGGCTTCGGCCTGGACGACCTGCTCGGTGGGCTGCTCGGCGGCAGGAACTGAGCGACCCCCCTCGCTACGGTGGGGGGATGAGTCGTCTGCACCGCACGACCGCCGCGCTCGCGGCCGCCTCGGTCGCCCTGCTGGCCGCCGCGTTGCCGGCGCACGCCGCGGGCTACCAGTTCTGGGGTTACTACCAGCTGGTGGACGGCGAGTGGGCCTTCGCGGTCGAGGGCGCGGGCACCACCGTGCCCGACGACGGGACGGTGCAGGGACTGCGGTTCGCGGTGTCCTCCGGCGACGAGATCCGGGCACCCCGCGATGTGCTGGAGTTCGATGAGGTGTGCGCCGACGTGCCCGCGGAGGATGGCAGCAAGCGGATCGCGCTGGTCATCGACCCGGGACGGGACGTCGACGCCCCCGAGGGCCAGACCCCGCCGGCTCCGGGCGCCCAGTGCGTCCTCGCCGAGCCCGACGCGACCACCCTGGACCTGGTGCGCCAGGTGGTTCCCGACGTTCGCACCGACGAGAACACCATGGTGTGCGGCCTGGCCGGCTTCCCGGAGTCGGGGTGCAGCGAGGAGATCGCTGAGCCGAGCCCGGAGCAGCTGGCTGCCGATGAGCCGATCCAGATCCCCGTCATCCCGATCGGGCAACCGGTCCTCGCCCCTCCGACCGACCAGCCCACGCAGGAGCCGACTACGGGCGCCACGGACGAGCCGACCGAGGAGGACACCGCCGCGCCGACGTCCGAGGCACCGACCGACGACGCGACCACCGAAGACACCGCGGCACCGACGGGCGAGACCACCGCAGGACCCACCGCAACCGCGACCGAGGACTCCACCGACGAGGCCGAGGAGACCACCGAGGCACCGCCCTCGGAGACCCCCGATGAGGCGGACCCGGACGAGGACTCGAGCGTCGGCATACCGCCCTGGGCCTGGGCCGTCGGCATCCTGGCGCTGCTCGGCATCCTCGCGTTCGCGGCCACCTCGGCACGGAACCGGCGCCTCGACGCGGCCCAGCGCGAGCCCTACGACGACCGGGCCGGCGATGGCCCCGATGACCTGTTCCGCGACGGCCCCGGTGACGCGCCGCCAGGGTCCGGGGACGGTCGCTGAGGCGAGCGAAATCACACCACGACGGGGCTGCGGAGTCGACTAGGATGTGGGCAATCCACTCGACCTGGGGGTTCTGGGATGACCACGTCACTCGTGCTCGGCGCGGCACGCAACGGCAAGTCCGCCTACGCGGTGTCCCTGCTGAGCGGGCACGACCGGGTGACCTACCTGGCCACCGGTCGGGGGCTCCCGGACGCCGTCGACCCCGTGTGGCTCGAGCGGGTCGAGAAGTCGCGTGCCATCCGTCCCGAGGACTGGAAGACCATCGAGACGACCGCGCTGTCGCAGGCCCTCATCTTCTCCCGGCACCCGGTGATCATCGACACCCTGTCGCACTGGCTCTGGCGGGTCCTGGACGAGCACGACCTGTGGGACGCGCCGGCTCGGGCGATCGAGACCATCGACCCGTTGCTGGACGAGCTGCTGGTGGCTTTCACCTCCCTGCCGCACGACGTCGTGGCGATCTCCGACGAGGTCGGTTGGGGCCTGCCGGCCACCACCGACCAGGAGCGGACGCACCACGAGGTGCTCTCGCACGTCAACCACCGGTTCAGCGCCGTCAGTGACCGGGTGCACCTGCTTGTCGGCGGCCGGGTCGTCGACCTCAGCGCGACCCCCTCCCTCCTGCGCGCCACCACCCCTTTTTAAGGGAGGTTTGGACCGCCTCCCGCGCCTTTTGAGGGAGGTTCGGACCGCTCTCGTTGCGCGGTGGCTCGCGGCGTTGGACCCCCCGGGCGCACTGGCCCCCGGAGCTGGACCCAGTGGGCGCACCGGCCCCCGGTGCTGGACCCACTGGGCGCACCGACACGCGGTGCTGGACCCCACTGGGCGCACCGGCCCTAGAGCTGGACCCCACTGGGCGCACCATGTGGCGAAATCCCGCCCGGGCTGAGCGTGGGCTCTGCATTCGGTGCTTCCCCACCATTGCGCTCTGCACTTGATGCGCCATATGACACCAGATGCAGAACCCAGTGGCCGTGCCGCGCAAGATGCAGAGCGCTGGGGTCGTCGTCGCACGCTCACGGCAGAACCCACTGGCCGCCGCGCACCATGAAGAGCCCACTAGCCGCGCCGTCACCTGAACCGTCTTGTGGTCTGTCATGCGATCTCGGTCCTGCAGAAATCGGGCCAGAGCCCGACAACCGTCACACCGAGACCGCATGACACACGAGCAGGCGGTCCGAACCTCCCCACAGTTGGTGAACGGACGGTCCTGCACAGCCTCCTACGCCTTTTGAGGGACGGTCCTGCACCACCTCGTGAGGTGAGCTCACTCGCTCCGAATCAACTCGGGTCGGATCCGTGGGTTGGCAGCTGCGGAGGTCACCAACCCCACCAGCAGGGACCCGACGACGGCCGCCGTCAGCGCTGGCCACATCTGGGTGATCTCGACCGTGGCCAGCTGCTCAGGGACGGTCAGGCCCAGGAACGCCTTGCCGACCAGCAGCCCGAGCCAGATGGCGAGCGTGCATCCGAGCAGCAGCGGCAGGGCCACCTCGATCCACTGGCCGGCGCGCAGAAAACGACTGGGCGCCCCCACCAGCTGGAGTGAGATCACCTCGCGGCGACGCTCGATGGCGCGGTCCACTGCGGACAGCCCGAAGGACAGGATGCCGAGCCCGACAAACAGCGTGCTCAGGGCGGTCACCAGCTGGCCCATCCGGATGACACGGTCATACTCGCTGAAGTCCTCCCAGCTGCCGGGTTCCAGGCCGGCCGCCGCCAGGCCGTCGAAGAGGTCGCGCCCGGGGTCAGCCACGACACGGATCTCCGCCGGGGTGGCCGACAGCAGCTCGTCGACTCCGGGCAGCGTGGTCGGCACGAAGACAGCTCCACCGAAGAAGCCGGCCGCCCACTCTGGTGCCTCAATCAACGCCCCTGACGGCAGGGGCACGACGGCTGAGGGGCCACCCGGTGGGATCACCTTCTCCTCGTCGGAGCCCTCGGCTGGCAGGAAGTCAAAGCCACTGGCCCACAGAGTCAGTTCGGCCGGCACAGGGGCTGAGGGTGGGAGCCATCGGCCATAGCCAACCTCTTGGACCCGGTCACCACGGCACCCGGTGACCTCGGGCACAGCCGCACGCCGGTCTGCACAGGTCCCGATCAGGGCGGTAGTCCAGCAGGTTGCATCCTCGCCCGCCACGCAGTCGGCGCGTGCCACATGGACCGGGGTGGCCCTGCGCACACCGTCCACGGCCTCGGCGGCCGCCACCACCGCCGTCACCTCTCCCGGCTCGGCAGAGATCTTGGTCGCCTGCTCCACCGTGACCATCCGGTGCATCCGTTCGAACTGAGGGGTGGCGCGATAGGCCGCCACGACCGCGAGCGCCGAGCTCGCCAGGAACAGTCCGATCAGCAGCGCGCTGACGACTCGGGTCATCGCAACCGGCTGTGCCTGGAGGCGCCGCCCGGCCACCAGCAGCGTGGGCCGTCCGCCTGCCCGGGTTAACAGGTCCGCGATCAGACGGACGAAGACCGGCACCACGAGCAACATGCCGACGGCGGTCAAGGTGAGAGCGACGGCCAGCAGGACCATCGTGCGGGTGCCGACAACCAGCGCCTCGTCGGCCTCCCGCGCGGCCTCGGCTACCGAGATGAGCAGCAGGCAGAGTCCGGCGCCGACGACCAGCGGCACCGTCCGCCACCAACCGGGGCGGCGATCGGTGCCTCGCCGTCCGCCCTGGACGAGCACGCGGCCCGGCCTGTCACGGCGCAGAACACCTCGGGCGATCACCAGCCCGGGGACGACGAGGGCAACGCTGAGATGGTCCAGGACCTGAGGGACAAGGTGTTCCACGGCATACGGCTGTCCGCCGAGGGAGATCCTGCCCAGGAGGGGGCGCACCAGTGGGAAGACGGCCTCCCCCGCGATCCAGCCCAGGACGGCAAAGGCCCCGACCTCGCTGACCGCCACCATTCGGGTCTGCCCGGGTGCCATGCCGAGCAGGCGCAGATTGGTGAGGCGGTGCTCGCGCAGGCGCATTGACAGCTGGCTGACGGTCGCCACCACGGCGCCGACCGACAGGGCAACCGCCACGGCCACCAGGACCGTGGTGAGGACATCGTCCAGCCGCAGTCGATAGAAGGTGTCCGCATGCTGCCGCGCCCACGCCGCACGGGTGAGCGCCGCGGTCGCGAGCAGCAGCACCGTGGCGAGGAACGCCACGAGGGACATCGCCAACGACCGCAGCCGCGCCGTTCCGGTCGCGCTCCAGGCCAGGCGTAGCCCGAGCCGCAGAGCCTGTGTCACCGCCGACCCCCTGCGCCGGCGGTGCTCACGCGCCCTCCGTGGTGCGACCGTCCACCATCGACACGTGCCGATCCAGGTGGCTGGCCACGCGATGGTCGTGGGTGACCACGATGAGCACCGACCCCAGTTCAGCCACCTGAGCCGTGAGCGCCTGCATCACCGCATCGCCGTTCGCGGTGTCGAGCGATCCGGTCGGCTCATCGGCCAGCACGACGTCGGGACGGTGCGCGAGGGCGCGCGCCACCGCAGCGCGCTGTGCCTGGCCCCCGGAGACCTCCCCTGCCCGACGGTGCGCGACCGCGTCCACCCCGAGGGCCGCCAGCATCTCCATGGCCCCCGTCCGGGCCGCTGACCTGCGTCCGAGCAACTGGGCGGGCAGCGCGACATTCTCCGCGAGGGTCAACTCGGGCACCAGGTCCCCGTGCTGGAAGACCACCCCCATGCGCTCCAACCGCAGCCTGCTCCGATGCCGCTCGCTCAGCTCGTCGACCCGCACGTCACCCAGCCAGACCTCACCCGCTTCCGGGGCCAGGATGCCCGCCAGGCAGTGCAGCAGTGTCGACTTGCCCGACCCGGACGGACCCATCAGCGCCAGGCTCTCTCCCGGGGCCACGGCGAGGTGAGCCGAGCGCAGGGCCGGGGTGTCGGCATACGAGAAGCTCACTTCCCTGGCGCGGACCTGAGCACCGGACGTCGTATGCCGTCCACTCACCGGCAGTCGGTCCGTGGCAGTCACCGCGTGCTCCCCTCGCCAGCGTCACCACAGCGGAGGAGGTCCAGTTGAACCCCTGCCTCTTCGATCCACCGAAGATCCGCGTCGAGATGGCTGAGCTCGTAGGTGAGCGCCAGTTGAGTTGCTGGTGGGGTGCCCTGCCGGTCGCGGTTGAGTTCACGCATGCGAGCCAGGTGACTGATGCGCTGGTCGGCCAGGACCCGCGCTGCATCACGGCCCGAGAGAAGGGCGACGGACACCCGGGCGAACAGGGTCGAGCTGGCGAATACCCCGGGCGGCTGCGGCTCGTAGACCCAGCCGTCGACCACCCCGACGCCGTCCGGGGTGATCCGGTAGCGCTTGCGGTCCGGGCCGTCGCCCGACTCCACCTCGAGCTCCTCGGCCCAGCCGCGCTTCTCAAAGCGGGCCAGCGAGGCGTAGACCTGGCCGTACGCGAGAGGCTTGTCGTGGCCGAACCGCTCGTCGTAGTCCCGTTTGAGCGTGTAGCCATAGGCCGGCCCTTGCTCGAGGAGCCCGAGGAGGGCGTGTGCGGTGCTCATGGGCGCGACTATACACCTTGTGTATAGATGGGGTGTGTACCAAGGCAACGGGCCGCGTACCAGTACGAGCCCACTAGCCGCGCCGCCACCTGAACCGTCTTGTGGTCTGTCATGCGATCTCGGTCCTGCAGAAATCGGGCCAGAGCCCGACAACCGTCACACCGAGACCGCATGACACACGAGCAGGCGGTCCGAACCTCCCCACAGTTGGTGAACGGGCGGTCCGAACCTCCCCAAAATTGGTGCGCGGGCGGTCCGAACCTCCCCAAAATTGGGGAACGACGGCCCTGCACCGCCTCCAGTGTCAGGTGAAGGAGGGCACGTCTGTCACAGATCCGCTCCGCCGGTGTCTTCATGGTCAACCGGCCCACCAGGGGCCGCCCGATGCGATGAGGAGCACGCCATGCCCAGCAGTTTCCGGATCCCCAAGGCCGACCTGAGCGGCTGGTTCGGGCGTCTGATGAGCGCCTACGCCAAGCGGACCTACGGCGAGATTCCCGACGTTGCCTACGTCGTTCTGCATCATCAGCCGCTGACCCGAGCCGTGTTCGGTTTCGAGCGCAAGATGGGCAAGCTGACGGCGTGCGACCCGCACCTGAAGGCCTACGCCACGATGGCCTCCGCGGCCACCATCGGCTGCACCTGGTGCATGGACTTCGGCTACTACCTGGCACACCGAAGGGCTGGACGAGGCGAAGGTCCGCCAGGTGCCGGCGTGGCGGGACAGCGACGTCTTCACCCCGCTCGAGCGCGACGTGATGGCCTACGCCGAGGCCATGTCGGTGACGCCGCTGGAGGTCACCGACGAGATGGTGGCCAGTCTGCACGAGCGCCTCGGCAGCGCCGCCCTGGTCGAGCTCACCGAGATGATCTCGCTGGAGAACCTGCGCTCACGCACGAACGCCGCCATGGGCCTGGCCTCGCAGGGTTTCGCCGAGTCCTGCGACCTGGCACCGTTGGCCCAGTGAGCCACCACGATGACCCGGCGACCGAGCGAGCCGGCGACCCAGCGGCATACGGCAGTGATCGCGTGAGCGACCCCTTCCTGGAGCACCGCAACCTGCTGTTCACGGTGGCCTACGAGATGCTCTCCTCGGCCGCCGACGCCGAGGACGTGGTCCAGGAGACCTGGCTCCGGTGGGCGCAGGTCGACCAGGCGGGCGTCCGCGACGCTCGCGCCTACCTGGTCCGGATCGTGACCCGCCAGGCGCTCAACCGGATCCGCACCCTCCAGCGACGGCGCGAGACCTATGTCGGGCCCTGGCTGCCCGAGCCGCTGCTCACCGCGCCCGACGTGGCCGAGGACGTCGAGCTCGCTGACTCGGTGTCGACGGCGATGCTCATGGTGCTGGAGACCCTCTCCCCCACCGAGCGGGCCGTCTTCCTCCTCCGCGAGGTGTTCGGATTCGAGTATGCGGAGATCGCGGCGGCGGTGGACAAGTCACCGGCGGCGGTGCGTCAGGTGGCGAGCCGAGCCGGTCGTGCGGTGCGTGCGCAGCGGCCCGAACCGGTGCCGACCGGCGAGACCGAGCAGGTGCTGCAGCGCTTCCTGGAGGCCACCTCGAGCGGAGACCTGCGCCCGCTGATGGACCTGATGGCACCGGATGTCGTGATGTTCTCCGACGGCGGCGGCCTGAAGCAGGCCGCGCTGCGGCCGATCCACGGACCGGACAAGGTGGTGCGCTGGATGATCGGCGTGTTCTCCCGATTCCCGGGCGAGCTCACCTACGACCTGGTGACCCTCAACGGTCAGCCGGCGCTGCGCCTGTTTGGCGACGGTGTCCTGGACGTCGTCGCCACGCTCCGGGTCGAGGGTGGCCTGGTGACCGCGCTCTATCTGGTGCGCAACCCGGAGAAGCTGTCCCGGGCCGAGGGAGAGGCGGCTCCCCTGTCCCGGTGACTACGCTGGTCCCGCCATGGACACCCGCCAGCTCAGCTACTTCCTCGGAGTCGTGACCCATGGCGGCTTCGGCAGGGCGGCGACCCACCTGCACGTGAGCCAGCCGGCCCTGTCCCAGGCGGTGGCCTCCCTGGAGAAGGACCTCGGTGTCGCACTGCTGCACCGGGTGCCCAGCGGGGTCCGCGTCACCGACGCCGGGGCCGTCCTGGTCCCCATGGCGCGGCAGGTGCTGCGCGACCTGGAGGCCGCCCGCACTGCCACCCGCTCGGTCGGGACCGACCGCACCGGGCAGGTCGACCTGGCACTCATGCCCTCGCAGAGCATCGAGCCGTTCACCGGGCTGACCCGTCGGCTCACCGATCGCCATCCCGGGATCACGCTCAACGCCCGCGCCGCCTTCGGGCGGGAGGAGGCGCTGGCCCTGGTCCTCAGTGGCGCCTGTGAGCTCGGGCTGGTCGGTGCCCGCCCAGCGCCCTATCCGCGCTCCGTCGTCGCCCACACCCTGGGGCAGCAGGAGATGGTGCTGCTCGCGCCGCCGAACACGCCCCTGCCCGACGACCGACCACTCACGCCGGACGACCTGGACGGCCAGCGGCTGATCGCCTCGCCTCCGGGCAGTGTCATGCGGGAGATGGCCGCCCTGCTCTGCGCCGAGTCGACGATGACGATCGCCATCGAGGTCGAGCACCGCTCGGCGATCCTGCCGCTTGTGCTGGCCGGGGTGGGCGTCGCCGTGCTGTCCTCCGCCTGGGCGGACCTGGCCGCTCGCTCCGGAGCGACGATCTGCCGACTCAGCTCGCCCCTGCGCGTGCAGGTCGACCTGGTCCATCGGCAGACCCATCTCACGCCGGCGGCCCAGGCCTTCCTGGACCTCGCCCTCGAGCCGGACCAGCACTGACCAGCACTGACCAGCACTGACCAGCGACGATAAGCCCACTGGATGGCCGGCATCCACGATCGGTCTTGGACAGGCACGACGGCAGCGGCCTACGGTCAGCGCATGAAGATCGTCGACATCCGGGAGCGCACCTTCCCGATCTCCAGCCAGATCCGGAACTCCTTCATCGACTTCTCGAAGATGACCCTGAGCCTGGTCGCCGTCGTGACCGACGAGGTGCGGGACGGCAAGCCGGTCGTCGGCTTCGGGTTCAACTCCAACGGTCGCTACGGCCAGGGTGCCCTGATGAAGGAGCGGTTCGCGCCACGGCTGCTCGAGGCGGACCCCGAGTCGCTGCTGGACGAGACCGGCCTGCTCGACCCCCACCGTGCGTGGGACACCATGATGACCAACGAGAAGCCCGGTGGTCACGGCGAGCGCTCGGTGGCCGTCGGGGTCCTGGACATGGCGCTGTGGGACGCGCGTGCCAAGCTCGAGGAGCGTCCCCTGTTCGACCTCCTTGCCGAGCGCTACGGCAGCGGGACACCGGACCCGCGCGTCTTCGTCTACGCGGCAGGCGGCTACTACCACCCGGGCAAGGGCCTGCAGGGCCTCAAGGACGAGCTGACCAGCTACCTGGACCGCGGCTACACCGTCGTGAAGATGAAGATCGCCGGCGCCAGCCTCGCCGAGGACCTGACCCGGATCGAGGCGGCCCTGAGCATCCTCGGCGAGGGCCAGCGGCTGATGGTGGACGCCAACGGCAGGTTCACCGGCCCGGAGGCGGTGGAGTGTCTCGAGGCGATCAAGGACTACGGCCTCTACTGGTACGAGGAGCCGGTCGACCCGCTCGACTATGTGGGGACCCGACAGGTTGCCGAGCGTGCCGGCACGCTGCCCGTGGCCACCGGGGAGAACCTGTTCTCCCACTGGGACGCCCGCAACCTGGGCCTCTACGGTGGCATGGACAGCACGCGCGACTTCCTGCAGTTCGACTGCGCGCTCAGCTACGGCCTCGTCGAGTACCTGCGCACCCTGGAGGCACTCGGCGAGCTCGGGTGGGCACCCGAGCGGTTCATCCCCCACGGCGGGCACCAGATGTCGCTCAACATCGCCGCGGGTCTGGGGCTGGGCGGCAACGAGTCCTATCCCGACCTCTTCCAGCCGTTTGGCGGCTTCCCCGACGGGTGCACCGTCGAGGACGGCTACATCCGTATGCCGCAGCTCCCGGGCATCGGTTTCGAGGGCAAGTCGGACCTGGCCGAGGTCTGTGCCAGTCTGCTCTCCTGAACAGGAGTCGGTCGGCAGGGAGAGCACTATGGGTCAGCGGTCAGGCGCGAGTGAGGGGACGTCAGCACTGCGGGTGCTGATCGCACCCGACAAGTTCAAGGGCACCCTCACGGGACCGGAGGCGGCGGCCGCGATGGCCGCTGGTGTGCGCGCCGTCCTGCCCGACGCTGTCGTCGAGCAACTCCCCCTGGGTGACGGTGGCGAGGGCACGGTCGAGGCCGTCCTCGCCACCGGTGCCGGGGTGCGGCGCCGCACCTGCACCGTCCCCGGGCCGCTCGGCGACCCGGTCGAGGCGCACCTGGCCCTGCGGGGAGCGACCGCGGTCATCGAGGTGGCCCAGGCCTGTGGGCTGCAGCTCCTGGACCCGACGCCAGACACCGCGCTGCGGTCCAGCAGCGCGGGCGTCGGCCTCCTCGTCCGCGAGGCCTGGGCAGCTGGTGCCACCCGGGTGATCCTCGGGCTCGGTGGTGTCGCCTGCACCGACGGCGGGGTCGGCCTGGCCGCCGAACTCGGCGCAGAGTTCCTGGACGCCGACGGCGCCGAGGTCGGGCCGGGCGAGCTCCACCGCGTGACCCGGGTGCGGGTGGACGGGCTCGACCCGCGCGTCTCCCGCACCACCTTCGTGGCCGCCACCGATGTGACCAACCCGCTCCTCGGGCCCTCCGGCGCCGCCGCCGTCTATGGACCGCAGAAGGGCGCCGGACCGGACCAGGTGGAGCTGCTGGACCGCGGCCTGCGCACCGTCGCCGACGTCGTCGAGACGGACCTGGGCACCGGCGTGCGCGACCTGCCGGGTGCCGGGGCGGCCGGTGGCCTGGGATGGGGACTGGTGACGTTCCTGGACGCAAGGATCCAGGCCGGGGGCGACCTTGTGATGGACCTGATCGGTCTTCCTGCTGCTCTGACCCGCGCCTCCCTGGTGCTCACCGGAGAGGGGAAGCTGGACGCGCAGAGCCGCTACGGTAAGGGACCGGTCGCCTTGGCTGCCCGTGCCGCCGATCGCGGGGTGCCGACGGTCGCGGTGGCGGGCACGGTGGACCCCGAGGGTCGCGAGGACACCGGCTTTGCTGCCGTGTGGTCGCTGGTTGAGGAGGTCGGCGCCGACATCGCCCTGAACGACACGGCCGCCGGACTGACCGAGGTCACCGCCCGGGCGATCCGCCAGTGGCTCGCGGCCTGAGCACGGTCACTCGCGGACGCCGACCTCGACGAACGGTGGCTTCTTCACCTGCGCCGTGAGGTCACGACCGCGGACGTCGATCACGACGTCGTCGCCCTCGGCGGCGGTGCGGTCCAGCAGCGCCAGGGCCACGCCCTTGCCCAACGTCGGGGAGAACGTCCCGGAGGTGACGGTGCCGATCACGGTGCCCTCACCCGACCTCACCTCACACCCGGGGCGCGGGATGCCGCGGCCGGTCACATCCAGGCCCCAGGAGATCCGGGTGTTCTTGGCCTCCCGCTCGGCCTCGAGCGCGGCCTTGCCCCAGAAGGTGTCCTTCTTCCAGCCCACGGCCCAGCCGGACCGGGCCATGACCGGGGTGATCTCGGTCGAGAGCTCGTTGCCGTGCAGGGCATAGCCCATCTCGGTGCGCAGCGTGTCCCGCGCCCCGAGACCGGCGGGTGCCCCGTCATACGGTTTCATCGCGATCAGCAGGGCGTCCCAGAGGTCACCGGTGCCACCCCATGCCGGCAGCAGCTCATAGCCGCGCTCGCCGGTGTAGCCGGTGCGGCAGACGATGACCGGCTGCCCCTCCCAGGTCGCCTCGACAAAGCTCATGTAGTCGTGCCCGACCGGCAGCCCCAGGGCGGTCAGCACCTCGTCGCTCTTGGTGCCCTGCACCGCCAGCACGCCGTAGTCGGTGTGCTGGTCGATCACCTCGATGCCCTCGGGCGCGGCCGCGGTGAGCATCCGGATCACCTCGGCGTTGTTGGCCGCGTTGGGGATCAGGAAGATCTCGTCGTCGGAGCGGAGGTAGGCGATCAGGTCATCGACGACGCCACCGGACTCGTTGCAGCACATGGTGTACTGCGCCTTGCCGGGCTCGATCCGGTTCAGGTCGTTGGTGAAGCAGCTGTTGACGAAGTCCTTGGCACCGGGCCCTCGCACCACCGCCTTGCCGAGGTGACTCACGTCAAAGACGCCCACCCGCTCACGCACGGCGGTGTGCTCGGCCTTCACCCCCGCATACTCGATGGGCATCTGCCACCCACTGAAGTCGGCCATCTTGGCGCCGAGGGCGACGTGGCGGTCGTGGACGGGGGAGGTCTTCAGCGACTCGGCAGGCATGGCTCACACGGTAGCCCGCGGTGCAGTTAGGCTCAACGCGGCCCCAACGCACTGTCGACGACGACTGAAACGGACAACGATGACCAATCTCACGCTGACTGACAGCAAGATCGCGAGCGCCAAGGTGGACGCGCTCGTGCTGGCCTCCACCACCGGCGAGGACACCGCCGTGCTGGCCGAGGGAACCGACCTGCCGAAGAACGCCGTGGCGTTTCTCAACCAGAACCTGTCCGCGACCGGGGCCACCGGCAAGGCGGACGAGGTCGTCAAGCTGGCGGGCGTGCCGGGCGTCACCGCGAAGCTCGTGGTGGTCGTGGGCACCGGCAAGCCGGGCGCCGCGGTGCCGGATGCGCTCGAGCGCTACCGCCGGGCCGCCGGGGCGGCCACCCGCGCGCTGGCCGGCAAGGACAGCGCAGTGTTCGCTCTCGGTGGCGGTGTCGAGGAGGCCCGGGCCGTGGCTGAGGGCGTGCTCCTGGGCGGCTACGCCTTCCAGACCTTCCTGGGCGAGGGCAAGTCCGCCAGCGCCAAGGCTCCCCTGGCCAGTGCCCAGGTCTACGTGAAGGGCCGCCACAAGGAGGACATCGCCGGGCAGTCCGCCACGGTCGCCGACGCCGTGCGCTACGCCCGCGACCTGGTCAACACCCCGCCCAACGTGCTCTTCCCGGAGAGCTTTGCGCACTCCGTGAGCCAGCACGCCGACGGCACCAAGGTCACGATCGATGTCTGGGACACCGACAGGCTGCAGGCCGAGGGCTGCGGTGGCATCCTCGGCGTCGGTCAGGGGTCCGGCCGTCCGCCACGCCTGGTCACCATGACCTACAAGCCCCGCGGCGCCAAGGCGCACCTGGCCTTCGTCGGCAAGGGCATCACCTTCGACTCCGGCGGCCTGTGCATCAAGCCCGGCACCGGCATGGTCACCATGAAGTGCGACATGGCCGGCGCCGCTGCCGTGGCCGCCTCCATCCTCGCGCTCGCCGAGCTCAAGGTGCCGGTCGCGGTGACCGGCTACCTCTGTCTGGCCGAGAACATGACCGGTGACCTGGCCCAGCGTCCGGGCGACGTCGTCACGATGCGCGGCGGCCGCACGGTCGAGATCATCAACACCGACGCCGAGGGTCGCCTGGTGATGGCCGATGGCATCGCCCTGGCCTCCGAGCAGCAGCCCGACGCGATCGTCGACATCGCCACGCTGACCGGTGCCTGCGTCATCGCCCTCGGCAACCGGACCATGGGCGTCATGGCCAACGACGACGACCTGCGCGAGCGGGTGACAGCAGCCGCCAACGGCGCGGGCGAGGCCGCGTGGGCCATGCCGCTGCCGGAGGAGATCCGCGGCTCGATGGACTCCCCCGTGGCCGATCTCAAGCACACCGGTGACCGCGCCGGCGGCATGATGGTGGCCGCCAAGTTCCTCGAGGAGTTCGTGGGCAAGGACGCCGCCGGAGAGGCACTCAAGTGGTCGCACGTCGACATCGCCGGCCCGGCCTTCAACGAGAAGTCGGCCTGGGGCTACACCCCGACCGGTGGCACCGGCTCGGGTGTCCGCGCCCTGATCGAGCTGGCCCGCTCCTACGCCTGACCCCGCCGGCCTGACCAGGGCCAAGGGCCCACAACGAACGCCCCGGACCATATCGGTCCGGGGCGTTCGTGGTGTGCGTGGCAGACGGTGGCTCAGCCGCTCTTGCGGCGGAACATTTGCTGGGCGCCGGAGGTCTTCGCGCGCGAGGCGTGCCCGACCTTGCCGTGCTCCGTGTTCTCCGAGACGTCCTTGCCGCCGTGTGCGTGCTTCTTGTCCAGTGCCTCCCGGAACTTGCGCTTGACGTCGTCCTCGACGTGCTCGTTCTGGCTGGTCTGGTCCGCTGCGGACTTGTCTTCCGTCATGGCCACCTCCCGTGGTCGGTCCGTGCGGTCAGCCTGCCACGTCCGGGGCCTCGGCACGACCCATTTGGGTGTGCGGCTCTCTGTGGCCGTCCCGCAGCAGGTCAGGACTTCTTGTTCCGCCGGTTCCATTCCCGCATCCGCGCGGGATAACCGGTCTGGTTCACGTCATAGACCGGGATCTGCAGCAGCCGCCCGAGCTCGAAGCCGGCCCTGGGTGTGCCGACGGCACGGCGGGTCCACTCCCCGTCGGTGGCGATCAGGATCAGGGTCGTGGTGCTCACGTTGGTGGCCGGCTCGACATAGGCCTCGACGCCCTTGTGGCTGGCGACCCAGCCCTCCATGTGGGCCCGGACCGCCTTGTGGTCGATCGCCATCTCGGGGCCGTCCTTGCGTCCCCTGGGGGTCCAGGAGCCCCCGGACTCACCACTGTTCTTCCGTCGCCTCCACCACGCCATAGGTGGGAGATTACCGCGCGTGCCCTCCGATTCCGGTGTCGTGGCGTCAACTGCGCCCCCTCGGTGGTCGCGCGGCCGGGCGTTTGACAAGATGCTCACATGGCACAGACCCCACCCGATGATGAGAGCACTTTCGACGTCGTGATTCTGGGTGGTGGCAGCGGTGGCTACTCGTGCGCCCTGCGCGCTGCTCAGCTCGGTCTGCGGGTCGCGCTGGTCGAGAAGGACAAGCTCGGCGGCACCTGCCTGCACCGCGGCTGCATCCCGACCAAGGCGCTGCTCCACGCCGCCGAGGTGGCCGACTCCACGCGGGAGGGTGCCAAGTTCGGTGTCAACGCCACCCTCGACTCCATTGACATCACCACGGTCCACTCCTACAAGGACGGCGTCGTCGGCCGGCTCTACAAGGGCCTGCAGGGCCTGGTCAGCTCGGCCACCATCGAGTATGTCGAGGGGCACGGGCAGCTGACCTCCCCCACCACCGTGCAGGTCGGGGACCGCACCCTCACCGGCCGGAACGTCGTGCTGGCCACGGGTTCCTACGCCCGCTCGATCCCGGGTCTGGAGATCGGGGGCCGGATCATGACCAGCGACCAGGCGCTGTCGCTGTCCGAGCTGCCGCAGCGGGTCGTGGTGCTCGGCGGCGGGGTGATCGGTGTCGAGTTCGCCTCGGTGTTCGCCTCGTTCGGCTCCGAGGTGACGGTGGTCGAGGCACTCCCCCGCCTCGTCGCCGCCGAGGACGAGGCCGTGTCCAAGACCCTGGAGCGTGCCTTCCGCAAGCGCAAGATCACCGTCAAGACTGGGGTGAAGTTCACCGGCGCCACCCAGGGCGAGAGCGGGGTGCAGGTCTCGCTCGAGTCCGGCGACCCGATCGAGGCAGACCTGTTGCTGGTGGCGGTCGGGCGGGGCCCGGTCACCGACGGACTCGGCTACGAGGAGGCCGGCGTCACGCTGGACCGCGGGTTCGTCACCACCGATGAGCGCTGCCGGACGGGTGTGGATGGCCTGTATGCCGTGGGAGACATCGTGCCCGGGCTCCAGTTGGCGCACCGCGGCTTTGCGCAGGGCATCTTTGTCGCCGAGGAGATCGCCGGCCTGGACCCGACCCCGATCGACGAGGCCGGCATCCCCCGCGTGACCTACTGCGACCCCGAGATCGCCTCGGTCGGCCTCACCGAGGCCCAGGCCCGGGAGAAGCACGGCGAGGTCGCCACCTACGAGTACAACCTGGGCGGGAACGGCAAGTCCCAGATTCTCGGCACCACCGGCTTCGTGAAGCTGGTCCGGGCCGAGGGCGGGGCCGTCGTCGGTGTCCATATGGTGGGTGCCAGGATGGGTGAGCAGGTCGGCGAGGCACAACTGATCTACAACTGGGAGGCTCTGCCCGATGAGGTGGCACAGTTGATCCACGCGCACCCCACGCAGAACGAGGCACTGGGCGAGGCCCACCTGGCGCTCGCCGGCAAGCCGCTGCATGCCCATGCCTGAGCCAACACCACCACACACGTCCTGCCAGATGGCAGGAGAATCCGTAGACTGCAAGGCCCCGGACGAGGAGATCTCGAATGTCTGAACGCGTGACCATGCCGGCCCTGGGTGAGTCCGTCACCGAGGGCACCGTGACCCGCTGGCTCAAGAACGTGGGTGACACCGTCGAGGTCGACGAGCCCCTGCTGGAGGTGTCGACCGACAAGGTGGACACCGAGATCCCCTCCCCGATCGCTGGCGTGCTGCAGGAGATCCTGGCCGAGGAGGACGACACCGTCGAGGTCGGCGGCGACCTCGCGGTGATCGGTGACGGGTCCGAGGGCGGCGACTCCTCCGGTGGCGACACTGCGGCGCAGGCCGAGGAGCCCGCCGAGCAGGAGGCCCCCGCTGAGGAGCCTGCCGAGGAGCCGGCAGCCCAGGAGGCCCCCGCCGAGGAGCCTGCCGAGGAGCCCGCAGCGCAGGAGGAGTCCGCCCAGGGCGGCGGTTCCGGCGGTGGCGGCTCCGACGATGGTGGTTCTGGCGATGGTGGGTCAGGCGATGGCGGTGGGGGCGGAGAGACCGTCACCATGCCGGCACTGGGCGAGTCGGTCACCGAGGGCACCGTGACCCGCTGGCTCAAGGCGGAGGGCGACGACGTCGAGGTCGATGAGCCCCTGCTGGAGGTCTCCACCGACAAGGTGGACACCGAGATCCCCTCGCCCGTCGCTGGCAAGCTGACCAAGATCCTGGCCCAGGAGGACGAGACCGTCGAGGTGGGCGGTGAGCTGGCCATCGTGGGTGGCTCGGGTGGCGGCGCTGCCCCGGCGCAGGAGACTCCCGCCGAGGAGCCCAAGGCCGAAGAGCCGAAGGCGGACGAGCCGAAGGCCGAGGAGGCACCGGCTGAGAAGCCGGCCGAGCAGGCTGACGAGCAGCAGGCCCAGGCGACCGAGTCGGCTCCGGACCTGGCCGAGGACGCCGAGCTGCACGAGCAGGCGGCCCAGGAGTCCGAGCAGGACGGTGGCCAGCAGGCGGCCGCCCCCTCGGGCGACTCCCCCGGCCGGGCCAGCGGTGTCGGCACCCCGGAGCAGTCCGGCGGCGACGTCAGCGCGTATGTGACCCCCCTGGTCCGCAAGCTCGCGGCCCAGCACAAGGTCGACCTCAACACGCTCAGCGGCACCGGCGTGGGTGGGCGCATCCGTAAGCAGGATGTGCTCGATGCCGCCCGCAAGGCCGAGGAGGCCGCACAGTCGGCACCGTCGGCCGCTGCCCCGTCGGCCCCGGCCGCGGCCCCTGCGGGTCAGGCGCCGGCCGCGCCGCGCTCCAGCGGTGCACCGGCTGCTGCGGTGGACGCCTCGCCCAAGCGCGGCACCACCGAGAAGATGTCCCGCCTGCGCAAGCTCATCGCCAACCGGATGGTCGAGTCGCTGCAGACCAGCGCGCAGCTCACCACGGTCATCGAGGTGGACCTCACCAAGGTCGCCAGGCTGCGCAACAAGACCAAGGACGACTTCCTGGCACGCGAGGGCGTCAAGCTCTCGTTCATGCCGTTCTTCGTCCTGGCTGCGGTCGAGGCGTTGAAGGTGCACCCCAACGTGAACGCCAGCGTCGAGGAGGACCAGGTCATCTACCACCCGACCGAGAACGTCGGCATCGCGGTGGACACCGACAAGGGTCTGATCGTCCCGGTCATCAAGGACGCCGGCGACCTCAACATCGCCGGGATCTCCCGCAAGGTCGCCGACCTGGCGGAGCGGACACGCACCAACAAGGTGATGCCGGACGAGCTGGGCGGTGGCACCTTCACGATCACCAACACCGGCAGCCGTGGGGCGCTGTTCGACACGCCGATCATCAACCAGCCGCAGGTGGCCATCCTGGGCACCGGCTCGGTCGTGAAGCGACCGGTCGTGGTGATCGACGAGGACGGCGGCGAGACGATCGCGATCCGCTCGATGGTCTACCTGGCCCTGACCTACGACCACCGGATCGTGGACGGCGCCGACGCCGCCCGCTTCCTCGGCACGGTCAAGGAGCGCCTCGAGGAGGGATCCTTCGAGGTCTGAGCCGGGAACTTCGTGGTCCGGCCCCCGGGCGGACCACGACGCCACCGAAAGGCAGGCACGACAGTGACGTCAGAGCCGAGCAGTCCGCACCATCTCGTCGCCATCACCGGCTCGAGCGGACTGCTCGGCTCTGCGCTGTCCCAGGCCCTGCGCGCCCGGGGTGACGAGGTCATCCACCTGGTGCGCCGTGCCCCCAGCCAGGACGTCCCCGACGGGGTGCGCGAGGTCCGGTGGGATCCCGCCCAGGGGCTGTCCGACCCGGGAGCCCTCGAGGGAGTCACCGCCGCGGTCAACCTCGCCGGAGCCGGACTGGGCGACCGCCGGTGGACCGATCGCTACAAGGAGATGCTGGTCCACTCCCGGATCACCACCACCACGATGCTGTGCCAGGCACTGCTCACCCTCCCCCACCGACCGCGGCTGTTGTCCGGGTCGGCGATCGGCGTCTACGGGAGCCGCGGTGACGCCGTGCTGACCGAGCAGAGCTCACTGGGCGAGGGGTTCGTCGCTGACCTCGCCCGCGACTGGGAGCACGCCACCTGGGCCGCGGAGGAGGGTGGGCTGCCGGTGGCCCACCTGCGCACCGGGATCGTGCTCAGCCGCAGCGGCGGCGCCCTCGCGCGGCTGCTGCCGCTGGTGCGCTTCGGCCTGGCCGGTCCGATGGGCGACGGCACGCAGTTCTGGTCCTGGATCTCCCTGCCCGACCACGTCGCCGCCATGCTCTGGCTGCTGGACCACCCTGACGTCACGGGACCGGTGAACCTCACGGCCCCGGAGCCGGAGCGGCAGCGTGCCGTGGTGGAGGCTCTGGCCTCCGTGCTGCACCGACCCTCGCTCGTGCCGGCGCCGACGATCGCGCTGCGGCTGGCCCTCGGGGAGATGGCTGGGGAGGTGCTGGGCAGTCAGCGGGTGCTGCCGACTGTCCTGCAGGAGCACGGGTTCGAGTTCAGCCACCCCGACCTCGCGAGTGCCGCCGCCTGGGTCACCTCGGCGGAGGCCTAGCCGGGGCTCCGGAATATCGGAGGCGTTCGAGGCCGTTACCTGGCTACTGTGATGAACATGTCCACCGCCTTCGGCTTCGCTCCCCTGACCGGCATCCGCCGCTCGGGCGATGAGCGCTGCGCCCTGGCCGTGGACTTCCTGCGCGACGGCGCTGAAGTCTGACCCTCCTCCTGCTCCAGCAGGACCCACGGAGGAGGGTCGGTCACCTACCCCGGGAACCCTGCCATCCGGCAGCTGAGCGTCCCGGGTCCCGCGGTCCTGGCGCGGAATCCCCACTCGATCAGGGGTCTTGCGGTCCCCGGCACCCGCCCGCGCGAGCCAGCCTTCCGGCATACGCACAGCACAGAAAGCAGACCACCATGGCCAAGAGCCAGTTCATCCGGTCCAAGCCCCACCTCAACATCGGCACGATGGGCCACGTCGACCACGGCAAGACCACGCTCACCGCGGCGATCACCAAGGTCCTCGCCGAGTCCGCTCCGGAGGCCAACGCCTTCGTGGCCTTCGAGGGGATCGACCGGACTCCCGAGGAGACCCAGCGCGGCATCACCATCAACATCTCGCACGTGGAGTACGAGACGGCCACCCGGCACTACGCCCACGTGGACATGCCGGGTCACGCCGACTTCGTGAAGAACATGATCACCGGAGCCGCCCAGGTGGACGCGGCGATCCTCGTCGTGTCCGCCCAGGACGGTGCCATGCCCCAGACCCGCGAGCACGTGCTGCTCGCGCAGCGCGTGGGTGTGCCCTACCTGGTCGTGGCGATGAACAAGGCCGACACGGTGCAGGATCCCGAGCTGCTCGACCTCGTCGAGCTCGAGGTGCGCGAACTGCTGAGCGACTACGGCTTCCCCGGCGACGAGGTGCCGGTCGTGCCGGTCTCGGCGCTGGGTGCCCTCGAGGGCGACCCGCGCTGGAGCCAGTCGGTCACCGCGCTCCTGCAGGCGATCGACGACTACGTGCCCCTGCCCGTCCGTGAGGTGGACGGCCCGTTCCTGATGCCGGTCGAGGGCGCCCTGACCATCAGTGGCCGGGGCACCGTGGTGACCGGTGCCGTCGAGCGCGGCTCCCTGCGGGTCGGTGACAGCGTGCAGGTCATCGGGCTGGGTGAGACGGTCACCTCGGTGGCGATCGGCTTGGAGACGTTCGGCAAGACGCTGGACTCCGTCGAGGCCGGTGACAACGCCGCCGTGCTGCTGCGCGGTGTCCGCCGCGAGGACGTCCGGCGGGGCCAGGTGCTGGCCCTGCCCGGGTCGGTGCAGCCCCACCAGTCCTTCACCGCGACGCTACACACGCTGTCCGCCGAGGAGGGTGGGCGGCACACCGCCTTCGCCGGCGACTACCGACCGCAGTTCTACTTCCGCACCACGGATGTCCCCGGTCGGCTGGACCTCGGCGAGGTCGACCTGGTGCTGCCCGGTGACACCGTCGAGGTGACCGTCCACCTGGACAAGCCGATCGCCCTGGAGCCGGGGCTCGGGTTCGCCGTCCGTGAGGGCGGCCGGACCGTGGCTGCGGGGGCAGTGACCGCCCTGGTCTGAACGGTCCCCCTCCGGCCCGGCACCTCGGGTGCCGGGCCGGATGCGTGTCTTGACTCTGTCGCGAGACGCCCAGTCGCAGGTGCACGACGGCCTTCTTGCTGTCGGCCTCATCCCGCCTGTCCGCCTCATCCCCGACCCCCTCATCTCCGGCCCCGATCGGCCTCGTCACCGGTGACCTGTCGGCCGTTAGGTTGTGCCCATGACGGACATCAACTTCAGCTCACTGGTGAAGCCGCCTCCGGCACGGGCGGTCGCCGCGTGGCGGGAGTGCGTGCGCCGGGAGGACCGGTGGGCCGAGCGGCACGGCCCCGCTTCTGAGGGGCCACGGCTCGCGGCACCGGTCTGGGTCCCCATGCTCGCGATCGGGGCCGCACTGCTGTGTCTGCTCTTCGCCGGCACCGCCCTCGGGATGCTGCTCACCGGGGACGACAGCGGCTGGGTCGGTCTGCTGGTCACCATCGGCCTCGCTGCCGCCGTCGCCGTCGTGCTGCTGGTCGTGCTGCGCTGGCGGGTCACGGCCGTCGCGAGCGGCTGGGAGGAGCACTACCAACTCATGGCCTTCGCCAACGACAACGGTTTCGACGCCGCACCGGTGGCCGAGGGCGGTGATCTGCCGGGCCGGATCTTCGGCCGGGGACTGGCCGGCAACCGGGTGCGCCACGACGTGGTCGCCTGGACCCAGGGCGGCCGGTCGTGCCACGTGGCGACCGAGTCCTGGCACTCCGGGAACCCGCCCGATGGTGGTCTCCCGGAGGATCACGGCAGCTGCCGGTATCTCGCCGTGCTGCTGGCAGCCGAAGATCTCCAGCCCCTGGAGTTCCGGGGTGGGCGAACGGTGCCGACGCAGCCCGGCGCGGGCGAGGTCGCAGCTGTCGTCCTCACCCCGCAGGTGCAGGCACTGCTGGCCGTCCCCACCGCGCCGTGGGAGGCCGAGGTGGCTGGCCCCTGGTTCCTTGCCTACCAGCCCGAGGCGCCGGACCCGCTCGACGTCGCCACCTGGCAGCGGATGTTCGCCCTGGTCGAGGCCCTGCCGCCCTATCCTGTCGCAGCACCTGCCTGAGCCCCGACCGCGCTGCCCCAGCCCCAGATGCGCCACGTCCCGTCGGCGCGCCGCAGCTCCAGCTCGACCACGTCCTCGCGCTGCTCGTGGGTCGTCTCGCCGGTCGGCGTCACCTCCTGATAGCTGGACCGCTCCACCTCGACCTCCAGGACCGCGCGCTCCGGACCGGAGGCCAGCACCTGCACCTCCCGCACGGTGAACTCGAGCCCGGCATAGCGGATGTCCAGGTCGTGGGCGGCGGTGAGGGACTTCTGCTCCTGCTCGTATGCCGGGGAGCCGGCCTGGTGGACCGCGTCCAGGTTGCGGGGGTCACCTGAGCGCCAGGCAGCGGCCCGGGCGTCGAGCAGGCGCTGTGCGGCGTCCTGCAGGTCGTCCCTCGCCCGGCTGTCACCGGTCGGCCCAGCAGCTGGTGGCTCAGCACCTGGTGATTCAGGTGGCCCAGCAGTTGGTGACCCAGCAACTGGTGGTTCAGGTGGCAGGACGGCACCTGACGGCCGGTCATTGGGGTCGGGCACCGCGGGCACCGCGGTCTCCGGCGCAGCATCTGCCGAGCCGGACGTGGGCACCGGCGTGGCGTGCGGAGGCGCCGCCTGGGAGTCGGGGGCGACGGTGGCCGCCGCTCGATCGCCCTCAGCCCCTGCCTCCGCTGGGTGGCCACCCACCACGGACCCGAGCCAGGTGCTCACCAGGAGCGCGATCACCGCCACGGCGACGCCACCGGCGGCCAGTGGACCGACCCAGCGGGGCAGCGGGCGCCGGTCCGAGCGACGCAGCAGGGCACGCGGGTGCGGCACCCGGAGCCGCCGGTCCGAGGCGCGCAGCAGGGCCCGCGGGTGCGGCACCCGGAGCCGGCGACCGGGGCGCACGCGCTGCGGAGCGTCGTCGGTGCTCTCGTCGTCCCGCGTGCCACGCAGATCGGCCCGGATGCGTTGCGTCAGTCCGGCCGCCGGGTCGGCGCCGGGGGCGAGGGCGACCGGCTCGGGGCGGGCCGCGGCGAACAGCGCCACCGCGACCTCCTCGGCCTCCGGACGGTCCGCGGGCTCACCGGACAGGCACGAGGTCACCAGCGTCACCAGCTCCGTGGGCAGCTCCGGTCGCAGCTCGGACAGCTCGGGCCGGGTCCCGACCCAGCCCGGTGGCTCCCCCACCAGGCACCGCCAGGACAGTGCGCCCAGCCCATAGACATCAGACTCGGACGTGGGCTCAAACCCCTCGATCACCTCGGGCGCGACCATCCCGTCGGTGCCGTGCAGCTCGGTCCGGCGCTCGCCGGCGATCCGGGAGACACCGAGATCGGCCAGCAGCGGCATGCCGTCGGCGTGGAAGAGCACGTTGCCCGGCGCGAGGTCACCGTGCACGACCCCGGCCCGGTGCAGCTCCGCCAGGGCAGTCGCCAGCGGCGAGCAGACGGTGACCAGCTCGCCAGGTGTCAGGTGGTCCCGGGCACCCAGCACCTCGGCCAGCGAGCCGCCCTCCGCCAGCTCCATCGCCAGGGCGACCCCCGCGGGACGGCGATCCGGACCCGGGACCGGCACCACGTCATACAGATGGATGACGTGCTGATGACGCACCCGGGCGAGGATGCCCGCCTCCCGCAGCGCCGGCGAGACCCGGTCGGGCCCGGTCGGCACCACCTTGAGGGCGACGTGCAGATCGTCGGCCGCACGGCGGGCACGCCAGACCTGCGCGCTGCCGCCGGTGCCGATCCGGCTCAGCACGTCATAGCCGGGGATGCTGGGGACGTCCATCCCGGCAGCCTGCCGCAGCCACCACCTCCGGCGCAGAAGTTGTCCACAGCCCTGACGCCCGGTGCACGTGGCGGGAAGGTCCCGCGGACGGACGGCCGGCCGCGCCCGAGCAGGCACAGCCCGAAGATGCCCCCGGCGTAGAGTGGTCGCCATGCGCATCGAGCACGTCGGTTTCGCCCCGGACTACGTCGACTACCAGCAGGCGTGGGACCACCAGCGGCAGGTGCACGGGCAGGTCGTCAGCGGCGAGCTGCCGGACACGCTGCTGCTGCTGGAGCACGCGGCGGTCTACACCGCGGGCAAGCGCACCGAGGACCACGAGCGACCCACCGACGGCACGCCGGTCATCGACGTCGACCGCGGCGGCAAGATCACCTGGCACGGTCCCGGTCAGCTGGTGGGGTATCCGATCCTGCGACTGCCCTCCCCCGTCGACGTCGTCGCCCATGTGCGGCGCCTGGAGCAGCTGCTCATGGATGTGTGCACCGAGCTCGGCGTGGAGACCACCCGCGTCGAGGGCCGCAGCGGCGTCTGGGTGCTGGCCGACGAGCGCGGCCCGGACCGCAAGATCGGCGCCATCGGCATCCGGGTGAGCCACGACGTGACGATGCACGGCTTCTCGTTCAACGCCGACTGTGACCTGTCCTGGGCCGACGCCTGCATCCCGTGCGGCATCCCCGACGCGGGCGTCACCTCACTGACCGCCGAGCTGGGGCGCCCCGTCACCGTCCAGGACGTGGTGCCGCTGATCGAGGCCCGCGTGTCGAGCATCACGGCAGAGGTGCCGGCCACCACAATGGCCTGATCCGGCCCGTTCCCGTGTGGCCGGCTCTGTGTGGGGGTATGCCGTGGAGCTGGTTGCCGATGAGGGTCTCGCCGTCGCGACGCGAGGGTTGCGCAAGAGCTTCGCCGGGGTGCGCGGCCGCCGGGTGGCCATCCACGGCCTGGACCTGGACGTGCCCGCCGGTGGGGTGCACGGGTTCCTCGGCCCCAACGGGTCCGGCAAGACCACGACGATCCGGATGCTGCTCGGCCTGCTGCGGGCCGACTCCGGCACCATGCACATCTTCGGACAACCGGTTCCGCAACGCCTCCCGCAGGTCATCGGCCGGGTCGGCGCGATCGTGGAGAGCCCGAAGTTCTATCCGAGCTTCAGCGGCCGCAAGAGCCTGAGCCTGCTGGCCGACGCGATCGGCACCGAGCGGCGACGGGTCGATGAGGTGCTCGAGGAGGTCGGGCTGCGCGACCGCGGTGGCGACCGGTTCTCGGCCTACTCCCTCGGCATGCGGCAGCGGCTGGCCATCGCGGCCACCCTGTTGAAGTCCCCGGACCTGCTGATCTTCGACGAGCCGACCAACGGTCTGGACCCGGCGGGCATCCGCGAGATCCGCGAGACCATGCGCAACCTGGGCACGCACGGTCGCACCGTGCTGGTCAGCAGCCACATCCTGTCCGAGATCGAGCAGATCGCCGACACCGTCTCGATCATCGGCCGGGGCCGGGTCGTGGCGCAGGGCTCGGTGGCCGGCCTGATCAACGAGCAGGCCGGTGCGGGCGGCGTGGACGTCGGCATCGACAGCCCCGAGGCCGCGGTCACCGTGCTGCGCCGGGTCGGCATGAGCGCCGAGCTGACCGCAGACGGTCTGCGGGTCACCGGGGCGGACCGCCCAGCCGACGTCACCCGCGCCCTGGCGGCACAGGGGCTCTACGTCAGTCGGCTGCTCCCGGTGCGCCGCGACCTGGAGTCGGTCTTCCTGCAGCTCACCCAGGACGACCAGCTCGGAGCCCAGCCCGCACCGGCAGGTGCGGATCCTGGTCCACCCGACCCACGGCATACCGCCGGCCCTGCCGACCCGAGCACCGGGGAGGCGGGACGATGACCCGGTTGACCCGCGTGGAGCTGCGTCGCATCTTCTCCCGCAAGATCGTCCACCTGTCGGTGCTGGCGATCGTGGCCGTCATGGCGATGACCTTCTGGGGGCTGTGGCAGTCCGTCCAGCCGCAGAGCGCCTTCGAGGAGGAGGCCCGGCAGCAGTTCGAGCAGGTGCACGCCCACTGGGAGGCGCAGCAGGACACGAACGAGGGCTTCGTCGAGCAGTGCCTGCAGGACCAGGCCCTGGAGCGCGAGCGGTCGGGCGATGACACCATCGACTTCGGCTGCGAGTGGCCCGAGCCGACCCTGGAGGAGATGCTGGCCGGTTATGCACCGCCCTCGATGGTCGAGCTCTACCGCACCCAGCTGCTGCAGACCGGCGTCCTGGTCTTCTTCCTGGCACTGCTCGGCGGCTCGACCGCCACGGCCGCCGAGCTGGCCCACCGCACGATGGGGACCTGGCTGACCTTCGAGCCGCGACGGGACCGGGTCTTCGGCAGCAAGGTGCTCGCCTCCGGGCTGGCGGCGCTGCCGATCACCGCCGTCCTCCTCGCACTGATCCTGGGTGGGATCCCGCTGCTCTATCGGATCCGCGGGGTCGATGACGCGGTGACGGCCGCGCAGTGGACGGACCTGGGCTGGATGAGCGCCCGGGTCGCGCTGCTCGCGGTCGTCCTCGGCATGGTCGGCGCGGCCGCCGGGCTGCTGCTGCGGCACACCGGCGCCGTGCTGGGCGTCGCGATCGGCTACCTGCTGGTCGTCGAGAACATGGTGCGAGGCCTGTTCCCCGACCGGGTCCGCTATCTGCTCAGCGAGAACCTCACCGCCTGGGTCAATGACGGCACCGAGATCCGCAGCTGGGTCTGCGAGGACGGGTTCGACGGCCAGTGTCGGGAGGTCATCACCCGCGTCTCGCTGGAGCAGGGCGCCCTGGTGCTCGGGCTGGTGTCGGTGGTCGTGATCGTGGTGTCCTGGCTGGCCTTCCGGCGCCGCGATGTGCCCTGACCCAGGTCGCTCGATGAACGAGCGCTCCTCCTGGCAGGTCACGACACACGACTGGGGCACGGATGTTGACCTGGAGCACCTCGGCGCCGTCCGCGAGCTCCTGAGTCACGGTGACTCTGCCGGCGGCAGGCGCCACCTCATCCTGGAGGTGCTCGCCTATGCCAACGAGGAGGCCGAGCACCTGGGCCGCGTGGGGACCACGACGGTCACCTATCACCCGGACGGAGGCGTCACCGTCGCCGACGACGGGCGAGGCACCGACACCCGGACGGACTCGAAGGGGCGGGTGATCCGCAAACCCGTGATGGCCACGGCGGACGTCCGGTTCCGGGATGAGGCAACGGCGCCTGTCCTTCCGGACGGACTGCCCCGCCGCGGCATGTCCACGGTCGCAGCGCTCAGCCGCGAGCTGACCCACCAGAACCATCGGCACCGCGGCTCGTGGTCCCAGACCTACCGATACGGGATACCCGATGACGAGCTTGCTGCCATCGACCCGCGCGCCACGTCCGGCACCAGCGTCACGTTCACCGCGCAGCTCAGCGGACCCGCAGACCTGACCGACACTGATCTCCAAGGTTTCCCGTGGCTCACGGTCACGCAGACCCAGGGCACCTCGTAGGTTGGTGGCTGGGCGCCCCGGCCGCGGTCAGCTCGAGCTGAGTGCCTCGCTGATCGGGGTGTCTCCGCCGACGAACTCGTAGGTGCTGCCGATGGTCGTCTCGTCCGCGAGGACCGCTGCCACGACGGCGGCGACGTCCTGGCGGGAGACGCTGGTCGCATCGTGGGCACGGTCGTAGTCCCGGTCCAGGTGGATGGTGCCGCCACCGGGCTCCAGGTCCAGCCGGCCCGGCGCCACGATCGTCCACTGCAGCCCGGAGGAGCGCAGGTGAGCGTCCGCGGCGGCCTTGGCCTCGGCATACGTGCTGAAGGGGTTGTCTGCCGGGATCTGGTCCTTGCCGGCCCCGCGGTAGGACACCATCACGTAGCGGAAGACCCCGGCCTCGGCCGCGGCGCCCATCGAGGCGATCGCGGCGTCCCGGTCGACGGCTTTCGTCCGGTCCGGATCGCCGCCGCCGGCACCGGCCGTCCACACGACCGCGTCGTGCCCCGCGAGCACCTGCGCCAGGGAGCTGACGTCCGTCTGCTCGATGTCGAGCACGACCGGACGCGCACCGGTCTGTGCGACGTCGGCGCCGTGGTCGGGATTGCGGATGATCGAGGTCACCTCATCGCCGCGTTCGGTGAGCTGCTGGGCCAGGTGCAGCGCGACCTTGCCGTGGCCTCCGATGACTGCGATCCTGCTCATGGTCAACCTCCATCACGTCGGTGAGTGTTCACAGCGCTCAACCAGATCGCGCCGGGGCCTGTTCCCCCACGTCATGCCGGTGCTGGTCAGCGGGCTAGCGGCGGGCGTGCTCGCCGTGACGCAGGTAGCCCAGGAGCAGGCCCGCACCGGTCGTCGCGTCATCCACCGTGGCCACGAAGCGGCGCCCACCGTGACTGACCTGCAGCGCACTGCCCTGCCGGGAGACCAGACCCAGACCACCGGGCGTCATCCGCAGCCCGAACCCGCCGAAGTCAGCCGGCGAGACGTCGATGACTCCGGCGTCGGTGATCTGCTCCAGCGGGATGTGACCGCGGGGCAGCCCGACCGTGGAGCGCCAGGTGACCCCGGAGGCATCGACGGTGACCACGAAGCTGGTGACCGCCACGAGCAACAGCCCGACGAGGGCCGTGACCGGCCATAGCCACCAGAGGCCGCTGGCGAGCGTGGCCAGCACCAGGACCAGCACCGCAGCGACCATCGCCAGCAGCGCCGGTCGCCCGGTCTCCACGCGGCCGAACCAGGAGGCCCGCTCGCTCGGGGCGAGCTCGACCGGCGTCACCACCGCGGTGCTCGGACGCGCCACTCCCCTGGGCAGGACCAGCGCGACCAGCACCCCGACCAGGGCAGCCAGCCCCAGGCCGACGAGCATCAGCCACGGGCTGAGCGTCACCTCCTGGGGGGAGGCCGCGCCGCGGTTGGCGAGCACGACCACGGCGAAGACCGCGCTCAGGCCGACGGGCAGACCGGCCAGGAAGCCAGCGAACGTCCGGGCCCACTCCCCGCGCCACCACCGGGTGGCCGCGAAGACGCCGAGGAGCACGGCCGGGAGCACGATCGCCACGAGGCCGAACATCGTCAGCGCCACGCCGCGAGCCATGTCGTCATCGGCCGTGCCGGACAGGTCGAAGTGCGTGGCCACGCGGTCCGGCAGCTCCCCGGCGACGAGAAGGAGGATGGCCACCAGGGCCAGCCAACTGAGAGCCGTCACCAGGATCGTCGCGCTGAGGTGGGCGCGCCGAACGCGCTGCTCGGCTGGGGTCGGATGGGTCATCACGTGGCTCCTTCATCAAGTGCCTGGTGCAGCTGGGACAGGGGAATGCCGTGACGGCGGGCGACCTCGAGCAGGTGCTCCACCGCCTGGTCCATCTCGGGGGCGGTCGGCTCCTGCGCGAGCACGACGGCTCCGCGCCCCCGGCGCAGGTCGATCACACCGGCGTCGCGCAGCTCGGTGTAGGCCCGCAGGACCGTGTGCATGTTGACCTCCAGGGAGGCGGCCAGGTCCCGGGCGGCCGGCAACCGGTCGCCCGTGGTGATCTCACCCCGGGCGATCGCGCGCCGGACCTCGAGCTCGATCTGGGTATAGATCGGCTCACTGGCCTGGGGGTCGATCCGGATCAGCACACCTTGAGCATATAGTTATAGTTGCTCTATAACAACTCACCTCTCTTGTTCGCCCCCGCCAGAGGTGATTGAGGGTTACCAATCAGTCTCTGGGACAACGCAGACGAAGGATTTACCTCGCACCCCTGGTAGGTGCGAGCAGGCACTGCCAGAGTGGACAGCCCCTGACCCCAACAGCGAGGTTGATCACCCATGTCCCTGTCTCCCACCAAGACACTGGCCGCCGGCGGCGCAGCGCTCCTGGCCGGCTCCCTGCTCCTGTCTGCCCCTGCCCAGGCCATCCCCGGCAACGCGCACTGCGGCGACGAGGCCGGCAACAACAACGATGCCTTCGTCAACCACGCCCAGCTCACCAACAAGCTGGAGAAGATCGAGCAGACCACCGGCGGCACCGTCGACGTCGAGGTCGCTGGCTACAGCAATCAGGGCCGCGAGATCTACCAGGCCCGCGTCGGCCACGGTGACACCGTGCTGCTCGTCCAGTCCCAGATCCACGGCAACGAGAACCACGGGACCGAAGCCCTGCTCAACCTGCTCCCCCAGTGGGGCGGGAACTCCCCCGCGGCCCAGGCGCTGCGCGAGGAGGTCACCATCGTGGCGATCCCGCGGCTCAACGTGGACGGCGGCGAGGCGGACCACCGCCAGAACGCGATGTCCTGGGACGAGGTCGTCGAGGACTTCCCCCAGCTGGCCGATGCGGAGCCGGCGTGGAACTACCGCGCGTCGGTGCCGGGCTTTGACACCAACCGTGACTTCAACCCCGACCTGGACTACGTGCCCGTCCCGGAGGACTTCCCCGGCAGCAGCGCCGGCACCGGGTGGTACCTCACGCCCGAGGCCCAGACCGTGCGCGAGATCTACCGCGACCTCGAGTCCGAGTTCGAGACCGTCGACTACTTCGTGGACCTGCACAACCAGTGGAACTGCTACGTGGTCGAGGGCACCGGCGACTACTCGCCGCTGTCCATCTCGGGCCGGTTCATCGCCGACCCCACGGAGTTCGGTGACTGGCCGAAGTTCGACTACGACGCCTCGCGCCGCGCGAACGTCGCCGTCTACGACGCGCTCCAGGGCAAGGGCAACTCCGGCTTCGGCGACCTGACCCTCTACCCGCAGAACACCAACCTGCCGGGCACCGCCCTGGGCTCCTTCGCCCTGCGCGGCAGCGCCACCGTCCTGTTCGAGACCTCCAGCCAGACCCAGTACGACGGCTCGAAGGGCAACGGCAAGCTGACCAAGCAGGTCGAGATCGGGCTGGACGGCCTGGTTGACGCGGTCGCCGACGACAGCATCAACACCCTCGACCCGGAGGCCTACGAGGACATCCCCAACCGCGCCTTCCCCTCCAACTGACCGTCCCGGTCACCTGACCGGCTGACCTTCCCGGGCCACCGAGGACCGACGGCCACCCACCCCGGGTGAGCCACGGCATACCTCGGTCTGGTAGTTGGCCTGCGGCCCCGCACCCACTCGAGCAATCCGGTGGGTGCGGGGCCGCACCCCGTTGCGCCGGCTGGCCGGGGGGCGATCGCGCTCGGGATCGGCTGCGGCATTAGGCTGGCAGGACCAATTCGTCTGCAAGGAAGTGGAACGAGTGACTGTCGCACCCGAGGGTCGTCGCATGCTCCGTGTCGAGGCCCGCAACGCGGAGACCCCGATCGAGCGCAAGCCCGAGTGGATCCGGACCACCGCCAAGATGGGGCCGGAGTACCAAGAGCTCCACAGCATGGTGAAGTCCGGCGGCCTGCACACGGTCTGTCAGGAGGCCGGCTGCCCCAACATCTTCGAGTGTTGGGAGGACCGCGAGGCGACCTTCCTCATCGGTGGCGACATCTGCACCCGCCGCTGCGACTTCTGCGACATCGCCACCGGCCGGCCCCGGGCGCTCGACCTGGACGAGCCCCGCCGCGTGGCCGAGTCCGTGCAGCAGATGGGTCTGCGCTACTCCACCGTCACCGGCGTCGCCCGCGACGACCAGCCCGACGGCGCGGCCAGCCTGTATGCCGAGACCATCCGGCAGATCCACGCGCTCAACCCCAACACCGGTGTGGAGATCCTCCCTCCCGACTTCGGTGCCGTGCCCGAGCTGGTCGGCCAGGTCTTCGACGCCCGCCCCGAGGTCTTCGCGCACAACCTGGAGACGGTCCCGCGGATCTTCAAGCGGATCCGCCCGGCCTTCACCTACGACAAGTCGCTGCGGGTGCTGACCATGGCCCGCGAGGCCGACCTGGTCACCAAGTCCAACCTGATCCTGGGCATGGGCGAGGAGGACCACGAGATCGAGTCGGCCCTGCACGACCTGCACGACGCCGGCTGCGACATCCTGACGATCACGCAGTATCTGCGGCCCTCCAAGCTGCACCACCCGATCGACCGGTGGGTCAAGCCCGAGGAGTTCGTGCACTGGTCCGACCTGGCCGAGGAGATCGGGTTCAAGGGCGTCATGGCCGGGCCGTTGGTCCGTAGTTCCTACCGCGCAGGGCGTCTCTACGCCCAGGCGATGCGCACCTGGGGCCGTCCGATCCCGGAGAACCTGTCCCACCTGGGCGAGGCGGCCGATGACCCCGCCCGGCAGGAGGCTTCCTCACTGCTGTCCCGGGTCACATCCAAAGTATCCTGATCACTATGTCCACCACGAACGACTCGACCGAGCCCAAGCGCAAGCGCCGGTTCGGCCGCAAGAACAAGCCGCCCAGGGACCCCAACAACCCAGGGAGGTGGCAGCAGTTCAAGCAGGTCTGGAGCATGACCCGCAAGCACGACCCTGCTGCCATGTGGTGGATGCTCCTGGCCGCCCTGGCCGTGCTGCTGGTCGGCCTGCTGATCGGGCTCTGGCTCAACATGCTCGTCTACGTGATGATCATCAGCCTCCCGCTGGCGATCCTGGCCGCCGTCTTCATCCTGGCGCGGCGGGCGGAACAGGCGGCGTTCAGCCAGATCGAGGGACAGCCCGGCGCCACCGCTGCGGTGCTGGGCACGCTGAAGCGCACCTGGTACTACGACGAGGAGCCGGTCGCTGCCGAAGCCGGCGGCAAGGTCCGCGGCATGCGCGACCTGCACAACGCGGCGATGGTCTTCCGTGCCGTCGGCCTGCCCGGTGTGGTGCTGATCAACGAGGGCCCGCAGGCCGCCGCCAAGCGCATCTCCGAGAACGAGCGCCGCAAGGTCGGTCGCATCGTCGGACCCGAGGTGCCGGTCCACACGCTGCGGGTCGGCCACGGCGAGGACGAGGTGCGACTGTCCAAACTCGTCAAGACCATGAAGAAGCTGGACAAGAGCATCACCAAGCAGGAGGCCATGGTCGTGCACAAGCGGCTCAAGGCGATCAGCGCCAGCGCCAAGCCGCCGCTGCCTGCCGGTGTCGACCCGCGCAAGGCCCGGATGGACCGCCGCGCTCTGCGCGGGCGCTGACGCGAGCAGCGGTGCGGCGTTGGCGAGGCAGATCGCCGTCAATTACGCCCACGACAACTCCGAGCGCAGGATCGGGCAGGGGTGACCGGCCGTGCACGACAGTGCCGAACCTCGGGACAGGGTGTCGTGCAGGATCGGGCAGGGGTGACCGGCCGTGCACGACAGTGCCGAACCTCGGGACAGGGTGTCGTGCAGGATCGGGCAGGGGCGACCGGCCGTGCACGACAGTGCCCGCGGGCCACGATCTGCCCCGAGCAAAGGCCACCACGGAAGTCACCCCCGCGACCCCCTGGGGGCGGCCTACGGGGGCGGCCTATTCTGCGAACCAGTCGCCGCTGATCGCCAGGTCGGCGATCCCGTAGGCCTCACGCAGGTGCTCGACGCCAAAGGCCCCGGGCAGCACCTGGCCGTCCGGGGTCACTGCTGAGCCCGACGCGGGGCCGAGCAGGGTGCGCCCCATCACGCCCTCGGCATACTGCTCCGGGTCGATCCCGAACAGCTGCGCCAGGGTCGGCAGCACGTCGACCTGGCCCCCACTGGTGGAGATCCGTCGCCCGTCCATCCCGGGCACATAGACGATGAAGGGCACCCGCCCGGCGTTCCCGTCCATCCAGCGCTCGTCCTCGGGGGCATAGCGGTGCGGCCCCTCGTGGTCGCCGACCACGACGATCGCCGACTGCTCCAGCAGGCCGCGCTCCTGCAGCCCGGCGGCGAACTCCCCCAGCGCCGCGTCCGTGTAGTGCACGGTCTCCAGGTAGTCGCTCGTCGCGTCCTCGCCCGGCAGGTCCAGGTCCTGCAGCTCCTCGGGCAGCTCCCACGGCAGGTGTGAGGTCGTGGTGATCAGGTGCAGGAAGCGGGGTGCGGGCAGCCCGTCGATCTCGCGCAGTGCCTGGTCGAACAGGTCGGTGTCGGCCAGCCCGAGGCCGAGTGGCGTGCCGGAGTCGAACCCCTCCTGACCGATGAACCGCTCGAACCCCAGGTGCGGATAGACGCGGTCCCGGTTCCAGAAGGTCTCGGTGTCGTTGTGCAGCGCGATCGACCGGTACCCCTCGTCGGCCAGCAGCCGCGGCAGGGTGGTGTAGCCGTCATGGTCGGGGAAGCGCATGAAGGCAGCGCCCGACTGCACGGGATAGACCCCGGCCAGCATCAGCAGCTCACCGTCAGAGCTGCTGCCGTCGCGCACCTGCGCCAGCACCTGGTCGAAGACCAGGCTCTCATCGAGCCAGCTGTTGATCGTGGGGGTCACCTCCTCGCCGTAGGGGGCGGCATCGATCACCACCTGTTCGAGCGACTCGAACTGCACGATGTAGAGGTCCCGGCCCTCGAGCATCCCGACCAGGTCCTCGTGCTCGGGCGCGGCCTGCTGGAAGCCCGCGTTGGCCTCGAACCAGGCCCTGACCCGCTCCCGCTCCGAGGGCGTGAGCTCCCCGTGGGAGTCGACCAGCTCGGTGTAGGCCTCGTAGGCGTGGGTCCCCAACGGCGACAGGGTGGAGACCCGCAACCCCGGGTCAGAGGTCAGTGTCATCACCTGCACCAGGAACGCCACGACCGAGCCGGCCACCACCAGCGCGACCACCCGCACCCGCCCGATGCGCCACCGCACACCGCGCTCCTTGGTCTGCGGGTTGTGCAGCCGCCACCCCCGCAGCCGGGCCGTGAGCGCGAGCACCCCCAGGAGCAACAGGTCCACGAACAACAGCAGGTCCCACCACCGCATCATGGCCAGCACGGAGGACCCCATCCCCTCGAACCCGCTCGGCTGGCTCAGCAGGTGCAGGCTGAGCAGACGTCCCGAGGACCGGGCATAGAGCACGTCGGCGAAGAGCAGGACGGTCACCAGCAGGTCGGCACCGATCAGGTATGCCGTGCGTCCCCTCCCGCGCAGCAGGAGCCCTGGGCAGAGCACCAGTGCGATCAGCGGGAGGGCCGTGAGCACCACCAGGGCGATCCGCGGGTCCGCGCCCAGGACGGCGCCGGCGACCGCGACCGACTTGGCCACCAGGGCGGTGGCCACCAGGGCGAACGGGCGCACGGCGGTCTACCTGCTGCGCAGCAGCAGGGTGCCGGCTGCCCGGTCGTGCAGTCCCCGCCCGTTCCGGTCGGTGATGAGGGCGGGGATCAGCAGGCACAGGAGGGCGGCGCGGATCAGGCCTGACCTGAGCCCCGGCATACCGGCCCGTCCCTGCCTGAGTGCATCGACCCGGTGCACCCGCATGCCCAGCAGCCCGTGGCCGAGGGTCATGCCGGCCGTGCTCACCAGCAGGAGGTTCTCCAGCGCGAAGACCCCCAGTGGCAGCAGGGAGGCGGTGCCTGCCAGACCTCCCCACGGGACGTCGAGGATGGCCAGGGCGATGAAGGTGCAGGCCATCCAGTCGATGAAGACGGCGATGAGGCGACGGGAGAACGGGGCGAGCGAACCGGGCCCGCGCTCCGGGAGGCCCAGCTCGGCACCCGGATAGGCTGAGGCTGTCACCCCAGCAGGTTAACCCGCGAAACACGCGCGAAACATTGGGGTCACGGTCAGGAAACCGGAGCCAACTACTGTCTTTCCTGAGCGGGACGCAACCCGCGCGGCTATCAGGAGGATGGATGTTCACCAACGCAGAGGAGGTCCTCGCCTTCATCAAGGACGAGGACGTCAAGTTCATCGACATCAGGTTCTGTGACCTCCCCGGGGTCATGCAGCACTTCAACGTGCCGGCCAGCTCCTTCGACGAGGAGGCCTTCCAGACGGGGCAGATGTTCGACGGGTCCTCCATCCGGGGCTTCAAGTCCATCCACGAGTCCGACATGAAGCTGATCCCGGACCCGAAGACCGCCTACCTCGACCCCTACCGGGCCGAGAAGACGCTCATCATGAACTTCGCCATCGTCGACCCGTTCACCGACGAGCCCTACGAGCGCGACCCCCGCCAGATCGCCGCGAAGGCCGAGGAGTACCTCCGTTCCACCGGCATCGCCGACACCGCCTTCTTCGGCGCCGAGGCCGAGTTCTACGTCTTCGACGACGTGCGCTTCTCGACCGGGCCGAGCGGTGGGTACTACCACATCGACTCCATCGAGGCCGCGTGGAACACCGGCCGCGCGGAGGAGGGTGGCAACCGCGGCTACAAGACGCGCTACAAGGGCGGCTACTTCCCCGTCCCCCCGGTCGACCACTTCGCGGACATGCGCGACCGGATGTGCCTGGAGATGGCACAGGTCGGCCTGGAGGTCGAGCGCTCCCACCACGAGGTCGGCACCGCCGGCCAGCAGGAGATCAACTACCGGTTCAACACCCTGCTGCACTCCGGCGATGACCTGATGAAGTTCAAGTACGTCATCAAGAACAGCGCCTGGGCCGCCGGCAAGACCGCGACCTTCATGCCCAAGCCGCTGTTCGGTGACAACGGGTCGGGCATGCACACCCACCAGTCGCTCTGGAAGGACGGCGAGCCGCTGTTCTACGACGAGAGCGGCTACGGCGGCCTGTCCGACATCGCCCGCTGGTACATCGGTGGCCTGCTCTCCCACGGCCCCTCGCTGCTGGCGTTCACCAACCCCTCGATGAACTCCTACCACCGGCTGGTGCCTGGCTTCGAGGCCCCGATCAACCTGGTCTACTCTGCCCGCAACCGCTCGGCGTGCGTGCGGATCCCGATCACCGGCAGCTCCCCCAAGGCCAAGCGGGTGGAGTACCGCGTGCCGGACCCGTCGGCCAACCCCTACCTGGCCTTCGCGGCCCAGCTCATGGCAGGCCTGGACGGCATCCGCAACCGGATCGAGCCGCCGGAGCCGGTGGACAAGGACCTCTACGAGCTGCCCCCGGAGGAGCTCGAGGGCATCGCGCAGCTGCCGACCTCGCTGCCGGAGGTGCTGGAGGCGCTCGAGGCGGACCACGACTACCTCACCGAGGGCGACGTCTTCACCGAGGACCTGATCACCGCCTGGATCGACTACAAGCGCAACTTCGAGATCGACCCGATCCGCCTGCGCCCGCACCCGCACGAGTTCGAGATGTACTTCGACATCTGATCCTCTGACACCCATGACGGGGCGGGAGCGCTGCACGCGCTCCCGCCCCGTTGGCGTCTGCCCCAGTGGTCTCTGGCGCCCTTGAGCCTCTCATTCGGGACTTAGTCGCGCAGGACAACCGGAATCGTCACCGGTGCCCGCTCACCGCAGGCCTGTGACCAGGCACGATGCGCAGCGCCCCTCGACGATTCCGGTTGGTGTGCGCGGCTGGGGGCTGCGGCGTCGGGTCAGAGTGGGTGAGCTGAGGTGCGCGCGCAGGGTGTGCGGGCGTCGGGTCAGTGCCCGACGGTGAACCGCTGTCGTGGGTGAGCCCGCGACTCGATCTCATCGACATAGGCGCGGGCCAGGTCCGTGCCTGAGATCTCGGACGAGCCGTCCTCCTTGGTCACGAGCACGTCGCCACCGGTCCGGTAGGACCCGGTCGTCTCACCGGGAGCAAACGAGCCGTAGAGAGCCGCCGGGCTGACATAGAACCAGTCCAGGTCCTCGGGTGCCTGCTGCATCAGCTCGAGCACGTCGGCGTGCGCCAGCGCCTCAGGTTTCCAGTCCTCGTGGAAGTCCGGGCCGTCCACCAGCCGGGGTCCGCCCTCGGCGACCAGGGACGATCCGGCGCCGCCGACGAAGGACAGCCGGGCGTCATGCGTCCGGGCGGCCTCGATCAGCGTCGGCACCCGCGCGGCCATCGGCGCGCCGTCAACGTCCTCGGCCTTGAGCGCCACCACGAGCTGGTCCGCGCCCTGGGCCGCGGCCTTCACGACGTCCGGGTCGGCCATCGATCCGAGGCGGTAGTCCACGCCGTCGATGGGCTCGGCCGGTGCGTTGCGGGTGTAGGACGTGACGTTGTGCCCGCGACCCACCGCCTCCCGGGCGATGTTGCCGCCGGAGTAGCCGGTGCCGCCGAAAATCACGATCTGTGCCATCAGGGTGTGCTCCTTGAGAATCGGTTAGTTGTACCAACAACACAAGACTCCCCGGTCCCATTCCTTGTCCGGCCGAACTGAAGCCCCAGCGGACCACCTCGCCCAGGACCTGGACCACGCAGTAGCGTCGTGGGGGTAGCCCCTACTCCTGCGGAGGTTGTCGTGCCCCAGAACATCGCCGAGAACATGGTTGCCCAACTGGTCGCGAACGGAGTCCGCCGGGTCTACGGCATCTCCGGCGACTCGCTCAACGGTTTCACCGACGCCATGCGTGCCGACGGGACCATGCGGTGGGTCCACGTCCGCCATGAGGAGGGCGCTGCCTTCGCCGCGGCAGCGGACGCAGAGCTCACGGGCGAGCTCGCGGTCTGCGTCGGCAGTTGCGGCCCCGGCAACCTGCACCTGATCAACGGACTGTTCGATGCCAACCGCAACCGGGTGCCCGTGGTGGCGATCGCGGCGCAGATCCCGAGCAGCGAGATCGGCAGCGGCTACTTCCAGGAGACCCATCCGCAACAGCTGTTCGCGGAGTGCAGCGTCTACACCGAGCTCGTCGCCCACCCCTCCCAGATGCCGCGCGTGATGGAGATCGCGATGCGCACCGCCATCGAGAAGCGAGGGGTGGCCGTGATCGTGATCCCCGGCGACGTCGCGTTGCAGGAGATCGAGGACGACCGGGTCAGCGTCATCACCCAGGCGCGGCCCACGGTGACCCCTGCCGAGGACGAGCTGCGGGCCGCCGCCGAGCTACTCAACGGTGGCGAGCGGGTCACCATCCTGGCCGGTGCAGGCGTCGAGGGTGCCCACGACGAGGTCGTCGCCCTCGCCGACGCGCTCGGTGCTCCCATCGTGCACGCCATGCGGGGCAAGCAGTTCATCGAGCACGACAACCCCTTCGATGTCGGCATGACGGGGCTGCTGGGCTTCGCCTCCGGCTATCGCGCGATGATGGACAGCGACGTCCTGCTGATGCTCGGGACGGACTTCCCCTACCAGCAGTTCTATCCGCCTCAGGCGAAGATCGTGCAGGTCGATCTGCGCGGCGAGCAGCTGGGACGCCGCGTCCCGCTGGACCTGGGGCTGGTCGGGGATGTCGGCGACACCGTCCGAGCCCTGCAGCCGATGGTGCAGCACAAGAAGAAGCGCCGCCACCTGCAGGACTCGCTCAAGCACTATCGCAAGACCCGGGAGAAGCTCGACGACCTCGCCACACCCAGCAAGCGAGGGCGGCCGATCCATCCGCAGTATGTCGCGCGTCTGATGGACGAGCTCGCCGCCCCGGACGCGGTGCTCATCCCCGACGTCGGCTCACCGGTCGTCTACGCGGCCCGCTATTTCACCAGCGGTGGTGGACGCCGGATCATCGGGTCCTTCCTCCACGGCAGCATGGCCAATGCCGTGCCGCAGGCCGTCGGCGCCCAGTCCGCCTATCCCGAGCGACAGATCGTGACGCTCTCCGGGGACGGCGGCGTGACCATGCTGCTGGGCGAACTGCTCACACTCACCCAGAACGAGCTGCCCGTCAAGATCGTGGTCCTGAACAACTCCTCGCTCAACTTTGTCGAGCTGGAGATGAAGGCGGCCGGCTACGTCAACTACGCGACCGACCTGGAGAACCCCGACCTGGCAGCGGTGGCCAACGCCCTGGGCCTGAAGGGGCTCCGGGTCGAGAAGTCCAAGGACCTGCCGGACGCGATGCGCGAGATTCTGGCCCACGACGGCCCGGCCCTGCTCGACGTGGTGACCGAGCGGGAGGAGCTGACCATCCCGCCGGCGATCCAGGCCGAGCAGGTCAAGGGATTCACGCTATATGCCCTGCGCACTGTCTTCTCCGGGCGCGGCGACGAACTGCTCGACCTGGCGCGAGCGAACTTCCGGCAGTTGTTCTGAGTCGGCGGGCGAGTCGTCCGGGGGCCTCGTCGGTGCCATCTGACAGAGTGCTCTGGTGGCCCAGAGCTCCCCGGACAAGGTCGTCGACGCTGCGCACGCAGCCGTCGCGCGAGCGACCGCCAGGGAGCTGGCCGTCCACGCGGCCTACGACCGGGCGCGCAACGTGCTCCGCGCCCGGAACCGTCGCCGGGCCCTGGTGCCGCTCACGCGGGAGATGTTCAGCACGCCCGGCCGGTTGGACGCCTACGCGGCGCGGTCGATGCCGGCCTGGGCGTGGGGACTGCCGGTCTCCCGCCGTGGACAGCTCCTGGCGGTGATCAGCCCGACGGCCAGCGCGATCACCCCGCCGATCCGTTCTGCCCTGGCCGGCACGATGATCGTGGTGGCCTCCGTCCAGGAGGAAGAGCGCATCCGGCGCACCACCGATCCCCGTCAGCGCTTCGTCCTGCTGTCGGTGGGGATCCCGGAGCCCGGCCACGAGGAGATCGTGGCCCTGGCTCGGCGCACTCCGTAGCTGTCCTGCACCCTGCACCCAACCGCAGATTCTGCCGACACACCTCGATAGTGTCACCCCGCCCCTTGGCTTCCTTCGGCGCATGGGGTAGGTTCACAAACGAAATCCATCACGACCGGCAGAGGGACAGGCCCGATGAAGCCGGGGCAGCCTTCCGGGGAGCAATCCGCGGAAAAGGTGCCACATCCTGCGGTTCCCCTCGGGGAGACCGGAAGATGGAGCTTCGCGGACGACGTTGCACGTCGCCTGAGGAGTGCAGCCATTTCCCGGTCAACCGCATGGTCTGGCACCCGGACCCAGCGTCTGGCGGCCTGACACCTGGGAAAGGCACCGTCATGACCGACATCTCCGCTCTGACCCGCGGCCTGCGCACCGGCATCGACACCGACCCCGCACAGGGAGCGATCGTCCCGCCGCTGTATCTCTCCTCAAACTTCAGCTTCGCCGAGTTCGGTGAGAAGCGGGACTACGACTACACCCGCAGCGGCAACCCGACCCGCGACCTGCTGGCCGAGGCCCTGGCCACGCTGGAGGGGGGTCACGCCGGCACCATCACCGCCACCGGCATGGCGGCCATCACGCTGTGCGTCTCCACGCTGCTGCGCCCCGGCGACACGATCCTGATCCCGCACGACTGCTACGGCGGCACCTGGCGGCTGTTCGACTCCCTCGCGGGACGAGGGCAGTTCGACTACCAGTGCATCGACTATTCCGACGCGCACGCGCTCGAGGCAGCGCTGACCGGCCCGAACCCGCCGCGCGTCGTCTGGCTGGAGACGCCGTCCAACCCGCTGCTGCGGATCACCGACATCGCTGCCGTGACCGACGCGGCCCACGCAGCGGGAGCCCTCGTCGTGGCGGACAACACCTTCCTCTCCCCGGTGCTGCAGCGGCCCTTCGAGTTCGGTGTGGACGCCGTGGTCCACTCGACGACCAAGTTCATCAACGGCCACAGCGACGTCGTCGGCGGCGCCGTGATCGCCCGGACGCAAGAACTCCACGAGGAGTTTGACCACTGGGCCAACGTGCTCGGGATCACCGGGAGCCCGTTCGACTCTTATCTCACCCTGCGCGGGTTGCGCACGCTGCACACCCGGCTGCGCGCCCACCAGGAGAACGCCGAGGTCCTGGTCGACCTCCTCCTGGACCACCGCGCCGTCGAGGCAGTCCACTATCCCGGTCTGCCAGATCACCCCGGGCACGAGATCGCGGCCCGCCAGCAGGACGGCTTCGGCGCGATGCTCTCCGTCGAGCTGCAGGGCGGTGAGGAGGCGGTCCGTTCCTTCGTCACCGGGCTCCGATGTTTCAGTCTCGCCGAGTCCCTCGGCGGGACCGAGAGCCTGATCGCCCACCCCTCCACCATGACCCACGCCTCGATGAGCGCGGACGCCCGCCGGACTGCCGGCATACGGGACGGTCTGTTGCGGGTCTCCGTCGGGATCGAGCACGTCGATGACCTGCGCGCCGACCTGTCGGCGGCCCTGGACCGTGCCGACAGGGTGACGAGCACGGCATACCGCGGCGTAGCGTGACCCGGGAGGAGGCACACGTGGCAGCACAGACCCCCGAGCCCGTCGGGTTCGGCACCCGGCTCACCGACCTGGCCCGCCCCCTGCGGCTGTTCAGCCTGACCCCACCGCGGGAGGCGACGCCCCAGGAGGACCTGAGCCGCATCGCCGAGGTGACGATCGAGCGGCTGCGGCCCTTGGGCCTGGACGCCCTGGTGCTCTACGACATCGAGGACGAGTCGGACCGCAACCCGGACGTGCGGCCGTTCCCCTTTGTGCGCACCCTCGACCCGGGGGCCTTCCACGCCGACTACCTGAGCGGCTGGGGTGGGTCCGTCATCATCTATCGCTCCGTCGGCAAGTATGAGCCCGCCGACCTGAAGACCTGGCTGGGCGAGCAGGACCCGCAACGCGTCGCCACCGTGCTCGTGGGCGCCTCCTCCAGCTCAGCCCCCGTCCGGACCAGGCTGGCTGAGGCGCAGTCGCTGTGGCAGGACACCGGGAGCCTGCTCTCGCTGGGCAGCGTCGCCATCCCCGAGCGCCACGCCCGGCACACCAACGAGCACGACCGGATGCTGCGCAAGCAGGAGGCCGGCACCTCCTTCTTCGTCACCCAGGTGGTCTATGACCTGACCTGGGCCAAGGACCTGGTCTCCGACTACGCCTACGCCTGCCGGGGCCGTGGGGTCGAACCGGCCCACCTGGTGTTCACCCTGTCGGTGTGCGGCTCGTTGAAGACCCTGGAGTTCCTGCAGTGGCTCGGCGTGCACGTCCCACGCTGGCTGCAGAACCAGCTGCAGCACGCACCCGACCCGCTGAGCGAGTCCTATGAGCAGTGCGCCGCGGCGGCCGCTGAGCTCGCGACCTTCTGCCGACGGCTGGACGTGCCGTTCGGCTTCAACGTGGAGAGCGTCTCCAACCGCAGGGTCGAGATCGAGGCCTCGGTGCGTCTGGCCGGTGCCATCCGCGACCTGCTCGAGTCCTGAGCGCCCCGCTCAGTCGTCGGTGGGCTCGGGCACCCGCGGCTCGGGGCTGCGCACCGCCATGACACCCATCACCAGGTTGGCGATCGCCAGCACCAGCAGGGCCCAGTCCAGGAACCCGCGGTCGTCGGCGAGGAGCCCGAGCACCGCGACGACACCCAGCACCACACCGATGACGATGTAGAGCCAGGCCTGTCGCTTGTTGCGCGCTGCCCGGTTCGCTCTCGCGCTCGGCACCTGGCTCGGTCCCTGCTCCGGGCCCTGTGGCTCGTTGTCGAAGGTCATGCCCCCAGAATCGCACGGTGCGGCGCCTCGGTCGGGGAGATCGGACCGGCGCGTGGTTGGCTGGCCCCATGACCTGGCAGCGGACGCTCCGCCACTTCTTCGCCCTCCCCGCCGCCGAGCTCTGGGAGATCGTCGGCGACCCCACCCGGTGGCCGGCGTGGAGCGGTGCGATCCGCTCCTTCACCCTGGAGCCGGGACCGCCGCATGAGTATGCCGAGGCGCACGTCTCCCACGCCGCTGCGGTGGTCGGGGCGCAGGCCGCGCCGGTGGCGCCGGGTCAGCAGGGCCACTACCTGCCGGCACGGGGCTGGGCGGCCGCCCTGCACGGGCGGACCGCTGGCCCGCTGCGGATCACCGAGGTGGAGCCGGGCCGGACCCTGGCCTTCGGACAACCTGCACCGTTTGGCGGCTCCGGGGTGAGGTGGTCGCTGCACGAGCACCCTGAGGGAGGCACCACCCTGGAGCAGACGGTCCACGCCAGCGGACCGATGACTGCCGCCATCGTCGCCAGCGTCGGCGCCGACCTGATCGCGGACTGGCCGCTCGCTGTCGTCCGACTGCACCGGATGCTGCGGCCGCAGCCCGACCCGGACCTGCTGAAGGTCGTCATCGCCGGGGGCTCGGGCAGCCTGGGCCGCGCGATCGCGGCCGACCTGACCGCCCGTGGGCACGAGGTCGCGCTGCTCACCCGACAGGTCAACCTGGACCTCCCCCACCGCCAGGTCGTCTGGGACGGCGCGAGCCTGGGGCCGTGGGTCGAGGAGCTGGCACAGGACCCGGCCCGCACGGCACTGATCAACCTGGCCGGGCAACTGGTCGACGCGCGCCCGACCGAGGACAACATCAGGGACCTGCGCGAGTCGCGGGTCCACCCGACGCGGGCACTCGTGGCAGCCAGCCAGCAGTTGGAGACCCCGCTGGCCCGCTGGGTCCAGGGCTCCACGACGGCGATCTGGTCCGACGCCGGCGACCTGCGCCTGACCGAGTCCAGTCCGCTACCCGCCGGCCCCAACGCCCTCCCGCAGATGACCGGGGTGGCGCAGCCCTGGGAGGAGGCCGCCGAGGGCGCCAACGCCGAGCACGTGACCATCCTGCGGACCAGCATCGTGCTGCAGAACGGGTCCCCGGCCCTGGACCGCCTGACCCAGCTGACGCGCGCCGGCCTCGGCGGACGGGTCGGCTCGGGTCGGCAGTGGTTCAGCTGGATCCATCAGGACGACTGGCTCGCGCTCGTCCGAGCCACCCTCGATCTGGACCCGCAGGTGGACCTGCCCGACGGGATACTGATCGCTGCTGCGCCGCACCCGGTGCGCAACCACGAGCTCATGGCCACCCTGCGGAGGCGCTTCCGCCGCCGCGCCGCTCCCCCGACGCCGTCCACGCTCGTCCGGATGGGCAGCATCGCGCTGCGCACCGACCCGGCACTCGGGCTGACCGGCCGGCACGTCACCTCGGAGGTGACGACGGAGGCGGGCTTCGAGTTCGCCCACCCGACCCTGGAGGGTGCGCTGATCGACCTGACCAGCTGACTCAGTGCTGGTAGGTGCCGGTGAGGATGGCCCGGCCGAGGGTCTTGAAGGCGAGGTTGAAGGAGACGACGGCCGGGCTGACGTCCTCGGTCACGCCCAGGGTCTCCTCACCGACGGCGTGCACCACGAAGAAGTAGCGGTGCACCTGGTCCCCCTCCGGCGGCGCGGCGCCCTGGAAGCCCGGCTCCCCACCGTCGTTGCGGACGTGGAATGCCTTGCCCGGCAACGCCTTCGAGGCGGCGTCGGTGTCCAGGGAGGTCACGTCGGCGGGCAGGTCGACCAGGACCCAGTGCCAGTAGCCGGACGGTGTCGGCGCGTCCGGGTCGAAGCAGGTGACGACATAGGACTTCGTGCCCTCCGGGGCGCCGGACCAGCTCAGCTGCGGCGAGACGTTGTTGCCCTTGGCGCCCACCTGGGCGTCGCCGAGCGGCTGGCCGTCGGTCACGTCGGTGCTGGTCACCGTGAACGAGGGCACGGCGGGCAGCAGGTCGTAGGGATTCGGGGTGACAGGTCGATCAAGGCTCATGCTCCGAGGCTATCGAGAATCCTGCGCCGGGACCGGGTGGGGGCACAGGCCCGCCGGACCACCTCCGCTGAGACCCACTAGGCTGAACGCGTGCGCCCAGAGACCGAGCAGACCATCCGCCAGGCATGGGCCGACCTGCTCGACGTCGAGCGGCTGGACGGTGGGGACCGTGTCCTGCACCACAACCCGGCCGCCGAGACGGTCTCCTTCGTGCGGATCCTGGGACAGGGTGTGCTGAGCGGCCCGTCGTGGGCGCTGGAGCGTGCCAGCCACCTCCGGGACGACGAGCTGGCTCTGCTGCCGGTCCTCATGCGTCTGGCCTCCGACCACGGTGCGCGGCCACTCGGGGCGGCCGAGCTCTCCTACACCGACCTCCGCGTCGAGCACGCGGACCTGCCCACCACCCAGGACGAGGACGCGGTCGCGACCCTCGAGGAGGCCTGCTCCCCCGCCGACGTCGACGAGGTCGGACTGGGCGGTATGCCGCATCGCTGGGTCATCCTGGACCGTTCCCGGAGCGCTGGGACCGGGTCTGGTGCTGGGTCTGAACCTGAAGTCTCTGCCAACGAGGACGGCGACACCGCGGAGGCGCCGCCGGTCCCCCTGGCCGGCTCGGGCTACGTGGTGTGGGCCGACAAGCTGGCGCACATGGGTGTCCTCACCAGCCCCCAGGCCCGCGGCCGGGGTTACGGCGTGCTCGCTGCGGCTGTCGGCACCAACGCCGCCCTCGATGCCGGGCTGATCCCGCAGTGGCGGGCGCGCTGGGGCAACGAGGCGTCGACCCGGCTGGCCCAGGTGCTGGGCTATGAGCCGGTCGGCAGCCAGACGACGGTCTACATCGAGGGGTAGGCACCACAGGACATCGACCCTGGCTCGCGCGGGTGCAGCTTCGGTGCGCGTGAGCGTGCTATGTCATGCAGTGCGGGGGCTCGAACCCTGGCACTGCATGACACAACGGACTCTGCGGGCCTCCGGAGTCGCGGATCGACCTGAGCGTTGTTGTCCCCGAGTTCCTGGCGACCTGGGAAGTCCAGGCTCAGGTGAGGCCCAGGAACGATCCCACAGCCGGCGAAAGCGGGACCCCGTGGCGCCGTGCGTGCATGAGTGCCTCCCGCGTGCCACTTCCCGGCTCGCGTGCGTCGGCTGCCTCGATACGATCCCGCATAACTTCCGCGATGGGCGCCCTTGCTTCACAGGCCATTACGGTTGCTGAGCGCCAGCCGGATGTTGCGCTCTGGCCCGCCAACCCGCTTGTCAGAGACTCCACCAGGACTGCCGCAAGCGTCCCCAACAAGCCACCACGCGGCAACAGGGCAGCCACGTCGGTGGGGTCGCGCGTCGGCTCGCCTCGTGTGGTGACCGCTGCCCCCTCAGGCAGGTCATGACCCGAGGATCGCGCCTCAGCAAGCGCGGCCGCCGTGAGTGACGCGGTGCTGGCATCCACGACCAGTGGAGTGTTGTGCCCAGGGACTGCGAGCGCGAATGGGTTCGTGCCCCAGAGAGGTTTGCTGCCCCCATGTGCTGCGACGAGCGGGGGCGACGCGGCGAAGACCGCCCCCACCAATCCTTGTGTGGCGATTGCTTGAGCAAATGGCGCGAGCCGCCCAGACCCACCCAGCCCGTGCAAAACGACAGCCGCCATCCCAGACCCGCGGGCTTCACGAGCCGCCACCCGGGAGGCGCGCGCCAGGACCAGCGGGCCGAACAACCCTTCGACATCCCAGTGGTGCAGCTGACCGGATTGGCTTTCCGCTGACGGCTTGCGAGTCTCGCCCTCAGCCGCCCGCCACCGCTGGAGCAGGCCGATACCAAAGTGTGACTGTCCGAGCGCTTCAGCTTCAACGAGTGCCTCACTTGCCAGCTGGGCGTCGGGACCATCGTCGTCAAGAGCAGCCCGAACGTGCTCACACAGCCGCGTCCAGGGGATGCAGTCCTCAGCGTTCAACCCCATCACCTGGCGCTCCTGGCGACCATGCGGTCTGCCGACGCCTTGGGTGCATCAGCCAGCACTTCATCTCCTTGGGTCAACTTCCACTGGTCGTGGTTAAAACAACAAGATCGCCATTGTTGTGCCAAACACGAAAGCGATCGCCGTGGGCAGCAACACTCTCCGTACGAGGGTGACTGGGCTTTCTCCCAGAATGGCGGCCACCACGAGCACATACGACGACCAGGGAACCAGCATGCCACCGCCGGACCACACCGCGGACACCTGCGCCAGTGCTGCCATGGTCACCGGATCTGCCCCAGTGGCCTCGGCCAGGCCAGCTGCAAGCGAGGCAACCATCGGGATGTTGGCAATCGCAGAGCCGTCAAGACCTGCGATGAGACCGATGATAACGACCGCAAAGGCGGCAAAGAAGGGGCTCTGGGGGATGAAGCTGCTGGACTCAGCAAGCGCATCCAAGAAGAACCCGGGTGCATCCTCCGTGCCCGTGATCTGCCCCGAGTAGTCCGCATTTCCCAGGAGGAAGAAGCCAGCGATGGGCAGGACTGGCCCCATCGCTTTGAAAGAGAAGGTGAGGCCGTCAGAAAATTGCTGCGCGGCCCGCTCGAGGACGTTGCGCGGAGTATCCACCGCAGTGACCACCACGAGCAGAACGAGCGCCAAGCCAGTCACCAGGGCGGTTCCGCTCGCCTGGATCGCGATGGAATCGGTGAATCGCGGCAGAATCATGTAGACGGCTAGGCCCGCAAACGCCATGAGTACGAGCACCCCGAGGCCCCGGCTGCGCCGCTCCTGAGACGCCGTTCGTGTCAGGTCACTGTTCCCGTGAGGCCCTACATCTGCCCCCGCCCCTGAGATCGACGATGCAGGACCGTCACTGGCGGCAACGGGCTCACGCTGGTTGCTCTGTGGTGCAGCGAGATGCTGCGCTTCGTCAGGGCTGCCCCGCAACACGGAAGAGGCCCGCTCGGAGTCACGCGCTGCCGCACCCGCAAGCGCCAGGACCTCCTGTCTCGTCCGACGGCGCTCGAAGAGTTGCAGAAGTATGAGCCCAGGAACCGCGATGAACAGCACAATAATCATGGCGCGTTCAGCGATGGCTGGCGCAGGAACTCCTGCTGCGCTGGAGGTGAAGCCCGGCAGTGCCTGCAGGACGTAATCGGAGGTGCCGATGCCGCCGGCAACGAGCATGACGGCACCGATGGTCTTGGTCGAAAGCCCCATCCGTAGAGCGACGGGGACGAGGACGGCACCAACTAGCGCGGCGGTCGCTGTGGCCCAAAACAAAAGCGAGAAGATCCCGACTGCTATCGCCAGCGCCCAAAAGGTGGTGGCGTGTGAACGCATCAGGGAGACAAACGGTGACACCATGGAATTCAGGGCACGGGCATCCTTGAGAGCCTCATAAAGGGCACGAACGAAGGCCACGACGATGAACACTTCGAATAGCGTGACGCCAGCCGTCAAGGTTCCAGTGAAGATGGACGAGATGCCGGAAAGGAAGGATCCGGTGTACACGAGGACGGTGACGAACGTTGCAGCGATGGCCGGAATGACGATGTTCTGACGAGCGATCAACAACACGATGATGATCACGACGCAGGCGAGGTAGACCCAGTGCGCTGCGGACATGGTGACCTCCTGGTGACTTCGTCGGCGGAGCGACGCTAGTGGTCGAACGTATAGCGCTACCGATATGCGGTCAACGACGTTCTTCCTTGACCCGATATAAGCAAACGCTATGCCTGCGCTGCGTTCCGCGGGCACCCTTCCGAGGGCACTCTGGCAAGAGTGAGCCCCATGGCGCCTGCTCACAGGTGTGAGCTGACCGCCTCACCCAGCGCCTTGATGGTGACCGGCACGCCGGGCACGGCCAACAGCGTTGTAGTCGTGACTGCTCGCGCGGCACGAATCGATGACGGCGAGCAGGGAAGAAGCTTGATCGTCTGAGTGGTGGTCCCAGCGACCGCCACGAGTTCTGGGAGGAGCGCGACTCCGAGGTTCGCAGCGACGAGCCTTTGGACGGCAACGTGGTTGTGCGTTTCGAAGGCAATGTGCGGACTGAAACCGACCGCTTCACACAGCTCGACCACATGTGATCGGCCCTCGGAGCGACTGGCGATCCAGGCCTCGTTGGCGAGGTCCCTCAGATCGATCACCCGCTCAGACGAGAGGTGATGCCCCAGTGGAAGAGCAACCTTGATCGCCTCTTGGGTTATCGCGAAACTGGTCTCACCAGGCAGCAGGCCGATTGCCTCCTCCTGCGTGAGGCTCGAGGCATACTCGTAAACGAGGGCGATGTCGCAGTCCCCCGAGCGTAGGGCGTGTAGGGCTTGGTGCGGCTCACGCTCGGTGACCAGGAACTGCAGGCCGGGATGCTCGGCTCGGACCGCCGACAGTGCATCCGGGATCAAGACGGCCGCCGCACTGGGAAAGGCGGCGATGCGGACTGTTCCACTCCTCAGCCCCGCGATCGCATCGATCTCGGACAGGGCCCGGCTGACCTGCGGCAAGATCGCGGTGCTGATCCCCGCGAGGATCTGGCCCGCCTCCGTCAGGGTTGCGCCAGAACGCGTGCGGTGCAGGAGTGGCGTCTTGAGGTTTCGCTCCGCGAGGGTGATCTGCTGGGAGACCGCGGGCTGCGAGTAGCCGAGCTCCCTCGCCGCGGCAGAGATGGTCCCCGTTCGCTCGATCGCTGCGAGGACCCGGAGATGCTTGAGTTCAATGGACACTGGCAGAGGCTATAAGTAACCGCTATAGGCAAGCAAGGACAATGGGCATTGTTGCAAGGGTGGAGTCTTGTCAGGATGGTGGTTCGGATCGCTCCGACCTGCATCGCGGGCACCTGCCGGGGCGGATGGATCCCTACCGTGAGGAGCTTTGAGCGATGACGACCAAGGAGCATCTTGAGGGTCACTGGCGTGAGTGGCGCCACCAGCGGATCGCGACCCTGACACGACCCTATGGATGGGCTTCGCTGGTCGCACAGCACTGGCTCGAGGAAGGAGAAGACGGAGTCGAACTCGAAAGTCTTCCTGGCCAGTGGTCGGTTCGTGACAGCAGGGTCATCTACACACCGCCGTCCGAGGGGGCCAACCTGTCGGTGGATGGCCACTACCCAGTGGCACCGGTCGAGATCGTCCCTGGCCGGAACATGGTCTACAGCAATGGCGACAGCGTGCCTGTCTATTTTGGAGAGTGCGAAGTCGACACCGTCGTGCGCACCAACGACGCCGGGAGCAAGATCTTCGCCGTTCGCGTCCGAGACCCTCGTGAGGCAGCACGCAAGGACTTATCGTCTCTGGACACATTTGACTACGACCCCGCCTGGAGAGTGCCCGCAGTCTATGAGCCTCTGGCAACGCTTGACGTCGAGGCGTCGACGGTCGAGACCGGTGTCCGCGAGACGACCTCCGTCATTGGACGGCTGAGCTTCGAACTCGAGGGGAAGCAGTTTGTGCCACTGGTCATCGGCAAGGAGACCCCCTCGGGGATCCAACCCGTCCTGCAGATCCGAGACGCGAGCAGCGGCAAGAGCACATATGGCGCGGGTCGGGTTGTTGATCTGGAGTTTGTCAGCGGGACGCGTGACCGTATCGACTACGTCGATTTCAACTATCTTGCAGCCCTGCCCTGTGCTTTCACCAATTTCGTCACCTGCCCCATCGCTCCGCCAGAGAACCACATCCCGGTGGAAATCTCAGCAGGCGAGAAGAAACCTGCTGAGGTGGTCGCCAGGGTGGCGACGTATGCACGGTGAAGCAGCCTGGCTCCATGATCTGCCCAAGGCCGGCTAAGGAGTCGGTCAAAGTCCTGTCCCGCCTCCCTCCCCCAAGGGTAGGTTCACGGCATACGGCGTCGGCCTTTCCGGCTCCGTGACCTCATCAGCCCGGCCAGCACGCGGCGCTCCCCCGGTCCGCGGCGGCCCCGTGGATCGGAGAGCCATTCATGAGACCCATCCTGCCTGCCCTGCTGACGGCAGCGATCGCCTCGTCCCTGTGCGCGGTGTCGCTGGCCCCAGCCGCCTCTGCGGAGGAGGTCGTCGGTCAGCCCGGTGAGCACAACGCGATCACTGACGTGCCCGGCGTGCACGTCGGTCAGGTCCAGTCGGACACCGCCCCCTTCCTGACCGGCACATCCGTGATCTACACCCCCGAGATGTCGGTCGCCAGCGTCGACCAGCGTGGCGGGGCACCGGCCACCAAGGAGACGGACCTGCTCAGCCCGCTCAACTCCAACCCGGGCGTCAACGCGATCCAGCTGGGCGGCTCCAGCATGTATGGGCTGTCGGCGACCAACGGGATCATCCGGTGGCTTGAGGACCGGGGCGAGGGTGTGCCACTGGGCTCGGCCGGTGTGGCCCCGATCGTCCCGGCAGCCGACATCTATGACCTCAACCGTGGTGGCGACCCGAAGGCGCGCACCTCCGCGGAGTGGGGCTACCTGGCGGCCGAGGCAGCGGTCGACGGGCCGGTGCGGCAGGGCAGTGTCGGTGGGGGCACGGGCGCCCGCGGTGGCGGCCTGCGCAGCGGCGTCGGGACCGCGAGCACCTATCTCGGAGACGGGATCTGGGTCGGAGCGATGGTCATCGTCAACCCGGCGGGCTCGCCGGTGGACCCGCTCGACTGCTCGCTCTATGGCGTGCGCTACGGCGTCGGCGGTGAGTTCGACGGCTATCAGGCCCCCTCGGCGCAGGAGTGTGACAGCGAGGACTCCGCGGCCGCGCAGCAGACATCGGAGGAGTCGCTGAACACCACGATCGCCGTCGTGGTGACCAACGCCCCGCTGGAGAAGGCGGCCGCCCAGCGTATGTCGGGCAACGCCCACGACGGGATGGCGCGGGCGATCTACCCGATCCACACGCTCTCCGACGGTGACACGGTGTTCGCCGTCTCCACCGGCGAGGGCGAGCCCCTGCAGATCAACGACCCGGCCGACTCCCGCCAACTGAACAGCATCTTCAACGCCGGGTCCACGACGCTCTCCCGGGCGATCGCCAAGGCGGTCCTGTCGGCCGAGAGCCATGACGGCCGGCTCAGCTACTGCGACACCTACCCGTCGGCCTGCGCGGACATGCCGCAGCTGGAGCAGTGGCGCACCGCTGGCGCGGCACCCGATGTGACCCGCCCCGAGTTCGAGCGGGCCAGCCGGGCGCTCAAGCAGACGCCGGTGCCCGGTCCCGGTGCCAGCCGCTCGGCCCAGGAGTCTGACACCGAGGACTCCTCCGACAGCGCCGCGGCCGCCCCGGTCGTGGACGGCGGCGGCGACCGTGGCGGCCTGGTCGGGTCACCGGATCCCACGACGCTGGCGATCGGCTCACTGACCGCGGGCGGTGCCCTCCTGGCGCTCGGCGCGTTCGCCGCTCTGCGCCGGCGGCGACCCGAGGCGGTGGCGCTCTCCTGATGCGCGGTGGTCGGCGACGTTCTCGCGGGCCTCGGCGATGACCGCTGGGTCCCACCCGACGTCCGCGAGACCGAAGCGCTCGTCATAGGCCGCGGTCAGCGCCGCCTCCAGCAGGTCGACGGCGACCTCTGGTGCCTCGGCGCTGACCGCCCCGACCGATGCCGGGTCGAACCTGAGACCCAACGCGTCATACACAGAGGTCAGCAGGGGCGCGAGCAGAGGCGCGTCGTCGATGATCAGCACCGAGCTGAACAACCAGGCATCGCGCACGATGCGCTGGGCGGTGCCGACCAGCTTCACCACACCGCGGGCACTGACCGAGTGTGCTCCTGGGCAGAACTCCCCCGGCACCTCGCCGACGTGGGCGTCGACGCCCACGTCGCGCAGCACGTCGGCAAGCATGGCGCCGTAGTCCTCGAAGCGAGCAGTCATCCCTGCCTGTGCGCTGGGGTCGTGCTGCACGTGGTCCAGGACCAGCGCGGCGGACGTGCAGGCCACTGCGCGTCCGCCGGCGGACCGGATGACGGGTGTGAAGCCCGCGTCACGGCATGCCTGTGCTGCCGCAGCGAAACCAGGTCGGTTGGCATCGCTGCGCCCGAAGGCGACCATCGGCGTGGGGCGGAAGATCCGGAGGGCGTCGTGCTCAGCCCCACCGCGACTGGCGCGACGCAGCAGCGCCTGCGAGCCGGCCATCTCCAGCGCCGGGTCAGCCGCGGCCACCCGTCCCCGGATCAGTTCCACGCGAGCAATCTACCCACACCGCTGCACGCCGCGCCCGCCGCAGGTGCCACGAGCCCGGTGCTGTGTCATGCGGTTTTTGGGCTCGAGCCCGAAAACCGCATGACACAGAGGATGGCCTGCCCGCACTGGCGCCGTCGCAAGGACCTGATCCGCAGGCACCGTGCTCACCCGCCCACGTGGAACTCCAACCACAGCGGGTAGTGGTCACTGATCCGCCACGACATCTGCGAGCGCGTCAGGTCAGCGTCGGTCAGCACGTGCGGCACGAAGTCGACGTTGCCGCCGACCTGATCGAACGCTATCCCCTCCAGGCGCGAGATGGTCCGGCCGTCCGACAGGGTCGGGGTGAACCAGGAGATCTGGTCATAGAAGTGGTGCTCACGGTCGTCGTCGAAGATCGTCCGCGGCACGTCGTGCAGGACGGCGGGCGGATAGAGGCCGGTGGAGAAGAACGCCTGCCAGAGCGGGTCGTCGTGCCGGTCGATGTTGAAGTCGCCGAGCACCATGAGGTTGCGGTTCCAGTCCTTGGGCCGGTCCGCCCAGCTGCGCATCCACTCGGCGAAGGCGGTGAGCTCGGGCAGGCGGTCTGCGGGCTTCTTGCCCCAGAGCACGTGCACCGTCGTCAGGATGAACTCGACGCCGCTGCGCACGAAGCCGGCCGCGTAGGGCGTGCGGGCGAACTGCTTGACCTCCCCCTCTGCCTGGGGCGGCAGCACGATCTCGCCGACCAGGCCGGAGGGCTGCACCCGGCTGCTGTCATAGAGATAGGCCAGGCGCTCGTCATTGCCCTGGTCACCCTCGGTGACGTCGGAGGCGATCACGCGGTAGTCCTCCCCCAGCAGCGACAACAGCGCGAAGAGCGCGGAGGTGTCGCGCCTGGTCTCCTGGATCGCCGTCACGTCGAAGCACCGGATGACCTCGGCGATCGCGGCCAGCGCGTGCCAGTCGCGCTTCGGGCTGTCGCTGTCCTGCGAGGTCCACTTGTCGGTGTAGCGGCTGAGCGCGCGGATGTTCCAGGTGCCGATCAGCAGGTTGTCCGCGGTCTTCGGCACGACCTGGTCGGCGAGCGCGGCCCGCAGTCCGGCGAGGTCGGCGGCGACGTGGTCCGGCATCGGTGCGGGCGGTCGCGGGTCTCTCACCCGGCAGCACCACCGCTGGAGAGGTCGATGGCCGCCCGCAACCGGTCGGCATACTCGGTCATCTCACCGTCTGCGTAGGTGCTGCGCGGCCAGAAGAAGCCCCGCAGACCATCACCCTTGGTGCGCGGCACGACGTGCACGTGCAGGTGCGGCACGGACTGGCTGACAGTGTTGTTCAGCGCCACGAACGACCCGGTGCTGCCCAGCGCCTGCTTGACCGTCGCCGCCATCAGGCGCGCACCCGCGAACACCGGCTGGAGCAGCTCATCGGGCAGGTCGGTGAGTGTGACGACGTGCTCCCGTGGACACACCAGCACGTGCCCCTTGAAGACCGGCCGCCGGTCCAGGAAGGCGATCACCTCAGGGGTGTCCAGCACGACCTCCGCGGTCTGCTCACCACGGACGATCGCGCAGAACTGGCAAGGGCGCTCCGGCACGGTCCCAGCATGGCAGAGCAGCGACCGGGGCGGGCGATTCCCCTAGTCTGGAGACATGCTCGTCGGGCGCCACCGTGAGCAGCAGGCCATCGCGGCCCTGGCCGCCGGAGCCAGGGTCGGGCAGAGCGGCGTGCTCGTCGTGGTCGGCGAGGCCGGGAGTGGCAAGAGCGCGCTGCTCGACGCGGCCTCCGGCAGCCTCCAACACATGCAGGTATGCCGCGTGGTCGGGTCTGAGGCCGAGCGCGACCTGGGTTTCGGTGGGCTCTCCCAGCTGGTCGGGTCGGGCGCGGACCTCACCGACCTGCCCACGCCCCAGGCACGGGCGCTGGAAGTCGCGCTGAACCTGCGGGTCGGCAGCGACGTGGACCGGTTTGCTGTCGGGGCGGGCACGCTGGGGGTGCTCAGCCACCGCGCGGAGTCGGGCGCACTGGCTGTGTTGATCGACGACGCGCACCTGCTGGACCACTCCTCGGCAGAGGCCATCACCTTCGCCGCTCGCCGGCTGCTGGCCGACCCAGTGCTCCTGGTCGCGGCGGTGCGGGCCGGTGAGGACAGCCCGTTGCTCCAGGCCGGCCTGCCGATCTGGGAGCTGGCCGGGCTGGACACCCTGGCCGCCCAGGAGTTGCTGGCCCTACGAACCGGCCAGCACGTGCCTGCCGGACAGGTCGAGCGGCTGGTGCGAGCCACCGGCGGCAACCCTCTGGCCCTGCTCGAGCTGGGCGCTGACCCGGACCGTCTGCACAGCCTCGGACCACACGACCCGATCGCGGTGGGTCCGGCCGTGACCCGCGCCTTCCTCACCCGCACCGAGCGGCTGAGCCCACCGGCCCGGGCGGCGCTGCTGGTGGCGGCCTGCTCCGGAGGAGACCCGCTCGTGGTGCGATCCGCGTGCGCCGTCCTGGACATCGACCCCTCCCTCCTGACCGAGGCCGTGGACGCCGAGCTCCTCACCCCCGGGCCGGACATGGGGTTCGGGCACCCCCTGGTGCGGGCCGCGGTGCTGGGGGCGGCCACCCCGGAGCGGCTGCGGGAGGTGCACGCGGCCCTGGCGCGGGCCACGCCCGACCCGGACGGACGTGCCTGGCACCTGGCGGCCGCGGCCGTCGGACCCGACCCTGCGGTCGCGGCCGCTCTGGACTCGGTCGCGCAGCGAGCACGGTCCCGGTCGGCCCACGACGTCGCGGCCACGGCGCTGCACCGCGCGGGGTGGCTCTCTGGGTCGGTGCAGGAGCGGTCCGCCCGGTTGGTCGCCGCTGCGGAGTCGGCCTGGCTCGGTGGCCAGGGCGGGCGGGCCCTCGCCCTGCTCGCGGAGATCGGGCAGCTCGAGGCTCCCGCGGTGGACGTCGACCTCGTGGCGCGGGCGGGGCATCTGCGGGGCACGATCCTCAGCAGGACCGGGTCCATCCAGGTGGCCACGGAGGTCTTTCGCGAGGCCGCCCTGCGAGTGCAGCGCACCCTGCCGGAGGCGGCCGTGGAGCTGTGGGCGGACGGGGTCAACGCAGCCTTCTTCCGCGGGGACACCGGATTCCTGCACGAGGCGGCGGACGCCCTGGACACCCTGGCTCGACGGGCGACCTCCGCTCGGGGGCAGGTGCTGGGTGACCTGGCCCGTGGGATGGCGCTGACGCTCGTGGGTCAGCCGGGGGCGGACCTGATCAGGCGGGCGGTGGAGCAGCTGGCCACCGGTGACACGCTGCGCGCCGACCCCCTACGCGCCGAGTGGCTGGTGCTCGGGCCGCTCTACCTGCGGGAGGAGGGGCGATATCGCACCCTGGTGCGCGCCGCCCTCGCAGAGACTCGGGAGGCGGCAGCTCTGGGAGAGCTGGCGCGGCTGCTGTTCCTGGTTGCGCTGGACGACGCCGCCACCGATCACTGGTCACGCGGGCACTCCGAGTACCACGAGAGCATCCAGCTCGCCCGCGCGGCGGGGCACGCCAACGACCTGACGCTCGCCCTGGCCGGGCTGGCGTGGCTGGAGGCCCGGATGGGGCGGGACCAGGACTGTCGGGTGCACGCCGAGGAGTCGCTCGCCCTGTGCCGGGCCAACGACATCACCATCGGCCGCATCTGGTGCGGGCTAGCCCTCGGTGAGCTGGAGCTGGGGGCTGGGCGACCCGAGCAGGCCCTGGTCCACCTCGACGAGGTGGACCACACGCTGCAGGTCCACGGACTGCACGACATGGACCTCGACCCGGCGCCCGAACGGGCTGAGGGCCTGCTGCGGCTCGGCCGGGCCGAGGAAGCACGAGACGCGATCGCGCAGTTCCACCGGCTCAGCACCGCCAAGGGACAGGCCTGGGCCCTGGCCCGCGCCGAGCGGGCACTCGGCGCACTCGCCACCGAGGACGAGGCCGACCACCACTTCGCCGTGGCTCTGGAGCTGCATGCCACCACCCCCGACACCTTCGAGACCGCCCGCACCCAGCTGGCGCACGGGAGCTCCCTGCGACGGCGACGACGCCGCCGGGATGCACGGGCGCCGCTCCGGGCCGCCCTGGCCGCCTTCGAGGAGCTCGGGGCCGAGCAGCGGGCCGAGCAGGCTGCCGTCGAGCTGGCCGCCACGGGCGAGACGGTGCAGCGGCGGGGAGCGAGCCGGTTGACGACACTGACTGCACAGGAGCGGCAGATCGCCGAGCTGCTCTGCGACGGCGCGACCACCCGGCAGGCCGCGGCAGCGCTGTTCCTGAGTCCCAAGACGGTGGAGTACCACCTACGACACGTCTACACCAAGCTCGCGGTGCGCTCCCGCGGCGAGCTCAGCGAGGCCCTCCGGGGGCCTTGACAGGGTCTCGGCCCTCCGGGGGCCTTGACAGGGTCTCGTCGCCGACGCAGTCGTCGGGAGCACCAGCGCCTCACAACAGCTCGGCCAGCATCGCGGCCGCCCGGGCCGCACCATCGGTCTCCACCGGGCGGTAGTCGACCTCGCGGTCCAGCTCGTCCAGGATCGCCGCGGCGAGCGCGTCGGGGTCGACGGCCTGCTCGTAGGGCAGGTGCCGCCCGGCCCCGTAGCGTTCCAGCCGGTGCCGCACGTGGAAGTTCTGCTCGAAGTGGTGCCGCAGCGGCACATAGAGGAAGGGTCGCCGCGCGGCGGTCAGCTCCATGCAGGACGTCAGACCGCCCTGGACCAGCGCCAGGTCCGCGGCGGCGAGGTGCTGGTACAACCCGGGCAGGAAGCCGCGGATGCTCGTGCCACGGCGCCGCGGCAGCGACCGAGGGTCGATCCGCGGTCCGGTCACCACCAGGAAGCGCAGGTCGGGGGCGGCGCGCCGGGCCAGCGGGATCGTCTCCAGGACCCGCTCCAGGAGCGGCCTGCCCACTCCAGTCCCGCCCACGGTGACCAGGCAGACCCGCTCGCGCTCCGGCATACCGAGTCGTTGGCGCAACTCGTCACGCTCGGGGAGCGTCGCCGGGTCGAAGCCGGTCACATAGCCGGCGAAGTCGAAGTTCTTGCCCACCCAGTCGGGGATCTGCGGCAGACCGTCGCCGAACGAGGCGGGCACCACGTCCTCGGGCGAGCCGACGAAGATGGAACGGTCCCGCACCCGGGCGAAGCGGGCGCGCTGCTCGATCATCTCGGCGTTGTAGTCGGCCGTCAGCGCGGCCTCCTCCGGCCCGCCGTCCGGCATCGGCAGCCAGCCGACGAAGTCGGTCATCCAGGCGAAGTTGAACGCCTTGAGCTCGGGGTTCTCGTGGAGGAAGTAGTCCACGTCCCAGGACTCGTCCCCCACCACCAGGTCGTAGTGCTCGGCGGCCACGAGGTCCTGGAAGACCATGAAGTTGTGCACCAGGATCGCGTCCATCCGCCGGATCGCCTGGAAGGCGTGCAGGTCGTGCTCGCCGCACTCGTGCTCCACGTGGCTGGACTCGCTGCTCAGCCACCCGGAGGCCGGGTGCACCCGCTCCCCCGCAGCCTCCAGCACGGTGGTGACCGGGTGCTGGGCCAGCCAGTCGACCTCGACGTCTGGCTCGAGCCGGCGCAGCTCCTGGACGACGGCCAGGTCCCGGGCCGCGTGCCCCAGGCCGATGGGTGAGGACAGATAGAGCACCCGTCGGCGCCGGGTAGGCGCGAAGGTCCAGGTGGTCGGCTCCCCCGACTGCTCCCTGGTGGGCACGGCGGGCGCGCAGGCGGTGGTCACGAACTCGTGGATCAGCCGGTTGATCTTCACCGGCGAACGCGACATCAACCCGTGGCCGCCGCCCTCGACCAGCACCAGGCGTCCCCCGGTCAGCTCGGCGACGCGACGCCCGACGGCCTCAGAACGGACCCGGTCGTCGGTGCCGTGCACGACCAGCACCGGGCAGGTCACCTGCCGGCACGCGTCCTCGACGGACCGGCAGACCGCGCCCCCGCAGGCGAGCCGGCCGAGGGTAGCGTCGACCAGCGTCTGCGGATCGGTCTGCTCCGACCAGCGCAAGGCATCTTCCAACTGCTTGGTCGAGTGCGGCTCGGAGAACATCTGGTGGAAGAAGAAGTCGCGGAAGTCGGCGAAGTGACCCTCGGTCCAGTAGTGCTGGTTGTACTTCGCCCAGCCGTGCGTCACGTCGAGCCGCTGGTCGAAGGCGTGGGCCTCCCGCCCGGGCTGGCTGACCGTGACCCCGCACGAGGGCGAGAGCGCGAGGACCCCGTCGACCCGGTCGGGGTGGTCCGCTGCGGTCTGGATCGCCCACGTGGCCGCGCAGGACAGCGCGACCAGGACCGCCCGCTCGGTGCCGGTGGCGTCCAGCACCGCGGTCACGTCGGCGGCGCACTCGTCGTTGGAGTATGCCGTGGCACCGGTCGGGTGGCCGGAGGCGCCGGTGCCCCGGCCATCGAAGGTGACCACCCGGAAGTGCCGGGAGAGGTGGCCCACCTGGGCCTTCCAGAACCTGGAGTCGATGATCTGCCAGGTGGGCAGGAGCAGCACGGTCCGCGAACCGGACCCGTAGGTCCGCCAGGCCAGCTCGACCCCGTCGCGGACCGTGACCCCTGTCGTGGCCGGCTCGACCGCGGTGTCTGTCTCGCTCGAGCCGGCCACCGCACTCACGCCCGCACTTCGAAGACGTTGTTGAACGGGGTGCTGGCGACCGTGCGGAACCGGGTGAACCCGGCAGCCGCGGTGACGTCCTTGATCCGGGCGGGGCCGGCCTGCGTGCCGAGGGCGGTGCCGACGTCCTGAGCCAGCGATGATGGCGTGCACAGCAGCGTGGAGAAGGCGTAGTAGGCACGGCCCACGGGGTTGAAGTTCTCCTCCGGCCGGTCGCCGGCGATCGGCTCGACGATCATCCAGGTGCCGTCGGGGGCCAGGATCTCCTTGACGTGCCGGGCCGCTCCCACGGGGTCGCCCATGTCGTGCAGGCAGTCGAACATCGTCACCAGGTCATAGCCGGTGCCCGGGTGGGCGGCACCGCTGGCGACCTGGAAGCTGGCGCGGTCCGCCACCCCGGCCTCCGCGGCACGCTGTCGCGCCACGTCGATCGACTCGGCGTGGTAGTCGGTGCCGACGACGCTGCTGTGCGGGAAGGACTGGGCCAGCAGCACGGCCGTGGCACCGTGGCCACACCCGATGTCGGCGACGCGACCACCACGCTCGAGCCGTGCCACCACACCATCGAGGGCCGGCAGCCACTCGGCGGTGAGGTGCGCGAGGTAGCTGGGGCGGAAGAACCGCTCGCAGCCGAGGTGGACGTCGGTGTTGTGCTCGTCCCAGCCATAGCCCTCGCCGGTGCGGGCTGCCGCCAGGATGTGTGGGGCGTCGCGCACCGTGCCGTGGGCGATCTGGAAGAGGCCCTGCACGTAGCCGGGACAGGCGGGGTCGGTGAGAGCGGCAGCGTGCTCGGGCGAGATGCTGAAGAGCTCGGTCTCAGGGTCGTAGTCGAGGTAGTCCCCGGCGGCCTGAGCGTTGAGCCACTCGCGGGCGTAGTGCTCGTCGGTGTCGGTGGCCCGGGCCAGCTGTGAGGCGTTGAACGGACCGTGGTCGGCCAGCGCCCCGTAGTAGCCGAGCTGGTCACCCATCACGACGAGGGCGCTGTTCAGGGAGGCGCCGACCTCGCCGACGACCCGGAAGACAAAGCTCATCAGCTTGTCGTGGTCGAGCTCGGTGGTCGCCGGTGCGGCGGTGGTGATGGCCATGAGGGGATCCTTCGCATCCAGTGTGGCCTGCGGATCGGTGCTCCGCCAGCCCGTGCCACCAGATTTCCTCCCGCCGCGCGGTCCTCGCATCAGGTGCCCCACCTAGTCTTCGCCCGGCGACCCCCCGCCGGGCACCCGGACCGCCCCCTCCGGGGACCTCAGTAGCGCACCACGGCAGCGGCGGGGACGTCCCCCGGCAGCTCCTCGACCACCCGGATCGCACCGCCGGTGCGCAGCGTCGCGCGCACTGCGGTGGCCACGAGCGCATAGTCGGCGCTGTCTTCCAGCCCGACGACCGGGCGTTCACCGCGGGGTGCGGCCGCGGAGGTCTCGGGCGGGAGCAGCAGGGTGTCGACGCGCCCCTCCAGCGCAGCCCGACAGGTCTCCTCGACACCGACCACGCCACTGCCACGAGCGAACTGCTCGTGGAGCCGGTCCAGCAGTGCGACGTTCTCCCCGGCGAGCCGATCCTCCACCAGCCCCCAGGCCTCCTGGCGCAGCTGCTCGGCCGACAGGTCGTCGGGATTGCGCTCGATCGCCGGGTCGATCAGGTGCGGGTAGGAGTTGAGGTCGCGGTAGATGGCGATCCACTCGGGCAGGCCGGCCAGGATCAGCGGGATCGTCCGCCCCGCCAGATGGTCCTCGACGCCTCGCGCCACCTCGCGGAGGAACTCCACGAGGTCCTCCTTGTGCACGTTGTCGAGAGAGCTTGCTCCGTAGTAGACGGCTCCGCCCTGGCTCATCCGTCCTGAGGCGTTGGGGCGGGGCACCGAGTCGGACTGCGGCCCCTCGCTCGTCATGACGTCCTCGAACGCCCTGGGCACCGTGGGCACCTCGAGCTCCATGATCTGGTCGCGGCTCCCGCGCAGCACCCGCACGTTCCGTTGGCTGACGGTGAGCACGACGTAGTTGCGGTCGCTGAGCAGCGGCAACACCGGCGTCAGCACGAAGTCGGACCCGACGGTGGCCAGCTCGGGAAGGTCGAGCGGGACCCGGTAGGTCGCGTGCCAGCCCGGCTGCAGGAACATGGCGAGCCCGTCGCCCATGTAGCTCCACGCCATCGCGTCCTCGTGCAACGCCCAGGCGGGCGCCAGGAGGTCCTTGACCTGCTCCCGAGAGTGACCGCCGCCCACGAGGTCACTCTCCAGGCCCATGACCAGGTTCTTCCACCGCAGCCGGTCCCCGTCACCCTCTCTGACGTGATTCGCCCGGTGGGTGGGGATGAAGGCCGACACCCGCGGCCCCTCACCCTCGCCCACGAGCTCCTCGAACTCATCCCGGGTCATCAGGTCCATGGCAGATCCTCCTGTGCGTCGGCGTCCTTCGAGGCTACGCTGCGGGACGCCCTTCTCGCACCCACTCACCGGAGGATGCCCCGGCCAACCAAGGCCTCAGGCGGCGCCCAACTGGTCCAGCAGGAAGGCAACCTCGAAAGCGGTCTCCCGCCAGGCGTCATACCGGCCGGTCTTGCCGCCGTGCCCGGCCACCATCTCGGTCTTGAGCAGGATCGGCCGCTCCCCCGGGTCGGAGGTGACCGTCTCCCGCAGGCGCGCGACCCACTTGGCCGGCTCGACGAAGAAGACCCGGGTGTCGTTGAGGCCGGTGGTGGCCAGGATCGCCGGGTAGTCGACGGCGCGGATGTTCTCGTAGGGGGTGTAGTCGCGCATGTACTCATAGACGTCGGCGTGCTCCAGCGGGTTGCCCCACTCCTCCCACTCCCCGACGGTCAGCGGCAGGCTCGGGTCGAGGATCGTGGTGAGCGCGTCGACGAAGGGCACGGCGGCATGCACCGCGCGGAACTTCTCGGGAGCCAGGTTGAGCACGGCCCCCATGAGGAGCCCACCAGCCGATCCGCCCGCTGCCGCCAACCGGTCGGGCGCGACCCAGCCGGAGGAGACCAGCTCGTCGGCGCAGGCCACGAAGTCGGTGAAGGTGTTCTTCTTGTGCTCCATCCGGCCGTTCTCGTACCACCCGCGGCCCATCTCGCCGCCGCCGCGGATGTGCGCGATGGCATAGACGACGCCGCGGTCCAGGTAGGACAGGCGGGCCACAGAGAAGTAGGGGTCGACCGAGATCTCGTAGGAGCCGTAGCCGTAGAGCAGCCCGGGCGCGGTGCCGTCCGCCAGCACGTCCTTGCGGGCCACCAGCGAGATCGGCACGCGGGTGCCGTCGGAGGCGGTCGCCCAGAGCCGGTGCTGCTGGTAGTCGGCGGGGTCGTAGCCGCCGAGGACGGGCTGCCGCTTCAGCAGCGTCAGCTCACCGGTGGCCAGCTCCACGTCATAGACCGAGCGGGGCGTGACCAGTGACTCGATGACCACCTGCAGGCTCGAGGTGTCATGGTCCGGGTTGTTGCCGGTGTCGATGCTGTAGACCACCTCATCGACCGGCACCTGGTAGCCCTCCCCGACACCGGTCTCGCTGCCGGGGTCCAGCGGCAGGACCCGCACCTGGCTCAGGGCGTCCCGGCGCAGCGCGACGGCCAGGTGGGTCGCGAAGGCGTCGACCCCGACGATCCGCTGACCGTCCTGCCCCGGTATGACGCTCGTCCAGTCCGCGGAGGAGGTCGAGGTGAGCGGGGTCCGGGCGAGCTCGGAGTCGCGGTGGTGCTTGTTGTGCACGATCCAGAGATCCTCGCCGGCGACCTCCACGGCATACTCCACGCCCTCCTCGCGGGGAGAGACCACGCGGAACTCGCCGGTGGGGTCCGTGGTGGGCAGGATCCGGTACTCCGAGGTGTTCTTGGTGCCGAGCCCGATGATGAGGTGGGTCTCGTCCCGGGAGGTGTCCAGGCCCATCCAGTAGCGCTCGTCTTCCTCCTGGAAGACCAGGACGTCCTCGCCCCCGCCGATCTCGTGGCGCCACACCTGGAACGGCCGCCAGGCGTCGTCGACCCGGGTGTAGAACAGGTGGCTGCCGTCGGCCGACCAGGCCAGGCCGTAGCCGACGCCCTCGATGCCCGGCTCGGTGACCGCACCGGTGGCCAGGTCCTTGATCCGGACCGTGAAGCGCTCGTCGCCGGAGGTGTCGGTGGAGTAGGCCAGCTGCATCCCGTCGTGGCTGACCTCGAACGCACCGAAGGCCAGGAAGGACTCCCCCTCGGCCTCGACGTTGCCGTCCAGCAGGATCTGCTCGTGGGCCGGGGCGTCTTCCCCGCTGAGCTCGGGACGCTGCGGACTGTCGCTCAGCGCGATCCGGGAGTGGATCGCATACTGCTGCCCCTCCACGGTGCGGGAGTAGTACCACCAGTCCGCGTGCCGCACCGGCACCGACAGGTCGGTCTGCTGGGTGCGGGTCTTGATCTCGGTGAAGACCGACTCGGTGAGGCCGCTCAGGTGACTGGTCCGCGCCTCCGTGTAGGCGTTCTCCGCCTCCAGGTGCGCGATGACCCTGGGGTCCTCCTTGTCGCGCAGCCACTCGTAGGGGTCGTTGACGGTCTCGCCGTGGTGCTCCCGCAGGTGCTCGATCGTGGCGGCAACGGGCGGGGTGGGAAGTTGACTCACCCGCACGAGGCTATCGGTCCCCGGCCTCCGGTCCCAACGGGTTCCGGCGCACGGTGTCAGCTCAGTGGACGGGGTCCTTGCGGCCGAACGGCAGGAAGTGCATCACGACCACGATGACCGCGCCCCAGAGCAGGCCGAGAACGGCGGAGAAGAAGGTGTTGGTCAGCCAGGACAGCGCGCCGCCGATGGCCGGGATCCAGCCGCCGACGATCTCCTCGAGGTGGTGGACCCAGTCATAGATCGGCGAGAAGCCCAGGTCGTTCATGCCCACCAGGATGATGTGGCCACCGACCCAGAGCATGGCCACGATGCCGACGCTCGAGAGCACGCTGAGCACGATCGGCATGGCCTTGACCAGGCCCGTCCCGACCCTGGTGGAGAACTCGCTCTCGTTCTCGGCCAGCCGCAGCCCGATGTCGTCCATCTTGATGATCAGCGCCACCGCACCATAGACCAGTGCCGTGATGCCCAGGGCCACGACGATCAGGATGATCAACCGGCTGACGAATGGCTCGTCGGTCACCTCGTTGAGCGCGATGACCATGATCTCCGCGGACAGGATGAAGTCGGTCGTGATGGCGCCGCGCACCATCTTGTCCTCCTGCTCGGGCCCCTGCTCAACGGCAGGGGTGTCCGGGTCCCCCTTGTGGTGTCCGGTGATCAGCTCATAGACCTTCTCCGCCCCCTCGAAGGACAGATAGGTCCCCCCGAGCATCAGGATCGGGGTCAGCGTCCACGGCACGAACTGGCTGAGCAGCATGATCGCCGGGAGGATGAAGAGCAGCTTGTTGCGGATCGAGCCGATCGCGATCCTCTTGATGATCGGCAGCTCCCGGGCCGCCTTGGCGCCCGTGACATAGCGCGGAGTGACCGCCGCGTCGTCGATCACCACGCCGAGGGACTTGCTGCCCGCCCGGCCCGCGGCCGCGGCCACGTCATCGACCGAGGCGGCGGCGATGCGCGCGATCGCCGCGATGTCATCCAGCAGCGCAACCAGACCGCCGGCCATCAGCGGGCCGCCGTCGCGAGAGCGGACAGGGCAGCGGCACGGCGCGTTGTCGTTGACACAAGCACCAAGGTTACGGCCAAGTCGAGATTTCCCGCGCCGAACGGGCCGTGTCACGGCACATAGGCTGACAGGGTGAGTGACGCCGCCATCCCACCCCGGCTCGTGCTGGTCCACGGAACCCGCATGGACGCCTCCGTGTGGCAGGCCTACCCCGCCCTGCTGCCCGATGCCGAGCTCGTGCCGGTCGACCTGCCCGGTCACGGCTCGCGGCACACGGAGGAGTTCAGCGCCGACTCCGCGCTGGAGACGATCCGGGCGGCCGTGGACGGCCGCTCCCCCGGTCAGCGGGTGGTGCTGGCCGGGCACAGCCTGGGCGGCTATCTGGCCATGCTGTATGCCGACAGGCACCCGAGCGCTCTGGACGCCCTGGTCCTCGTGGGGGCGAGTGCCGAACCGGTCGGACCGCTGGCGGGCGTCTACCGGCGCTTCGCCGACCTGCTCCCCCGGGTCGGGGCCGAGCGGATGGCGCGGGCCTCCAACGCGGTGATGCGCCGACTCGGGGCCGGAGACCAGGCTCTGCCCGGGGCCGAAGGCTACGCCGCGCTCCCGGCCGCCTGGGAGATGGTCTTCGAGGAGTGCCGGGCCAGCCTGCTGGAGAAGGTCGAGTGCCCGGTCTTCCTGGTCAACGGTCAGTTCGACCAGATGCGGGTGCACGTGCGGCGCTATGTGGAGGCCGGCCACGACACCCGGGTCACCACGGTGCCCCGGGCGACCCATCTGCTCCCCATGACGCACCCGGAACAGCTGGCCGAGGTGCTTCGGGAGGCGCTCTCGGACACGGGACGCCAGAGGTGGCAGGTCGACTTCTGGCTCGACCCGAGCTGCCCACTCACCCGACACACGGCCCGCTGGCTCGCCCTGGTCGACCGGCAGGTGCCACTGGAGATCCGCTGGCACGTGATGAGCCTGGCGGTGCTGAACGAGCACCGTGCGGAGGACCCCGAGGGCGACAGCGAGGGGTATCTGTGGATCCCCGCCCGGATCGCCGCAGCCGTGCAGACCACCCACGGAAGTGCGGCCCTCGGCGCGTTCTACGACGCCCTGTGGACCACGCCCGAGGGCAGAGAGCGCTCGAGTGAAGACACAGACCAGGAGGTTGCCGAGCAGGCGGGGCAGACTGAGCAGGAGGCCACGGGGCACGACTGGCTCGCCGCCTTCCACGACGCACTGGAGCGGTGCGGCCTGCCGGGCAGCCTGGCCGAGGCTGGCACCTCCGCTGAGCACGACGAGGCGCTGCGGGCCTCGCACCTAGCGGGTGTGGGTCTGGTCGACGCCGAGGTCGGCACCCCGATCCTGCGCCTGACCGCACCCAGCGGCACGCAGCGGGCGTTCTTCGGTCCGGTGCTCGAGGCGGTCCCCGACGAGCAGGAAGCGCTGGCCATCTGGCACGGGCTGGTGAGTCTGGTGAGCGCCCCCACCTTCCGCGAGTTGAAATCCTGAGGGATGCCACCAGACCGGCCGGAGGAGACAGCCGTGGCTGGGCGGCATGGTGAGGCCGCGGGCTCGAGCGGCGGTCGCTGGCCTACGCCAATGTCTTCGCCCGCTCGGCCCTGTGTCCCCCGACCTCACCGGCCCCGACCTCGACGGACCTGACCTCACCGGACCTGACCTCACCGGACCTGACCTCACCGGGACAGGCGCTGGACCCGAGCACTCACCGACCGGTCTTCGCGGGGGCGAGCACTCCGCATACCTCAGCTGCCGACCGCCGCCGGACCGAGCAGGGCCTTGATGTCTCCGAAGAACTCCGGTGAGGCGGTGACGCGCAACGTCGGGTCCAGCCGCAGCAGCACCTGACGGCCGGGCTGGGTGAGCTTGACGTGCACCTCGGTGGAGCCGGGGTGTTGGGAGAGCACATTGCGCAGCTTGTTGGCCAGCCCGTCCGTCGCCCGGGTCAGCGGCATGGTCAGCAGCACCGGCCCGCGCGGCCCCTCCTTGATCTCCGGGATCGTCAGGTCCTGCGCCAGGATCTCGGTGGTGTCCTCGGTGCGCTTGAACCGGCCGCGAATGACCGCCACGGTGTCCGGCGCCAGCATCGTGGAGACCGTCATGTAGGACTTCGGGAAGAAGACGCACTCGATCGAGCCGACCAGATCCTCGAGCTGGACCCGGGCATACGGGTCACCGTTCTTGGTGCGCTTGAGCTGCACCGACGTCATCAGCCCGGCCACCGTGATGAACTCGCCGTCCTGCGGTCCGTCCTCGCTGACGACCTGGCCGATCGTGGCCGTGGCGTTGGCGGTCAGGATGTGCTCGATGCCGTTGAGCGGGTGGTCGGAGACGTAGAGGCCGAGATACTCCCGCTCGAAGGCGAGCTTGATCTGCTTCTCCCACTCGATATCCGGCACTGGGGGCAACGTGACGATCTGCACGTCGGGCTCCTCGCCGCCGAAGCCGCCGAACAGACTGTCCTGCCCGATCGCCTCCTGCTTCTTCTCCTCGGCGAGGGCGTCCACGTAGCGCTCGTGCACAGTCACCAGCCCCTGCCGGGGGTGCTGCAGGTCATCGAAGGCGCCGCCCTTGATGAGGGACTCGATGGTGCGCTTCTGGCAGACCACGGCGGGGCACTTGCGCAGGAAGTCCTCGAACGAGCTGAACTTGCCCTTCTCCGTGCGGGTGGCCACGATCGCGTCGACGACGTTGGTGCCGACGTTGCGGATCGCCGCCAGACCGAAACGGATGTCCTTGCCGACAGCGGCGAAGTTCGCGATCGACTCGTTGACGTCCGGCGGCAGCACCGCGATGCCCATCCGGCGGCACTCGTTGAGATAGAGGGCGGTCTTGTCCTTGTCGTCGCGGACGCTGGTGAGCAGGGCGGCCATGTACTCGGCCGGGTAGTTGGCCTTCAGGTAGGCGGTCCAGTAGGAGATGACGCCATAGGCCGCGGTGTGCGCCTTGTTGAAGGCATAGTCCGAGAACGGCACCAGCACGCCCCAGAGGGCAGCCACCGACGCCTCGTTGTAACCATTGGCCTTCATGCCGTCGGAGAAGGGGATGTACTCGGCGTCGAGCACCTCCTTCTTCTTCTTGCCCATAGCCCGGCGGAGCAGGTCGGCGTTGCCCAACGTGTAGCCCGCGAGCTTCTGCGCGATCTCCATGACCTGCTCCTGGTAGATGCAGTTCGAGAGCACCAGGCCGCTGGAGATGAAGTTGTGGACGTCCTCGACCGTGATGTCGTAGACCGGCTCGGATGCACCGACGGTGATCTCGGTGACCTGGGTCCAGTCCATCGCACTGTGGGGAGGCCGTATGCCGTCAGTCGGGTGTGCCTGCGAGGTCACCGACGTTGCACCGCCAGCCATGGCGGGCTCGCGCACCAGCAGGGCAGCGTCCACCGACTGTTGGGGGGCCGCGATCTGGTCGAGACCAACCAGGAGGTCGCCAGCGGGGATCCAGCCCCGGTCGGTCAGCACCTTGTGGTCAGCAGAGAGCCGGAGCTCTTGACCGGAGACGGTCCGCACGGTGAGAACCGGCTTGGCCGGCATCTCCCACCAGTGACTCACCCTTCGCCGCACGACCTGGCCTTCGGCGTCCACACCAAAGGTGAAGAAGCCGGAAGTCACCCGCTCGGAAAGCTCATCGATCCGCACCCGCTCGCCGGTGTCGGCGTCGGTGATCAGGGTGTCGCCCGCGACGCACAAGCCATAGGTCGTGCCCAGGATCGGTTCGAGCGCCTCCACCATCTCCGGCTGGAGCTTCCCCTTCAGCTGGGGGTCAAGCGGCACGACCTCCTGCTTGTCGTTCTTGCGCAGGGCGAAGTTGGTGTGCGCGTTGACCCCCATCGGGCCGGGACGATAGAGCGCGAGGGCTGCGGAGATGTCCTCGAAGTTGTCCGGCTGCATCAGCCGCAGCAGTTGGCGCATGCCCGAGCCATCGAGCTGGAAGACGCCCAGGGTGTCTCCGCGGCCGAGCAGCTCATAAGCCTTCGGGTCGGTCATGTCCTTGGACAGCGCGTCGAGGTCGATGTCCTCGCCACGGTTCAGCTTCACGTTGGCGATGGCATCGTCCAGGATCGTCAGGTTGCGTAGCCCCAGGAAGTCCATCTTGACCAGCCCGAGACGCTCACACGTCGGGTAGTCGAACTGTGTGATGACCTGACCGTCCTGCTCACGGCGCATGATCGGGATCACGTCGAGCAGCGGCTCGCTGGACATGATGACGCCGGCCGCGTGCACACCCCACTGGCGCTTCAGGCCCTCGAGACCGGTGGCCGTCTCGAAGACCTGGGCGGCTTCCTGGTCGTTCTGCAGCAGCTCCCGGAACTCCCCCGCCTCGCCATAGCGCGGGTGCTCGGTGTCATAGATCCCCGACAGCGGGATGTCCTTGCCCATCACGGACGGCGGCATGGCCTTGGTGAGCCGCTCCCCCATCGCGAACGGGAAGCCCATGACGCGCGAAGCGTCCTTGAGCGCTGCCTTCGCCTTCAGGGTGCCGTAGGTCGCGATCATGGCGACGCGCTCATCGCCATACTTCTCGGTGACGTACTGGATGACCTCGGAGCGGCGCCGGTCATCGAAGTCGACGTCGAAGTCGGGCATCGACATGCGCTCGGGGTTGAGGAACCGCTCGAAGATCAGCCCGTGCGGGATGGGGTCGAGGTCGGTGATGCCCATCGCGTAGGCGCACATCGAGCCGGCTCCGGAGCCACGGCCCGGTCCCACCCGGATCTTCTGGCTCTTGGCCCAGTTGATGAAGTCGGCGACGACCAAGAAGTAGCCACAGTTGTGCACAGTGACACCGTCGGCCACGTAGGTATGGTCACCGGAGACTGTGAGGTTGAAGACGGTCCCGGCATGCGGCCGACGGCCCACCGCGCGGACCCGAACCCACCACCGACCATCCACGCAACGGGCGTTGTAGGGCGACTTGGTGCGAGCTGGGATCCACTTCACCTTCCACGTCCGTTGGCTAGGGCTCTTGATCAAGGTTGCCCACTGACCCAAAGCCAGGAGCATGGCGCGCAGTTGCCGCCCGAGTTGCGGGTTCACCGTCGTGACCATGTGGTGACCACGCGTGTCCACGTAACCATCGCCCTCATGCCATCCAGCGATAAAGGCCCGCACGCCTTTCTCTGGGACAGACTGAACCCACGGTCCGATGCGCTTCGAATGCACGCCGGAACCGAACACGTGCTTCAGGAAGAGGGCCAAGGGGTGGTTGGTGAGCATGACGACCACGCCTTGGTGGTCAGGCTGACACGCGGTGGCTTTCGAATAGACCCGCGAGGAGCCGAGTCCAAGCTGGTCGATCAGACCACACAGTCGAGCGACTGCTGGTTCGTCCTTGTGGAGAGTCCATCCGATCTGTCCGGGGTTCGTGGAGCCATTGGGGTCATAGAGGTGCCCTTCCGCGACCCACAAACCCAGAAGCCACATCAAGTCCTCGGACCACTCGACCTTCGCCGGCATGGTCCCAGCGTTCAGCCGAGCAACACGGTGCTCTCCGCCGCCTAGCCGAGCGAGGCGGCCACCCTCCTGGGGAACAACCTCCCATCCTGCCTCGTGCATCAAGACGCCCATGTCGAATGGTTGATAGGGCTGCGCCACGGGTTGAGCCAACAAGACTTCGTCACCCGCCCGGACGTCCTCTGCCTTCACCCATCCCTTCCCGCTCACGAGGAACGGGTGCTCAGCCGTGGCACTGATTGGTGAAGACTGTCCAAACGGGTGGATGTCGTGAAGTTCCTCGTCGACCTGGCGCGTCAGCACGTTGTCGACGACTGCGGTCTGGGAACGATAGTCCCAGGTGCTGACGGAGGTGATCTCCTCACCCTTGGAGACATCCTCAATGGCCTTCCACGTCCCATCGGCCATGAGGACGGGGGTGTCGCCGGGGAAGCAATAGCCCTTGCCAGTAATGATGTCTGACTCGTACTCGGCCTGCTTGCGCGCGTAATCCGGCACACCCTCGGGGAACCGCCGGTGCAGCCCGGCCTCGACCTCCTTCACGAACCAGGACGTCTCGTCCTCACCCTCCGGGACCGGGAAGCGCGGCATGAACCGGCCCTCGCCCTCGGTGAAGGAGACCTCGCAGCGCTCCGCGATCAGCAGGGTGTTGTCGCACGCCTCCGGGAGCTCGCGCCAGATGTCCCGCATCTCCTCGGCGGACTTCAGGTAGTAGCCATCACCCTGGAACTGGAACCGGTTCGGGTCCTGCAGGGTCGCTGCGGTCTGGATGCACAGCAGCGCGCTGTGCGCCTTGGCATCCTCCTTGTTCGTGTAGTGCAGGTCGTTGGTGGCCACCAGCGGCAGGTCAAGGTCCTTGGCCAGCTTGAGCAGGTCCTGCCGGGTGCGCCGCTCGATGTCGATCCCGTGGTCCATCAGCTCCAGGAAGTAGTTCTCCTTGCCGAAGATGTCCTGCATGTCGGCGGCATACTGGCGCGCCTCGGCATACTGCCCGAACCGGAGCCGGGTCTGCACCTCACCCGAGGGGCAACCCGTGGTCGCGATGATCCCCTGACCGTAGGTCTCCAGCAGCTCGCGGTCCATCCGTGGCTTGAAGTAGTAGCCCTCCAGGGACGCGAGGGAGGCCATCCGGAACAGGTTGTGCAGCCCGTTGTTGTTCCGCGCCCACATCGTCATGTGCGTGTAGGCACCCGAGCCTGACACGTCGTCGCGCCCGCCGTCGCCGTACTTCACGCGCGTGCGGTCCGTGCGGTGCGTCCCGGGCGTGACGTAGGCCTCCAGGCCGATGATCGGCTTCACACCGGCCTTCTGCCCCGCGCTCCAGAACTCGTGCGCACCGAAGATATAGCCGTGGTCGGTGGTCGCGATCGCCGGCATCTCCAACTCCGCCGCCCGATCGAACATGTCGGTGATCCGGGCAGCCCCGTCGAGCATCGAGTACTCAGTGTGGTTGTGCAGGTGGACGAAGCTGGGGGCGCTGGCTGAGGTGGACATCGTGTTGATTCTAGGTCGCCGCGGTGACAGTCCTGACCCGGCTCACCGTGCTCGACGCACGCGTCTCGATGACCTGCGACAACAGCGGTCACCCGCGTCCCAGGGACCCCTCCGGGCCCACCTGCATCAGGTATGCCGACAGCTGACGGAGCCCAGTCCGTCACCGTGGTCGACGGTCCAGACCGCCGCCGGTCCAGGCCGTGGTCGACGTCCAGACCGCGGCAGACGGTCCAGGCCGCGGTCGACGGCCTCGTCCGGACATGCCAGTAGCCCCGCCCTGACCGAAGTCAGGACGGGGCTACTAGGAATGTTCGTCCGGCGGTGTCCTACTCTCCCACACCGTCTCCAGTGCAGTACCATCGGCGCTGAGAGGCTTAGCTTCCGGGTTCGGTATGTGTCCGGGCGTTTCCCTCTCGCTATGGCCGCCGTAA
>NZ_QLVD01000024.1 GCF_003352835.1 Ornithinimicrobium murale | reverse complement strand
TTCAAGCGTGTCGGAAGGGGGTACCGCAACCATGACAACTACCGATGCCGCATCATGGCCTACACGACGTCACCCAAGGCGGCGTAACACCCACCACCACGGTGAAAGTGGAAGAGCCACTTAACCGGGCCGAGGTGGCCCGGCGGCGCCCGGCGGGTCCGGACCGGCCGGTCAACCCGATCGCCAGGTGCGCCCACGGTGCCGTTCTTGCGGGCGCCCAGACCCGTGCCATCCAGCAGCACCACGTCAGGCCCGGGGTGCGCCAGGTCGAGCGTACCGTCGGGGCCGGTCAACAGGGCAGCGACGTCCGCCAACGCGTTTTGGGCCTGCCCTGGGCTGGCGCCGGTCCCGGCCAGCTGGTCATCCAGACGAGCGGCCCGCGCGAAGCTCACCTGGGTACTCAACTCGGCCAGGTCCAGGGTGAGCCGGTCGGTGCGCCGCTTGCCCGACAGGCCCAGCATCAGCAGCAACGACGCGAAGTTGCGCCCACAGGAGCGCACCCCACGTGCCACAGGATGATCTCGACCTTGCCCGCTGCGGTGTGCAGCACCCGCGGCAGGGTCCGTTTTCCCTTGCGGGCGAAGTCCTTGGTGGCCTGGCACTTCGGACCTGCGAACGGCGCCGGCAACCCATGCACCGGTGCCCAGCGCGGTCCGCAGACACTGTCGATCAGCTCTACCTGGGCTTCTTCCAGCGCCCACGCCAGCGCCTGGGCCGGCAGGTCCTTACCCATCTGCACCACCAGCGACTCGAAGGCGTTCCACGACGACGACCTGTCCAGGTCCGGCATCTCGATCGACAGGGCAAGTGTAGTTGTACTCATCGGACTGGCGTCTCCTTCGACACTCGAGGCTCGCCTGCAGTCCTACTGGATCAGGGCCCAAGTCCAACGAAGCGACACGCTACCGAAATGGCGGTCTCCGTCAGATCACTTGATCATCAGATCGCTGCTGCCACGCGTGGATAGCGACGATCAGTAGGGCGGCGCTGCTGCCGACGAGTAGGCAGACAACGGATAGCGCAGACAGGTTGAAACCGGTGAGCCCGCGACCGTAGCCCCGGAGCGCAAACAACACTGCACACACATAGCCCACCGGTATTGAGATGGCGATGGGCGTGAGTGAAGCGATGAGGTCGGTCGCGCGGGCCTCTCGCGTGGTTAAACCTGCGCGCAACATCCTGCTCTGGCTCTGTAGCGAGGTGATCGTCCGGTCCCCGATCTCCCGCACGGTCGCGACTACCAGGAGCCCCGCCGCGGCGGCCCACCCGGTGCGGACCCAGAGCGCTCCAGGATCCATGAGGTTGGTCGGCCCCATCAACTGGCTCGGATTGACTGCAGGCAACCCTTCAAACAACTGCACCACATCCATTTCGTCCGTGCCGCGGGGGGCACCCACGAGGACTTCGTAGGTGTCTGAGGCGGCGGGCCCAACCTGAGTTTGGTATCCAAACAAGTTTCCTGAGCCGTCACAGGCCAATTCGGCATCGTCCATGAACGCGCGCAGAGCCTCACATGACGGGAATGATACAGATCCCAGGGACGTCGGTATTCCGTCCAGCCCGTTCGTGGCCTCGCCACTCACCGCGCCGACAATGACCTCGTCGGGGGCCTGAGCTCGAATGGCAGCGACGTCATCGACCTTTGAGTCTCGCCAGTTGACGCTCCAGACCGACCGCGGGCCGTCCGGGATGAACTCACCAGGTGCAGTCAGCAGGCCGTCAAAGAGCGCGAATGCTGAGCCAGCCATAAAGACGAGGGCAGCCGTGACCACGGCAGGGCGGGACACATTGCCGGCGCGCAGGGCCAGCCGCTTGCCGGCAAGCCACGTGGTGGGCCGGGAGCGCCCGCTCATGCGATGCGCCAGCGCGCTGGCCAGCATCGGAATGACTGCGGGAAGGGCAAGGAGGCTGAGCAAGAGCCCGCCAAAGAGGACTGCCAGGCCGAGATCACCGCTGATGAGGGGCGAAATTGCCATGGCGATCAGCGCAAGGATCAGCGGGAGAAGGTGAAGGCTTGTGAACCGCCGTCCGGACACGCGAGTCGGCCGGGGGACAACCCTAGCGCTGGCAGACACGATGGCCGCGAGGAGGATGACTGCTAAGCCGGCAAGAAGAGAACACCACACTGGCGGCCGGAAGGCTCCAGGCAGGAGCTCTGACGAGTTCAGGGGGAACGACGTGGCATGGGAACCTACGGTGAGCCACACGACTAGCGCCGCGGTCACTCCCGCAGCCACCAGGAGGGCGGATTCGACGGCAACGAGACGACGAATGCGACCAGTGGACACGCCGAGACGCCAAAGGAGGTTGGCCCGCCGTTCGCGCACCGGGGACGATGCCCGTGCGCAGCCGAAGAGTAGGTAACCGGCGGGGATTAGTAGCATCCACAGGGCTCCGAGCGCTGCAGCGGGGAACAGGAGGACGTCAGGATTCAACTCGACCGGGACCGACGCCTGACTGGGCGTGTAGCCGACCAGTGGAATCAGTGCGCCACCCTCTCCGAGTGAGCGATTTGTAGGAGGCCGGGCATAGACGAAGCCTTCGGACCGAGAGATAAGACCGGCATCACCGATGGACCCGTCAGCTCGGTTTCCCGCCTGCGAGGTCCGTAATCCGAGGTCGCCGGCAGAGATGCCGGCTCGCAACAGGCCGGGCGACAGCACAGCCTCGCCCGGTCCGGGCAACCTTGTGAGGCCCGGAGGGATGCTGAGGGGATCGTTGTCGTGACCCGCGACTGGTTGCAACCAATGCACCGGCACCTGCCCAAAACCTTCGATGGTGATCGCCCGTGCGCTCATCAGGAGACGGACGTCGTCTGTTGACGACAGCGCGACTGCGGGCGAGCGTGCAGCGCTGTGATCGGAGGCGATTTTGCCCGCGTGCATCAGCCCGACAGCCGCGAGGACAGCGAGTCCTGCGGCAAACCCCCCCAGGATTAAGGAAGCCTGTCTCCAACGCTGACGGCGATCAACTGAGAGAGCGAAGAAGCTCGCGACCCGCAGCGTGATCATGCAGCCGGCGCTCGGAGGTCAATGATCCGATGGCACGCGGCCGCCACAGACATATCATGTGTGGCGATCAGGCAGGCGTGGCCGCGTGACTCCACTTGGCTGACGAGTAGGGCCGTGATGTCTCTAGCCGACTGGGCATCGAGGTTCGCCGTGGGCTCGTCCGCAATCAGCAACTGGGTTGCGGGGTGCACGAGGGCACGGGCGATCGCAACCCGCTGGGCCTCTCCACGAGAGATCTCGTCGACTGCCTTGTCACCGTGTTCGGTCAGGCCGACTCGCCTGAGGCTTTCCTGTGCAACGGCCAGGGCCTTCTCTCGCTTCCAGCCATCGAAGAGCAACGTGATTGCCACATTGTCTGCGACGGATAGCTCGGGAAGCAATTCCGGGCTCTGAAAGGCGAGCCCGATGCGTTGGCGCCGAAGTTTGCTGCGTTCCCTGGTGCTGAGCGAGTTCATTACCGTCCCAGAGACCGCGATGGATCCTCCGTCAGGAAGTTGGATCCCTGCGATGCACCGGATGACTGTCGACTTTCCGGAGCCGCTCGGTCCCACCAGCCCGACAATTTCACCGCCAACTAGGCGGAACGACTGGTCCTCAATAGCAGGGAGCCCATCGTAGACAACGGTCAGGCCGACAACATCGACGGTGACATCATTGTCGAAGGTGTCCTAAGAGTTCACCAGAGGTACTGCATCGGGCCAACGCTGTCATTGATCATCCGGCGTTCGACGACTCTGTGCTTGTACATATCGATGCTGACAGTGACTGACGGGCAGCCAGCCACATTGTTGTCGGTGATGACGTGTCTGGTGTTCGAGGCGGTCCAGCGTTGACCTTCGGCCCAGTTGGAGTCGTCCTCCCCGTCGCAGACATACAATGTGTTGCCATCGCTATTGTTCCACGAGCGGTCATTGCCGTGCCAGCTGTACTTGACCGGGTAGGCGGTTGCGGCGTCGAGTGGGGCCAGCAGTACGACAGTGATTGCACTGGTCGCGAGGAATTTCTTCATCGTTCCCCCGTGGTAAGTGTTCGACAGGGAATTTGTCGAGCAACAATCTGTTCACCGCGGGAGGGGATGTCAAGGCGGCTGCCACGACCGTTACCCAATTGTGATGTGCCGTCCTGACGCCAAGCCCTGCTTCGCCAGCCGGCATGCGCCACGACCGGCCTGGTTGGTGGTGTCTTGACATTGATGTCTCAATCCCCCTGCACAATGGGCGCCGTCCGTCTTGCCGTCAGTGATTGCTGCGTCTCGCAGCCCGGCAAGGGAGGCACGTCGTCCATCGGCAGCACCACAGCCCGCCCTTCAAGGCGTTCGTCTTGCGCATCCCGTGTGAGCGCCGTGCACCGCGATTTCGCTTCCAGGTCCGGGTCGAGCAGGACGTCACGGACAGACCCGCCGACCAGGACCGGTCGCATCCCGGTGGCGCAGAGAGTGTCCAGTGCCGCATCGACCCGTGCCGGGATGTCCACCAGGTCTGGGATGATCTGGGCGTGTTTCGGCGGCAAGGGACAGGTTCGACTCGGCAGTCCCGCCGGGTGCGAATGGCCCGAGCTGGTCCCGTTCTGGCTCAGTGTGTACAACATGACGTCGCCTTCCCCTGGTGGTTCAGTAGGTCCGTGACTATCCGGTGCGACACCTCGTAGCAGTTCGGCCACTGGCTGGACCGTGGTCCCGCGACGTTGAGCACCACGACGTGCCCCAACCCGGACAGCCAGGCGGGCACATCATCGGCGGCCCGGTGACTGGTCACGGTTGGAAGGGACCAGCAAGAGGTGTGCCCGGCGGAGGCTTCTCGCGGTGGCAACAGCCAGGTCGGTGCCGGTGACCAGTCGGGTGGTCCGATGATGAGCGTGGCGTGGCGTGCGCGTCCCGGACGTTCGCCACCGTGCCCACTGCGCGGTCTGGCGACGATGCTGGCCTCAGGTTCGGGTAGTTGCGCGGCGCAGCAGGCCGGAAGGTCCCGTAGGTCCTCGGCCCAGCCACCGGCCGGGCACCACCCCGAGTGCGGAACGCCTGCGGCCCCGGCCGCGTCGAGGGCGCCTCAGTTGACATCGGACTGGCCTCCTGTGACGGTCCTGATGACGGGCATGACCTACTGCTGTGCGGGATGTACCAGAGCGTGTACCGAAGACCGGGGAACGTGCGGGAAACAACGGGAACCAACGGGTACTGTCGCTGGTACCCACAACCATCTCCAGTACGCGCACAGGAGACGAACATGCAGGTCACAGCACCGTGGTGCGCGATGACTCAGAAACTGACCGGAAGATTCACACGCGAGAGGTCAGGGGTTCGAGTCCCTTCACGTCCACCCACATCACCGCGTTCAGAGGCTGTTTTGGAGCCTCCCGCGCACTCCCAGCTCGACGAGTATGTACCGAGACCAACCGTTTCGGGGTGCTTCAGGGGCCTGAGCGGGGCGCGGAAACATCACCCTGTGCGAGTCGCTCGCCGCATAGTGCTAGTTATATAGAGATTCCTGGGGATGGAGGCGGTACGCACCCAAAGCGCTCAAGGAGATCGGGAAACTCGACAAGGCGCAGGTGAAACGGATCCGCCGGTTCTTCGATGAGAGCCTCGACCTGGACAACCCCCGCTCTAGGCGCAAGCCCCTGGTTGGCCGGGACGAGTGGCGCTACCGGGTAGCTGACTACCGGCTCCTGTGCAAAATCCAGGACGACGTCCTGCTGGTGATGGGGGTGAAGGTCGCCCATCGGCGCGAGGTCTACCGCTGAGCAACGAGGGCCGGTAGTGCCAGCGGGTCATCGGTGATGCGAGCGGAAGGAGTTGAGCACCTCCAGGCGCTCGGCTGGGCTGGGCACCCCGGGTGACAGGCGAGATCTGAAGGTCACTCACCAGCCCGCCGTGCACTCAACTCTGTGGGGACAACGCATCACCCTGCAGGAGTGGAGCAAGCGGTGCGATAGCCGCGGGGACTGCGCTGTAGTAGACCCAGGTTCCGCGGCGTTCGCTCTCGATGAGTCCTGCCTCCCGCAGCTTGCGCAGATGGTGGGAGATCGTCGGCTGGGAGACGCCGAAGTCGCCGAGGTCACACACGCAGGTCTCGCCCGCGGTGGCCGCGATGCGTGAGTAGAGCCGCAGCCGCACCGGATCCGCGAGGGCCTTGAGCAGGTTCGCCAGCTCCTCGGCCTGCCCTGCGGGAAGCCCCTCGGCAGGTGAGCACCCCGCCGCGCAGACGGCTGGAGGGGCCAGATCGGTGGCACGAGCGGAAGCGGGCATGCCTCTATATTGACAACGATCTAAGAATGTTGCAAGGATGCCTGTATCGGCAGTCATCGAAACAAGGGAGTCGCTCTCGTGTCCTCTGCACCACATCCCGTCGTCGTCATCGGCGCTGGCCCCATCGGACTGGCCACCGCAGCCGAGCTGGCCCGTCGTGACCAGGAGGTGATCGTCCTGGAGCAGGGGGAGGCGCCCGCCGCCGCAGTCCGGCAGTGGGGTCACGTGCGGCTGTTCTCGCCCTGGTCCGAGGTGACCTCACCCGCTGCCGTGGCACTGCTGGAGGAGGCCGGGTGGAGGCAACCGGAGCCGACGGCCTACCCGACGGGCGCGGACTGGCTGCGCGACTACCTGGACCCGCTGGCCGCCCTGCTGGGACAGCGGGTCCGCACCGGTCACCGGGTGCGTGGCGTCGCCCGCTCGGACCGGGACCTGCTGGTGGACTCTGGGCGCGAGGCCCAGCCGTTCGTGCTGCACGTGGAGCGATCCGACGGCTCGACCGAACGGTTGCTGGCACGTGCCGTCGTGGACTGTTCCGGCACCTGGGGTGTCCCCAACCCGTTGGGCTCCGAGGGCTATCCGGCGGCCGGTGAGACCGCTGCGGGCGAGCGCATCCTCTACGGGATGCCCGATGCGGTGCGTGACCACGACCGGTTCGCCGGCCGGGCCACCGCGGTGGTCGGCTCAGGTGCCTCTGCGCTGACTGCCCTCATCGCACTGACCTCCGAGCCCCTGCACACCGACACCTCCCGCGTGGTGTGGGTCGTGCGTCGCGGCACGGTCGGAGGTGCCTTCGGGGGCGGTGAGCTGGATGAGCTCCCCGCCCGCGGCGCACTGGGCAGCCGGGTCCGGACCGCCGTTGAGGCGGGGCTGATCGAGCCGGTCACCGGGTTCCGCGTCGCGGGGGTGGAGAGGCAGGGTGGATCCGTGACGCTGCTCGCGACCGATGGACGCCGGATCGCGGAGTTGGACCAGGTCGTGGGGGCCACGGGGTTCCGCCCGGACCTGTCGTTCCTGTCCGAGGTGCGCCTCGACCTCGACCCGCGGTTGCAGGCACCGGCCGACCTGGCACCGGGCATCGATCCGAACCTGCACTCCTGCGGCTCGGTCCAACCACACGGTCACGACGTCCTGGCCCAGCCTGAGGGCGAGCTCTACCTGGCCGGCATGAAGTCCTACGGCAGGGCGCCGTCGTTCCTGGCGATGACCGGCTATGAGCAGGTGCGCTCGATCGCTGCCGCCCTGGCGGGTGACCACGAGGCCGCACGTGCCGTCGAGCTGAAGCTGCCGGACACCGGTGTGTGTGGCGGGGCGGGCCTGTTCGATGAGGAGGCATCCGGTGACGGTGGCTGCTGTGGGACCCCCCAGGAGCCCCAGTCGCTCACGCTGACCGGCACCGCTGGAGCAGCCCAGTGACCAGCCAGGCAACCCGTCCAGCTGGCACTTCACAGGTCCGGCTGTCCACGACGGACAAGTATCTGCCGGTGTGGATCGGGGCGGCGATGGTGGCCGGCCTGTTGCTGGGCCGGCTCGTCCCCGGTCTGGGGGGCTGGCTGGGCGCGGTCGAGATCGACGGCATCTCGCTACCTATCGCCCTGGGTCTGCTGGTCATGATGTACCCCGTGCTGGCCAAGGTCCGCTACGACCGGGTCGGCACGGTCGCCGCGGACCGGCGCCTGCTGAGCAGCTCGCTGCTGCTGAACTGGATCATTGGCCCGGCCCTGATGTTCGCCCTGGCCTGGATCTTTCTGGCCGACCTGCCGGAATACCGCACCGGCCTGATCATCATCGGCCTGGCGCGGTGCATCGCGATGGTGATCATCTGGAACGACCTGGCCTGCGGTGACCGCGAGGCCGCAGCGGTGCTGGTCGCCATCAACTCCGTCTTCCAGGTCGTCGCCTTCGCGGCACTCGGCTGGTTCTACCTCTCGGTCCTGCCTGGCTGGCTCGGCCTGTCCCAGGCCACCCTGGACGTCAGTGCCTGGCAGATCGCCAAGTCGGTCCTGATCTTCCTGGGCATTCCCCTCGTGGCAGGCTGGGCCTCCCGCGTCTGGGGAGAGCGCGCACGGGGTCGTGCCTGGTATGAGGAGACCTTCCTGCCCCGCATCGGCCCGTGGACGCTGCGGGGGTTGCTGTTCACCATCGTGCTGCTGTTCGCCCTGCAGGGGGATCAGATCACCTCCCGGCCCTGGGACGTCGCCCGGATCGCGGTGCCGCTGCTGCTCTACTTCGCCCTGATGTGGGGCGTGGGTTTCGCCGTCGGGAAGGGCCTTGGTCTGTCCTACGAACGCACCACCACGCTGGCGTTCACCGCGGCCGGCAACAACTTCGAGCTGGCCATCGCGGTGGCCATCGCCACCTTCGGCGTCACGTCCGGCCAGGCCCTGGCCGGCGTCGTCGGACCGCTCATCGAGGTTCCGGTCCTCGTGGGCCTCGTCTATGTCTCCCTCGCGCTCCGCGACCGCTTCCCACACCAGGAGGAGTCCCATGTTCCAGCCCCGACAGCACACTGAGCCCGGCCCGGCCACCGCGCGCACGCAGGTGGCGTCCATCGTCGAGGACCTGACCTACCGATTCGAGGGCGTGTTTGCTCCCGACCAGGTCGAGGAGGCGGTTGACACCGCGCACCGTGAGCTGGCCGCCGTCTCCACCGTCCACGACTTCCTGCCCGTGCTGGTGAGCAAGCTCGCCCGCGAGCGCCTCACAGCCGCAGCCCAGGCCGAGGGACACCTCGCCAAGACCGTCCCCGAGCTGCTGTTCGTGTGTGTGCACAACGCTGGTCGTTCGCAGCTCGCGGCGGCCCTGGCCGCCCACCTGGCACCAGGCAAGGTGCACGTGCGCTCGGCGGGGTCTCAACCGACGGGGGAGCTGAACCCAGCCGTCGTCGAGGTGCTGGCCGAACGGGGCATCACCCTCACCGACGCGTATCCCAAACCACTCTCCGGGGACGTAGTTCGCGCAGCCGACGTCATCATCACCATGGGCTGTGGCGACGCCTGCCCGATCCTGCCCGGGAAGCGCTACCTCGACTGGGACGTGGCCGACCCGGCCGGGCAGCCACTCGAGGTGGTCCGCGACATCCGCGACGATGTCCAGCAGCGCGTCACCTCCCTGCTGCGTGACCTCGACCTCTGATCACCCAACGCCCACAAGGAGACTGAAGTGAGCACACCCAGCGTCCTGTTCGTCTGTGTCCACAACGCCGGCCGCTCCCAGATGGCGGCCGGCTACCTGCACCACCTGGGTGGCGGCCGGATCGAGGTCCGCTCCGCCGGATCCGCGCCCGGTGAGGCCATCAACCCGGTTGCAGTCGAGGCCATGGCCGAGGACGGCATCGACATCAGCGCCAACCACCCCACGGTCCTGACCACCGAGGCCGTGCAGGCCTCCGACGTGGTGATCACCATGGGGTGCGGTGACGCCTGCCCGATCTTCCCCGGCAAACGCTATGAGGACTGGGAACTGGACGACCCGGCCGGCCAGGGCCTCGAGGCGGTCCGCCCGATCCGCGACGAGATCAGGCGACGCATCCAGGGGCTCGTCGACGAGCTCCTGCCCGCGGACAGCGCCTGAGAGCCCTGCGCGCCCGAGCTCCCACGGCGCGCTGACGCCGCAGGTGGGCCGATCAGGAGCTGGTCAGGACGACCAGCTGCTGGGTCGCCCGGGTCATCGCCACGTAGCGGTCGACGGCCCCCTCGATGCCGGTGCCGAACTCCTGCGGGTCGAGCAGGACCACGAGGTCGAACTCCAGCCCCTTGGCCAGCGCCGGCGTCAGCGACCGGACCCGGTCGGGCACGACGACGGGCTCGGTCGTGATGACACAGGCCGTGCCCTCCTCGTGCTCGGTCAACCAGACCGTCAGGATCTCGTCCAGCTCGGTGCGGGACCCGTGGTGCACCGGTATGCCGCCCTCCCGCACCGAGGTGGGCACGTTGGCATCGGGGATGGCCGCCCGGATGACCGGCTCGGCCTGCGTCATCACCTCCTGCGGCGTGCGGTAGTTGAGGGTCAGGGAGGCGATCTCGACCCGGTCCAGGCCGACCCGCTCCAACCGCTCCTGCCACGACTCGGTGAAACCGTGCCGCGCCTGGGCCCGGTCACCGACGATCGTCAGGCTGCGGGAGGGACAGCGGCTCAGCAGCATCTGCCACTGCGCGTCGGTGAGCTCCTGGGCCTCGTCGACCACGATGTGCGCGAACGGGCCGGCCAACCGGTCCGGGTCCACGCTCGGCAGCGCCGCCTGATCGAGCAGTTTGTCCTGCAGGTCCTGGTGGCGCAGCTGCTGGCCCAGCCCCCCGATGTTGTCAGCCTCCAACATCTGGTCGATGACCTCGTCCAGGCGGGCCCGCTCCTGTGCCGCCGCCTCCTGCTGCCGGAGCCGGCGCCTGGCGGCGCCCGGATCACCGATCCGCTGGCGCGCGGCGTCCAGCAGTGGCAGGTCCGAGACGGTCCACGCCGCAGGGTCCTCGCGCTGCAGGCGCTGGACATCGTCGGAGGAGAGCCAGGGAGCTGCCAGGCGCAGGAAGGCCGGCACCGACCACAGGTCAGCGACGACGTCCTCGGGCTCCAGCAGCGGCCAGGCACCGTTGAAGACCGAGGTGAGATCCTCGTGCTCGGCCAGGGCGCGGCGCAGGTCGGCCTCGACGAAGCCCTCGTCCTCCTCGTCGACCTCGACGCCGTCCAGCAGGATCTGCACGAGCGACTCCCACACCTGTTCGCGTGCCTCGTTGTGGGGCGTGCCCGGCTCTGCGGATGAGAAGGCCTCGGCCCAGTCCTCAGCGCGGACCCGGAGGGGGACGCCGTCCACCTCGAGGTGTGTCGCCGTGCCCGGCGGCTCCTCGTAGAACCGCACGGCCGGCTCGATCGCCCCGACCAGCTCTGCCGAGGACTTCAGCCGTGCTGCCTCGGAGTCAGTCTCCGGGGCGGCCGAGGCGCCCTCGGGGAGCAGGTCCCGCAGGGTGACCGTCTGCACACCCTCCTCGCCCAGGCTGGGGAGCACATCGCCCACATAGTCCAGGTAGGGCTCGTGCGGCCCGACGAAGAGCACACCGCCGCGCTGGTGACCGAGGCGCGGGTCGGCATACAGCAGGTAGGCCGTGCGGTGCAGGGCCACCACGGTCTTGCCGGTGCCCGGCCCACCATCGACCACGAGCGCCCCGCGCGAGCCGGCGCGGATGATCGCGTCCTGGTCGGACTGGATCGTGCTCAGCACGTCCCGCATCCTCGGCGACCGGCTCGTGCCGAGGGTGGCGATGAAGGCCGACTGGTCATCGAGAGCCGCGTGGCCCTGCAGCCCGTCGGCGGTGAACACCTCGTCCCAGTAGTCGCTCACCCGGCCGTCCCTCGTCCAGCGATAGCGGCGGCGGCTGACCAGACCCATCGGGTCGGCGTGCGTGGCGCCGAAGAAGGGTTCCGCCGCTGGAGCACGCCAGTCGATCAGGAGGCGATCACCGTCCGGGCCGGTGAGGCCGGTGCGACCGATATAGATGGGCTCGGGCTCCTCGGCGCGCACGACCCGGCCCAGGCACAGGTCGAGTCCGAAGCGGTGCAGCAGGCGCAGCTGCGTGGTGAGCCGGTGGATCTCCAGGTCACGGTCCAGGGCGGCCTGCCCCGAGCCACCGGGCGCCCGGCGCGCGGCATCGAGCCGGGAGGTGAGCTCGGCGATCTGCGCGGCCTGGGCGGCGGCGATGACGGCGAAGTGCTGCACGTCAGCGGCGATCAGGGCGGGGTCGCGCTTGGCGACGAGCGTGTCGGGAAGGGCGAAGGCGGCGGTGCTCTGGTCGGTCATGCAGGCATCAGCTCCCAGGGAGAAGACGGTCACGGGTGCGTCACGAGGCTCCGGCAGGTGTGGCTCCAACCCCCTGTGACCTGCGGTTCTGTGCTCGTGAGACGTCAAGTGTGACCGCAGGAAGCCGCTTGCGGCAAGGCCCCCGGTGCGCTATATATTGGAAAGGGCAAGGGGGAACAGGTCGGGTATGCCGAGGGGCACCTCTGCGCTCAGCGCGCCACCTGGAGGTGGTGTCGGCAGCGAGCCTGATAGGTCTCGGTCCCGCCCACGTGCTCTGCCGCCGTCGTCAAGGCGTCGTGGGCCGTCCGAGGGTCTGTGCGCTGGTGGAAGGACGCCTCGGCGCCGCACACCGAGCACACGGCGGTCAGCCGGGTGACGATCTCGGCCGTCGCCATCAGCGTGGGCAGCGGCTCGAACGGTCGGCCGTCGAAGGTGACCGACAGTCCCGCCACGATGACCGTCGCGCCCCGGGCGGCCAGCTCGTCGACCACACCGACGAGGTCGGGGCCGAAGAACTGGGCCTCGTCGATGGCCACGATGTCGGGGGAACGGTCACCGAGGACTCTGCGGAGGCCAGCAACGTCGGAGGCGGTGCGGGCCTCGAGCCTGGCTCCGGAGTGTGCGGCCACCTGACCGGTGCCGTGCCGTTCGTCCAGGTCGTGGTTGATCACCTCGACGTCGAGGCCCGCCAGCCGCGCGCGACGGACCCGCCGGAGGAGCTCCTCGGACTTGCCCGCGAACATCGGCCCGCAGATCACCTCGACGTGCCCAGCCATACTCAGTCCGGGATCTGGCCGACCGGCTCGCGCTTCTCGGCCTGGAAACGGTCCTCGGTGCGCCCATAGGCCCAGTAGCCCGACAGGGACAGATCCTCCCGGGGCACGGCCCGCTCCTTCAGCAGGGCGCGCACCGCCTTGATCGACTCGCGCTCGCCGTGGGCGAAGACCTGCACCCGGCCCTCGGGCCACGGGCCGGCAGCTGCCGCATCGGCCAGGAGGCTGGTCAGGTGGGCGCCGCCGGTCAACCACTCCAGGTGGATGCCCTCGGGCGCCTCGAGCTCGATCCGCCCCGAGTCCTCGGTGACCTGGAGGTAGGCGATCCCACGGGCCTGGTCCGGCAGGGCCTCCAGGGCCGCGGCGATGGCCGGCAGGGCCGACTCGTCGCCGATGAACAGGTGCCAGTCGGCGGTGGGGTCGGGGGCGTAGCCGCCGCCAGCGCCGGACACGACGAACTGGTCGCCCGGTTGGGCCTCTCGCGCCCAGGGCGCAGCGATCCCCTCGTCACCGTGCACCACGAAGTCGATGGCGACCTGCTCGCGCTCCCGGTCGACCCACCGCAGGGTGTAGGTGCGCCGAACCGGCTGGTCCTCCGGGGCGAGGTGCTCGCGGAGGTGCGCCTCGTCATACGGCGGAGTCAGGCCCAGCTCGGGCTTGACGAAGAGCAGCTTGACGTAGGCGTCGGTGAACTCGTTCAGGTTGAGGCCAGAGAACCCCTCACCTCCCGCGACGACCCGGACGGTCGTGGGGGAGACCCACTCCGAGGACTGGACGGTCAGGACCGTCTGGGGGCGGGGTGGACGATTCGGCTTACTCACCCCATTAGGCTTGCACAGTCGCGCTCCGCGACTGCCATCGCCACCGACTCCGAGGAGCCACCGTGTCCGCCCAGATCACCGTCACCATCGCCGGGAACGAGCGATCGGTCGATCAGGGCACTACCGCCGCCGACCTGTTCGCCGACAACAAGCAGGTGGTCGTGGCCAGGATCGGTGGAGAGCTGCGCGACCTGGCCCACGAGGTGGCTAACGGGGACGTCGTCGAGCCGGTGCTGATCAGCGAGCCGGACGGGCTCGACGTGCTGCGGCACTCCTGTGCGCACGTCCTGGCCCAGGCCGTGCAGGAGGTCAACCCGGAGGCGCGACTGGGGATCGGTCCACCGATCCGGGACGGCTTCTACTACGACTTCGACGTGTCGGAGCCGTTCCACCCGGAGGACCTGAAGAAGCTCGAGAAGGTGATGCAGCGCATCATCAACACCGGACAGACCTTCCACCGGCGCGACGTCTCCGACGATGCAGCGCGCGAGGAGCTGGCCGGTGAGCCCTACAAGCTGGAGCTGATCGGGCTGAAGGGCGGCTCCGCCGAGGACGCGGCCGAGGGTGCGGCGGTCGAGGTCGGCGGCAGTCAGCTGACGATCTACGACAACCGGGACCGGACCGGCGAGACCGTCTGGGGTGATCTCTGCCGAGGCCCGCACCTGCCGAACACCAAGATCATCGGCAACGCCTTCAAGATCATGCGCAGTGCCGCTGCCTACTGGCGCGGGTCGGAGAAGAACCCTCAGCTGCAGCGGATCTATGGCACTGCCTGGCCGTCCAAGGACGAGCTGAAGGCCTATCTGGAGCGGCTCGCCGAGGCCGAGCGGCGCGACCACCGCAAGCTCGGGGCGGAGATGGACCTCTACTCCTTCCCCGAGGAGATCGGCCCCGGCCTGCCCGTCTTCCACCCGCGCGGCGGCGTGCTCAAGCGGGTGATGGAGGACTACGTCCGACAGGCCCACATCGACGCTGGCTTCCAGTACGTCGGGACGCCCCACATCGCCAAGGAAGGGCTGTTCCACACCTCCGGGCACCTGCCCTACTACGCCGAGGGCATGTTCCCGCCGATCGACGACGACGGGCAGCCCTACCGCATCAAGGCCATGAACTGCCCGATGCACAACCTGATCTTCCGCAGCCGCGGCCGCTCCTACCGTGAGCTGCCCCTGCGCTTCTTCGAGTTCGGGACGGTCTATCGCAACGAGAAGTCGGGTGTGCTGCAGGGGCTGACCCGGGTGCGGATGATCACCCAGGACGATAGCCACTCCTACGTGACCCGTGAGCAGGCGCCCGGTGAGATCAAGCACCTGCTGAACTTCGTGACCCAGCTGCTGAGCGACTTCGGGTTGGATGACTACTACCTGGAGCTGTCCACCCGCGACGACGGGGACAAGAAGGACAAGTTCATCGGCTCCGAGGAGCAGTGGGCCGAGGCGACGGCGATCCTGGAGCAGGTGGCCACCGAGTCGGGGCTGGACCTGGTGGCCGACCCTGGGGGCGCCGCCTACTACGGGCCCAAGATCTCGGTCCAGGCACGCGATGCGATCGGGCGCACCTGGCAGATGTCGACCATCCAGTACGACTTCAACCAGCCCGAGCGCTTCGAGCTGGAGTTCTCGGCTGCTGACGGCACCCGCCAGCAGCCGGTCATGATCCACTCGGCCAAGTTCGGCTCCATCGAGCGGTTCATCGGGGTACTCGTGGAGCACTATGCCGGGATGTTCCCGCCGTGGCTGGCGCCCGTGCAGGTGCTCGGTGTGCCTGTCGCCGAGGAGTTCGACGGCTACCTGAAGGAGGTCGAGGCTCAGCTGCTCGCGGCCGGGATCCGGGTGGAGCTCGACCTGTCGGACGACCGCTTCCCCAAGAAGATCCGCAACGCGAGCAAGTCGAAGGTGCCGTTCATCCTGATCGCCGGAGGCGAGGACCGGGACGCGGGCGCGGTGTCCTTCCGCTACCGCGACGGCTCCCAGAAGAACGGGGTGCCTATTGCCGAGGCGATCGAGGAGATCGCCGCCGCCGTCCGCAGCCGCGCCCAGGTCTAACCATTTTTGGGGAAGATCGGACCGCTCTGAACACAACTTTGGGGAGGTTCGGACCGCTCTGAACACAACTTTGGGGAGGTTCGGACCGCGGAGGTTCGGACCGCTCTCTCACGAGCGGCGACCACCCCGCCCCGGCGTGTGCCTCCGCAGGGACGCCAACACAGCCATCCCCCGCGGGGAGAGTCGGTAGCCGGTCGGGAGGCTCTCGGTCAGTCCGAGCTCCTTGAGTCGCCGCACGTTGGCCTTGAAGGGAGCCCGCTCCCACCCGATCGAGGCGCCGATCGTCTCGGCCAGCTCGGCCGGCCGCCCCTCGATGAGCTCCAGGAACTGGCGGGTCCACGGGCCACGGGAACTCCGTCTGTCCACGGCGGCGAGCTGTTCGGCGACCTCGCCCAGCTCACTGCTGGTCAGCTGGTCACGCTCCCGGAGCGCGACCCGCTCGTCCGGGCCGAGGAACTGCAGACCGATCCGATAGACCGTGCCGTCCTTGCGGGCGAGGAAGGCCTCAAGCTCGGACAGGGTCCGACCCGCCCGAGCCGCCTCCTCCCTCGTGATGTCCGCCGGGTCGACCGGCTCCACCGCGGTGAAGCCGACGACACCAGCCCGGGTGCGCTGACGGCCGCCCGGTGTGTGCATCGGCCGGCGCCACACCCGGAACGCCAGGTCGACCTCGCCGGCGGCGATCCGCTCCAGGTCCAGGTTCGAGAACATCACTGCCCGATCGCACCACAGATCTAGGCGAGGTCGCTACGGCCAGGCGAGCCTCGGCATACGAGTCAGCGGGGCTCGAGCAGGAAGATGGGGATCAGGCGGTCGGTCTTGGCCTGGTAGTCGGCATACGAGGGGAAGGCCTCGACCCCGCGGTCCCACCAGGTCGCGCGCTCCTGGCCGCTCAGCTCCCGGCTGGTCATCGGGGTCTCGGTTGTGCCGTCCAGGACGCTCACCTGGTCCGGGTTCTTGCGGATGCTCGCCACCCACTGCGGGTCCTCGGGAGCTCCGCCCTTGCTGGCCACCGCCAGATAGCTGCCCTCATGCTCCACGCGCATCAGCGGCACCCGGCGGGGCCGCCCCGACTTCGCCCCGATGAGGGTCACCACGACAACATCGCGGCCCTGGATCTTGGCGACGGACGCATCACCCCCGGCCTCGTCGATCGCGTCCAACTGCTTGCGCACCCAGTCGGTGGCGGGCGGGACATAGTCCGTGTGGTCTGCTCCGGTCTCGGTCATATGGGCGGCAACCGACGAGGACCCAACGATGTTCCCAGGCCGGCTCAGCCGGTGCGCTCCGTGCGGGAGATAGGATCGCGGCCATGGTGCAGGAGGACAGCACGGGGGAGCCCGCCACCGACTTCGCGGGGGTGCCGGACGGTTTCCAGCGACTCTGGACCCCGCACCGGATGGCTTACATCCGTGGCGAGCGACCCACCGACGACGCGGGCCGGGGGTGCCCGTTCTGCGTCGCGCCCGACAAGGACGACGCCGAGGGGCTCGTCGTCCACCGCGGCCAGACCTGCTACGTCGTGCTCAACCTGTTCCCCTACAACCCCGGCCACCTGCTGGTCTGCCCCTACCGCCACGTCCCGCTCTATACCGACCTCACCGCGGAGGAGACGGTCGAGTTCGCGCAGCTGACCCAGGCAGCGATGGGCGCACTGCGCAGGGCCTCGGCCCCGGCCGGGTTCAACATCGGCATGAACCAGGGCGAGGTGGCCGGTGCCGGCGTGGCCGCCCACCTGCACCAGCACGTCGTGCCGCGCTGGGGCGGCGACATGAACTTCTTGCCCATCATCGGACAGACCAAGGCGGTGCCCACTCTGCTGGAGGCGGCCCGCCAGGCGTTGGTCGCCGTCTGGTCCGACGAGGACGTGACGGAGGGCACGGAGTCGCCCGGCACGCCGTGACCGTGTGGCGAGCACGACTCAGTAGCCTGGGGGGACGATGCTGAACAGGTACGCCCGAGCGTTCTTCACCGCAATCTTCACCCCGATCGCGCGACTTCTGCTGCGCCTCGGGGTGAGTCCTGATGCCGTGACGGTCGTCGGGACGGCCGGGGTGACCTTCGGCGCGCTCTACTTCTATCCGATCGGGGAGCTCTGGTGGGGGACGCTGTTCATCACCGCTTTCGTGTTCACCGACCTGATCGACGGCACGATGGCCCGGATGTCCGGGCGCACCAGCTCGTGGGGTGCCTTTCTCGACTCCACCCTGGACCGGATCGGCGATGCGGCCGTCTTCGGTGGGTTGATCCTCTATTTCACCGGTCGTGGCCAGGACGACCTCACCGCGGCGCTCGCGCTGGCCTGCCTCATCCTCGGCTTCATCGTCAGTTATGCCAAGGCGCGCGCCGAGAGCCTGGGATTCACCGCCAATGTTGGCATTGCCGAGCGGGCCGACCGGTTGGTCGCCACGCTGGTCACCACCGGGTTCTGCGGGCTCTTCCTGCCGATGTGGGTGTTGACGGCGGTGCTGGCGGCGCTCGCCGTGGCCAGCCTGATCACCGTCCTGCAGCGCATCCTCACCGTGCGCACCCAGGCGCTGGCTCGTCCGGTGGGGTCCTGAGTATGCCGAGCCGCACCCGATGGGGAGCGCTCAGCTCACGAGACGGTGGGCCGATCCTCCCCAAAAAGGCGCTGGGGCCGGTCCGAACCTCCCCAAAAATGGGGGAGAGGGCGAGCGTGCTGGGCTACCGGTTGGGGTGGGGGGCGGTGCGCAAGCTGCCCGCGCCGGCGGCCTACGCCCTGTTCGAGCGGATCGCTGACGCGATGCACCGCCGCGGCGGCAAGGGCGTGGAGCGGATGCGTGCCAACTACGCCCGGATCCGGCCCGAGCTCTCCGCGCACGAGCTGGACGACCTGGTGCACGCCGGGCTGCGCTCCTACCTGCGCTACTGGTGCGAGTCCTTCCGCCTGCCCGACCGCACCGCCGGGGAGCTGGCCGCGAGCGTCCGTGTGATCGGCGACGGACCGCCGCGCGAGGCCCTCGGGGCAGGCCGGGGCGTGGTCTGCTTCCTGGGGCACCTGGGCAACTGGGACACCGTCGGGGCGTGGGCCACCCATCACCTGGCGCCGGTCACCACGGTGGCCGAGCGGCTCCGCCCGGAGGAGCTCTACGACCGGTTCGTCGCCTACCGCGAGGCGCTGGGCATGACGATCCTGCCGCTCACCGGCGGTCAGTCACCCTTTCGGGCCCTGGTGCGCACGGTCCACGCGGGTGGTCTGGTGCCGCTCCTGGCGGACCGCGACCTCACCGACTCGGGCGTCGAGGTGAGTCTGTGCGGGCACCCCGCCCGCATGGCGAGTGGCCCAGCAGCACTGGCCCTGGCCACCGGCGCGCCGCTCCACCCGGTGACCGTGACCTACGAGCGCACCGCAGAGGGTGCGGCCGGCCGGTCGGCCGGCGCCTCGGCCTACCGTGTGGTGCTGACCTTTGGCCCGGCGGTGGCGGTCCCCGACGGGGGGACCCGCAGCGAGCAGATCACCGCGATGACCCAGGCGTGTGCCGACTACCTCGGTGCCACGCTGCGAGAGCACACCGAGGATTGGCACATGATGCAGCGGGTCTTCGTCGCGGACGGGATCCGCTGATGCGCATCGGGATCGTCTGTCCCTACTCCTTCGACGTGCCCGGCGGCGTGCAGTTGCACATCCGGGACCTGGCCGAGTGGTTGCTGAGGCGCGGTCACGTGGTCTCGGTGCTCGCGCCGGCCGATGAGGGCACCGAGCTGCCCGACTACGTGGTCAGTGCCGGTGGTGCCGTCCCGGTCCGCTTCAACGGGTCGGTCGCGCGGCTGTCCTTCGGGCCGATCGTGGCCAACCGCGTCGATGCCTGGCTGGACGACTGGGACTTTGACGTGCTGCACCTGCACGAGCCGGCCGCGCCCAGCCTGTCGCTGCTGGCGCTGTGGGCCGCGGAGGTGCCGGTCGTGGCGACCTTCCACAGCTCCCAGTCGCGGGTCGGCACGATGCGCGCCGCCCAGCCACTGCTGCAGCCGGGCCTGGACAAGATCTCCGCCCGGATCGCGGTCTCCGCCGCGGCGCACACCACGATGGCCTCCGGTTTCGGTGGCACCACCCTGGTCATCCCCAATGGGGTGTATGTCGACCGGTTCGCTCCCGCGGACCTCCCACCGGAGCCCGGTGGTCGGCCGCGCATCGTCTTCCTCGGCCGGTTCGACGAGCCGCGCAAGGGCCTGCCGGTTCTCCTGGCGGCCCTGCCACTGGTGCTGGCGCAGGTCCCCGATGCCGAGCTGCTCGTGGCCGGCCCCGGCGATGTCGCGGAGGTCCGCGCCGGGCTGTCCGACCAGGTGGTCGACTCGGTGCGCTTCCTGGGAGTGGTCAGCGAGGAGGACAAGATCCGGTTGCTGGCGCAGGCCAACGCCTACGTGGCGCCCAACACGGGCGGAGAGAGTTTCGGGATCATCCTGGTCGAGGCGATGAGCGCCGGCGCGCCGGTGGTGGCCAGCGCGCTCGACGCGTTCTCGGCGGTCATCGGCGACTCCGGCGCCGGTGCCATCTTCCCGGTGGGGGACCACCGGGCCCTGGCGGCGGCGATCGTCCGCCTGCTGGAGAGCCCCCAGGAGCAGGAGCTGTTGCGGCGGGCCGGTCAGGCCCGTGCCCGGCGCTATGACTGGGCGACGGTCGGGGCCCGGATCGAGGCCGTCTATGACTCGGTGGCCGTCGAGCGAGCCACCGACGGGCCCCTGCGCGAGACCGTGAGCCCAGGTGGTGCCGGTGGGAGCGCGCGAGGAGGCAGGGCGCCCTCTGCGGCGCGCACGGTCTTCGGAGCGGCCAACGGTCATGCCTCGCGCCGACCCCCGATGCCGGTCCCGACGCAGCCTGGCCTGCGGCAGCCCGGTTCCTCGTCCGGACGAGTCGCCCGCACCGTGCGGAGGTGGCTGGGCCGATGACGCCGGACATCGAGTGGGGCGTCCAGGAGTGGGTGATCCTCGGCTCCATCGTGCTGGCCGCGCTGCTGGCCCTCGGGTGGTACCTCTCCTACACCGCGGTGCGGCTGGACCGCCTGCACCACCGGGTGATCGGGACGGCCGCGGCGCTCGACGCCCAGCTCGTGCGTCGCGCCGAGGCCGCCCTGGAAGTTGCCTATATCGCCGGCATCGACCCCGCTTCCGCCGCCCTGATGGCAGCCTCTGCGGGGGCGGCCCTGGACCAGGCCGAGACCTGGTCCCAGGATCGGCTCGACGCCGAGTCCCAGCTCAGCGAGGTGCTGCGGGCCACCCATGCCCCGGAGCCTGGTGAGCCGGTCGAGGTGGGGGAGCTGCTCGAGCGGATGCGGGGCACGGGGGAGCGGGTCAAGCTGGCTCGGCGCTTCCACAACGAGGCCGTCCAGGAGGCGCGCGCGGTGCGCGGTCAGCGGCTGGTGCGCTTCCTGCACCTGGCCGGGTCCGCCAAGGTCCCGTTGCCCATCACCTTCGACGACGACTGGCCCGCGGCCACCTGATCCGGCGCCAGTGCGGTGGACCGGCCACGGGGGACCTAGACTGGAGGACCGACCCGACCACATGGTGGGACGCCGGCACAGCCCGGGCCCCACCCCACCGGTGAGCGCACTCAATGCCGAGCACCACCACGCCCCGGAAGGCACCAACATGAGCACCCCTGACACCAACTCTGTGACCAACTCCGCCCCCGGCCTCGCGCCCCATGGCACGGACAGCGCCGCACCGGACGCCGGGACCACCCGCGTCAAGCGCGGCATGGCCGACATGCTCAAGGGTGGGGTGATCATGGACGTCGTCACCGCCGAGCAGGCCAAGATCGCCGAGGACGCCGGAGCCGTCGCCGTCATGGCGCTGGAGCGGGTGCCGGCCGACATCCGCGCCCAGGGTGGCGTCTCCCGGATGAGTGACCCCGACATGATCGACAGCATCATCGAGGCCGTGTCGATCCCGGTGATGGCCAAGGCCCGCATCGGCCACTTCGTGGAGGCCCAGGTCCTGCAGTCCCTCGGTGTCGACTACATCGACGAGTCCGAGGTGCTCACCCCGGCCGACTACAGCAACCACATCGACAAGTGGGCCTTCACCGTCCCGTTCGTCTGTGGTGCGACCAACCTGGGTGAGGCGCTGCGTCGCATCACCGAGGGCGCCGCCATGATCCGCTCCAAGGGCGAGGCCGGCACCGGCGACGTGTCCAACGCGACCATGCACATGCGCCAGATCCGCCAGGAGATCCGCCGCCTCTCGAGCCTGCCCGAGGACGAGTTGTTCGTCGCCGCCAAGGAGCTCCAGGCGCCCTATGAGCTGGTCGCCGACGTCGCCCGCAACGGCAAGCTGCCCGTGGTGCTGTTCACCGCCGGGGGCATCGCGACGCCCGCCGACGCCGCGATGATGATGCAGCTCGGCGCCGAGGGCGTCTTCGTGGGCTCGGGCATCTTCAAGTCCGGCAACCCCAAGGAACGTGCCGAGGCGATCGTCAAGGCCACGACCTTCCACGACGACCCCGACATGATCGCCAAGGTCTCCCGAGGGCTGGGCGAGGCGATGGTTGGCATCAATGTCGACGAGCCGGCCCGGTCCATCCAGTTCGCCGAGCGCGGCTGGTGACCGGACCCACCTCCGCCCCGTTGGTCGGTGTCCTGGCTGTCCAGGGCGACGTCGTCGAGCACATCCGCGCCCTGACCCTGGCCGGGGCCGAGGCCGTCCCGGTCCGCCGCCCCGAGGAGCTCGCAGCGATCGACGGCCTGGTCATCCCCGGCGGGGAGTCGACCACGATCGACCGGCTGCTGCGCGTCTTCGGGCTCGCTGAGCCGCTGCGCGCCCGGCTGGCAGACGGGCTGCCGGTCTACGGCTCCTGCGCCGGGATGATCCTGCTCTCCGCTGAGATCCTGGACGGGCGCGCCGACCAGCAGGGCCTCGGAGCGCTCGACATCACCACCCGGCGGAACGCCTTCGGGCGACAGGTCGACTCCTTCGAGGTGGACCTGGTCCTCGACGGTCTGAGTGAGCGCTTCCATGCTGTGTTCATCCGCGCTCCCTGGGTGGAGCGGGTCGGCCCCGGCGTGCAGGTGCTGGCCAGCATCGAGCGGGACGGCACGAAACACCCGGTGGCGGTCCGGCAGGGCAACCTGCTGGCGACCGCCTTCCACCCCGAGGTGACCGACGACGTCCGGGTGCACGCACTATTCGTGGAGATGGTCCGGGCGAGGGGTAACATCGACGGCCGAGCAGTAGTTGAGGGAAGCGCGAGCACGACGAACAGGGATAACTGATGTCTGGGCACTCCAAGTGGGCAACGACCAAGCACAAGAAGGCGGTGATCGACGCCAAGCGCGGCAAGCTCTTCGCCAAGCTGATCAAGAACATCGAGGTCGCGGCGCGCACCGGCGGCGGCGACCCGGCCGGCAACCCCACGCTGTTCGACGCCATCCAGAAGGCCAAGAAGACCTCGGTGCCCAACGACAACATCGATCGCGCCGTCAAGCGGGGCTCCGGGGCCGAGGCGGGCGGTGCCAACTATGAGGCCCTGGTCTATGAGGGGTACGCACCCGGTGGCGTCGCGCTCTACATCGAGTGCCTGACCGACAACAAGAACCGCGCCGTCATGGAGGTCCGCACCGCGCTGACCCGCAACGGCGGCAGCATGGCCGACAGCGGCTCAGTGGCCTACCTGTTCGACCGCAAGGGCCAGGTCGTCGTGCCCAAGGAGCAGACGTCGGGGGAGACCACTGAGGAGGCCCTGCTGGAGGTCGTCCTGGAGGCTGGTGCCGAGGAGATCGAGGATCTCGGCGAGTCCTTCGAGATCATCTCCGAGGCCACGGACGTGGTCGCGGTGCGCACTGCGCTGCAGGAAGCAGGTCTCGACTATGACTCGGCGGAGGTCACCTTCGTGCCGAGCATGGAGGTGCCCTTGGACGCCGAGGGGGCCCGCAAGATGATGCGCATTGTCGACGCCCTCGAGGACTGCGACGACGTGCAGAACGTCTTCTCCAACGCTGACGTCTCCGATGAGGTGCTGGCCGAGCTCGAGGCCGACGACTGACCCGCCGCCGCGGCCGGGGTGGCGCGGGGTGCATCACCGGCGAGTGTCGGCCTACGGCGCCCCGTGGGGCGACCCCGGCGAGTCCTGCCCTGGTCTGTCGTGCCGGTGACGTAGCGTTGTGGCGAACAGGTGTTCGGAGGCAGCCTGACGCGAGACCATGAGGAGGTGCCGGGGTGCGTGTTCTTGGTGTCGACCCCGGGCTCACCCGGTGTGGCCTGGGCGTCGTGGAGTCCACCGGCGGTCGGTCGGTGCGCATGGTCGCCGTCGGCGTGGTCCGCACGCCGCCGGGCGACGACCCGCAGGAGCGCCTGTTGACCCTGCAGACCGAGATCGACCAGTGGCTGGCCGAGCATCAGCCGGACGCGGTGGCCGTCGAGCGAGTCTTCGCCAAGGCCAATATCAAGGGGATCATGGGCACGGCGCAGGCGTCGGCGGTCCCGATGCTCGCTGCGGCGCGTCTCGGCCTGCCCCTGGCGCTGCACACACCCACCGAGGTCAAGGCCGCGGTGACCGGCAACGGGCGGGCCGACAAGGCGCAGGTCACGATGATGATCACCCGGATCCTGGGGCTGGAGACCGCACCCAAGCCGGCCGACGCCGCCGACGCCCTCGCTCTCGCCGTGTGTCACCTGTGGCGGGGGTTGTCCGACAGTCGTCTGGCCGGCGCGGCCCGGGGCAACGCGCTGCAGCGTGCCGAACAGAGCGCTGGCCGGGCACCCCGCAACCGGCTCGAGGAGCTGCACGCCACGCACGGCCGTGGCCCGCGCCTCCCGGTGCCTGCTCGCCCACAGACCGCCGTTCGGAGGAGCTTCCCGTGATCGCATCCGTCCGGGGCCCGGTGCTCCATGTCGGGCTTGACCATGTCGTCGTCGAGGTCGGCGGCGTGGGTCTGCACGTGCTGACCACGCCCGCCACCGCGGCAGGTTGCAGCGGCACGGGCGAGGTCACCCTCGCCACGACGCTCGTGGTGCGCGAGGAGTCACTGACCCTCTACGGCTTTGACGGCACCGAGGCACGCTCCCTGTTCGAGCAGGTGCAGACCGTCTCTGGTGTCGGGCCCCGGCTGGCCCTGGCCATGTTGTCGGTGCACAGCCCTGACGGAGTCCGCCAGGCCATCGCCGGCGGCGACCTCGCCGCTCTCACCAAGGTCCCGGGCATCGGCAAGAAGGGTGCCGAGCGCATCGTGCTGGAGCTGAAGGACAAGATCCTCGCGATGGGGGTCGAGCCATCGATCGGAGGTGGCACGCCGGCCGCCCGGGCGAGCGGTGATCAGCTGGGTGGTCAGGTGCACGAGGCCCTGGTGGGCCTGGGGTGGAGCGGCAAGCAGGCGGACGACGCGATCGAGCGGGTCCGTGCTGCAGGGCAGCCGCCCACGGTGGTCTCCGAGTTCCTGCGCGCGGCCCTCCGGGAGCTGGGACGGTGAGCCTCCACGACCAGGAGGGGTCCGGCCAGAACGCTGCGGGGCGGGCGTCTGGTGCAGACCTCGAGGACCTCGAGCATGGCGACGACGGCTCCTTCGACGCGACAGCGCGCGTGGTGGACGCCTCGCCGACGGACGAGGAGCGACGCATCGAGGCAGCGTTGCGACCACGTCGGCTGACGGAGTTCCCCGGCCAGCGCCGGGTGCGTGACCAGCTCGGTCTGGTCCTAGAGGCGGCCCGCCGCCGGGCGAGCCCGCCCGACCACGTCCTGCTCTCCGGCCCTCCGGGGCTCGGCAAGACCACTCTGGCGATGATCATCGCGGCCGAGCTGGAGCAGCCGATGCGCATCACCAGCGGCCCCGCGATCCAGCACGCCGGCGACCTGGCGGCGGTGCTGTCCTCGCTGGTCGAGGGCGAGGTGCTCTTTCTCGATGAGATCCACCGCATGGCCCGCCCGGCCGAGGAGATGCTCTATCTGGCGATGGAGGACTTTCGTGTCGACGTCATCGTCGGCAAGGGGCCAGGAGCTACGGCGATCCCTCTGGAGCTGCCACCGTTCACCGTCGTCGGCGCGACCACCCGGGCGGGCCTGCTGCCCGCCCCTCTGCGGGACCGCTTCGGTTTCACAGGGCACCTGGACTACTACAACACCGAGGACCTGCAGCGGATCCTCAGCCGCAGCGCCGGCCTCCTGGAGATCGACAGCACCCGCGAGGGGATCCACGAGATCGCCTCCCGGTCCCGTGGCACACCCCGCATCGCCAACCGGCTGCTCCGTCGGGTCCGGGACTGGGCGCAGGTGCACGGGCAGCACATCGTCGACGAGGAGGCCGCCCTGGCGGCACTCGAGCTCTTCGACGTGGACCGGCAGGGTCTGGACCGCCTCGACCGCGCCGTGCTGGAGGCCTTGTGCAAGCGGTTCGGTGGTGGCCCGGTCGGGCTCAGCACACTGGCCGTGGCCGTGGGGGAGGAGCCCGACACGGTGGAGACCGTGGCCGAGCCCTACCTGGTCCGAGAGGGTTACATCGTGCGCACTCCACGCGGGCGATCAGCCTCCCGGACGGCCTGGGAGCACCTCGGTCTCACCCCGCCCAACTCCGTCGCGGGGCAGGAGCAGCTGCCGATCGACGCCCCGGGTCGCCTGGACCACTGAGGCTCGGGCTGACCTGGCGCGGCCGACACGTGCACGCGACGAAACTGCGGGACGGCTCATGAATCCGCGACGACCCTGCGGGAACGCGCCCAAACCCACTCTGAAAACGCGGGAAGATACCGGATCTTTACCTGACGTGCGGGGTGGGGTGTTGGGCGGACCCAGCCCCGTCACCTAGACTGCCGCGAGTGTCCACTGGCGGTGGACCGCCCCAAGGTCAGGGCGCCTGGACACTCACCGACAGACGTTATAAGGAATCTCCATGTCGCCACTGGCCTCGGCCGCTGCCAACGGAGGCAGCGGTGACGGCTTCAGCATGCTGTTGCTGTTGCTGCCACTCCTCCTCATCGCCTTCCTCTTCTGGTCCCAGCGCAAGCGGCAGAAGAAGTTCAAGGAGATGCAGGCCGACCTGGCAGTCGGATCGCGGGTGATGACGACGACAGGGCTCTACGGGACCATCGCGCAGATGGACGCGAGCACCGTCCAGATCGAGGCGGCACCTGGGGTCGTGCTGCAGTTCGACCGTCGCGTCGTGATGCAGGCGCCGGGGGCACAACCGCCACACGCCCAGCCGGGCGCCGACGAGACCATGGGGGAGCAGTGATGGCGCGCAACCCGCGCAACCGCAAGGCCCGGAACACCCTGCTGGCACTGCTGGCCCTGATCGTCGTTCTGGGGGGAGGCCTGGGCGCTGCCAACACATGGGGCGAGCCGAAGGCCCAACTCACCCCGCTGCTGGGTCTGGACCTGGCTGGTGGACGGCAGATGGTGATCGAGCCGGTTGTCGAGGGGGACGAGTCGGTCCAGCCCGAGCAGTTGGACCAGGCCATCGACATCATCCGGCGCCGTGTCGACGGCAGCGGTGTCGCCGAGGCCGAGGTCTCCCGTCTCGGATCGAACATCCAGGTCGCTATCCCCGGAACGCCGACCCCCGAGCAACTGGAGGCCCTCAGTCGCTCCTCCCAGCTCCGCTTCCGTGCAGTCCTGGTCGCCGCTCCGGTGACGCAGCAGGCACCGACCGAGCCGCCGCGTGAGCTGCCGATGCCTCCCGGTGCCACCGAGGCACCCATGGCCGATCCCACCGAGTCGCCGACGGATGAGCCCACGGACGACTCCGGCACCGACGATGCAGAGACCACTAACGCGGCCTACCCCGAGGGACTCCTGGCCGACCAGGTGCCAGTGCTCCACGCAGCCGGCCCAGTGTCCGCGGCCGGCAGCACGGACGCGGCGGAGGCCACCGAGGCACCCGGCGCCGACGACGGCGGCAGCACCGATGACGCTCAGAGCACGCAGGCCCCTGACGACTCGGCCGTCACTGACGCGCCGGAGGGCGCCGAACCGACCAGCGCCAGCGACCTGGCCTGGGTCACTCCCGAGCTGCAGCAGCAGTTCATGGAGTACGACTGCGCCGAGGACGAGAACGTGCGCACCGCCTCCTCCGCTCCGAGCGACGAGGCCATCGTGGCCTGCTCGGTGGGAGGCACCGAGAAGTACATTCTCGGTCCCTCCGAGCTCAGCGGTGCCTCCCTCACCGACGCCAGCTCTGGTTTGCAGGTCGGCGCCGGTGGTCAGCCGACCGGCATCGTGGAGGTGCGCCTGAACTTCGACAGCGAGGGCCGGGACGCCTTCCGGGAGATCACGACCCGCCTGTTCAACTTCGGACAGAACTCCACCCAGAACCGGTTCGCCATCGTGCTGGACGGCCAGGTCATCTCCGCCCCCGGAGTGAACTCGCCGATCACTGACGGTGTGGCCACCATCACCGGTGGTTTCACCAACGACAGTGCGGAGGAGTTGGCCAACACACTGAAGTTCGGCGCGCTGCCGATGAGCTTCGACGTGCAGACCTCGGAGCAGCTCAGCCCGCAGCTCGGCGGCGAGCAGCTACGGCTCGGCGTGATCGCCGGCGCCATCGGCATGATCCTGGTCTTCATCTACTCACTCGTCCAGTACCGCGCGTTGGGCCTGGTGACCGTCGCGTCCCTGGTCATCGCGGGCATCCTGGCCTATCTGGCAGTGACCATGCTGGGCTGGGCGACGAACTTCCGGCTGACGATGGCCGGCGTGACCGGACTGATCGTCGCGATCGGTGTGACGGCAGACAGCTTCATCGTCTACTTCGAACGCATCCGGGACGAGGTCCGCACGGGGCGTCCACTGCGCTATGCGGTCGACACCGGGTGGCGCAGAGCCCGTCGGACCATCATCATCTCCGACTTCGTCAACCTGTTGGCGGCTGCGGTGCTGTACTTCCTCTCCGAGTCGGGCGTGAAGGCGTTCGCATTCGCCCTGGGGCTGGCCACCGTGATCGACCTGATCGTGGTCATGATGTTCACCCACCCCGTGGTGAGCATCCTGGCCAACACCAAGTTCTTCGGTGAGGGTCACAAGTGGTCGGGCATGGATCCCGAGCACCTGGGGGCCCGTCGTTCCACCTACCTGGGCCGCGGCCAGTTCGCGATGCCCGAACCCAAACGGACCGGTCCCACCCGGGAGCAGACCGAGGGAGGCATCGTCTGATGTTTAGTTTCGCCAGATTCGGTAATGACCTGTTCACCGGCAAGCGTTCGTTCGACATCGTCGGTCGGCGCAAGCTCTGGTACGGAATCGCCGGGATCCTCCTCATCATCTCGCTCCTCGGCATCTTCGCCAAGGGACTCAACTTCGGTATTGAGTTCCGCGGCGGCACTGAGCTCCGCGTCCCCGGGGTCAGCAACATGCAGGACTATGAGTCCCGGGCCACCGAGGTAGTGCGCGGTCAGGCTCCCGACGCCGCCGAGGTATCGGTCACCCAGATCGGCTCCGACACAGTCCGTATCCAGACCGGCGAGCTGAGCGCCGGGGAGTCCAACGCCTCCATCGAGGCCCTCGCGGAGGAGTTCTCGGTCGGCGATGACAATGTCACCAGCTCCTTCGTCGGGCCCTCCTGGGGCGACACCGTCACGACCAAGGCGATCCAGGCGCTGGTGGCCTTCCTGGCGCTGGTCACCGTCGTGCTGGCCCTGTACTTCCGCACGTGGAAGATGGCGGCCGCGGCGCTGGTCGCGCTCCTGCACGACGTGCTGTTCACCGTCGGGATCTACGCGCTGCTCGGCATCGAGATCTCGCCGGCCTCCGTGATCGGCTTTCTGACGATCCTGGGCTACTCGATCTACGACACCATCGTCGTCTTCGACAAGGTGCGCGAGAACACCGAGTACGCCCTGGACTCCAAGCGCACGACCTACGCCCGGGCGGCGAACCTTGCGGTCAACCAGACCCTGGTCCGCTCCATCAACACCTCCGTCGTCGCACTGCTGCCGGTCGCGGCGATCCTGGTCTTCGGTGTGACGCTGATCGGTCCCGGCACGCTCCTAGACCTGTCCGTGGCGCTGTTCGTCGGCATGCTGGTCGGCACCTACTCCTCCATCTTCATCGCGACCCCCCTCCTGGTGCACCTGCGCCAGAACGAGGACGAGATCAAGGCACTGGACAAGAAGATTGCCAAGCGTGAGGACCGGCAGTCCGACAAGGTTGACTACGCGGCCCCGCCCGGGATGGAGCGCGACTACAACGCCCCTCCCGGGATGGAGTCCATGGAGCCCCAGGAGGACGAGGGCGCCGGGGTCATACTGCTGACCGAGGAGACGGCGGACACGGCCCCCGACGCACTGGCCGAGGGGACGCCGGGCGAGGCCGCACCTGCACCCCGCCCCCGGGAGGTCCACCCGCGTGCCGCCCGGGAGGTCCACCCGCGGTCCCGCGGGCCGCGCAACCAACCCAAGCGCCCGCCGAAGTCCAAGCGCTGACCCGGCCCCACGGCATACTGCGATCATGACCGCGGCTCTGCGACCAGCTGACCACACGCCCGATGGAGCGGACCCGGACCTCGCCCAGGATGTCGGGGCTCGCCTGCGGGCGATCCCCGACTTCCCGGAGCCGGGAGTCGTCTTCAAGGACTTCACGCCGCTGCTGCTGGACCCGCCCCTGCGGGACCGGGTGGTGGCCGACGTGGTCCGACGACGCCGCGGGACCGTGGACGTGGTGATCGGCGTGGAGGCACGCGGGTTCATCCTCGGCGCCATCATCGCCCACGAACTGGGCGTCGGCTTCGTGCCGGTGCGCAAGGAGGGCAAGCTCCCGGCGGCAACCCACGCCGTCTCCTACACCCTGGAGTACGGCTCAGCGACGATCGAGCTGCACACCGACGCGGTGCGCCCGGGGGAGCGCGTGCTCGTGGTGGACGACGTCCTTGCCACCGGCGGCACCGCGGCAGCCACCGTCGACCTCGTCCGGCAGTGCGGCGGCGAGGCGGTGGCGGTCGAGGTGGTGCTCGAGCTGGGCTTCCTCAACGGTCGCAGCAAGCTCACGGGCACGCCGGTCCACGCGCTGTTGACGGACTGACCAGCGGCACTGTCGGTGGACGATGGCGCAACCTGGGGTCTGAGCGGCCTACAATCGCGTCATGAGTGAGGATGTCGCCCCGGCCTCCTCCCACAGCCACGGCGTCCGCGCACGCCTGGCCCGACTGGGAGGCACCCGGCCCGGGTCCAACCCGGTGCTGGAGCCGCTGCTGCGTGCGGTCCGGGCCACCCACCCCAAGGCCGACCTCGACCTGATCGAACGGGCCTACCGCGTCGCGGAGCGCGCGCACGAGGGCCAGCAGCGCAAGAGCGGCGACGCCTACATCACCCACCCTCTCGCGGTCGCCACGATTCTGGCCGAGCTGGGGATGACCCCCTCGACACTCGCCGCAGCACTGCTGCACGACACGGTGGAGGACACCTCTTACGCGCTGGCCCAGCTGCGCAAGGACTTCGGCGACGAGATCGCGATGATGGTCGATGGCGTCACCAAGCTGGACAAGGTGCAGTATGGCGAGGCCGCCCAGGCTGAAACCGTCCGCAAGATGGTCGTGGCCATGGCGCGCGATATCCGGGTGCTGGTGATCAAGCTCGCCGACCGGCTCCACAACGCGAGGACCTGGCGATATGTGTCCCCGGAGTCTGCCGCCCGCAAGGCCAACGAGACGCTGGAGATCTACGCCCCGCTGGCCCACCGGCTCGGCATGAACACGATCAAGTGGGAGCTGGAGGACCTGTCCTTCGCCCAGCTCTACCCGAAGATCTACGACGAGATCGTCCGGATGGTCGCTGAGCGGGCCCCGGCGCGGGAGGAGTATCTCGCCACGGTCCGCACCGAGATCGGGAGGGACCTGAAGGACTCCAAGATCAAGGCGGTGGTGACCGGGCGCCCGAAGCACTACTACTCCGTCTACCAGAAGATGATCGTCCGCGGCCGCGACTTCGAGCAGATCTACGACCTGGTGGCGGTCCGCGTCCTGGTCGAGACGGTGCAGGACTGCTATGCGGTGCTCGGTGCGCTGCACGCCCGGTGGAACCCGGTCCCGGGCCGGTTCAAGGACTACATCGCGATGCCGAAGTTCAACATGTACCAGTCGTTGCACACGACGGTCATCGGACCCGATGGCAAGCCGGTCGAGGTCCAGATCCGCACCCACCAGATGCACCGTCGCGCGGAGTACGGCGTCGCCGCCCACTGGAAGTACAAGGAGGACGGCGTCAAGCCACCCCTGGGGCCCGACGGGGGGCCCGGCCAGATGGAGGGCATGGAGTGGCTGCGCCAGCTCCTGGACTGGCAGAAGGAGACCGCCGACCCGGGGGAGTTCCTGGAGTCCCTGCGGTTCGAGATCGGCGGTGCCGAGGTCTATGTCTTCACTCCGGGGGGCGACGTCATGGCCCTGCCCGCCGGTGCAACCCCGGTGGACTTCGCCTATGCGGTGCACACCGAGGTCGGGCACCACTGTGTCGGCGGCCGGGTCAACGGCAAGCTGGTGCCGCTGGACAGCTCGCTGGCCAATGGCGACGTCGTCGACATCCTGACGAGCAGGGCTGCGGAGGCGGGGCCGAGTCGTGACTGGCTCAACTTCGTCAAGAGCCCCCGGGCCCGCAACAAGATCCGCCAGTGGTTCTCCAAGGAGCGCCGCGAGGAGATGATCGAGTCCGGCAAGGACCAGATCGCCAAGGTGCTCCGCAAACAGAACCAGCCGCTGCAACGGTTGATGTCGCACGAGACGCTCAACGCCGTCGCGGGCGACCTGCGCTATCACAACGTCGACGGCCTCTACGCCGCTGTCGGTGAGGGGCACGTTTCGGCTGCCCATGTGGTCAAGCAGTTGGTGTCCACGCTCGGCGGTGAGGACGGTGCCACCGAGGACCTGGCCGAGGCGACCGTGCCCAACCGGGGCCGCAACCGGTCGCTCGACTCAGGGGTCACCGTCGTTGGCACGGACGACGTCTGGGTCAAGCTCGCCAAGTGCTGCACGCCCGTGCCGGGCGACCCGATCATGGGCTTTGTGACCACCGGCAAGGGTGTCTCGGTGCACCGGACCGACTGCACCAACGCCGAGTCGCTGAAGCAGCAGTCCGAGCGGATCATCGACGTGGCCTGGTCACCGACGGAGACCAGCGTCTTCCTGGTGCAGCTGCAGGTCGAGGCCCTCGACCGGGCCGGGCTCCTGGCCGAGATCACCAAGGCGCTCACCGACCAGCACGTCAACATCCTCGCGGCCTCGGTGCAGACCGGACGAGACCGGGTGGCGCTGTCCAAGTTCACCTTCGAGATGGCTGACCCGAGCCACCTGGAGTCGGTGATCCGCGCGGTGCGGCGGGTCAGCGGCGTGCTCGATGCCTACCGGATCACCGGCACCCAGCGGACCGACCCGCACCGCCGGCACCAGAGCGCCTGACACCGCGGCCACACCCGCGCACGGGCACGCCCTCACCCGCCCACAGGCAAGTTCTCTCTGTCGCGCAGGTCAGCCCTCAGGCAGGTGAGAGGAAGGCCTGGAGAGCGCCGGCATACATCGCCTGGTCGGCGACGCCACAGGCTTCCCGGGTTGAGTGCATCGACAGGGTCGGGGCACCGAAGTCGACCGTGGTGGCCCCGGTCAGGGCCGAGGTCATCGGCCCCACCGTCGAGCCGCAGGGCAGGTCCGTGCGGGTGACGAAGCTCTGCACCGGCACCCCAGCCTGCTCGCACGCCAGACGGAAGGCCGCCGCGCCGAGCCCGTCGGTCGCATAGCGTGCCTGGGCGTTGATCTTCAGGACGGGCCCCCCGTTCATCTGCACGTGGTGACCGGCCTCGTGACGGTCGGCATAGTTCGGGTTCGTCGCGTGGGCCATGTCACCGGAGGCGATCACCGTGCCGGCCAGCGCCCGCAGATAGTCTTCGCGTGACCCGTTGCGGGACAGCACGATCCGCTCCAGTGTTGCCGTGAGGAAGGTGGACTGGGCCCCGCGCTCAGTGGTGCTGCCGACCTCCTCATGGTCGAACAGCGCGATCACCGGCACGACGCCGGGGGTGCCCGCCTCGACGGCGGCGACCAGCGCGATGGACGCTGCGAAGGACGTGGCCAGGTTGTCCAGTCGCGCCGAGGCGATCAGGTCACGATCCCGCCCGATGCGCCTGGCCGGGGTGAGGTCGTGGGTCATCAGGTCCCAGCCGAGGACATGGCTGGCTGGCACCTCGAGCCGTTCGGCGATGAAGCCCAGCAGGTCGCCGGCCGTCTCGCCCTGCCCCCAGTGCGGGACCAGGTGCTGTTGCGGGTTGAGCTTGAGACCCTCGGAGTTCACTGTGCGGTCCAGGTGCGGGGCCAGCTGCGACACGCGCAGCAGGGGCTCGTCGATCAGGAGGAGGCGACCTTCGGCGCCGCTCTCTCCACGGACCGCGACCCGACCGGACAGCCCCAGGTCCCGGTCCAGCCAGGTGTTCAGGAGCGGCCCGCCGTAGATCTCGACAGCCAGCTGCTGCCACCCCGCCCGGAGCACGTCCGGCCGTGGCTTGATGCGCAGGTTGGGGGAGTCGGTGTGCGCGCCCACCACCCGGAACGGCGTCGCGGGGGCCGGGTCGGCCTCGGTCGACCAGGCGATGAGTGAACCACCGCGCACCGTCATATAGCGCCCGGGCGCGCTGGGGGTCGGGTCCGTCTCGGCGAGGCGGGTGAACCCGGCGGCCAGCAGCAGCGCCGCAGTGCTCTCCACCGCGTGGAAGGGCGAGGGAGAGGCATCAAGGTATGCCGTCAGGCTGCGTGCGGTGTCATCCTGGTCGAAGGCGTGGGTCACCGCTCAGCCGCCGAACTCGGACAGGCCACCGCGAGCGGAGTCCAACCAGGTCTGACGGGCCTCGAGCGCGGCCTGGGCCTCGGCGATCTTCTTGTCGTCGCCCGTGGCCCGTGCTGCCTCCAGGTCCTGCTCCAGGCCCTGCACAGCACGCTCCAGCTGCTCCACCATGGACTGCGCCCGGGCGTTCAGCTCAGGATTGCTCTTCTGCCACTTGGCGTCCTCCTGGTCGCGGACCGCCTGTTCGACCTTGCGGAGCCGGCCCTCGACGCGCGACATGTCCGAGCGGGGCACCTTGCCGGCCTCGTCCCAGCGGTCCTGGATGCTGCGCAACGCGGCCTTGGCCGACTCCAGGTCCTTGATGGGGAGGAGCGCCTCCGCCTCGGTCAGGAGCGCCTCCTTGACCACGAGGTTGGCCTTGAACTCCTCGTTCTCCGCCGCGACGACCTCGTCCTTGGCGTTGAAGAAGGCGTCCTGGGCGGCGCGGAAACGCTCCCACAGGGCATCGTCGTCGGAGCGCTGTGCGCGACCGGCGCGGCGCCAGTCCTGCATGAGGCGCTTGAAGGCGCCGGCGGTGGGTCCCCAGTCCTTGCTGGTGGACAGCGCCTCGGCCTCGACGACGAGCTTCTCCTTGACACGCTTGGCCTCCGAGTGCTGGGTGTCCAGCTCGCTGAAGAAGGCCTTGCGGTTCTTGTCGAAGGTGCTGCGCGCGGAGCTGAGACGCTGCCAGAGGCCGTTCTCCACGTCCTTGTCGAGCTTGGGCCCCTTCTTCTGCAGGCCGCGCCACTGGTCGAGCATGCCGCGCATCTTGGCGCTGGCCGACTTCCACTGAATCTGGTGGACATCCGCTGCCGCCAGCGTCTCGGCCTCGACGACCAGGGACTCCCGGACGGCCGTGGCCTCCGCCTTGGCGGTGGCACGCGCCTCAGTCTCGGTGCGCTGACGCTCCTTGACCGCGGCCTCGATGGCGGTGACCCGGTCCCGCAGGGCTGCCAGGTCGCCGACGACGTTGGCCTCGCCGATCTGGTCCCGCAGGGTCTTGAGGGACTCCCGTGCCTCGTGCGCAGAGATCTCGGTCTGGTCCAGACGCTGCTCCAGGAGTTGGGCACCGGCCACCAGCTCGTCGTGCTTGCGGGCGAAGTAGGCCAGCGCCTCCTCGTGCGAGGCTTCCGGGTAGGAGCCGACGGCTCGCTCCTGGTCGCCGTCCTTGACATAGACGGTGCCGTCCTCGGCAACTCGGCCGAAGGCCATCGATTCCGAGGGCTTCGAGGTGACGGGTGGCGTGGGCACGGCAGGGGTGACCGCCGGCTTGCGTCCGGCCAGGGCCGCGGGGGAGGGGACCGGACCCGGCTTCGGTGCTGGCTTGGGCTTCGGTGTCGGTGCCGTCTCGGCGGCTGGTGGTGCGGGGGTGGGCGTTGCCTGGGTCTCAGCCGCTGGAGGTGCCTCAGGCTCTGTGGGCGCGGCAGCCTCGCTCGGTGCGTCAGGCTCGGTTGTGCCGGCCTCCGTCGCCTCAGGCTCAGTTGCCGTGGTTTCGGTCGCCTCAGGCACTGCAGCCTCGGATTCCTGCGCCTCGGGTGTCTCTGGTGCTGTGACCTCGGCTTCGGGTGTCTCTGGTGCTGTGACCTCGGCTTCGGGTGTCTCTGGTGCTGTGACCTCGGCTTCGGGTGTCTCTGGTGCTGTGACCTCGGCTTCGGGTGTCTCCGGTGCTGTCACCTCTGGCTCGTCAGCACGTGTCTGTGGGGAGCTCTGCTCGTCGACCGTGACCGGTGACTCCTCGACCGTTGCCGACGTGTCGTCCGGCGTGCTGTTGGTTCCCTGCGGCTGCTCGCTCACTCTGTCGCCTTTTCCTGTGTGACCTCGACCGAGAGGATGCTGATCGGTGCCGCCGGGGTTCCGTCGGCACCGCCGCCATCGACGCCTTGTTCGGCGACGCGGTCCACGATGTCCATTCCACTGGTGACTTTACCGAAGATGCTGTAGCCACCACCTGCCGCCGGCAGTTCTGTGTCCTCGTAGACGATGAAGAACTGTCCGCCATTGCTGTTGGGGTCCTGGCTGCGAGCCATCGCGAGCGTGCCCGGGGGGTAGGTGCCGTCCTCCGGCGCGTTCTCGATCCCGAAGGTATAGCCCGGGGCGCCCCGCCCAGTGCCCGTCGGGTCGCCACACTGCAGCACGAAGATGCCCTGCGTGGTGAGCCGGTGGCACGGACTGTCGACCCAGTAACCCGCCTCGGCGAGGTGACCAAAGGACGCCACGGTCTCCGGGGCCTTGTCGCCGAAGAGGTCGACCTCGATCGTCCCGCAGTTGGTTTCGATGCTGCCCGACCAGGTGCCGGACGCCTGCTGCTCCGGTGCCTCCAGTGGCGACATCGTGCGGGCACTCGGCACGACCGGCGGCTCGCTGCAGCCAGCGCTTGCGCCGGCAGGGGAGAGCGTGGTGGCGTGGCCGCTGATGTCGTCCTGACCCTCTTCGGCGGTATCGGTGGTCTCGGGACTGCCGCATGCGGTGAACAGGACGACGCTGGCCACGAGCGACCCGACTGCCTGCCACCGGTGACGACCCAGCGCCATTTCTCGTGCTCCTGACGTGCTTGGGCAAAGGTGGAGCGGCCAGTCTAGGCAGCGGTCCGCGGCGAAACGGTCACAGCCGGATGACGGTTTGGACACGATCGGACGTAGGTTTGGTCACATGTTGGTCATCGGCATCGAAGCGGCCGCTTTCGGCACTAATTGCTACCTGGTCGCACCCGCCTCGGGCGAGGAGTGTCTGATCATCGACCCGGGCGTTGGGGTGGTGGATCAGGTCGCCGAGACCCTGTCCGCTCACGGGCTGCGGCCGGCTGCCGTCCTTCTCACCCACGGCCACCTGGACCACACCTACTCAGTGACGCCCGTCTGCGGGGGCACCACCGCGGCATACATCCATCATGACGACCGCTATCGGCTCCGTGATCCGTTGTCCAGCACCAGCCCTCAACTGCTCGGCATGCTCGAGCAGCAGTTCGGCCGTCGCGCCAACTGGGCCGAGCCGGACACCGTGGTCGACCTGGCCGGAGGTCAGGAGCTGGAGCTGGCTGGCCTCTCGCTCGGGGTCTCGCACGCCCCCGGACACACCGAGGGCTCGGTCCTGTTCAGTCTGCCCGGCGTGCCGACGGGGATGCCGGACGAGGTCGATCGCACCGTGCTGACCGGGGACGTCCTGTTCGCTGGGTCGATCGGCCGCACCGACCTGCCCGGTGGTGACCACGCGGCCATGCTGCGGTCACTGCGCGATGTCGTCCTGCCGCTGCCGGACTCCAGCCTGGTCCTGCCGGGCCACGGACCGGCCACCAGCATGGCGCGGGAGCGCACCACCAACCCCTACCTGACCTCGCTGGCCTGACCGAGCCCAGCCCGTTGCTCCGGCCAGGGTGCTGGCTGCCAGCGGTGACTGCCAGCGCCGGGGCGGGTCGCCAGGCACCCCTCGTTAGACTCGCCGGGTGATCAAGCCCCGCACCGCCCCCGGCACCCTCGAGCTCCTGCCCACCGATCAGATCGCCTTCCAACGGATGCTCGACGTGATCCGGTCGGGCTACGAGAGGTTCGGGTTCCTGCCGATCGAGACGCCGGCGTATGAGCTGACCGACGTCCTCCTGACCAAGACCGGGGGAGAGACCGAGCGCCAGGTCTTCTTCGTGCAGTCCACCGGTTCGCTGGAAAAGGCAGCGGCGCAAGAGGACCCGGGGCTCCCAGAGCTCGCCCTGCGGTTCGACCTGACGGTTCCGCTGGCCCGCTACGTCGCCGAGCACGAGCACCAGCTGACCTTCCCGTTCCGGCGCTACCAGATGCAACGGGTCTACCGTGGTGAGCGCCCGCAGAAGGGGCGTTACCGCGAGTTCTACCAGTGCGACATCGACATCATCGGCAAGGACGGGCTCAGCCCCCGCCACGACGCCGAGTGCCCCGCCGTGATCCACACCATCTTCACCGACCTGGCCATCGGTGCCTTCACAATCCAGCTCAACAACCGCAAGCTGATGCGCGGCTACTTCGAGGATCTGGGGATCGCTGACGCCGACCAGCAGGTGGCGGTGCTGCGCGAGGTGGACAAGCTCGACAAGCGGGGGCCGGACGCCGTGCGCGAGACCCTGGTGGGGGAGGGCTTCCAGTTGGCGGCTGAGGTCGCGGACTCGCTGCTGGCGCTCGTGGCCATCAGGTCCACCTCACACGAGGACGCGATGGCGATCCTGGACCGGGTGCAGGTGGCGTCGAGGGGGTCGGAGGCGCTGGCCACCGGGGTGGCCGAGCTGCGCGAGGTGCTCTCCGTGCTCCGCGACCTCGGCGTCCCGGAGAGTGACTACGCCCTGAACCTGTCGATTGCCCGTGGCCTGGACTACTACACCGGCACCGTCTACGAGACGACCCTGGACGACCACCCGGAGATCGGTTCGGTCTGTTCGGGCGGGCGTTACGACGACCTGGCGGGTCAGTACACCAAGTCCACGCTCCCCGGGGTCGGTATGTCGATCGGGCTGTCGCGGTTGTTCTGGCAGCTGCGCGAGGCCGGCCTGGTCAGCACCGCGGAGTCAACGGTGCAGGTGCTGGTGCCCCAGCTCGACGAGGCCTATTTGCCCCAGTGCCTCGCGCTGGCCACCGACCTGCGGCAGGGCGGCATCAACACGGAGGTGGTCCTGGACGGTGGCAAGCTCGGCAAACAGCTGCGGTATGCCGATCGTGCCGGGATCCGGTTCGTCGCCATCGTGGGGGAGCAGGAGGTCGCGGCGGACACCGTCACGATCAAGGACCTGCGCCGCCAGGACCAGTTCACCGTGGCCCGCGACGAGGTGGTTCCCGCCGTGCGCGTCGAGCTCGCCCAACCGCTGGATCTCCCGAAAGACTGAGGTCACGGTCCTCTGCACCGGGTCGCGGGCATCCCGGGAGGTGGTTTCGGCTCCCGGGCAGCAGCGTGTTAGCGTAATAGCGCGTTACTACAACGAAGGTCCTGAAACCACCCCTGGAGCAGAGATGAAGCGCCGAGACGGCGGTGAGCAGCCGCACGTGAGCGACGAGATGTCGCAGCGAAGCGCAGCCCAGGCTGAACTGGCGCGGGCACTGGCTTCCGTGGAGAGTCCCGAGCAGATGGCCGCGTTCCTCACCGCCCTGTGCACGCCCGCCGAGCTCGAGGCACTGGCCGACCGGTGGAGCGTCGTGCCGCTGTTGGCCGACGGCGTCTCCTACCGCCAGGTCCACGAGCAGACCGGTGTCAGCGTCACGACCGTCGGGCGGGTGGCCCGCTGTCTCGAGCACGGGACCGGGGGTTACCGCTCGGTGCTTGCGCATACGCGCGGTGCGCATCCCGCCCAGGGCTGAGCGCACCGACCCAGAACCTCGTGGTCGCACTGACGCGACCCATCCCCGGCGCACCGCGCCCCCAGACCTGCACCACTGCATACGGCCAAGGTTGTTCCTGGCCCAGACCACGGAAGGTCACCATGACCCCGCCTGCCATCACCCGGGACCGCCTCCGTGTGGCGATCCAAAAGTCCGGCCGACTCGCCGAACCGGCCCGCGACCTGCTCGCCTCCTGCGGCCTGACCTGGCGAGAGAGCCGCGACCGGCTGTTCTGCTATGGCGAGTCCTTGCCCGTCGACCTGCTCCTGGTCCGTGACGACGACATCCCCGGCCTCATCGCTGACGGCGTGTGTGACCTCGGAGTCGTCGGTCGCAACGTCCTGGTCGAGCACGACCTCGGTCGCACCGCCAACGGTCAGGCCAGCGCGCTGAAGGAGTGGCGCCAGCTCGGCTGGGGCGTGTGCCGTCTGGACATCGCGATCAACGATGACGAGCAGTGGGCCGGGCCCGAGCAGCTTGCGGGACAGCGGATCGCCACGAGCTATCCCCGCACGCTGGGCCGCTGGCTCGATGAGAAGGGCGTGGACGCGCAGGTCGTCACCCTGTCGGGATCGGTGGAGATTGCGCCGCGCCTCGGACAGGCCGACGTCGTCTGCGACCTGGTCTCCACCGGCGGGACCCTGGCGGCGAACGCGCTCAAGCCGGTCGAGACGCTGCTGCACTCCGAGGCCGTGATCGCCGGCCCGCCGGTCCCGCTGGAGGACGGCCGGGAGGAGATCGCCGACCTGTTGCTGCGCCGGATGGACGGTGCGCTGCGGCTGAAGGAGACGCGCCTGCTGATGCTCCGCGCCGGTCGGGACGTGCTGACCGAGGTGCTGCAGCGCCTCCCCGCCGGTGGCGAGCCGACGGTGCTGCCGGTCGACGGCCGCGATGAGGTCTCGGTGCAGCTGTTGTGCCACAACGCCGTCCCGTGGCCGCGCCTGGAGGAGCTTAAGCGCGCCGGTGCGCACACCATCATGGTGCTGCCGGTGGAGGGGATGCTCGCATGAGGACCGTCAGGTGGTCGGCCCTGGATGACAGCGCCCGCGCCGAGCTGCTGGCCCGTGGCACGGCGGCCGCTGGCCCGCAGGTCACCGAGGGGGTCACCGAGATCCTGCGCGGAGTCCGGGAGGGCGGCGACGCCGCACTGCAGGAGTATGCCGAAAGGTTCGACCGCGCGCCCGCCCAGTCCGTGGTGGTCGAGCAGGAGGAGATCCGCAGGGCCGCCGCCGCGCTACCGGAGGAGCTGCGCATCGCCATCGGTGACGCGGCCACCAATATCCGCACCTTCCACCGGGCGGGGATGACCGTCAGCTATGAGGTGGAGACCGCACCGGGGGTGATCTGTGCACGCGTCGTGCGACCGATCCGCCGGGTGGGGCTCTATGTGCCGGCCGGCAGCGCACCGCTGCCCTCGACCGCGTTGATGCTCGGCGTGCCGGCCCAGCTGGCCGGGTGTCCTGAGGTTGTGCTGTGCACACCCCCCGGTGAGGACGGCCTGCCTGACGCCACCGTGCTGGCTGCGGCAGCCGAGTGCGGCATCACGCAGGTGTTCGTGACCGGGGGAGCGCAGGCGATCGCCGCCATGGCCTATGGCACGGAGTCGGTCCCGCGCTGCGACAAGATCTTCGGCCCCGGCAACGCCTGGGTCACCGAGGCCAAGCGGCAAGTAAGCACCGACGAGGGCGGGCCGGGCATTGACCTGCCAGCTGGCCCCTCGGAGGTGCTGGTGATCGCCGATGCCGGGGCAGACGCCGAGTTTGTAGCGGCCGACCTGCTCTCTCAGGCCGAGCACGGCCCCGACTCGCAGGTGCTCCTGCTGACGGATGACAAGGCGGTGGCGCAGGCCGTGGCCGAGCAGGTGGCGGAGCAACTGGCGGTCCTGCCGCGCGCCGACATCGCGGGCAAGGCGCTCGGCTCCAGCGCGATCGTGGTGACTCAGGACCTGGAGGAGGCCTTCGCGATCAGCAACGACTATGCCCCCGAGCACCTCATCCTGGCGCTGCGTGAGCCGGAGGACTGGGTGGACCGCGTGGAACGTGCCGGGTCGGTCTTCCTCGGCGACTGGGCACCGGAGACCCTCGGTGACTACTGCAGCGGCACCAACCACGTGCTGCCCACCGCGGGTGCCGCGCGCTGGACCGGTGGCGTGAGCGTCGCCAGCTTCCAGGTGGCGATGACCGTCCAGCGGGTGAGCCCGCAGGGGCTGGCTGCGGTCGGTCCCACGGCCGTGGAGCTGTCGGGAGCCGAGGGACTGATCGGTCACCAGGCGGCCGTGACCCGGCGTCTGGCCAGGGCCACGACCACGAACAGCGAGGGCACCCCGTGACGCCGGGCCAAACCTCCCCAAAAATGCGCATGAGCCGGTCCGAACCTCCCCAAAAATTGGGGGAGTTCCCGGCCGACCTGATCCGGGAGGACCTACGCGACTTCGCCGGCTACTCCTCGGCCCGCACCTCCGACACCGGGGCACCGGCCACGATCTGGCTCAACGCCAACGAGGCCGCGACCGCGAGTGCCGTCGACCCCGAGGGTGCACAGCGCCGCTATCCGGACCCCCAGCCCGAGGACCTGGTCGCGGCGTTGGCCGGCCTCTACGGCGTCACGTCGGAGCAGGTCGTCGTCGGCCGCGGCAGCGATGAGTGCATCGACCTGCTCGTGCGGGCCGTCTGTGCCCCCGGCGGCGAGCACGGGATCGTTCAGGCCTCCCCGACGTTCGGGATGTATGCCGTGACGGCCCGGGTGCACGGCGTCCCCGTCGTCGATGTCCCCCAGCAGGACCTGGGTGGGCTCTGGGAGGTCGACACCGACGGCCTGCGGGACGCTGTCGCCGAGCAGGGCGCCCGGATCGTCTTCCTCACCAGCCCCGGCAACCCCACGGGTGCCGTCGTGCCGCTGGACGCCATCGAGCACCTCGCAGCAGACCTGGCCCAGCAGGCCGTGGTGGTCGTCGACGAGGCCTACCAGGAGTTTGCCGGGCCACGCAGTGCCGCAACGTTGTTGGGCAACCACCCCAACCTGGTCGTGCTGCGCACCCTGTCCAAGGCCCACGGCCTGGCCGGTGCCCGCGTCGGCAGCGCGCTGTGCCACCCGGATCTGGCGGCCGTCCTGCGCCGAGTGCAGGCGCCCTACCCGCTGCCGGCACCGGTCACCGAGCTCGCCGTCGCGGCACTGTCCAGCTCCGTGCGCCGCTCGGTCGATGCCCGCGTCGCACGGACCCGGATCGACCGGGAGCGCCTCGCCGAGCTCCTGGACGCCGATCCGCGCGTCGAGACGGTCTACGCCAGCGAGGCCAACTTCCTGCTGATCCGCGGCCCTGGGGTGGACACCCTGCTCACCGACCTGCGGGCCAGTGGCATCGTGGTCCGCGACATGAGGCACCAGCTCAGCGACGCTCTGCGCATCACCGTGGGCTCGCCCGAGGAGATTGAGGCCGTGCAGCAGGTCCTGGCAGACGGCGCCCAGACCCACGAGACCACCACCGAGCACGCGCCCACCACCGGACCCGCGCCCACCACCGAACCCGCCCCCACCACCGAACCCGCACGAGGAACCCACCCATGAGCACCCAGCGACCTGTCCTGTTCATCGACCGGGACGGCACCATCATCGAGGAACCCGCCGACTGCCAGATCGACTCCTACGACAAGCTGCGCCTGGTCCCCGGCGTCATGCCGGCGCTGGCCCGGCTGCGGGACGCCGGCTGGGACTTCATCATGGTGTCCAACCAGAACGACCTCGGCGGCCCGAACTTCCCGGTCGAGTCCTTCCAGGGCCCACACGACCTGCTGCTGCACATCCTGGAGAGCCAGGGCATCACCTTCCGCGACGTCTTCGTCGACCCGCACCCGCCGGGTCCCAACCAGCCGGACACCCGCAAGCCGGGCATCGGCATGGTCAAGCACCTGCTGCGTGACCGCGGCATCGACTGGGACCGCTCGATGATGGTCGGGGACCGCCTCACCGACCGGGAGTTCGGGGACAACCTGGGCATCCGGACCTACCTGCTGCAGAGCTCGATGGGCGAGGGTGGTGAGGAGGCGGTCACCTGGGAGCAGATCGCCCACGAGCTGGCCAACCGACCCCGCGTCGCCGTGGTGGACCGCAACACCTCCGAGACCAGGATCCATGTCGAGGTCGACCTGGACCGCGCGGGCGACATCGAGGTGTCGACCGGCCTGGGGTTCCTGGACCACATGCTCGACCAGCTGGCCAAGCACGGGGGGTTCTCGATGAAGGTCGCCTGTGAGGGTGACCTGCACATCGACGAGCACCACACCACCGAGGACACCGCCCTGGCCATCGGTCAGGCTGTGGACACGGCTCTCGGTGACCGGCGTGGCATCGGCCGCTACGGCTTCACCGCGCCGATGGATGAGGCGCAGGCCAGTGCCGCGCTCGACCTGTCGGGACGCCCGTTCCTGAAGTTCGACTGCGACTTCGACCGCGAGATGGTGGGTGACCTGCCCACCGAGATGGTCGAGCACTTCTGGCGCTCCTTCGCCGAGTCGCTGCGCGCCACGCTCCACCTGTCGGTCACCGGTGACAACGCCCACCACAAGATCGAGGTCGGCTTCAAGGCGGTGGCCCGCGCGCTGCGCCAGGCCATCCGGGTGGAGGGCAGCGAGCTGCCGTCCACCAAGGGTGTGCTGTGACCCGTGGCTAGGTCCAGGGTCGCCCTCGTCGACTCGGGCGGCACCAACATCGCGTCCGTGCGCTATGCGCTGGACCGGATCGGCGCCGATGCCCGGTTGACGCGTGATCCGGCTGACATCCTGGCCGCGGACCGGGTGATCCTCCCCGGGGTGGGGGCAGCAGGAGCCGGTATGCGGAGGCTCAGGGAAGCCGGACTGGTGGAGGTTCTCCGGGCGGTCGAGCAACCGCTGCTCGGTGTGTGTCTGGGCATGCAGCTGCTCTTTGACCGGTCGGCCGAGGACGGGGGTGTGGAGTGCCTCGGGCTGGTGCCGGGCGAGGTGGTCCCCATCCCGGGGGCACCGGGGGTGCGCGTGCCGCACATGGGGTGGAATACCCTGACCGCACTGCGGGAGGACCCGCTCACGGCGGGGCTCCCCGACGGCACGCGGGCCTACTTCGTGCACAGCTATGCCGTGCCGGTCACGCCGGACACGGTGCTGACGACGCAGCATTCCGGCACCTGGAGTGCCGTGGTGCGCAGAGGCAACAGGTGGGGCGCACAGTTCCACCCCGAGCGATCGGCCCGCGCTGGAGCGCGGCTTTTGACAGACTTCGTCCTGGAGGTGACGCCATGACCGACTTCACCGTCTATCCCGCGATCGACGTCCGCGAGGGCCGCGTCGTCAGGTTGCACAAGGGTGACTACGACAAGGAGACCCGCTACCCGACCGAACCGCTCGACGTGGCCCGTGACTATGCCGCGGGTGGGGCAAGCTGGCTGCACCTGGTCGACCTGGACGCCGCCCGTGCCGGCGGCTACACCCTGACCGCGCTGTTGCGCGAGGTCGTCTCGGAGACGGCGCTGTCCGTGCAGACCGGTGGGGGCGTGCGCAGCAAGCAGGATGTTGCCGCGCTGCTCGAGGCCGGCGCGGCGCGCGTGGTGATCGGGTCCCTGGCCGTGACACAGCCGGAGACGGTGACCAGCTGGATCGAGGAGTTCGGGGCCGACCGGATCACGGTCGCGCTCGACGCCCGCACGGGGGAGGACGGCTCCTGGGTGCTGCCCACTGCGGGGTGGACCTCGGACTCCGCAACGGATCTTGCGGTGCTGCTGAGCCACTATGCGCGCTCCGGCCTGGCGCACGCGCTGTGCACCGACATCGGGCGGGACGGCACCCTGGCCGGTCCGAACCTCAACCTCTACACCTTCCTGACCCGCGCGGTCCCCGACGTGGCGGTGCAGGCTTCAGGCGGTGCCCGCCATGCGGCTGACGTGCGTGGTGTCCGCAAGCTCGGCTGCGCCGGGATCATCCTCGGCAAGGCGCTCCTCGAGGGCCGGTTGACGATTGACGAGGCCATCGCTGAGGAGCGCCGGTGACGCTGGCGCGCAGGGTGATCGCCTGCCTCGACGTCAGCGATGGACGGGTCGTCAAGGGCACCAGGTTCCGCGATCACCAGGACATGGGTGGCATCACCGAGCTGGCCGCGCGCTACAGCGCCGAGGGCGTGGACGAGCTGGTCTTCTACGACATCACGGCCAGCCCGCAGGGGCGTCGGGTGGACCTGGACTGGATCGACCGGGTCGCCCGCGAGATCGACATCCCGTTCTGTGTCGCCGGAGGCATCAGCTCGGTCGAGGACGCCCGCGCGGTGCTGCTGGCCGGTGCCGACAAGGTCTCGGTGAACACCCCGGCGACCCGGCGGCCAGAGCTGGTCGGTGAGCTGGCCCGCGAGTTCGGGACCCAGTGCGTCGTGGTGGGCGTCGACAGCCTGCGCGACGAGGACGGGCAGTGGCGCATCCGGCAGCTGACGGGTGACCCGGACGCCACCCGCGCCCTGGAGACCACCACCCTCGCCTGGGTCGAGCGGGTGCAGGAGCTCGGCGCCGGGGAGGTGGTGCTCAACGCCATGGGGTCCGACGGCGTGCGGCGGGGCTATGACGTGGAGCAGCTCCGTGCGGTCCGCCAGGTGTGCCAGGTCCCGCTGATCGCCTCCGGCGGTGCAGGCAGTGCGCAGCATTTCATTGACGTCTTCCGCGACGCTGACGTGGACGGGGCCCTGGCGGCCGGAGTCTTCCACTCCGGGGAGCTGGCGATCCGGGACCTCAAGGAGCGCTTGGGCGAGGCAGGCATCGAGGTGCGAATGGACGACCCCGTCCCCGTCGGGGGTCCACGCACACCGCCGACCACGCCACCCCGCATCCCGCGTAGCTCACCGACCGCGGGCACACCGACGTCGATGGAGGGCACCACCGCATGAGCGGCTCGCTGCAGCTGCCCGATGGTCTGGGCGTCGCTGACCTTGACTTCGCCAAGCAGGGCGGGCTGCTGCCCGCCGTGGTGCAGCACGTGAGCACGGGTCGGGTGCTGATGGTCGGCTATCAGGATGCCGAGGCACTCAGCGCCACCTTGGTGACCGGCCTGGCCACGTTCTACAGCAGGAGCAGACAGGAGCAGTGGGTCAAGGGCGCCACCAGTGGCAACTACCTTCGTGTCGCGGCGGTCCAGGTCGACTGCGACCGGGACACGGTCCTGCTGCTGTGTGCGCCCGACGGTGCGACCTGCCACACCGGCGCCGAGTCCTGCTTCGAGGCTGCGCGGGCAGGTTCCGAGGTCGGACCGGCCGGTTCGGACGACCGACAGGGAGGGTTCGAGGTCGGACCGGCTCGTTCGGAGGCTCGACAGGGAGGGTCCGAGGTCGGCTCCTTCCTCGCGGACCTGGAGCAGATCGTGCTGCGTCGCGACCGAGAGCGGCCTGAAGGGTCCTACACCACCTCGTTGCTCGAGGGTGGCATCCGCCGCGTGGCTCAGAAGGTCGGTGAGGAGGGTGTGGAGACCGCCCTCGCCGCGGTCGTGCAGGAGGACCCCGAACTCGTCGGGGAGTCGGCCGACCTGATCTATCACCTGCTGGTGCTGCTGCGCAGTCGTGGACTGGGACTGGCCGACGTTGAGACAGAGCTGCGCCGGCGGCACGGCTGAGCCGGGGCGGCGTTGCCTGTCCCACAGCGGGCTGATCGCGCGTACGGTGCTGTGATGACGCGAGAACGGTCCGCGCTCCTGGCGCAGCTGGAGTCCGAACGACGTCATGTGCTGGCCACCGTGGACGGGCTGCACGATGCCCACCTGACCCGCACCATCGCTGCCTCAGGCTGGTCTATCGCCCAGCTCCTGAACCATCTGACCTACGACGATGAGATCTTCTGGGCCAGTGCCATCCTTGGTGGTGATGACGAAGCGATGGCCCTGATCACCGACGGCTGGAAGGTCCCGGTGACCTCTGGCCTTGAGACGGTGGAGCTGTACCGGCACTGGTCACACCGCTCCGACGCCGTGCTGGCAGGGGTGGATCTCGACGCTCCGCCGTGCTGGTGGCCACCGGAGGACGTGTTCCCTTTCCCACCGTTCGCGGATGCTCGCCAGTGCCTGCTCAGGCTCCTCGTCGAGACCGCCACCCACGCGGGCCACCTGGACATGGTCCGCGAAGGTATCGACGGACACCAGCATCTGGTCGTCGACTGATGCATCAGCGCAAGGCACACCAGGCTGCGGACCTGGTGACACCCCGATCCACGGTGACCCGCTGGGTGGACGCGGAGACCACCCCCTGGCAGAACGGGGGTGGTCTCACCCGAGCTGTCGCAACCGCACCTGGGACCAGCGGCCCGAGCACCTTCGACTGGCGGGTGAGCATCGCCGACATCGAGGCGCCGGGTCCCTTCTCGGCGTTTCCCGGGGTCGATCGGGTCCTCACGCTGCTCGAGGGCGGGTCGATGGTGCTGGCGAGCGCGGCGGGGGAGACCGTGCTCGTCGAGCGCCGGCCCCACCACTTCCCAGGGGAGCAGTCCGTGACGGCCCGCCTGCCGGACGGCCCGACCAGGGCCCTGAACCTGATGACCCGCCGTGGCCGGGCCAGCGGCCAGGTCGTGGTCCACGATGGGGGAGCCGGGCAGGCGGGAGACACCCGTCTCGGCCCTGTCAAGGGCGGCGCACGCCGGCTGGTGGTCGCGCTGGAGGACGGGTTCACCGCCAGCGGCGGTGACGGCCAGACCTGGAGGCTCGCGCGGTATGACGTCCTGGACACCACTGAGCCGGTGGCCCTTCGCGGTGCCCCCTGCGTTGTGATCACGGTCGGCTCCTAGTGGACTGGGACGGACTGACGCCGGTGCGCGGGCAGGGGCTTGTCCTGCGGGACTGGACCGATGCGGACATCCCGACGATGGTCACCCTGTTCAACACGGACGAGATGGACCGCTGGACACCACTTCCGCAGCCGTTCGACACGGACGTCGCGACCGACTACGTCCGGCAAGCGCGTGAGGCACGCGAGGGTGGCACCCTGGCGTTGGCGATCACCCACGATGGAGGAGCGCCGATGGGCGAGGTGCTGCTGTTCCCGACCGAGACCGCGACCGGTTGCGAGTTCGCCTTCGCTGTGGGCCAGGAGCATCGGGGTCAGGGGTTGGCGGCTCGGGCTGTCCTGGCACTCTTCCCGGTGGCGGTCAGCGCCGGCTACCAGATGAGCCGTCTGGTGATCGCGACCGGGAACACCGCGAGCCAGCGCAGCGCTGTTGCCGCTGGTTTCAGCCTGGCACCGAGTCCACTGCAGCGTCGCGAACGCAAGGGGTATGTGCTGCAGATGGCGACCTGGACCCGCACCCTGGAGCGCTGACTCTCACCTCATCGCAGAAGGCTCATGTGTGATGTGTTGCCCTGACCACGACATCATGGATCGTGGTCTCGGCGCCGTTCGGGCCCGTCATAGCGCGATGTGACTCCTCCGCGGTGACGATGTCCCAGCTGGCCGAGCTCAGCACGGCCGTGATGGTGGCAGCTGTCGCCGAGGCCTCCGCCGGCGGCCGGGTCTCGTGCTTTGCGTGCTGGTGCTCACCGTGGTTCTGGTGGTCATCGTGGTTCTGGTGGTCATCGTGGTTCCGCTGGTCATCGCGGTTCTGGTGGTTACCGTGGTTCTGGTGCTCACCGCCGGGCGGGTGCCCGTGGCCCGGCTGGTCCTGGCCGTCGTCGGGACTGTGGTGCAGGTGGCCGACGATGAGCAGAGTGCCGCCGGGGGCCACCCAGGTGGCGAGGCGTTCGTAGAACTCCACCTGCGGCATGGCCGGATGGGCGTAGTGAGTGGTGACCAGGTCGAACTGCTCGGTCGGCTCCCAGGTGGAGAGGTCGGCCCGGACCCAGGTCACCAGGTCCCCGACACCGTTGGCCGCCGCTCTGTCCTGAGCGAGCGCCAGGGCGGCCTGCGAGACGTCGGCCCCGAGGACGCGCCACCCCTGGGAGGCGAGCCACACTGCCTCCGCGCCGGCTCCACACCCGGCGTCGAGCGCCGTGCCGGGCCGCAGGTCGGCGACCTCGGTCAGCAGGTGCGGATTGGGCGGACTCACGCTCATGGGGCCACGCCGGTCTCCCTGCCAGATCTCATCCCAGTAGTCCTTGCTGAAGGAGTGTTCCATCAGGCTCCTTCCTGGGCTGGCTCGGACGATGCCGGGACTGGGGCGTCGATCGGCGCCAGGCCGGCCATGACAACCTCGGAGATGAGGTGCTGCGCGGCGCGGGTGCCCGCGGCGACCGCATGGCTCACCTGAGCGCCCAGATCGCTCGCGTTTCCGGCGACCCACACACCGGGAACGGTGCTCCTGCCGAACTCATCCGCCTCGATGAACGCCCCCATCGGGTGCTCGGTCGGCTCAAGGCCGATGCCCTCGAACGGTTCGGTGCGTGCGACCATCCGGGTCGCCACCACGATGGCGTCCACATCGATGGCGCGTCCGTCGGCCAGGCGCACTCCCCGGAGCGCGTCCCCCTCGACGTCCAGCCCGGTGACAGTGCCGTCGATCACGGCAACGCCGAGTGCCGCCAGTTGACTCTGCTCCTGCGGCTCGAGCTCGTGGTCGTTGGAGAACAGCACCACGTCGGCGCTCCACTGCCGGAACAGGAACGCCTTGTGCACCGACTGGGGACCGGTGACCAGGATGCCGATGCGGCGGTCGCGCACCTCCCAGCCGTGGCAGAACGGGCAGTGCAGCACGCCGCGGCCCCACTGCTCACGCACACCAGGCACCTCCGGCAGCTCGTCGACCAGGCCGGTGGCGATGACCAGGCGCCGTGCCCCGAACGAGGCACCGTTTCGTGTCCTGAGCGTGAAGCCGGTGGCCGTGCGCTCCACGTCCACCACCTCGCCGGTGACGATCTCGCCGCCGTAGCCGCGCACCTCTTCCCGTCCCCGCCGCAGCAGTTCGACCGGGCTGATGCCCTCCAGGCCCAGCAGGCCGTGCACTCCCTCGGCCGGGGCGTTGCGCGGTGCTCCGGCGTCAATGACTGTCACCGCTTGTCGCGCTCTGGAAAGCGTCAGGGCTGCGCTGAGCCCGGCCGCACCCCCGCCCACGACCACCACGTCACGCAGCCCTTCCTCGTGAACCGACATATCCCACACTCCCTGCTCGTTCGCCTTCGCACGCAGGCCGCGTGCGCGTTCTGCACGATGGTGTCCCGCCGTTGCCACAGTTGGCAAGTAGAGTTGCCAAATGGCAAAATAGCGGCATGGATACCACCGCCAAAACACTGGACGCCGTGGGGCCGAGACTCCGGGAGCTGCGCCAGCGGCGTGACGTCACGTTGAGCGACCTGGCCGAGGAGACCGGGATCTCGACGAGCACGCTCTCCCGGCTCGAGGCCGGTCTGCGTCGTCCGACACTGGAGCAGCTGTTGCCCCTGGCCCGGTCACACGGGGTCACCCTGGATGAGCTCGTCGACGCTCCACCCACGGGAGATCCGCGCATCAACCTCAGGCCGCTCCGCACCACGGACGGGAGCACGGTCCTGCCGCTGAGTCGCCGACCGGGAGGCATCCAGGCCTACAAGTTCGTCCTGCCCGCCGGACGGGAGGGGGACGAGCCGGTGCTGCGTAGCCACGAGGGCTACGACTGGGCGTTCGTGCTCAGCGGTCGGCTCCGGCTGGTGCTCGGTGAGCACGACCTCGTCCTCACGCCGGGCGAAGCGGCCGAGTTCGACACGCGCACACCGCACTGGTTCGGCGCGACGAGCGCGGGCCCCGTCGAGTTCCTCAGCCTGGTCGGAAAGCAGGGGGAGCGCGCCCATCTGCGGGCGACGACCCAGCAGGACCGCTAGGAAATGAGCAGGCCGGCCCACGAGACCAGCACGACGGTCAGGACCAGGAACGGCATCCACGGCTTCCAGGACACGGGATAGAGGACCCCGGTGAAGTAGTGGTCGATGAAGCCGGTCTCGGTCAGGGGCAGCCACCCGCCACGCCGGCGCGAGTGGTTCTCCAGGGTGGTCAACGGGCACGGCAGATCACGGACCTGCCCGGCCAGGCCCCACGCCAGCGCGGGGAGGTGCAGCCAGAGCACCCACGGCTGAAACCAGGCGAGGAAGCCGCCGAGGACCACGACCACGGAGAAGGCGAGGTGGACCAGCATGGTGGCCACCGCTGCCACGCGGTGCGGCAGGGTCCACATGCCGATCAGGGAGGGCGATCCGGTCACTTCCCCAGGATAGGTGCGGTGGTAGGACCGGGGCGGGTTTCGGTGTGCGGCGCGTGATCCAGCATGATGGGTCGTGTGATCATGTCGATCCCCAGCCCGGACATCAGCCAGTTCCAACTGGGCCCGCTCACCATCCGCTTCTATGCGCTGTGCCTCCTGGCCGGCATGATCCTTGCCTGGTTCATCGGTCGCACGCGCTGGGTCGCCCGTGGAGGGCTGGCCGACACCTTCGAGTCGATCGCCATCGTCGCGATCCCCTCCGGCATCGTCGGGGCCCGTATCTACCACGTGGCAACGCACTGGGAGGACTACTTCGGGGAGGGCCGCGATCCGATCAGCGCGCTCTACATCTGGGAGGGCGGGATCGCCATCTTCGGCGCCGTCATCGGCGGCGGCCTGGGTGCGCTGTTCGTGTGCTGGCGCCGCGGTGCGCGGATCACCGCGTTCGCCGACTCGCTGGCCCCAGGCCTGATCCTGGCCCAGGCGGTCGGTCGACTCGGCAACTGGTTCAACCAGGAGCTCTTCGGCGGGCCGGACGATGGCCCGCTGGGCCTGGAGATCGCCCCCGATCGCAGACCGGCTGAGCACCGCGACGTCGAGACCTTCCAGCCGACCTTCCTCTATGAACTGACGTGGAACGCCCTCGGCTGTCTGGCGCTGCTGTGGATCGACCGGAAGTTCCAGCTCGGCTGGGGCAAGCTGTTCGCGCTCTACATGGTGATCTACGGCTCTGGCAGGTTCTGGATCGAGGGGATCCGCACCGACTTCAGCTACATGGTGGGTCCGTTGCGCACCAATCAGGTCACGGCGGTGGCGTTCATCGTCGCGGGCCTGTTGCTCTTCGCGATCGCCCACAGCCTGCGCAAGGGGCGCGAGCCATGGGTGGAACGCGCGGGGGTCGGCGGCCCGGACCACACCGACTCGGACCACACCGCCTCGGACCACACCGGCTCGGACCACACCGACCCGGACCACACCGACCCGGACGGTGCGGAGCCAGCCGGAAACGATCCTGGTCGCGCGGAGTCATCGGCGGTCGACGAGGGAGCACCACCCGAGCGCACCTGATCGACTCACCGCGCCTGATCGACTCAGGGCACCTGACCGACTCACCGCGCCTGATCGACTCAGGGCACCTGATGGACTCAGGGCACCTGATCGCACCTGAGCCACTAGCTGCCCGGCACCTGCTGGGCCCGCAGGCCGAGCCGTTTCAACTCGAGGCCGGCCAGCTCCCGGATGGTGTGCTCATCACCCGTGCGCCACGCCGCCAGGGGGTCCGCGTCGACCCGCACCAGACGGCGGGGCGACTGGTGCACCAGGGCCCGCAGGGCCAGGAGCTCCTGGGCGCTGTCACCCTGACGTAGCCTGCCCAGCTCGTGCGCTCGACGGGCCCAGAGATAGCGCACCAACAGGTAGCCGCCGGCCACGAACAGGATCGGGACCGCACCCACGAAGACCGACAGGAGCCACGCCACCCGGGTCACCCCGGAGTCGAGAGCATCACCCGCCGACACCAGTGACTCGCCGGCATCGGCCGCGCCCGTGAACGGTCCCGTGAGGCGGTCTCCCACGAGCGGTACCTCACCGATCTGGTCGGCGACATCATCCATTCGCGTCTCCACCGTCGTCCCCGCGGTGCGTAGCGGGCCGGCCGGCGCGGCGAGCAGACGGACCAGGTCAAAGGTCCAGCGCGCCACCAGGACCCAGAGGACAACCCAGCCGAGGGCCAGTGCGTCACCGATGACCTGGCGGGTGCGTCGGGCCGGGGTTTCGGCATACCAGTGCATGACAATGACGGTATGGCCCAGCAGACCCCCGCACCAGCACGGGACCCCCTCGGGCGTGCGGCGCGCGGGTGGCTGGACCACCTGCGCGTTGAACGGGGAGCCTCCGAGCACACCCTGCGCGCCTACCGTCGCGACCTGGATCGCTACCTGCGCTTCGTGCGCACCCGCGGCGTCACCACACCGGAGGGGGTCGCCGAGGGGCTGGTCAGTGACTTCCTCGCGCACCTGCGCACCGGCGATGACGAGCACCAGCCCCTTGCCGCGTCGTCGGCGGCCCGGGCGCTGGTCGCGGTCCGGGGTTTCCACAAGTTCCTTGCGGCCGAGGGCGACGTCGCCGACGACCCGGCCCAACAGGTCGCCCCGCCCACGCCCGCCCGCCGGCTGCCCAAGGCGATCAGCATCGAGGCCGTCGAACGGCTGCTGGATGCGGCCTCCGTGGGGGACACACCGGCCAGCCTGCGGGACCGGGCCCTGCTCGAGGTTCTCTACGGATCCGGCGCGCGGGTCAGTGAGGCCATCGGTCTGGACCTGGACGACATCGACCTGGGCCGGGACACCGCCCGCCCGGACGCGGCGGGCCAGGTGACGGCAGTCGTGGGCGAGGACCCCGGTGGGCCACCGGAAGACGCTGTGGTGCGGCTGTTCGGCAAAGGCAACAAGGAACGGATCGTGCCCCTGGGCAGCTATGCGACCGACGCGCTGGAGGCATGGCTGGTCCGGGGGCGACCGGCCTTCGCGGCCAAGGGCCGCGGGACCCCAGCGGTCTTCCTGAACCAGCGCGGAGGCCGACTCTCGCGGCAGAGCGCCTGGAACCTCATCCAGCAGGCCGCCGAGCGGGCCGACCTGTCCGGTCACCTGAGCCCCCACACGCTGCGCCACTCCTTCGCGACCCACCTGCTGGACGGTGGAGCCGATGTCCGGGTCGTCCAGGAGCTGCTGGGCCACGCCTCGGTCGCGACGACGCAGATCTACACACTGGTCACGGCACGGCACCTGCGCGAGGTCTATGCCCAGGCGCACCCGAGGGCCCGGTAGCCCGCGCGAGCGGGCTGCTTGCAGAGCAACAGCCAGGGCGGTGTGGCCCGGCCCAACCACCGGTCCGGGCGGGGCTCCTGACCGAGCCAGCTCACGGCATACGGGAGGCACCATTGGTCACCGAGGGCCACTGCGGTTAGGGTCGGAGCGATCGGCGAGACGCCGACCACGGACCAGAGGGCGGAGTGAGCGTGACATCCGAGGTGACGAGGCAGGACACGGCGACCAGCAGCGCGGCCCACGACCGGTTGCCCGGCACCGAGACCGCCGGTAGCGGGCAGATCGGCCCCACCGGTCGACCCCTGCCGGACTTCGCCGTCCCAGCGCCCCTGGACCGCCACGGTCCGGCCCGGGTGATCGCCATGTGCAACCAGAAGGGTGGGGTCGGCAAGACCACGACCACCATCAACCTGGGCGCGGCCCTGGCGGAGTACGGCCGCCGGGTGCTGCTCGTCGACTTCGACCCCCAGGGTGCCCTCTCGGTCGGCCTGGGCGTCCCCACCCACCAGCTGGACGTCACGATCTACAACCTGCTGATCGAGCGTGACCACGACGTCAAGGACGTGATCCAGCAGACACGGATCGACAACCTCGACATCGTTCCGGCCAACATCGACCTGTCCGCCGCGGAGGTGCAGCTGGTTGGTGAGGTCGCCCGGGAGCAGGTGCTGTCCCGGGTGCTGCGCCCGGTTCTCGACGACTACGACGTCATCCTGATCGACTGCCAGCCCTCCCTCGGGCTGTTGACGGTGAACGCGCTGACGGCGGCCCACGGCGTGGTGATCCCGCTGGAGTGCGAGTTCTTCGCGATGCGCGGCGTGGCGCTGCTGATCGAGACGATCGACAAGATCACCGACCGGCTCAATCCCGCACTGTCCCTCGACGGCATCCTGGCGACCATGTTCGACGGGCGCACCCTGCACTCCAAGGAGGTCGTGCGCTCGGTCGTGGACCATTTCGACGACAAGGTCTTCCACACCGTGATCAGCCGGACCATCAAGTTCCCCGACGCCACCCTCGCGGCGGAGCCGATCACCTCCTATGCCAGCACGCACAGCGGCGCAGAGGCCTACCGGCAGCTGGCTCGCGAGCTGATCTCGCGTGGCGGCGCGCCCTGACCTTGGAGACGACCCTGGCGGAGCCCGGGCCGGACCACAACGGTCCTGAGGGCCCGGTGGAGGCGACGGTCGCCTCGGAGGAGGCGTCCGCGGACCCCGCTGGCGCAGTCCGGCCGGACCCCGCCGGAGCAGCCGAGCCAGACCAGGCCGGAGCAGGTCAGCCAGACCAGGCCGGAGCAGCCCCGAGCGAGACCGACACCCCCGCCATCCCGGGCCTGGATCCGGGTGAGGCGGTCCCCGGCGGGGTCCTCACCCGGCGAGGCCCCACCCCGTTCCAGGTCCACCTGGACGTCTTCCAGGGGCCCTTCGAGCTGTTGCTGGGGCTGATCGCCAAGCACAAGCTGGATGTCACCGAGATCGCTCTAGCCAAGATCACCGACGAGTTCGTGGCACACATCCGGGCGGCTCAGGAGACCGACGACGAGTGGGACCTGTCGCAGGCCTCGGAGTTCCTGCTCGTGGCAGCGACCCTGCTCGACCTCAAGGCCGCCCGGCTGCTGCCGAACCGCCGGGAGGAGGACGAGGAGGACCTGGAGCTCATCGAGGCCCGGGACCTGCTGTTCGCCCGTCTCCTGCAGTACCGCGCCTTCAAGGAGGTCGCGGCCGCCTTCGCCCAGCGGATGGAGACCGTCGGGCGGATCTTCCCGCGCGATGTCGCCCTGGAGGACGAGTTCACCCGGCTGCTGCCCGAGCTGGTCATGAACATCACACCCGAGCAGCTGGCGATGATCGCCGCCCGGGCGATGACCCCCAAGCCCCCGCCGAGTGTCGGACTGACCCATCTGCACGCCCCGCAGGTGTCGGTGCGCGAGCAGGCGGGCCTGGTCGTCGAGCGGCTGCGCGTCACCGGCACGTCGAGCTTCCGCGACCTGGTGTCCGACGCCGACAGCACCCTGGTCATCGTGGCGCGCTTCCTGGCTCTCCTGGAGCTCTTCCGGGAGTCCCTGCTGACCCTGGACCAGCCGGACCCGCTGGGTGAGCTGACCGTCCGGTGGACCGGCGGCGACAGCGGCGATGTCCGGGTGGGGGACGAGTTCGACGAGGATGACCAGGACCCCGAGCAGACCGCAGCCAGCGTGCAGGAGGTGGCCGATGAGTGAGCCGACCGAGCAGGATCCGACCGGCGTGGACCGACCCGGCCATGCCGAGGGGATGGCCGACGACTCCGTTGACCGGGCCGAGGGGATGGCCGAGGACCACGCTGACCCGGGCGTCGAGCAGGTCGCCTTCGACATCAACGACTTCCCTGGTGGCGCCCGCTCGGCGATCGAGGCGGTGCTCATGGTGATCGACGAGCCGGTCGAGGAGACGGTGCTCGCCTCGGCCCTGGAGCTGCCGGTGGAGGACGTCACCTCCGTCCTGGAGGACCTCGCCAGCGAGTATGCCGACAGTCACCGTGGCTTCATGCTGCGCCGGTTGGGTGGGCGCTGGCGGATCTACTCCAAACCCGCCTACGCCCCGGTCGTGGAGAAGTTCCTGATGGGCGGGCAACAGGCACGGCTGACGCAGGCCTCGCTGGAGACCCTCGCGGTCGTGGCCTACCGGCAGCCGATCTCGCGGGCGCGGGTCAGCGCCGTCCGCGGCGTCAACGTCGACGGCGTGGTGCGCACCCTGGTCTCCCGCGGCCTGATCGAGGAGGTCATCGTGGACGGCGAGCCTGGCCAGGCGGCGCTCTACGGCACCACTGACCTGTTCCTCCAGCGGATGGGGCTGGACAGCCTCGATGACCTGCCCCCGCTGGCCCCCTACCTGCCGTCGGCAGATGTCATTGAAGAACTCGCGTCGGAAGGACACGCATGAACCCGCCCCAGCAACGAGGTGGCTCCGGCCGAGGGAAGGGCCGACACGACCCGCGGGGACGCAGGGCGGGCCGTCCGGTCGGTCCGGACGCCGGTCCACCACGCAAGATCAAGCCGAAGCGGCAGGTGAGCCCGCCCCCGGTGGACAACTCCGGGGCGGATGTCCATCAGCCGGACGGTGTCCGGCTGCAGAAGCTGCTGGCTTCCGCGGGCGTCGGGAGCCGCCGAGCCTGCGAGCTGTTGATCACGCAGGGCCGAGTAGAGGTGGACGGGCACATCGTCACCGAGCTCGGCGTCCGGGTCGACCCCGTCGGCCAGACGATCCACGTCGACGGCACGCGCGTCGTGCTGGACGAGAGCCGGGTCTACCTGGCGTTCAACAAGCCGCTCGGTGTCGTCTCCACGATGAGCGATGACCTCGGACGGGCCTCGATCGCGGACTACCTGCCGCCGCGCAACGAGCGGCTCTTCCACGTGGGACGGCTGGACGCCGACACCGAGGGCCTCCTGCTGCTCACCAACGACGGCGAGCTGGCCCACCGGCTGCAGCACCCCTCCTATGAGGTGCCCAAGACCTACATCGCCAGGGTCCCGGGCCCGGTGCCGCGTGAGCTGGGCAAGATCCTGCGCGCCGGAGTGGAGCTGGAGGACGGCCTGGTGAAGGTCGACTCGTTCAAGCTCATCGACTCCCTGCCGGGCAAGGCGATCATTGAACTGGTCCTGCACGAGGGCAAGAAGCACGTGGTCCGCCGCCTGCTCGCGGAGGTCGGGCACCCGGTGGAGGCGCTCTCACGGGTGCAGGTCGGCCCGATTCTGCTCGGTCAGCTGCGGACCGGCCGGACCCGGGCCCTCACCGCGGACGAGATCGGCGGTCTCTACCGTGCCGCCGGGCTCTGAGATCGGCGGTCCCTACCGTGCCGCCGGGCTCTGTGATCGGCGCACGAGAGCTCGACGGAGCCGCGGCCCGGTCGACGTCCTCGGGAGGGGACGACGTTTCGTGAGGGAACGACGTGTGGGAACGACGGACGAGCCCTCTCTGAATTTGCAGGGGGCAACGAACAGTTAGGCTGGTCCGGTGCCTGAGAACCCGATCACCATCGCTATCGACGGCCCCAGCGGGTCAGGCAAGTCGAGCGTCTCCAAGCAGGTCGCCCGCCGCCTGGGGCTGACCTACCTCGACACCGGCGCCATGTATCGCGCCCTCACCTGGTGGTGCCTCCAGCAGGGGATCGACCTGACCGACACTCAGGAGGTCGCCGAGCAGGCGCTCACCTACCCGCTGGAGATCGGCACCGACCCCGATGCACCGAGCATCCACGTGGGTGGCACCGACGTCGCGGTCGCCATTCGGGAGACCGCTCTCAGCGAGCAGGTCTCCCACGTCGCCACCAACCTCGCGGTGCGGGCGACGATGCGGGACCAGCAGCGGCAGATCATCGCCGATGCACGGCACAACGGGGCGGGCATCGTCGTGGAGGGCCGGGACATCACGACGGTGATCGCCCCGGACGCGGAGCACCGGTTCCTGCTGAGCGCCTCGGAAGAGGCCCGTCTCGCCCGGCGCGCCCGGGAGCTCTTCGACGCCGACGATGCGGAGGCCATCGAGGCGACGCACAACCAGATCGTCCGTCGGGATGCCGCCGACGCCACGGTGTCGGCCTTTTTCGAGCCGGCGCCCGGTGTCGTGGGAATCGACACCTCCGATCTGACGTTCGAACAATCAGTGGCGGCCGTGCTGGAGTCCGTCGCCCGGGCTACGCCAGCACCCGCACCCCTGCACACCCCTGACCACGGAGGCAACCGATGACCACCCAGACCGACCCGCAGACCAAGCTGTCGGCCTACGCCCACCCCGAGCGGTTGGTCAGCACTGACTGGCTGGCCGAGCAGCTGGGTGACCAGTCCAGGAGCGAGGGCGACCTGGTGGTGCTGGAGTCCAACGAGGACGTGCTGCTCTACGACACCGGCCACATCCCCGGTGCGCTGAAGCTGGACTGGCACCTCGACCTCAATGACCAGCTGTCCCGCGACTACGTCGATGGTGAGCAGTTCGCCCGGGTGATGGGGGAGCGCGGCATCCGCCGGGACACCACCGTGGTCATCTACGGCGACAAGAGCAACTGGTGGGCAACCTACGCCCTCTGGGTGATGACCCTGTTCGGGCATGAGGACGTCCGCATCCTGGACGGCGGCCGCGCCAAGTGGGTCGCCGAGGGCCGGGAGATGACGACCGAGATCCGCGACGTCACCCCGACCGACTACCCGGTCATCGAGCGGGACGACCGGACCATCCGCGCGTTCCAGCAGGACGTGGTGGAGCACCTCGGCAAGCCGATGGTGGACGTGCGCTCGCCCGGGGAGTTCTCCGGGGAGCTGCTGTCGATGCCGGACTACCCGCAGGAGGGCGCCATGCGGGGCGGGCACATCCCCGGCGCGAAGTCGGTGCCCTGGGGACGGGCAGCCAACGAGGACGGCACCTTCAAGACCCGCGAGGAGCTCGAGGCCCTCTACCAGCAGGAGCAGGGGCTGGCGCCGACCGACGACGTGGTCGCCTACTGCCGCATCGGTGAGCGCTCGAGCCACACCTGGTTCGTGCTGACCCACCTGCTCGGCTTCGAGCGCGTCCGCAACTATGACGGCTCGTGGACCGAGTGGGGCAACTCCGTCGGCGTGCCGGTGGAGCGCTGATGGCGGGCCAGTTCACCGCGTCCACGCGCACCGACGACCTGCCAGAGGCGATGGCCGAGCTGGCCGGGGAGTTCCACGAGCTCGGCCAGCAGGAGCGGCTGCAGCTGCTGCTGGAGCTCGCGGGCGACCTGCCGGACCTGCCGGAGCGCTATGCCGGTCGGCTCGATGAGATGGAGCAGGTCGACGAGTGTCAGTCGCCGGTCTTCCTGGCCGTCGAGGTGGCCTCGGATGAGGCCCGCACCGTGAGCATCTTCCTGTCGGCGCCCCCGGAGGCGCCGACCACCCGTGGGTTCGCCGGCATCCTGCACGAGAGCCTCGACGGGCTGGGCGCCGACGAGGTGCTGGGGGTGCCGGATGAGGCGCCCTTCCGGTTCGGTCTCGCCGAGGCCGTGTCGCCGCTGCGGATGCGCGGCATGGTGGGCATGCTGGGGCGCATCAAGCGCCAGGTGCGGGCCCGCACCACCATCGACGAGAGGCAGTGACGGTGTCGGACACCAATCACGGGGCGGTCCCTCCGTCCCCCGAGCCGGGCGGTCCGCCCGGCGCCGCCAGTGAGCCCTCGCTTGAGGATGCGCTGCGGGCCGGGCTCGACGACTTCGAGCTCAGCGACGAGGACCTGGCCCTGGTCGAGGGACGCCGCCGACAGGCCGCCGAGGACCTTGAGGCCGAGACCCGGCCGGTCGTGGCCGTCGTGGGCCGCCCCAACGTCGGCAAGTCGACCCTGGTCAACCGGATCCTGGGCCGTCGGGAAGCCGTCGTCGAGGACCTGCCGGGCGTGACCCGCGACCGCGTCGCCTACGACGCGGACTGGTCTGGTCGGCGGTTCACCCTGGTGGACACAGGTGGCTGGGAGGTCGACGCCAGCGGCATCCACCTGCGGGTGGCTGAGCAGGCGGAGGTTGCCGTCGAGCTGTGCGACGTCGTCATGTTCGTCGTCGACGCAACTGTCGGTGCCACCAGCACGGACGAGAGCGTCGTGCGCCTGCTGCGCCGCTCGGGCAAGCCGGTGGTGCTGGTGGCCAACAAGGTGGATGACCAGAAGGCCGAGATGGAGGCCGCTGCGCTCTGGTCGCTCGGACTGGGCCAACCCTGGCCGGTCTCCGCGCTGCACGGCCGTGGCAGCGGTGACGTGCTCGACGCGGTGCTGGAGCACCTGCCGGAGACGTCATCGGTCGCGGGTGCCTACCCCCGAGGTGGTCCTCGCCGGGTGGCGTTGCTGGGTCGTCCCAACGTTGGCAAGTCCTCGCTGCTCAACAAGCTCGCCGGCGAGGAGCGGGCCGTCGTCGACAACGTCGCGGGCACCACCCGGGACCCCGTCGACGAGCTCATTGAGCTGGACGGCAAGCAGTGGCGCTTCGTGGACACCGCCGGCATCCGCCGACGGGTCCACCAGGCCCGCGGCGCCGACTTCTATGCCTCGCTGCGGACGCAGACGGCGCTGGAGAAGGCCGAGGTGGCCATCGTGCTGCTCGACGCGGCCGACAGGATCGCCGAGCAGGATGTCCGGGTCATCCAACAGGTCATTGACGCCGGTCGCGCCCTGGTCATCGCCTACAACAAGTGGGACGAGGTCGACGAGGAGAGGCAGCACTTCCTGGAGCGCGAGATCGAGCGCGACCTGGTGCAGATCACCTGGGCGCCCCGGGTCAACATCTCCGCGCTCACCGGTCGGCACACCAACCGGCTGGTGCCTGCGTTGGAGCGGGCACTGGACTCCTGGGACTCCCGGATCTCCACCGCCAAGCTCAACGCGTTCCTGGGTGAGATCGTGGCCGCCCACCCGCACCCGGTGCGTGGAGGCAAGCAGCCGCGCATCCTGTTTGCGACCCAGGCGGACACTCGCCCGCCCCGGTTCGTGGTCTTTGCCAGTGGCTTCATCGAGCACGGCTATCGACGGTTCCTGGAGCGCCGCCTGCGTGAGCAGTTCGGCTTTGAGGGGACGCCAATCGAGATCTCGGTGCGGGTCCGCGAGAAGCGTCGCCGGTGAGCCAGACGCCGGATTCTTGCTGGACGACATCTATGGGATAAAGTTCAGGTCGCTCACGGGCACTCGGGCTGTGGCGCAGTTTGGTAGCGCACTTCACTGGGGGTGAAGGGGTCGCAGGTTCAAATCCTGTCAGCCCGACCGAGGGATGTCCCAGGACATCGCGAACAGCCGGATCCACATCAGTGGGTCCGGCTGTGTCGTGTGGTGGGGGTGTCGCCGGAGCCTTGCAAGGCAGCCAACCACCGTCCAGAGCACACAACAACCATGGTCCAGCCGAACGCAACAACCGGAATCGTGTGCATCTGGCGGCGCGGTGCGGGACATCCCTGCAGGTCAGCGCTCTGAGGTCGCCGAGGCTCCGTGACGATTCCGGTCGCGGTGCGGTGCTGCGCTCCGCTGCTACTGCGGTGAGCTCACGACGGCGTCCATGGCCGCCCTGATCTCGGCTAGGTCGATGCGGGTTTGCTTGAGCATTGCCGTCGTCGCGGCCGCGGCCCGGGCAGGGTCCGGGTCGTTGCACAGGTCATCGAGCTCAGCGGGGTAGACCTGCCAGGACAGGCCGAACCGGTCCTTGAGCCAGCCGCACGGGCCGCCCTCGCCGCCTTCGGACAAGGTCTCCCGCAACTGGTCGGACTCCTCCTGGGACTCGCACGGCACACTCAGCGAGATGGCCTCCGTGAACGGGAAGTTCGGCCCGCCGTTCAGCGCCTGGAAGGGTTTGCCGTCCAGCTCGAAGTCCACCGTCAGCACGCTGCCGAGCTCGTTGGGCGAGGGGGTGGGCACGGTATAGCGGGTGATCCGGGTGATCCGCGAGTTCGGGAACAGGGAGGTGTAGAAGGTGGCGGCTTCTTCACCCTGGGTGTCGAACCACAGGCACGGGAAAACGGGATGCATGATCCTCTCCTCCTCAGTCAGGTGACCAGACGATCTGGTCACGGGTACGGACCCCTGCGCCACGGCATACTCATCGGTCGTGCCGGTGGCCCGAGTTGGTGCCGCGAGATCGTAGGCTGTGCAGGTGAGCAGCACAGCGGGTCGCGGGGGGCGCCAGAGGGGCGTGGTCAACGTGCCCAACCTGCTCTCGGGCCTGCGTCTGGTCGGGGTGCCCCTGTTCCTGTGGGCCATCCTGACCCATCAGGACGTGCTCGCCGTGGTGGTCCTCATGGCCTCGGGCGTCTCCGACTACCTCGACGGCAAGATCGCCCGGCACTACGGCCTGATCACCGAGCTGGGGAAATATCTCGACCCGCTCGCTGACCGGCTCTACATCGCCTCCACGTTGTTCGGGCTCGCCTGGCGCGAGATCATCCCTTGGTGGCTGGTGCTCGGGCTGGTGGCCCGGGACGCGTTCGTCCTGGGCCTGTACCCCGTCGTCCGGAGCTATCAGCTGCCCGTGCCGCCGGTGCACTTCATCGGCAAGGCCGCGACCTTCAACTTGCTGTGCGGTTTCCCCCTGATCCTGCTCGGCCAGTTCGACAACTGGCTGGGGGCTGCCGTGCTGCCGATCGGCTGGGCCTTCACCTGGTGGGGGACTGGACTCTACGTGCTCGGCGCCGCCGTCTACGCATGGCAGGTCGGCGTTATGGTGGCGCAACGGCGACGACAGTGGCAGGCGGTGGGAGGATGAGACTCAGACCCCGTCGCGCCGCCGCGCCTGACCAGGACCCGGCCGCGTCGATGGCCCTGCTGCGTGAGGTCATGGACCCACCGCTGGACCCTGGCTACGCCTCCTCGGCCGAGCGGCGCGAGAGGGCCGGACTGCCGCGCAGCACCGGGGGGCGGACGGTTCTTCTGGTGGTGTCTGCGATCCTGCTCGGCTTCCTGCTCTCGGTGGCGGCCCAGACGCTGCGCACCCCGGACTCGGCCGGGGCGACGACCAGGCAGGAGCTGACCCAACGGATCGAGGCGGCCGACGCGGTGGGCGATGAGCGGGTCGCGCAGATCGACATCCTGCGGGGCGAGATCGGGCGGCTCCAGGACCAGCAGGCCACTCCGGTGGTGGACCCGGCCGAGCTGGACGCAGCGGCCCTCGCCGCGGGCGCCACCAAGGTCGCGGGCCAGGGCGTGGTGCTCACGCTGAACGACCCGCCCCTCAGCGCGGACAGCCAGGACGACGAGCGTGTCCTGTCCCGGGACCTGCAGGTCATCGTCAACGGGCTGTGGGCCCACGGCGCCGAGGCGATCGCCATCAACGAACAACGCCTGACGACGACCTCCACCATCCGCTTCGCCGGCCAGGCGATCGTGGTGGATCTGAAGGCACTGGCGCGCCCGTACGAGGTGGCGGTCATCGGTGAGCAGGAGCAGTTGCTGGCGGAGCTGCGCTCGGGTAGCACCGGAACGTATCTGACCGAGCTGCGCTCCGACTACGGAATCCTGGTGGACCTCGCTCCGCAGGATGAGGTCACCCTGCCTGCCGCCTCTCGTCTCAGCACTCGCGTGGCCCGAGTCCCGGACGGGGCACCAACATCGGAGGACGACTCATGATCCCGCTCATCGGCCTGGCCGCCGGCGTCATCCTGGGCCTGGTCCTGTCGCCGACCGTGCCCCTGTGGCTCGAGCCCTACCTGCCGATCGCCGTGATCGCGGCGATGGACGCGGTGTTCGGCGGCATCCGGGCGGCCCTGGAGGCGTCCTTCAACGACAAGGTCTTCGTCGTGTCGGTCCTGTCCAACGTGCTCGTCGCTGCCCTCATCGTGCTGCTGGGCAACCAGCTGGGCGTGGGCAGCCAGCTCTCGACCGGCGTGGTGGTCGTGCTCGGCCTGCGGATCTTCTCCAACGTGGCGGCCATCCGGCGTCACCTCATGGGGGCCTAGCCATGACGCAGGTCCAGGGAACTCCGCCGGTCTCGCCGCGGCACGCCTGGCGCCGCGTCCTGCGCCTGATCAGGCCACGCATCAGCGCCGGCAACCTGCTGGCGGCGGGGATCACCGTGGTCATTGGCTTCGCCCTGGTCACCCAGGTGCAGGCTGCCAACGACGTGGCCCTGGACGACCTGCGGGAGACTGACCTGGTCGCCCTGCTGGACGACGTGACCAAGCGGGCCGACACCCTGGAGAGCGAGATCCGGCTGCTGGAAGCCGACAGGCGAGCCCTGGAGGAGGGCAGCGGCGCCGAGGCCGGGGAGGCGGCTCGGGCCCGGCTCACCAGTCACCAGATCCTTGCCGGGACCGTCGCGGTCGAGGGCTCGGGGATCACGATGACGGTCGCGGCGCCCGGCGGTGGCTTCACCCCGACCATGATGATTGACCTGATGCAGGAGCTGCGCAACGCCGGCGCGGAAGCGATCCAGATCGGTCCGGTGCGGGTGGTGGCCGACAGCTGGATCGGCATTGAGGACGGCACCCTCGTGGTGGATGGCGAGCAGGTCGCGGTGCCCTTCCGCATCATCGCCATCGGCGATCCGCACACCCTGGCAGGGGCCATGGCGATCCCGGGCGGCTTCAGCGACAGCGTCCGGGGCATCGGTGGCAACGTGCAACTGGTGGACGGTGAGCTGCTGGTGGTCGACGCACTGCACCGCGCGGAGGAACCTCAGTACGCGCGGCCGGTGCCGTCAGAGTAGGGTCAGCACGACCCGCACGTTTCAACGAGGAGACCGGATTCGATGAGTGAGTTGCAGTTCCCGGAGGACCTTCGCTACACCACCGACCACGAGTGGATCAAGGACCGTGGTGACGGTGTGGTGCGCGTGGGCATCACGGCCTTTGCCCAGGACGCTCTGGGTGACGTCGTCTATGTCAGCCTCCCGGCTGTCGGTGACGAGCTGGCCGCAGGCGACGCGTGCGGTGAGGTGGAGTCGACCAAGTCGGTCAGCGACCTCTACGCACCGGTGAACGGCGAGGTCACCGCCGTCAACGACGCCCTGGACGCGACCCCCGAGCTCATCAACTCCGACCCGTACGGTGAGGGCTGGATGATGGAGATCAAGGTGGCCGACCCTGCGGCACTGGACAGTCTGCTCGACGCCAGTGCTTACCAGGAGCAGACCAACTAGGCTGGGCCCATCACGAAGGAGGAGGTAGCCGATGACTGAGCGGGAGCGCGAGCACCACGGGTCCGGGGTGGACCCGACCGCCAATCTGCCCCGTGGCGTTGAGTTGCCAGCGCATGGCTACACCTTTGACGAGGAGGTGCCCCGCCTCTCGGACGCCGACCAACGCACCGTCGACGCGCTGCGCCCCGGCACGGCGCTCCTGATCGTGCTGCGCGGCCCCAACACCGGGGCACGGTTCCTGCTGGATGCCGATGAGGTGAGCTCGGGGCGGCATCCCAACAGCGACATCTTCCTCGACGACGTCACGGTGTCCCGGCGGCACGCGGTCTTCGCCCGGTCGGGCGAGGGGTATGAGGTGCGCGACGTGGGCTCACTGAATGGCACCTATGTCAACCGGGAGCGGATCGACCAGCAGGTCCTTGAGCAGGGCGACGAGGTGCAGATCGGCAAGTTCCGTCTGGTCTACTACCGCGGGCGGGCGTGAGGCTGCACCCCATCGGGACGGTGCTGCGCCTGCTGCAGCAGGAGTTCCCCGAGCTGACCGTCTCCAAGATCCGCTTTCTGGAGACCGAGGGCCTGGTGCTGCCGCAGCGGCGGGAGTCCGGTCAGCGCGCCTTCACCGACGAGGACATCGACCGGCTGCGCTTCGTCCTGCGGGCCCAGCGCGACAGGTTCTGGCCGCTGAAGGTCATCAAGGCCGCGTTGGACCGGATCGACCTCGGCCTGGACCCGGCTGGGCCCGGAGGGACCACCGACCCGAGCCGGTATGCCGACAGCTCGCCCACCGACGCTGCCTCCCCGCAGCTCGTGGCCGGGGGATCCGAAAAGAAGGCTCACCGTGGTGCTGGCTCAGCAACGGACACGGCGCTTGCTGCTGGTGAGGGCGGGGGGCAGGACGAGGCCCAGGCACAGGGCGACGGCCAGGCACAGGGCGACGGCCCGGCCGGGGGGACCAGCCAGTCCGAGCCCCAGGGTGCCCGGTTGCCGACAGCCGGTCAGCTGCGCCGACGCCGCACCATCCGACTGACACCCGCCGAGCTCCGTGAGCACACGGGCCTGGATGTGGCGGCCTACACCCAGCTCAAGGCGTTCGGGTTGATCCGCACGGACTCCAGCGGTCGGCACGCGGCCGACGACCTTGATGTGGCTCGAGAGTGCACGGCCCTGGGCGCCTACGGTCTGGAGCCGCGACACCTGCGGCTGTTCCGCGTGGCGGCCGATCGGGAGATCGGGCTGGCCGAGCAGATCCTGGAACCGGTGCGCCGCCGACGGGCACGGGGCGCCGCGAACGCCGACCCCGAGCAGCTCGAGACCGAGATTGTCGCCCGCACGCTGGCGCTGCACGTCGCCCTGGTGCGCGCGGGGCTCGGCCAGACGCAGTAGCCTGGAAGGGTGAAGGAGTTGGACGTCCTGGGTGTGCGCGTCGAGATGCCGACCAACAACCCCATCGTGCTGCTGCGGGAGCGTGAGGGTCAGCGCTATCTGCCGATCTGGATCGCGGCCCCGGAGGCCACCGCGATCGCTTATGCCCAGCAGGGGGTGCAACCGCCCCGGCCGCTGACCCACGACCTGATGGTCACCCTCATCGAGGACCTGGGCCACCGGCTCGACGAGGTCCGGATCACCCGCATGGAGGACAACATCTTCTATGCCGTGCTGGTGCTGGACGGCACCACGGAGATCTCGGCCCGCCCCTCCGACGCCATCGCGCTGGCGCTGCGTGCCGCGACCCCGATCCTGGCCAGCGAGGCCGTGCTGGATGCCGCCGGCGTGGCGATGGCCGTCGAGGACGAGGATGAGGTGGAGCGGTTCCGCGAGTTCCTCGACCAGGTCTCGGCCGAGGACTTCGAGTCCGGTGGGGAGGACCCCGAGACCGAGGCGGAGGACTCCTCGTCTGGCGGGGAGGACCCCGAGACCGAGGCGGAGGACTCCTCGTCTGGCGGGGAGAACCCCGAGACCGAGGCGGAGGACTCCCTGTCTGGCGGGGAGAACCCCGAGACTGATGACGAGGACCCCGAGTCCGAGTCCGGGACCGGTGCACCGCCAGGGACCTGATCCGACCGGCGAAAATGTGACCTTCCGCTCGGTCCGCTGGCGTGGCGGTCATTGACCCGGCGGGCCGGAAGGCATACCGTCGAATCACACCAACGTAGTCTTGAGGAGATGCCAGTGGGCACTGGAGCCGAAGTGCGTGGGCCGCAGGATGCTGCGACGCCCGAGCAGGGTCTGTTGTTCACCTCGGACGTGCCTGCGCTGCAGGAGGGCGTCGGCTACCGCGGGCCCACCGCGTGTGGCGCCGCGGGTGTCACCTACCGCCAGCTTGACTACTGGGCCCGGACCGGCCTGGTGGAGCCCTCGGTGCGCAACCCGTCAGGCTCGGGCACCCAGCGGCTCTACAGCTTCCGCGACATCCTGGTCCTCAAGATCATCAAGCGCCTGCTCGACACCGGTGTCTCGCTGCAGCAGATCCGGGTGGCGATCACCCAGCTGCGCGAGCGTGGCGTCCAGGACCTGGCCAACATCACGTTGATGAGTGATGGGGCAAGCGTCTATGAGTGCACCTCCGACGACCAGGTCATCGACCTGGTGCGCGGTGGCCAAGGCGTCTTCGGCATCGCCGTGGGCAGCGTCTGGCGCGAGGTGGAGGGCACCCTGTCCGCTCTGCCCAGCGAGCGTGCCGAGGAGCCCGGCACGGGCGACGACGAGCTGTCCCAGCGGCGCCGGGCGCGCAAGACCAGCTGAGCCCTCGGCATACGGCCGCCTGCTGCGCCTCTGCGCTCATCTCTGTTCCCTGAACCCTCGGCCCTGCCGTGCTGTGGTCAGCTCGACGCCACCGGCACCCGCGTGCACAGGGGCATGCTGACTTCCTCGGGGGAGTCGCTAGACTCGGGCCTGCTGTTGACACCGCGCGTGAGAGTCCTCACCTCCACGTGGGGCGCCGAAGGGGCAACCTCCCCGCCAAGCTCTCAGGCGCCAGGAACGTGCGGGACAGGCAACTCTGAACGGGACACCCGGACAGAGGGGGCAGATGCAAGGAGCACCTATGCCCACGCTGCCCGAGTTCGCCGGTCGGCACATCGGCCCGCGCGAGTCCGACATCGCCACCATGCTGGCCACCGTCGGCTACGACTCCCTGGCCGACCTGGTCGACGCGGCCGTGCCCCAGCGGATCCGTGCCGAGGCACCGCTGGAGCTGGCGGCCGCCGAGTCGGAGCGGGCTGTGATCGAGGAGCTGCGCGAGGTCGCGGCGCAGAACACTGTGGTCACCTCGATGATCGGGCTCGGTTACTACGGCACGCACACGCCGGGTGTGATCCGGCGCAACATCCTGGAGAACCCCGCCTGGTACACCGCTTACACGCCCTACCAGCCGGAGATCTCCCAGGGCCGGCTCGAGGCGTTGCTCAACTTCCAGACTGTCGTCTCCGACCTCACCGGCCTGCCCACAGCCGGAGCCTCCCTGCTCGATGAGGGGACCGCGGTCGCCGAGGCGATGACGCTGATGCGCCGCGCGAGCAAGGTGCCCGCCGACGCGGTCATGCTGGTCGATGAGCACCTGCTCCCGCAGAGCGCAGCGGTCCTGGCGACCCGTGCCCGCTCCCTGGACATCGAGCTGGTCACCGGCGACCTGTCCGACCCGGAGGCCCTGGCCGGCGGACGCCCTGTCTTCGGGGCCGTGGTGCAGTATCCCGGCGCCGACGGCCAGATCCGCGACTGGAGCGCCCTGACCGAGGCCGTGCATGCGGGCGGCGGTCTGGTGACGGCGGCTGCCGATCTGCTGGCGCTCACCCTGCTGCGGGAGCCTGCGGCGTGGGGCGCCGACGTGGCCGTGGGCAGCACGCAGCGCTTCGGGGTGCCGATGGCTTTCGGTGGACCGCACGCCGGCTACATGTCCGTCCGCGACGGCCTGGAGCGGACCCTGCCCGGTCGACTCGTCGGGGTCAGCAAGGACGCAGCCGGCCACCCGGCCTATCGTCTGGCGCTGCAGACCCGGGAGCAGCACATCCGCCGGGAGAAGGCCACCTCCAACATCTGCACCTCCCAGGTGCTCCTGGCCGTCATGGCCAGCATGTATGCCGTGTGGCACGGGCCCGACGGCCTGCGCCGGATCGCCGAGGACGTGCACACCCGGGCACGCACGGTGCGGGATGCGCTGGTGGCCGGGGGAGTCGAGGTGGTCACCACCTCCTTCTTCGACACCCTGACGGTCCGGGCCGACTCCGCAGCGGTTCTCGGCAGGGCACTGGAGGGTGGCGTCAACCTGTGGGCGGTCGACGCCGACCACGTGCTGCTGAGCGTGGATGAGGTCGTGACGACCGCTGACCTGGAGGTGGTGCTGGGTGCCTTCGGTGTCGAGCCGGTCGAGATCGGTGACGGCACGGTGTGGGACGCGGTGCACGACCGCACATCGGACTACCTCACCCACGAGGTCTTCAACACCCACCGCAGCGAGACCCAGATGCTGCGCTACATCAAGTCCCTGGGCGACAAGGACTTCGCCCTCGACCGCGGCATGATCCCGCTGGGCTCGTGCACCATGAAGCTCAACGCCACCACCGAGATGGAGGCGATCACCTGGCCGGAGTTCGCCAGCCTGCACCCCTTCGCCCCGCACGACCAGACCGTGGGCTCCCGGCGCATCGTCGCCGAACTCTCCGGGTGGCTCGCGGAGATCACCGGCTATCACTCGGTGAGTCTGCAGCCCAATGCTGGTTCGCAGGGGGAGTTCGCCGGGCTGCTGGCCATCCGGTCCTACCACTTGGCCAACGGCGACGACAAGCGCACCATCTGCCTGATCCCCGCCAGCGCGCACGGCACCAACGCCGCCAGCGCCGTCATGGCCGGGCTCAAGGTGGTCGTGGTCAAGACCGCGCCCGGCGGTGACATCGACATGGAGGACCTGCGCGCCAAGATCGACAAGCACCGTGAGGAGCTCGCCGCGATCATGGTCACCTACCCCTCGACGCACGGGGTCTTCGAGGAGACGATCAGCGACCTGTGCGACCTGGTGCACGAGGCCGGTGGTCAGGTCTACGTCGACGGTGCCAACCTCAACGCGATCATGGGGCTGGCCAAACCGGGAGAGTTCGGTGGCGACGTGTCGCACCTGAACCTGCACAAGACGTTCTGTATCCCGCACGGCGGGGGCGGCCCCGGCGTCGGCCCGGTGGCGGTGCGCGAGCACCTGGCACCGCACCTGCCCAACCACCCCCTCGATGACGCGGCAGGACCGGCCTCCGGGATGGGGGCCATCTCCGCGGCGCCCTACGGGTCTGCGGGCATCCTGCCGATCTCCTGGGCCTACGTCCGCCTGATGGGCGGCGCCGGCCTGACCCGCTCGGCCGAGGTCGCGGTGCTCAACGCCAACTACGTCGCCCAGCGACTGGGGGAGCACTACCCGGTGCTCTACGCCGGGGAGAACGGCCTGGTCGCCCACGAGTGCATCCTGGACCTGCGCGGCCTGACGAAGGAGACCGGCGTGACCGTGGACGACGTGGCCAAACGGCTCGTCGACTACGGCTTCCACGCCCCGACGATGAGCTTTCCGGTGGCCGGCACCCTGATGGTCGAGCCGACGGAGAGCGAGGACCTGGGGGAGGTGGACCGCTTCATCGAGGCGATGATCGCGATCCGTGCCGAGATGGACCAGGAGTCCTCCCGCGAGATGTTGCGCAACGCCCCGCACACCGCCCTGGAGCTGGCCGGGGAATGGGACCACCCCTACGAGCGCATGGCGGCGGCGTTCCCGGGTGGCCCGGCAGCGAAGTACTGGCCGCCGGTCAAGCGGATCGACGGGGCCTTCGGGGACCGCAACCTGGTCTGCTCGTGCCCGCCGCCGGAGGCCTTCGAGGACTGAGACGGTTCCCGAACGGCTGAGGGACGCGCGGCGGACGGCCGTGTCGACCACCCGTCGGCCGGCGGGTCTGATTAGGCTGTGCGCAACGCAAGGAGGCGCCCATGGGTCAGGAAGTCAGTTCCGCCGCGTTCAGCCGTGAGGACCGGCAGGCCTACCGCCACAAGGTCCTGCAGTCTCTCGATGTCTTCGAGCACATGCTCGAGCAGAGCCGCTTCGACTTCACCCGGCCCCAGATGGGCCTGGAGATCGAGCTCAACCTGGTCGATGCCAACCTCGACCCCGCGATGCTCAACGAGCGCGTCCTGGAGGAGCTGCAGGGCAGTGAGTTCGACTTCCAGGCCGAGGTCGGGCGCTACAACATCGAGATGAACGTGCCGCCGCGCCCGATGGCCGGCGACCAGGCGGTGCGCCTGGAGCGGTGGCTCAACGAGTCCCTTCGCAGAGCCGGGGACGCGGCTCGGGGGCACGGCGCGCAGGTGGTGGCTGTCGGCATACTCCCCACCTTGATGCAGGAGCTGTTCGATGAGGAGTGGCTGAGCCTGGGTGTGCGCTACACCGCGCTCAACAACGCCATCCTGGCCGAGCGCGGCGAGGGGCTGGAGCTCAACATCGAGGGGCCCTCGGGGGAGCGGGTCTCCGGCTACTTCGAGACCATCGGCCCGCTGTCCGGTTGCACGTCGGTCCAGCTGCACCAGCAGGTGACCCCGCAGGACTTCCCGATGTACTGGAACGCAGCCTCGGCCATCACCGGAGTGCAGGTGGCGCTTGCGGCGAACTCGCCCTATCTGTTCGGTCGGCACCTATGGGCCGAGACCCGGATCCCGCTGTTCAGCCAGATGGTCGACACACGCTCCGTGGAGCACAAGGCCCAGGGCGTGCGGCCGCGTGCCTACTTCGGCGACCGGTGGATCACCTCGATCTTCGACCTGTTCGAGGAGAACGTCCGGTGCTTCCCGGCTCTGCTGCCCGAGCAGTCCGACGAGGACCCGGTCTCGGTCTACAAGGCCGGTGAGGTGCCCGAGCTCGGTGAGCTGCGCCTGCACAACGGCACCGTCTACCGGTGGAACCGGCCGATCTATGACAACGTGCGCGGCGTGCCGCACCTGCGGGTCGAGAACCGTGTGCTGCCGGCGGGCCCGACGGTGATCGACATGGTGGCCAACGCCTGCTTCTACTACGGCCTGCTGGAGAAGTTCACCAGCAGCGGGCGCCCGATCTGGACCAAGATGCCCTTCGCGGACGCGGAAGCCAACTTCGAGTCAGCGGCGCGTCACGGCATCAGCTCGGTGCTGAGCTGGCCCGGCTTCGGGCGGGTGCCGGTCACCGAGCTGGTCGCCGATCACCTGCTCCCGCTGGCCGACGAGGGACTGGCCGGCCTGGGCCTGCGCCGCGAGGTGCGCGGACACTACCTCGACGTGATCGCCGAGCGGTGCCGCTCCGGCCAGAACGGGTCGTCCTGGCAGGTCGCCTGCACCGAGCACTTCGAGGCCCAGGGCGACGACCGCCCCACGGCACTGCACAAGATGTTCGCGCTCTATGCCGAGCACAGCGAGGCCAACGAGCCGGTGCACAGCTGGGAGTTGCCCAGGGCCGGCGCCAGCACGAGCGAGGCCGTCGCCGTCAGCCCGTGAGGTTCCACCCCTGGATGACCGGATCCTCCCGGTGGTGGCCCAGGATGCCGATCGCGCCGGTCTCGAAGGTCAGGTGCGCCCCGAAGCGGGGCTCGGCGCGGAGGAAGACGGCCGTGAGGATGCGCAGCGCCTGTCCGTGTCCGAACAGCAGCACGTCCCCGTCGATGTCCGCCACGGCGCCCAGCACGCGGCTGGCCCGGGCCGCGACCTCCTCGACCGTCTCCCCGGGGGTCTTCCCGGGCGTCACCCCGTCCCGCCAGACGCTCCAGTCGGTCCCGGTCCGCTCCCGCAGCTGCGCGGTGCTGACCCCCTCGACGGCGCCGTAGTCCCACTCCACCAGGTCCGGGTCGAGGGTGTCGACGCTCACCCCGGCGAGCTCGGCCGTGCAGCGTGCCCGTTGCAAGGGCGAGGAGCGCACGTGGGCGATGTCGAAGGTTCGCAGCAGGGGAGCGAGGGCGCGCGCCCCCTGCTCGCCGGACGGAAGGAGGGGCAGGTCGGTCAGGCCCGTGTGCTGGCCCGACTCCGACCACTCGGTCGCACCGTGCCGCACCAGGATGAGTCGTTGAGTCACTCTGGCAGGCTAGACCCCATGAGCTCAGATGACCTGCGCAGCATTTCACTCACCCGTCACGACAAGGGCAGCTACGAGGCGGAGAACGCCCGTGGGGGACGCCTCGCCTTCGGCGATGGGAGCAGCACCGACTTCACGCCCGTGGAGCTGCTGCTCACGGCGATGGCCGGCTGCTCCGCGATCGATGTCGACCTGCTGACCTCCCGCCTGGCCGAGCCCACCGCGTTCGATGTCTCGGCCGAGGCCGAGAAGCTGCGGGACGCCGAGGGAAACCACCTCGGTGAGGTCACCATCACCTTCACCGTGCGCTTCCCGGAGGGCACGGAGGGGGACGGGGCCCGCGAGCGACTCCCCGACGCCATCGCCAAGTCCCGGGACCGGCTCTGCACGGTCTCGCGTACCGTGCAGCTGCCGACGCCGGTCAGTTACCTCTCGACGTGACCGCCCTCGCCCGCCGCCTCGGTCCCCGGGAGGCGGTGGCCATCGGCCTCGGGTCGATGATCGGGGCCGGTGCCTTCGTGGTGTGGGGCCCGGCGGCGCGTGCCGCGGGGTCCTGGCTGCTGCTCAGTCTCGTCCTGGCAGCGGTCGTGGCCGCGTGCAACGCGTGGTCCTCTGGTGCGCTGGCGGCACGCTATCCCTCGGCCGGAGGCACCTACGTCTACGGCCGGGAGCGCCTGGGCCCGTTCGCCGGTTACCTTGCGGGCTGGTCGTTCGTGGTTGGCAAAATCGCCTCGTGCGCGGCGATGGCGATGGCGATCGCGGCCTATCTCGCGCCGGGCCGAGAGCAGATGGCAGCAGTGGCGGCGGTCGTGGTGATCACGCTGCTGAACGTCACGGGGGTGCAGCGCTCGGCCAGGGTGTCCACGGTGATCGTCAGCGTGGTGCTGGCAGTGCTCGTCGGCGTGTTGCTCGCCGGCGTCGCCGGTGGTGCGGACCCTCCGCGCCCCGAGCTCTGGGCGGAGGGCCCCAGTGCCTACGGCATCCTGCAGGGGGCCGGGCTGATCTTCTTTGCCTTCGCCGGCTATGCCCGCATCGCCACCCTCGCGGAGGAGGTGCGTGACCCCGAGCGGACCATCCCGCGGGCCATCGCGATCACGGTGCTGGCCGTGCTCGGGCTGTACGCCGTGATCGCTGTCCTGACCCTCGGCATACTCGGTCCCACGGATCTTGCGGTTGGGGCCGACCCTGTGGCGGCCGCGACAGCGGCGGTCCTGGGCGACCCCTGGGTCTGGGCGGTGCGGGCCGTGGCCGCGTTGGCTGCGTGCGGCGCCCTGCTGAACCTGGTGCTCGGGATCTCTCGAACCTCACTGGCCATGGCGCGGGACGGCTACCTGCCCGCGGCCCTGACCCGGTTGGACCGTCGTCAGGTGCCGCGGAATGCCGAGCTCGCAGTGGGGGCGCTGGTGATCGTTCTCGTGCTGCTGGTGGATCTGCGAGGTGCCATCGGGTTCTCCAGCTTCGGGGTGCTGACCTACTACGCCGTGGCCAACGCCAGCGCGTGGACCCTGCGCGGTGACTGGCGCGGGGCGCCGGTGGTGCCCGCGATCGGGTTGGCCGGCTGTGTGGGCCTGGCCGTGATGCTCCCGTGGCAGTCGGTGCTGGGTGGGGGCATCGTGCTGACCCTCGGCATCGCCTGGTTCGTGATCGTTGGTCGAGCTCGTCGGCGCCGGTGAGGAGGTCGAGCGGGTCGCCACCAGTCGTCCCGGTTCACGAAAAACCGCTGGTCGCCCGGAGGGACGCGGAGGAGACTCGGAGCCATGACCACCTGGAACCACCTCCGCGCGGAGGACGTGACCGCGTGGGCCGAGCTGACGGCCGAACTGGCCCGGACCGACCGGACCGATGAGTTCTATGCGGCCGAGGACCTGGCCGAGGAGCTGACCGAGCACGGCTTCGATCCCGCGCGGGACTCCTGGGCGCTGTGGGACGGGGGCGAGCTGGTCGGCTACGGACAGGTGCGGATCCGTGCGCGCCACGACGGCCAGGTGATGGCGAGCCTGGGTGGCGGCATCCACCCCGCAGCCCGGAGACGGGGGCTGGGCACGGCGCTCATGGACCGGATGGAGGCCCGGGGCCGGGAGTTGGCCGCAGCACGCCACCCGGGGTCGCCGGTGACCTGGTCCGTCGCAGGCGGCATCGAGGGAGCCTCGGTGCGCCCGATGCTGGAGCAGCGCGGCTACGCGATCGTGCGCTACTGGAACGAGATGAAGAGGTTCCTGGACGGGGCCCCCGTCCAGGTGCCCGAGGTGGATGCGGTGCTTGTCTCGCCGGAGGAGAAGCACCGTGAGGCGACCCGTCTGGCGCACAATGACGCCTTCCGTGACCACTGGGGCTCCGGCGAGGCGCCCGCCCAGCGGTGGGCCGACCGGTGGGCCGCCCGGGCCAACCGGATGGACATCTCGACCCTTGCGCTCGACCCGGACGGCCGAGTCCTGGCCTACGTGCTGGCCGCGTCGTGGGTCCCGGAGGAGGCCTACCTCAACCTGGTGGGCACGGTGCCCGACGCCAGGGGCCGGGGCCTGGCCCACGCCGCCCTGCTGCGCACGGTCAGCCTCGCCGAGGGGTTCGCCTATGTGGCGCTGGACGTGGACTCGGCGAGCCCGACCGGTGCCACGCGGCTCTACGAGCGGGCCGGTTTCTCGCTGTCCCGGGTGACCTGCCTCTACCATCGTGCGGCGCCGGCCGTCTGATGGTCCGTCCCTCCGGCAGACTGTCGGGCGCCGGTCGGAACGTCGGGAGGCACAAGCGGCCCGCGGTTGGTTATGGTGACGCATGGCTACCTTCCTCGACATCCACCCGGTCGATCCGCAGCCGCGCCTCGTGAGCAGGGTGGTCGACACCCTGCGCGACGGCGGACTGGTCGCCTACCCGACGGACGCCTGCTACGCGCTCGGTGCCCAGTTGGGCAATCAGCAGGCCAAGGAGCGGATCATCTCCATCCGCAAGCTCGACGACAAGCACCACTTCACGCTGGTCTGCGCCGACTTCGCGCAACTGGGCCAGTTCGTGCAGCTCGACAACGCCGTCTTCCGCGCCGTGAAGGCCGCGACCCCCGGCCCGTTCACCTTTATCCTGCCCGCCACGCCGGAGGTCCCCAAGAAGCTGCTGCACCCGAAGAAGAAGACCGTCGGGGTCCGCATCCCGGAGCACCGCATCACCCAGGCCGTCCTCGCCGAGCTCGGGGAGCCGATGCTCTCCAGCACTCTCCTCCTGCCGGGTGAGGAGGAGCCCCTCGCGCTGGGCTGGGAGATCAAGGAACGGTTGGACCACCAGGTCGACATCGTGATCGACGGTGACGAGACCGGCAACGAGCCCACCACGGTCATCGACTTCTCGGAGGGCTACCCGCAGGTGGTCCGCGAGGGTGCCGGAGACTCTGCCTCCATCGTCTGAGCGCTTCTGGCGCGCTGCGGATGTCCGCAGACGTCATCCTGCAGCATGTAGACGCCGACACCGGGCCTGAGTACGCTCAGAAACGCATTCACGCTGGTGTGGACCCAGGTGACCGGCACCCGGGCCCGTGCGGCACCGCAGGGCAGCGACTCCTCGTCGGGCCGGGCGGTGCTCACAGGTTGTCTCCCGAGAGCTGTGACGATGGCTGCGATCAACGGACCCTGGCAACAGGTCCCGGGACCGGGCGGCGGAACCGCCCCGTTCTACATGATCAGGTTCGACAAGCGGGGGGTGTGCACCAGCCCGTCGAGCCTGCGACACCTGGTGCAGGCAGCCGGCGAGGCGACCGATGTCTTCCTGTTCAGCCACGGCTGGAACAACACCTGGGAGGCCGCTACCCGGCACTACCTGGAGTTCATCGACCAGTTCAACCAGCAGTATGCCGAGGGCTGGCACCCCCCGGCACGCGACTATCGACCGGTCCTGGTGGGGGTCAACTGGCCCAGCACCGTCCTGGTGCCTCGCGATGAGCGGGGCCCGGATATCGCGGGCGGGCAGCGCGACCCGTCCACGGGCGAGGACCTGGCCCTCGAGCTGATCGCCGAGTCGCTGGAGGAGGGAGCGGCCGCCCGGCTCTATGAGCTGGCCGGCCACGCCGAGCTGAGCGGTGAGCGGGCCCTGGAACTCGCCCGCCTGGTCGCTCCCGCCCTTACCGGCCTCGAGGACGAGCTCGGGGACGGTCGGGACGCCACGATCACGCCGGAGGACCTTCTCCGGTGGTGGGCCGCGATGCCCTCTGAGGACCCCGCTGAGCCGGTCGAGCGCGGGGGCTTCGTGGAGGACGAGCCGGTCGGCGCCGACCGTGCACCCGAGACCGCCGGCCTGCTGGACAAGCTCAACCCGCGCAACCTCATCCGCAGCGCCACCGTCCTGCTGATGAAGGACCGTGCGGGCCGGGTCGGGGGAGCGGGCGTGCGCTCCATGCTGCACGACCTGCTGGACTCCTCGCCCGACTCTCGCGTGCGCCTCATCGGCCACAGTTACGGCGGCAAGGTCGTGCTGTCCGCGCTGGCCCACGGCAGTGCACCGAAGCGGCCGGTGGAGTCGGTCCTGCTGCTGCAACCCGCCACCTCGGCCAAGTGCTTCGCCGACCCGGACCGGGAGCACCCGGCCGGGGGTTACCGCCCCGCGCTGGACCGGGCCCGGCAGCCGGTCATGACGACCTTCAGCCGGCACGACGTCCCGCTGACCCGGCTGTTCCACCTCGCCGCACGGCGGGCGTCGGACACGCGGGAGGCGGTCATCGCCGGAGCACCCTCGGAGTATGCGGCGCTGGGCGGCTTCGGCCCCCAGGACACCTCGTCGGTCACGGTCGTGGACGCCGTGACCGCACCTAAGCGTTATGTGCTGCCGAGCACGGAGGTGCTGGCGATCCGGGCGGACGCGGTGATCAACGGGCACGGCGACGTGCAGAACGCGGCCACGGCCTGGGCGTTGCTCTGCCAGGTGATGGAGTAGCCCCATGGCCACGCTGGTCCGGGCCGAGCACGATCTGCCGACGCTGCGGATCGCCTACCGGGACGGGGGTCGGGTCGCCGTGCGGTTCTGGCTGGTGCGCGGCAGCGGCGAGGTCGAGCTGGTCGCCGAGTGCGGTGCCAGCGAGCTGGGGCCACTGGACTTCCGGGGCGGGGAGCCCGCGACCGACGACCAGTTCAGCCTGCCCTCCGACGTGCTCTACTACCTGACCAAGCAGGTCCCGACACTGGGTGGGTCCGCCTCACCGCCCGACAACGCGCTGTGGCTGGAACTACCCAGTCCCCGGGGCTACCTGCACCTGGTGCCGTGGGAGCAGTTGCTCGCGCCCCTGGGGCGACCGGTGGTCCGGCTGCCCAACTACACGGTGCGACCCCGTGCCCAGAGCAACACCCTCGAGGTGGCGCTGTGCGCCGGCTGGTCGGTGGTGTCCGGACAGTTTGACGCGGCAGGCACCCTGGCCGGGCTCGCGCGGCTGTGGCGCGAGGCCACCGGAGTGCCCACCACGGTCCACGTCTTCAGCGACGGCTGGGTGTTCGAGCGGCTCACCACGCTGCTCGCCGATGAGGAGGCGGTGATCGCCCACGACCCGGCCCGGTGGGAGGCCGGTGTCCCTCCCGGCGACGCCGTCGGCAGCACCCATCCGGCCGCGACTGCGGACAACGCCTGGCTGGAGTGGATGGGCGCTGCCCTGCGGGGGAGCGCACTCGACGTGGTGCACCTGGTCGGCCACGGCTACCTCTCCGGTGGCCGTGGCGCGGTGGCCATGTCGGTCACCCCCTCCCGCCTGGAGGAACAGCCCGCGGAGGGGCCGTGGGTGGGGGAGGACGACTGGGCCGGGGACGCCACGCCCGTGGGGGAGTTCGTCGGAGCCGCCAAGCTGGCCCAGTTCGTGTCAGGGCAGGGCGCATGGACCTTCATCGCCTCGGGTGCCCCGGACAACTACTCGGGTGCCGCCCTCCGGGAGGTGGCCGACGCCCTGGCCATCAACAGCCCCGGCATCACGATCGCGCACGACCTGGCTCTCGACCCCGACACCGACCAGCTCAGGCGGGTGCTCCAGCTGGTCTATGCGGGACAGGACAGCGTCGGGACGGCCCAGCCCGGGATCTCGTGCTGGGCCCACCCGAAGTTCGTCGAGTACCCCGAGGAGCACCTGATGACCCGCAGCGGCCACTCCGTGATGGTCCAGCAGGCCACCCAGGACCTCCTGGTCGAGGCGCACACACCCACCTCCGTGGCAGCCGCGACCAGATACCTGGAGTCGCTGCAGGCCAAGTGGATCCGCACGGACACCGGACCGGACCCCGACGCCGTGACCGCGCTGCGGCGTGTCTCGGACCTGGTGGAGCGGCGGGCCCGGGAGCTCCGGGGTGAGCCATGACCAGGGTGGTCTTCAGCGTCGTCGAGATGCCCGGACCTGACGGCGTGCGGCTCGGCATCCAGCTGAAGGAGCCTCCCGAACTGCCACGGCCCCAGCCCGAGCCCCTGGGCCTGGAGGCCCACGACGCCGTCTTCCAGGCGCTGCACGGCCCACCGACGCAGGATGCGGTGCGTCGGGCCGGGCGGCTGCTGTTCGACGCGCTGCTGCGCAACGCACCCCTGGCCAAGCAGCTCTCGGCCGCGCTCCTGGTGCAGCCCCCGCAGCGGCGGCCGGTCTGCGTCGAGCTGGCAACCACTGATGGCGAGAGTTTCCCCTGGGAGGCGCTCTGTGACACCGACGGAGCGTTCCTCGGGTTGGACGAGCGGTGGGCCGTGGGCCGCATCGTGGAGACCGTGATCCCGCTGGAGGGCTACCGGCACTTCGTCCCACCCCTGCGGGTCGCGGCCATCCTGTCCTGTCTGGGTGTCCCCGCAGCCGCCGAGTGGGAGGCGTTGCGTGCCGCGGTGCAGGACTCGACCCTGCCCGCCGAGGTCCTGGTCCTGGTCAGTGAGGACGCGCTCCATGCCGACATCAGTGCCACGGCACCCGACTGGGTCAGTGTCGAGTTCGTGCCCTCGACGGTCGCGGAGCTGGGGGCGCGCCTCCAGGAGTTCAATGCGCACGTCCTCCATCTGTTCTGCCACGGCCTCTCGACCCGGACCAGTCCCCACCTGCAGGTGGCCACCCGGGCTGACTGGCTGACCGGGCAGTCGAGCAGTCTGCTGCTCGAGTCGGGCGACATCGGTGACTTCCACCGGCCGGCGGACAGCCTGCCGTGGCTCGTGGTCCTGAACAGCTGTGAGACCGCGTCGGCGACCGGTGAGCAATCGGCCGGCTCGGTCGCCCTCAACCTGGTCTACACCGAGGGGATCCCGGCGGTCGTCGGCATGCGCGAGCCGGTGCAGGCCGACGATGCGACACGCTTCACGGAGGCCTTCTACGGCGAGCTGCTCCGCGAGTTCGCCAGCCTGCCCACCACGCCCGGAGTGGCCGCGCCGGTGGACTGGGCCCGGCTCCTGGTCGGCGCCCGGGAGCAGCTGGCCGAGCGCTACGAGCCGCTGAAGGAGCAACGCGGCACCCGCAAGGCCTGGACCCTCCCGGTCGTCTACACCCGTCCGGCGGTGTTCACCGTGCAGGTCGGCGAGGCGACCAGTCCCGGGAGCGGTGAGCTCGACGCCGAGACCACCCGTGCCCTCGTGCTGAGCATCGAGGCACTGACCGGTCTGCGGGCCCAGATCTCGGGCACCGGCGACAGCACCTTGCTGGCCTACATCGACGACGACCTCGGTCGGCTGCGCGCCGAGCTGGAGACCCGGTGACCGCGCCGGACCTGGCCGGGCTGCGTCCGCTGCGGGAGGCGGAGGTGCGGGCCAATGCGTTCACCGGGAGCGGCCCGGCCACGGGAGCCTTCGCCGACAGCATCGGTGCCTGGAGCGTCGGCGCGGCCGACCTGGGGGTGCGGCAGCTGGTGCCCAGAGCCGCCGACCCCGCCGACTGGACGGATCCGCGGGTCGGCTGGGGCATCATCCTGCCCGAGCGACCGGGGCTGGACCACACGGCCCTGGCCCGCGCCGACGACGCCCCCGAACCGATCCGGGAGCTCGTGCGGGTCCGCTCGGGCAAGGTGCTCCGGTACCGCCCCGACACCGACCTGGCAGCCTGGGTGCTGCGCGACTACGCCGGCGGGGGAGACCTGTTCACCGCGGCCTCGCCGCAGGGGATGGGCCCCCGGCAGCTCCCGCTCTACCTGCTCGTCGCAGCCTCGCCCGCCGAGGTCCCGTGGCGGGTGCAGGCCACCCTCAACCCCGTCCGGCACGTGGGGCGGCTCGACCTGGACGAGGCGGGCCTGGCCAACTACGTGAGCGCCCTGCTCACCGGCTGGTCCGGATCGACCGCCCGGTACGCCGGGCCGCTGGTCTGGTCGGTCGACCACGGCGGGGGCGACATCACCACCCTGATGCGCGAGGTGATCGGGGGCAGCCTGCACGCGGCCCTGGCGGCAGACCCTGACATGACGTCAGGCCGGTTCATCGACGGCTCGGCGGAGGACACCTCAGCAGCGGCGCTGACCGCCGCCCTGGCCGAGCAGCGACCACTGCTGGTGGTCACCACCAGCCACGGCATGACCGGGCCCCTGGGCGACCCGGCGGCGATGCGTCGGGACCTCGGGATGCTCGTCGACGGTGCACGGCAGGTGGTCGACCCGGATGCCCTGGTCAGCGCCTGGGCACCGGACGGCGCGGTGTGGTTCGCCCAGGCCTGCTGCTCGGCCGGCGCAGACCAGCCGTCCGCCTACGACGGGCTGTTCGCGGCCGACGGCGCGGTGGGCCGGGTGCTCACCGAGGTGGCCAGCCTCGGAGCGCAGACCGCACCGACCCCGCGGGCGCTGCTGGGAGCCCCGCGTCCGCTCCGGGCCTTCATCGGGCAGGTCGAACCCACCTTCAACTGGACCATGTCCTTCCCGCCCAACCGGCAGGACCTCACCGCCAGCCTCCGCGCCGCGCTCTACGAGGGCATCTGCGGAGGACGGCCGGTCGGGATGGCGCTGGCGCCCTACTACGACGCGATCGGTGCCCTCCTGGTCGGCCACGGGCGAGCTCTCGAGGACTTCAACGACGGCACGGATGGGGCCCTGGACCTGGCGACCTACAGCAAGGCCACGGCCCTGGACCGGGCCAGCACGGTGCTGCTCGGTGACCCGACGGTGGCGATCCCGCTGCCGGTCAGTCGGTGACCCTGAGGATGCCGTGCGCGCCGCGCTCGGCGTCGATCATCAGGTGCGACACGAGGGGGTAGTGACCGGCCTCGGGCAGCACCAGCTCCACGAACCCGCCCTGGGCCGGGAGCAGGCCGAGGGTCTGGCTGCCGCCGGTGCCCGAACCATCGGACCCGGAGCCCGCCGAGGCCTCGTCGCCCCCCGGCCCACCGAGGACCCAGCGTCCCTCCTGGTAGGTCGTGTCGAACTGACCACCGACCACGTGGAAGCTGCTGGGCCGGTTGGGGCCGGCGTCCAGCACCCAGATCCGCACCCGGTCACCGACCTTGGCCTCGAGCACGTGCTCGTCGTACTGGTTGGCGATGCCGTTGAAGACCACCAGGTCGGGGTCCTCGGCGGCGATCTTGTCGGCACTCACCTCGGTGGCGTCCGCGGCGCTCCCGGCCACCCCGGAGAGGTAGACCTCGGACTGCACGAGCAGGAACTCCCGGTCCACCTCGGGCAGGTCGGGCGGGTCGATGATGACCGCCCCGGTCATGCCTGCGGCGATGTGCGAGGACATCGGCATCGTGGAGCAGTGGTACATCCAGATCCCGGACCGCTCGGCGGTGAACCGGTAGACCAACGACTCCCCGGGCGGGATGGTGCGCATGGGCTCGTCCGGGGCCAGCGCCCCGGCGTGGAAGTCGATCGAGTGGCCCATCGTGCCGTCGTTGACCAGGGTGATCTCGAAGACGTCGCCGACCGTGCCGCGCAGCGTCGGGCCGGGGGCCTGCCCGTTGAAGGTCCACCGCTGCTGCCAGATGCCGGGAGCCACCTCCAGCGGCACCTCCTCGGCGGTGAGGGTGATCCGGTGCGTGGTGGTGTCCGGGGCTGGTGCGAGGACCGGATCGACGGGTTGCATGACGGGAGGTGGGTCGTCGGTGAGCAGTGGGCCGCTCCCGTGATCGCCGTGGGACCCGCCGGCGACCTCGTCCTGGGCAGCCGCACCGGTGCCGGTGTCCTCGCCGTCCTGGGCGCCCGGTGCCTCCCCGGTGGTCTGCACGTGGAAGGTCATCCCGGCCTGCCGGTGACCGACGATGGTGCACCAGCCCTCGAGCGGCCCGGTGACCACGTCGATGACGATCTCGGCGTGCTCGCCGTGGGCCAGGCGCGGGGTCTTCTCGCCGGCGATGACCAGGTCGTGCGTGGTGGACGGGTCGTCGTTGACCAGGTCGATGACCAGCCGGTTGCCGAGCGGCACGGTGACCGTGTCCGGGGTGAAGGTCATCCCGGCCGCCGAGACCTCGACGCGGGTGGTCTCACCCGTGGCCGTCACCGTGGAGTCCTGGGCCGCGGAGGTGGTGGGTGCCCCGATGCCGGCCGCCACGGGGTCCAGACCCACGCCGACGGTGATCGCGACGAGCACGGCGCAACTGCCGGCGACCGCCTGGGCGAGGGTGAGCGCGGAGCGGGGCCGCTCGACCCGTGCCGACGGGTCGAGCGGCGGCAGCCCTCCGCCGAGCGCCCGCCGAGCCCGCACCGAGGTGATGATCCCCTTCACCATGAGAGGCAGGAAGGAGGCCAGGGCCACGAGAACCAGGACCGACACGACGACGCGCACCAGGCTGGGGACCGGTGCCAGGCAGACCGCCAGGCCGACGTTGATGATCACCAGCCGCAGCCCGGCCAGCGTGTTGAAGACGGCCTGACCCGCCCGCACGACCGACGGGCCGCCGCCGAGGGCGGTGGGCATCAGGTAGGACAGGGCACCGGTCAGCAGCTGCGCGGCGAAGCCCACCACGAAGATGGAGGCCAGCAGGCCGACGCGGTCGCTGACGCCGCCGCGCGCCACGAGCACCGTGGTGGTGGTGAGACCGACGATGAGCCAGGCCAGGGCGCACGCCACGGAGGCGGTGGCGAACTCGCTCGGCGGCCGGCGGCGAGCAGGCGCCCACAGGGCCCGTCCCCACCAGCCCAGCCCCACGGCATACACCACCAGGCCCGCGACCGTCACCGGACGGATCCCGGCGAGGGCACCGCTGTTGACGATGACCAGCGCCGCGACGAGCACGGGCAGCGCCTGCCGGGCCAGGGACTCGGCCCGGGGGTCCATCGGGGTGCGCAGCATGGTCGGCCACAGCGTGACCAGGGTGCCGGTGACGGTGAGCCCGACCCAACCGAGCAGGTTGGTCATCATGTGCGCGGTCAGCAGCCGGTCGTGCCAGGTCTGGCTCAGGCCGAGCGCGAGCGGGGAGCCGAACGCGATGCCGACAGGGAGGCAGACGGCGGCGAGCAGGTAGTAGCGGATGGTGACCCGGAACCGGCCCGGCAGGGCATGATGCAGCCGGCGCCACAGCATCAGTCCGTGCCAGACGACCGCGCTCGAGACGAGCACGGCACCGACCACGACGAGCCACCACTGTGCCGTGGGCACGCCGACCATGACGATGGCCGTGCCGACGAACAGCAGGGCCAGGCGCAGGCTCTGCCGCAGTCTGGGGTCGAGCGACTCGTGGGTCTTCAGCAGGGCCTGGGCGAAGTGGGTGCTCCACACGAAGATCGAGTGGGTCAGCGCCCCGAGCAGCACCAGGTGCACCATCAGCCAGGTGGCGTCCGGGACCCACTGGTGGATCAGGGCGACGCCGACGGCCAGCACCATCCACCACAGGGCCGGATAGTCGCGCAGGGCCCAGCGACCGCGGGCCTGGGCCTGCTCCGGGCGCTTCGTCGTCGGGGAGGAGGGGGCGGGGTTCATGAGGTGGCCACCAGATAGACGGCGGTGAGCGCGAGGAGCAGCACCGCGAGGATGGTCAGGACGGAGCCGGCCTGGTAGGGCACGGCCTGGCCGCCCCCGAGCAGGTTGCCCCCGACCCGGAGGAGCAGACCGGTGTGCAGCACCGCCAGCGGTGCCCACAGGACGGGGCGGTAGGGGAGCCGGACCGACAGCACCGCGGGCAGGATGACCGGTGCGTGCGCCATCACCATCGAGATGGCGAAGCCGAGGAAGGTGGCGTGGACGACCGTGTCATAGGCTGCCGGGTGGTTGGCCAGCGGCCCGCCCCCGGCGCCGGGGACCGATCCGAGGGCCCACAACGCACCCGCCAGGCCGAGCCACCCGTAGCCCGCCAGGAGCGCGGCCGAGCTGAATCGGGGCAGACCCGTGGAGTTGATCAGGCGCCGGGCCACGTCGTGGCGGGCCAGCCACGCGGTGACCGCCAGGAGGGCGAGCCCGAAGAGCGGCCCCCCGACGGATGGCCACAGCAGACTGGCGACCACGCCGAGGGTCAGCAGGCCCGACAGCGCGAGCAACTGCTCACCGGCACCCCGGGGCATGGAGACCCGCGCCAGCTCGGCCCGCTCTGCGGCGATGGTGAGGACGATGAAGGCGACCAGCCAGGGGAGGACAGCGGCCAGTTCCACGCGGCTCCACAGGGCGGCACCACAGGCAGCGAGTATGCCGCCCAGCAGCTGGATCAGGATCGTCACCTCGTGCGAGCGTCGCCAGAGCGCGGTGTAGACGCCGGTCAGGCCGAGGCAGCCGAGGACGAGCAGGGCCTGGCCGGCTGCCAGAGGTGCGGGGGTCAGCAGCGCCACCCCGCCGGCGCCCAGCAGGGCGGGTGCGAGGAAGCCCCAGCGACGGCGCAGTGCGACGGCGCGCTCGAGGGCGATGACCGTGCCGAGGAAGCCGAGGACCATGAGGATGCCGTGCACGTCCGGGAGCCGGGAGAAGCTGATCGGGGCGGGCAGCCCCAGGAGCAGCAGGCTGGCATCCAGCCCGGCCAGCAGCGAGACGCCCCCGCCCGCGAGCAGGAGCAACCGGGCCGGGCGGATCACGGGTGGGGGTGGTGGTGATCGGGGCCGTGGGAGTGGCTGTGGAGCAGGTGACCTCGACCGTCAGTGATGGCCTCCTGGGCCTCCGGCGTGGTGGCGTCCACCCGCTCCCAGTCGGTGCCGTCCAACGACATGGCGGCGGCCGGGAACAGGCCGTTGTCCTCCTTGTCGATGTGCGTGCGCAGCTCCTTCTCAAACTCCGGCGCCCGCTCGAACGCGCCGCCGGCCACCGCCTCGAGCAGCACGTCGAGGCTGCTGTGCTCCCCACACAGTGTGTCGATGTGCTCGGTGAACTCCTCCTGCTCGCGCATCACACTGAACAGCCCGACCTCCTCGGAGTGCGTGTGCGGGCTCAGCAGGCGGGCGACGACCTGCGCCGTCTCCCGCACCCGCTCCGGGTCACCGCTCGCCGCGGCCCGGACCATCTCGCCCGTGGCATTGATGATCTCGTCGTGCTCGGCCATGAACCGGCCGACGACGGTGATGGACTGGCAGCCGCAGTAAGAGCACATGGTGGCATTCTCCTCGGGAGTTGGGTCAGCGTCTCCGGGACCGGGCGTTCGGGTCAGCGTCGCCGGGACAGGGCGCCGGGTCAGCGTCGCCGGGTCAGCGTGTCCGGGTCAGGCGCAGCGTCCAGGCCTCCGGCCCCGGCACGAGGTACTCGACATCGATGGCCCCGTCCTCCCGGTCGGCGATCTGAGCCAGCAGGAGCTTGGGGTCGTGCGGGGCCACCAGGTCCATCGCGCCCCCGACTCCGATGGCGGACAGGGCACCGAAGACGGTGGCATGGCGGATGGCGTGCGGGACGGTGCGCACGTCCAGCTCCGGCACGTCGCCAGCGTGCTCCCCGCACGCGCAGCCAGACACGTCCTGCAGGGGAATCTCGCTGGTCATGATGGGTTCTCCTTCAGTTTGCGGATCGGTTGGAAGTATTATTACACTTTGACTGTGAATAAATCGACCCGGCTCGGACCGGCCCCCTGGAGGCCCTCGGGCGAGGCTGATCAGTCGCCCGCTGAGCGCGTCCTCGTGGCACTCTCCGAGCAGACTCGGCCGGTCACCACGGCCGACCTGGTCGACGTCGTCGGGTTGCACGCCAACACGGTGCGGGCGCACCTGCAGGAGCTCACCGCAGCCGGGTTGGTGAGGATGGAGACGGTGCCGCCAGCCGGGCGGGGCAGACCCGCCCACCAGTACACGATCACCGACCAGGGGCGCGCGGTCCCGCGGGTGAACGATCCGGCGTTCGCGGAGTACCGCGGCCTGACCACGGCCTTTGCCACCTATCTCGCCGCACGTTCCGAGGACCCGTCCGACGAGGCGCGCGACATCGGTCGGGCGTGGGGACGTCAGCTGGCCTCCGGGGAGGAGACCGATGGCGCTGACGCGACCGGCCTGGTGATACGACTCCTGACCCGCCTGGGGTTCACGCCGGTGCCACCCGCCGAGGCGACGCCGGAGGAAGGTATCGCCCTGCGGACCTGTCCCCTGCTGGAGCTGGCCGAGGAGATGCCCGAAGTGATCTGCCAGGTGCATCAAGGACTGGTCGAGGGGGCTCTGGACCAGTACGGTTCAAGAACGACCGGCGTCCAGCTCCTGCCCTTCGAGGAGCCAGGAGCCTGTCGGCTCCACCTGCGGGACACCGGCCCGAGCGGGTCCGGCAGCTGACACCGACCCACAACAGAACACATCACCTGAGGAGCGCGATGTCCGAGCACGCGGGCACCACCACGCAGCCTTCCCCACCCCCGGCCGCCGGCGCGGCCACCGGCAGGGCCTGGGTCATGCTCATCATGGCCACCCTGGGCTTCGCCCTGAACTTCTGGGCCTGGGCGCTGTTGAGCCCGCTGGGGCCGCTGTGGAGAGATGACGGGACCCTCGGCAATATCACCGAGGGGGATGTCGCCCTGCTGGTGGCCGTCCCGGTCATCGTCGGCTCGCTGGGCCGCATCGTGGTCGGAGCGCTCACCGACAAGCACGGCGGACGCCTCATGTTCCCGGTGGTGTCACTGGCGACGATCGTGCCGGTCCTGGTGATCGGCTTCTGGGCACAGAGCTCCCTGATCGCGATCCTGGTCACCGGCTTCTTCCTCGGCATCGGCGGGACCGCCTTCGCCATCGGCGTGCCGTTCGTGAATGCCTGGTTCCCGCCGCACCAGCGCGGTCTGGCGATCGGTGTCTTCGGTGCCGGCATGGGTGGCACCGCCATCAGCGCGCTGACCACCGTGCCGCTCTACGAGAGCAACCAGAGCCTGCCCTTCGTGCTGACCTCGGTCTTCCTGGCGATCTATGCGGTCCTGGCCTGGCTGATCATGCGGGACGCCCCCGGCCGCACCGCCCCCACCGGGTCCCTCGTCTCACGGGTGGTGGCCAACTCCAGGCTGTCGATCACCTGGCTGCTGTCCTTCCTGTATGCCGTGGCCTTCGGTGGCTATGTCGCCTTCTCCGTCTACCTACCGTCCTATCTGAAGGTGGCCTACGAACTGGACCCGGCAGATGCGTCCAACCGGATGGCCGGCTTTGTGGTGGTGGCCGTCATCTGCCGGCCCATCGGTGGGTGGCTGGCCGACAAGTTCGGCGCCATCGCGGTCCTGGCCAGCTGCTTCGCCCTCGTGGCCGTGGGGGCGTCCGTCGCCTCGTTCACGCCGATCCTGGAGCACGTCGGCACTGCCGCCTTCCTCGGCATGGCAGCCGCCCTCGGTGCCGGCAGCGGGGCGACCTTCGCGCTCATCGCCAAGGTCACCGAACCCGGCAGGGTCGGCGGTGTCACCGGCATCGTCGGCGCCGCGGGGGGACTGGGTGGGTTTCTGCCACCCCTGCTGATGGGCTACATCTACGGCCGCACGGACTCCTACGGGTGGGGTCTGCTGCTGCTGGCGATCACCGCAGTCGTGGCCCTGATCCTGACAGTCACCATCGTTCGGCAGAAGCAGGCCGCACCAGCCTCCTGAGCGGGCGTGGATCCTGGTCGCGCACTGCCTCCTGGGTCGCGGCGTAGGCGTTGAACGGGTCCCGTCCAGTCACGGCGGGTGAGGTCGTCGAGGTTGCCCTCGAGATGCTCTGGGCGAACGAGCATCGCGGGGTGGCAGCATGGGCCGGTGCGCCGTGTCCTGCTCGACATCACCCCGCTGCGGCACTCGCGTCCCTACCGCTTCCTCTATCTCGGCACCGTCACCTCCGGCATCGGCGCACAGCTGGCCACCACGGCCATCGCCCTGCAGATCTTTGAGATCACCGGCTCCTCGTTCTCCGTGGGCCTGGTCGGCCTCTACGCCCTGGTGCCCATCGTCGTGCTGGGCCTGTACGGCGGCGCCGTCCTGGACACCCACGACCGGCGCACGGTCGCCCTGGTCGGCGGCGTCGTGCTGTGGGTCACCGGTGGCCTCAACGTGCTGCAGGCAGCGCTCGGCAACACCCACGTGGGGGTGCTCTACGCGCTCGTCGCCCTGCACAGTGCGGGCTTCGCCATCATGAGTCCCGCGCGGTCCTCGATCTATCCCCGGCTGCTGCCCCTGGAGCAGCTTCCGGCCGCCAACGCCCTGAACGTCGCCTCCATGAACATCTCGATGACGGTCGGGCCCCTGCTGGCCGGCGTCATCGTGCAGTTCGGTGGCTACGTCACCGCCTACGCACTGGACGTGCTGCTGTTCACCGCGGCGATGTGGGGGTTGTCGACGCTGCCGCGGGTCCGGCCCGAGGGCACCGGGCCCACCCGGGCTCCCGGCCTGTCGAGCGTGCTGGACGGACTGCGCTTCCTGGGCACCCGGCCCAATGTGCGGATGACCTTCCTGGCGGACTTCTGCGCGATGATCCTTGCCCAGCCCCGCGCTCTCTTCCCGGCGATCGCGGTGGTCGCACTCGCCGGCGGTGAGGCGACCGTCGGCATCCTGGCCGCGGCGCTGGCGGTGGGTGCGGTGCTCGCCATGCTCTTCTCCGGGGCGGTCGGCAGGGTGATCCACCAGGGGCGTGCGGTGGTGTGGGCCGTCGTCGCCTGGGGATGCTGCATCGCGCTGGTCGGCGTGGCCGTCCTGGGGGCGGGGCGGTGGTTCGGTACCGGCACGTCGTTGGTGCTGGCCTGTGTGGGGCTCGCCGCCGCCGGGGCGGCCGACTCGGTGTCCTCGGTCTTCCGCAACACGATCCTGCAGGCCGCCACGCCGGACCACCTGCGCGGCCGGCTGCAGGGGATCTTCGTCGTCGTCGTGGCCGGCGGGCCCCGGCTCGGGGAGCTGGTGTCCGGCACCGTCGCCGCGGCCGTGACCGAGTGGGGTGCACTGGTCCTCGGCGGGCTCGCCTGCATCGTGGCCATGCTGGTGCTGGCTCGTCTGCAGCCCGGGTTCAGCGCCTACGACGCCCGCAACCCGCAGCCCTGACCCGGTGGCGACAGCATTCCGTTTAATCCTCTTTTCGAGCATCTCGACGTTGCCTCTTGACGGGTATTTAGGGCACGCTTTCGTGGCGTAAAGAGTGCCTCGCGCAATCATGAAAGCGCAGGTCAAGACACACGAGCCTCCCTCTATCGGTGCCCCGGATCAGGCGCTAAGGTGGGTCCGAGGCAGCATTCCGCTAAATGCGATGGAAAGGGCGTCAGGTGGCACGGCAACAGGTCAGCCAGGGGCTTGACCTGCTGCGTTCGGATGTGCGCCGCAAGCTCTACGCGCTGCTCTCAGACCTCCCCCCGCAGGCCGGGATGGCGCCTGCCTCCACCCCGGGTCAGCGAGGACTCAGCGCCCAGGAGCTGGCAGATGTCGTGGGCCTGCACCTGACAACCGTCCGGTTCCACCTGGATCAGCTGGTGGCCGCGGGTCTGCTGACCGCTGACCAGGCTCGACCGGTGGGGGCTGGACGACCGCGCAAGCTGTATGCCGTCCCCGGAGTGCCCCCGGAGGCACCGACCGATCCCGATGCCCTCCAGGCCTACACGGTGCTGGCCGACATCGTGGGTGATGAGGGGCCGCCCCCGGCCTCCACTGAGGGGCGGCCGCCGCTCCTGGAGGAGTCCGGCCGCGCGTGGGCCCGGGATCACGTCGACCGCCTCGCCCACCGGGTCAACGACCGTTCGCCGGCCACGACACCCGGTGCCTGGCTGGGCAAGATCGGTGCCGTCATGGACCTGCTCGTGGGGTGGGGTCACTCACCCGAGGTGCGGACCGCTGCCGGCGCGCGTGAGGTCGACATCCTGATGCGGGACTGTCCGTTCATGGCGCTCGCCAGGGATCAGCCCCACCTGGTGTGCGGCGTCCACCGCGGACTGCTGCGCGGTGCCCTCGACGCGCTGGGCGAAGAGAGTGCCGACCTGGACCTGGAGCCCCTCGTCGACCAGCAGACGTGCCGAGCACACCTGACTGTGACCACCCCGTTCCCCGACCGTGGAGAGCAGAGATGACTGACACCGCCGCACGACCGCAGGCCAACCCCGAGCTGGGCTTCGACGGCCCGCTGTCCTCCGCGCTCGTGGGGACCCGGAGGTTCTTCACCCGCGGCAAGGTCTCCGAGGACCAGCGCTCCCTGTCGTTGGAGGGCGGCCGCCAGGGTGACTCCTTCTACCGGGACCGGTGGAGCCACGACAAGGTGGTGCGCTCCACGCACGGCGTCAACTGCACCGGCTCGTGCTCGTGGAAGGTCTACGTCAAGGACGGGATCATCACCTGGGAGGCCCAGCAGACCGACTACCCCTCCACCGGCGGTGACCGGCCTGAGTACGAGCCGCGCGGGTGCCCCCGCGGCGCGGCCTTCTCCTGGTACACCTACAGCCCCACCCGGGTCCGCTACCCCTATGTCCGCGGCACCCTGCTGGAGCTGTACCGGCAGGCGAAGGCTGAGTACGGCGACCCGGTCGTCGCCTGGGGGAGCATCGTCCAGGACGAGGAGAAGTCGCGGCGCTACAAGGCCGGGCGGGGGAAGGGTGGCCTGGTCCGCTCCACGTGGGCAGAGACCGTGGAGATGATCGCAGCCGCCCACGTCTACACCATCAAGCGCTGGGGCCCGGACCGGATCGCGGGATTCTCGCCGATCCCGGCGATGTCCCAGGTCAGCTATGTCTCCGGCGCCCGGTTCAACGAGCTCATCGGGGCCCCGATGCTCTCCTTCTACGACTGGTATGCCGACCTGCCCAACGCCTCGCCGCAGATGTGGGGGGACCAGACCGACGTGCCGGAGTCGGGGGACTGGTGGGACGCGGCATACCTGATCATGTGGGGCTCCAACGTGCCCCTGACGCGGACCCCGGACGCGCACTGGATGACCGAGGCACGCTATCGCGGTCAGAAGGTCGTGGCGGTCGCGCCGGACTACGCGGAGAACGTCAAGTTCGCCGACGAGTGGGTGGCTCCGGCACCCGGCACCGACGCCGCCCTGGCGATGGGCATGGGTCACGTCATCCTCAAGGAGTTCTTCGTCGACCGCGAGACCGAGTTCTTCGCCGACTACTGCAAGCGCTTCACCGACCTCCCCTTCCTCGTGACTCTGGAGCCCGCTGGCGGAGCCAGCCCGGGCAACGGCGACGAAGGAGCTTCGTTGGCCGGAACAGAGGGAACGAGTGAGCGCAGCGAACCCGGAGCCGTTGGTGCCTACCGGCCGGGGAAATTTGTCGTGGCCGGCGACCTGGACGGTCACCCGAAGGCCTCGTCGGAGAACGCCATGTGGAAGACCGCGGTGCTGGACCGGGTGACCGGCGAGGTGGCCATCCCCAACGGCTCGATCGGCGACCGCTTCGGTCCCGAGGGCGAGGGCCGGTGGAATCTCGACCTGGGCGAGATCGACCCGGTGCTCTCGCTGCACGGCACCACCGAGGAGTCCGTCGAGGTCGAGCTCCCGCGCTTTGACCTGGGGGACACCGTGGCGATGGAGCGGCGCGGCGTCCCGGTCCGGCGGATCGGCGGTCGGGTGGTGACCACCGTGCTGGACCTCATGCTCGCCCACTACGGGGTGGGCAGGGAGGGGCTGCCGGGCACCTGGCCGCAGGGCTATGAGGACCCGGCGGTGCCGGCCACGCCGGCCTGGGCGGAGGAGCTCACCTCGGTGCCCGCGCACCAGATCGAGCGGCTCGGCCGGGAGTTCGCGCAGAACGCCATCGACACCACCGGGCGCGGCATGATCCTGATGGGTGCCGGCACCAACCACTGGTACCACTCCGACCAGATCTACCGCGCGATGCTGGTGCTCACGACGATCACCGGCTGCCAGGGACGCAACGGCGGCGGTTGGGCGCACTACGTCGGCCAGGAGAAGGTGCGCCCGCTGATGGGCTTCCAGCACATGGCCTTCGCGCTGGACTGGGTCCGCCCGCCCCGGCACATGAACCAGACCGCCTACTGGTACGTCAACACCAGCCAGTACCGCTACGACACCTTCAGCACCGACGACGTCGGCGCCGGCACCGGCGCCTTCCAGGGCCGCTCCATGATGGACGTGCTGGCCCAGGCGGTCCGCCTGGGGTGGGTGCCGTCCTACCCGCAGTTCGACCGGTCCAGCCTCGCTCTGGCCGACGAGGCCGCCGAGACGGGGACGGACGTCAAGGAGTATGTCGTGGCTCAGCTCAAGGAGGGCGCGCTGCGGTTTGCCGTGGAGGACCCGGAGGCCGAGCAGAACTGGCCGCGCGTGCTCACCCTGTGGCGGGCCAACCTGTTCGGGTCCTCGGCCAAGGGCAACGAGTACTTCCTCAAGCACCTGCTCGGCACGAGCAACGCGGTGAAGGCGAGCGAGGCGCCGGAGGAGAAGCGGCCGCGCGAGGTGACCTGGGCCGAGACCGCGCCCGAGGGGAAGCTCGACCTGCTGATGACCATCGACTTCCGGATGACCAGCTCGACACTGCTGTCCGACATCGTGCTCCCGGCCGCCACCTGGTACGAGAAGCACGACATCAACACCACCGACATGCACCCCTTCATCCACTCGTTCAACCCGGCGATCGCGCCACCGTGGCAGAGCAAGAACGACTGGGACGCCTGGAAGGAGATCGCCAAGCGGTTCTCCGAGCTGGCGGAGGACCACCTCGGGACCCGCACCGATGTGGTGGCCAAGCCGCTGTGGCACGACACCCCGGAGGCCATGGCCACGGTGCACGGGGTCGTGCGGGACTGGAAGACCGGTGAGGTCGAGCCGGTGCCGGGCAAGACCCTGCCGGTCCTGGCCACGGTGGAGCGCGACTTCACCCAGGTCTACGCCAAGATGACCGCGATCGGCCCGTTGCTGGAGAAGGTCGGGATGGTCACCAAGGGTGTGAAGTACGACCCGACCGAGGCCGTCGACCAGCTGCGGGTCCTCAACGGCACCGTGCACGGAGGTATCGCCGACGGCCAGCCGCGGCTGGAGACCGATGTGGATGTCGCCGAGGCGATCATGCACCTGGCCGGCACCACCAACGGTCACCTGGCGACCCAGGGGTTCAAGGATCTGGAGAAGCGCACCGGCACCCAGCTGCACGACCTGTCGGCCGAGCACGAGGGCAAGATCATCAGCTTCGCCGACACCCAGGCGGCCCCGGTGCCGGTGATCACCTCCCCGGAGTGGTCGGGCTCGGAGAGCGGCGGCCGGCGCTATGCCCCGTTCACGATCAACATCGAACGGTCCAAGCCCTTCCACACCCTGACCGGGCGGCAGCAGTTCTACGTCGACCACGACTGGATGCTCGCGATGGGGGAGGGGCTGCCGACCTACCGGCCACCCCTGAACATGACCAAGCTGTTCGGAGAGCCCGAGATCGGCAGCCAGCACGAGCTGGGCGTGTCGGTCCGCTATCTGACCCCGCACAACAAGTGGTCGATCCACAGTGAGTACCAGGACAACCTGTTCATGCTCTCGCTGTCCCGTGGTGGCCAGACGATCTGGATGTCCGATGTCGACGCCGAGAAGATCGGCGTGCTCGACAACGACTGGATCGAGGCGGTCAACCGCAACGGCGTGGTGGCCGCCCGGGCGGTCGTCAGCCACCGGATGCCCGAGGGCACGGTGTTCATGCACCACGCCCAGGACCGGCTGATCGACGTGCCGCTGACCGAGACCGACAACAGGCGCGGCGGCATCCACAACAGCCTGACCCGGATCCTGATGAAGCCCAGCCACCTGATCGGCGGCTACGCCCAGCTGGCCTACTTCTTCAACTACATCGGTCCGACCGGCAACAACCGCGACGAGGTCACCTCCATCCGCAAGCGCACCGCGCCGGTGACGTACTGACGCCCCCGACCCCACGACATACAGGAGCTAGAACATGAGAGTCATGGCACAGATGGCCATGGTCATGAACCTGGACAAGTGCATCGGGTGCCACACCTGCTCGGTCACCTGCAAGCAGGCCTGGACCAACCGCAGCGGCATGGAGTACGTCTGGTTCAACAACGTCGAGACCCGGCCCGGCCTCGGCTACCCCCGCAACTACCAGGACCAGGAGGAGTGGAAGGGCGGCTGGGTGCGCACGCCGCAGGGGCGGCTCAAGCTGCGGGCCGGGGGGCGCCTGAACAAGCTGCTCAACATCTTCTCCAACCCCAAGATGCCCTCGATCCAGGACTACTACGAGCCCTGGACCTACGACTACGAGACGCTGCTCAACGCCCCAGCCCAGGAGAACTTCCCGGTCGCCACACCGCACTCGCTGATCTCCGGTGAGCAGATGAACGTGGAGTGGTCGGCCAACTGGGACGACGACCTGGGTGGCAGTCGGCAGCACGCGGCCAAGGACCCGATGCTCAAGGGCATCGAGGACAAGGTGAAGATGGAGTTCGACGAGACCTTCATGTTCTACCTGCCGCGGATCTGCGAGCACTGCCTCAACCCCAGCTGCGCGGCGTCCTGCCCCTCCGGCGCGATCTACAAGCGCGAGGAGGATGGCATCGTCCTGGTGGACCAGGACAAGTGCCGTGGTTGGCGGATGTGCGTCACCGGCTGCCCCTACAAGAAGGTCTACTTCAACCACAAGACCGGCAAGGCCGAGAAGTGCACGTTCTGCTACCCCCGCATCGAGGTGGGCATCCCGACCGTGTGCGCCGAGACCTGCGTGGGGCGGCTGCGCTACATCGGGCTCATGCTCTACGACGCCGACAAGGTGCTCGAGGCGGCCTCGGTGGAGAACGACCACGATCTGTACGAGGCGCAGCGGTCGGTCTTCCTGGACCCCCGCGACCCGGCAGTGGAGCGCGCGGCCGAGGCGGCCGGCATCCCCGGCGACTGGATCGAGGCGGCCAAGAAGTCGCCGGTGCTGCGGCTGATCACCGACTACAAGGTCGCCCTCCCGCTGCACCCGGAGTACCGGACGATGCCGATGGTCTGGTACATCCCGCCGCTGTCCCCGGTCGTGGACGTCATCAAGGACACCGGCTACGACGCCGAGGACAAGGACAACCTGTTCGCGGCGATCGACACGTTGCGGATCCCGATCGAGTACCTCGCCAACCTGTTCACGGCGGGGGACCCCGAGCCGGTGGACCTGGTGCTGCGCAAGCTCGCGGCGATGCGCTCCTACATGCGGGACATCAACCTGGGACGCGACCCGAGGGCGAGCATCCCCGAGTCCGTCGGCATGGGGGAGGAGGAGATGTATGAGATGTACCGGCTGCTGGCGATCGCCAAGTACGACGAGCGCTACGTCATCCCCTCCGCCCACGGCGAGGAGGCGCACGCCCTGGAGGAGACCGCCACCGACTGCCCGGTCAGCGGCTACGACGACGAGCTGATGGACCTCTCGGGCCCCTTCGGCGAGGGGTCGGGCCGCGGCGGCTCCACGCCGGTTGCCGTTGAGAACTTCCGGATGCTGCAGCAGCGGCAGACCTCCGACGCCCTGTTGTCCGGCGGCTCCAAGCGGGGGCGGGTCAACCTGCTCAACTGGGACGGCAAGGGTGTCCCAGCGGGACTCTTCCCGGACAGCGAGAAGGACCCGTCCGTCCAGACGGTGGACGGACCGGCCCAGCTGGACGGTCCGCGCGCGCGGCCCGACAACACCGCGGGCTCGGACGGGAAGGTCACCTGATGAAGCTCTGGCGGCGCCACCGCCGCACCACGCCGCGCCTGGACCCCCGGGTGCAGGCCGACACCTGGCAGGCGTGCTCGCTGCTGCTCGACTATCCGGACGAACTCCTGGTAGAGCGACTGCCGTTGCTCCGGGAGACCGTCGCCGGGCTGTCACCGGAGATCGCCGAGCCCCTCGGACGGTTCCTGCACCACGCGGGCACCACGGACCTGGCAGCCCTGCAGCAGGCCTACGTGGAGACCTTCGACGTCACCCGCAAGTGCGCCCTGCACCTGACCTACTTCCTGCACGGCGACACCCGCAACCGGGGTGTCGCGCTGGTCCAGTTCAAGCAGCTCTACCGCCGGCACGGCGTGGAGCTCTCCGACCACGACGCCGAGCTGCCCGACCACCTGTCGGTCATCCTGGAGTTCGGCGCCACCGTTGCCCCGGAGGCGGCCTGGAAGGTGCTGAACGAGCACCGGGTCGGCATCGAGCTGCTCCGGCGAGCGCTGCTGCACCGCGAGTCTCCGTGGGCCGATGTCGTCCAGGCCGTCCGGGCGACGCTGCCCGAACTGCAGGGAGATGACAACGTGGCGCTCGCCCGGCTCATCGCCGAGGGGCCGCCGCAGGAGACGGTCGGCCTGGACGACCGGGCGCTGAACGCGCCCTACGCGATCGACCCGGCCCTCGACGAGCTCCGCACTCCACCCACCGGTGGAGGATGCGGCGACGGGGCCCCCACCCCCGACCCACACGGCGTCTCACTTGGTCCGACTATCCCCGTAGGAGCCCCACGATGAGCACCTTCCTCTGGGTGATCTTCCCCTATATCTGCCTGGCAATCTTCGTGGTCGGGCACATCTGGCGCTACCAGTACGACAAGTTCGGCTGGACCACGCGCAGCTCCCAGCTCTACGAGAGCAAGCTGCTGCGGATCGGCAGCCCGCTGTTCCACTTCGGGATCCTGGGCGTGGCCGGCGGGCACTTCCTGGGCCTCATCGTCCCGCAGAGCTTCACCGACTGGATCGGGATCAGTCACGAGGCCTACCACTGGATCGCCATGGGCTTCGGCATCCCGGCAGGGCTGGCCGCCGTGGCCGGCCTGGTCATCCTGATCTATCGGCGGCGCACCGTCGGCCCCGTCTTCTCGGCCACGACGGTCAACGACAAGGCCATGTATGCGGTGCTGGGGCTGGTCATCTTCCTCGGCATCTGGAACACCATCGCAGGCGGCATCTTCACCATCGGTGGGGAGTACAACTACCGCGACGGGGTGTCCCCGTGGTTCCGGCAGATCTTCTGGTTCCAGCCGGACGCCTCGCTGATGGAGGAGGCACCGCTCGGCTTCCAGCTGCACGCCTTCTTCGCGTTCCTGCTGTTCGCGATGTGGCCGTTCACCCGGTTGGTGCACGTCTTCAGTGCGCCGATCGGCTATTTCACCAGGCCCTATATCGTGTACCGCAGCCGCGACAGCCGTCCTGGCGCCGGCTCCGGAACGCGGACCCCGAAGCGAGGATGGGAGAAGGTTGGCTGACCTGTTGCCTGTGCCGCCTGCCGATGAGCTCACCCCGGACCAATTGACCCGCTACTCCCGGCATCTGTTGCTGCCCGGCATCGGCCTGGAGGGCCAGAAGCGCCTCGTCAACGCCCGGGTGGCCGTCGTCGGGGCGGGCGGGCTGGGGTCTCCGGCGCTGCTCTATCTCGCTGCGGCCGGCGTGGGCCACCTGACCGTGATTGACGACGACGAGGTGGACGCGACGAACCTGCAGCGACAGGTGATCCACCGGACCGCGGATGTCGGTTCCAGCAAGGTGGACAGTGCGCTCCGGGCGGTGCGCGACCTCAACCCGACTGTGTCGCTCGCCGGGGTCCGAGAGCATCTGGGCGAACACAACGCGACCGAGATTCTTGCCGGTCACCACGTGGTGCTGGACGGCAGCGACAACTTCGACACCAGATATGTCGTCAACGACGCGGCCGTCGAGCTGGGTCTGCCTCTGGTCTGGGCGGCGGTGCTGCGCTTCGACGCACAGCTGACGACCTTCCTGCCGGAGAGCCTGGCAGGCGACTCTGCGGTGCAGCTGCGTGACTTGTTCCCCGTCCCGCCCCGACCGGAAGACGTGCCGAGCTGCGCCGAGGCGGGAGTGCTCGGGGCGATGGTCGGTCAGGTGGGGTCGATCATGGCGGCTGAAGCGGTCAAGCTGATTATCGGCACGGGCGAGCCGCTGGTCGGACGGGTGCTCCTGCTGGATGCCCTCACCCAGCGGACCCGGGAGATCCCGCTCCGACGTGCGACCGAACGCTCCGTCTCACGAGAGGTGGCCCCCGCCCTGGCCGGGGTGTCTGAGGAGGTCGAGAGGCCAGAGCCTGTGGCAGTGCCCCAGATGTCTCCGCTGGAGGTGCACGACGGACTGGAGAGCCTGCAGGTGATCGACGTGCGAGAGCCGGGGGAGCAGGCACTGGGCATGGTGCCCGGTTCCCGTGCCGTGCCCGTGGGCGAGGTGCTGTCCTGGGAGGTCGGCACTGCCGTGAAGGACGGTCCTGTCGTCTTCTATTGCAAGACGGGGCCGCGGGCCGAGCGTGCCGCGCGCCACCTGGTGCGCCTGGGACATCCAGACGTGCGGGTGATGACCGGCGGGATCCTGGGCTGGATCGACGAGGTAGACCCGAGCCTTCCGAGGTATTGAGATGGCACAGCCGGAGCACGACATGGTGGTCTTGGCCGGGGGAGGTGGCACCCGGCTCGGCGGCGTCGACAAGGCGACCCTCACCCTCGGCGGCCGAAGCCTGCTGGACCGCGTGCTCGACGCTGCGAGTGCGACACGGCAGGTCGTCGTGGTGGGTCGGGTGAGTGTGCCGCCGCACGTGCTGCAGACAGTCGAGGAACCACCCGGCGGTGGCCCTGTGGCCGGCATCGTCGCTGGTATGGCGGCACTGGCTCGGGTCGGGAGCACATCCCGAGGGGCTGACCCGGCGCAGGTAGTTGCCCCTGCTCAGACGGTAGTCTCAACACAGGCGGGAATCTCAACTCAGAGAGCAGCCCCAGCTCACACGGCAGCCCCAGCTCACACGGCAGCCCCAGCTCAGACGGCAGCCCCAACTCAGACGGCGGGTCCAGCCCCCTGGACCTTGGTGATCGCCGTCGACCAGCCCGAGGCGGCGCGCGCAGTGGCCGACCTGCTCAGGGTCGCCGCCACGGCTGGGCCGGAGGTTGACATGGTCTGCCCGGAGGACGAGTCAGGCCACCCACAGTGGCTGCTCGCGGCCTATCGCACCGCCCGGCTCACGAGTGCCCTGGCACCGTTCGGATCTGGCCACTCGGTCGCGGTCCGGCGGGTGGTGACCGGCCTCAGGGCAGTCTCGGTTTCCACCGCCCATGCAGGTGACATCGACACCTGGGACGACCATGCACATTGGGTGGACCGGGTCGAGGGCCCGCGTGGCCCCAAGATCTGAGAGACTGGAGACCAGCTCGAAGGAGGAGTCGACCGTGGCCACAGTTCGCTATTTCGCCGCTGCTGCCGAGGCTGCCGGCACCGAGCAGGAGCAGATCCTCGCCGCAGACCTGGGGACCCTGGTGTCCGGCCTCAGCCAACGACACGGCCCCGCGCTGGCGGACGTGCTCCGCCGCAGCTCTCTGTTGCACGAGGGGCAATATGTCTCGGACCACAGCACGGTCCTGGCCGCCGACGCAACTGTGGACGTGTTGCCACCTTTCGCTGGTGGCTGAGGCAGGGCCGTCAGGCGAGGCAGTACCGCTCGGCGGGTCCAGTCATTCGTGCGATGAAGCGGACCACTCGCTCGGCGGGTCCAGCCATCCGTCCGACGAAGCGGACCACTCGCTCGGCGGGTCCAGCCATCCGTCCAATGAAACGGACCAGGTGTTCCTCGGTCCTGACCGCTCGACCGTGTTGTCCCGGCTGAGCCGGACAGAGGCGGTCGCCTGCTCGGGACGGATAGCCGAGATCTATGCTCTGGCGTTGGGCTCGCAGGCCGAGCCGGCGGAGCACTTCGCAGACACGTTCCGCACCTGTGTGCAGGAGTATGACGGCGCCACCGTGCTGGCCGCCCGCCCTGGGGGAGGGGAGGGCCCGATCGTCGGTTTCCTCTATGGCTTTGATCTCCAGCTGAAGCACTGGTGGCCGCAGCAGATCGAGGGAGCACTGCATCGGCGTGGTCACGCCAAGTGGCTGGAGGACGCCTTCGAACTGGTGGAGCTCCAGGTGCACCCGGAGGAACAGGCTCGGGGCATCGGCACCGCCCTACTCAACCGCCAGCTCGCCGACATGCCCCACCGGCGTGCCGTGCTGTCCACCGACCCCGATGGTCGGGCCCGAGCTCTCTATCGTCGACTGGGGTTCGTCGACCTGGCCCCCGACTTCACCTACCACGGGACGTCCTACCGGGCCGCCCTGATGGGGTGGGACCGTCACGACCCGGTCGCATCGTCCCCTTCATCGTCTGCCTGAGCGCTGCGTTCGATGTGCTCGATCGCCAACTGGATGGTGCGGTTCGGCGCGTTGTGGTCGGCGTGGCAGAAGAGGCTGACCCGCGCCGGGCCGAGCACCCAGTGCGAGACCTCGCTCGGCGGCCGCCGGCGGTCGTATGCCTTCTCCGGTTGGTCGCGCTGCGATGTCATCTCCGCAACGACCTGTTCATAGAGGTCCTGGACCTCGTCCGCCGGGCCGATGCCGAGTGCGTGGAACCCGACGAGTGCATTGTCCAACTCGTGGACGATGAGGTAGTCGGCGGCCAGCTTCCGCTCTCCGACCAAGCGGAAGGCCTGCCCGGTGTGTCCGGGTGCGATCTCGCCGCGCGAGAGCTCCAGACGGTTCAGGAACGCATCGATCGCTTCCTGAGTCACCGGCCAGTCGCCGCCCACCACACTTTCAACGAGGTCGAGGAGCATAGTTGCAGTGGGTAGACCCTTCGTGACCATCAACCCACCGTAGGTGGAGCGGTTCCAGGTCGCATGTTGTGGCTGACCCGAGGCGTCCCTCACTGCCGCCGCAGCAGCACGAGCACTTCCTGGTGAGCAGTCTGCGGGAACATGTCGAACAGGCGGCCCCGGACCGGGACCAGAGACGGCATGCGCGCGAGATCAACAGCGAGGGAGTCGACGTTGCAACTGGAGTAGAGCACGTGCTCCACTCCAGCGTCCTCGAGCCATCGTGGCAGTTCGGGGCCGAGGCCGCGTCGCGGAGGGTTGACCACCACCAGGTCGGGGGTGCCAGCCTTCCCCAGGTGGTTGGAAACGTCCCCGGCCAGGAAACTCGGGGCGCCCGGCAGCTGGGATGCCGCGGCGCGAGCGCTGTCGACGGCCTCGGCGGAGACCTCGACTCCCAGGACGTCCCGTGGCGAACCATCTGGTCGCAGCAGCGCGTGGAGCGCGAACCCGCCGACCCCGCAGTAGAGGTCCCAGAGGGACGACGGGTTGATGTCGTTGATCCATGCGCTCGCTTGGCGGTACAGCCCAGCAGCAACGACGGTGTTGGTCTGGAAGAAAGACCGGGTGCGCAGTCGCAGACGGACCTCGTTGACCTGCATCGGAAGTTCCAGGTCGTCCGTGAGGACGATCTCCTCCGGTCCCTCGAGGACGGCGGCGTGGGTCGGCTGGATGTTGGCGGAGATCACTCGGGCACCGGGTAGGCGCGCCTGGAGGTCCGGCAGAGCCCGCCGGATCCGTCCTACCTGTCCTGGTGAGCGCAGGACAAACCGGACCATCAACTCCCCGTCGGGGGAGTGGGTGATGAGCACATGCTTGAGCTCACCGCTACGGCGAGCCACGGCATACGGGACCAGCCCGATCTCAGTGATGATGTCGGGCACCTGCTTGACCACCTGGGCCAGTCCAGGCTCGTAGAGCCCGCAGTGCCGCAGGTCGATGCCCTGTGCCCCCCGGTCCAGGATGCCCACTGTTGGTGCCTCCCGGGTGCCTCCGACCACCAGTTTGGCCTTGTTCCGGAACCCCGCGGGGAGGCTGGCGAACGGTTCGTCCCAGTGCAGCCTTGTAGATGGCTCGGCGGTAGACGTGGAGGCAGTATGCGGATCGAGACTGTCCAGACTCAGCACGGTGCGGCAGTTCTCTTGCTTCTTGGCGAGCTGCTCGTCGTAGCGCGTCCCGATGAGTGAGCATGAGCGGCACTGACCAGCATCGAAGTAGGCGCACTGCATGATGTAGGTGCCTGGCACCTAGCCAGGGTAGTCGCCCCGTAGGGTTTGTCCCGTGACTGCTGAAGAGAGTCTGATGATTCACACCACACCGGTGGGCGAAGACGCGACCAAGGGCCGGGTCGTGTTCTTCCACGGGCTCTTCGGCCAGGGCAAGAACTTCACCAGCATCGCGAAGGCGCTGCTACCCGAGTACGCGTCACTGTTGGTGGACCTGCCCAACCACGGCCGTTCCGGGTGGATGGAGCACGTTGACTACGCGGAGATGGCCGATGCCTTGGCGCAGGAGCTGCGTGGTGGGTTCGCAGCCGCGGGGCCGGTCCATCTGGTGGGGCACTCGATGGGCGGCAAGGTCGCGATGTCCCTCGCCCTGCGCCACCCGGACCTGATCGATCGACTCGTGGTGGTAGATATCTCACCTGTCGCGAGCAGCGATATGAGCGAGTTCCGCCACTTGCTGGGAGCCCTGGCCACGCTGGATCTCGACGACTTGCCGAGCCGTGGCGAGGCCGACGCTCGGCTGGCCGAGTTGATCCCGAACCGCACCACGCGCGGTTTTCTGCTGCAGAACCTGCGCTCAGAGGATGACGGCTGGCGGTGGCAAGCCAATCTGGACGTGTTGCTGCGTGACCTGCCAAAGATCGGTGGCTTTGAGCCGGAGGGCGGGCCGTTTGACCATCCTGTCTTGTGGATCTCAGGGGAGCGGTCGCCCTACGTCCAGCCTGATCACCGACCGATCATGGAGGAGCTCTTCCCTCGGGCGGTGCTGGTGACGGTCAAGGGTGCAGGACACTGGGTGCACTCCGAGCAACCGGAGGCATTCGTGTCTGTGCTCCGCACCTTCCTATCTGCGCCCGATCGAGACTGAGCGACGCTCTTCGATCAGGGCTGGACGGGCACTCGATGGAGGACGAGTCGCAGCCACGCTAGCCACGCGAGGCTGTCGGTCTCGTGCGCCCAGCATCGCCGTCCTGCCTGATCAGAAGGGTGGTGGGGCGTCGGGGTCGTGGGTCCAGGGGGTGGTGGGTCGGTCGTCGTCGGGGGCGGTGTTGTGGTTGCTCGTGTTGGCGTCGCTGGTGGTGTTGGTCGCTGGCTCGTCGGTCTCTTCGGCGGCGGTGTCGGTGCTGTGACGGATCCGGTCGGCTTCGGCGCGGGTGGTGTCGGGGTGGGGGTGGTAGGTGCGTCGGCCGGTTTCTGGGGTGTGGGTGAGGGTGACTTGGTCCCAGCCGGTGAAGGTGTCGTCCCAGTCGTGGTCGTCGTCGGTTTCCAGGGTCGCGGCGGGTGGCCGGTAGGACAGGGCCTGGTAGATCGCGGCGTCGATCGCCGCGGCCGGGTCGACCCCGGCAGCGACCGCGTGGTTGATCTGGTCGGTGGCCGCGGTCAGGAGCCGGGTGTACTGGTTGTAGTCGTGGGTCTTGGTGGTGTAGATCCGCCCGAGCAGGGATGTCCAGGTGACGTCGCGGTTGGCGTGCAGGATCGCGTCCCAGTATTTCTTGGTTTTCAGGTCATGGTGCGGGGCGTCCAGGGGTTGACCGTTGCGGATGCAGGTGTGTCCGCCGGGGGTGCCGTGTTCCTGGACGTGGTCGAGTTGGGCCAGGGTGGCCGGGCGTAGGCAGCCGGGGGCGCGGCAGAAGACGTCGGCGGCGATGATGTGGGCGCGCATGGTCGTGTCGAACCGGTAAGCGGTGGTGGAGCGTTCGATCAGGGCCCCGGTGGCCGGGTCGGTCAGCAGCCGGTACATCGTCGACCCCGGTGTCAACGCCAACGTCCGGACCTCATCAGCAGCCAGGAACAGCGAATGTTTGCCGATGACCTCACCGACCCCCACCTCACCACCCGGAACAGGACAGTCCAGTCCTCGCGGCGGACGGTCTTCTCCCGGTGGCAGGCAGTCTTCACCAGCCCGGCCTGGGTCGGAGCGGTCTTGTCCTGCCCGGCCTGGGTCGGAGCGGTCTTCACCTGCCCGGCCTGGGTCGGGGCAGTCTTCACCTGTCGGGCCGAGGTTGGAGCGGTCTTGTCCTGCCCGAGCGCCGGGAGCAGCACCGGGCGCTCTGGCCGAGTCGGTGGCGCCGCTGCAGGTGCAGGCACACGTGCACGAGGCCTCGGTCCCTGCCGTCCTGGCCGTGCCGGTCGTGCTGGTGCCGGTCGTGTTGGTGCCTGTCCCGGGCTGGGGA
>NZ_QLVD01000026.1 GCF_003352835.1 Ornithinimicrobium murale | reverse complement strand
GGATGGCGTTCGGCTTCAAGTCCCCCCAGGCCCTCATCGCCATGGCCATGCTCAGCCTCGGCGGTCACCCGCCCGAGCTCCCAGGCCGTAAATGACCCACAGGTACGTCAGGAGAGCCTAATTTTGGGGAGGTTCGGACCGGCCCGTGCGCAATTTTGGGGAGGTTCGGACCGGGCTACCGGCCCCGGCACATGCCGTCAAGCACCTGCCGTGCCTCCAGCAAGGACGGGCCGTACCACGTCAGCAACCGGCCGCTCACCAGCTGAGTTGGTGTGCGCGAGAAGGCCTCTGGTCCGTCGTCGGACGTAAAGACATAGGGCTCGTCGGGCAGCAGCACCGCATCCGCACCGGAGGCGTCCAGGTCCGTCAGCTCGACGTGTGGATAGCGTTCATCGTGCGCGCCATAGACGTTGCGCAGGCCCGCCCGCGCCAGGAGATCGGTGGTGAAGTTCCGGGAGCCCACCACCATCCACGGGTCCCGCCAGATCGGCACGACCACCTCCGCCCGCGCCGCCGGCACGGCGGGTGCTGCCCACACGGCCTCCACCTCCGCCAGCCAGGCCGGGGCGCCCCAGTCGAGCACGTCCACGAAGAGCCGTCGCAGGGCGCGCAGGGCGTCGGGCACCGACTCGATCACCGCCACCCAGACCGGCACACCGGCCTCCCGCAGGCGACGCACATCCAGCGCCCGGTTCTCCTCCTGGACCACGATGACCAGCTCGGGGGCGAGGTCGATGATCGCGCGGCGGTCCGGGTTCTTGGTCCCACGCACCCTGGTGACCTCGAGGTCGACGGGATGGGTGCACCAGTCGGTGGCGCCGACCAGGGCCTGTGGCCGGGTCGCGGCGATCGCCTCCGTCAGCGACGGGACGAGCGAGACCACCCGGGCGAGGGGCCCGTCGGGCAGGGGAACCCGGTGACCCAGGTCATCGGCGAGCGTGCGCGGCATACGGGCACGCTAGCGGGCTGAACTCGACTAACCGTCGGTGGCGGACTCGTCATCCGCCCCCTCGGCCGGGTCGCGGCGGTTCACCCCGGCCTCCGGTGGTGCCTTCTCCTGCAGCATGTCCGGGTCCGTGTCGGGGTCCTGACGTGGGTCGTAGGGCTGCCCGGAGGCCACGTCCTGGTCGGCGGAGGGGATGTAGCGGTCCTCGTCGCGACCGGACGGTCCGTCGTCCGGATCCTGCTCTGGGTCGTGGGTCCTGTTGCTCATCCCTCCACCGTGGCACTCTCCCGGACGGGTTGCCTGCTGACCGGTGGGGTGGCCCCGGCACCGCGCCCGTGGGTCGGCTGCTCACCGGCCCGTATGCCGAGGGGCGAGCTGTCCTGCCCGCCGCCCGTGATAGGACGGAGCTGTGCCTGAGACTGTCCCCCTGCCCGACGAGGTCATCGCTGCGGTGCGTGGTGCCCGTCGCGTGCTGGTGCTCACCGGGGCCGGGATGAGTGCTGAGTCGGGGATCGCGACGTTCCGGGACGCGCAGACCGGGCTCTGGGAGACCTTCGACCCGAGCCAGCTCGCGACGCACGAGGCCTGGGTGGACGACGCGGCCTTCGTGTGGGCCTGGTATGCCTGGCGGATCCGCCTGCTGGGTGACGCCGAGCCCAATGCCGGCCACCGGGCACTTGCCGATCTCGCCGCCCATCGCGAGGTGAGCGTCGTGACCCAGAACATCGATGACCTGCACGAGCGTGCCGGATCCCGGGTCACGGCCCACCTGCACGGATCATTGCTGGAGCTGCGCTGCGCGGACTGCCACGAACCGTATGCCGATCAGCCGGCCCTCCCCGACGCTCCCGTGGAGCGTCTCTCACCGGAGTCCTGTCCGGCCTGCGGAGGCGAGGTCCGCCCCGGCGTCGTCTGGTTCGGGGAGATGCTGCCCCAGGAAGCGGTGCAGGCCACCGAGGACGCGATCGAGGCTCTCGAGCCCGGCGACGTGTGCCTCGTCGTGGGCACCTCCGGGATCGTCTATCCGGCCGCGGGCTATCCGGCGATGGCGCTGGCTCAGGGCGCGACCGTGATCGAGGTCAACCCCGACGAGAGCGGCGTCAGCGACATGTGCCACCACGTCGTGCGCGGGACCGCCGCGCACGTGCTGCCGGCGCTCGTCGCAGCAGTGGCGCAGAGCTGAGCGCGCACGGTCGTGCACAAGCGGTCACCGGTGACCGCAGGCGCACGACCGAGCTGCAGGATGCGCCCCGCGGAATCGCGTCCACCTATGCTGGCGCGGTGCCGAGTGATGCGAGCCTGACCGTGCCACGGATCGCCATCGTCGGCAGTGGCCCCCGGGCCGTGTGGGCCCTCGAGCGGCTGCTGGAGCACCTGCCGTCGGGGGCGGACCGGGTGCTTCCGTGCATCGAGGTCTTCGGCCCGGGCCCCCTGGGAGCCGGCCCCAACTATCACCCGGACCAACCCGCGTTCCTGCGGCTGAACCTGCCGGTCGACCGGGTCGATGCCTGGTCGCTGGCCGGCCACCGCCACCCCTCGATGGTGGACTGGCAAGGTGCGCCGCCCGAGGCCGGGGAGCTCGCCGTCTATCCCTCCCGAGCCCGCACCGGGCGCTATCTCATCGACCAGACGGCCACCGTCCTGGACGAGCTGGCAACAGCCGGGACCTCAGTGCTGCACCACTGCCGGTGGGCCCGCCGGATTCGTGCGGGCCATGATGCCCAGCGCGCTCGGGAGGCTCGTGCGGGGCGGTGGTGGGTGGATGACCAGGGCCCCTACGACCAGGTCCTCCTCGCCACAGGGCACCCGGTCGACTGGTCAGGTGCGCTACGGCATACCTGGTCTGCTGGTCTGCCACCCCTGCACCCGACGGTCTTCCCGGTCCAGGAGCTGCTGGCCCGGGAGGAGCTGCTGCCCGGGGCGACCGTCCTGGTGCGGGGAGCCGGGCTGACCGGCATCGACGCCGCCCTGGCGCTCACGACCGGACGCGGGCAGACCGTGTCCGAGTGCGACCTGCGCGTCATCCTGGTCTCCCGCAGTGGACGGATGATGGTGCCCAAGTCACCGGCTGACCTGGTGCGCGCCACGCACGCCCAGGCGGGTGACACCGCGCCGTTCGTCCATCGGGCGGTGGGCCTGGTGAGGCACGGGCGGGGCGCTGAGCTGCCAGAGGTGCTGCTGGACCTGGCGGTGCACCTGCTGGTGGGCGCGGCGGGGATCGAGCCGGTCGGGGCACGCAGACAGGTAGAGCAGGTGGTGGGGGACTTCCTCGCGGACGCTGAGCCGCCGGAGCCGGTGGTGCAGCTCCGCTCGGCCGTCGCGGTGGCCCGCGGTGAGGCACCACCGGACGGGACGTGGGCGCTGGGTCAGGCCTGGCGCGTGCTCCAGGGCGACCTGGCCCGCAGCCAGCAGGACCTGGACCCGGACGGTCCACCGCTGGGTTGGGCGGAGTATGCCGTGTGGGGACCGGAACTGGAGCGGTTGGGGTATGGCCCCTCCCTGATGCACGCGGTGTTCCTGGTGGCCGCGATGGAGGCGGGTGTCGTGCAGGTGCGCAGGGGTGACACGACTCAGCTGGCGCGGGAGCTGCGCCCCGACCTGGTCGTCGACGCCGTGCTGCCGCCGCCCGGCGTGCGCGACCTGCCCGAGGGCCACGTGCTGCAGCACCTCGTGGACGATGGCGTGCTCGTCCCGGCCCGCGGGCACCGGGGCGCCCGGGTCGGCCGCGGCGCCGAGGTGCTCGATGCCACAGGGGCGCCGGTGGCCGGGCTCTCCCTCATCGGTCGGGCCGCCGAGGGGGCGGTGCTGGCCACCGACACGCTGCTGCGGGACATGCACCCCGCCGTGGACCTGTGGGCCACGCGGGTGCTCGAGCTGCCCTGACCCGGTCGTTGCCTCTCACCGCGACACAGCTCGCCCGACGGGGCGTCCCGCTATCCCCACTCCGGCGGGTCGGGTAGCTCGACGTCGGCCCGCAGGCCGCTCGCGTCGCCCCGAGCCAACCAGAGCAGAAGCGCCCCGGGTGTGCCGGAGACGGGCGGTCCTCCACCTCCGAGCTCGATGGGGTCAAGACCCTCCGGCTCCAGCGTCAGCGCAGGCGGGCTCTGGCGACTCCAGGACTTCGCCGCACGGAGCAGGCTGCGTCGGACCAGGCCGGCGTCCGCGTCCTCGAAGGAATAGCCGACCTGCAGGTCGACATGGTGGAAGGCCACTTCGAGGGCGCGCATCGCGATGACCTGAGAGGCGGTGACCTCGTTGCCGGTGCGGGTGCGGACCAGCGTCTCCCCTGGCGCACCGTCCAGGGCACCAGCGGCCACCCGGAACCGGTGAGCCGTCGCCTCGAGATCACCGATGATCTCCTCGAGCGGGCGGGCGGACCCCTGCTCGATCTCCGCCCGGCGAGCCTCCTCGGACGGATAGGCCGGACGCTCCTGCCCGTCGATGGCCCAGTTGACCAGGTTCAGGAGGGCGTCCGCGTTGCGCGCGAGGTGGGTCAGCAGGGCCGCGGTGTCCCATCCGGTGCACAGGGTCGATGACGTCAGGTCCCGCGGCGAGAGTCCCCTGGCGCTCTCCAGGAGGCGGTCGGTCTCGGTGTCGAGCAGGCTGAGGTTCTCGGCGGTGCGGGTGGGGCTCATGGATCCTCCGTGGTGGCGGACTCGGGGTCGCGTGGGCGGAGCAGGGCCACGTCGGAGACGACCGCAATGTGCTCGGCCATCGCGCTCGCCGCCGCGGCCGGGTCCTGGCGGCGGATCGCCTCGGCGACCTCGCGGTGCTTGGCCAGTGACGTCCGGGGACGATCGGGTTGGGAGAGTGACTCGATCCGGGTCTCCAGGATGAGCTCCTCGATCTCTTGCATCAGACGGGCCAGCACACTGGAGTGTCCCGCGCGGGTGACCGCCTCGTGGAAGGCGCGGTCGCCGTCCAGTCCCCGGTCACCGGCTGCCACCTGCTCCTCCATCTGGGCCAGCGCGGCGTCGATCGCCGTCAGGTCGCTGGCCGTGCGGCGGTCCGCCGCGAGCGCCGCGAGCTTGGCCTCCAGGGCCGAGCGGGCGTCGATGATGTCCGGGAGCGCGTCCTGGTGTGCCCGGACGGCCCGGACCAGGGCGTCATCAGGAGAGGGGGCCCGGAGCACCGTCACGCCGTCGCCGTGGCGCACCTGCACCAGGCCGACCACCTCGAGGGCCACGAGCGCCTGGGCCAGGGACGCGCGACTGACGCCCAACGACTGCGCGAGCTCGCGCTCCGGGGGCAGCTGCGCGCCGGGTTGGAGGCCCTGCTCGCGGATGTGCTCCTGCAGTTGCTCCACGATCCGCTCGTACAGCCGCGGTCTGGTGACGCGGCCGGGTCCGCGTCCCGTGGGATCAGAAGTCATGCACTTACCGTAGTTGACAAGAGGCCCAGTGGCATGTTGGCTAGGCCACTAAGCCACGACGAGAGTGACCGATGCCACAACGCAGTGATGACGCAGAAGAGACCGTGACCCGGGCGAGTGGGCCGCTGACCGGGACCACGGTCCTGGACCTGACCCGCGCGCTGGCGGGCCCGCACGCCGCCATGATGTTCGGCGATCTGGGTGCCCGGGTGATCAAGGTGGAGGCGCCGGGAGGTGACGAGACGCGCGGCTGGGGTCCGCCCTTCGTCGAAGGCTCGGACGGGGTGGATGTCGCGACCTATTTCCTCTCGTGCAACCGCAACAAGGAGTCGCTCGCCCTGGACCTGAAGTCCGAGGACGGCCAGCAGATCCTGACCGAGCTCATCCGGCGCAGCGATGTCCTCATGGAGAACTTCCGCCCCGGCGTCCTGGACCGTCTCGGCTTCCCGACCGACCGGTTGCACGAGCTGAACCCGCGCCTCGTCATCCTCTCCATCTCCGGCTTCGGCCATGACGGTCCCGAGGGAGGGCGGCCCGGGTATGATCAGATCGCCCAGGGCGAGGCCGGTCTCATGTCGGTCACCGGGTCCGGGCCGGACGACCCCCAGCGCGTCGGCGTGCCCATCGGCGACCTGCTCTCTGGCATGTACGGCGCCTACGGCGTGCTCGCCGCCCTGTTGGAGCGCGAGCGGACGGGGCGCGGGCAGGTGGTCCGCACTTCGCTGCTGGCCTCGCTGGTGGGGGTCCACGCCTTCCAGGGCACCCGGTGGACGGTCGCCGGTGAGGTCCCTCAGGCGCAGGGGAACCACCACCCCTCGATCGCCCCCTACGGTCTCTTCCGCTGTGCTGACGGCGCCATCCAGATCGCGTGCGGCAACGACACGATGTGGCGCCGGCTCTGCACCCAGCTCGGACTCGATCCGGAGGCCCCGGGCATGGCGACCAACGGCGAGCGCGTCGCCCACCGCGGCGAGCTCATCGAACTCCTCGAGCAGGCACTGGCACCGTTCACCGGGGCGGAGCTGCTGGACCGCTTCCAAGAGGCCGGGGTGCCGGCCGGCAAGGTGCGCAACCTCCAGGAGGTCTACGACTGGGAGCAGACCCGGTCGCAGGGCCTGGTGGTCGACGTGGAGCACCCGACGCTGGGCACGACCCAGCTCCCCGGGCCACCGCTGCGCTTCTTTGCCGCTGACGGCGAGGAAGTGACCCCGACCCGGCATGCCAGCCCCCCGTTGCTCGACGAGCACGGCACCTCCCTACGTGCCTGGCTCAAGGAGGAGGGCTGAGTGTCTCGCATCCCTGCACAGCAGGTGCTGGATGCCGTCCTTGACCCGGGCACGTTCCGCTCGTGGGACACCCCGCCGATCGATCCGCAACTCGGCCCTGAGTATGCCGCTCAGCTGGCCCGGGCGCGGCAGCGCAGCGGAGTGGACGAGGCAGTTATGACCGGGGAGGGGCTCATCGCTGGTCGACGCGTCGCCGTCGCTGCCGGCGAGTTCGCCTTCCTGGCCGGTTCGTTCGGTGCGGCGGCGAGTGAGCGTCTCATCGCGGCGGTCGAGCGGGCGACGGCCGAGGGCCTGCCCTTCCTGGCCTCCCCGTCCTCCGGCGGCACCCGCATGCAGGAGGGCACGCCGGCGTTCCTCCAGATGGTGTCGATCGGCCAGTCCGTCATGGCGCACCGCCGAGCCGGCCTGCCCTACCTGGTCTACCTGCGGGACCCCACGACCGGGGGAGTCCTCGCGTCGTGGGGATCCCTGGGCCACGTCACGGTCGCCCAGCCAGGTGCTCTCATCGGGTTCCTCGGTCCGCGCGTGCGGGAGGTCATTCTGGGTGAGCCCTTCGCGGAGGGCGTGCAGGTCGCCGAGAACCTGGCTCGGCGTGGTGTGATCGACGGGGTCGTGCCCCTGGACGAGCTTCGTGACGTCGCGACCCTCGTCCTCGACGTGCTGCTGACGCCGTCTCGCACCGAGCACCTCGACATCGGGCGAGCCGTCGTGGAGGCGAGGCCGGACCGTGGCGCGTGGGACTCGGTCACCGCGACACGGCGGCGGGATCGGCCTGGGCTCCGGGACCTGCTCCGGCTGACCGCCCAGGGCTTCATTCCGTTGCGCGGCACCGGATCCGGAGAGTCTGATCTCACGGTGATCTTCGGGCTCGCCCGCTTCTTGGGCTTCTCCTGCGTGTTGATCGGCCAGGACCGTCTGGCGCAGCAGGATGACTACCTGGGGCCGGCGGCCCTGCGGGTGGCCCAGCGCGGGTTCCAGCTGGCCGAGGAGCTCGGGCTGCCGATCGTGACCGTCATCGACACCCCTGGTGCCGATCTGTCCGCCGAGGGGGAGAACGGCGGCATGGCGGGGGAGATCGCCCGGACCCTGGGTGCCCTGGCGACAGCCGATGTCCCGGTCGTGTCCGTCATCCTCGGCGAGGGCACTGGCGGAGGGGCGCTCGCCCTGATGCCGGCCGACCGCACGGTGTGCGCCGAGCATGCCTGGATCGCCCCACTGCCGCCGGAGGGTGCCAGCGCCATCGTCCACCGCACCGACGACTATGCGGCGGACATGGCAGAGGGCCATCACATCCGGGCCGTCGACCTGCTCGCGATGGGTGCGGTGGATCAGGTGGTTCCGGAGTGTCCGGATGCCGCTGACGAGCCGGAAGCGTTCTGTCACCGCATCGTCCGGGCGACCGGCAACCACATCATCGACCTTCTCGGAGTGGCCCCTGATGAACGGCTTGACGCCCGGCGCCGACGCTATCGAAACCTGACCCGCCCCTGATCCCTGACCTATCCCGACGTGCCCCCACAGTCGGTTCACTGAAGATCCGCACAGCAAGGAGAACACGATGTCCGCATTGCGATTCCGGACCCTCACCGGGTTGTCTCTGGCACTCGCCCTGAGCGTGAGTGCCTGTGGCGCACCTGGCTCAGGCAACGCAGAAGGAGATGACGCAGCAGAAAGCGGCGGGCAGGAGGCGGCCACCGAGTGTGAGTCCGTCTCCCTGCGGTTGTCGCACCAGTGGCCCGAGCCCACCGGCGACGACGGTGACTTCCGCTCGGTCATCGCCCAGCGCTTCGCTGACGAGGTCGACGAGGCCACGAACGGGGAGGTCTCGTTCGTGGTCTACCCGAACAGCACCCTGTCCAAGGCGACCGAGCAGTACGACGCCATGATCAACGGCTCCATCGACGCCTCCGTCTTCCCGTTGGACTACGCCTCCGGGCGGGTCCCCGAGTGGTCCATCACCCTGATGCCCGGGCTCGTCAAGAGCCACGACGAGGTGCAGGCCTGGGACGAGGCCGAGATCGGTGACGCGGTCGAGGAGAGCATGCGGGACAACGGGTTGGTGCTGCTGACCAACGTCTGGAACGCCGGTGGCATCGGCGTCAAGGGTGACCCGATCCTGCGGCCGGAGGACATGGAGGGTGGCACCACCATGCGCGCGGCCGGGACCTACGTGGAGCACATGCTGGAGGCGGCCGGTGCCGGCATCACGTCGCTGCCCAGCTCGGAGATCTATACCGCGATGCAGACCGGTGTCCTCGACGCTGCGGTCACCTCCACGGGCTCCTTCGCCTCGTACAACCTGCAGGAGCAGGTCACCTCCTACACCTCGCCCACGACGCACACCTTCTGGTTCATGTACGAGCCGCTGGTCGTCACCGAGTCCGCCTTCGAGGGGCTGTGCGCCGAGCAGCAGGAAGCCATCCTCGAGGTGGGCGAGGGGCTGCAGGAGTTCTCCTACGAGGCCTCCCGGGCGGATGACGGCCGGGTGGAGAAGATCTTCCAGGACGCCGGGCTCGAGGTGGTCCAGATGAGCGATGAGGACTACGCCTCCTGGATGCCCCTGGCAGAGGAGCAGTGGGAGGCCTATGCCTCCGAGGTCGACGGTGGCCAGGAACTGCTCGACCTCGCACTGAAGCTGCCTGACGGTCGATGAGCACCTCCGCCACGCTGCCTGAGCAGGCCCGTCGCCCACCGGCGATCACGCGGTGGGTGGGCTACCTGTCGGAGGCAGCCGGGTACCTCTCGGCAGTGGCCCTGGTGGTCGCTACGTTCGTCACCGCCCACGGCGTCTTCGTGCGCTACTTCCTCAAGGCCCCCACGGTCTGGCAGACCGAGACCACCATCTATCTGTTGATGATCGTGGCCTTTGTCGGTGCGGCCTACGGGCTCAAGCACCACGCGCACGTCGGGGTCGACCTCCTCATCGACACGGTGCCCCAGCGTCCGCAGCTGGTCACCCGGATCATCACGGCGCTGGCGGCCCTGGCGGTCGTGCTCATCGTGATGTGGACGGCCTACCAGGGGTGGTACGAGGCCTACCTGTACGACCACCGGTCGGCGACCGCCTTCCGGTTCCCGCTGTGGATCGCCTATGCCATCCTGCCGCTCGGCATGCTCCTGGTGGCGCTGCAGTACCTCGGCATGATCGTTGAGGGCGTCATGGCTCTGGCGGGTCGGCTGCCGATCTCCCAGGTCTCGCTCATGTCTGGCACGAGCGAGTTGGCACGGGCACAGGCAGAGCTCGCGACCGAGGCCGATGCGGAGACTGCTACGCCGCCGGCCGGAGCACCGGATGAGAGGGGCCCGCAATGAGCTCGCTGACCCAGGGCGCCATCATCGGTCTGATCGCCATGGCGCTGTTCATGACCGGTATGCCGATCGCCTTCGCCCTGGCGATCACGGCGATCCTCTCGATCGTGTTCTTCCTCGGGCCGGACCAGTTCGACCTGTTCGGGAAGATGGTCTTCGACTCGTTGCACGACTTCGGCCTCCTGGCCATCCCGCTGTTCGTGCTGATGGGCAACCTCTTCGGAGGGTCGAAGGCCAGTCAGCAGCTGTTCGAGGCGGGTGAGGCCTGGCTCTCCCGGATTCGAGGGGGACTGGCGATGAGTTCTGTCGCCGCGTCGACGGTCTTCGCGGCACTCACCGGCTCCAGCCCCGCCACGTCTGCCGCCATCGGGCGGGTCGCCGTCCCCGAGATGGAGAAGCGCGGCTACTCGGCACGCATCGCAACCGGTGCCGTCGCGGCAGGCGGCACGCTGGGCATCCTGGTCCCGCCGAGCGTCACCCTGATCCTCTACGGCATCGCGGCGGAGCAGTCGATCGGTCAGTTGTTCGCAGCAGGCGTGGTCCCGGGGATCATCATCGCGATCCTGTTCTGTGTCTGGGTCTACATCGCGCAGACCCTCGAGGACCGGGCCGGTCGCAAGAAGTCAGCCCTGGAGACGGGGGCGGGAGTGGCCGCGACGGTCGCACGGCGACGTTACACCTGGGCAGACCGGTTCAAGAGTCTTGCCAAGGTCCTTCCCTTCGCCCTGCTCATCGTCATGGTGCTCGTGGTGTTGTACCGCGGCATCGCGACACCGAGCGAGGCGGCCGCCATCGGGGTGCTCCTGGTGCTTCTCCTGGTCGGTGTCATCTATCGAGGGCTCACCGGCAAGCAGCTGGTGAGCGTGCTCCTGGAGTCGACCAACCAGAGCACGATGATCCTGCTGATCACCGCGTTCTCGGCCGTGATCGCCACGGTGCTGAGCTATCTGCGGGTGCCGCAGGATCTCGCGACGATGGTGGGCGAGGCCAACCTGAACAAATGGGTCGTCCTGCTGCTGATCAACCTGATCCTGCTGGTGATGGGCTTCTTCCTGCCCCCGGTGTCCATCATCGTGATGACCACGCCGATCCTGCTTCCCCTGATCCTGAGCCTGGGATTCGACCCGATCTGGTTCGGCATCGTGATGACGATCAACATGGAGATGGGGCTCATCACACCCCCGGTGGGCCTGAACCTCTATGTCCTGAAGGGGATCGTGCCGCACGTTCCCCTCAAGGAGATCCTGATCGGATCCGCGCCGTATGTGGGGGTGCTGGGTCTGGCCATCGTGCTGTTCTCGGTCTTCCCCGACATCATCCTGTTCCTGCCCCGCATGTTGTATTAGCGCGGCCACCCGAAGCCGGCCCCGGCCCCCCGAACGAACGGGGGCCGGGGCCGGCTTCATGCGCTGCTCAGAAGGCCGACTCGGGCAGCTCCATGATGGAGTCGTCGACGTGGGTGATGATCCCACGGTCGGCGTGCACTCGCGGCAGGACGTCGCGCGCGAAGAACCGCGCCGCGGCGACCTTGCCGAGGTAGAAGTCCTGGTCGGCACCGGTCGCGCCGGCGTCAAGGGCGGCCTGGGCGACTTCGGCCTGACGCAGCAGCAGCCACGCGATGACGACATCACCGGCAGCGAGCAGGAAACGCGTGGTCGACAGGCCGACGGAGTAGATGGCCTCGGCCGAGCCGCCGTTGCGGGGGTCGGAGGCCATGACGCGACCGACCAGGAACTCGACCATGCCCTGGATGTCCTCCACGGCGCGGCCCAGCAGGCCCCGCTCGGTGGACAGGAAGTCCTCGGACCCGCCGCCCTTGACCAGCTCCATCATCTGCGCCGCGAGGTGCCCCAGCGCCTCACCCTGGTCGCGGACGATCTTGCGGAAGAAGAAGTCCTGACCCTGGATCGCGGTCGTGCCCTCATAGAGGGAGTCGATCTTGGCATCCCGGATGTACTGCTCGACCGGGTAGTCCTGCAGGAACCCGGACCCGCCGAACGTCTGCAGTGACTCGGTGCCCAGCAGCACCCACGCCCGCTCCGACCCACAGCCCTTGACCAGCGGCAGCAGGAGGTCGTTGACCTTCGCCGCCAGCTGTGACTCCGCCGTCGGAGTGTCTCCGGCGATCATGACCGAGTCCTGCTGCGCCGCCGTGAACAGCAGCAGCGCCCGCAACCCCTCCGCATACGACTTCTGCAGCATCAGGCTGCGGCGCACGTCCGGGTGGTGGGTGATCGTCACCCGCGGCGCGGCCTTGTCGGCCATCTGCGTCATGTCGGCGCCCTGCACGCGCTCCTTGGCGTACTCGAGGGCGTTCAGGTAGCCGGTCGACAGCGTGGCGATGGCCTTGGTGCCAACCAGCATCCGGGCGTACTCGATGATGTGGAACATCTGGCGGATGCCGTCGTGTGCCTCGCCGAGGAGGGTGCCGACGGCCGGGTTGTCCGGGTCCTCGCCGAAGCGCAGCTCGCAGGTGGTGGAGACCTTCAGCCCCATCTTGTGCTCGATGTTGGCGACCTGGACGCCGTTGCGCTCGCCGAGCTCGCCGTCCTCACCGATGTGGAACTTGGGCACGATGAACAGCGAAAGCCCCTTGGTGCCCGGGCCAGCTCCCTCGGGACGGGCGAGGACGAAGTGGATCACGTTGTCATAGAACGGTGCCTCGCCAGAGGTGATGAAGCGCTTCACACCGGTGATGTGCCAGGTGCCGTCCTCGGCCTGGACCGCCTTGGCCCGTCCGGCGCCGACGTCGGATCCGGCGTCCGGCTCGGTCAGCACCATCGTGGCGCCCCAGTGGTGGTCGATCATCTGCTGGGCCAGGTGCTGCTGCTCGGGTGTGCCGAGAGTGCGTAGCACCTCCGCGAAGGTGTAGCCGGCCGAGAACATCTTCACCGCCGGGTTGGCGCCCAGGGCCATCTCGGAGACGGCCCAGGTCAGGGACGCCGGGGCACGGGTGCCGCCGAGCTCTTCGCTGACCTCCAGGCGCCACCACTCGGCGTCGCGCCAGGCCAGGAAGGACCTGACGAACGACTCCGGCAGGGTGACCTCGCCGCTCTCCGGGTCGAAGTTGGGCGGCGTGCGGTCGGACTCCAGCAGGCTCGTGCCGAGCTCGTTCTCGGCGAGTGTCGAGACCTGCTTCAGGATGTCGCGCGCGGTCTCCTCGTCGAAGTCGCCGAACGCGCCCCGGCCGAGCACGTCCTGCCGGCGCAGGACCTCGAACAGGTTGAACTCCAGGTCGCGCAGGTTGCTCTTGTAGTGGCTCATCGTCCTCAGTCCCTCGTGCCGACGCCGTCGTCCAGCCGGGCCAAAAGTACCCGGTACGACGCGTACCTACTTGTCAGTAACAGTGTGCCTCTCGCGCGCGAGAAGGTCAAGGGCGAAAGCGACTCACCAGTGCCACCTGCTGGAGTGCCCCAGGAGCCCGGGGTCAGGTGCCGACCGAGAGGATGCCGCACCGGGTCGTGGGGGCCTCCACCTCGTCCAGGCTCGCGATGGCGAAGTCCTCCATGCTGATCGCTGACGTGCCGTCCGGTGCGATGACCAGGCTGTCGCCGCCGGTCCGATAGCGGCCCGTTCGATCGCCGGGCTGGAAGAGTGCCGCCGGGGCGAGGTAGGCCCAGTCCACGCCGGACGTGGCCTCCAGGAGGACCAGCTGTCTGACGCTGGCGGCGGCGGCCTCCCGATAGACCGGTGGCACCCACTGTGGCTCATCGATGGCGAGCTGGCCGCTGCCCGGCACCCGTAGTGGCCCGGCGCCACCCACCACAATGAGGCGCACCCCGGCCGTGCCGACGCCCTCCGCCAGTCCCTGGGTGACCGGCTCGATCTCCTGCTCCTGGTCCGGCCGTGGCCTCGTCGCGCCGATCAGCACGTCATGACCCGCCGCTGCCCCCGCGACCGCCCGTGCGTCTGCCGCGTCGAGCTGCACCCAGCCGGATGCCCCACGGTCGGGCCGGGTGCGACCTGCGCGCGTCACCGTGTGACCTCGCGCCTCCGCCTCGGTCGCGATGCGGCACCCGGCCGCTCCGTTTGCACCGATGATCAGGATCCTCATGAGGTGACCTCTCGTGGTTTGCGAAGGCCCATGGGGCCCGGCCGTTGGGCGCTGGACACGGCGATCAGCGCGAGGGTGAACCCGCCAAGCTGGACCGGAGTGAGCGACTCGCCGAGCACGAGCCAGCCGAGCAGTGCCGCGACTAGCGGCGAGATCACCGGCAGGAAGGCGACGGCACCCGCAGGGAGGTGCCCGACCCCGCGGAACCACAGGACGTAGGCGAGCAGCGCGCCGATCAGGCTCAACCAGGCATAACCACCGATGGCTGCGGCGTCCAGCTGCGGTGGGGGACCCTCCACCAGCACAGCCAGCGGAACGATCACCAGACCTCCGGCGGTGAGCTGCCATCCGGCATACGACATCGGCCCGACCGGCCGGCCCCAACGCTTGGACAGGACCGTGCCCAGGGCCATCGCCAGGGCGCTCGCCAGCCCAGCGAGCAGGCCCGTGGCACTCAGGGCCGTCTCGGGAAGGAGGACCATCAGCGCCACGCCGGCCACCGCGACCACGCCCCAGCCCAGGCGCCAGCGGGTGGCTCGCTCACCGAGCAGCGGGAACGCCAGGACGGCCACGAAGAGCGGCCCGGCGGCGCCGAAGATGGCGGCGACGCCGCCCGGCAGCAGGTAGGCCGCGAGGAACAGCAGGGGGAAGAAGGCCCCGATGTTGAGGGTGCCGAGCAGGAGCGCCCTGCCCCACCACAGGCCCTGGGGGAGCCGACGGCTGATGGCCAGGGCGATCAGGCCCGCGGGGAGTGCCCGGAGCGCGCCCGACCAGAGCGGGTGGTCCTCCGGGAGGAAGAGGGTGGTGACCACGTAGGTCGTGCCCCATACGACTGGTGCCACGGCGGTGGCCAGGGTCACGGAAGCTCCCGGCGGCGTCTGGGTGGCGGGCCGCGTGACGGCCTGGGTGACTGTCACGGGAGTAATGCTTTTATCTCGAAGAGTTCCACGTCGGACAATCTAGGACCCGGTTACACTCGTGTCAAATAGTTTGACGTAGAAGGGATGGCGATGGCTGATCGAGTGAGTGACTTCCTGGCGCAGTGGGCGCGCGAACGACCGGACCTCGATGTCGCGCCCATGGCGGTCATCGGGCGGCTCGGCCGTGCCTCGGAGCTGATGTCACGAGGCCTGCAGGACTACTTCGACGAGCAGGATCTCCTGCACGGCCAGTTCGACGTCCTGGCGACCCTGCGTCGCTCCGGCCCACCGTTCACCCTGACTCCCGGGCAGCTTGCCGACTCCACGATGCGGTCCCAGGCCGCCATGACCAACCGTCTCGCCGGGCTCGAGGTCAAAGGGCTGCTAGAGCGCCGGACCGACCCGACAAACCGGCGCAGCGTGCTGGTGTCGCTGACCGAGGAGGGGTTGGCCCTGGTGGACCGGATCGTTGAGGGGCACCTGGACAACGAGCGGCGACTGTTGGCGCCCCTCACCCGCGCCGAACAAGACCGTCTGGCCGCGCTTCTGGAGAAGCTGTTGGCGGGCTCGGGCGACGTCGCACGTCAGTAACGGGGCCGCGCGCTGGATGGGCCTGGTGGGCATGTCACCGTGCGCTCGGTGGGGCTGGGAGTCGGGTCACGGTGCGCTCGGTGGGGCTGGGAGTCGGGTCACGGTGCGCTCGGTGGGGCTGGGAGTCGGGTCACCGTGCGCTCGGTCAAGTGGGTTCGGTGAGGCCGGCGTCGTGCACGATCAGGGCGATCTGCGTGCGGTTGCCAGCACCGAGCTTGACGAGCACCCGGGAGACGTGGGCCTTGACGGTCGGCAGCCCCATGTAGAGGGTGTTGGCGATCTGGGCGTTGGACCAGCCCTGACCGATCGCGACGGCCACCTCGCGCTCCCGCTCGGTCAGCGCTTCGAGCAACTGCTCGGCCCGGGTGCGGCGCTCCTGACCCGCGGCATCTGCCGCCTGGCGCACCCCGCCGGCGACCTGGGCGATCAGCTGTTGTGTCACCGACGGCGACAGGCTCGGCTCCCCGTCACGCACGGCGCGGCGCACCGCCTCGACGAGGCGTTCCGGGCGGGTCGTCTTCAGCAGGAAGCCGTGAGCCCCGATGCGCAACGCCTCCAGGACCATGTCGTCGGTGTCGAAGGTGGTCAGCACGATGACCTTCGGCGGGTCCTCCTGCGCCAGCAGCTCGGCCGTTGCGGCGAGACCGTCCAGCACCGGCATCCGGATGTCCATCAGGACGACGTCGGGCCGCGCCTGCGCGACGAGGTCAACACCGGCGCGTCCGTCGTCGGCCTCCCCGACCACCTCGAGGTCGGGTGCGCCGCCCAGGATGAGACCCAGGCCGGTGCGGACGAGGGCGTCGTCGTCGACCAGGACGACCGAGATGGTGCCGGCCGGGTCCGGGCTGGGGGATGCGGTGCTCACCGGCCCACGGTATCCAGCCGGCGCGGTGCCCGGCACCCGGTTTCGCGGCTCAGACGGTCCACGGCAACCACGCGCGCACCACGAAACGGCCCGACCGGTCAGTGCCATAGCTCAGCTGGCCGCCACTGAGCACGGCGCGTTCGGCCAGCCCGAGCAGCCCCATGCCCGAGCCGCTCTCCCGGACGCCGTCATCCGTCGGCTCCACGCCGTAGGCCGAGGGTTGGTTGACGATGGTGAGGTCCAGGCCGATACCGTTCCCGCCCGACAGGGACACGGTGACCGGCTGACCCTTGGCGTGCTTGCGCGCGTTGGTCAGACCCTCCTGGATGATCCGGTAGGCATGCCGGCTGATGCCCTCGGGCACCGCGGCCGGGTCGACCCGCAAGGTCGTGACCACCGGTGTGCCGCCGGCTCGGACCTCCTCGAAGAGGGTCGTCAGCTGGGCCAGGTCGGGCTGTGGGCCGCGCGGTTGGTCCGGCTCGTCACTGCCGCGAAGCACGCCGAGCACGGCCCGCAACTCCTGCACCGCCTGGTCCGCGTTGTCTCGGACCGTTCCGGCGATCTCCCGCACCTGCTCCGGCGGCAGGTCCTGGCGATAACTCAGGACGCCGGCGTTCATCGCGATCAAGCTGATCCGGTGGGCGAGCACGTCGTGCATCTCGCGGGCGATGCGGGCGCGCTCGGTCGCGCGCGCCTGCTCAACCCTCCGGCCCTGCTCGCGCTCGGCGACCTCGGCCCGCTCCCGCAGCGCGGCGATGTTGTCGCGGCGCACGCCGATGCCGTAGCCGATCGCGATCGCAGCCACCATGACCAGCACCTGCATGACGACGTTCGTTAGAGTGTTGACCCACGACTGCCCTCCGGGTGCGGTGAACAGCGCGTCCCACACGAACGAGGTGGCCAGGTAGGGCGGGGTGATCACCGCGAGCTCCCGCCAGTGCCGGCGGGTGGCCAGGGAGATGACGGCGATCACGACCGCGCCGCCGGCGGTCGTGGCCACGGTCGAGATCACGATCAGGATGATGGTCACCGCGAGCGGCCACCGCCGCCGATAGTGCAGCAGCACCAGCGAGATCAGGCCGAGTAGCGGGTCGACGGCGAACAGCCACCAGTCGGGCCCGGTGCGCCCCTCGAAGTCAATGACCGCCCAGGCGGACAGCCACAGCAGCACCCCGGCTATCGCGGCCACCAGAATGCGCCAGGTCTCTCCCCAGCGGGTCATCGGAGGTTGGCCAGGTCGCACACCCCGACCATAGGTCGTGCAGGGGGACCATCGGAGCAGTCAAAGGTCTGCGACCGGGTGAGACGCGGCATACCAAGGTATGACGAAGGTCCATTCTGTGGACTGATGTGCCGGGGGCGGGTGGTCCCGCAGGATGGACACATGATTCAGGTTGAGAACCTCGTGAAGACATACGGGGACTTCACCGCCGTGGACGATGTGACGTTCACTGCCGAGGCAGGACGGGTGACCGGGTTCCTCGGTCCCAACGGGGCGGGCAAGTCCACCACCATGCGTGTGATGACCGGGTTGACCCCGGCGACCCGCGGCACCGCGACGGTGCTCGGAACACCCTTTGACCACTTGCAGAACCCCGGACGGCACGTGGGCGTCCTGCTCGACGCCTCCGCCCAGCATGCTGGCCGGACCGGCCGGGAGGTGCTGAGCCTGGGCGCACTGACGCTCGGTGTGGGCGAGAAGCGCGTCGACCAGATGCTGGAGGTCGTCGGCCTGACCTCCAAGGAGGCCAAGCGGCGGATCCGCAACTACTCCCTGGGCATGCGGCAGCGTCTCGGCCTGGCGGCCGCGCTGCTCGGCGACCCGAAGGTGCTGATCCTGGACGAGCCGGCCAACGGCCTCGACCCCGCAGGCATCCGCTGGATGCGTGACCTGCTCGGCACCTTCGCCTCCGAGGGTGGCACGGTGCTGCTCTCCTCCCACCTGCTGCACGAGATCGAGCGGATCGCCGACGACATCGTGGTGATCGGGCGTGGCCGCATCGTGGCCTCCGGCACCAAGGAGGAGCTGCTGCGGCCGTCCGGCTGCCTGGTGCGCAGCGCGGACGATGCCGCACTCCACCGGGCGCTCGCGAGCAAGGGGCTGGACGTGCTCGTCCTGCCCAACGGCGGTCTGCAGGTCGACGCCGACACGACAGTGGTCGGGCAGGTCGCTGCGGGCGCCGGCATCCCGCTGGTGGAGCTCCGCGGCGCTGACAGCCAGGGCCTGGAGGAGATGTTCCTGACCCTCACCTCCGACGACGCACGACAGGAGACGGCAGCATGAGCACGACGACCGTGAACACCGAGTCCGGGACGCCGCACGTCGCGCCCCACGGCGCTCCCCGAGGCGGCTTCCGCCTGCCGACCGTTGACAGCCCGATCGCGCCGGTCTCCTTCGGTCGGCTGGTCCGGGTCGAGACCCGCAAGCAGGTCGACACCCTCGCCGGCCGCTGGTTCCTGATCATCCTGGGCCTGATCATCGTCGCGACGATGGTGATCATGCAGTTCTTCAGCGGGGGCGACCACAGCTACGGCAACTACCTGGCGGCCGCCGGGGTGCCGCTCGGCATCGGTCTGCCGGTGCTGGGCATCATGTCGGCCACCCAGGAGTGGAGCCAGCGCACCGCGATGACCACCTTCACCCTCGAGCCCCGTCGCATCCGGGTGGTCTGGGCCAAGGTCGTCAGCACGGTGCTGCTCGGCCTGGGGGCGGTCGTCACGACGCTCGCCCTCGGCGCGGTCGGACGGCTGGTCGCCGACCTGCGTGGCGCCGAGTCGGCGTGGGCCTTCGACGGCTGGGCCATCGCTGGCGTGACGCTGATGATGGTGCTGTACGTGCTCAACGGTCTGGCCTTTGGACTGGCCTTCCTGAACACGCCCGCAGCGATCGTGGCCTACTTCGCCCTGCCGACCTTGCTGCCGCTGATGATGCTGGTCAGCTGGCTGCAGACTCCCTACGAGTGGATCGACCTGTCCATGACGACTTCGCCCCTTCCCATGGGGGCGGCAATGACTGGCGAGCAGTGGGCACAGCTCGCCGTATCGGTGGTGCTGTGGGTTGGAGTCCCGCTGGCCATCGGGGTGTGGCGCGTGACGCGCCGCGAGGTCAAGTGACCTTCGCGTAACCGCCGAGGGGTCACGGTGACCCGACGGCCGGCACACCCATCCGGGGAAGAGACGCCGGTGGAACCTGGGGGCAGGTTCCACCGGCGTCTCTGTCATGTCCGGCACGCGGGCGCAGGATAACGACTCCGTATCGGTTGCCCCCCCCGGGTGGGCACGCGCGGGGCGGATACGGCAGAGTTGGCGAGAACCACTGCTTGACCTGTGTCCGACCCCCGAGGCGCAGGCACTCCAGGAAGGCATTCAACGATGACGTCACGCTCCCGGGTGCTGGCCGCCGCCCTGTCGGCCACCTTCCTGCTGACCGCCTGCAACGCGGGCTCCACCAGCGACGACCCCACCGATGGCGACACGCAGACCGGCGGCGAGACCGGTGACAACGGCGGTGGCACCGCCGCGCCGGCCGGTGATGACATGGTCCGCATCGGCCTGGTCGCCGAGCCCGCCAGCATGGACTTCACCACGACCGACGGTGCCGCGATCCCGCAGGTGCTGCTCTACAACGTCTATGAGTCCCTGGTCAAGGTCGACCAGAGCGGTGAGATCGTGCCCGCTCTGGCCTCGGAGTGGGAGGTCAGCGAGGACGGCACGACCTACACCTTCACCCTCGAGAGCGGCGTCACCTTCAGCAACGGCGAGGAGTTCACCGCCGAGGACGTGGTCAGCTCGTTCGAGGCCGTGCAGAACGACTGGACGGTCAGCCTGAAGAGCCAGTTCGACATCATCGACTCGGTCGAGGCCACCGCCGACGGCGAGGTCGTCGTCACACTGAGCAGCCCGAGCAACAGCTTCCTCTACAGCCTCACCACCCGCGTCGGGGCGATCTTCGACTCCAACAGTGTCGACGAGCTGGCCACCCGCCCGATCGGGACCGGCCCCTACACCTTCGGCGAGTGGAACCGCGGCACCTCGATCACGCTGCAGCGCAACGCTGACTACTGGGGCGAGGAGCCCTACTACGACCAGGTGGTGATGTCCTACTTCGACGACGCCAACGCCCTGAACAACGCGATGCTGACCGACAGCATCGACGTGGTCGGCACCGTCCAGGCACCCGAGGCGCTGAGCGAGTTCGAGGACGGCGACTACCAGATCATCGAGGGCACCACCAACGGCGAGGTCGTGCTCGGCCTCAACAACGAGACCGCACCGTTCAACGACGCGCGGGTCCGCCAGGCGGTGCGCCACGCGATCGATCACCAGACCCTGCTGGACACCTGCTGGGACGGCCGCGGCACCCTCATCGGCAGCATGGTCCCCCCGACCGACCCCTGGTATGAGGACCGCACCGGTGACTTCCCCTACGACACCGAGGCCGCCCGGGCGCTGCTGTCTGAGGCCGGAGCCGAGGGTGCCGAGGTCCGGCTGCGGATCCCGACGCTGCCCTACGCCACCGCCTGCGCGCCGATCGTGGAGAGCATGCTTGAGGAGGTCGGTTTCGAGGTCACCATCGACGACCTGGAGTTCCCGGCCGCCTGGCTGGAGGACGTCTTCACCAATGCCGACTATGAGATGTCGATCGTCTCGCACGTTGAGCCGCGTGACCTGGGCGCGGTCTTCGGCAACCCGGACTACTACGTGCGCTACGGGACCCCCGAGCTGCGCGCGCTGCTGGACGAGGCCGACGCCGGCACCGAGGAGGTGCAGATCGAGAAGATGAAGGAGGCCGCCACGCTGGTCTCCGAGGACGCTGCGTCCGACTTCCTCTTCCTGCTGCCCAACCTGATCGTGGCAGACCCGGGCATCACCGGGCTGCCGGAGAACGCGATTACCGAGTCCTTCGACCTCAGCCAGCTCGCCGGCGAGTGATCCGAGCCTGACCCCGGTGCTGCTCCGTCTGGCACAACGCTTCCTGGTGCTGCTGGCCAGCCTCTTGGCGGCCTCGGCGCTGGTCTTCGCGTTCATGCAGGTGCTGCCGGGTGACCCGGCGCGCGTCGCGCTGGGCATGAACTCCTCGGAGGAGTCGGTGGACCAGTTGCGGGAGCAGTTCGGCCTGGACCGGTCCCTGATCGTGCAGTATGCGGACTGGCTCCGTGGGATGGTCACGCTCGACCTGGGCGTGGAGTGGGTGAGCAAGGCGGAGATCGCCCCGCAGCTCATCGACCGGCTGGCGGTGACCGGATGGCTGGTGATCACCGCGATGGCGCTGGCCCTGGTGGTCGCAGTGCCGGTGGGCACGTGGATGGCGGTGCGGCACCGCCACCTCGACGGGGTGGTGCTGTCCGCGATCTCGCAGATCGGTGTCGCGGTCCCGGCGTTCCTGGCCGGCATCATCCTGATCACCTACTTCGCCAAGCGCTGGCAGTGGTTCCCCTCCGGTGGCTGGGTGCCACCGGCCGAGGACCCCCTGGGGTTCCTGAGCCGGCTGGCGCTGCCGGCGGTCGCGCTCGCCCTGGTCCAGGCCTCGATCCTGGCGCGCTACGTGCGCAGCGCGGTGCTCGAGGTGCTCCGGGAGGACTATCTGCGCACCGCCCGCGCCAAGGGCCTGCGGCCGATGCAGGCCCTGACCCGGCACGGCCTGCGCAACGCCGCCATCCCGATCGTGACGGTCCTGGGGCTGCAGTTGGCGACCCTGCTCATCGGCGCCGTTGTCGTGGAGCGGGTCTTCGTGATCCCCGGCCTGGGCAGCTTCCTGCTCGACTCGGTGGCCTCCCGCGAGCTGATCACTGTGCAGACCATCGTGATGGTGCTGGTCGCGGCGGTCCTGATCATCAACTTCCTGGTCGACGCGCTGTATCTGGCGATCGACCCGCGACTGCGGACCGGTGGCCGATGAGCAGGGCACACACCGTGAGGAGGGCGGATCGGTGAGCGGTCGACGGATCAACGCGCCACTCGTCGTCGGCGGGCTGCTGGTGCTGCTCGTGGTGATCATGGCGTTGGTCTCCTATGTCTGGACGCCCTATGAGTTCAAGTTCCTCCCTGTCCCCAAGGAGCAGCCCCCCAACGCCGAGCACTGGCTGGGGACCGACCGGTCTGCCCGTGACGTCCTCACCCAGATCCTGCTCGGTGCCCGCACGACCTTGTTCGTCGGCGTCGTCGCCGTCGGGGTCGCGGCGCTGATCGGCGTGCCCGTCGGCATCCTGGCCGCCATGTCGCCGGGCCGGTTCGGGCAGCTGATCATGCGCGGCAACGACATCCTGCTGGCCTTCCCCGCCCTGCTGTTGGCGATCATGTTCTCGACGCTCTATGGCGGCGGCACGACGATCGCGATGATCGCGATCGGGATCGCGACCATCCCCGCGTTCGCCCGAATCACCCGATCGGGAGCCCTGCAGGTGATCAACACCGAATATGTCGCGGCCTCCCGCGTCGCGGGCCACGGTCCGCTCGCGATCGCCTGGAAGCACGTGCTGCCCAACGTGACCGGGCTGGTGATCGTGCAGGCCTCGGTCTCCTTCGCGATCGCCATCCTCGCCGAGGCAGCGCTGTCCTACCTGGGCCTGGGCACGCCCACCGGTGAGCCATCGTGGGGCAGGATGCTGCTGGAGAGCCAGAACGTCCTGCACCGCTCCCCGCACCTGGCGATCATCCCCGGCGCTGCGATCGCCGTGGCCGTCCTCGGGTTCAACCTGTTCGGCGACGGGCTGCGCGACTACCTCGACCCCAAACTGGAGGGCCGATGACCACCACCACCCCCTCCGACCGGGCGCGCGGTCAGGCGGGAAACAACCCCACGGAGCGCGCCGGCTCGCGAGAATCGGCCCCACCGGACGCGCCGCGTGGCGAGGACCCCGAGACCGTGCTGACGGTCGAGGGCCTCGATGTCGGCGCGGGCACCACCCAGCTCCTGCACGACGTGACCTTCTCGATCCAGCGCGGCGAGCGGGTCGGGCTGATCGGGGAGTCCGGCTCAGGCAAGTCGTTGACGGCCCTCGCGGTCATGGGGCTGTTGACCGAAGGTCTGGCCGCCCACGGAGAGGTGCGCCTGGCGGGTCGGGACGCCAGCCTCCTCGGTGCCTCGGAGTCCCGCATGAGCCGCATCCGCGGTCGCGATATGGCGATGATCTTCCAGGAGCCGATGACGGCACTGAACCCGACGATGAAGGTCGGGCGCCAGGTCGCCGAGGTGATGACCCAGCACAGTCAGGCCGACCGGCGGTCGGCGCAACGCAAGGCCGTCCAGCTGCTGGACCGCGTCGGGCTGCCCGACCCGGCCGCCGTCGCCCGGTCCTACCCGCACCAACTCTCCGGTGGGCAGCGGCAGCGCGTCGTCGCCGCCATCGCGCTGGCCAACGACCCGCTGCTGCTCGTCTGCGATGAGCCGACAACCGCCCTCGACGTCACGGTGCAGGCGCTGGTGCTCGACCTGATCGTGAGCGGCGTCCAGGAACGGGACGCCGCCATGCTGTTCATCACCCACGACCTGGCCGTGGTGGCGACCGTGTGCGAACGGGTGCTGGTGATGTATGGCGGCCGGATCGTCGAGGCCGGCCCCGTGGCTGACGTGCTGGGCAACCCGCAGCACCGCTACACCCAGGGGTTGGTCGCGGCCTCCGACCTGGAGCGCTCGCGCACCGACCCGGGACGCAGCCCCCTGGACACCATCCCGGGCAACGTGCCCCCGGCCGGGAAGTTCCCCGATGGATGCGTGTTCCGCAACCGCTGCGCGTTCGCGACGAAGGCCTGCGAGCAGCTCCCGCCGTGGACGCCTCGCGGAGAGCACCCGGCTGGTGAGCATGCCTCGGGTTACGCCTGCTTCCACCCGGTGGGAAGTGACCGTGATGAGTGATATCCAGGCACAGGCCGGTGCGCTCGGTGGGGTGGAATGTCGCCCTCACGGTGCGCTCGGTGGGGTGGATTGTCGCCCTCACGGTGCGCTCGGTCGGGTGGATTGTCGCGCCACGACGCGCTCGGTCGGGTGGATTGTCGCGCCACGACGCGCTCGGTCGAGGGGGGAAGGGTGGTGGCGCGGATGAGTGAGACGCAGACCCCGGCGATCAGCCTGCGGGGTGTCAACCGGGAGTTCCGGCGGCCCCGCACCTCCCTCACCGGCACCCCTGCGGTGGTGCACGCGGTGCGGGACGTGAGCCTCGACATCCAGCCTGGTGAGCGGTTCGGGCTGGTCGGGGAGTCCGGCTCCGGCAAGAGCACGCTGCTGAAGATGATCAGCGGGCTGGACCGTCCGACCTCCGGTGAGATTCACATCGAGGGCCAACCCATCCATGACCGCTCGGTGCGCAAGCTCCGGTGGCTGCGGCGCCGGCTGCAGCTGGTCTTCCAGGACCCGATGGGCTCCCTGGACCCCCGCATGAGGATCCGGGAGATCATCGCCGAACCCCTTGCTGCGCAGGGCATCCCACGCGGGGACAAGATCAACGAACTGCTCGAGCGGGTCGGGATGTCCACCGACGCGGCGCGACGCTTCCCCCACCAGTTCAGCGGCGGGCAGCGGCAACGGATCTCGGTGGCCCGTGCCCTGGCTCCCGACCCGCACATCCTGGTCGCGGACGAGCCGGTCAGCGCGCTGGACGTCTCGGTGCGGGCGCAGGTGCTCAACCTGATCGATGAGGTGGTCGACGGATTCGACCTCACCCTGGTGTTCGTCTCGCACGACCTGTCGGTGGTGCGGCACGTGTGTGACCGGGTCGCGGTGATGCGCGCCGGCGAGATCGTCGAGGTGGGCACGACCGAGCAGCTCTATGAGGACCCGCAGCACGCCTACACCCAGCAGCTCCTGGCCTCCGTGCCGCGCCTGTCCGAGGCGCTGGCCGGGGCCTCCGCAGCGCAGCTGGCGGCGCGCACGCGGGCCGCGCTGGCCGGGTCGGGCGCCCAGGATGAGGCCGACGTGGCCGCTCTCGCCGAGGAGGGTGCGCGGGCCGATGCCGGAGCGGCAGGGGGTGGCGGTGTGCCCGCCGAGGACATACGGCACGATCGGCACGAGGACGAGGGCGGCACCATTGGCTGAGATGTCGGTTCAGTGCCGTGACGTGGTGGCCACTGTGGACGAGGGAGCGGGTTGTGACTGACATGCGGATCGATGAGGACGCCGTCGTGGCGTTCACCCAGGAGCTGGTGCGGATCAGGTCGGTCAACGACCCGTCCGCCGGCACCGCCGAGCTGCCGGCCGCCCGGCTGGTCGAGGAGCGGATGCGGGAATTCGGGTGGGACCCGCAGGTGAGCGAGGTGGAGCCCGGCCGGCCCAACGTCGTGGCCGTCATCGAAGGCGGCGGCGGACCGGGGCCGACGCTCATGTTCGAGGGGCACACCGACGTGGTCACCGAGGGTGACCGTGCCGCCTGGAGCTTCGACCCGTATGCCGGGGACATCGTGGACGGTCAGCTGCGCGGCCGCGGAAGCGCAGACATGAAGGCCGGCGTCGCGGCGATGATCTATGCCGCCAAGGCGCTGGTCGAGGCGGGTCCCTTCCCCGGCCGGCTGGTGCTCGGTGCGCTGGTCGACGAGGAGGGCCTCATGCTCGGGGCCAAGGCCTTTGCCCGCACGCCCCTGGCCGCCGAGATCGACGGGGCGATCTGCTGCGAGCCGGAGGCCGGTGAGATCTGCGCCGTCTCCAAGGGCGCGGTCCGGTTGATGGTGCACTTCGAAGGGGCGATGGCCCACGGTGCGATGCCGCAGCACGCCCGCAACCCGCTGCCCGTTGCGGCCGAGTTCGTCCGGCGCGTCAGTGAGGTGCAGGCCGAGCTGCTGCACGTGCACGGGGTGCACGAGCACCTGGGTCCCAACTACGTGACGCCGACGGTCATCACCGGTGGCGACACCGACCAGATCAACGTCATCCCGGCGCGCGCGATCGTCTGCCTGGACATCCGGACCACGCCCGGCGTCGACCACGTGGAGCTCAACGGCCGGATCACCGAGCTGGCCGGTGCCTGCGGTGAGCCGGCAGGTGTCAGCGCGACCGTGGAGGTCGTCGACGACCGACCGGCCGTCGACACCCCGGTCACGCACCCGATGATCGTGGCGCTTGCCCAGGCCCACGAGGCCGTGACCGGTGCTCCGGCCGTCTACGGCGGGGTCCCAGGTGCCACCGACGGCACGATCCTGACCCGCGATGCCGGCATCCCGACCGTGGTCTACGGGCCAGGTGGCAAGTGGATCGCCCACCAGGCCGACGAGTTCGTCGCCGTGTCCGAGATCATCGAGGCGACCACGGTGTATGCCGAGACTGCCCGCCGCTTCCTGACCGCGGGTTCGCCTGACTGATCAGCTAGAGCGGCGCCATCTCCCCCAGGGGACTGCGCAGGCGGGGTGAGCACTCGGCCTACCGCCGTTGAGGGCCCGTCAGGTCACGGGCGCTGACGCCCGGATCCGGACCTGGAGCCGGGCGCTGACGCAAGGATCCGGACCTGGACCAATCCGGCGCGGCCGCCGCGCCGAAGACCAGGTGTGAGCACCTCAACCGCCAGCCTCCGCGCCCTCGGCGCGGTCTCCGGGCTGGTCGCCGCGACCGCCGGGGTTCTGGCGGCCCACGGCGTCGCAGCCCTGCTGACCGGGGTGACTCCACCGGTGACGGCCGTCGGCAACCGGGCCATCGACTGGACGCCCCAGCCGGTCAAGGAGTGGGCCATCGAGACCTTCGGCGCCGCGGACAAGACCGTGCTGGTCGGGGGCGTGCTGGTCACGGTGGCACTGTTGACCGGTGCCGCCGGCGCGGGCGGTGTGCGGCGCCGGGGGCCGGCCCTGGCCCTGATGACCGGGCTCGTGGCGCTGGCCTCCGCCGCGATGCTCACCGACCGCACCTCCACCGCGGGACCTGCCGCCCAGGCGGGAACAGCAGCGGTGCTGGCTGTGGTGGGGATCGGTGGCCTCTGGTGGCTGCTCCGTGCCCTGGGTGCCGATGCGCCAGCTCGGCAGCCCGGGGGCCGAGCCCGCGACCATGCCCTGACACCGCGCCGCCGGACTCCGCGCACCCGGGTGCTGGTGGGCGAGGACCTGGCCGGTCGCGAGATCACCTCCGACGTCGACCGACGGCGCTTCCTGCAGGCCGCAGGAGCGCTGGCGGCCGTGGGGGCGGCCGGCGGAGCGGCTGCCCGGATGGGTGGCGGGGCGGCGGTCGCCTCCCGCGACGCGCTCCGGCTGCCCGCCCCGGCTGTCCCCGCGCGAGCCGTCCCCGGCGGCGTCTCCTTCGACATCCCCGGACTGACTCCACACCTGACCCCCAACGCCGACTTCTATCGGGTGGACACCGCCCTGACCGTCCCTGATGTTCCCCTCGACGGCTATCGGCTGCGCATCCACGGACTGGTCGACAACCCGTTGGAGCTGACCTTCCAGGACCTGCTCGACCGGCGCCTGGTGGAGCGGCGGATCACGCTGACCTGTGTGTCCAACCCCGTCGGTGGAGACCTGGTGGACAACGCCAGCTGGCTCGGTGTGCCGATGCGCGAGCTGTTGGCCGAGGCCGGGGTCCGCGAGGGTGCCGACGCCGTGCGGTCCACGAGCGCTGACGGCTTCACCGCAGGCACTCCCTTGGAGGCACTGACCGATGACCGGGAGGCGCTGGTCGCCATCGGCATGAACGGGGAGCCGCTGCCGCTGGAGCACGGGTTCCCGGTGCGCATGGTGACGCCCGGTCTCTACGGCTATGTGTCCGCGACCAAGTGGCTCGTGGACCTGGAGGTCACCCGCTTCGCGGACTTCTCCGCCTACTGGACCAGCCGCGGGTATGCCGAGCAGGCGCCCATCAAGCTGTCCTCCCGGATCGACGTGCCCGGCTCCTTCGAGCAGCTGGGCGCCGGCCAGCAGACGGTCGCCGGCGTGGCCTGGGCCCAGCCCCACGGCATCGACGCGGTGGAGGTCCGGGTCGACGGCGGGGACTGGCAGCAGGCTGAGCTCGCCGAGGAGGACTCGGAGGTCACCTGGCGCCCGTGGCGCTGGGACTGGCCGGCCGAGCCCGGCACCCATCGACTGGAGGTCCGCGCGAGCGACCGCACCGGCGAGACACAAACGTCCCAGCGGGCGCCGGTGGCGCCCGACGGGTCGACCGGATGGCACAGCGTGACGGTCACCGTCAGCTGAGCCGGACCAACCCCTAAGGAAAGGAACACACCATGCGCACTAACAAGACCCTGATCGCGCTGGCTGCGGCGGCCACGCTGACCCTGTCGGCGTGTGGCGGTGACAGCGAGGAGCCGGCCTCCGAGGACGGCATGAACCAGGACACGCCCGCCGAGGACATGCCGGACGAGGAGGAGACCGCCGAGCAGGACATGCCGGCCGAGGACGAGAGCGCCAGCGAGGACGACGCGATGATGACCTCGGAGGACATGGCTGCACCGGCCGGCGGCCTGGTCGGTCCCGGCTGCGCGGACTACGCCGAGCAGGTCCCCGACGGTGCCGGATCGGTCGAGGGCATGGCCCAGGACCCGGTCGCCGTGGCGGCGAGCAACAACCCGCTGCTGACCACGCTCACCGCCGCCGTGTCCGGAGAGCTCAACCCGGACGTCGACCTGGTGGACACCCTGAACGGTGATGAGTTCACCGTCTTCGCTCCCGTCGACGACGCCTTCGCCGCCGTGGACGAGGAGACCCTGGCCACCCTCGGCGAGGACGCCGACCTGCTCTCCACGGTGCTGACCTATCACGTCGTGCCGGGTCAGCTGTCACCGGAGGAGGTCGTCGGGTCGCTGACGACCGTCCAGGGTGGCACCGTCGAGGTGAGCGGTGAGGGCGATGAGCTGATGGTCAACGACGCCAACGTGATCTGCGGTGGCGTGCAGACCGACAATGCCACCGTCTACCTCATCGACGCGGTCCTCATGCCGCAGATGTGAGTCGCGGACGCTCGCCCCGGCCCGGGACCGTCCCGGGCCGGGGCGCCGCTGACCGGTGGCCCGGCGATGGCTAGGCTGGCTGGGTGAGCACACCGTCGGGGCAGGTGCCTCCGGGGAACGAGCAACCCAGCGCACCCATCGCCCCCATCCCGCAGCCGTCCGGCCAGACCAGGAGCAACACCGCCAGCATCATGTGGGCGGTCGCGACCATCGTCGTCGCCCTGGTCGGCGGGTTCTTGATCTACACCGCGATGACCCAGGGCGACGAGCCTGCCGACGCCGGACCCGGGACGGCACAGGAAGGCGGCGCCGCGACCGGGTCGGAGGAGACCGAGGGGGCGGATCCGGCTGAGCCCACCGATGAGGTGGCCGAGGCACCTGCGGCCGAGACTCGGACCGAACCGGCGACGGAGGGTTCAGACGGCACGGACACCACCGCCGAGCCCACCATGAGCGAGGAGCAGAAGCAGTTCCTGCTCGACCTGCCGCGGCGCGAGGCGGACGACCCGCTGGCCATGGGCGACGTCGACGCCCCGGTCGTGATCATCGAGTACGCCGACTACCGCTGCCCGTTCTGCGCCTCCTGGGGGCGTGACGTGCAGCCGCAGCTGCAGGACCTGGTCGACGACGGCACGCTGCGCATCGAGTTCCGGGACCGCGTGCTGTTCGGTGCGGACTCCGAGGCCACCGCGCTCGCGGCCCGGGCGGCCGGTGAGCAGGGGATGTACTGGGAGTTCCACGACGCCGTCTACGCCGCCGCGCCGGACAGCGGTCACCCGGACATGCCGCGGGAGAAGCTGCTCGGCCTGGCCGAGGAGATTGCCATCCCCGATCTGGAGAAGTTCGAGGCGGACCTGGACTCACCCGAGCTGCGGGAAGCCATGCAGGCCGACAACGCCGAGGGCGAGTCGCTCGGGGTCCGGTCGACGCCCACCTTCCTGGTCAACACCGTCGCCATCGTCGGCGCGCAGCCCGAGCAGGTCTTCCGCCAGGCGATCGAGCAGGAGCTCGCCGCGGTGCAGTAGGCCTGCCCGGGCACGGGGGGTGGTTTAGCTCGCAGCTGATTGCGACCGCACCGCCGCGACGTGCGTCTGGACGAGCCGGTCCAGCACGTCCAGCGGGGAGGGTGCCCGAGCCCAGCACCACGTCGTGGAAGGCCCGGATGTCGAAGGCGTCCCCGAGCTCGTCCTCGGCCCGGGCACGGATCCGCTCGATCTCCAGCCGCCCGGTCATGTAGGCCAGCGCCTGACCGGGCTGGGCGATGTAGCGGTCGGTCTCGCTCTGCACCTCCTGCTCAGGCATCGCCGTGTGAGAGCGCAGGAAGTCGACCACCTGCTGGCGGCTCCACCCCAGTGCGTGCAGCCCGGTGTCGACCACCAGCCGGGCGGCCCGGGTGGCGTCCTCGCTGAGCTGACCGAGCACCGCCACATCATCGGAGTAGAGCCCCATCTCCCCGGCGAGCTGCTCGGCATACAGCCCCCACCCCTCGGTGTAGGCGGTGAACAGGTTGAGCCGGCGCAGCAACGGCACGCCGGTCATCTCCTGGGCGAGGACATTCTGGAAGTGGTGTCCCGGGACCGCCTCGTGGAAGGTGACGGCCTCGCACGTGTAGCGGCCGTTCTTCTCGGCCTCGTGGGCGTTGCTCCAGTAGATGCCGGGTCGGGACCCGTCGACGGCCGGCGGGGTGTAGTAGGCGGCGGGCGCCCCCGGGGCCTCGCTCTCGGGGACGGGGCGCACCGTGCACTCCTGCCCCGGCAGCCGGCCGAACCACTGCGGGGCGACCTCCTCGGCCCTCCGGATTGTGGCGCGCACGTGGTCCAGCTGCTCCTGCGCGTCCCGCCAGCGCAGCCGCGGGTCGTCCCGCAGCCGGGTGAAGATCTGCTGCGGGTCGGTGGTGCCGAACTGCCGGGCGCCGATCTCGGCGAACTGCTCGCGCAGCCCCGCCAGGACGGCCAGGCCGGTGTCGTGCAGCTCCTGGGGAGCGCGGGTCGTGGTGGTGTGTGCGCGGACCAGGCCGGCGTAGTGCTCGGCGCCCCCGGGCAGCCAGCAGAGCCCGGGCTGGTCCTCCCCGCGGGCGTGCGGCAGGACCTCCTCGGCCAGCACCTGGCGGTAGGCGCGGACGGCGGGGTCCACGACCTCGGCGATCAGGGTGTCCACCGCGGCGGCGAACCCGTCGGCGTCGACGCCGGTGCCCTCGACCTGCGTCGGCGTGCGTAGCGGATGGCCCGGGCCGGCGGTCAGCAGACGCTCCCAGTGCCCGATCGCCGACTCGACCAGCGGCTGCACCGGGGTGCGACCTGCAGCGATGCCCTCGCGGTGCCGCTGGGCGATGGCCTGGAGCACCTGCGGGATGCCCGCGAGACGGGTCAGGAAGGCCTGCGCCTGATCCGGCGAGCCGATCGGGACCATCCGGAGGGAGAAGAAGAGCATCGAGGCCGGGGCGAAGAAGGAGTCGGTGATGGTGAACTCCACGGCATGGGTCCCGACCGTGTCCACCGCGCCCGCGATGGCGGTCCGGAGCACCTCCAGGGTGATCTGCTCCTGGCCGTCGGTGACCTGCTCCATCGCACCATCGACCCGGTCCAGCAGGTCGCGCATGGCCCCCAGCCGCTCCTGCTCGGCGGTTGCGGTGTGGTCCGGGAGGGCGGTGTCGTAGCCGGGCAGCCCCAGCAGCGTGGCATCGACCGGGTTGCTCTGCAGAGCCAGGGCCAGGCCCTCGTCGGCAAGAGCCCGGACGTCGGGAACGTCGGGGGTCGTGGTGGTGGGTGCGGCGGTCTCTGGGTGAGTCATACCCGGGACCCTACTTGTGCAGAGGTTTCTATGCACGGGTTTCTCTGCACGTTTTCACAGGAATGCGTCCGGCGGGGAGCAGGTGCTGCTGAGGCGGAGCGGCGCCCACGGCATACCCTCGTGCCATGAGTGAGCAGATGCCGGACTCGTCCTGGGCCCTGGACCCGCAGGTGCAGCCGGGCCCGACCAACTCGATCGTCGACGTGCCTGGCATCCGGGTGGGCCAGCACGAGCGGCGCGGGGACGGCTGGCTGACCGGCACCACCGTGGTCCTGGCTCCGCCGGAGGGGGCCGTCGGCGGCGTGGACGTGCGCGGCGGGGGACCGGGCACCCGCGAGACCGACCTGCTCGACCCACGCAACCAGGTCGACCGCGTGCACGCCGTTACCCTCAGTGGCGGCAGCGCCTTCGGCCTGGCCGCCGCGGACGGCGTCATGCGCCAGCTGTATGCGGAGGGGCGCGGCTTCCCGTGCGGACCGGAACCTGAGCAGGTGGTCCCGATCGTGCCGGCGGCGGTGATCTTCGACCTCAACCGTGGTGGGGAGTTCACGGCGACGCCGGATGCCTCCTTCGGAGTCGCCGCCTGCGACGCTGCCTCGCACGAGGCGCCGGCGCTGGGGTGCGTGGGCGCCGGGACGGGCGCTGAGTGCGGCGGCCTCAAGGGCGGTGTCGGCTCGGCGAGCGCGGTGCTGCCGGACGGCACTACCGTGGCCGCGCTGGTCGTCGCCAACCCCGGCGGCCACGTGCTGGACCTACGGACCGGCGAGCTGGTCGGCACCCGGGCCCTGCTCGAGGGTGACCTGGATGTCCTGGGTGAGCACGCGGCATACGGCCTGCGTCGTCCCACCCCCGAGGACCTGGCGAGCGCCCGGGAGCGGGCAACCACCGAGCGGGGCGGGCTGACCCCGAAGGTGCTGGCGACCACGATCGGGGTGATCGCCACCGACGCGACCCTGACCAAGGCGCAGGCTGCGAAGGTCGCCGGGATCGGGCACGACGGCATGGCGCGCGCGATCGACCCGGTGCACACGATGTTCGACGGGGACACCCTGTTCACCCTCGCCACCGGTGACCGGCCCGCCCCGGATCCGATGGCCTTCCACGGGCTGCTCACCGTCGCGGCCCGGACCGTCACCCGCGCGATCGTGCGGGCCGTGCTCGCGGCCGAGTCGGTGACCACACGGAGCGGGACGACCCGCTGTTATCTGGAGGCCTTCCCCAGCGCCCTGAGGCGCAGCTGACCGCCGTGCGCGACGTAGACTCCGGCCCCGTGACAGAAGCATCCCGCCCGGCCCACGAGGCTGGCCGCGAGTTCGTTCTCACCGTCTCCTGCGAGGACCGACGGGGCATCGTGCACGCCGTCGCCGGCGTGATGCTGGAGGAGCAGCTCACCATCCTGGACAGTCAGCAGTTCGGCGATGCCAGCACCGGTGAGTTCCACCTGCGGATGCACCTGCGCCGCGAGGGCGAGCCGATCCCCGTGGTGGCACTGGAGGAGGCCTTCGGGCCCGTCGCGCTCGAGTTCGGCATGCAGTGGCGCTTCCTGGACCGGTCACGGCGGCACCGGATCCTGGTCATGGTCAGCCGGCAGGGGCACGTTCTCAACGACCTGCTGCACCGCACCAGGACCGGGCTGATGGACGTGGAGATCCCGGTGATCGTGTCCAACCACGAGGACTTCCGGGCGCTTGCCGAGTGGCACGGCATCCCGTTCCACCACGTGCCGGTCACGCCCCAGAGCAAGCCGGAGGCGGAGGCGCGGCTGCAGGAGCTCGTCGAGGAGCATCAGGTCGACACGATCGTGCTCGCCCGCTACATGCAGGTGCTCTCGTCCGAGCTGTGCGCCGAGTTGCCGGGACGGATCATCAACATCCACCACTCCCTGCTGCCGAGCTTCAAGGGCGCCAAGCCCTACACCCAGGCCCATGACCGCGGCGTGAAGGTGATCGGTGCGACCGCGCACTACGTCACCGCGGACCTGGACGAGGGCCCGATCATCGAGCAGGACTTCCGTCGCGTCGACCACCGGATGAGCCCCGGCGAGCTGGCGGCGGTCGGGCAGGAGCTTGAGGCGATGGCGCTGTCCCGAGCGGTGCGCTGGCACGCCGAGCAGCGGGTGGTCCTCCGGGGGCGGCGGACGGTCGTCTTCGACTGAGGGTCGGCGCCGTCAGGGCGCGATGATCGTGACTCCCGGCTCGGTCCGGACGCCCATGGCGGCCAGGGCCGCGGGCGCCTCCTCCAGGCTGATCGTGCGGCCGAGCAGCCGCTCCGGTGCGAGCCTGCCGTCCGCGATGTCGGCGAGCATGCGCGGGTAGTCCCGAGCAGGCATCCCGTGGCTGCCCAGGACCTGGAGCTCGCGCGCGATGACCGTGTGCATGGGCACCGTGGCTCGGCCGTCGACGACGGCTGGGGGCAGCAGACCGACCTGCACGTGACGACCACCCACCGTCAGCGACCCGGTCGCCTCCCGTGAGGTCTCGATGCTGCCGAGGGCGTCGATCGCCACGTCCGCGCCACCGCCCGTGGCCTCCTCGATGCGCGCGCCGAGGTCCGGCCGGGCCGCATCCACGGTGAGGTCGGCGCCGAGGGTGGTGGCCAGGTCGAGGGACGCCGAGTTGATGTCGGTGGCGATCACCTGTGCGCCGAGTGACGCGGCGACCATCACCACGGCCAGGCCCACGCCGCCGCACCCGAAGACCGCGACGGTCTCTCCGGCACGCACCCGCCCGACATCCACCACCGCGCGGTATGCCGTGGCGAACCGGCAGCCCAGCCCTGCCGCGACCGCGAAGCTCACCTGGTCCGGGAGCCGGATCACATTGGCGTCCGCCCGGGGTAGGGCGACGAACTCGGCGAACGACCCGGGACCGTTGACCCCGGGCTGCCACTGCCGCGGGCAGACATGAGAGGCGCCCGCACGGCACACGGGGCACGCACCGCACCCCAGGGCGAACGGGACGGTGACCCGCTGCCCGACCCGCACCTGCTCGACCCGGGACCCCACGGCGTGGACCACACCCGCGAACTCGTGCCCGGGGGTGTGCGGCATTGTCGTGATGTCAGTGTCGTGGCCCGCCCACCCGTGCCAGTCCGAACGGCACAGCCCGGTCGCCTCGACCCGGACCACGACGCCGTCCTCGGGCGCCTCGGGCTCGGGAACGTCTGTGACATAGGGCATCTCGCCGAAGCTGTCGAACCTGACCGCTCGCATCGTGTCTCCGTCCATCGGGTCGTGCCCCTGCAGTATGGCCGCGGCCTCCTGGCACTAGGCTCGCAGGGTGGACTACAGCACGATGTTCCGGCTCGACGGCAAGCACGCGGTGGTGATCGGCTGCGGAGGCATCGGCGCCGAGCTCGTGGAGGGCCTGGCCGCCCAGGGAGCGCGACTGACCTGCCTGGACGCCCAGGAGGAGGTCGCCGCCGCGGCAGCGACCCGCGCGGCCGAGCACTCGGAAGCGGCGGCGCGGCAGGCTGACGTCCTCGACGCCGCACAGCTGGCCTCCGTCACGGGTGGACTGGGGGACGTCGACATCCTGGTGCTCACGGCAGCGACCAATGTGCGCAAGCCCGTGTTGGACTACTCGGCCGAGGAGTTCGACCGGGTGGTGTCCCTGAACCTGCGCGGTACCTTCAACGCCGTGCGGGCCTTCGCACCCGGCATGGCGGCGCGGGGGAGCGGCTCGATCATCGCGATGAGCTCGATCCGTGCGCTGGCGGTCGAGCCGGGGCAGGGGGTGTATGCCGCGACGAAGGCTGGCATGGTGCAGCTGCTCCGCACCCTCGCTGCCGAGCTGGGACCGCAGGGGGTGCGGGTGAATGCGGTCGCTCCGGGAGTGGTGGAGACGCCGCTCACCGAGCAGATCCGTGCGGATGAGGCGTGGGGACGTGCGTATGCCGAGAAGTCGGCTCTGGGTCGGTGGGCGCGGCCTGAGGAGCTGGTGGGCGCGGTGGCCTACCTGGCCAGCGACGCCGCGAGCTTTGTCACCGGCAGCCAGCTGCTGGTCGACGGTGGGTGGACCGCGATCGACGGTCGGTTCACCCCGCCGTTCAGCTGACGACGGAGCTCAGCGCAGCCAGCGGAATGGCGTGGTCACCATGTCGAGGAACTGCCACCCGAGCGACCCCGGCGTGGTCGTGGCGCGCCTGTTGCGCAGTGGCCGAGCGGAGCCAGCCACCTCGGTTGCCCGAGCATGCACCGCTGCGTGATCCGCGTGGGGCAGCACCCGCGGTGTCAGGTCCAGCTGCACGAGCAGGCTCACCAGGACGGCCTCGCGCTCGGTCGGCTCCGCGCCGCGGACCAGGACCTCCTCCAGCCGCGCTCGGGCCGGGCCGTCGGCACGGGGTCCGGTGGGCCAGTGGGGTCCCGGTGCCCACACGTCGGGGCTGGCGAGCGCCCCGGTGGCCACCAGCCGGTCGACGAGCACGTCGAGGGTCCCGGCCCCGACCAGGGCACGGTTGGCCTCTGCCACCTCGAGGCCGTCGGACCGCTCGGCCGTCGCGGCGAGCAGCTCGTCGCGGCTGGTCACCATCGAGTCGCGTCTGAGCTTCGTGCCGGACTGCTTGAGCGTGCTCCGCAGCGTCAGCTCGAAGATCAGGGCCGAGGCCACGGCGTCGGCGACGGCGTCCCGTGGCAGCACACATCGCCCGGTCTCCTCGTCCAGGGACAGGAGCAGCAGCTCCTCGGCCAGCAACAGTGACATGTGGTTCCCCTCCAGGGTCGGTGCCGTCCCGGACTGGGCCAGTCACGGCAGGAAGATGCGGACTCCGTTGGCCACGAGGTCGAGGACGTCCAGGCCATCCCACCAGGACGAGCGCGTCATCCGCAGGTCCGAGTTCTTCGATCTGTGCACTGGAGCGACCCGGGGCCGACCGTCCTCACCCTGGTAGTCGCGCATCGGGCCAGAGCGTGAGGATACCTCGGCGGCCCGCGCCCGGACGACCTCGGCATCCTCGTCGGGCAGCACGGCTGTCGCCATCTCCAGGTGGTGCAGCAGCGCCACCAGCGCGGCCTCCTGCTCGTCGGCTCCGCGCCCCTGGGCGAGCACCTCGCGCAGCCGCTGCCGCACCGCGGTCTCGGGGTGCGGGTCCTTGGGCAGGTGCACACCCGGTGAGAAGACGTCGGCGTCGTGGAGCGCGCCACGACTGACGAGACGCACCAGTGTCGCCTGCAGCAGGTCCTCGGCAGCGAGCGCGTCGACAGCGGCCGTCGGCGTCAGGTTGCGGGCGCTCTCGGCCGCGAGGTCCAGCAGTGGGTCGTCCGTGCCGGCCTGCTGCTGCGTGAGCCGGTCGTTCTGCAGGGTCAACGCCCCCCGGAGGGACAGTTCGAAGACCAGCGCGAGCGCCACCCCGCGCGACGCCTCGCGCGGGGCCAGCTCACACTGCCCGGTCTCGTCGTCCATGCACAGGAGCACGAGCTCCTCGGCCAGCAGCAACGCCATGGTGGTCCTCCCGTGAGTGATCAGACCTGGACACCCTGCCGTGCGGCATCGGAGAAGTCGAGCCGGCCGGGTCGGAAGCAGACCAGGACCACCACCAGCAGTCCGGCGGTGACCAGCAGCGGGGCGGCCAGGGACAGGGAGTCGGCGAGCCAGCCGTCCAGGGAGGCGGCCAGTGGGCGGGAGCCGATGAAGCCCATGAACCACAGCGCCATCACCCGCCCGCGCAACAGCGGGGGCACCCGCTGCTGGATCAGGGTGGTGGCGCCGGTCAGGGCGATCATGAACCCGCTGCCGACCACACCGAAGAGCACGAGCGCGACCACCGCGTGACCGGCGAACGCCAGACCGGCCGTCCCCAGGGTCATCAGGATCAGCCCGACCTGGGTCACCCACTCCTGAGGGCGGCGCCGGCTGGCACGGGAGTAGGCGACATAGCCCAGTGCCGCGCCCAGACCGAAGGCACCGGTCAGCTGACCGACCAGGTGCGAGTCACCGCCCAGCTCCTCGGCGAAGGTGGGGGCCAGCGTCATCGATGGCTCGGAGGCAAAGCCGGCTGCGGTCACCACCAGGAGCAGCAGGAGGAGCGTGCGGTCCCCTCGGACGTGCCGGAGCGCGGACCGGACTGAGAAGTCCGTGTCGTCCGCCGCATCACGCTCGACCCCCTGGGGCAGCGACGCGGCCAGGAGCATGACCGCGAAGACCAGGTGGGTGAGCGCTGCGACCGCAAAGGCGGGGGCGGCGGCGAACTGTGCCGCGATCGCGGCGCCGATGGCCGGACCGACCACACGGGCCAGGGTCATGGGCAGGGAGTTCAGGCCCATCGCGGCACCCAGCTCACCGGGCCGGATCAGCAGGGGGATGATCGACTGCTGCGCGGGGCCACCCACCACGAAACCCAGCCCCACGATGAAGGAGCCTGCCAGGACGGCGGAGGCCCCGGCATACCCCTGCGGGTCGCCCTGCACCCAGCACCAGATGGCGATGAGACCGGAGCCGATGATGCACAGCACCCGGCCCAGGAGGAGCTGGAAGGCCAGGTTGCCGCGGTCTGCCCACTTGCCGCTCAACGGGGACAGGAAGAGCTGCGGGATGAACTGCGCGACGCTGACCAACCCGACCCACAGCGCCGATCCGGTGGCGGCGAACACGACGATCGCGGCCACGATCGCGTGGATCCACACGCCGGTGCCACTGAGCAGCTTGCCCCAGAAGATCGCCCCGAACTGCGGGTCCATGATGAGCCGGAAGGAGCCGCGCGGTGGCAGCGTCGGGGCGGGTGTCTGGCTGCCGGTGGGTTGCCGGGTCATCGGTGACCGAACTCGGCGTCGAACTCGCCCCGCAACCGGTCCAGCAGTCGGGTGAGGGTGTGCACATCGTCGGGGTCCCACGCCTCGACGAGAGCAGCGAGGACCTCCTGCCGGCGTCGCGTCGTCGCACGCAGAGAGGACCGCCCCTGCTCGGTGAGCTGCAACCGGACCTGGCGTTGGTCGTCCGCGCAGCGCGACCTCGACAACAGGTACGCCCGGACCAGGGTGTCGACCGAGCGGCTCGCCGTGGAGTGCTCCACCCCGAGCTCGGTCGCCACCTGGCGGATGGAGGGGCCGGGGCCGTCCCCGGACAGCCGCTCCACGGTCCGCATCAGCCGGAGCGAGGAGATGCCGCCGGCGTAGTCCAGGTCCTGCAGGAGGCGCTGACGATAGGCGGGGCGCTGGGTGGCGGCGCGGAAGCCGACGATGGTCTCGTCCAGCTCCTCGATCGGGGATCCCATAATTTCTATGTATAGCGCATACATAGAACCCTGGAAAGTCGGACGTGGTGGCGCTGCCACCGTCACGTCGGCTTGGATGGCGGTCATGATCCGCTTTCCGCAGCCGCTGCAGCCCGGTGACCGCATCGGCGTCACGGCGCCATCATCCGGAGTGCCCGCGTCCCTGATGCCGCGGCTGGAGTGTGCTGTCGGTTGGCTGCGGGACCGTGGGTTCGAGGTCGTGCTCGGGGACTGCCTGGGCGGGGACGGCTCGCACGTGAGCGCTCCGGCGGTGGAGCGGGCCGACGAGCTGCAGCGCATGCTGACCGACCCGACGATCCGGGCGGTGGTGCCGCCGTGGGGCGGGGAGACCGGCATCGACCTGGTCGACCTGCTGGACTGGGACACGATCGGTGCGGCCGAGCCGACGTGGTTGGTGGGCTACAGCGACCTCTCCACTCTCCTGCTCCCGCTCACTGTGCGCGCCGGGTGGGCCAGCCTGCACGGGGTGAACCTGATGGACACGCCGTATGCCGCGGTGCCGGGTCTGGTGCACTGGACCGAACTGGCGACGGCCACCGGTCCGGTGCGCCAGGAGCAGAGCGGTTGCTACCGGACCGAAGGGTTTGACGACTGGGCGGCAGACCCCAGCCCCACGGCATACCGGCTGGCGGGGCGGGGCACCTGGGAGGTCGCCGACGACGACGAGGTGGAGGTCAGTGGCCGGCTGATCGGGGGGTGCCTGGAGACCATCGGCAACCTGGCGGGCACCCCCTTCGGTGATGTCCCCGGCTTCGGGCAGAGGTATGCCGAGGAGGGGCTGATCCTGTATCTGGAGGTGGCCGAGGCGTCGGCTCTGGAGGCGTGCCGCCGGTTGCACGGGCTGCGGCTGGCCGGCTGGTTCGAGCACGCGCAGGCGATCCTGATCGGTCGGACGGAGGCGCCCTCGTCGGGGGAGGTCACCCAGCGCGACGCGGTGCTCGATGCGCTCGGTGACCTGGACGTGCCGATCGTCTTCGACGTCGAGTGTGGCCATGTGCCACCGCACCTGCCGCTGGTCAACGGTGCGCTCGCGCGGCTGACCGTGACCGATAACGAGCGGTCGATCGTGCAGGAGGTGGGTGGTCGCCACCCGTAGCTCAAGGCTGCCACGATAGGGTCGCGTCGTGGCAGTTGAGAGCGCTTGTGACATTCGGCTCGACTGTTTCCCGGTGCGCATAGAGGTGCCGACCAGGTGGGCGGACAACGACATGTACGGGCACCTCAACAACTCGGTCTACTACCAGATCTTCGACACGGTGATCAACGGGTGGCTCGCCGAGCACGTGGAAGGGTCCCCGGCCGACTCGCCTGTCCAGGGAGTCGTGGCGGAGTCGTCGTGCCGCTTCCTGGCCGAGGTGACTTTCCCGGACCCGGTGCTCGTGGGGATGCGCGTGGAGCGGCTGGGGACCAGCAGCGTCACCTACGTCCTGGGGCTGTTCCGGGGCGGGGCCGAGCCGGTGCTGGCGGCGCTGGGCCGCTGGGTGCACGTCTACGTCGACAAGAGGGCCAAGCACAGCGTCTCCATCCCGGCACGGATCCGTGAGGCGCTGACGCCGCTCTCCCCGGACGCCGAGACCCCGAACCAGGAGTGGACATGAAGATCACGGGCGCAGTGCTCGAGGAGATAGGGCGCCCGCGGCCATATGCAGAGTCGCGGCCCATCACGGTGTCGGATCTGGATCTCGCCGCCCCCCGTGACTCTGAACTCCTCGTGCGGGTCCAGGCCGCGGGGGTCTGCCACTCCGACCTGTCGGTCGTCGACGGGAACCGGGTGCGACCGGTCCCGATGCTGCTCGGCCACGAGGCCTCGGGAGTCGTGGAGGACGTCGGCGCCGACGTCTCGGACATACGGCCCGGCCAACGGGTCATCATGACGTTCCTGCCCCGGTGTGGCGAGTGTGCTCCGTGTCAGAGCGGTGGACGTGTCCCGTGCGTGGCGGGGAGCGCCGCGAACAACGCCGGTGACCTCCTCGCGGGCGGCGGCCGTCTCTCGCGGGAGGGTGAGGAGGTCAAGCACCACCTGGGAGTCTCCGGCTTCGCGACGCACTGCGTTGTCGACCGCCGGTCCGTCGTCGTGGTGGACGACGACGTGCCGCCCGAGGTGGCTGCGGTGCTCGGCTGCGCGGTCCTCACCGGCGGCGGCGCACTGATCAACGCGGCCCGTCCGGAACCCGGCCAGACGGTGGCCGTGGTCGGGCTGGGCGGTGTCGGGATGGCGGCGCTGATTACGGCCGTCGGGCTAGAGGGGTGCACGGTCATCGGCGTGGACGGACTGGACGACAAGCTCGCCACGGCGACCCGGTTGGGGGCCGACCAGGTGTTAACCCCCGCCGAGTTCGCCGAGGCGGGCACGCGCGCGGACGTCGTGATCGAGGCGGCCGGCAGCGCCAGGGCGTTCGAGGCGGCCGTGGCGGCAACGGCGCCCGGCGGTGTCACGGTGACGGTGGGCCTGCCGCCGCCCGATGCGCGTTCCTCGATCTCCCCGCTGGGGCTCGTCGCCGAGGGGCGTACGATCATTGGGAGCTATCTGGGGTCGGCCGTCCCGGAGCGCGACATCCCCGCCTTCGTCCAGATGTGGCGCGAGGGCCGTCTTCCGGTGGAGGAGCTGATCTCCTCGGTTATCGAGCTCGATGACCTGAACGGCGCGATGGACGCGCTGGCCGACGGGAAGGCCATGCGTCAGGTGATGCTGTTCCCCGCGGACGAGTAGTCAGTCTGTGGGGCCACCGGCGACGTAGATGACCTGGCCGGAGATGAACCCGGCCTCGTCGCTGGCCAGGAAGGCGGCCAGTGCGGCCACGTCATCCGGCAGGCCGATCCGGCCGACCGGGATCTGGGCCTGGGAGGCGGCGATGAACTCCTCGAACTCTATGCCAAGCCGCTCGGCCGTGGCGCGCGTCATGTCGGTCTGGATGAAGCCCGGGGCGATGGCGTTCGCGGTGACACCGAACTTGCCCAGCTCTAGCGCAAGGGTCTTGGTCAGCCCCTGGAGCCCCGCCTTGGCGGTCGCGTAGTTCGACTGGCCCCGGTTGCCCAGGGCGGATGTCGACGACAGCGAGATGACGCGTCCCCACCGGGCCGCCACCATGTGTTTCTGCACCGCACGGGTCATCAGGAAGCTCCCGCGGAGGTGAACCGACATGACGGTCTCCCAGTCGTCCAGGCTCATCTTGAACAGGAGGTTGTCCCGCAGGACGCCGGCGTTGTTGACTAGGATCGTCGGGGCGCCCAGCTTGTCGACGACCCGGGAGACCGCGCTCTGCACCGAGGTCTCGTCCGCGACGTCGGCGTGGACGGCCAGGGCCGCACCGCCTGTAGACGTGATGTCCGCGGCCACGGCGGCTGCACCGTCGCCGTCACGGTCCAGCGCGGCCACCGCGACGCCGTTTCGGGCCAGGCGCCTGGCCACGGCCGCGCCGATTCCGCGTGCTCCTCCGGTCACGATCGCGACCCGTTCAGTCTGTTCCATGTGCCTCTCCTTCGGGTGTGCTTCTGCTCGGTTCTCTGCCGCTGCGTGTCGGGACTCGCTCAGGCCCCGGGTGTCGGCGGGTTGGGCGGCTACGGGGCGCCCTGGTCAGACGCCGCCGTAGCCCGTCCAGCCACCGTCGACGTAGATCGTGCTGCCGGTGACGAAGGTCGCGCGCTCGGAGCAGACGAACGAGACGGCGTCGGCGACCTCGTCGACGTGGGCCAGGCGCCCCATCGGTGTGCGGCTGACCACCGCGGCCGAGTCGAAGCCGCCGTCCTCCATGGCGACCCGGACGTGGTCGGTCTCGGTGTAGCCGGGGGCCACGGCGACAACGCGCACCCCGTCGGGGGCCCACTCCGTGGCGAGGGCCTTGGTGAGACCGATCAGGCCGTGCTTGCTGCTGACATAGGCCGCGCGTCGGCCCACGGACATGCGTGAGTAGACGGAGCCGATGTTGACTATGACGCCGCCCCCGCCTCCGCCCTGGGTCATCCGTGGATGGGCGCACTGGGCGGTCACGAACGGCGCGGTCAGGTTCAGGGTCAGCACGCGGTTCCAGTGCCGCAACGGCATCGACGTGGAGTCGGCGATGGAGGCCATCCCGGCGTTGTTGACCAGGGCGTCGAGGCGCTCGAACCGAGCGTCGAACCGCGTGAACAGGTCCTCGATCTCTTCCGGCCTGGACAGGTCGGCAGCGAAGCCGTGGGCCGTGCCGCCGTTGCCCCGGATCCACCCCACCGTCGCGTGGGTGTGCTCCTCGGCCCGGGCTATGACCGCGATTCTGAAGCCCTCTCGGGACAACCGTTTCGCGATCGCGGCTCCGATGCCGGTGCTCGATCCGGTGACCAGAGCAACCCTCGGTGTGTCGGCATCCTCGCTGATCATCTCCACCTCTTCCTTCCACGGGTCCATGAGTCGTGTGCGCCTAGCGCAAGGCGCTGCTCCTGATGAGGCCCTCCTGGGTCACCGTGCAGACCAGCCGGCCGTCCTGTCGGTAGACGTGCCCGCGGGCCAGCCCGGTCCGTGCCGTCCCGGCCGAGGAGAACTGGTCGAAGAGCAGCCACTCCGACACGTCGGGCTCGGCGTGGAACCACATGGAGTGGTCCAGCGAGGCCACGTTCTGGGCACCCGGCATGACGGTGCCCCACCGGGCAGTGAGGACCGGGTCGAGGATCGTCTGGTCACTGGCGTAGGCCAGCAAGCAGCGCTGCATCAGCGGGTCGTCAGGGACGTCCCCGCGGGCGCGCACCCAGACCTGGCTCCGGGGGCCGGGATCCTGCTCGCCATCGGCGGCCAGCCGCGGGGGGACGTCGGGGTAGTGCAGGTCAAAGGGGCGGGGGCGCACGAACCATCCCTCCCACTCGTCGGCGTACGGGGTGAGCTGCTCCTGGACGGGGGAGAGCCCCTCCGGGCCAGAGACCTGCGGCATCGGGTCATGGCTGGTGGTCTCCAGCCAGCGGGGCCCGCCGGCCATCATGAGCTCGAGGATCGCGTCACCCTGCTGGGACACCACGACGCGACGCGCGGACAGGGCGCCGCCGTCCCGGTGCCGGACGACCGAGAAGTCGAGTGGCCGGGTGAAGTCGCCGGGCCGGATGAAGTAGGCGTGCAGACTCTGCGGCAGCCGCCCGTGCGGGAGGGTCTGGCCGCCTGCTAGTAGCGCCTGAGCCAGGGCGTGACCGCCGAAGACCCGAGTGCTCACCGGGTGGGGCTGGGGCGCATGGCCACGGAAGGTATCCGGCCCGACCTGCTCGATCCGGAGGTCTTGGACCACCGTCGAGACGTCCATCGCCGCTCCTTCCGCTCGCCATCCTTAACGTGCAAGCATACGATAATGTATACATATAGCGGAGCTACAGCCTACAAGAGCGGATGACACCATGAAAACCTTCGACAGTGCACAGTCCCTGCTCGACGCCGTGGGGGAGGAGCTCGGCACGAGCTCCTGGCTCACGGTCGACCAGGACCGGGTGAACGCCTTCGCCGACGCGACCGGCGACCACCAGTGGATCCACGTCGACGTCGAGCGCGCCAAGGACGGGCCGTTCGGAGGGACCATCGTCCACGGCTACCTCACCCTGTCGCTCCTGGTCCCCCTCATGAAGGAGACCTTCCAGGTCAGTGGTCACCGCATGGCGTTGAACTACGGTCTCGACAAGGTGCGCTTCCCGGCCCCCGCCCCGGTGGGCAGCCCCCTGCGCGTCACGACCTCGGTCCACGAGGCGAGGGAGGTGGCCGGCGGAGTGCAGGTCACCTGGCGTGCGACGGTGACCGCGGAGGGCGTGGACAAGCCGGTCTGCGTCGCAGAACCGGTGTCGCGCTACTACTTCTGATGGTCGGCGGGCGAGGTCGTCGGATCGCGGATGATCCCGGCGCGTCACGGGCCGGCCGATGACCGGGGAAGGGTCGCCCCTCGGCGCCGCGGGCGTGCCGGCGCCGCGCAGCCTGCCGCGCATCGCCATGGACCGGGTCTTCGGTCCGTTCTTCGTCGGCAAACTGCTGGCGAACGTTGGCATCTGGATCTTCAACATCGCCACGGTGATCCTGGTCTTCGACAGCACCGGCTCTCCGCTGTTGGTCGGTCTGGTGAGCGTCATGCTGTTCGCCCCGCAGGTGCTCCTGGTCACGGTCAGCGGCGCCGTCGCTGACCGGGCGAACCGCAAGGTCCAGCTGCTGACCGGGCGACTGCTCTGCACCGCCGGCACTCTGACAATCTGGCTCCTACTGTGGGTCGGCGGCGAGTCCCCGCCGACCTGGGCGGTCATGACGGCGGTCGCCGCCGTCGGCGTCGGTTTCACCGTCGGTGGCCCGGCCATGCAGGCGATGCTCCCCTCCCTGGTGCGTCCTGGCGAGACGCCGAAGGCCGTCGCGCTGGACAATTTCTCGTTCGCGATCGGCCGCGCCTTCGGGCCGGCCGTTGGCGGGGTCATGGCCGTGACGGTAGGTCTCACCTGGGCGTTCGGCGTCAGCACGGTGCTGCACGTCGTCTTCGGGGTCGTGGTCGCCACCCTCCCGTCCGGCGATCATCCGCGCGGCGCTGCTGATGACGTCTCGATCCGAGCAGGCCTCGCTTACGTGGCCAGCCGGCCGGCGATTGCCGCTGTGCTCCTGGGTGTTACGGCGATCGGCATCGGCGCCGACCCGGCGATCACTCTGGCGCCGAGCCTGGCGAGCCAGGTCGGCGGGGGCGCCGACCTGGTGGGCACGTTTGCGTCTGCCTTCGGGCTTGGTGCCTTCGTGGCCTTCTTCCCGCAGTCGCTCCTCACCCGCCGACTGGGCAGTGAGCGGCTGGCGAGCCTCGGTCTCCTCTGTATGGCGGCGGGCGCGGTCGTGCTGATCGTCGCCACCGCGACGTGGGTGGCGGTGCTGGCCTTTGGGCTGGCCGGGGTCGGCATGACGCTCTCGCTCACGGCGCTGGGGACCGAGCTGTACGCGCGGGTGCCGGGCGCTTTCCGCGGCAGGGTAATGGCGCTGTGGCTCCTCGGCTTTTTGGGGTCCAGGCCGCTTGCCGCAGGCCTGAACGGCGTACTCGCGGACGTCCTGTCCGTCGGGGCCGCCCTGGCTGCCACCGCCGTGCTCGTGCTCGGGGCAGCCTGGGCGTGCCGGCCGCTGGTGCTGCGCGAGCCGCCAAGCGGGATCGAACCAGGTGCGAGCGGGTCAGCGACGGCGTGATCGGCCGAGACGCTCTATCGCGAGCCGTTCGGTGCCCTTGCGATGCTCATCGGTCACCCGAATCAGTTCCTCGATGTCCTCGTCGCGGACTGCGTCGATGATCAGGCCGTGCTCGTGCAGGACCTGCAGCGCGGTCGGCGCCTCGTGAAGGTAGAGCGACCGGTAGAAGCCCGAGCGATACCAGAGGCGGTCAACCTCCTCGCGGACCAGGCGCAGGGGGGAGGCGTCGAACAGGTGGAAGTGGAACTCGTGGTTGATGGCCTGGTAGGTCTCCGGGTCGGTCGAGGCGTCCACCTTGCGCAGACGCTCGTTGATCTCCTGCAGACGGTCGGCCTGCTGCGCCCCGAGCGGGGCGCTGCGCAGGAGCTCGGTCTCGAGGAGGCGGCGCATCAGGTAGAGCTCGGTCAGGTCCTCACTGCTGAAGCGGGAGACCTGGTAGCCGGAGTTGGGTCGGTGCGTCAGCACGCCCTCTGCCTGGAGTCGGGACAGTGCCTCACGCAGCGGGATGCGGCTGACGGAGAGCTGTGCCGCCAGGTCCGCCTGGTGCACCTTCTCCCCCGGCAGGAGCTCGCCGGTCAGGATCATGTTGCGCACCTCGACCAAGCACCGCTCCACGCTGGAGGTGCCAGTCTGCCCTGTGGCTTCGCCGACGGTCATCGCACTTCCTCGTCTCCTGTTGTCAGGCAACAGCAACGTACCCGACCTGGCGGATAGGTCCTGTTGACATCCGGAATCTTTAGTATACATTTGTGCATGACCTTCGGTATGCATAACGCCCGACAGCTGGAGCAGTGAGCATGAGCAATGACGCTACACAGGACGCCCCCCCCTCGGCGGGCGCGCCCCGCCTGCACGGCTTGGAGGCTGTGTTCGCGCCGGGGTCCGTCGCGGTCATCGGAGCGTCGTCGCACCAGCTGAAGATCGGTGGCCGGCCGATCCACCACATGAAGAGCCACGGGTTCGACGGGGCGATCTACCCGATCAACCCGAACTACACTGAGGTGCAGGGCGTGCAGGCCTACCCCTCGCTCGAGGCGCTCCCGGAGGTCCCCGACTTGGCCATCGTCGCGGTCCCCGGGCCAGCGGTGATGGAGGCGGTGCGCGGCTGCGCTGACGCCGGTGTCAAGGCAGTCGTCCTCTTCAGCGCCGGATTTGCCGAGGCAGGCGAGGACGGGGAGCGGCTGCAGGCGGAGCTGACCCGGATCGCCGCGACGAGCGGCATGCGCATCATCGGACCGAACTGCATCGGCGCCGCGAACATGGTCACCGGGGCGCTCCCGACCTTCGCCGCGGCCGTCATGATTCCTCGTGACCACGTCATCGCCGACGTGCCGCGCATCGCGCTGGTGAGCCAGAGCGGTGCCCTCGGCGGGCACTGTGTCGCACTGGCAGCGAACCGGGGGTTCGAGTTCACCCCGTGGATCACGACCGGAAACGAGTGCGACGTCGATGTCGCCGACTCGATCGCCTACTTCGCGGAGCAGGACGAGGTGTCAGCGATCGCCGTCTACATGGAGGGGTGCAAGGACGGTCGCCGGCTCCAGGCGGCCCTGGCCTCGGCACGTCGGCGCCGGAAGCCGGTCATCATGCTCAAGGCCGGGGTCTCGGACGTCGGGGCAGCTGCCGCGAGCTCGCACACGGCGTCCCTCGTCGGTTCGGACGACGCCTACGACGCCCTGTTCCGGCAATATGACGTGTGCCGGGTCACCTCGGTCTCCGAGCTGATGGACCTCAGTCACGCCCTCGCGCTGGGCGGGCTGCCGCGGGGCGGCCGGGTCGCCATCTTCACGGGCTCCGGCGGTGCGGGCATCCTGATGGCCGACGCCGCCGAGGAGGCGGGCCTGCAGGTCCCTCCGCTGCCGCTCGGGGTGCAGCAGCAGCTCAAGAGGATCTGGCCGCCCGCGGGGGTCACCAACCCAATCGACACGACGGCCCAGGTCACCAACGACCCCGCCCTCTTCCCCGCCTTCCTCAACACGGTCATCGACGGCACGGACTACGACATGGTGCTCGTCTTCCTGACCTACCTGGGCCTGATGGAGCCGTGGGCCACCACCGTCGTCGACTCGTTGCGCACGGTGCGTGAGGCCCACCCGGGGGCCCACATTATGGTCTCCTCGCTCACCAGTCCCGAGACCGCCCACGCGCTCAACACTCTGGGGATGCCCCACTACGAAGACCTGCGCAGCATGGTGGAGACGGCCGGGCGTCTGGCCAGGCTCGGCTTGGTCCTGAGCTCCCCGATGGCCAAGGAGTTTCCCCCCCTGTCCGCCTCGTCGGCCTCGTTGACCGGGGAACTGACCGAGGACCGGGCCAAGAAGATCCTTCGTGACGCCGGTGTCCCGACGGTGCCCGATCGTGTCGTGCAGTCGGCCGACCATGCGGTGCGTGCCGCGAAGGAGTTCGGTTACCCGGTGGCGCTCAAGATCGTTTCGCCTGACATCGCCCACAAGAGCGACGTGGGTGGCGTCCGGCTCGACCTGACCGACGCAGCGCAGGTCGAGGCCGCCTACGCGCAGATCCTCGCCTCGGCGCAGGCTGCGGTGCCGCAGGCACGCCTGTCCGGAGTGCTGGTAACCCCGATGGTCACCGGCGGGGTCGAGACCATCCTGGGCGTCAAGAACGACCCGTCGCTGGGGATGACCGTGGCCTTCGGCCTCGGCGGGGTCTTCGTCGAGGTGCTCAAGGACGTCACGCTGCGGCTCGCCCCTTTCGACGTCGCGACCGCCGCGGAGATGATCCGCGAGGTGCGCGGGTTCGAGCTCCTCGACGGGGCCCGCGGGACCGAGCCTGCGGACACAGAGGCACTCGCCCATGCGCTCAGCGACCTCTCGGCCTTTGCCGCCGCCCATGCCGACTCGATCGAGAGCATCGACGTGAACCCCTTCGTCGTCATGCCACGTGGACAGGGCGCCTATGCGCTTGACGCCCTGATCAGCACCCACACACCAGGTCCGGAGCCAACTCCGGAGCCGGGGCCGCCGCCTCACGCCGTGGTCACCTCCCCTCAAAGAAGCTGAGAGATTGGAATACGCATGTCCAAGAGCAAGGTTCTTGCTGCATTTGTCGCTGGTGCGTCACTCCTCGTGGTGACCGCCTGCGGCGGCTCCGACGGCGCGTCGTCATCCGACGAGTTCCCGTCCGATGACGTCAACATGATAATCAGCTATGCCGCGGGAGGCCCCACCGACGTCGGCGGCCGCGCGATCGCTTCGTTCATGGAGAAGGACCTCGGCACCACGTTCGTCGTGGAGAACAAGGAAGGTGCCTCCGGGTCCGTCGGGACGGCGGACGTCCTCCGGTCTGATCCAGACGGTTACACGATCGGGATGACCACTGCGTCAGCGGCGGGCCGGGTCCCCCTCATCGAGGACGTCGGCTACGACCTGGAGGACGTCCAGGCCATCGGCGTGGGCACGTTCGGCCCGGGCCTCATCATAGTGTCGGCCGACTCCGGCTACAGCAGCATCGACGATCTGATCGAGGAGGCCAAGGCCAACCCGGGCGGGATCAAGGTGGGCACCGCGGGAGCGAGCTCGCCGCAGCACGTGGAACTAGTGCGGATGGCCGAAGAGTACGACGTAGAGTTGACCGCGGTGCCGTTCCAGGGCGAGGCCCCGGCGGTGACGGCGCTGCTCGGCGATAACGTCGACGCCTGTTTCTGCTCCAACGCGCAGACCACTATGGCCCAGGTGGATGCCGGTGAGTTCACCATCCTGGCGACCGGTGCTCCCGACCGGCTGGGCTGGATTCCCGACGTCCCCACGCTGGCGGAGTCGGGCTTCGAGAGCCTGATCTACGGGAACTCCTACTTCATCCTGGTGGCCCCCGCCGACATCCCCGAGGACGTCCTCGCCACCTTGGAGGGATCGCTGGAGAAGGCTCTGCAGGACCCCGCGACCGTCGAGGTCATCGGTGAGGTCCGGATTCTCGACGAGTTCATGGGCGCCGACGCGCTGCAGGAGATGATGGGCGACGAGCAGGAAACCTTGGGCCCGATCCTGACGGAACTGCTGGGCTGACAGGCAACCGGACTGGCCGCTGGTCCTCAGCGGCCAGCTCCACCCCCGAGGAGGATAGATGAACTCTGAGCAGACCGCCGTGGCGACCCACAGCGTCAAGGACAAGATCTTCCAACGAGTCCCGTACGCGGTCGGCGCCCTCATCGGCCTCTACTTCCTCCTGGGGGCGATCGGCCTCGGCGTCGGCACACTGTCGGCCCCCGCGCCCGGCCTCTGGCCGAGCATCGTCGCGGTGGTCCTGATCGGTTGCTGCGTCGTCGGCATGCTGATCGGCGGCGACGGAGAGGATATCGAGGACTTCGCCGGTCGCCTGCTGCGTCCCGCAATCGGTGTGGCGACGCTGTCGCTATTCATCCTCATGTTCTCCAGGTTCGGGCTGGTGCTGAGCGGCCTGGTGGTGCTCGTGATCTGGTTCCGGTTCCTGGCACGCGAGACCTGGTTCATGTCCGTGGTCCTCGCGGTCGGGGCCACGGTGGTCACCTACCTGCTGTTCGTGCAGCTGCTGGCTGCCCGCTTCCCCGACGACGTGATCGCCCAGCTGTGGGGAGGCCGCTGACCATGGACAGCCTGACAAACCTGATCGACGGTTTCGGCGTCATCCTGACGCCGGCCAATCTGCTGTACGTCCTCCTGGGCGTCATGATTGGCACCGTCATCGGCGTGCTGCCCGGTCTCGGGCCTACCGCCACCATCGCCCTGCTCCTGCCGTTCACCTACGGCATGGAGCCGACCTCGGCGATCATCATGCTCGCCGGCGTCTACTACGGGTCGATGTACGGCGGGACCATCACTTCGGTGCTCCTCCGGATCCCGGGAGAAGCCGCCAGCGCGGTCACCGCGATCGACGGCTACGAGATGACGAAGGCGGGTCGGGCAGGGCCTGCCTTGGCGATCTCGGCCGTGGGCTCCTTCATCGGCGGCACAATCGCGATCATCGGCCTCATCCTGATCGCGCCGAGCCTCGCGGGCTTCGCCGTGCGGTTCGGTCCGCCCGAGTACGTGACGCTCACAGTGCTGGGCATCGTCATGGTGACCTACCTAGGCACCAAGTCGACCCTCAAGAGCGTGATCGCCGCGGCGATCGGACTCCTCCTGGCCGTGGTGGGCACCGACCCCATCGCCGGCACCACGCGCTTCACCCTCGGCCTGCCGGGGCTGTTCTCGGGGATCGACCTGGTCGCCGTCGCGATGGGCCTGTTCGGCGTGAGCGAGATCCTCTACGTCATGGAGCGGAGCGGCCAGTCGCATGGCAAGATCGGCGAGGTCGGCCGCTTGACCTTCTCCCGCGAGGACTGGAAGGCATCCCGCGGACCGATCACCCGAGGGTCGCTCCTCGGCTTCCCGATCGGCGTGCTGCCCGGCGGGGGCGGCGTGCTGTCCTCCATTGCGTCCTACGGCGTCGAGAAGCGCCGTTCCAAGCATCCCGAGGAGTTCGGCAAGGGAGCGATCGAGGGCGTCGCCGGGCCGGAGACCGCCAACAACGCCTCCTCCATCTCGGCCTTCATCCCGCTGCTGACCCTCGGCCTGCCGTCCAATGCCGTCCTGGCCCTCATCCTGGGCGCGCTGATGGCGCAGAACATCACGCCGGGGCCGCAGCTGATCACGGCGCATCCGGAGCTGTTCTGGGGTGTGATCGCCTCGATGCTCGTCGGCAACCTCATCCTGCTCCTGCTCAACTGGCCAATGGTCGGCTTCTTCGTCCAACTGCTCCGGGTGCGGATCGGCATCATCGGCGGGATCGCGATGCTCATCACGCTCGTGGGCGTCTACACGCTGAACAACAGCACCTTCGACATGTGGGTGATGCTGATCATGGGCGTGCTCGGCTACTTCATGCGCAAGTTCGGCTTCGAGCCGGCGCCCCTCGTGCTGGCCTTCGTGCTGGGCGCGATCCTGGAGGAGTCGTTCCGCCAGTCGATGCTGCTCTCCGACGGGTCCCTGGCGATCTTTGCCACCCGGCCGATCTCCGCCGTGCTGTCTGTGTTCGTCCTGGTGTTCATCGCCTCCTCCATCTGGGGAGCGGTCCGCAAGGACAAGAAGCCCTCGATCATCGACCAGGCCAAGGAATTGGCGGGGGAGGACTAATGGACCTCATGTTCAGCGACGACCTCGTCGCGTTCCGGGCCGAGGTGCGTGCCTGGCTCGAGAGCAACCGGCCCAAGGGGCGGTTCCAGCCCTACTACACTGAGGATGGCCTGGCGCAGCACCTTGAGTGGGAGGCCAGGCTCTTCGCCGCCGGCTACTCCGCGCCCGGTTGGCCCAAAGAGTTCGGTGGGCTCGGGCTGGACCACTGGCACCAGCTCATCTACGACGAGGAGTACGCCCGGCTGAACCTGCCGGAGCGGGTCAACAAGATGGGCCTGCTGCACGGCGGGCCGACGGTCATGGCACACGGGACGCCGGATCAGCAGGAGGCGTGGCTCCCCAGCATCCTGAACAACTCCGACATCTGGTGCCAGGGCTTCTCCGAGCCCGACGCCGGCAGCGATCTGGCCGGGCTCCGCACGACCGGCCGGATCGAGGGCGACCAACTCGTCCTCAACGGACAGAAGACCTGGACGTCCTTCGGTGTGATCGCTACCAAGATGTTCGCGCTCGTCCGGACCGACCGTGAGGCGCCCAAGCACCGCGGCATCAGCTTCGTCATCCTCGACCTGGACACCGAGGGTGTCGAGGTCAGACCGCTGCGCCAGCTTCACGGCCACGCGGGGTTCGCCGAGGTGTTCCTCACCGAGGCGGCAGTCCCGCTGGCGAACGTCGTCGGCCCGCACAACGAGGGGTGGCGGATCGCCCAGACGTCGCTGAAGCTCGAGCGGGGCATGGGGCGCGGCACCCACACCAGGATGCTCCACACCGTCGACGAGATCGCTCGGCGCCTGGGGGCCGACCCTGACACCGGATCACTCGAGCGCCTCGGGTCCCACCGTGCCTGGGCCTTCGCCTACGAGCAGGCCACGTACGAGCTGACCGACATCATGTCCCGGGGCCGCGACGAGGGTGCGCTGCCCAGCGTCCTCAAACTGCGGCTCTCGGAGATCCTGACCGGGATCCGCGAGGAGGAACGCAACATCCTGGGTGAGCGGGCCGAGCAGATCCCCGCCGGTCCCCCCGAGGTCCCGCTCCCCCCGACGCAGCGCGAGTACTGGCACGCCCGGGCCGGTGAGATCTACGCGGGCACCACCGAGATCCAGAAGAACATCATCAGCGAGACCGCGCTCGGATTGCCGAGGGAGCCCCGATCATGAGGTATGCCTTCTCCCCAGAGCAGCAGGCCTTCGGCGAGTCGGCCACGGACCTGTTCGCCAGGCACTGCTCGCCGGGTGCGCAGCGACTGTCATGGATGGACGACTCCGGCCGGGACCCGTCGTTGTGGCGCGGGGTGGTCGATCTCGGGGCACCCGCGATCCTGGTCTCCGAGGAGTATGACGGGATCGCAGGCACCGAGTGCGACCTCCTGCCCGTGCTGGAGGAAGCGGGCCGTCAGGCCGTGCCCGACGCCCTCCTCGAGTCGGTCTTCGTGGGTCCGTTCGCGATCGTTGCCTGTGGCAGCGAGGATCAACGGCGCCGCTGGCTCCCGGCCATCGCCTCCGGCGAGTCACGGGTCACCATCGCGCTGTCCGATGGCGGACTGGCGCCCGACGCGCACGTGAGCGACCTGATCGTCCTGGCCCGGGATGGTCAGCTCCGGGTCCACCAGGCTGGCGAGGTCGCCCTCGAGAGGGTCCACGTCGAGGACCCGTCACGACGGCTGTTCCAGGTCAGCCCCCGCACCGAGGGAGAGCTTCTCCCCAGCTCCGGAGACCTGCGCGACCAGGTGGTCGCCCGGGAACTGGTGGGATCCGCGGCCGTGCTCAACGGCATCGCGAGCCACTTGGTGAGCGCCACGGTCGCCTACGCCAAGGAGCGCCAGCAGTTCGGTCGACTCATCGGGTCCTTCCAGAGCGTCAAGCACCTGCTGGCCGATGCGTTCTCCAAGGTGGAGCTCGCCACCACGGCCGCGCGGGCTGCGACCTGGCGGGTCGCGGCCGCGGATCCGGAAGGTCTGGCCTCCGCACGACTGGCCAGGATCTGCGCCGTGGAGGCCGAGTTCGTCGCCAACAAGGTGGCGTTGCAGGTCCACGGAGGCATCGGCTTCACCTTCGAGCACGACCTGCAGCTGTGGCTCAAGAGGGGCAAGGCGCTGGAACAGTCTCACGGCGGGCGACACCGGGTCGCCCGCACAGCAGGGCTCGATGCCGTGGCGTGCGCCCAGCGGGCGCCGCAGAACGAGGAGGACGACTAGATGGATGCCAACTACCAGGCCTGGAACGAGGGCAGCGTGCTCGCCAGTGAAGCGGGGCGGGTCCTGACGATCACCCTGAACCGGCCGGAGCGGAAGAACGCCATGGATCCGGCGTCCTGGGACCTGCTCTTCGACATACTGCGCACCGCCGAGGTCGACCCTTCGGTGCGGGTCGTCGTCATCACCGGGGCCGGAGATGCCTTCTGCGCCGGTGCCGACATCTCGTCCGCGCCCGTGGGTCATCCGGTCACCCGCGTCAGCAGGATCGCGAGGACGGCCGCGGCGCTGTTCGGCTTCCCCAAGCCGGTGATCGCCCGTGTCGACGGTGCGGCGGTCGGCGCCGGGTGGAACCTCGCGCTGTGCTGCGACTTCGTCGTCGCCTCGGACCGGTCCCGGTTCTCGGAGATCTTCGTGCGCCGCGGGTTGTCGGTCGACTTCGGGGGGTCGTGGCTGCTGCCGCACCTGGTCGGTCTGCAGCAGGCCAAGTGTCTGGCGCTGCTGGGTGACTTCGTCTCGGCGGAGGAAGCCAGGGAACTGGGGTTGGTCTCCACGGTCTGTGCACCGCAGGAGCTCGACGTCGCGGTCGGGGATCTCGCGGGCCGGCTCGCCGACGGGCCGCCCATTGCGCAGGCGCTCAACAAGGCGCTGCTCAACGAGGGGACGCTGTCCACCTTCGAGGCCGCCCTCGCCGCCGAGGTGCGGGCGCAGGCCGTGAACTACGCGACCGCCGACGCGCGGACCGCACGCGAGGCATTCGCGCAGAAGACGACACCGTCGTTCACGGGGGAGTGGGTGCTGAGATGACCTTCGCGCAGATCGACTACACGGTTGCGGACGCCGTCGCGACGATCACGCTCAACCGCCCCGACCAGGGGAACGCGTTCACCCAGGTGATGCGCCGCGAGCTGGTGGAGGCCCTGGATCTCGCCGACGCCGACGACGACGTCCGTGCCGTCATCCTCACCGGGAGCGGGAAGCACTTCTGCGTCGGTGCCGACCTGTCGGGCAACCGCGGCGACCAGCCCTTCGCCTACCGCGGCGAGGCGCAGTCCGACACCAGATCGGTGCCGGACACGATCAACGGCGTCCCCCGCGACGGGGGCGGGGTCGTGACCCTGCGACTGGCCGCGATGCGCACCCCGACGATCGCGGCGATCAACGGCGCAGCGGTCGGGGTGGGCGCGACCATGACGCTGCCGATGGACATCCGGATCGCGGCCGACAGCAGCCGGTTCGGTCTCGTCTTCGCCCGGCGGGGAATCATGCCGGAGGCCGCGTCCAACTGGTTCCTCCCGCGGGTGGTCGGCATCGCGCAGGCGATGGAGTGGGTGGTCACCGGACGCATCTTCCCGGCCGAGGAGGCGCTCGCCGGCGGGCTGGTCTCCCGCGTCGTCCCGCGCGACGACCTGCTCGACGTGGCGCGCGCCCTCGCCGCCGAGATCCGCGACTCCACCTCGTCCGTATCGATCGCGGTGGCCCGACAGATGTTGTGGTCCTCCCTGTCCGAACCCTCGCCGTGGTGGGCCCATGAGCGGGAGTCGCTCATTATGCGGGACCTCAAGCGAGGACCCGACGCCGCGGAAGGCGTGGCCTCGTTCATGGAGAAGCGGTCGCCGTCCTTCCCCGCCCGAGTGAGCACGGACTACCCGGAGCACGCGCCGACCTGGCCCGAGCGGCCCGACCATCTGCAGATCCAGGCCGCGACCGACTGACCACCCCGTTCGAGGAGACATCATGTTCACGACACGGTTCACCCAGCTTCTGGGGATCGACCACCCGATCGTCCAGGGCGGCATGCAGTGGGTCGGACGCGCCGAGCTGGCAGGGGCAGTGTCCAACGCCGGAGCCCTGGGGATCATCACGGGCCTGACGCAGCCCACACCCGAGGCCCTGGTGGCGGAGATCGCGCGGTGCCGGTCCCTGACCGACCGGCCCTTCGGCGTGAATCTGACAATCCTCCCGGCGATCAATCCCCCGCCGTACGCTGAGTACCGCCAGGCCATCATCGAGTCCGGTGTGAAGATCGTGGAGACTGCGGGTGCCAACCCCGTTGACCACCTGCCGGACTTCAAGGCTGCCGGGATCACCGTTGTGCACAAGTGCACCAGCGTCCGGCACGCGGTCAAGGCGGAGAAGGTCGGGGTCGACGCCGTGAGTATCGACGGCTTCGAGTGCGCTGGACACCCCGGCGAGGACGACATCCCAGGTCTGGTGCTCATCCCTCGGGCGGCCGAGGAGCTGACCATCCCGTTCATAGCCTCCGGCGGGTTCGCCGATGCCCGGGGACTTGTCGCCGCCCTGGCACTGGGTGCCGACGGCGTCAACATGGGGACCCGCTTCATGTGCACCCAGGAGTCCCCGATCCACGACACGGTGAAGCAGGCCATCGTCGCCGCCAGCGAGCTCGACACCGAGCTCATGTTCCGGCCGCTGCGCAACACCGCCCGGGTGGCGAGCAACAGCGTCAGCCGCGAGGTCGTGCAGATCCTGGGTGCGGGTGGGCAGTTCGAGGACGTCCGCGACCTGGTCGCCGGGGCTCGTGGCCGCACGGTCTACGAGAGGGGAGACACCGAGGCTGGGGTCTGGAGCGTCGGGATGGTCCAGGGCCTCATCCACGACGTCCCGACGGTGGGCGACCTGGTCGAGACGATCATGCGTGAGGCCCGCGAGAGCGTGACCGGGCGGCTCAGCGGTCTGCTGACGCAGGAGCCGGCCGCGGTCCGCTGACCGGGACGGCGTGCTGGCACCGCCCCGGCGTCAGCGTCCGTGGAAGGTCGGCTGCTCCCGACGGAGGTTGGCCTCGATCGCCGCCTTGCTGTCCTCCGTCTGCCACAGCCAGTCCTGCTCGCTCAGTTCCCGCTCGAGCACCTTCTCGACTCGGTCGGCCAGCCCGCCCCGGAGGGTGGCCTTCATGGAACGCACGGCGAGGGGGGCGGCCCTGGCGATCTCCCGGGCGTAGTCGAGGGCGCCGGACCGCTCATGCCCAGGCTCGACCAGTCGGTCGGCCAGCCCGATGTGGTGTGCGGCGACGCCGTCGAGACGGCGACTGGTGTAGAGCATGTCCAGCGCGTGCTGCTGCCCCACGATCGCCGGGAGTGACTCACTGAGGGCGAACCCCTGGTGGAACCCGAGCATCGAGAAGTTGGCATGGAAGCGCGTCGCGGAGGAGGCCACCCGGAAGTCCGCCGCGCACGCGAGACCCAAACCTCCGCCGACGGCAGACCCCTGGACCGCAGCGACCACCGGGACAGGAGCACGGAAGAGCTTGACTGCCTCCCGGTAGAGCTTGGCCGAGGTCGCGGAGCGGTCCTGGGTCATTTCTCCATGGGCGAAGTCCGCACCGGCACAGAAGTGCTTGCCCTCCGATGCGAGCACGATCGCCCTGGTGCCGCCGTCGGCGAGCTCGGTGAAGGTCGTGGCCAACTCGGCGATCAGCGGGAAGTTGAAGTAGTTGGCCGGCGCCCGGTTGATGCTGACGAGCGCGACGTGCTCGTGCTGCTCGACGAGGACGTCGTCACTCATGCCTGCTCCATCGTTCCGGCGCTGGAGGTGATCAGCCGCGCGATCCCACGCTCGGTCGCCACGGTCCCGATGTCCGCTGCGAGGTCGGCACTCGTGCCGACCTCTCCGAGCCAACTGTTTAGGCGCCGGGTGAGCAGCTGAAGGCGGTACTCCTGGGTCATCCCGATAGCACCGTGGGCCTGGTGCGCCGCCCGAACGGCCAGCCGCGCGCCCTCGTTCGTGGTGAGTTTCATCATCTTCACCTCGAGCGCCGACGGGTGGACCTCGGTCGCGGCGGCTGCCCGGGCGACGGCCAGCAGCGCGAGCGGCGCCTGCTGCTCGAGGCGGACGACGTGCTCCTGGACGGCTTGGAAGCGCCCGACCGGACGACCGAACTGGACCCGCTCGCCGACATATTGCCGCGTGAGGTCGGCGACCTCCTCGAGCGCACCGGCCATCAGGGCGCCGCGCAGCAGCATCAGCCGGGCCGTCAGCTCGTCCGGGGCTCCCGGCCAGGGCGACACCGCCACGGGGACGGCTTCGATGGTGACCTTGTCCCTCGGCTGCCGCGCGAGGTCGTAGCCCGCGCCCACCGATGCGGACTCCAGGGGGATCGCGACGAGCATCGGCCCCTGGTCGGTCGTGACCACCGTCAACGCGCATGTCGCCACGCGGGCCCACGGCACGTCGTGCACGACACCTGTCGCGACGCCGTCAGTGACCGTGAGCGTGTCACGCGGGTCGCCAGGCACCACGGTGAGCAGATCACCGGAGGCGCGGGTACCCGTGCGCGCCAGCGCCCAGGACGCCGCGGCGGTCTCGGCGAGCGGTACCGGGGCGCAGGCGCGGCCCGCAGCCTCCAAGACGATGAGTAACTCGGCGAGGCTGCCACCCGAGCCGCCAAGCTTCTCGTCGACGCCGATCAGGGGCAGGCCCATATCCGTCACCTGTGCCCACAGCGACTCGTCGAGGTCCTGCTGCTCCGCGGCAGAGACCCGCTCGGGCGGAGACTGCTCCCGGAAGAACTGCGCCATCAGTGGTGCGAAGCTGGGGTCGACGTTCTGAGAAGTCATGCGCGGGCCAGTCCTTTGCTGACGATATTGCGGAGGATCTCGACCGTCCCGCCCCGGATGGACCATGATGGGGAGACGAGGATGGCGCGGGCCAGGAGCGACTCGTAGGGATCGTCACTGGTCAGGTCTGGGGTGCGGCCGTAGTGACGGGTCACGATCTCCACGCAGTCCTGCTCGAAGCGGGTCGCCATCTCCTTAGCCAGCGCGGCCTCGATCGAGGGTGACTTGCCGGCGTCGACCATGCGGGCGATCGCGAGCGAGACGCCCCGGAAGGCCCAGCAGCGGGCCGTGATCTCGCCGGTGTCCGCGGTGGCGGCGGCCCCGAGTGGGCCCCAGCCCCCGCATACCCAGTGGTCGAGCACGGCCATCAGTGACATCCACCGGTCGACGCCACCACGCTCCAGCGCTAGTTCGGCCATGTTCTGCCCCCATCCCGCGCCGACCTCGCCCAGTACCATCTCGTCTGGGATGAAGACGTCCTCGAACGCCAGCTCGCAGAACTCTCGCGTCCCATCGATGAACGGGATGGGGGAGACGGTCAGTCCTTCCAGGTCACGCTCGACGATGAACTGGGTGAGTCCGTGGTGCCGGTCGTCGGAGGTGCGGAAAAGGGCGAGGATGTGCGTGGCCCGCGCGGCCCCCGTCGTCCAGATCTTGGTCCCGTTGACGCGCCACCCACCGGCGACGCGCTCGGCACGGGTGCGCAGGCTGGCTAGGTCCGAGCCGGAGTCGGGCTCGGACATGCCGATGGAGAAGGAGAGCTCCCCGCTGGCGATCCTCGGGAGGAGGGCCCGCTTCTGCTCCTCCGTTCCGTTGGCCGCGATGTTTGGCCCCGACTGTCGGTCGCCGATCCAGTGGTAGGCCACCGGTGCCCCGACCGCGAGTAGTTCCTCGACGACGACCAAGCGCTCGACGGCGCTGCGACCACCCCCGCCGTACTCCGGCGGGAGCGACATCCCCAGCCATCCGCGTGCCCCCAGGTCCCGGGAGAACTCGGGGTCGGAGGCACCGGTCATCCCCAGCCCCACGTCATACGAACCGGGAGGGAGACGTTCGGCGAGGAAACTCCTGACCTCCTGCTGGAGCCGGAGCTCGGACTCGCTCAGGTCGGTGGCGTCGAGGTGCATGGTCACTCCTGTCGCGTCGCTGGCTGAGGGGTCCGCGGCGAGGCGGAGACCTCGTCCAGCACCTCCTCGGTGTGCTCGCCGATCAACGGTGCCGGCCGGCGGACCGTGGGCGGGGTCAGGCTGAAGTTGGCCAGGTGCGGCGTGACCCGGTAGCGGCCGACGGTCGGGTGGTGCTCGAGCGGGAGTTCGTCCACGAGGTCCTGGATAGTCGCGACCCTTGTGGCCGGGATCCCGGTGGTGCGACAGTAGTCCAGCCACTCTTCCGTGGTGCGTGAGGGGCAGACCGCCCGGATGTCACGGTAGAGCGACTCGGAGTTGACGAGCGTCGCCCGCTGGTCCGTGTAGCGCGGATCGTCCGCCGCCCCCTCCACGCCGGCCTCGGTGAACAGGTCGACATAGTGCTTGGGGAGGTAGGGGAACAGGTGGATCCACCCATCCTTCGTGCGGTGCGGCCGGCGCTCCTTGGATAGGATCCGCGGGTACCCGCTGGCCTGGTGACCCTCCGCAGGGGTCGGCGGCTCGGCGATCGCCCCGCTGCCGTGCTCGGCGAGCATGAACGCGCTCATGGCCTGCACCATCGGCACCTCGATGTGCTGGCCCTCGCCGGTCCGGGCATGGTGGAACAACGCCGCCGTTACCGCCTCGGCCATCACCAGGCCGCACACCTTGTCGGCGAAGATCGTGGGGATTAGGCCGGGCTGGCCGTAGATGCGCTCCATCACGTCCGAGACGCCGCTGGCCGCCTGGATGATGTCGTCGTAGGCGGGCTCGGAAGCGCGGTCGCTGGCCAGCGGGAACCCCTGCGCCTGGCAGTAGACAATATCCGGCCGGGTCTCGCGCACGCTCTCGTAGTCGAGGCCGAGCTTGGTCAAGGCCTGGGGACGCATGGTGCTCACGACCACGTCACAGGTCGAGATGAGGGCCCGCACCGCAGCTGCCCCGGCCGCCGACTTCAGGTCCACGTCGATGGATCGCTTGTTCCGGAGCAGGTTCAGGGCGATGCCGGAGAGCTCCGGATGCGGTCCTGGGCCCATGACGCGGTTCGTGTCCCCACCGTTGGCCTCGACCAGGATCACGTCGGCTCCCTGGTCCGCAAGGAGCTGGGTGCACAGCGGTCCCATCACCACGCGCGTCAGGTCCAGGACCCGCACCCCGGCCAGTGGTCCGACGCGGTGCGCCTGCACTGCGACTTCGGCAGAGTGGTCGGGCATCCTGGCTCCTAGTGACGGCGGTCACGGTGTTGACGACTACTGTATTTCTAAATGTATACTAAAGTGAATGCATCAGTCTAGTCCGGCTGGTCCAGCACCCGAGGAGGATGTGTGACCGACAACGTCCGCGCCGATGTGGAGTCACTCTCGCCGGAGACGGCGCCCGGCACCGTGTTCGACCGGTACGCCGCCGAGGGTGTGCTCGCCTACCAGAGCTGCGGGGACTGCCGGCAGGCGGTGTTCCCGCCCCGGGTCCTGTGCCCTTCCTGCGGCAGCGACGACCTGGGCTGGGAACCCTCGGCAGGCCGGGGAACCGTCTACTCCGCCACGGTCATTGCGCCCCGGGGGAAGGAGCCGTACACCGTGGCCCTGATCGACCTGGACGAGGGCTTCCGGATGATGAGCATTGTCACTGCCGGTGACGACGGTGCGGTCGCCATCGACGACCCGGTAACCGTCTCGTTCCGGTTGGCGGGGGACGAGCCGCCCCTGCCTGTCTTCGCCGTGGAGGCGGACCGATGAGCGCCGCGGAGCGCTCGCTGCGGGGCAGGGCCGCCATCGTCGGGGTCGCAGAGTCGAGCCTCGGAGAGGTGGGTCCGGGAATCTCCTCGCTGGATCTCATCGGGCAGGCCACCGTGCGCGCCCTCGCTGACGCCGGGCTCAGCAAGAGCGACGTCGACGGGCTGTTCACGCACTCCGCCTTCTTCGCCCAGCCGGTCCTCACCACCGCGGAGTACCTGGGCATCCGCCCGCGCTTCGCGGACGGGACGGCCACCGGTGGGTCCTCCTTCGTGGGACACCTATGGCATGCGGCCGCCGCGATCGAGGCGGGTCTGTGCGAGGTCGCCCTCATCGTCTACGGCTCCACCCAACGCTCGCACGGCGGCGGGCTCGTGGCCTCCGGGGCCGCGCTGACCAGGTCCTGGGAGACGCCCTACGCACCGCGCATACCGGCCTCCGCCTATGCACTGGCCGCCGCACGCCACATGCGCGAGTTCGGCACCACCCGCGAGCAGCTGGCCGAGGTCGCGGTCGCCGCCCGCCAGTGGGCCAAACTCAACCCGGCGGCCTTCGTGCAGGACGACATGACAGTCGATGACGTGCTGTCCTCGCGGATGGTCTCCAGCCCGCTCACCGTGCGCGATTGCTGCCTGGTGACCGACGGCGGTGGCGCGGTAATCGTGACCTCCGCCGAGCGGGCCCGCAACCTGCCGAGGCCACCCGCCTACATCCTCGGTGCGGGCGAGGCCACCTGGCACATGAACATCTCCCAGATGCCCGACCTGACGACCACGGCGGCGCAGGAGTCCGGCAGGCGAGCCTACGAGATCGCCGGGTTCGGTCCGCAAGACATCGATGTCGTGGAGCTCTACGACGCGTTCACCATCAACCCGATTCTCTTCCTGGAGGACCTCGGGTTCTGCGCCAAGGGTGAGGGCGGGGCGTTCGTCTCCGACGGTGCCATCGCCCCCGGCGGGTCGCTGCCGGTGAATACCAACGGCGGCGGCCTGTCCTACTGCCACCCGGGGATGTACGGCATCCTCCTGGTGATCGAGGCGGTCCGGCAGCTGCGTGGCGAGGCGGGGGATCGGCAGGTTGCCCGGCACAGCCTCGCCCTGGCTCACGGCAACGGGGGGACCCTGTCCAGCCAGGTCACCGCGATCCTCGGTGACGAGAGCACCCTCTAACCAACGTCCACCATCTAAGAGCACAGGAGCAGAACCACCATGAGTGAAGGCAAGCTGCGGGACCGCGTCGCCGTCGTCACTGGCGCAGGCCAGGGCATCGGTGAGGGCGTGGCCCGACTCTATGCGGCCGAGGGCGCGAAGGTCGCCGTCGTTGACATCAACCAGGAGGCGGCCAGGTCCGTCGCAGACGGCATCGTCGCCGACGGTGGCCAGGCCGTAGCCGTGGTGTGCGACGTGGGCAGCCGGGCTAGCGTCGACGAGGCGGCAGCGGCCGTCGTCCAACAGCTCGGTGCCATCGACATCCTGGTCAGCAACGCGGGCGTGACCCGGCCCGCGATGCTCTGGAAGATGTCGGACGACGAGTGGAACATGGTCCTGGACACTCACCTCGGTGGCAGCTTCTACTGGCTGCAGGCGGTGGCCGGGGGGATGCGCGAGCAGAAGTACGGACGAATCATCTTCACGACCTCGGCCGCCGGCATCATCGGTACGATCGGTCAGATCAACTACTCCGTCGCCAAGGCGGGCCTGCTGGGGATGACCCGGTCCGCCGCCCGCGAGCTGGCAGACTCGAAGATCACCGTCAACGCGATCGCGCCGGCGGCGTCGACGCCGATGACCGAAGTGATCCGCACGGACGAGCGCTTCAAGGACACCTACCTCCAGTCGATCCCGCTCAAGCGCTGGGCCGAACCCGACGAAGTGGCCGCCTCCTACCTGTTCCTGGCCACCGAGGAAGCCGGTTACCTCACCGGCCAGTGCCTGTCCGTGGACGGCGGCCGGGTCATGGTGCGATGACTGTGCCCGACCTCGACGCGCTGCTGCGCCCGCGGTCGGTCGCGGTCGTCGGCGCATCCATGACGAACTCCACCAACGTGGGGTCACGCACCCTAAGCCAACTCCGCCAGTTCTTCCCGGGACGGACCTACCTGGTCCATCCGCGGGCGACCGGGGCGGACTCGGCGCCCGACCTCGCCTCCCTCCCGGAGACGGTCGACCTGCTCGTCGTGGCCGTGCCCGCTCCGGCCGTGGTGCCGGTGGTCGCGGACGGCGCGCGGCTCGGCATCCGGGCGGCTCTCATCTTCACGTCCGGCTTCGCCGAAGGAGGGGCCGAGGGCGTGGCTGCCCAGGCCGAACTGCAGCGCATCTCCGCGGAGACGGGCATGCTGATCAACGGGCCGAACACGATCGGCTTCATGAACCTGCACGACGGGATCCTCGCCACCTTCTTCCTGCCGCCGGACATCGAGCTGCCCGCGGCGGGACCGGTGGCAATCGTCTCCCAGAGTGGCGCCCTCGCCACCTACATCGACGAGATGGCCCGGGACCGAGGCATCAGGCCCGGATGGCTGGTCACGACCGGCAACGAGGCCGGGGCCACGGTCACCGACTGCCTGGCCTACCTGGTTGAGCGGCCGGAGGTGACCGTGCTGGCTGCGACCAGCGAGGGGCTGCGCGACCCGGAGGCCTTTGTCCACGTGGCCTCACGAGCGGCGCAACTCGGCAAGCCGTTGGTCTTCGTCAAGGCTGGCCGGTCCGCGGCCGGGATGGCCGCGGCCCAGTCCCACACCGCCTCGATCTCGGGCGGGGACGACGTCTTCGACGCGGTCTGCCGGCAGTATGGCGTGCTACGTGCGGACAGCCTGGAGCAGGCCCTCGACTGGCTCAGTGTCTTCCAGACCCAGCGGCGCCTGGTCGGCAACCGGATCGGGCTGCTGACCGGGTCGGGCGGAAGCGGCGTCATGATGGCGGACGTCGCGCACGACGTCGGGCTGGACGTCGCCACCACCCCAGCTGCCGACCAGGAGCTCATCGGGCAGTGGATCCCGAGCTTCGGCTCGGCCGTCAACCCTATCGACGTGACGGCGCAGGCCATCGCCTCAGGGGTGGGCAATTATCAGCGGATACTCAAGACTCTCGTCCACTCGACCGGCTTCGACTGCGTAGCTGTCGGGTCGGGCCTGCGCGGTCCGCAGGCGGTGGAGGTCGCGGAGAAGATCGCGGCCACCTATGGGGAAACGAACAAGCCAGTCGCCCTGACCTGGTACAGCACCAACCAGGACTCCCGCCGCATTCTGGTCGACGCTGGAGTGCCTACCTACCAGGACTCGAGCCGCGCGATCGGCGCGTTGGGCGCGCTGCGCCGGTTCCAGGGGCAGACGGGCCGGGTCACCGAAGAACCGGTGAAGCCGCCGGATCAGACGCGTGTGGCCGATGCGAGAGCGCTGCTCGGGGGTGGCCCGACGCTGACCGAGGCTGCGTCGAAGAAGCTGCTCGGTCTATATGGCCTGCCCGTCGTGCAGGAGGCGGTAGCGACTACCGTGGACGGCACGGTGGAGGCTGCGGAAGCGATGGCTGCGTACCCGGTGGCCCTCAAGGTGCTCTCTGTGGACCTGCCACATAAGTCTGATGTCGGCGGTGTGCGCCTAGGCGTGGCCGACGCGGCTGGTGTGCGTCACGCGAGTGAGGACATCCTCGCCGACGTGGCCGAGCAGCGGCCCGACGCGCGGATTGAGGGCCTTGTCGTCCAGCAAATGGCCCCCAGCGGCGTGGAACTGGTCTGCGGTGTGCATCGGGATCCGGTCTTCGGGCCTGTGGTCACTGTTGGCCTAGGCGGAGTGCTGGTTGAGGTCGTCGCGGACGTCGCACTATGCAAGGCGCCCCTGACACTGGAACACGCGCGCTCCGCGCTCGCGGAGGTCGCGGGCGGGCGCCTGGTGAGCCACTCCCGCGGGATCTCGGCCGACCAGGTGGACGCTGTCGCCGACATCATGGTGCGGCTGGGAGACCTCGCGGTCGAGCTCCCCGAGATCGCGGAGATCGACGTCAACCCATTGATCGTCTCCCGCTCGGCCATCCTCGTCGCCGACGCACTGGTGGGGGTGTCCTGACCTCCGCGCGTCGCCTGAAACTGGATCGCCGGTCCCGAGGCCTCACGGGACGGTTGCTCAGGGGGAACGATGATCTCTCGGAACGGCCGCTGGGAGGCGATCGGTAACTCGACGAACTCGGTGGCCAGGCCGGTCAGGTTGAGGACCGTCCGGATGGTTGGGGCACGCGTGCGATGCCGCCCTCGGTGGCTAGTCGTTGGGGCGGTCCGAGGTGAAGCAACTTGTGGCGCCAGTGCATCCGGCCGCCGCCGGTGGCCCCGGAGGTTCATGAGCCACTGCACGTCCGGGACGTAGGTGAGCGCGATGGTGATGGTGTCGTCCTGGCGAAAGGCCATCGGGGGAATGCGGTGCGCCGTGCGGGGTGCTGCGCCCGATGTGCTCCCGCTCCACGAACCAGCGGTGCCCGGCCAGGTTGACCAGGATCGGATGGGCGAACGCTTGACATAGGGCGTGATGCTCAGGGGTGCGGGCATCACCCCAGCATGAGTCACCCGGGGCCCGCGCGCTCGGTCAGGTGGGTCCGTCGGGTTCGTCCGGCACTGCGCGTCGGTGCGGTCTGACACCGCATGCCTGCCCGGTCGTCAGTCGAGGGGACTGATCCGCAACTGCCGCCGTCGATCTACAGGCGTGCCTCCGGGTGCAGTTCGTCGCGAAGGCGTGCGCGTGCGACGAGTCCCGCGGCGGGATGCCGTCCGTCGAGCGCTCCGACGCGGATGCCGAAGGCCAGGTCGAATCGTTCCTCGTCAGCCAGGAGCGTGAACTCTTCGATCGCGACACACCTGGTGCTGAGCAGCCCAGCTGAGATCTCTCTGCCGCGGTGCGTTCGGTCTGTGCGACGCCTGTCGCGGACCGGTCGATGACGAGGATGTGTGCCCGCCGGGCGCGATGCGTTCACAGACAGCTCGTGCACTAGCACCAGGCGCTCCACCGATCTCGAGCACCCGCATGGCAGGCGTCAACGGCAACGCATCGACGATCGCCCTCAGTCGCGGCGACAGCGTGCCCACGACGCGCTCCTCTCACCCCTGGCTGGTCATCATCCGTCAGGCCAGTGCCCGCAGCCGAGGAGCCAGGTCCTCCTCGAACTGGGTCAGGAAGCGCTCCTGGTCGTGGCCGGGGCCGTGGAAGACCAGGTGGTTGAAGCCGGCCTCGACATAGGGGCGGACCTGGTCGGCGACCTGCTCGGGGTCAGAGGCGACGATCCACCGCTTGGCGACCTGCTCGATCGGCAGCTCGTCGGCGAAGCGCTCCATCTCGATCGGGTCGTCGATGCTGTGCTTCTGCTCCGGCGTCAGCGACAGCGGCGCCCAGAACCGGGTGTTCTCCAGGGCGGCGTCGGCGTCGCGGTCGTAGGAGAGCTTGATCTCGATCATCCGGTCGATCGAATCGCTGGGGCGCTCGGCCTTGCCCAGACCCTCCTCCACGGCGGGGAGCAGCTTGTCGGTGTAGAGGTCCATGCCCTTGCCCGAGGTGCAGATGAAGCCGTCGCCTGCGCGTCCGGCGTAGCGGGCGACGAGCGGGCCGCCCGCGGCGACATAGACGGGCACGCCGCCCTCGGGGACGTCATAGATCGAGGCGCCGCGGGTCTGGTAGTAGTCGCCGTCGAAGTCGACGCGGTCCCCCGTCCAGAGCTCACGCATGAGCTGCACGGCCTCGCGCAGCCGGGCGAAGCGCTCCTTGAACTCCGGCCACTCACCCTGCAGGCCGCCGGTCGCGATCTCGTTGAGTGCCTCACCGGACCCGACGCCGAGCACGACGCGGTCGGGGAACAGGCAGCCCATCGTCGCGAACGCCTGCGCCACCACGGCGGGGTTGTAGCGGAACGTCGGCGTCATCACCGAGGTGCCCAGCACGATCCGCTCGGTGCGGGCGCCGACCGCCGACATCCAGGAGATCGCGAACGGTGCGTGGCCGCCCTGGTGTCGCCAGGGCTGGAAGTGGTCACTGACGAAGGCCGAGTCCATGCCGTGGGACTCTGCGGCGACGCCGAGGTCCACCAGTTCACGCGGGCCGAACTGCTCGGCCGATGCCTTGTATCCCAGCTTCAGAGCACTCATGGCCCCACTCTTCCAGAGTCCACAGTTCGCAGACGACATGGGCTGGACGCTCCAGGCGAGTGCCTAACGTCCCAGAAAGCTCTGAGGCCGCTCACCGCACTGCGGTCGTGGTGAACCGCACCTCCTGGCCCGGCCGGAGCTGGGCACACCGGTCGACATCGAGGTCGTCGACATAGGCGATCACCGGGTAGCCGCCGGTCACCGGGTGGTCCGCGAGGAAGAGCACCGGCAGGCCCGACGGCGGGAGTTGGATCGCGCCCCGCACCATGCCCTCGCTGACCAGCTCACCCTCGCGCAGTCGGGGGAGCGGCTCACCCGACAGTCGGACACCGATCCGGTTGGACTGGCTGTCGACCTCATAGACCTGGGAGGTGAGCTGGCCCCAGGCGGCGTCGTCGAACCAGTCGCGCCGCGGGCCGGGCGTCACGTGGACCAGGAGCCGCTCACCGGTCGGCTCGGGCACCGGCGCGACGTCGACCCCAGGTTCCGGTCGGGGCGTGGTGCCGACCGGCAGGACGTCGCCCGCCTGGAGTGGCCTGGGCCCCAGACCGGACAGTATGTCGCTCGCGCGGCTTCCCAGGACCGGCTCCACATCGACTCCTCCCCGGACCGCGAGGTAGGTGCGCAGGCCGGCCGGCGGGAGACCGAGACGCAGCGTCTCTCCTGCTGGGAGGTGGAAGGGCGCCAGGTGCGGCGTGCCCGGGCAGCGGGCGCCGGTGGTCGCCACGACCACGTCCTCGTCGGTCTGCAGCGCCAGCCCGCCGAGGGTCACCTCGATCGTCGCCAGCATCGGGTGGTTGCCGACCAGGGCGTTGGCCAACCGGTGGGCTCCCCGGTCGCAGGCTCCTGAGCGCCCGATGCCGAGCGCCGCCTGTCCCGGCCGACCGAAGTCCTGGATGGTGCTGAGCGCGCCCGCCTGCGCCACGGTCAGGGTGGTCATGAGGACTCCACGAAACGGACCGCCGTCCCCGGCGCCAGGAGTGCGGCCGGTTCGCGGTCCAGGTCGAAGACGTCCACGAGGGCATGTCCGATCAGCTGCCAACCCCCTGGGGACTCACGGGGGTACACACCGGTGAACTCACCTGCGAGAGCGAGGGACCCGGCAGGAACCCTGGTGCGTGGTGACTCGCGTCGTGGGGTGTCCCAGTCGAACGTGCTGCCCGCCAGATAGCCGAAGCCAGGCGCGAACCCGCAGAAGGCCACGGTCCACTGCTCCTCCAGGTGGCGGCGCACCAGCTCCTGGGCGGAGCAGCCCAGCAGGTCAGCGGTCTCGGCGAGATCGGCCCCGTCATAGCGCACCGGCACCTCGACCGGGGCACCCACCGGGCCGCGGTGCTCGCCAGGCTCGATCGTCCTCAGTTGTCCCGCAAGAGAGTTCAGGTCGGTGTCCCGGTCGCCGATCACCAGGATCGTGCGCCCGGCCGGCACGACGTCCAGCACCGACAGATCGCTGTCCCGGAGCGCGGCATAGTGCCTCAGCACCTCCTCGAGGGAGTCGAACTCCAGGAGCAGGGCGCGGGTCCCACTCGGCAGGATGCGCATCGGGCTAGGCAGCCCCGGCAAACGGGGCCAGCGTCACTCCGGCGCTCTCCAGGGCGGAGCGGACCTGCCGGGCGATCTCGACGGCGCCCGGGGTGTCGCCGTGCACACAGATGGAGTCCGGCCGCAGGGTCAGTGGGTCGCCATTGATGTCCTCGATCGGCTCGCCCGCGGCCATCGCGATGCACCGCCGAGCGATCGCCTCCGGGTTGTGCAGCACCGAGCCCTTCTCCTGGCGGGAGACCAGGTGTCCCTCAGGTGTGTAGGCCCGGTCGGCGAAGGCCTCGTGGGCGACCCGGAGGCCGGCCTCCTCCGCCAGTCGCAGCACCACGGAGCCCGGCAGGCCCAGCAGGACCAGACCCGAGTCGTAGGCGGAGACCGCGGCCACCACTGCTGCCGCCTGGGCCTGGTGGGTCACGATGGTGTTGTAGAGCGCGCCGTGCGGCTTGACGTAGGCGATGCCTCCGCCGGCCTGTCGGGCGAACCCGTCGAGCGCCCCGATCTGGTAGGTCACCTCGTCCCGCAGGGCCGCGGGGTCCATGTCGATGAAGCGCCGGCCGAAACCGGTCAGGTCGCGATAGGCCACATGGGCACCGATGGCGACGCCGTTGCGCACCGCCTGCTGGGTCACGTGTCGCATGATCGAGGGGTCACCGGCGTGGAAGCCGCAGGCCACGTTGGCGCTGGTGACGATCGACAACAGCGCCCCGTCGTCGCCCATCGCCCAACGGCCCAGACCTTCGCCCAGGTCGGAGTTGAGATCCACCGACACGTCGTCCTCCTCGTCGCCGTTGGTCAGCCGGGAGTCCCGAGCTCGCGGGCGGCTAGACCGTCACCACCCATGCTGCCGCACCCAGCGCCGCTCGCCACCTCTGGGCACGGCTCGCTCCCCGCGGGCAGGTGCAGACTAGAAGCCAAGGAGGCCACGATGAAGGGGACGGACACGCCGGCCGGTGCGCGTGCGGCATACCGGGCAGGGCTGGTCGCCCCGACCAGCGGGCACGCGAGCGGCTTCACCCAGGCCAACCTGGTCATCCTGCCGCGCGACTGGGCGTGGGACATGCTGCTCTTCGGGCAGCGCAACCCCCAGCCCGTGCCGCTGCTCGATGTGACCGAGCCCGGTTCACCGCGCACCGAGCTCGCACCCGACGCCGACCTGCGCACCGACCTGCCGCTCTATCGCGTGTGGCGGGACGGCGAGCTGGTCGAGGAGGTGCCGGACGTCTCCGGGCTGTGGCAGGACGACCTGGTCGCCTTCCTGATCGGGTGCTCGTTCAGCTTCGAGCGTGCCCTGTTGGACGCCGGGGTGCCGGTGCGCAACCTCGAGCAGGGGCGCAACGTGGCGATGTTTCGCACCAACCGCCAGTGCCGACCGGCCGGCCGACTGGCCGGCGAGCTCGTCGTCTCGATGCGGCCGGTGCCCGCCGCCCTGGTGCCGACAGCAGTCCAGGTCACCGGTCGGATGCCGCAGGTGCACGGCGCCCCGGTGCACGTCGGTGACCCGAGCTCGCTGGGCGTCGCCGACCTTGACGCGCCGGACTTCGGGGAGCCCATCGAGTTCGTGGACGGCGATGTGCCGGTCTTCTGGGCCTGCGGTGTCACGCCTCAGGTTGCGTTGATGGCGTCGCGGCCGCCGTTCGCGATCACCCACGCCCCGGGCCACATGCTCGTCACCGACGTGCCTGACGCGGCCTACCGCCAACCCTGACGTCGCTGGTGACTTCCAAGCGTCGTGCAGCATCGGGCAGCGGTGACCGCTCCAGCACGCCACTTCGACGGAGTGTGGGCGGCGTCGTGGAACATTGGGCAGCGGTGACCGCTCCTCCACGTTGTGGGAAATGTTAGCTTTGATTTATATAAGCAGTGACTGCATTATGGACGTATGCACGCCTTCGACATCCTCGGCGACCCGGTCCGACGCCGGATCCTTGAGGTGCTCGCCGAGGACGAGGCGAGTGCCGGCCAGGTGGCCGACGTGGTCCGTGCGGAGTTCGGCATCAGCCAGCCCGCGGTGTCCCAGCACCTGCGAGTGCTCCGGGAGGCCGGCTTCACCACGGTCCGGGCCGAGGGCACCCGCCGGATCTATGCCGTCCGCGCGGAGGCGCTGCACGAGGTCGATGAGTGGCTGACCCCGTTCCGGAGGTTCTGGGAGCCGAGGCTGGCCGCTCTGGAGACCGAGATCGCCCGCGGCAAGCGGGACCGCCGACGAACCCAGGAGGAGTCATGACCCAGATCGAGCCCAGCAGTGCAACGCGCCTGCTCGCCACCCGCCCCCGAGGTGAGGTCGAGCTGAAGGTGGCGACCATCAGCAGGACCTACGACACCACGGCCGAGGACCTGTGGGACGCGGTGACCAGCGCCGAGCGCCTGCCGCGCTGGTTCCTGCCGGTCAGCGGGGAGCTGCGTGAGGGTGGCCGCTACCAGTTCGAGGGCAACGCCGGCGGCACGGTGCAGACCTGTGCGCCGCCGCACCAGTTCTCGGCCACCTGGGAGTTCGGTGGCCAGGTGAGCTGGGTCCAGGTCCGCATCAGTCCCGACGGCGACGGTGCCCGGCTCGAGCTGGAGCACACCGCCGAGATCGACCCGGCCAACGTCGAGCAACAGCAGTTCTGGACCCAGTTCGGCCCCGGCGCCACAGGCGTGGGCTGGGACCTGGCGCTCAGGGGCCTTGCCCTCCACCTGGACTCTGGCGAGGCCCTGGACCCCGCGGCATACCAGGCGTGGACGGTCTCGACGGAAGGGGCGGCCTTCGTCGCCGAGTGCAGCCGGCTCTGGGGCGAGGCGAGCATCGCCGAGGGCACCGCGCGTGCCGACGCCGAGGCGGCCGCCGCCCGGACGACGGCCTTCTACACCGGTCAGCCCGACCCCACGGCACCCCAGGGCGAGGCCCCACACCAGGAGGGGTGATGTCCCTCGTCGGCAGTCGCTGCGTGTCACAGATCGGCGGGGTGCGGTGTCTCGTGGTGAGCCCGTGACGGGCGCCCGGCTGACACCACCGTCAGCGGGACCGACGAGATGGAGGAAGCTATGACCACGCCGATCCTGGTCACCGGAGGCACCGGCCTGCTAGGGCGGGAGGTTGTCCCACGGCTGCGCGCGGCGGGGCACACCGTGCGGATCCTCAGCCGAGGTGGAGGCACTCCGGCCGAGGGGGTCGAGCACGTCATCGCTGACCTGGCCAGCGGCGAGGGCGTCAGCGCTGCCGCCCAGGGCGTGCACACCGTGCTGCACCTCGCTGGCCTACCCAAGCGCGACGGCGAGCTCACCCGCGCCCTCGTGGACGCCCTCCGTGGGACGGACGTCGAGCACCTCATCAACATCTCGGTGATCGGCGTGGACCGGATCCCGGTGCGCAGCGCCATCGACCGGGGTGCCTTCGGCTACTTCGCGGGCAAGGCTGACGCCGAGGTCGCGGTCGAGGAGTCGGGGATTCCCTGGACCACGCTGCGGGCCGCCCAGTTCCACGAGTTCCTGCAGGCCAACTTCGCGGCCATGACCCGCCTGCCGGTCGTGCCGGCCCCCAGCGGCATGTCGGCCCAGCCGATCGCCACCGCGGAGGTGGCCGCCCGCCTCGTCGAGCTCGTCGAGGGTGAGCCTGCGGGGCTGGTCGAGGACATGGCTGGCCCCGAGGTGCTCACCTTTCGGGAGATGCTGCGCGGCTATCTCGCCGCCACCGGCCGTCGCCGGCCGGTGGTCGACCTCAGGCTCCCGGGGGCAGCGGCTCGGGCCTTCCGGGACGGAGCCAACCTGGCGCCGGATCGCGCGGTGGGCTCCCAGACGTGGCACCAGAGCCTGGAGGGTCGGTTTCGCTGAGGAGGACCAGACCGGTCGGCAAGACCGCGGGACAGTGGCCCCCTCGCGGCCGGCCCGGCATGATGGATGGTGACCGACCAGTAACCATCCAGGAGGGCCCGTGCGCCGCACCGTCTACACCGAGGACCAGGAGGCCTTCCGTGCCTCGGCGCGGGAGTTCATCGACCGCACCGTCCGCCCGCGGGCCGAGGAGATGATCCGGAGCCACGGCATACCGCGGGAGGTCTGGCGGGAGGCCGGCCGGCAGGGCCTGCTCGGTCTGTCCATTCCGGAGGAGTTCGGCGGCAGCGGTGCCGCGGACTACCGGTTCAACGCGGTGCTCGCCGAGGAGCAGGCGCGGCTGAGCGCGGCGGTCGCCTCCTGCATGGGGATCCACTCCGATGTCTGCCCGCCCTATCTGACCGCGCACGGCACGCGTGAGCAGCAGCAGCGGTGGTTGCCGGGCATCGCGACCGGCGAGCTGATCATCGCCATCGCGATGACCGAGCCCTCCGGGGGCTCCGACCTGGCCGCGCTCCGGACCACTGCCGTCCGGGACGGTGCCGACTGGGTGCTGTCCGGGTCCAAGACCTTCATCACCAACGGCCACAGCTGTGACCTGGTGATCGTCGCGGCCCGCACCGACCCCAGCAAGGGAGCCAAGGGCATCACCCTGTTCGTGCTCGAGGCCGGGATGTCCGGGTTCACCAAGGGCGAGCCACTGGACAAGGTCGGGCAGGACGAGGCCGACACCTGCGAGCTGTTCTTCGACGCGGTCCGCGTGCCGGACAGCCACCGGCTCGGCGAGGAGGGGCGCGGCTTCATCTCGATGATGGAGCACCTCACCCAGGAGCGGGTCGGCTCGGCGGTCACCAACACGGCACATGCGGCCCAGATCCTCTCCGAGACACTGGACTACACCAAGGAGCGGCAGGCCTTCGGGCAGCCGATCGGCACCTTCCAGCACAACAAGTTCCGGCTCGCCGAGCTGGTCACCACGATCGATGTGACGCAGGCCTTTGTCGACCAGTGCGTCCTGGAGCACAGCCAGGGGCAGCTGAGCGCGGTCGACGCGGCCAAGGCCAAGTGGTGGTCCGCGCAGGTGCAGGGCGAGGTGCTCGACGCCTGCGTCCAGCTCTACGGCGGCTACGGGTTCATGAACGAGTATCGCGTCGCCCGCGCCTGGCGCGACGCCCGGGTCACGCGCATCTGGGCCGGGTCCAACGAGATCATGAAGGAGATCATCGGCCGCGACCTCGGTCTCGGCTGAGTCGGCACCCGGTATGCCGAGGTGCCGGCTCCACCCACCGGTCGCCGGGCCCGCGCGCGGGTGGGCCAGGATGTCGGGTGGGTGGGTCCCGACGGGCCCGATCGGCAAGCGAGCGACAAGAGGTGGAGTCGTGGCGGGCGAGGACGAACGGCTCCATGCCTATCTGGACGGTGAGCTGCCGGTCCCCACACCGCGGGAGGCCGCCACCGTCGTGTTGCTCCGGGACGGGTCAGCGGCGATCGAGGTGCTGCTCCTGGAGCGACCCCGGTCGATGAAGTTCGTCCCGGGCGCCCACGTCTTCCCCGGCGGCTCGGTGTCCCCGCGGGACGCCGGGTTCACGTGGGCAGCGGACCACCCGGACGCGCTGCGCCTGGCGGATGACCTCGACTGCCCCGTCCCCGAGGCGAGCGCGCTCGCCTCGGCCGCGGTGCGGGAGACCTTCGAGGAGGCGGGCGTGCTGCTGGCCTCCGCGGGCGGCCGGGACCTGACGTCGGCCGACCTGCGTGCCTGGCAACCCTCCCGCGAGGAGCTGGTGACCGACGCCCTGGGCCTGCCGGACTTCCTGCGCCGGGAGGGGCTGGAGCTGCGGCTGGACTGGTTGCGGCCGCTGAGCCGGTGGATCACGCCGGCCTGGTCGCCCATCCGGTTCGACACCCGCTTCTTCGCCGCCCGGCTGCCGGCCAAGCAGGAGGTGGTGGTGCGTGCGGCCGAGGTGGCCGGACACCGGTGGGTCACTGCCGCCGCCGGGTTCGCGGCCTTCCACGCAGGCGCCCTGCACCTGCGCACCCCGACGGCGGCCATCCTGCGTGAGCTGCGCGGCTATGCGAGCGTCGAGCAGTTCCTCGAACGGCCCACCGGGCCGCTCGACTGCATCCAGATCGACGCCCGTCGCACCGCTGACGCGGGGATCGAGCTCGGCTATGAGGACGACGGCGGGTTCCACCTCCGGTCCTCGCTCATCGCCGGGCCCTGATCACCCCGCGTGCAGGCGACACGTTGAGGCGCCGGACGGTCGACCCTGTTCGTCCACGCGGTCGACGGTAGCCAGCCGCGGAGCAAGGACATCAGCATCCCGGGGCACCTGCGACGTGACTCACCACCCGGGTGCCGATCTGATGATGCTGGACGGCCGCGGCTCCGCCACGATGCTTGCCCGAGACTCCTACGACACGGACTTCGAACTGCTGAGCACGAGCGTCGCCGGCGTCGAGGTGCTGATCTGCATCGCCAACGGCAATGGGTTCTGAACCGACTGACCACTGGCCTTCGGTTCCCTGTGCGTGGCCACCGGCGCCAGGGGTCTTGCCCACAGGACCGAACCGCGGGAACCTGAGTCATGAACTCCTCTCCTGTCACCGAGCACCTGGACACGTCCGCGTGTCTGGCCCTGTTGCGCGAGGCCCCATTCGGTCGACTCGCCGTCATCGTCAACCAACGACCCGAGATATTCCCGGTGAACCACGCGGTCCATCACGGCACGGTCGTCTTCCGCACCTCAACTGGCACCAAGCTCTTCGGTGCCGTCGGCCAGCCGGTCGCGTTCGAGGCTGATGGCTATGACACGAGGGCCGGGCGCGCCTGGAGCGTTGTGGTGTCCGGCAGCGCCCATGAGATCCAGAAGCTCCACGACGTGCTGGACGCCCTGGAACTGCCCGTCTTCCCCTGGGAGGGCGGGGCCAAGCCGCACTTCGTGCGGATCGAGCCCGAGTCGGTCTCCGGCCGACGGTTCGAGATGCGGCCCGGAGCGGGCGCACCACGTGGCGGACCGGCCGCGCCGACCGGGGACGCGGGCTGACCAGGACCCCGTTGAACGCGACTGTGGGGGACGGGCATACCAAAGTCGGTGCCGTCGGTAGGTTGTCGAGCTCTGTCGTGTTGGGCAGCATGGTGGACCGTGAGCGAGGAACAAGCAGGGGCAGGGGACCAGGGGCGACCGGAGAGCCAGGAGCCGGTGCGCCTCGGGATGACCGGTGGCGACACCGCCTTCCTGGTGGTCATCGGCGCGGCACTGGGAGCCGGGGTGGCCGCGCTGCTGCCCGTCGCCGCGCGCTGGGTGGAGGAGCGTGGTGTGCCCTTCCCCGGCATTCTGCAGCTGCTCGCCTCGTTCGACTCCGACTGGCTGGTCTGGGGCCGACCGGTCATCGGCCTCGTCGTGGGTGTGGTGGCCGCACTGCTGATCACCCACTCCGAGCCGGCGCTCACCGTCTCGACCGACAGCGTCCTGGTCGAGAAAGGTGACTCCCGGCGGCGGATCAAGCGCGAGGATGTCGCCGGGGTCTACCGGGACGGCAAGAAGCTCGTCATCGAGACCGAGCAGGGACGCCGGCTCTATGAGGGGGGTGTCGAGGGCCGCCGTGACCTGGTGCGGGCAGCCTTCGTTGACCGTGGCTACCCGTGGGAGAACGAGGACTGACCCGACCGTGCTGGGGGCGGCGCACGGACGACGGCCCTTGCAGGGGGAGTGGGCCCGGGGTCGGGCGCCGGGGAGGGCGTCGCGCAGAGCCCAGTGCCCGCGCCACGTAGCCGGCTCCCGCGAACACGTGCACAACGGCCCCCAGGCCGACCGCCCAGGTCCCGGCCGCCCGGACCTCTGACACGAGGAGGACCCCCGTCAGCGCCAGACACAGACCGCCCAGCAGGACGGCCGTTCGGACCTTGCCCAAGCGGCTCACCGCGAGGTCACCGTCGGCCGCGGCGGGACCGGCGAGCAGGGTCACGACGGCATCGGTCAGGGCGATCAGCAGCACCGGCCACCAGGGCAGGTGGCCACCAGCAGCCAGGGACAGGCAGAGCGCGAGCACGCCGAGCCGGTCGGCGACCGGGTCGAGCACCTCGCCGACCCGGGTCACCTGACCGAGGCGTCGCGCCAGGGCGCCGTCCAGCCAGTCACTACCGGCCCAGACCACGGCCACCGCCACGACCCAACCCGGTGCCGCACCCGTCGCGTCGCCGGTGGCGCCTTCGTCGAGGAGCCACAGGCACAGCGGCACGGTCAGCACCAGGCGGGCGAGGGTGACCGCGTTGGGCCAGGTCACCCACGAGTGGGCACGCACCGCCATCGCCACCCGCATCAGCGTGCGGCGTGCCAGGAGCAGGAGACCACCCACGACCAGCACCCCGGCCAGCACCAGCAGGTGCATCGGGTCGAGCGACTGCAGCGCGTGCCCCACGGACGCGCCCCCACCGACCCAGAGCGCCGACCAGAGCAGCGCGCCGAGCCCAGACCCCAGCGCGAACGGCCCGTAGCCCACGCCGGAGGCGCCGGCCGCGAGCGCCACCAGGGTGCGCACGCCGGGGGCCTGTCGTCCCAGCGCCAGGGTCGGCACGGCATGGCGCCGCACCCGCCCGGTGACCCGGTCCCAGCGGCCGCGACCGATCCTGCGGACTGGGGCGCTGTCGGCTGCCGCCGGTCCGAGCCGCCGACCCACGGCATACCCCACGTGGTCCCCGAGGAAGGCGCCGGCGGCAACCGACAACCACGCGGGCCACAGCGGGTGGGACCCCTGGAGCACCGTCGCGCCGGTCGCGACGAGCGACTCGCCCGGAAGCAGGGCACCCACACCGAGCGCAGAGTCCACCACGGCACCCGCGGTCATCAGCAGCACGACGAGGAGCGGTTGGGCCGTGAGCTGGTGCAGGAGGTCGGCGATCATGCGAGGGACGCTACGGACGACACGGGGGTGCCCAGCAGCCTCGAACGACCGGTCCTGGCACTCACTTTCGGGAGTACCGGCGCAGCGCCTGCGGACTAGTCTGGGCGCGTGGATGGGACGGTGCGCTGGGACTTCCGGGACCCGTGGTGGCTGGTCTATCTCGGCCTCGCGACGCTGCTCGGTGCAGCCATCGGTGCACCGGGAACGGCCTGGCTGTCGACGGTGTCGGTGTTGCTCGCCGTCGCGCTCGGCGTGTGGCGCCCCGCGACCTCCACAGTCTGGTCGGCCGCCCTGGCGCTATTGCTGCTGACCGCCACCGTCGTCGGCGTGCTCACCGGCGAGCGCGCGGTGGAGTCGGCCGCTCTGAGTTCCGCCGCTGCCCTGGCCCATGCGGCAGTCATCGCTCTGCCGGTGGGCCTGGCCGCCCTCGTGGGCCGGAGGCGGCGGCACCGCCGTCAGGGTTGGGAGCTGGCCCGAGCGGTGGCGGCCGAGGAGTCGGCCCGGGCGGAGTCCGCTCTGGTCCGTGAGCGGTCGGCCATGGCGGGGGAGATCCACGACCACCTCGGGCACCGGCTGACGCTGCTGACCGTCCAGGTGGGCCAGCTCACCCTGGATCCTGAGCTGCCGGAGTCCGCGCAGGGGGCGCTGCGGCAGGTGCGTGAGGGGCTGGCCGAGGCGGCGGGTGAGCTCGGGGCGACGGTGCAACTGCTCACACAGGGCGGTATGCCGACGCGCGAGCCTGCGGATGCCTCGCCTGCCGAGGTGGTCGAGCGGGCACGGTCGGTCGGCGTCCGGGTCGAGGCCGACCTGCCGGTCGGGTGGGACGAGGGGCTGTCGCCTCCCGCTCGCGCCGCGGTCGTGCGGGTGCTCTCCGAAGGGCTGGCCAACGCGGCCAAGCACGCACCGGGGCAGGTGGTGCACGTGACGGTGTCGCGGGACGACGCAGCGGTGACGCTCGATCTCGCCAACCGGCCGGCCGAGGAGGCGCAGGCGGTGTTCCCCGCCTCCTCCGGGCACGGACTCCGCTCGCTCCGCCACCGGGTGGCGCTGCTGGGAGGAGACCTCACGGTCCTCGGGGGCGACCGCTTCGTGGTGCGGGCGAGCGTGCCGGTCGACGCGGTGCCGGGGCCCGAGGCCAGGACGATCGGCGGGGTCGAGGAGGTGCTGCGTAGCCAACGCGCCGCGGACGCGGACACCCGTAGGGCGGGCCGGCTGGCGTGGCTGGTCCCGACCGTTCTCGCCGGTGGCGCCGTCGTCCTCACTGCGGGGTTCTTCCTCTACCTGACCGTTGCCTCGACGCTGCCGCCGGCTGACTTTGCTCGCCTTGAGGTCGGCATGTCCCAGGAGCGGGCGGAGCAGATCCTGCCTCCGGTCGAGATGGTCGAGGCACCGCGGAAGGCTCTGCCTGAGCCGGCCGGTGCCACGTGTCGCTATTACGAGGAGGCTGTCAGCCTGTTCGTGCGCGAGGACGTCTTCCGCGTCTGCCTGGCCGACGGTGTCGTCGTCAGCGTCGACACGATCAGGGCGGGTGCGGGATCGTGACAGCCTCCGAACGTGGGACCGGCGATGGGAGCATCCGGCTGCTCGTGGTCGACGACGATGCACTGGTGCGGGCGGGGCTGATCGCGATCCTGCAGACCGACCCCGTCCTGCAGGTGGTCGCCGAGGCCGCCGACGGTCAGGAGGCACTTGAGGTCGCCCGCGCTCGCCGGCTCGACCTGGTGCTGCTCGACATCCGGATGCCGCGGCTGGACGGGTTGCGCGCGCTGGAGCACCTGCGCCGGGAGCTGCCCTCCTTGCCGGTGGCGATGCTCACCACCTTTGCCGACGAGAACTACATCGCCGAGGCCGTGGAGCTCGGCGCGATGGGTTTTCTGCTCAAGTCCGACGAACCGCGCGAGCTGATCACGATGGTCCGGGCTGTCGCGGGCGGTGGGGCGGCCTTCTCCCCGCGCGTCGCCAGCTGGTTGATCCGCTCGGAGGCGACGACGCGACTGCGGCGGACCCGCACCGCCCGGGTCGCTGTCGACAGCCTCACTCCCCGGCAGCGGGAGATCCTGGAGGTGCTGGCCACCGGGGCCTCCAACGCTGAGATCGCGCGGGCCCTGCACCTGGCCGACGGCACCGTGAAGCAGTACCTGAAGGCACTCTTCGAACGCTTGGGCGTCGCCAACCGCGTGCAGGCCGCGATCGTGGCGCACGAAGCGGGACTGCGCTGAGCTCGCGCTCAGGTGCTCCCTGCGTGGGGTGAGGTGGCCGGGAGACCCGACCTGACGGCATACTCAGAGCCATGTCACTGAGCACCGAGCAGAGTCAGGCCGACCGGATCAAGGCACTGAGCCGCAAGCACGTCTTCACGTCGTGGTCGGCCCAGGGCGCACTGGACCAGCTCCCACTGGCGGGTGGCGAGGGCGCCCACTTCTGGGACCACGAGGACAACCGCTACCTGGACCTGACCTCGCAGTTGGTGAACGTCAACATCGGCTACCAGCACCCCAAGCTCGTCGCGGCGATCCAGGAGTCCGCAGGGAAGCTGACCACCATCGGCCCGAGCTTCGACAGCGAGTCCCGCGCCGAGGCGGCGCGGCTCATCTCCGAGCGCGCCCCCGAGCGGATGTCCAAGGTGTTCTTCACCAACTCCGGCGCCGAGGCCGTCGAGAACGCGATCCGGCTGGCCCGACAGCACACCGGACGACACAAGCTCCTCGCCGCCTACCGCAGCTATCACGGCGCCACCCACGGCGCGATCTCGCTGACCGGTGAGGCCCGGCGCCTGGGCTCGGAGCCCGGCCTCCCCGGCGTGGTGCACTTCTGGGGGCCCTACCTCTACCGCTCGGCGTTCCACGCGACCACGGAGCAGGAGGAGTCCGAGCGGGCGCTGGAGCACCTGCGCCAGACGATCCAGTTCGAGGGTCCGCAGCACATCGCCGCGATCATCCTGGAGTCGGTCGTCGGGTCCAACGGCATCCTGGTGCCGCCGCCCGGCTACCTCGAGGGTGTCCGGGAGATCTGCGACGAGCACGGCATCATGCTCATCGCCGACGAGGTGATGGCCGGCTTCGCCCGCACCGGGAAGTGGTTCGCGATCCAGCACTGGGACGTGCGGCCCGATCTGATCACCTTCGCCAAGGGCGTCAACTCCGGCTACATCCCGCTCGGCGGTGTGGTGCTCTCCGACGAGATCGCCGCGACCTTCGACCAGCGGCCCTACCCCGGCGGGCTGACCTACTCCGGTCACGCGCTCGCCTGTGCCTCGGCCGTCGCCTCGATCAACATCATGGAGGAGGAGGGCATCCTCGAGCACGTCGACCAGCTCGACCGCGAGGTTCTCCGTCCGGGCCTGACCGCGCTCGCCGACCATGAGCTCGTCGGCGACGTCCGAGGCCTGGGGGTGTTCTGGGCACTGGAGCTCGTGGCCGACCAGGAGACCCGTGAGCCGCTCAGCGCAGAGGCGATGGGGCGCATCGGCGCCGCGTGCAAGGCGGAAGGTGTCTGGCCACTGATCATGGCCAACCGGGTGCACGTCGTGCCCCCGTGCGTCATCACCCTGGATGAGGCGCGTCGTGCGCTGGAGGTCCTTGGGCGGGCGCTCAACTCGGCGTAGGAGGCAGCATGACCGAACTCACTCCGGTCCAGCGGGTGCCGGGGACGAGCCGGCTGATCGAGGTCCGGATCAGCACGCCCGACGCCGACACGGCCCAGGCGCTGGCCACCGACATCGTGGGCCGCAAGCTAGCCGCGTGCGTGCAGATCCTGGGACCGATGACCTCGGTCTACACCTGGAAGGGCGAGACCCACCAGGCGCTGGAGTGGCTGATGCTGGCCAAGACCACGGCCGAGATGTTCGACAGCATCTCGGACCTGGTCACCACACTGCACCCCTATGACGTGCCGGAGGTGATCGCGGTCACCGCGCGCCACTCGCTGGACGACTATGCCGCCTGGGTGCGGGACGTGGTCCACGGGGCGGACAGCCAGGACTGACGGCGGGTATGCCGAGGGCTGGCTCTTCGGCGCCAGCCGAGGCTGCCTGAGGGGTTGCGCGGTCAGGGCGTCGGCTAGTCCTTGAAGTCGCCGTAGGGGTCGTTGAAGGGCCATCGGGGCCGGCCGTCCTCCGTGAGCGTCGGGACCTTGCCGTAGCGGGTGCCCGGCGGTGGGGTGAACCCCTCCGCCGTCCACTTCGGCTGCGGCCCGAAACCGCGGTTGCCGAGCCGCTCGTGATACTCCCACCACATCGGACCCCACCGGCTGCGCCTGACCTCACGGTGCGGTGGGAACCGTCCACCCACCCGGGTCCGCGCCACGACATCGGTGAGCTCCCACCACGGCTCCGGCCCACCGGCGGAGACCGGCAGGATCGCGAGCTCATAGCCGGTGCCCTGCAGGAAGGCGGCGACGGCCTCCAGCCGGAATCCGCTGGCGTCGACCTCGATCCTGGCCAGCCGGTCACGGCTCAACTCGCGCTCGGCGGCGTAGGCGCGCTGGCTCTGGCCGCGGCGGCGTCGGTCGGCACGGAGGGCCAGCCCCACCTGATGCTCGACCGCGGGGGTCGGGGGCGGAGGTTCCGCCCGTGCTGGCTTCCCCGTTCTGGAGGGTCTGCCGGTCCAGTGGGGACGGACCCTCGCTCGGTTTGAGTCCGGAGAATCGTCCATGTGGCCAAAGGTGGTGGACGTTCCCCCACCCCGGGTAGCCACTTGCCTGAGCCTGTGGCTGAATCCCTCGCTCAGGCCAACCCTGTGGATCACGTGGGGCTCGCCAGTGTCCCGTGCACCCCCTTCTGCTGGGGACGTGACATTGGTGTCCTGGCATGCACCAGCCGACCCATTGGTGTGGGTGGGGACACCAGGCGACCCACTGGTGTTCTGACGTGCACCAATGTCACGTCCCCGGGGAGGGGCGCGTGACCAGGGCTTTTGGAGTGGGACGGAACCATCGCGGAGGCGCAGTCACAGGGCGAGGTGAGCGACGGCATACCGGCTCGGTCGGAGTGGAGCGGGCGACGAGAATCGAACTCGCGTATTCAGCTTGGGAAGCTGATGTTCTACCATTGAACTACGCCCGCAGGCCGCCTCACAGGCGGCTCCGGAGAGTGTAACCGACGTCCGCCAGCGGCACAGAACCCGGCGGCCGGCCTACACGTGTCGGAGACGCGCAGTCACCGGTTAGCCTGTCTCCGTGCTGCTCTCCGACCGCGACATCCACGCCCAGGTCGACGCCGGACGCGTCCGGCTCGACCCGTGGGACCCCACGATGGTCCAGCCCTCCAGCGTCGACGTGCGCCTGGACCGCTACTTCCGGCTGTTCGACAACCACAAGTATCCGGTCATCGACCCCGCCCTGGACCAGCCCGAGCTCACCCGACTCATCGAGGTCGAGACCGGCGAGTCCTTCGTGCTGCATCCCGGCGAGTTCGTGCTGGGGTCGACCTATGAGGAGGTCAGCCTCCCCGACGACGTCGCGGCACGGGTGGAGGGCAAGTCCTCGCTTGGCCGGCTGGGGCTGCTCACCCACGCGACCGCGGGCTTCGTGGACCCCGGCTTCACCGGTCACGTCACCCTCGAGCTGTCCAACGTGGCGACGCTCCCGATCGTGCTGCACCCGGGGATGAAGATCGGCCAGCTGTGCTTCTTCCAGCTGTCCAGCTCGGCTGAGCACCCCTACGGGTCCTCGGCCAAGGGCTCGCACTATCAGGGCCAGCGCGGGCCGACCGCCAGCCGTTCCTTCCAGAACTTCCATCGGGATCAGGTCTGATGCGGAGCGTGGGAGGCGCACTGCGCCGTGGGGGTCTCACACCACGACCTGGTTGGCCGACGCGCACAGGCGGTGTGCTGCTCGCCGCCGTCCTGGCGCTCGGGCTGGCGGCGCCGGCCAGCGCCGACGCCCCGGTCCCTGACGACCGGCAGCAGGAGTCCTCGGACCCGGTGCGGCCGGCCGCCGATCCCGTGTTCACCGTGCCGCTCGACCGGCTGGGCGGCAAGAACCGCTACGAGACCTCGGTGGCCGTCTCCAGTGCGCAGTTCGCCAGCGCCGACACCGTCTACCTGGCGCGCAGCGATGTCTTCGCCGACGCGATCGCGGCCGGCTCCCTACGCGACGGGCCGGTGCTCCTGGTCCCGCGCTGCGATGGCCTCCCACACGTCATCGCCGACGAGATCGACCGGCTGGACCCGGCCGAGGTGGTCGCCCTGGGCGGTGAGAAGTCGATCTGTGGGGCCACCCTGCAGACCGCGGCGAAGGGGCGCGAGGCCGTGCGGCTCGGCGGAGCAGACCGGTTTGAGACAGCGACCCTGATCGCCCAGCGGTCCTTCCCGGACGGTTCGGACACGGTCTACCTGGCCGAGCAGCAGGAATCTATCGACGCGGTGGCCGGCGGCACACTGACCGACGGGCCGATCCTGCTGGTGCGCAACGGGGAGGACAGCGCACCGGCCGTCACGGTCGAGGCGGTCCAGGCTCTCGACCCGGACAAGGTCATCGCGCTCGGGGGCAAGTTGGTGGTGACCACCCCGGCCCTGGCCCACGCCGCCGGGGAGGGACGCACCACACAGCGGATCTCCGGCGAGGACCGCTATGCCACCTCGGCGGCGATCGCGCACTGGGCCTTCCCCGAGGGCAGCAGCCGAACCTACCTGGCCAACGGCCGCTCGGTCGCGGACTCGATCGTCGGTGGCGTGCTCACCCGCGGGCCGATCCTGCTCGTGCCGGACAACTGCCGGGTCCTCAGCGAGCCGGTCTGGCGCCGGCTGGGGGAGCACCCGCCGGAGAAGGTCGTCGCCCTCGGTGGCCAGCAGGCCGTGTGCACCGAGCAACTCCGGACCGGGGGCCGACTGTCGGTCTTCTCCGGGATGGAGACCGAGGACACCGGCCGTCTCTACGACTTGGTGACCAAGCAACGCCCCGTGGACCCGGAGCGCTACGTCCCCGGTGACCTGGTGAGCTGGCGCGGCACCAGCCACCAGTTCCGCCCGGAGACGGCGACGATGCTCCAGGAACTGTTCGACGACGCGGCCGCGGCCGGTCACCCCGGCCTGTGGGTCAACAGTGCCTACCGTTCCTACGACGAGCAGCAGCGGACCTACGACTACTGGGTCCGGACCGTCGGGAAGAAGCGGGCCGACCTGATCTCGGCCCAACCCGGTCACAGTGAGCATCAGCTGGGCCTCGCTGCCGACGTCGCGGGCCGCTCCTGCTCGGGTTATGCCTGCTTCGGGGACACCCCCGAGGGCAAGTGGGTCGCCGCCAACGCCCACCGTTACGGCTTCATCATCCGCTACCCCGAAGGTGGCACCGGCGTCACCGGCTACGACTACGAGCCCTGGCACCTGCGCTACGTCGGTCCCCGCGCCGCCTGGATGATGCACGTCCGGGACGAGATCTACTGGGACACCTACCAGCGCCGCGCCGTCGCCGAGGCGATGCACTGAGCCCGGTGCACGCTGCCGGACTCTGGACAGCGCGTGTCAGGGCTGGCGGTTAGTCTCGGGGAATGATCAGGCTCGAGGGCGTGACCAAGGAGTATGCCCCGGGGCATGCTGCCGTCGACCACCTCACCCTGGAGGCAGCCACGGGGGAGATCACGGTCCTGGTCGGCCCCTCGGGATGTGGCAAGACAACCTCGCTGCGGATGATCAACCGGATGATCGAGCCGACGAGCGGCCACATCTTCATCGACGGGCAGGACACCGCCCAGGTCCCCGCGGCGAAGCTGCGCCGCGACATCGGATATGTCATCCAGCACGCGGGCCTGTTCCCGCACCGCACAGTGCTGCACAACGTGATGACCGTCCCCCGGCTCAACGGGTGGGGCCGCGCGCGGGCCGAGTCCCGGGCCCGCGAGGTGCTCGAGCTGGTGGGGCTGCCGGGCGACTTCGCCCGCCGATACCCGGCGCAGCTCTCTGGCGGTCAGCAGCAACGGGTCGGCGTCGCCCGAGCACTGGCTTCGGACCCGTCGGTGATGCTGATGGACGAGCCGTTCAGCGCCGTGGACCCCATCGCCCGCGAGGGCCTGCAGGACGACATCCTGCGGTTGCAGCAGGAACTGGGCACCACGATCGTCCTGGTCACTCACGACATCGATGAGGCGATCAAGCTCGGCCACCGGGTGGCCGTGCTGCGTCAGGGCGGGATTCTCGCCCAGTTCAGCAGCCCCGCCGACCTGTTGGCGCACCCGGCCGACGACTTCGTGGCTGACTTCGTCGGCCGGGACCGCGGCTATCGTGCCCTCAGCTTCCAGCAGGCCGACGTGCCCGTGCACCCCGAGGAGCCGGTCCGGATCGGGGAACAGCTGCAGCGCCGCGGCGACCAGTGGCTGCTGGCAGTCGACGCCGAAGGTCGTCCCCAGGGCTGGGTGCTGCCGGCCGAGGTGGCTGAGGCAGCCGTCGCTCTCGAGCACCTGCACCGGGGCGGCACCGTCTCTGCCGTCGACGGATCACTGCGCTCACTGCTGGACGCCGCGCTCTCCTCCCCGAGCGGCCGTGGTGTTGTCACCCGCGACGGCGTGCTGGCCGGCACGGTGCGCGCCGAGGAGGTGCTGTCAGTGATCCAGTCGGCGCCGCGCCCCGACGGCACCAGCATCCAGGGCGGTGCGGGGGACTCCGACGGCGCCGCGGCCGGGGTGGGCCCCCAGCAGAACGAGCACCGGTGACCGCGCTGGGCACGGACCTGGGCGAGGTCGCGGGCTTCGCGGCCCAGCACGCCTACCTCGCCGGGGTCCCGCTGCTGCTCGGCCTGCTCATCTCCCTGCCCCTAGGCTGGGTGGCGCTGCGGCGTCGCTGGCTCACCCCGCCGGTGATCGTCGGCACGGGGCTGCTCTACACCATCCCGTCGCTGGCGCTGTTCGTGCTGCTGCCGGGCATCCTCGGCACCCAGATCCTGGACCCGATCAACGTCGTCGTGGCGATGACGCTCTACACGATCGCGCTCCTGACCCGCACCGTTGCCGACGGCCTCGGGTCGGTGCCCGACCACGTCCGGCAGGCTGCAACCGCGATGGGCTACGGCCCGCTGCGGCGCTTCTGGGCGGTCGAGCTGCCGATGGCGGTGCCGGTCATCTCGGCCGGCCTCCGAGTGGCAGCGGTCAGCAACGTCTCGATGGTCTCGGTGGCAGCCCTGATCGGCGTCTCCCAGCTCGGGCTGCTGTTCACCGACGGCTTCTCCCGCTCAGCGATGGGCCCGATCGTCGTGGGGGTCCTCGCCTGCGTGCTGCTCGCGCTCCTGTTCGACCTGCTGATCCTGACGCTCACCCGGCTGCTCACGCCCTGGCTCCGGGCGGCGCGGACATGATCGCCACGATCTGGGCCTGGCTGTCCGACCCGACCAACTGGTCGGGCTCCGGCGGCATCCTCGCCCAGGCACTCGAGCACCTGCGCCTGTCCGGCATCGCGCTGCTCGCGGCGGCGCTCGTCGCGGTCCCGATCGGACTGTATGTCGGGCACACCGGCCGCGGGAGGGTGGTGCTGGTCAACGCGGTCAGTGCCTTCCGTGCCATTCCCTCCCTCGGTGTGCTGTTCATCGCCGCCCTGCTCCTGCTGCCCCGCCTGCGGGGCGACCTGGCCTTCGAGCTGCCGAGCCTGATCGTCCTGGCGACCCTCGGCATACCCCCCATCCTGTCTGGCGTCTATGCCGGCATCGGGCAGGTCGACCCGGCTGCCCGCGATGCCGCCCGGGGCATGGGGATGACCAGCTGGCAACAGTTGTGGCAGGTCGAGGTGCCGTGTGCGCTGCCGCTGATCTTCTCGGGGCTGCGCTCCTCGATGATGCAGATCATCGCCACCGCGACGATCGCCGCGGTCGTCGGCCTGGGCGGGTTGGGGCGCTTCCTGATCGACGGTCAGGCCAACCGCGCTTACGACGAGATGGCGGGCGGTGCCCTCCTGGTGGCCGCTCTCGCGCTGCTGATCGACCTGGTCGGTGCCCTGCTGCAGCGCTTCGTGGTCTCACCTGGCCTGACGCCCGCGACGCGGCGCTAGAACCCGGCGGGGACCACCGGCAGCATGAGCCGCGCCGGCCTGCGTCTCCTGCCCTGCGGCCACCAACTGCTCGGCACACTGCCCGTCGGGCACCCCGGCAGCTCGAGCAGGGGCGGTTCCCACGCCATGTCGGTGGTTCGTGCTTAAGGTGGTCCTGCCAGTGCCCGGACAACGGAAGGTCCCGCTGATGATTCGTCGCCACCGCACCACCGCTCTCGTCGCGCTCGCCGCGGCCCTGACCCTGTCGGCGTGCGGGGGAGGTGGCGATCCGCTGGCCGAGGACGAGGGCTCGCAGGAGGGTGACTCGACCGGGGACGGCGGCCAGAGCCTGGTCATCGGTTCCGCGAACTTCCCCGAGAACGTGCTGCTCGCCGAGATCTACGCCGCAGCCCTGGGAGATGCGGGAGTTGAGGTCAGCACCAACCTCAATATCGGCAACCGGGAGGCCTACATGGCTGGCCTGGAGGACGGCTCGATCGACCTCATCCCGGAGTACACCGGCAACCTCACGCTCTATCTGAACGAAGCGGCGGAGGCGACCGAGTCCGACGCGGTGTATGCCGAGCTGCAGGAGGCGCTGCCGGACAACCTGACCGTGCTGGAGATGGCCGAGGCAGAGGACAAGGACTCGGTGGTCGTCACGGCCGAGACCGCCGAGGAGTTCGATCTGGCCTCGATCGCGGACCTGGCACCGCACGCGCCCAACATGGTTCTCGGGGGTCCGCCGGAATGGCGCGACCGGTTCACCGGTGTGCCGGGCTTGCAGGAGGTCTACGGGCTGGAGTTCTCCGAGTTCAAGCCGCTCGATGCGGGCTCCACGCTGACCGTCCAGGCACTGCTCAACGGTCAGATCGACGCCGGCAACATCTTCAGCACCGACCCGGCGATCGTGGAGAACGACTTTGTCGCGCTGGAGGACCCGGAGAGCCTCTTCGCGGCCCAGAATGTCGTGCCGCTGATCGCGACCGATGCGGTGACACCTGAGGTCGAGGAGGCGCTCAACACCGTCTCGGCCGGGCTGACCACCGAGAACCTCACCGAGATGATGGTGCAGGTGCAGGACAGCGACCCGGCAGACGTCGCTCGGGAGTTCGTCGACGCGCTCTGACGGGAGGTTCAGCCACACGTCCTTGCTGGAGGTCGTGCGGACGCGACGGTTGCGGTGCCCGTTGCCTGCCAGCGCACCCAGAAACTAGCCGATCTCGGCGTACGCCTGCGTGCCCTCGACGAACACGATCCACCCGTCCTGCCCGGCCGCGTCGAAGCCGAAGATCGTGCGCGCAGAGGTGCCGTCCCACTGACAGGGCCGGTCTTCGGTGGAGGAGGCACACGGCATACCCATCGCGTGCTCGTGCCGCTCGAACGTGTCGCTGTCTGACGGCAGCGTGGCCCAGCCGGTCACGGTGATGCGCACCGGTGCGTCTTCGCAGTCCAGCCGGTAGGAGGGCAGGTAGTCCGGGATGTAGGGCCCTTCGAAGTTGTGGGTCCGGGTGCCCTTGAGCTCGTCCCAGTACTCCGACAGGGTCTCCTCGGCCTCGGAGTCTGCGCACTCGGGGAAGGCGGCGGTGACGCTGTCCGCTGCGGCCCGGAAGTCCGCGCCGGTCACGCGGTAGGCCTGGTGGACCTCCAGCGTGCAGCGCACGTCGTAGGGGTCGTCGACCTTGTAGTTGTGCTGACCGGTCTCACACGAGTCGCGGGTCGCGGTCGCCAGGGCCTCGCCCGTCTGCTCCAGTGGCGCCAGGGCCGCCTCGATTCCCTGCTGGGCTGCTGTTGCCTCGTCCCGGTGCTCGCGCTGGACCTCCTCTGCGGAGGGGCCGCCTCCGCAGCCGGCTAGAGCCATTGCCAGTAGCGCGGCGCCAGCCAGCGCGGCGGGGTGCTGCGGGAGCAGTCGCATCGTCTGATCCTCCTCTCTGTCGGAACGGGCACAGCCCCGGATCGGCCTGTCACGCTTTGGGCGAAGGATCGTCTCATCCAGGCCCGCCCGTTGCGACCAGTCCGCCGAAGCGATGGCCGGTGCCGCTACCGGTGGCGCCTGGCCCCGTCAGCTCAGGAGGTCGGGGCGGGCTCCGGGTCCGGTGTGGGCTCAGGTGCCACGTCGCTGTCGGCCGTGTCACCCTCCTGCCCGCGTCGGACCGCAGCCAGCAGCATCTGCGCGACGTCAACGACCTCGACCTCCTCGCGGGCACCCTCGGACTGCTTCTGGGTCAGGCCGTCGGAGAGCATCACGCGGCAGAAGGGGCAGCCGATCGCGATCCGGTCGGCGCCGGTGGCGAGAGCCTCCTCGGTCCGGTTGACGTTGATGCGCGACCCGAGCTTCTCCTCCATCCACATGCGGGCACCACCGGCGCCGCAGCAGAAGGACTTCTCACCGGAGCGTGGCATCTCGCGCATCTCGACGCCCGGCAGTGCACCGAGCAGCTCGCGCGGCGGGGAGTAGACACCGTTGTGACGGCCCAGGTAGCACGGGTCGTGGTAGGTCACGCTCTCCGCGGTCGAGGCCACACCGGACGTGTCGGCCTGATCGGGCTTGGCGACCGGGGTCAGCTTCTTCTCGCGCACCAGCCGGTTGAGCAGCTGCGTGTGGTGGACGACCTCGTACTTGCCGCCGAGCTGCGGGTACTCGTTCTTGATGGTGTTGAAGCAGTGGGCGCAGGTGACCACGATCTTGGTGGCGTTGACCTCGTTGAGCACCTCGACGTTCTGCTGCGCGAGCATCTGGAAGAGGAACTCGTTGCCGGCCCGACGGGCCGGGTCGCCGGTGCAGGTCTCGCCGTCACCCAGCACGGCGAAGCTGACGCCGGCGGTGTTGAGCAGCTCGGCCACGGCGCGGGTGGTCTTCTTGGCGCGGTCCTCGTAGGCGCCGGCGCAACCGACCCAGAACAGGTAGTCGACCTCGTCGAGGTCCTCGACATCGGCGCCGGCCATCTTGACCTCGAACGGCAGGTCCTTGGCCCAGTCCATCCGCGCGCGGGCCGACATGCCCCAGGGGTTCTGCTTGTTCTCCAGGTTCTTGAACAACCCGCCCAGCTCGCTGGGGAAGGCCGACTCGATCAGCGTCTGGTAGCGGCGCAGGTCCACGATCGTGTCGACGTGCTCGATGTCGACGGGGCACTGCTCCACGCAGGCACCACAGGTGGTGCACGACCAGATCACGTCGGGGTCGATGACCGCGCCACCAGAGGGGATGGTGGGATCTCCTTCGGTGGCGCCGACCAGCTCACGCTGGGCCTCCAGCACCGCTGACAGGGGGATGTTGTGCCGGGCGGCCGCGGAGCCGTCACCCGCTGCGGACCCCTCGCCTGCTGCCTCGCGGGCCTCCTCAGAGGCCAGCAACCACGGTGCCTTCGCGTGGTGGTGGTTCCGCAGGTTCATGATCAGCATCTTGGGCGAGAGCGGCTTCTCGGTGTTCCATGCCGGGCACTGTTCCTGGCAGCGACCGCACTCGGTGCAGGTCGAGAAGTCGAGCAGGCCCTTCCAGGTGAAGTCCTCGACCTTGCCGACGCCGAGCGCAGCGTCCTCGTCGAGCTCCTCGATGTTCTCGAAGTCCAGCACCTCGCCGTCGACCCGGATCGGCTGCAGCTCGGCCAGTGAGGTGCGGCCCTCGGCGTGGCGCTTGAACCAGATGTTCGGGAACGCCAGGAAGCGGTGCCAGGCCACCCCCATGGTGGGCGTCACCGCGATGGTGACCATCCACCCCATGGAGATCAGGATCTTGACCGTCGCCACCAGGATGATGGTCGTCTCCAAGGTGCCTGTCGACATACCGTCGAAGAAGCTCCCGATCCAGCCGGTGGTCGGGAAGTGGACGAAGTCCGCCCACTCGGCCCCGGTGGCCCGGCCGAGCGCGAACTCCAGACCGCGGAGCAGCACGATGCACAGGCCGACGCCCAGGATGACGAACTCCACGACATACGCCTGCCAGAAGGTCGACCCCCAGAACCGGCTCCTGCGCTCCAGGCTCCTCGGGTGCTTGCGCTGGCGGATGATGATCAGTGCCACGATGCCGAACAGGGTGCCCCAGCCGAACAGCTCGGCCAGCCAGATGTAGGGCGGGAAGTGCCCGATGAGGGGCAGCGCGAACTCGGGGTTGAACAGCTGCCCGTAGGCGGTGGCCAGGGTCGTGGTGAGCAGCAGGAAGCCCAGCATCACGAACCAGTGCGCTGCGGCGACCAGCGGCTTGCGGGCCATCCGGGTGTGGCCGAGGAACTCCCGCAGGAGCGTCACGGTGCGCGCCAGCGGGTCGTCGGTCCGTCCGGTCGCCGGCTGACCGACCCGGAACTTGGCGACGAAGCCGGCGATGGTGCGCACGAACAGGGCGACCGCAACGAGCGTGACGCCCAGTCCGACGACGATGGCGAGGATCTGCACCGGTGACATGGGTGGATTCTAGAGGCCCGCTCGATCCAACGGGTGGTGAGGTGTGCCTCACACTGCTGGGGCGCTGGTTCAGATGTGGAACTGAGGGAATAACGTGGCCTATGCACACTTATAACCTGTGAAGGCCCTGTCCCGGGGCGGAACCCCGGCATACCCAAGCGAAAGGCGACCCCGTGTCCGTCAAGAACGACATCACCGAGGCCATTGGCAACACCCCGCTGGTGCGCCTGAACCGGCTCACCGAGGGGCTGGGTGCCACCGTGCTCGTCAAGCTCGAGTCGGGCAACCCGGCCAACTCTGTCAAGGACCGCATCGGTGCCGCGATCATCGACGCCGCGGTCGAGGCGGGCGAGCTGCAGCCCGGCGGCACGATCGTTGAGGGCACCTCGGGGAACACCGGCATCGCCCTGGCCATGGTGGGGGCCGCGCGCGGCTACCAGGTCGTCCTCGCGATGCCCGACACGATGAGCAAGGAGCGTCGTGCCCTGCTGCGTGCCTACGGTGCCGAGCTGGTGCTGACGCCGGGCGCCGACGGCATGAAGGGCGCCGTCGCCCGGGCCGAGGAGATCGCCGAGGAGCGCGGTGGGGTCCGTGCCCGCCAGTTCGCCAACCAGGCCAACGTGGCCATCCACCAGGCGACCACGGGCCCGGAGATCTGGGCCGACACCGAGGGCGACATCGACATCTTCGTCTCCGGTATCGGCACTGGCGGCACCATCACCGGTGCGGGCCGCTACCTGCGCGAGCAGAAGCCCGACGTGCGCATCGTCGCGGTCGAGCCGGTGGACAGCCCGATCCTCAACGGCGGCCAGCCCGGCCCGCACAAGATCCAGGGTCTGGGCGCCAACTTCGTCCCAGAGATCCTGGACACCGAGCTGTATGACGAGGTCATTGACGCCTCGCTCGATGACTCCGTGCGGGTCTCCCGAGAGCTGGCGACCCAGGAGGGCATCCTCGCCGGCATCTCGGCCGGTGCCGCCGTGTGGGCCGCCCTCGAACTGGCCCAGCGCGCCGAGAACGCGGGCAAGACCATCGTGGCGATCGTCCCGGACTTCGGTGAGCGCTACCTGTCCACGGTGCTCTTCGAGGGGCTGACCGACTGATGACGCCCGGTGTTCTGCGGGGCCGCGCCAGCACCGTGTGGACCCGGGTGAGTCAGGACGTCGGCGCCTTCGCCCGTGGGGTCCGGGAGGACCTCGACGCGGCCATCGACCGGGACCCGGCAACGGACAGCCGGGTCGAGATGGCCCTTTCCTCTCCCGGGCTGCACGCCGTCTGGGCGCACCGGGTCTCGCACGCGCTGTGGAACCGCGGCGCCCGCCTGCCCGCCCGCCTGCTGTCACAGGCCTCGCGCGCCGTGACCGGGATCGAGATCCACCCAGGCGCCCAGATCGGGCGGCGCCTGTTCATCGACCACGGCATGGGTGTGGTGATCGGCGAGACCTCCGAGGTCGGGGACGACGTGATGATGTATCACGCCGTCACGCTGGGTGGCCGGGCCAACGCCAGGATCAAGCGTCACCCGACGGTCGAGTCCGGCGCCGTGCTCGGTGCCGGTGCCAGGCTGCTCGGGCCGGTCGTGATCGGCTCTGGGGCCCAGGTCGGTGCCAACGCGGTCGTCGTCAAGGACGTGCCGTCCGGCGCAACGGCAGTCGGGGTCCCGGCGACCAACCGCGTGCCGAGGGCCGAGCGCGACCAGGACGTGATGTTCGCCGACCCGGCGCTGTGGATCTAGCTCATTTTTGGGGAGGTTCGGACCGGGGATAGCAGATTTTTGGGGAGGTTCGGACCGGTCCGAACCTCCCCAAAAATGGGCTGGGAGCGTGCCAAACCTCCCCAAAATTAGGGGAGCTTGTCGCTCCCTGGGCCGAACGAGGAGTCGTCGATCGAGGCCGTGCCGGTCTGGGCGTCCCAGCTCCCCGTCTCGTTCTCATAGTTGCCCGACAGGTCGGTCGTCTCGTGGCCGGTGACCTTGGCCTTGGCCTGCCCGGCGATCTCCTTGGCGGACCCGGCCATCGCGGTGGCGGCCTTCGGCGCCTGGGCCTTCACGTCCTCGACCGTCGACTGGACCTTCGGGTTGCCCCAGACCTTGCTGGCCTGCTGGCTGATCTGGTCATAGCGCTCGCGGCCCGCCTTCGCGCCCAGGATGTAGCCGACGCAGGCGCCGATGATGAACAGCAACTTCCGCATGAGGTGCTCCCTTCCAGATACGTCATGTCGTCGTCCTCGACACTAGCGAGATCGGCTGCGGCGCACCATCTGAAGTCAGCGGGGCCGCCCGAGGAGGCAGAGGTGCACGGACCTCGATCACGGAGCGGGCGGCGGTGCCGTTACGAGAACGCGGGGGAGGCGGCACGACCCATCCGCTCCAGGGCCTCGGTGAGGATCGCCTGCGACGTCGCCATGTTGAGCCGCACGTGTCCCTTGCCGCCGGTGCCGAAGGCGGTGCCCGCGCTCAGACCGACCTTGGCCTCGCGGGCGAAGAAGTCGGCCGGTCCGACGCTCATCGTCACCAGCCCGGGCTCAGCCGGCGGGTCCGCGATCCCCAGCGCGCGACAGTCCAGCCACGCCAGAAAGGTCGCCTCCGGCATCCGGTAGCCCACGCCCGGCAGGTGGTGCGCCACCAGCTCGGCCACCAGGTGCCGGTTGGCGTCGAGCCCCTCCAGCAGGGCATCCAGCCACATCCCGCCATCGCGGTAGGCCGCGACGTGGGCCTGCACCGCGACGTGGCTCGCTCCGTGCCCCACCTCCTCGGGCAACCGGGCCAGGTCGTCAGCCGCCTCCGGCCCGGCGAGCGCGAGGGCGCTCTTGAGGCCGGCCAGGTTCCAGCCCTTGGACGCCGACATCAGGGACAGTCCGCGCTCGCCTCCGGCGACGCTCAGATAGGGGACGAAGGTGTGTCCGCGATAGACCAGCGGCGCGTGGATCTCGTCGGCGACCACCCGCACGTTGTGCCGGGCCGCGAGCTCGGCCACCGCCTCGAGCTCGGCGGCGGTGTGCAGGGTCCCGGTCGGGTTGTGGGGACTGCACAGCAGGTATGCCGCTCGCTTGCCGTCCGCGGTCGCCGCACCGAAGGCGCGGTCCAGGTTGTCCAGGTCGATCCGGTGCTCCGCGGTCAGCGGCGACTCCACGATGCGGCGGTCCATGCTGCGCACAAACGCATAGAACGGTGGGTAGACCGGGCAGTTGACGACCACGTTGTCGCCCGGTTCGGTGACGAGGCGCAGCATCTCGGTGACCCCGATCATGACATCGGGCACGATCGCGGAGTGCTCGATCTGGGGTGACCACCCCCATCGGTCCACGGCGAAGGAGGCCAGCGCCTCGGCATACACCTGGCCGGTGGCCACATAACCGGTGTCCCCGCGCTGCATGGCCTCGACCACGGCGCGGACGACCGGCTCGGCGAGGACTGAGTCCTGCTCGGCCACCCACAGCGGCAGCACGTCCTGCGGGAAGACGTGCCATTTCACACTGGTGCGCTGCTCGCGCAGGTCGGTCTCGGTGAGCTGCTCCAGGGGGTTCGCCACGGTCATGGTGCCAGGCTAGCCAGGTGCGGCCCATCGGGTAACCTCCCGGGTGAATAACAGGCCGTCCTGAGGTCACATCTCTGTGAGTGCGGACCGGAAGGAGTTGGGCATGGCGGTGGGGGAGGCCACGCAGCACGGCACGGTGCTCTTCGAGGTGCGCGTCGGGTTGGGCCGCACCGACACGTGGTCGATGGCGGCCGCGGTGCTGGGGTGTCTGCTCCTCATCCCGTATGCGTTTGCCCGCAACTCCGAGGGTGGCCTGCGGGAGAACCTGCTGAGCGTCGGGCTCACCTACCTGGTGGTGCTGGCCGTGGTGGTCCTCATCCTGGTGCGTCTGCGGGGGATGGTCCGGGTCACGGAGACCCACGTGATCCGGACCCGGATGCTGCGCGGCGACGTGGTGATTCCGCGACACCAGATCGCCGAGGCCGTGGTCACCCGGCGCTATGCGGTGCCCGGCGCCGGCGGACCGCGCGCGTTCCTCCTTGACCACGAGGGGGAGACGCTGTTGACGTTCCAGCCACTGCGGGAGCTCGCTGATGTGGAGGTGCTGGAGCAGGTGGCACCGCAGGTGACCGAGGTGCCGGTGCTCGTGCCGGCGGAGGCGACGGCACGGTGGCCGCGGATGCTGCCTGGTCGCATGCCAACCCCACCGCGGGGGCGCTCTTGGGGGCGGGCCTCGTCGTGGCCTTCATCCTCGTCTGCGTCCTGATCGCCCTGGTGGTGGCATAACTGCCGCGGCACTGCCGGCAGCGCTGCCTGAGGCCTTGAGGCGCTCGGATGACCTGTCCTGAGGTCTTCCCGCATCGAGCGGAGGGTGTGGGATTTGAACCCACGGACGTTTCCGTCGGGCGCTTTCAAGGCGCCTGCACTCGGCCGCTATGCGAACCCTCCATGAGCCCGGCCGAGACCCGGCTCACTTCCCATTGTCCCACTGCCCTACGTGCAGTCGCGAACCGCAGTCAGATGAGTGCCCGGTGACCGTCGGGTTGCCGGGTGGTCAGGAGCACGTCAGGCGGCGGTCAGCACCGCCCCCACCTGCGCCGATGCCGCTGAGAGGCTGTGGACAGGAAGGGGACTTTTGTCGCGGATCCTGCTACCGTTTGTGTGGTTGCAGTTGCAGTTCCTCGCAGGTCGAGCATGAGTCACGCCCCAGGGCACGACAGATGGTCAGCAGGTCGGGCATGGTCCCGGTAGTGGGGGGTTTCATCTGAGCCGGCCCCCGCGAGGTGCGGGGGTTGATCGCACAGCAGAGAGAGATTGTCCCATGGCACAGGGAACCGTGAAGTGGTTCAACGCGGAAAAGGGCTTCGGCTTCATCGCGCAGGATGGCGGTGGCCCGGACGTGTTCGTCCACTACTCGGCCATCGAGAGCACCGGCTACAAGTCCCTCGAGGAGGCCCAGCGGGTCGAGTTCGAGGTCACGCAGAGCCCCAAGGGGCCGCAGGCGGAGTCCGTCCGCGCGGTCTGAGGCTGACCGGCTGCTGACCAGCAGCACCCAAGCCTGAGCGAGGCCCCCGAGTCCAGTTGGACTCGGGGGCCTCGTCGTGTCTGCGGCGGGGGTCACCGGCAGTGCTCTGCAGGTGGTGCCGTATCTGGCGTCGAGTGCAGAGCGATGCGGCGGGGGGTCACCGGCAGTGCTCTGCAGGTGGTGTCATATCTGGCGTCGAGTGCAGAGCGTTGCGGCGGGGGTCGCGGGCAGTGCTCTGCAGGTGGTGTCGTATTTGGCGTTGATTGCAGAGCGGTGCGGCGGGGGTCGCGGGCAGTGCTCTGCAGGTGGTGTCGTATTTGGCGTCGAGTGCAGAGCGTTGCGGCGGGGGTCGACCGCCAGCTCAGCAGACGGTGCCGAGATCCGCCAGCTCGTCGGTGGTCGGGGTCGCGGGAGCCTCGGTGGTGCCTTCGTCGTCGGTGGGTGCCTCAGTCGTCGGCTCCTCGGTGGCGTCAGCGGCCGGCGACTCAGTGCTGTCGGCACCGGCCTCCACGGTGGGCTCGGGCTGCGGGTGCAGCGCCAGGTAGACCTCGCGCCGCATCGCGGTGTAGTCGGGGTCGGCGGTGTTGGTGTTCTTGGCGGTGAACGGCAGGCTCTGCATCGTGCCGCCCTGTACGCGTTGGACCAGCTCTGCCCAGGCGGGCAGCTCGGACTGGTCGATGTCGACGGTGATGTTGTCGCCGGCCGCCGCCGCGATTGCGGGGTAGCGCTGCAGCAGCGTCATCGGGTTGACCTGGTCGACCAGCGCACCGACCATGCAGCGCTGCCGCCGCATACGGGAGAAGTCGTCGGTGGTGACCCGGGAGCGGGAGTACCACAGGGCCTCGTGGCCGTCCAGGTGCTGCTGGCCAACCTCGATCCAGCTGCTCTCGGTGCCCTCGATGAGCTGGGCGTTGCCCGCCGCGTCCGTCCAGGTCTTGCCGCCGATCGGGACCGACTCCTGGACGTTGATCTCGACGCCGCCCATCGCATCGACCAGGGCCTCGAAGCCCTTGAGGTCAATGATCACGGTGTAGTGAATCGGCTGGCCGATGATCGTGGAGATGACCTGGCGGGTGGCGGTCTGACCGGGGTTCGGGTCGCCGGAGAACCAGCCGGGGTTCTCCTCGTGCAGGTCGACGGCCGCGGTCCAGATGCCGTTCATCAGGCACTCGGTGCCGCAGTCGTAGGAGTCGCCGTAGCGCTTGTAGAGCGGTGAGCTGCTGGGAATCGGGACGTTCTGCAGGTTGCGGGGGATCCCGAAGAGCACCATGTCGCCGGTCGTGGTGTCGATCGAGGCGACGATCATCGAGTCGGTGCGCACACCGTCCCGGTTGTCGCCGGCGTCCGAACCGAGCAGCAGGACGTTGACGCGGGGGACGTCGGCCCAGGGGTCCTGGTCCTGCAGGTCCGGGCCGACCGACGGGGTGTCCTCGTCGTCAGCGCGGTCGCCGGCACCGGTGAAGATGTGCTCGACGGCATCATTGTGGGCGTCGATATAGCGCAGCCCCATGGCAGCGGGTGCGATGACGAGCAGGCACATGACGCCGGTGAAGACCGTGAGCCCGGTCCGTTGCCCGCCGGACATGCGGCGTGGTCGGGCGGTGAGGGCGGTCAGGACGATGGAGCCGATCCAGATCAGCCCACCGATGACGAGCACGGCGGCAAGGGTCCGCAGCACATCAGGGCGGGCAGCCAGGTCCAGGGCGGAGCGGAAGGCGCCGTTCTTGAACAGATAGATGAGCACCCCGAGCGCCGAGCCGACGGCCAAGGCCAGCAGCGGTATGCCGATCAGGCGCCGCCTAGTGAGGATGAGCCCCGCTCCCGGCAGGAGGGTTCCCAGGGCGGTCAGGCCGTAGGCGCGGCCAACCCCCTCGTCGGTCTGCGTGGCGAAGCGGTCCGCACGCGTCCGGTGGACCACGCCGCTGCCGTCACCGGGCAGGCTCCGACGGCGCCCCTCCGGGGCCTGGGAGTCACCAGGCCCGGGCCGGCGCTGGGCAGCCCCGTCCTCGGGGCTGTGGTCATCGGTCATGAATACCTTCCACGGGATAGAGCCATTCTGTCGCAGACGCACCAGCACTGTCGGGATGTTGCGCGCGTGCCGGTGGTTTGGTGAAGCCGTCCCCCCACAGGTAGCCTGATCGGCGTTCCGCGACAGGGTAACCGGTGGAACTGGAGGCGTCGCCTAGTCTGGTCTATGGCGCCCGCCTGCTAAGCGGGTTTGGGGCTACAACCCCATCGAGGGTTCAAATCCCTCCGCCTCCGCCGCAGCGTGTCCGTACACGCGACAGCAGCAGGGTCAGGCCCCCGGGACACGTCCTGGGGGCCTTCTCGTGCTCAGGCCGGGGCGCCGCCACTGGGGTCGACGTCCTCAGGTTCGGGAGCCTCCTCCTCGGCGTCGGTCTGCTCCTTCTCCTCCTGGGCTTTCTCAGGTGTGCCGTGCAACACCCGGTCCTCCATAGCGTCGACCTTGGCGGCCAGGTCATAACCGGGCGGGGCAGGCTCGACAGCCGACAGCAGGGTGCGGTCGCTGTCGGCGTCGCCGTCGTCGGGCTCGCGGGCATCGGTGCTCATCTTGTCCTCCTCAACAGGGGTCACTCCCATGGTGACATCGAGGACTGAGACTTTCCTGCGAGCCAGGTGGGCGTCCGGAGGCGTGCCGCCCACCCGACCCGAGCTCAGGTGCAGAGACAGACCGACCCGGCGGACGGCATACATCCACCGGGTCGGGACGACGGGGTCAGCCCAGTCGCTGGGTGAGCGTCTGCAACTCATCCTCCAACTGGTGTGGGAGCGACTCGCCGAACTTGTCGAACCACTCGCGGATCAGTGGCAGCTCCGCGCGCCATTCCTCGGTGTCCACGGCCAGAGCGGCGGCCAACTGCTCGGCGGTGAGGTCCAGTCCGTTGACATCGATGTCCTCGGCGCGGGGCGTGAACCCGATGGGGGTCTCCTCTGCGCCGGCGGTGCCCTCCAGACGTTCGACGACCCACTTCAGGACGCGGGTGTTCTCGCCGAAGCCCGGCCAGGCGAAGCCGCCGTCGGCGTCGCGGCGGAACCAGTTGACCAGGTAGATCCTGGGCATCTTGGACTCGTCGTGCTGTTTGCCGACGTCCAGCCAGTGCCCGAGGTAGTCCCCGGCGTTGTAGCCGATGAACGGCAGCATCGCCATCGGGTCGCGGCGCACGACGCCGACCTGGCCAGTGGCCGCCGCCGTGGTCTCCGAGGAGAGCGTGGCGCCGAAGAAGGTGCCGTGCTGCCAGTCGCGGGCCTCGGTGACCAGCGGGACGGTGGTCTTGCGCCGTCCGCCGAAGAGGATCGCCGAGATCGGGACGCCGTTGGGCTCGTAGTACTCCGGGGCCAGCGTCGGCAGCTGCTCGATGGGCGTGCAGAACCGGCTGTTCGGGTGGGCGGCCGTTGTGCCGGCCTCGCCGTCCGCGGGAGTCCAGTCGTTGCCGTGCCAGTCGATCAGGTGGGCAGGCTCGTCCTCGGTCATGCCCTCCCACCACACATCACCGTCGTCGGTGCGGGCGACGTTGGTGAAGACCGAGTTGCCGCGCTCGATGGTGTGCATGGCGTTGGGGTTGGTGCCGTAGCCGGTGCCGGGCGCCACGCCGAACAGACCAAACTCCGGGTTCACGGCATACAGCCGGCCGTCCTCCCCGAAACGCATCCAGGCGATGTCGTCGCCGACCGTCTCGGCCTTCCAGCCCGGCAGGGTGGTCTCCAGCATCGCCAGGTTGGTCTTGCCGCAGGCAGAGGGGAACGCGGCGGCGATGTAGTGGACCTTCCCCTCCGGGTTGGTGAGCTTGAGAATGAGCATGTGCTCGGCCATCCAGCCCTCGTCGCGGGCCATCGCCGAGGCGATCCGCAGGGCGTAGCACTTCTTGCCGAGCAGGGCGTTGCCGCCGTAGCCTGAGCCGTAGGACCAGATCGCCCGCTCCTCGGGAAAGTGGACGATGTATTTGGTCTCGTTGCACGGCCAGGGAACGTCCTGCTCGCCCGCGGCGAGAGGAGCGCCCACCGAGTGCAGGCCCTTGACGTAGTCGGCCTGGAGCTCCTCCATCTTCTCCAGCACCGGCGTGCCGATGCGGGCCATGATGCGCATCGAGGCGACGACGTAGGCGCTGTCAGTGATCTCCACCCCGAACATCGGCTGATCGGCCTCGAGGTGGCCCATCACGAAGGGGATGACATACATCGTCCGGCCGGCCATGGCGCCATCGAAGAGCGGCTCCAGGGTGGCCTTCATCTGGGCCGGATCCATCCAGTTGTTGGTGTGGCCCGCGTCCTTCTCATCCACCGAACAGATGTAGGTGCGGCCCTCGACGCGGGCGACGTCGTCGGGGTCGGATGCGCAGTAGAAGGAGTTGGGCTTCTTGTCCTCGGCCAGCTGCACGAAAGTGCCGGCCTCGATCAACTGGGCGTTGATCTCGCGGCTCTCTTCCTCGGTCCCCGTCACCCAGACGACACGGTCCGGGCGAGTGCGGGCAGCCACCTCCTCCACCCAGCCTGCGAGCTCGGTATGACGGGTGGTCCCCTGAGTGCTGATCGTCGACATCTCATCCGCTCCGGTCCTGGCCAGCCACGTCGCCAGCCCTTCCGGTCAACTTAACCTTGTGCCGAGCTTGTCGTCACGCGTTCCAGGTGGTGAGTTGGGTCACCTGGCTCGGATCTGATTTCGTGAGGTCGTGCTCCCTCCGGTATCGTGATCCCTCGCGGCCGACGACCAGTCGGCTCACGTGCGCCCGTAGCTCAACGGATAGAGCATCTGACTACGGATCAGAAGGTTAGGGGTTCGAATCCCTTCGGGCGCGCAGAACGGTCAGACTCATGACCTGCAGAAGTAGCAGCACCGGAGGGCCGCTCCAATTTTGGGGCGGCCCTCCTTCGGCCCAAAAACCGGCCCAAAAACTCCCACCACCCCATCTGCAGGTGGCAGGAGACTCACGCACTCGCCATCGATCGAGGCGGCCACAGGCAATCTGGGTCGGGGTGAGTCGTCAGGGGCGTGTGTCGTGCCTTAGGGGTGGTATGAACACCACTGCATTCATCGCCAACCGGGCCGCTTCGGCCACCACCAGCGACGCCGCAGAAGCCACGTTGCTCCTGACCCTGGATGAGGTTGCCCGCGAGTTGCGCTGTGCCCGCCGCAGCGTCGAGCGCCAGGTCGCAGGCGATCGCCTTCCTGTGGTCCACGTCGGGCGCTCGGTGCGCGTGACCCGGCACGACCTGGAGGTCTTCGTCGCAGGCCTTCAGGAGTCCTCCGTTGAACACGTTCCCGGGGACAGTCATGGCTAGGCCCAGGAAACGCGCCGAACAGACCACGACCTCCCTCTACCGAGGTGCCGATGGCTACTGGCACGCGCGCGTGACGATGGGTAAGCGTCCAGACGGCAGGGCTGACCGCCGACATCTGCAGCGAGGGACGAAAGGCGAACTGCGCGAGGCTGTGCGGGAACTGGAGCGTCAGCGCGACGCCGGTGAGTACCGTTGGATCGCCGAAGATCTAGTCCTGCAGACATGGTTAGAGCACTGGCTCTACGTCATCCTGCCGATGACCGCGCGCTGGAAAACGCTGTCGACCTATCGCAGTCAGATGCAGCTGCATGTCATTCCGTTCCTGGGGTCTTGGCGCATGAGCGAGATTCAGCCAGAGCACCTTGAGGAGCACTACCGAAAGCTGCGCTCCGATGGTCGTTCCGTTCACACTGTCCGAGCCGTCCACCGGGTGCTGCGCTCAGCGCTGAACGAGGCAGTCAGGCGGCGACGGCTAGGGACCAACCCGGCGATCGTGGCCCGCCCGCCCCGGGCCGATGATGTTGAGGTCGACCCTCTGACGATCGAAGAGAGCCGCCGCGTGGTCCGAGCCGCGCAGACCACCCCGCATCCTGCGCGGTGGTCTATCGCGCTTTCGCTGGGGCTCCGACAAGGCGAAGCACTCGGGCTGCTGTGGACCGACATTGACTTCGACGAGGGCGTTCTGTGTGTCCGGCGCTCAGTGCAACGCAAGACCTGGGAGCACGGCTGCGTCCGTGAGGACGGCGAGCACTCCTGTGGTGCCAAACGAGGTGCTGAGTGCCCCCAACGCAACGGCGGGGGACTGATGTTCGTCGAACCCAAAACCAAGGCGTCCAAGCGAACGATTGTCTTACCCAGCCCGCTACTGGCAGAACTACGCGCACAACGGAGCCAGAACAATCGCCGACAGCTGGCTGCAGGCACGGAATGGAACGCCGAGCACGCCTTGGTCTTTCCCGACTCCCGCGGCGGCCTAATCGACCCAGCACGCGACCACCGAGAATGGAAAGTCCTTCTAGCGAAGGCCGAGGTGCGGAGTGTGCGACTGCATGACGCTCGGCACACCGCTGCCACCCTGCTGCTCGTGCAGAACGTCGACTTGCGCACTGTCATGTCGATCATGGGCTGGACCGAGATGGCAACCGCCCAGCGTTACACCCACGCCGTCGACGAGCTACGACGGCGGGCAGCACGACAGATGGGTAGCCTCCTCTGGGACCCAGCAGTAGGTGTATGAGCGGGAAGCGTTCGTAACCCGGATCACTCACCGTTGGCGCGGCATCAGCGCCTCGTCGGAAGCCTTCCATGGATGCCAAACCAGCATGGAATGTCATCGCAAGGCTGCGCGATGCGCAGCTTCTCGTACACGTTGCCGATGGTCGCGACATCGATGACTCAGCCGGTAGCCGGACCTCCGCGGTTCGATAGATGCGCGCATCAATCCAGCCCAGTATGACGCGGCCGACCGATCGTCCGGGCATGTCCATCAGTGTGACGTTCGCCTGCTCACGTCAACGCCGAGTAGCGAACGTCCTCGACAGCCCGTGACTGATGGCTAGAGGGTTCCGTGAGCCGATGAGGATTCCCCGCCAGCGGGTGAGCTCCAAGCAGCACCTTATACAGCTCACGGAGGCGCGCACGAGGCGCTTCATCGGTTGGTGTCCGGGTGGTTCGGATCGGAGGCCCACCAACTTCTCCCTTTGCAACCACCCTATGGTGTTTGAGGCCGGAGTTCAGACTGATAATGCGTCAATGTCGCCCACTCTGAGCACGCGATACTTGGTCCGTCCATGTGGTGGTCAGGGATCATGCGAGTTCTATGCCGTCGGCAATCAACCTCTCCCACACCGCCTCGAAAGCGGCTCCCGCACCGCGCCGGCACACCACGGCTGGCGAGACTTCCACTGGGCGACGAGTTAGAAATGCTGGCTGCCGCGCCGTCGCTGACATAGGCTGAACCCATATGACTGGCAACGTGGGCGAGTTGCGCTGGCTAGAGGAGGCGCAGCGCGTGCCATACCTGCCTGCGTGTTTCGCCTCGGCCGGGGCATTGACGGGGGTCCCTGCAGCCATGTTTGAGACTGACACGCTCTCCACTCAGGTCCCGGACCTCGCAACGACCGCACCTGCCAACATCGTGGAAAGACACGGCGGGGCGGGTGCCGCCGGACTCTACGCCGACGTCCGCGGCCCTTGGCCTAGCTTGCTTCCATTGGAGCCGATAAGCCATGAGCACGCTGCCGAGGTGACATGACCGACATTGCAGACGAGGTAGCGCCCGAAGAAATTCTTCGCGCAACGCCCCCTCCGGACGATGCCGGGGCTCAGACCGCGGACCGATACGAGTGGCAGGCAATGATGGCCACTGCGGATGTCCTAGCGCTCTACTTCCAGTCTCTTGATGACGCGGGGAATCTTAGTCTTTCAGATGAGGCTACCGTCGTCTGCGAACATCACGAAGACTGGAGCATCGTGCATAACGGCTCGACCGAACTGGTTTCGGGGAAGCATCGCGAGGCGAGCATCGCACCGATCACTTCGTTCCGGCAAGTGCTCAACGAGGCTGGCGTCTTACATCTCTTCCGCCGCTGGATGGCACTCGAACGGACTCCTCGTTGCCGCGTTGTGACCACAGGAGGACTAGCGGGTGACGGAAGGAAGATCGCGAGGGGGTGCGACCAACTCCGAGAAGACCCGGCCTCGAACGCCGCCGAGCTTCTGGCGTTGATCGATCACTTCAAGGCCGCCCTCGTCGGCCAACTGCCGCCGGATGTGGCTGAACCGGACACAGATGGCATCAGATCCTTCCTGGCCGGGCTTCGGTTCCAGGATGCTCAACCCCGCCGCGACCAACTTCCGGACCTGGCCGCCGAGCGGTACGGAAGGCCCGTCGCCGAACGCCTAGGCCGGCCCTCCGGCGGTGCCGCTGCCTGGCAGGCAGCGTTCGCGCTCGTCAGGCCGCGCATGCGAAACGCTGGCCCATCGGTCGGCGGCGGATTGCCGGTCGTCCTCGGTGTGGAACACGACGATTCGCTTGCCCCGCGAACGCTTTCGGTGCGGGACGTTGATATCGCCGTTCGGTTTGCGCTCAATAACCTGGCGGGATACGCGCCACTGCCGCGCATTATTAAGGCGAATCGAATGGCTGTGAAGATGAGCCAGGGTGGTTGCTCGGACAATGCTGTAGAGAGGGCGGACGAACTCCGCTTGCAATATCGCCGGTACTGGCGCGCTCGTCTCAGTCACCCGAATACGGGCGATCACCGCAGCCGCCTGGACAATATTCTTCGACGCGCTGTCGACGAAGCCACTGATGTGGTCCGGACGGAGACTCACCCTTGGGGGGCACAGTTGTGGCGCCACCTCAGCGAGGGGCTCCAAGACCTAGAGGGCCAGACGGACGCCCACGGATTGAGTGCTGATCTGCTACTTGGCGGCGTGTCCGAACTCGCCAACACCTGTCGTGTTTGGTACACCGACCGCTTCGACGCCCAAGAGATGCTCCGCCAACTCGTCGCGGGGGAGGCCGCGTCATGACATCAGAGGAGGACCTAGACGAACTGAGCTGGGTGGTCGAGGACCTTGCTTACCATCAGGCACGCGTCCTTTTGCTGGTGAGAGCCGTAGCCGCCGAACCAGGACACCAGCGCAAACTTGATGGGCTGACAAAGCTTGCCAAGCTTGACTTCTTGGTGCGTTACCCTGCCTTGGCCCCGCTGATTCTCGATCGATTGGACACCGCCGACCTCAGAATGCACTTGACTGACGACGAGATCGCTGCGCCCACGGAGGTGGAGGATCCTATGACACGATACAAGTACGGGCCTTGGGACGACCGCTATTACCCGGTGGTCGGTGCACTTATCTCGCGAGGACTCCTCAGATACGTCAAGGGGCGGCGCGGGAGTATCGCGCTAAGTCCCACGCCGGCGGGAAGTCAACTTGCTGAGGAACTTGCAACGGACCCAGTCTGGACGGAGATTGCAGATCGCTGCGCGGCCGTCGCCGAGGCGTCAGAGGGTCTGACCGGCAATGCCCTCAAGGAATTGATCTACGACCGCTTCGCTGACCTCATGGACCGCCCTCACCGAGAGCTGATCTCGTGACTGTCAACTTCCGCATTGAGTCTGTCCACCTCGATACCTCTGCTGGTGCAGTCAAGTACTCCTTCTCGGGAGACCTCGTAGTCCTAGTGGGTCAGACTGGCGTCGGCAAGACCACTCTCCTGGAACTTATTAAGTTCGGGCTAGGTGGCGACGGCCAGCTTGCACCTGTCGCTGGTCAAAACGTCACCGACGTGCACCTGTCCATCCACATCGGAAGTTTACGTGTCCAACTCTCCCGGGGCTTGGACCCGGAGAGGCGACGGAGTATTCGAATCCTCGATCTCGTGACCGGTGAGCGACAGCGTGACCACTTCGTAGGGGGAAACGAGCCGTCGATTAGCGACTTCCTCCTCAACGCCATGACATTAGACCCCGGAATCAAAGCGGCGGCCCGAGGCTCCCGGAGCACCAGTGCTGGAAGTTTGATCACCTTCAACGACGTTTTTCGTTTCATGTACGTACCCCAAGCAAGAATGAACCGAGACATCGCCGGAAGCGACGAGGGCTACTACGACCCGAAGCGCAAGTCCGTGTTCGAGCTCCTCTTTGGCATTACGTCGTCAGAAATTCTCACGATGCGGTCAGAGATCAATACACTACGCGGCGAGATCGAGCTGGCCCAACAAGAGGCGGCTGTCGTCGAGCAGTTCCTCGCTGATACGGGCCAGACCACCCGACTCGATGCGGAAGCGGAGCTGGAGCGTGCAAAAAGCGAGCAGTCCGAGGCCCAGTCGGTTCTGCTCTCATTGCAGGACCAGCTTGCGGAAGCCGTAGACAGTCAAGCGCAGGTCCTCCGTGACCTCCTCAACGAAGCAGAGCGCGGCCTCGCCGAGGCGCGAGAACTCACTCAGGAGCTGACGCGTCAGCGTGAGGAGTACGAGACGGAGCGACGCAGAGTGTCACAGGACATTCAACGGCTTGCGCGAATGAGTTCGGCGGGACTGCGCTTAGCCAACATTGAGTTCTCGATGTGCCCACGTTGCACCCAACGGCTTGATCAGCGCATGGTTCCGGCCGGCACGTGCCCCGTGTGCCTTCAGGACGACATCGTGGAAGGACTACATGCGAGCGACCAGTACGAGTCCGCGCAACTCCGCGAGCAACTCGCCGAGATCACCGAACAAATACGGCTCCTCAGCGACCAAGCTCACCAGGCAGCCGCCGTTGCAGCAAGAAGGCACGAGCTAGTGCGGTCGCTGTCCACTGGGATCGACGAACGCACGGCTGTACGCGTGACGCCGCGCCTTCAGGCCTACGGGGATGCGGCCGCTCGAGTGGCGGCCGCTTCTGCCGAACAGAGATCGCTTGAACGTGCCCTCATCCAGTGGGATCGGGCCGAAGACCTGGCGGCACATGCTGAAACGCTAGTTACACGGCGGGCCGAGTTGCAGGGGAGCCTGCGAAGTTCGGAGGCAGAACTGCATCGTCGGAGAGCCGAACTCTTCGACGAACTCGACGACGAGTTCCAAACCACTGTAAGAGACTTCGGAATCCCGAGCGTTGAGACAGCGTCGATCAGTCGCGATACCTACCTGCCGCTTCTAAACGGCAGCCCCTTTGCCGACGCCAGTGCGGGTGGCGGAATCATCACGGCGACACAGGTCGCCTATTGGATTACTCTCGTGACTGTCTCCGCGCGTCGGCGAGACACGCGTTTTCCAACCTTCTTACTCCTTGACAGCCCGCGACTGGCATTAGGCACACAAGAAGACATCGCCGCTCAGATGTATCGACGCTTCGCAACCCAAGTTGCGGTCACCCCTGGGCGATTACAGTTCATCGTTGCCGACAACGATCTACCCGCAGGACTTGATAGGGGTCTCGACAGGCTCGATTTCTCATACGACAGCCCAACAGTTAGTTCCGTGCCACACCCCGGGCTAGCCCATGTTGAGACACTGACAGATGAGACATGATCCACGGCTCACGCCGGCGCCCGCGGGCAGGACGGCGGACCCGCAGCAATCAGCGCCGCGTATCTCGAGTGAGAGCGTCACAGCCCTGACGTGCCGCAAGACAGACGGCAGCCAATTCACGAGCAGCCTGACTGGAGCAGGCTTCGACCTTTCGCTGTTCCGGTTGAACGGCCAGTATGCGTAGCCGTCTGACCCGGCGATGCTGCGAGCCGCACGCCGGGGACCTGCAGCCCTGCGACGGGTCGCAGGACCGCTCCAGTCCGGGACCGGACGACGGCTCACACGGCTCTTCCGCAAACCCTCTCCGCTCGAGAGCGCCGATGGCACCATCCGCGACGGGTCGCACGTTCACCGTACGGCGAACGGCGATGGCACGCCCCAGAGTGATGCGCCGATGCTTGCAGCAACTGAGCGACGCGGCCCCAAGACGGCAGGTGTCGCGAAACCCTCAAGGTCGAGCTGGGGCGCCCCTGCAGCGCGCGCTACATCCCGACAGTTGTCGAGACTCTTTCATGGAGCGAGGCCTCGTGACACGCGATGCTGGTGGAGCGGCGTCGCGAACACTTCACGTTGTCCCACACAGAAGATGATTACCGAGGAATGGTGGACGAACTGATGGCGGAGGACAGGACGACCCGCATCGGGTTTCTCGTCGACGGTGACCCCGACACGGATCTAATGTCGGCGCTCTTCGAGTTCGACGGCACGGGCGTTCGGCTTCATGTGCCGTTCCTGGCGCACGAGGACCAGCGCTCTCGCTGGTGGTCACACAACATGCTCCACATGGACGACCCGGACCGCAGCAAGCACCGTTACGAGCCCCCTACAGAACTCGACTACTTTGACGACAAGGGGCCAGTCGGATTGCTCGGCTGCGTCAGCGGCAGAGCGAATACCAACATGGGCCTGGGCGTAGGTCGGGGCACAGTGCGCGCGCGCTACGCGCTAGAGAAGGCTCGTCAGGCAGCCAATTACAAGAAGCTCAACGGGCTTCGGTCTGAGATTGATGGGTTGGGGTTTTGGCTGGCCTACTCGGCACACCAGACGACCATCAAGATGTCGGAGGGCGGTGGGCCTCTCGAGATGACGACCACCATGGGAGCAGTCGATGCTCTCACCCTCGGGAGACAGTTGAACCTGAAGGCAATCGCGATTGGCTCGGGTCCGGGAGGGTGGTCTCCAGAGGCGGCCTACCGCAGTAGGGTCTTCATTGAGACCTTCGCGAAGTCGTCGAAGGAGTGGCGGGACCACCTCGAGCTCCACTTCGCTGTCCGCAACCTTGTCCGAGTGGCCGCTTGGCGACCGATCAACTTCCAGTCCCATCAAGCTGCCAGCCTCAAAGAGACGCTGGAAGTCAAGGGTAAGACGCACAATCAGTGGCGCGAGGTGCGTACCGCCACGACGGGGCTCGCCGACGGTGTTTGGAAGCCTAGCGACCGATTCCTATTCGCCTACTCGGAGATCGGAACGAGGGGGATTGCGCGTTGGCTCAAGCTCGTAGCGACCTACGAGCGGGGAATCACTCCCTTGGTTGGTCTACTTGACCTTGAAGGGGCGACGGTCGATGCCGTCATATCTCAGTTAGGCATCGCCCTTGAGGCGGTCGGATACCAAGCCCTCATTGACTCCGGCAAAACGCCAGCTGCTGCCAACGGCACCAACGTTGCTAAGCGCGTCGATCACCTGCTCGATGACGTCGTCGGGAGCTTGTCGTTTGACGACACGACGTTCGGCCAGGACTTCGCGGATTCGTACAACTCGGTGAAACATGCGAACCGTGCAGTCGTTGCGCCGGACGTGAAACTCGCTCATGTACACCAAGGCGTTGAACTGCTACGCGTCTGGATCGCCCTTCGTCTTGGCATGAAGCCAGCGACGCTCAAGTCTCGGAGTTAACCTCGCCTTCCTTCAATTTTGCACGGACCGCCCCCACTGACGGTTCTATGCAACCTTTCTCGCATCGCACGGCGCAGCCTTCACTGCATCTCGACACCTGGTGAGGGCAGCCAGGCCGCGTGATGGCTGGCGCCGCGAGTCGGGATGCCTGAAGGGCGCGTCGTTCCGCCGCACAGGAGTCCGCGGGTCACAGGCTGGCAGTTGTCACCTCAGGTCAAACCGAACTCTTGCCGAGACCCGACAAAGGCCGTTCTTATGGCATCGACCAGCGTCTGCATATCCGCCCAGTCCTGACCGGAGTGAGGCCCGCCCGCCGCCCTCGCAGTAGCCACCTTGGCGGCGAAGCGTTGCTGGAGATCGGCCTTGTCAAGTATCTCGCCTTGATACTGCTTCGCCTTCTGAGAGTACCCAGTCCATTGGATGGCGGGACGGCCGTCGTTCTCTCCTAGAACGTCGAGGCCGAAGAATAGTTCAACTGAGACCGCAGAGCCGTTAATGTCGAGGCTTGCGTGTCCAGTTGGTCCGATTGTTGGGTAGTCGGTGGCGGAGGCGAGCCGTGGCAGCCGGCGGACCCTGAAATTCGTAGGCAGCGGCGTCGCCTCCAACTGCGCGACCGCTTCGGCGCCAGCGGTGTCATTGTCGAGTAGCGCGAGGACTGGGTTCCGGACTCCAGCCGCAGCCAGAGCCCGGACGCCACGGACGACGGCTGAGGCGCCGCCCTCCGGCTTCAGATCCCAGTCAAGGAACCGGATCAGGCCGCTGAGATGGGGAGCAAGAACGTCAAGCGCCCCTCCGATCGCCACGCCGTCACTTGTTCCTTCGGTCAACACGATCATGGGGCCTTCGATGATCGTGGCGTACTTCTCATAGGCATTCCGGCACAGCCTCGGATCAGCTGGGACATGTCCGGATGCGACGACGTCCTCAAGGTCAAGAGCGATAGTGTCGTCGTCCTGTAGTTCCTCAAGAAGAAGACGGAACGGGAGCCGAGGATTGTCGGCTGTCCATAAGGGGACTTCGGAGTCTTCGACAGATTTGGCATACTCGGGCGCATCTGCTCCCGTGATCTGCCAACGGTTTCTATCGAGCCAAGAGTTCATTGACTCAGCGTCCTCGTCGTAATTGAGCGCGACCCGGTACTCGGCGTCTAGGCGGCGGCGTGCGTCGGCCAACGTCAGACCAGAGACGTCCATGCGCTCACGCATGCGTTTCGCCGTGGTTTCGTAGACTGGGGCTTCGAGACTGGTGACAAGGTCGTCGTCCTTGAACAGAGACGCCAACTCCTCCGAGTACGACTCGCGGTACGCGAAGAACAGGTGGCCAGGCGTTCGGATGTAGGAGTGCGCGGTCATGTGAACATTGTCCCCTTCGGGCTTGGCTGTCACGCCAGATCGGGTTGCTGGGAACTTTCACCGAATACCCGCGTCCTTCCGCCGCGACTGGGCGTGCCTGACCTGAGGCGAAGTAGTGGCGTGGTTCAGCATTCATCGCGTTGGCGGCAGCGTCGATCGGGGTTGATATCTGGGTCGCCGCAGGAGCCACCAAGCCAACCAACGTCGGGCACGACCTTGATGCTGCGGCCGTCCAGAATGACCACCGCGCCGTGCTCGGTAGTCAGGTCCCGCCGCGGAGAGCGAACACCAACGCGGAGATCTCGGATGAGACGAGAGAGCCCCTTCAGACTGAAACGACCTGCTCCAGTGACCGCGCGACGCCATCCTCGTACCAAGTCATCTTTACTCGCTCTGGTGCGGTGTCAGCGAGTGAGAGCCACATGTGCCACGTTTGCGTGGCACCGTCGAGTAGATCGGCATGCTGCGGACCGTGAGCCTGAAGCTCCTGACCGGAGGAGCTCACAAAGGCCACGGAGAGTTCTTCGGCTGCGGCGGTACCAGAGTTGGTGATGGATATCGTGACTTCGCCCTGCTGCCCTGATCGCCCCATTGCACGAAGCCTTGCGTTGGGCCCACTCGCTCTTGTTTCTTGTGCAGCAGGTCCTCGCGCCAGCGGTCCCACGAGATCTACTTTGTTCGAATCGGCGAGTCGATGCACGTCGTGTTCTAGTGCCTGGCGGACCTTGAAGGAGAGGTCTGCGATGTCTGCGTACTCTCCGTACAGGCCCTCTATGCTCTCCTTGAACTCTCGCACCTTCGACAGTTGCTCGAGATCCACGTCACGCGGAACTGGGGCCGTCGAGAACCAAACGTGTACCGGACGTCCAGCGTCCCGTGCCCGTTCGATCTCTTCCACCGAGCCCGAGATTGCTCTCGGGGTAGCGGTTCCCACACGGCTGTTAAAGATCGCCACGACGATGTCGCAGACGTCACCGAACTGCTCGTTGATCATGGTTTGGGCGTCCGGCCCCAACGCGGGGACGGCGTGGGATTCCCAGCGCACGGGCATCAGAATCACGCCTGCACCTAGCGCGCGAGCCGCATTCCAGTCATAGATGGCCTGCTCCACGGCAGCACGCTCTGCAACGGTGTCGCCGGGTGATGCGATAAGGACGCGCACGACCATGGCTGGGAAAGTCATTCGGGCACCATAGTTGGCCACGCGGGCCGTCCTACGTACCCTCGGGCACTAGCACGCGATCTCGTTCTGGGCACGCTCCCTCCCTCCCAAGTTGTGGCCCGAGTCAAGCCCTCGAACACTCGAGCGAGTTCGGCATTACCATCGTCTTCGCCTCGGGTCATGGTCCCAATATGGCACCGAACGCCGACAACCGAGCCTGGCAGCTTCATCCCGCCGCGTCTGCGCGCCAAGAATGTCGCAGCAGTCGTCGCCAAATGCCGTCGTCGCGCTTCGATTGAGAACTCATAGATGTAGTGGGTCCTCATGGGCGAGGAGGATCGCCGCGTCTCGCCACGCTTCCTGTGCCTTGGCCGCGGACAGTGCTTGATCAGAGCGAAAGTCTGCTTGGGTCTGCCCGTTCTCTCGTGATTGGGCAGCGGCTCGTGCTAGATCACAGCGCACAGGGTCGCTAGAAGGATTCAGATAGAACCGTCCGTCTCGCAGCAGTGTCTTGACGGTGGCCACGCTCACACCCAAAGCTGCCGCGATTTGTTCGCGAGAGTCGCCTCGTTGTTGTTGCTGCACTGCGAGCTTGGCTCGCTGCGTACGGTCGGCCCTCGAGCCCTCGTTCGTCTTCACCGTTCGGGCCGCGTTGGCGGGTTCGGTGATTATTCTGGCGGAACTCCTGGTGGGTGCTGCCGGAGGGGTGGGGGTCAGGTGGTCGAACCGGTTCGGTTCGCCCAGGCCGGTAGCGGCGCGTTTGAGCTCCCGGATTTCGGCTCCGGTGAGCGCATCGTCCTCCAGAGCCGCTTGGAGCATGAGGTCAAGGAACTGATGGTTCAGTGCCCGCACCTGGGCGCCACCCATACCGGCTGCCCCGGCGATCTTGGCTAGCTTCTTCGCCTCATCTCCGATGATGCGCCCGTCTTCCAATACTTCGGATAGCTCGTCGAGGTACATCGCGGCTTGGGGCCCTGCTGCCTCGGCAGCGGTCATCGGCAGGCGGGCCATTAGGGAGGCCATCCACCCTTCAGTGCCCTTGCGGAGCTGGACCGCCCGCGTCCGTGGGATGACTGAACCGGCAACGTAACCGGGTGCCAGCCCGGAGGCCGGGGTCGCCCCGTAGACCAGGGGCTGTCCCACGGAATCAAGCAGTCTCGGTAGGAGGGCACTAGTGGCCCGTACATCGCCGAGCGCGGCGTGCTTGTCCACGAAAGGGATTCCGTGATGGCGGCAAAGGGTGCCCAAGCGGTGGTTCGGCGTCGAGACCGTGCGCTGTGCTAGCCACAGGGTGCAGAGCGCTGGCAATGGTTGGCTGAGGGTGATCCCGGCCCTGGCGAACTCCGCGCGCAAGAAATGCTCCTCGAATGTGGCGTTGTGTGCCACGACCACAGCGCCGTCGAGCCGAGCGAGCAGTTCACCGGCAATTTCGGTAAATCGCGGGGCTTCGCGGACTGCGTCGTTGCTGATGCCATGGATGAACACCGGCCCTGTATCTTCGCCGTCGGGGTTGATCAGGGTGGCGAACTCATCTTCGATCCGACCTTTCGCATCAACCCGAGCGACCGCCACCTCGATCACTCGATCTCCCGATTTGGGAGACAGGCCTGTCGTTTCGAGGTCGACCACAGCGTAGGGACCGTTGTGCTCGTGCCGGTCCCTCCCACGTCGCCCTGCTCCGCCATAACGGAATAGAGGCCCTAGTTGGTGCGCCTCCGCAAACGGGATCTCCCGTTTGTAACCGTAATCCTCACGCGCCTCGCTCGGTGACCACTCACGGGTGACGTGGACCCGTCGCGTACGATCTGACTCGACTCGGCGAACGGATGGCTCAACTGGCGAGGGCCTCGCACTGCTTGAGGGCGGGGTGGGCTTCTTGGCCGACCGACGGCGGACCAGCCAGATGACGGCCACCACCGCACAAATGAGAAGGACGAACTCCACCGATACTCCGTTCACCAGGTGCGACACTTCACTGTGCCCGCACCATAGTCAGCCGGTCCGACAGAGACGGGCACAGTGCCTCGCCCTGCTTCACCGACAGCCCGAGACAAACGTAGGGACATGCACGTCGCTCACTCGACTCGTCGGCCCGGGAGCGTCACTCCGCCGGATTCCGCCGCCAGGAGGACGCGCCAGCCTTCGGCCGCCTCAGACATAGCCACGGACAGGGAGAGAGCACGGAGTCCCAACCCTGAACCGCAGTGGTTGTGGGAACGTCAATAGATCATGGCGCCCAACATCGGCTATGCCAGTGCCGTCGCTACCCGATTCCACGTTCGGGGTCGGATCGGCCCCGCCGGCGTGCTCCTGTGCCTGGCAATGGCGGGTCTCATCCTCACCGGATGCGAGACGAGCGCGACAACGGCAGAGCGTCCCACGACAACGGCAGAGCGTCCCACGGTGCGATCCAGCGAGGTCCCCGAAGCGGATGGTCTCCCTTGTCCCCAAGAATTGCCGATCGGGGACGACCCGTCCGGTTACGGCTTTGGCGTCGAGGAGCCTGCGAAGAAGCTTCCGACCCTTCTCCAGCCGCAGGAAGCTTGGGTTTGCGGTTACCACCTCGTGGACCATCCTGACGGCGACAGCGCCGGATGGGAACGCGCTGGATCACCCGAGCCCGTCACTGCGGATGACCCACCGGGCCTGCGTGGTGCTCTAGATGACCTGGCCCTCGTAGTCCTGACCAAGCATGCCCTGCGGACCTCGGACCGCGCTGGATGGTGGTGTACGCCCACGAAGGCGATCTCACCGGAGTAGTCGTAGACGATTACGGCTGTCGCAGCGTGCGTCTGACCGACAACCCCCACTCTACGCCGCCCGGAGCAGACAACCAGGGCGGAACCGTCGGCGGTCTCCTGGATGGAGGCGCGGCGGTTCTTGCCGCCCTCGGCCTTGGCAACTCGAACTGACGAGCATCGCGCGCTACAGCCCCGATGGTGCGCAGCAGATTCACTCATCTGCGGCGCCGGGCGCGATCCGTATCAGCGTAGGCGCGATCACCGATGACGTGCTCGGGGGTTTGGTGCTACGGACACGTCGGCGACATACCTTCTACTCTGGAGTCATGCTCGAACTGAGCCAGCTGGACTTGGACGAGATCGCCACGGCGCTGTCCGACCAGAGTGACTACGACCATCGGTGGCTAATCGACCCTCAGTCGGGGCAGGTGGCCTTTTGGACCTCTGACACGGGTATCGACGGGCAGAACCCCGTTGACCTCGAGGACGTGGACCTGACGCCGATCGATCCGCTCCCGTCGTACATCTGGTATCAAGACATGGTCGACTTCGCGGACCGGTTAAGCAACGACGGCGTGGGACGCCGACTAGAAAGAGCCATCCAAGGTCAAGGAGCCTTCCGGCGGTTCAAGAACGCGCTGTACGAGGAGTTCCCGAGATCCTGCCGTCCTGGCACGCCTTCCGGGAAGCCCGCGCCAACAGACGAGCCTCGAATGGCTCGCGGATGAAAACCTCATCGCCGAACACGCCGCCGATCAGTACCGACAGGACCACCCTGACCCCGACCTGCCCTGACCACGACGCTAGTCAGCGCCCTTTGGGACACGCACTCATCTCGCCGCGGGTAGGTCGTTGCGGAGGTACGTCATACCGCGTATGACCTTTGGTCACTGGCTTGGTCGGTATGGTCATGTGCGTGACGCAAACGTCTCCAGATCCGGCGGCTCTCCGCCGCGCTCGTCTGCGGGCGGGTTTGACTCAGCATGAGCTCGCACGCCGCGTTGGCGTAGCTGGAGGGGAGCGCATATCCAAATGGGAACTGGGGACGGCGGTCCCGCGCGCAGAGTATGTGCATCGTCTTGCCCGGGAACTTGGAACGGACGTCGGCGCGCTGTTGGGCACGACGGGTGTAGGCGAACTGCGCTGGCTCCGGACTAGTCGTGGATTGAGTGCTCGGGAGGTTGCAGAGCGGGCGCAGGTGGGAAGGGCTACCTATGTCGCGTGGGAGGCTGGCAAACTGAAGCGGGCACCTCGGGATAGCACGCTGGCACTCGTAGCATCTGCGTTGGAGTTGGATGTTGATGATGTTCGTCAGGCGGTCGAGCTAGCACGGCAACGACGTGGTGATCGGCCAATTTGAGGGCAGGTACTGCCCTCCGGTGTCCTTCCGGCTTGCACTCATCTGCCTGCTGGTGACGCCCGTTTGAACGCCGGCCCCGACTGTCTGTGGCTGCCGCAACTCGAAGCTGCGCTTGGAGCCACGCCAAAAGCGAGGATGGCCGAGTTATCCACAGGCAATGCGCGCGAGGGGTTCCGCATTCTACGCATTTGTGCTCCTATTGAGTAGCTGGATGGCTCGCAGACCGGTAGGGGCCACACGATGAACTGAGAGGGCCTGGGGTGGATTCACAGTTGCTCGAGGCAGTGGTGCAAGTCAGTACCACTAGTGCTCTTGGCTCGCTTCTCGCTGTCCTTGCATGTGAAGCATCGCGTCGACCCCTTAGGTGTGAAGACAAGGCATAGGAGACCTGCCGCAATGATGACGACCTTGACTCGCCGTATCGCCACAGCCGCCTGCGCGGCTGCCCTGGTGCTCGCCACTGCCGCCTGCAACGAGAACGAAGTTGATCCCATGCTGCCGTCCGTCTCGCAGGACGAGTCGACGGTGACCACGGCGGACGCGGTCGAGACGACCACACCGCCTGTGGACGATGTCACCGAGACCAGCGCACCGCCCACGCTTTCGGCGGAGGAACAGGACGAGGCGGACGCCACCGCCGCGCTCGAGCACTACCACCGGGTGCTCGACGCCGTGGCACAGGATGAGGCAGACATCGAGGCCATCAACGCCGTTGCGATAGGCACTGCCCGCGAGCAGTGGATCACCCAGTTCATGTTCTATCGGGAGCAGGGATGGACCCAACGGGGTGGCGTGGACCTGGAGGTGCTGGAGGTGACTCACCGCGAGGACCAGATCGAGTTGACCGTGTGCTCGGATGTTTCGGGTGTCGATGTGGTCGACGAGAGCGGCGAGTCGATCGTGACAAGCGATCGACCTTCGGAGTCCCTGGTCGACTTCCTGCTGGAGCGCGACGAGAACGCCGAGCACGGGTGGGTCTTGGTCGAAGACGTGAACCGGGATGAACCGTGCGACGGGTGATGAGCCTGCTGGTCACGCTCACCTTGGCGGTGCTCGGGGTGGGGATCCTGGGGAGTGTCCCAGCCGGTGCGGAACCTGCCGAGTGCGAAGTCCGTGACATCAGGACGGGACAGTGTTTGATCTACGTGCAACCGCCACCGCCAGAATACGCGCCACCTGGTGGTGGGGGGCCACGTGATCCGGGCGATCCGGGACCGGTCATGTGCTGGGATCCACTCTTGGACCGTGAAGTCACGTGTGTGGTTGGTGACTGGTACTGGTCCTATGAGTGGGCCTGCCACACCCAACTCGCAGCGCCGCAGCCGCCGTACTCCGACGATGTGTGGCCCGCTGGGACCACTGAGGGTGCGATCTATGACTGCGCTCGTGGAATCACGCTGACCGACCCGTTCCCCGATGACGTCGTGCGACGGTGGTCACCGATTCCGCCGTGGGGGTCACCACCAGACCCCGCCGAACTGGCTGAAGATGCGATCGCTGCGATGAACCTGCGGGCCATCCAGATCGGGTCTACCCCGTACACCTCGGAGAACTGTCCGCAGGCTGACCCGTGCATCGGGATCATCGGGTACCCGCAGTATTTCTGGGTGGCCGATGAGGGGCCGTCGACGTGGGGTCCGATCACGCGGACCGCCGCGGCGGGCCCGTACTCGGTGACCGCCACGGCGCAGGTCGACCGGATCGAATGGGACATGGGCAACGGCGAGGTCGTGACCTGCACGACGCCGGGGATCCCGTATCAGGATTCCTACGGGAAAGACCCCTCACCTGAGTGTGGCTACGTCTATCAGGAGGACGGGTACTACGTCCTCACCGCCTCCTCGTACTGGGTTGTGGAGTGGGCCGGGATGGGGCAGTCAGGAACGATCGAGCTCGACCTCGCCCAGAGCCACCAGATCGTGATGGGAGAAGCACAGGTGATCAACCAATGAGTGCCGGAGAGGTGGGGCCATGAGCGTCACAAGCACGGATCAGAAGGTGAGGCCATGGGCACGTAAGGCTGCAGCCAAGGATTCTGGGGATGGCGGAGGGGAGGACAGGGAGGCGGTCGGGCCAGTTCTGGCTCCACCGCCCAAGCGGCAGCGCCGCCCGATGGTCATTGCCGCGGCCGCGCTGCTGATCGCGTTGGGCGCAGCCTTGGGGGCCTGGGTGTACACCTCATCCTCGGACGCAGTGGCCGTGATCGGTGTCCAGTCGGACGTGGCACGCGGGCAGGTCATCGAGCGCGAGGACCTGGTGGGAGTCCAAATGAGTCTGGACCCTGCGCTGAGTGCCATCCCGGTGGCCCAGGTTGACGAGGTTGTCGGCAAGCGGGCGCAGCACGACCTGGTTGCCGGTGGACTGGTGACCGAGGGATCGTTCGCTGACACGGTCCCGCCGGCTGCCGGTCTGTCAGTGGTGGGGGTGAGTCTGCCGGCGACGCTGCTCCCTGCCGAGCCGCTTGTGCCGGGAGACTCCATCCGGGTGGTGCACACGCCCGGGCAGGCCCAGGGCGGCCAGCAGGAGACAGAGACTCCCACCGCACCGAGCGTCATCGAGGTGGAGGTGCTGGACGTGTACCCCGCACCAGATATCGGAGGGGTCACCGTCGTGGATGTGCTGGTTCCCCACGATGCGGCCGCAACGTTGGCCGCGCAGGTCGCCCGCGGCGAGGTTGTCATTGTGCTGGACTCGCGGGAGGAGTAGGCGTGGCAGTCATCACGTTGTGCTCTGCTGCCGGGTCTCCTGGGGTGACCACGACCGCGCTCGGCCTGGCTCTAGCGTGGCCGCGTCCGTGCCTGCTGGTCGAAGCCGACCCCACCGGGGGATCGGCCGTCCTTGCCGGGTACTTCCGAGGGGACGTGCCACAGGACTCCGGGGTTATCGACCTGGTCGTGGCGAACCGCGACCAGAACTTGACCCGAATGATCGGGCACGCCTCGATGCCGATCCCGGGCAGCACCGCGAGTTTCCTGCCGGGGGTCCGCTCACACGAGCAGTCCCGTTCCGTGTCCTCGTTGTGGGAGCCACTGGTTCGGGAGCTGCGCGGCTTGGAGCGGGCCGGTCAGGACGTGATTGTCGACGCGGGCCGACTTGGCCTGGAAGGCTCGCCGCTGCCACTGGTCCATGGGGCTGACCTGACGCTGCTGGCTACCCGCGGAACCCTGCCGGCCCTGTCAGCTGGCCGCTCACGGGTGCGGTCAATGAAAGAAGTCACGGCGCATTTCGGACTGCTCCTCATCGGGGAGAAACAGGGAGTTGTGCAGCAGAAACGGTCGGCGCCAGAAGGCCGCTGCTATGACGCGGGGACGGTCGCCAAGGTACTCGGGGCACCGGTGGTGAGCACGGTCCGGTGGGACCGGGTCGCAGCTGGGGTGTTGTCCCGGGGAGAGCCGGCGTCCAAGAAGTTCAACTCCAGTCCGCTGGCTCGGAGCCTGCGCGCGGCGAACACAGCGATCCTGGCAGTTTTGCAGGCAGAGACCGAGAGCGCCGCGCAGGAAGCGGCCACACGGAAGGCGGCAGTCCAGTGAGTGAACCCAGCATTGACCCCGCGGACCTGCCGTTCTTCGCCGATGACGACGAACCGCAGGAACCGGCCGGGCGGGTGCGTTCCTCGTTCTCCCTGAACGGGCACCAGAACAAGGAGAGCCCACAGGAGCGTCCGATCCATGTCGTGCCGGAGCCCACAGAACCCGACAACAAGCTTCCAGAGGGGTCGGCCTTCACCGCGGACCACGGCGCGGGCCTCGACTGGGTGGTGGTGGCCGCACTGCGCAAGCAGGCGGCCGAGCGGCTGGGCCGAGCGCTGGGCGACAGTGACGGGCGGATTGACCTGGACGATGCGGCACGGGAGGAACAGGGCCGGGCCGTCATCGAGGAGTTGCTGCAGGAACGGTCCGAGGACGACCTGACCGCGGGACGGACGGTGTTCTCGGTGCGCGAGCAGCGGGCGTTGGCCGAGGCCACGTTCAACGCACTGTTCCGGTTAGGGCGGTTGCAGCCACTGGTTGATGACTCGCGCATTGAGAACATCATGATCTGTGGGTATGACCAGGTGTGGATTGAGTATGTGGATGGCACCCTGGAGCGGGGGCCGAGGGTCGCTGAGAGTAACGAAGAGCTGGTGGAGTTCCTCGCGTTCGTGGCGACACGGTCGGCCAACCCGCGGTCGTTCTCCTTCGCGCGTCCGGTGCTGCACCAGCGACTGCCCGACGGGTCTCGTCTGGCGGCTGCCGCCTGGGTGACCTCGACCCCGGCCGTGGTGATCCGACGGCACACCCTGATGAAGGCCACTTTGGATGACCTGGTTGCCAAGGAGATGTTGTCCCCAGTGGCGGCGAGTTTCCTGAGCGCGGCGATCAACGCGGGGTTGAGCATCGTGGTCTCGGGTCCGCAGAACTCCGGTAAGACCGTGATGATGCGGTGCCTGTGCCGCGAGATCCCGCCGTGGGAGAAGCTGGGAACATTCGAGACAGAGTTCGAGCTGCACCTCAAAGAGGTCTTCGCCGGGGAGCGGATTGTCCACGAGTGGGAGGAACGCCCGGGTTCGGAGGAGAAGGGGACCGACGGTCGCCCGGCGGGGCAGTACACCGTGGCGCAGGGACTGATGGACTCGCGCCGGTTCAACCTGGACCGGCAGATCGTGGGGGAGGTCGGCGGCCCGGAGATCTGGGCCATGATCAAGGCGATGGAGAACGGGTCCGGTTCCCTATGCACGACCCACTCCAAGAACGCCGAGGCGACCCTGCACAAGTTGGCGACCTGCGCGGGAGAGGTCGGCATCGAGAAGTCGGTGGCAATCGAGAAGCTTGCCCTGGCCGTCGATGTGATCGTGCAGCTCAAGCGAAAGATCGTCCCGGTGGGCGACGGCGGGACGCGGAAGGTGACCCGTTGGGTCAGCGAGATTCAGGCAGTGCAGCCCGGGGAGGACTCAACCGGCTACGCACTGACGCCGGTCTTCGTGCCAGGCCCGGACGGGCGCTGCGTGCCCGAGACCATGCCCGAGGAGCTGCGTCAGGACCTGGTCGACCACGGGTTCGACGTTGACGCCTACGTGGCAGAGCGCGGAACGATCGGCCGGGCAGGAGTGTCCCAGTGAGCCAGGTGGCGGCCGCTGCTCTCTGCGGGGCGCTCATCGTGACCGGGGTGATAGGCATCATCGTGGGGATGCGGCCGGCCGACCCTGGGCCAGCCCGGCCGCGTAGAGCCAAGCCGAGCGGGTCCGTTCTGGCACGAACCAGTTCACGGATCAAACTCATTGGCCTCGTCGGTGGCGTGATCGGCGCGGTGATCGCCTTCACCACGGGGTGGGTGATCGCCGTGGCTGCGGTACCGGCTATCGCGGTGGTCGTGACGCACCTGTTGACCCCTCCTGCGGCGGGGAAGGTCATCGCCAAGCTGGACGGAATGGCCGAGTGGACTCGCAGCCTGGCAGGGGTGCTCACCGCTGGGGTGGGACTGGAGCAGGCCATCCACCTGACGGCAGTGAACGCACCCGCCGCGATCCGTGCCCCGGTGTCCCAACTGTCCGCACGGTTGCGGTCGGGGTGGCACACCGAACCAGCACTTCGACTTCTCGCCGATGATCTCGATGACGTCACCGGCGACCGGATCGCCGCGTCGTTGCTGCTGGCGGCGGACCGGCGCTCCGGGGGGCTGCGGGACGTGCTGGATAACCTCGCTGAAGCTGTGGCCCTGGAGGTCAGCGCACGGCAAGACATCGAGACCGAGCGACGCAAGCCACGACGGACGAGCCGGCAGGTGACGGTGATCACGGCTGGGTTCCTCACCTTCCTCGCGTTTCGTGGCGACTATGTCGAGCCCTACACCAACACTCTCCTCGGGCAGATGCTTGCGGGTGTGCTGATCGCCGCCTACCTGGGTTTGCTGCTGTGGTTGCGCCAGATCGCGGTAGAGAAGCCCCTGCCACGGTTCGTGGGGCCATCGGTGGCGGCGAAGTACCGCAGTGAGAGTGCCGGTGCCCGGGGGCTGGTCTCGTGAGCGCGCTGCAGGTGGCCATGATGGCTGGCGCCCTTGTCGGCGTGGGTCTGGCGCTGCTGGTATGGCGACTGGCGCCAGCTGACCCTGATTTGGCGGAGACGCTGGAGCGGCTGTCCCCCGAGCGGATCCGCAGGCGCAGAGCCGCCCAGGTGGTCAGGCACACAGGACGGCAGGAGCGGCTGGGGGTGTGGGCCGAGGGCAGGTTGCCCAGTCAGGTGTGGGTCGGTGCCCCACCGAATGAGGATCTGGCGATCCTGGGCGTCACCCGGGCACGGTTCCTGGGCGAGAAGATCGTCGGAGCTGTCATCGGGCTGGCCACACCACCGTTAGCTGTCCTCCTGCTGACCGTGGTGCAGGGACACGCGCCGTCCGTGGCGCTGCCGGCGCTGGGCAGCGTGGCATTGGCGGCCGCGGGGTTCTTGCTGCCGGATCAGCAGATTCGTCGACGTGCCAAGAGGGCCCGTGCGGAGTTCTCCCGTGCCCTGGTCGCCTACCTGGACCTGGTGGCACTGGAACGCAACTCCTCACTAGGCCCGCGGGCTGCGCTGGAGAAGGCCGCGCAGGTCGGCGACTCCTGGGTGTTCCGGCGACTGGCCGAGGACCTGCTGCGTTCTGACCTGGCTGGTGAGGCCGCGTGGGACGGGTTGCGGGACCTGGGCCTGGAGTTGCGGCTGCCGGAGCTGGGTGAGCTGGCCGACATCATGCAACTGGGTGGCGGCGAGAGCGGAGCACAGATCTACGAGCACCTGCTGTCCCGCAGCGTCGCCATGCGCAAAGCCATGTTGGCGCAGGAGAAGGACGAGGGGAATGCGATCAACCAGCAGATGGTCGTCCCGATGACGTTCCTCGGGCTGCTGTTCGCAGTCATGCTCATCACCCCGATGCTGTTGCGGCTGCTGGGGAGGGGGTAGAGGACTGAGAGGCCATGTCCCGACCTTAGGGAACCCAAGACAACCGACGTGCAAGAAGAACAACTGGAATAAGCAATCACATGGAGGAGAAGGAACCATGCAGGCTCTGTACAACTACTACTGGGGTGTGAAGCGGACACTCAGCGGCCAGGCCAAGGAGGCCGGGTACGGCGTCGCGGAGTGGGCGCTGATCCTGGCCGGCGTCGTCGGCCTGGCGATCCTGGTCGTGGGCGTGGTCACCAGCCTCGTCAACAACGAGCTCGACAAGCTACCCCAGTAAAGAGGGCGTCGGTGATGGTGCCCTGGTCCAAGGTGTCCAGCGCGGAGCGGGCCGCCCGCTTCCGCGGCTGGCTCCGGCTGAGCGATCGGGGTACGGCAGCGGTAGAGGCATCGATGATCCTCGCCGTGGTGATCACCTTGTTCTTCGGGACGATGCAAGCGGGCGTCTACTATTACGCCCGGTCTGTTGCTCTGAGCGCCGCCCAGGAGGGTGCCCGAGTGGCGGCAGGGGAGGATGCGTCCGTGGCGGACGGGATCGCAGCGGCAACCGTGCGGGCCTCGAGCACTGACCTGCTGAAAGGCCAGTCAGTTTCAGGTGCCCGCACGGGGGTGGAGGCGACCGTCACAGTCACCGGGGAGTGCGTGAGCCTGTTGCCGTTCCTGAACCCTTCCATCACCCAGTCCGCGTCGCGGCCAGTGGAACGAGTGACCGGATGAGCCGGCAACCCGGTGCGCAGGAGCGGGGGTCGATGACCACCGAACTGGCGATCACCGTCCCCGCCTTCCTGGCCTTGCTCGCACTCGTGATCTTCGGCGGCTGGGTCAGTTTCGCCGACGAAGGGGTGCAGTCCGCAGCCGACGAGGCGGCCCGAGCGGCATCCATCGCCAGAGACGCCGGGACGGCACGAGCAGCTGCCCAGTCAGCCGCCTACTCAACATTGGAGGAGGAGGGGCTGGGATGCATCAGCCAGGAGGTCACGGTGGACACCTCGGCATTCGCCGCTCCGGTCGGAACACCAGGAACCGTGCAGGTCACCGTGACCTGCACGGTGGATGGTTCAGGCCTGTGGTTGCCACCCGGGTCGGGAGTCAGGACGCTGAGCGCCACCACCACCAGTCCACTGGACAGTCACCGGGGGCGAGGGTGATGAGACAACTCCTGCAGGCCCGTGAGCGTGGGTCCATCAGCGCATGGCTGGCAGTCACGACTTTCGGGGTCATGCTGATGTTCGGGTTGGTGGTCGACATGGTCGGGGCCGATCAGGCTCGGCACCGAGCAGAGACGGTGGCCAATGAGGCCGCTCGAGCGGCTGGGCAGGAACTGGAGAACACGGCCGCCGCGCACGGGCTGGGAGTGAGCACCAACAGTGCACGGGCGATGTCTGCTGGGGAACAGTACCTGGCGACCGCGGGCGTCTCCGGCACGGTCAGTCTCCAGTCGGGTACGACGATCGTGGTCACCGCGACGGACAGCTACTCAACGAAAGTGCTCGGTCTTATCGGGGTCGACTCGGTGACAGTGACCGGTGAAGGCACGTCCCGGGTGGTCCGGGCCGTCGACGGGAGTGAGCAGTGAGAAACCTTGCGCAGCGTCTGATCGGCCTGGTCGCCACCGTGGTGATCATCGGACTGATCGCCGGGGTGCCGGTGCTGCTGGTCAACATCGGCGCCACCCCCTCCATGAGCCAGGCACCGTCCCTCGGGGAACTCTGGGGCCGATTGACCCGGCCAGATGACGGGTCGCTGCTCCTGAGCCTGTTCGTGCTGGCAGCCTGGGCTGCCTGGGCCTTCCTCGCCGTGGCCATCCTGATCGAGCTCGCGGCTAAAGCCCGTGGGATCAGAGCGCCCCGGCTGCCCGGTCTGCAGCTGCCCCAAGGAGCCGCCCGGAAACTGGTAGGGACCGCGGCCCTGCTGTTCGTCACAGCACCGGTCGCCGCGAACGCCACCGGAGGCGCACAAACCATTCCTGTGCACGAGATGACGGTCACTGCCCCGGTCGCGGTGAGCGCACCCGTCGAAACACCAGCACCCGAGAACAGTGAGCAGGACGGCCGGCAGGAGCAGCAGGAAGAGACGCGCAGCGGGGTGGAACACACCGTGCGACCGGGGGACACCCTCTGGTCGCTGGCCGAACAGTATCTGGGCGCGGGCGGGGAGTACCCGAAGATAGCCGCCGCTAACACCCACCTGATTGACCAGCCTGACTTCCTTCAGCCAGGGTGGGTGCTGAGCGTCCCGGTCCAGCAGCCTGCGGAGGCCCCGCCGAGCGTCCCGGAAGGTCACGACCAGTACATCGTGCAACCGGGAGACACCCTGACCCAGATCGCGGCGGACCACCTGGGCGACCCCGCCCGGTATCGGGAGATAGCGCAAGCCTCGGCAGGGATTACCCAACCCGGGGGTGCCCGGCTCACCGACCCTGACGTGATCGACGTTGGATGGACATTGGCCGTGCCCACCGGTGCGGCGCACACGGAAGACGGCGATCCGGGCCAGAGTGCCGAACCCAAACCGGCACAGATCGTCGAGGAGGAAGCGCCACCGTCACCGCCGGTGACCGATTCTGCTCCGGCCGACCAGAAGACCACCGGCCCGATCACCGCCACGGCTCGGGAGACGCTGGGCCACGGGGAGGACCTCGGAGAACCGGCCCCGGAGGGTCAGGAACAGGGTGACCCCGAGGTCGCCGCAGCGCTCACGGACATCTCCCAGCCTGAGAGCGGCGCAGACTCATCCCAGGACGCTGGGGAATCTGCCCCGTGGTTACTGACCGGCCTCGCGGGCGCCGGAGGGATCCTCGCGGCCGGACTGTGGGCAGCGCTGCGACACCGCCGAGCAGCCCAGTTCCGGGCACGTCGGCCGGGACGGGCGATCGCCGCCCCAGCGAGCGAACTCGGCCCCGTCGAGAGGACGATCGTCTCGGTCGGGCCTCGAGCGGCCGTGACCGTGGAGATGCTCGATGAGGTGTTGCGACGGCTCGCCACCGGAGCAGCTCGCGAAGGGCACCGGCTCCCGGAGATCCTTGCGGTAGAACTGGCCAGCGAGGGAGTGGTCGCGCACCTGGACGCTCCGTGCGACCTACCCGGCCCCTGGGAAGGCGACAACGAGAAGATGCGATGGTGCTACCCCAGCACCGCGCCCCTGACCGAAGCCGGCCCGCTGGACCCCAGCGCCCAAGCCCCCTACCCGTTGGTCCTGCCGATCGGGGAGGGCGAGAACGGGGAAGTGTGGTTGCTGAACTTCGAAGCGGCCCACGTCGTGACCCTCACCGGTGATGAGACGTTCACCGCAGACTTCGTCCGGTTCCTGGCCGCCCAAGCACCCAGCACCCCGTGGGGACGTGATGTGACGGTGGACTGCGTCGGTGTCGCCTCCGAGCTCGAGCCGATGAACCGCACGCAGATCCGCTACCACGAGCCTGAGGGTCAGGCCGTGGCCGACGCCTTGAGCGAGGCGGTCAACCTCGTGGACCGGGCGGCCGAGCTTCAGGTCGACTCCGATGTCGCCGCACGAGCAGGCCAGGTCGGTGATGACCTCTGGCCCGCCAGGGTCGTGCTCCTGGGTGCCACCGGGCCGAACTCGGACCTGGACGAGCTGGTGAAGATCCTGAGCGACCACCGGGGGTACACGAGCACAGCGGTGGTGATGACGGCACCGAGAGCTGCCGGCCCGGAAGCCTCCGGTCTGCAGATCGAACTGACCGGCCACGGGCGGCTGCGGATCGCAGCCGCCGGCCTGGACCTGGTGGCGGTCGGGTTGACCAGTGATGAGGCAGCAGGGTGCGCCGCGCTCCTCGCGCAGAGCGAGAACCTGCAAGACACGGTCGTGCCCCACGATGAGGACGCGACCGACGGGTGGGCGGCCTACGCAGACGCAGCAGGGGGACTACGCCCAGAGAACACCGTCCCGCGCGAGGCGGACACTGAGCCGGACACCAGCACCCTGCTGGACGACCGGGACGAGGACTACCTGCAGCACGGCGCGACAACCGAGCAGGACCTCGCCACCCTCTCGCCCCAGGTCCCGGCCGACGTAGCTCACGACGTTCTGCAGGCCGACCCCACACTGGATGAGGACCTGGCCGCCTGGCACGCACCAGAGTGCCCGCTTCCGCGGCTGACTCTGCTTGGCCCCGTGAAAGCACGCACCAACGGCGACGCGCGAGCGGCCATGAACCGGGTGCCGTACTACACCGAGATGCTGGCCTACCTGTTGCTACGACCCCACGGCTCCACGTCGGCGCAACTGGCCGAGGCATTCAACGTCAAGCGGGAACGGGCTCGTGTGGACATTCACACCCTGCGGGAGTGGCTCGGGCTGGACCCGCGCACCGGCGAGAAGCACATCCCGGACGCGATCAAGTCCCCCCAGGGCAAACAGCGCGGCATGGGCGTCTATCAAGCGCTTGGAGTCCTGGTCGACACCGAGCTTTTCAGGCGCCTGCGGGTCCGGGCAGCAGCCCGTGGGGGAGAGTCCGGGATCGCGGACCTACGCGCCGCCCTGGACCTGGTCACCGGGACACCATTCGACTCGGTCCGTGAAGGCGGGTGGAACTGGTTGTACGAAGGCGACCGACTCGACCACCACATGACGAACGCGGTCGTCGACGTCGCACACACCGTCACCACGTGGGGCCTGCACACCGGCGAACTGCGCACCGCCCGAGCCGCAGCCGAATGCGCAGCGCTGGCCGCCCCAGACGCAGAGATCCCACGGCTGGACCTGGCCGCCGTCGCCGAGGCCGAGGGCAACGAAGCCGAAGCCCAACGGATCCTGGATCAGGAGGTGACCAACCGGTCCGACGACGGACGAGCACCCGAAGAACTGTCCGAACGCACCCGGCGCGTGCTCGCCACACGCAACTGGAACAAGGCCAGCTAACCGTAGAGAAAAGTGCCGGACCCATGGGAATCCAAGAAGCCATGTACCACGCCATCGTCGGTGGCCTGGCCCCCTGGTATTGAGCGTGACCCTATGGACGTGGTGGGTCGGCGGGGTGGCTGCCTTGGCCCTCCTTGTCCTCGTCGGCGTGGCACTGATGGCAGCAAGGTGAACCGGCCCCAGGGGTTAAGTTCGTCGCCGCGCCTCATGCTTCACCGGTGCGTCTCTCGGGCCTCACCAGAGGTGACCACGCCCCCGGCAGGGAAGGTGATCGAGCGCAAGCGCAACCCATTCGGGGCGAGAAGCTGAACCTTTCTGGGGAACGCACGTTGACCTGCGGGTTTGCGACGTTCCCTCTGCCGTTCCCCCCTGATTTCGGGCAGTGAGGGGAACGGGACCGGTAACACCAGCAGGGCACCTTCAAGCCGTGTCATACACGGCGAACGAAGGGATCCTGCGATGAGCGTGGAGAGCGCATTAGGGCTTGCCCAGTCCGGTCTGCTGGACGAGGCACGGGACAAGTGGGAAAGCTGGGCTAGGAGCCACCCCGTACTGGGCGTAGTACGCGGCCCCGAAGAGTTCCGGGCGTGGGCACGGTGCCAGCGCCCAGCGGTCTCGGACGAACCGTTGGTCGCGTTGGCTGAGCTGGCCGCGACAGACGGTGGTGATGACCGGGCCGCGGCCGCGGTGCTGGCGTGGACGCTGCTGCCGGCAGCCACCCGGGTAGCGGCCGGGCTGCACCGGATGACGACGCGTAGCGATGAACTCGTGGCAGCGCAGCTGTGGGTAGAGGTGCGGACCTTCTCCTGGCGCCGGCGTCGAAAGGTCGCCGCCAACATCAAGTGCGACACCAGGGCAGGGGTGTTGCGCGAGCTGATGGTCCGCTCCCAGGTCGGCCGTGAGGATCGCACGTGGGCGCACACGGTGCCCGTCGATCCAGCCACGCAGGTGTGGGACCACCACGGCGGTGTCGAAGACGATTCTGGTGAGCGCCGGAACTACCTGAGCAGGATTCTGGACCGGGCCTGTGCCGAGCACCTGATCGCCGAGGCAGACCGGGATCTCGTGCTGCTTTTGGCGGAGGTGGCCGACGAGGTCGGGGCGCGGCCCAGCCAGTACGCCGGCCTGACAGCCAGCAAGGTCGTCGACACGGTCGGGGAGACCCTGGGGGTGCCCGGGGGCAAGGTCAAGCGGCAAGGAACCCGCACGCTGCAAGTGCTGGCAGCATCCGTCCGGAACCTGGACAGGGCGGGTTGATGGACACCCTCAGCAGGAGTGTGGCCAGCCGGTCCGGTCGTGAAGGGCCCCGGGCGTGGCTTAGGGAGGTCGTGACAGACCAGAACGCACCGCGCAGCCCGGCACAGATCGGCCGGCTGCTGGAGATCGCCAGCAGCCAGGACGAGGCCTGGGCGCAGCTTGACGGCTGTCTGCGCCGACTGCGTGAGATCCGGCAGGCGCAGCAGACACTGGCGACGTTGAGCCCGGCCGAGCGCGCGGCCGCCTTAGCCTCGATCCACCGATGGGCAGGTGGATGGGCCGCTGTAGGACGGGGTCAGGTCTGTGACGGGGCGAGGGTCGTGAGGGCGCGCGTGAACTGCCGGTCTGCCCGGCTTTTCCACTGG
>NZ_QLVD01000028.1 GCF_003352835.1 Ornithinimicrobium murale | reverse complement strand
ACCGCACCGTGCGCCCCAACTGCAACGGCTCGCCATACTCCCCCAACACGATCGGCGTCAGATCCCCCACACACGCGAACCGGCCCGCCGCCCGCGCCGTGAACACCTGCCCCGTCGAAGCCACCGCCGCCCCCTGCGGCTCCCCCGTCACCGGATCCGCCTTCACCGTCACCATCACCGAAGCCCTACCCGAGGAGGGCGGCGCCCCCGGATTCGACAACCCCCGATTAATCACCATCAACAACGCATCAAACCGCCGCTGCCCCGGCGACCGCACACCCCCCTCCCCCGCACCGCCCTCGGCGCCGTCTCCTTCCGCTGAGCTGTCCTGCCCGGAGCCGGGCGTCGGGTTCGGGTCGGGGGCGGCTAGTGGCCCGGTCAGTACCCCATCGATCAGCGCGGCGTCACTGTCCGGGGCGTCGATGGTGAACCGGGTCATGCCCGAGCCCAACTGGCGCCGCGAGACACACCGCTGCTCCTGGGCGACCTTCTCCGCCTCTTCCTTGGGCTGCTCATCCAGCAGGTCGAACAACAGCTTCTTGCACACCACCTCCAGGTCCCGGTCACTGATCCGGTGGTTACCCGCCGCGCCGGCCGCGATCTCCGCGAACGCCTCCTGCTGATCCACATCCAGACTCGGCTCCAACCGGTTCATGGTCCGGGCCACCTTCGCCGCCCGATACACCGGCACCTCCCCATCCCGCACCGCCTGCGCCAACCCCCTGCCCCAGTGCTTGGCCCCGGCCCGGACCACCTCCCGCACCTGACAGGCCTCCGGACCCGACAGCCACGGGCACCGCACCCGCAACCAGTCCACCAACGAGAGCCCGACCGCGGTGTGCAACCCCCGACCCTCAGCCTCGGCGGCCAACGCGAAACCGACCCCGTCCAGGGCACACCGCAACGCCCCCACCACCTCCAGGCCCTCAGACACGGCCGGGTCGAACACGCTCACCAACTCCGCCGGGCCGACCCCGGCCACCCGGCCCAGACCCCGGACCGCGGCATCCAGGCCGCCGGCCAGGTCCTCCGCCGCCGACCCGACCCCGGACCGTGACAAGAACTCATCAACCTCCCCCACCAGAGCCCAATCCGCCCCCACCTCCTCTGCCGGGTCTGCCGCGAGCTCGGCCTCCCACGCCACGAACGCCGCCACCTCCTCCGGCAACACCCCCGCCGCGACCGCCGACCCCTCAGCAGTCAACACCTCAGGAGCACCACCCGTGGCGAGCTCCCCCTCGGGCACCCCGACACCAGGACCGGGAACCTGCTCCCAGCCCTTGGCCTCCACACCCGACTGCTTCATACAACTGATCTAAGCACCCACCACCGACAGTCACCTGACCAGCACAAACACCGGACCAGCACCCAAGCCGCCACGGGCCACCCCGACGTGCACGGGCCGCCCCGACGTGCACGGGCCGGCGACCGAGGTCAACGGAGTCGGGCGTGGGCCGCCCAGAGACGCTGGCTGCCCGCAAGAGCTCGGCACCAGGTGCGGGAGCACCCCGAGTTGGGCGCTGGCCACCTCGGAGGCACAGGGCAGCCGACTGGGTATTAGCGCTAATATCCAGAGCACCACTGGCCGGCCCAGGCGAGAGTGCGTCCAGCACTGACTAGGCCTCGCCCGGAACCTCCTCGCGGAGCTCGGCCTGCACCCCGACGGCCAGTCCAGCGAGGAAGTCCATGAAGTTGAAGCCGCTCACATAACTGCCGTCCGGGTTCCAAACGCGGGTGTCGAGCTCCGAGGGCTCCTGGTCCGCGGGCACGATCACCTCGGGTGCCAACCGCAGCCCACCGCCCCGGTTGCTCAGGGTCCGCACCGCCCGCACCAGCTCCGCCGGGTCCTCCGGAAGCAGAGTGGGCGCGAGCCCCAGCCGCCCGGCCACCAGGGCCCTGCGGAAGGCCACCACCTCGGCGGGCCGGCCACCGTCGAGTCGCTCGTCGAAGGTCGCGACCGCGAGCGAGGCGTCGAAGGACAGCCCGCGCCGCCACAGGTGGGTGCCGCCGGTGAGGGCCCACGCATCGTCCACCACGACCGACGTCGCGTCCAGGTGCAGTGACCTGCCGGGGCCGGTCACCGGTGTGAACGCTGCGACCCGCTCGCCCCCGGCGGTCGCCAGCCTCCGGAGGCCGGCCAGGACGCCGGCGTCACGGATCCTCCCCAGCTTCTTCGGCGTCCCCGGCACCAGCTTCAGCGGCACGCACACCAGCACCTGCAGCGCCGGGTTCTCCGTCAACCGCGTGGCCAGCGCGCCGAGGACGTCCAGCGCGTCGTCGCCGGATCCCAACGGCAGCGCGTCCAGCGCGGGGGTCTCGAGATAGACCAGATCCTGTGCACCCGCGAAGCGCGCTGCCAGCGCTGTCGCCGCCTCCCGGTAACCCCAGCGGGCGCCGAGCAGCCGCCGGTTCAGTGCCCGCTGCATGCTGGTCGCCGCCTCGTCCACCGCCGCCGGCACGCTCACCCCCTGCCCTGCCAGCCAGGACCGCAGGTCCGCCAGCGGCTGTTCCCACGGGAAGTCGCCGGTGTCGAGGGCATCCATCGCCTCCACCAGCCCCGACTCGCCCTCGACCCGCGCCGCAACCGTCCGCAGCACCGCAGCCCAGGAGCCGGCTGCCGACGGCGCGGCCGGCTGGGTCAGCGGCGTCGCGGCGGCCACGGCCAGCTCGGGCGTGCCCGGCCGGGTCCGCTCGCGCGCGATCTCCGCGACCGCGGCGACCGCAGGACCCCGCAGGCGTGCACCTGCGCCGTGCCGCTCGTCATCCGCCGGGGCCCCCGGGTGCCCGGCCTGGTGTGTGCCGACCTCGTGATGAGCACCGAGCGGCCGCACCGCGGCGACGGTGGCATCCGCCTCCGGGTCCGCCCCGGTGCCCAGCGCAACGGCCGCCACCTCGTCGCGCGACTGTGTGGGCAGCGGGGAGGCAACACCGGGTGGTCGCACCAGCAGGGTCCGCTCCAGCGCCGACACGCTCGCGCCCGTGCCACCCAGCACCGAAGCGGTCTCCCCGCCGCGCCACCCCCGCCACGCGGGCTCGGTCAGCAGCACCGTGTCCCCTGCCCCCAGCAGCGGTCCCACCGCGGGCGCCGCCCACGCGGTCGCCGGGACGGACTCCGGGTCCACGAGCGTCGGCGTCGTCGTCAGCGCGACCAGGGTCGACCCCGACGGGAGCGACCCGGCCGCAACACCTGCCACGACCTCGGTCCCGCTCTCGCACACCAGCACCGACTCCCCCACCGAGGCCAGCGCAACCATCGCGCCGCCGACCGGTGCAGGCCGCTCCAGCCGCACCTCCGGATAGCGCGTCGCCGCGAGCCCGGTCACCACCATCACGTCCAGCCCCATCCTGTTCGCCGGCGTGACCGCGCCGTCCGCGAGACGCACCACGACCCGAGCCAGCCCGGCGGCATCGACCAGGCCACCACCGCCCGCACCGCGGACGTGCCGGCCCTTGTCCGGGTCGAAGTACTGCGGCCACACCCGCACCCAGGCGCCCGCGAGCTCCGGACCGACTGGCACCGTCACCAGGATCCGCTGCGCGAGCACCACCCCGCTGTCCGCCACCCCGCCGCCGGTCAGCGCGCTCACCGTCACCGCGCCGAGCCCCACCGGTGCAGCGACCGGGGGCAGGGCCGGCTCCGGCACCGCGCCCGCGGCCCGGTCGAGCACCGGCGCCAGGAGCGTCACCGGACCGGCCGACAGGATGCCCGCCAGGCCAGTCAGTGCCGCATCGGCACTGGGCAGCAGCACGGTGTCGGTGGCGGCCACCGTCGCGCGCGCCACCAGCGTGGCGGTCGAGGCCCTGGCCTGGTCCGCGGCTCGCCGGACCGCTGGCTCCGCGGCCCCCGCGGGCGCCACGCGCCGTTGCCCGGTCACGTGCGCCTCGACGTCCACCAGCGCCACCCGCACGCAGTCCCGCGTGAGGCCGCCCACCGGGGTGCCACCGCTCCACAGCGACACGGTCGTCCCGTAGCTGCCCGCCGGCAACACCGCCACCCGTGGTTGCGCCGCGTCCTGAGCGCTCCCGCCGCTCAGCGCCACGGTCGCCGTCTCGGTGCCGGCGACCCGCACCGCGCCGGTGCCCGACAGCCCACTCACCGCGAGCCGCGCCAGGACCCCTTCGCCGGCAGGCGCCTCGTCCGGTCCGCAGAGGACCACCGTGCGCTGGGCGTCGACCGTGGCGGTGCGTTGTGCCGCGCCCGGAGCCCACAGGTTGCTGAACGACGTCGCGAGCCGCGCCCACCAGGACGCGACGGCACCGGGATCGATCGCCCGCCCCCGGTTGTCGAACGCGAACAGCCGCACGGTCGTGGGACCGGCGAAGGCCAGCAGCACGTCGTCGTCGGCGGTCAGTGTGCCGGGTCGCTTCAGGTCCGCGATCGGGGTGCCGGTCAGACCGAGGTATGCCTGCTGGGTCGCCTCATCCATCGAGGTCACGTCCGGGATGGGTGGCCTCACCCTGGTCACCAGGTCGGTCAGCGAGCCTGGGTCCTCGGGCAGTTCCAGGGCGAGGGTGCGCACCGTGGCGCGGGTGACCCCGCCCGCCCCGCCGTCCGCGGCGGGCACGTCGGCGAGCAGGGCACCCAACCGGGCCTCCACCTCGGGGAGCAGCCGGAAGGTCGCCACGAAGCGGCCGCTGCGGAACGGCGGCGTCCCCGCGGGTCCACGCAGGCCGGCCAGCCGGGGCTGGCCGGCGACGGCGAAGGAGAGCAGTCCCGTCGCAGGCGGCAACCAGTCGGTGCCGGCCGGGAGCGGGACGGTCACGCCCAGGTCGTCGGGCGAGGGCACCGGCAGGGTCTCGTCGGTCGAGAACCAGGGCCCCAGCGCGGGGCTCTCCAGCCCGAGGTCCTCAGGAGCCGGAACGAGCGCGGTCACGGCGCCACCACCTCTTCGCTCGGGGCGGTCCGCCGGCCGATCGGGTCGGTGATCACGACCCGGTAGGCCGTGCCGGCCGGCACCGCCGGGTCAGGGTCGACGACGTCGAACACGCCGCCGGGACCCGCCGCAAGGCCGGGCACCGAGGTCGCCAGGCCCATCACCTCGCCCGGTCGGCGGCGATAGACATCGAGCACGTAGCCGGTGCTGGCCCCGGGGCTCAACGGGCCCGGGTGCACGAACTGCACGTGGACCCCGGCGGCGTCGCGCGCCGCCGCCAGCCCGGTCACGCCGGTCGGCGGGTCGGGTGGCATCACGAGCGCCGATGCGGGCGCCGAGGGCGGGGACCACTCCCCCGACGGGCCTCCGCCGGGCAGGTCCGGCCCGGCGACCTCGACCCGCCACGCGTAGCGCACCCAGCCCGACAGGGAGGTCCGGGCCAGGCCGGGGGCTGCGCCGGTGTCGATGACCTCGAACACCTGGTCCCCCGTGACGCCGGGTGGCGCCGGTGGCACGGCACCCTCCGCCACGACCTGCATGAGTGCTGCCTCCGTCGAGGCGCTCGCGCGCCGCAGCCGCCACCTGGCCGCCGGGGTCGGGCCGGCCGGCACGGTCACGGTGATGCTCGCCTGCAGCTCCCCCGTGGCCGTCGTCTCCTGGTCCACCCGGATCGCCGGTGCCGCCGGGGCGAGCGCGTTCGGCACCGCCCGGGGCAGGATCGGCGCGGTCCGGAAGTCCGACTCCACGCTCGCCGCACTCACGGCGACCACGCGGTAGAGGACCAGCACCGTCAGCGACCCGGACACCTGGTGTCGGTAGGTCGTGGTCGCACTGGCGGGCACCGGCTCGGGGGTGAGCTGCAGGAACCAGCGTCGCGGCAGGATCCTCTTGTGCGCCTCCCAGGCGGCACCCCGCTCGGGCCCCCCGGCAGCGGCAGCCAGGTCATCGAGCAGCGCCTGGGCCTGCGCCGCCGAGGGCGCCTGACCGGCGTCCCCGGGGCCGAGGGTGCCGTCGGCGACCTCCTCCAGCTTGGAGCGCAGCGTCGACTCGTCAGCGAGGAACACCCGGAACGAGGCCTGCCCCGGCTGCGCGGGCCAGGACAGCGTGGTCTGTGCCCAGCCGGTCGCGTCCGGACGAGCGGTGTAGGTCAGCGTGGCCGGCAGCACCACCGGGGCGGGGGCCCGTGGGTCGTGCAGGGTGGCGGTGCGCGGCTCGCTGGTCTCCGAGGCGACTCCGGCACTGTCCAGCCACCGGGCGGTCACCGTCGCCGTGCCCGAGGTCGTCGGCAGCAGGAGCGGCCCGGGGACCGTGACCACGACCGCGTCGGGCGCCACCGGATGGAGCGAGGTAATGGTGCCGCCGCTGCTCAGCGACACGGTCAGCTCCAGCTGGGCGAGGAGGCGCCCGCCCGGGGGCAGCGCGGACGCCGGCGGCACCGGCACCTCGACGCGCACACTGCCCGCCAGCGGACCGGTCGGCACCGGCTCCGGGACCGTCGGTCCGGTGGCGGCGAGCATCACCACAGGGCGAGGTGGTGGGGGTCGCTGACCCTCGGCATACGGCGTGCGGGTCCAGCCCGACCAGCGGCCGAACCAGTCCGCCTGGGCGATCTGCCAGACACCGTCGTCCTCGGTGACACCGCGGTCGGTCAGCCGGCCCTGGGTGGCCGCGGTCGCGGTCGCCGGCTGCGAGGGGCCGAGCAGCACCAGCCGGCCGATCCCGTCCTTGAGGTGCCGGGTGCGCGGGTCCGTGCCCGCGGGCTGCGCGATCGCCGAGGCCAGCGCGGCCCCAGGGACCAGCCGGTCCAGGTCGGCGGTCAGGCGGCGGGACGCGGCGGGCGGCGGGACCGACTGCCAGGTGCCGTCCCAGGACACCACCATGGGTGGTGCCGACGGCACGTCGAGCGGCACCCGGGCCGGGGCCACCAGGACCATGTCCAGCTGCACGGCGCGCCCGATCCGGTCGCCGCCGTCCCAGCCCTCCCCGGCGATCTTGGCGAACCGCTCGATCACCTCCGCCGGGTCCTCGGGCGAGGGCAGCGAGGAGGTCAGCCCGAGCTTGGCGATCGCTTTCAGGTCCGGGGCGAAGGCGGCGCTGACCAGATACAGCACCATCGCCTCGCCGTCGCGGTCGTCCAGGTCGCGGTCGATGTCGGCGAAAGGGAGCCAGCGGGCGATCCCGGGGTCGAGCGTGGCCTGCAGCAACGTCGTCAGCAGGCTCCGGTCGGACGTGCCGGACCCGTTGCCCAGGCCGGTGACCGGTGCGACCGCCGCGAGGTCCTGCTGGCTGGCCGAGGTGTCGTTGACCAGCCGGTCCAGCTCGTCCCGCAGCTCGTGGGCCAGGTGTTCGACCCGGACGGCCTCGTCGCTGGCGCCGACGGGGTCGCAGGCCGCCGGCCCGGCCGCGAGCGGTTGCTCGTGCAGGCCGAAGCGGGTCGGGGCGGCGTCGTGGGCGCGCTCGAGCCCACGGTCCCAACCGTCGCCCGGCCCGACGTAGCGTGCCCCGGGACCGCACGGCAGGGGCAGCGTGCGCCACGGCTCACCAGTCGGTATGCGCGCTGGGTCCAGCCAGCGGATGCCCTCCACGGTGCCCGCGCCGCTGAGGACCACGCGCTCCAGCTGGGAGGCGTAGACCTGGTAGGGCGCCCGGGACCGCACCGCCACCGGTGCGTCACCGAGCGGTGTGGTCACCATGCCCTGCACCACGATGCGGGTCAGCCGGGGCCGGATGGGCAGGGAGACACCCGGCCGCTCCGGTGGGGGCCGGAAGGGTGCCACGACCGGGGGTCGGACGGGCGGCCGGACCGGCGGCACCACCGGGCCGGGCACGGGGTGGACCGGGCCGACCACGGGCGGCCACCAGCTGGTCCGGGACGGCGTGGCCGCGACCTCCACCCAGCAGGCCGCGCGCGGCAGGTGGGCCGTGACCGGGTTGTCGGCGGTCAGCGTGAACGGCGGCGTGAGGACGGTCCCGTGGGAGTCGACCCAGACCGCGTCGCTGCGGGTCTGGCGCCACAGCTGCTTGCGCGTGGTCACCACCCGCTGCACGACGATCGGGCACACCGGCAGGCCCAGCAGCGGGTTGGTGACGATCCGCAGGTGGTTGCCCAGGGCGAGGTGGGTGTCGTCGCGGCCGTCGATGGCCTGGCCGCTCATCGCCCACGAGGGACTCAGGCTCATGCTCCCACCTCCTGGTAGACGGCTCTGGGGGCGGTCAGCGCAGCGCGGCTGCCGGTGACGACCGTCGAGGACGTGGCGTCGGTCCGGTCGGTGACCGTCCGGGTGAGCTGCACCACCAGGGGCGCCGCCTGGAAGGCGTCGGCCCCCGAGGGGCTGACGGCCACGGGGGCCGTGGGCGCCAGCAGCACCCGGGTGCCGTTGGTGTTGCGGCGCCGCTGCACCAGCGGGACGCCGCCGTGGCTGGCCGAGGTGACGTCCAGCGCCCGCCGTCCGGTCCGCACGATCGGCTCCGGGAGCTCGAGCATCACCCCGGCCAGCAGCCACGAGGTGCCCTGGCGCCACCAGAGCACACTGGTGCGCCCGGCCGCGGGCAGTGGCCACGGGTCCAGCCCGAGCGCGGCCATCGCCTCGTCCAGCTCGCGGTCCCCGACGACCAGCGGCCCCGGGGGCACCGGACCGGTCACGACGGCATCGGGTGCCACCAGCGGGCTCCCGGTCGACGTCAGCCCGAGGGCCCCGAGCAGCTCGGTCGCGTCGTGGTAGGCGGAGGCCTGGAAGTGGGCGCGCCGCACCACGAGGTCCTCCGCGGTGGGCTGGGCGGCCGGCGTGGCCATCAGCATCAGGTCGTACCACGCGCCGGGCACCAGGTCGGCCGTGACCTCACCGGTGGTGCCGCCCAGCGGTGGCTCCTCCAGGCACGGTGCCTCGCGGATCTCGTCAAGGAAACGCTTCTGGCCCAGCGGGCGGTAGTGGTCGTGCAGCTTCGTCCAGGTCACCGTGAGCGGCACGTCAGGGGCGTGCGCCTGCCCGGCCAGCGACCCCGGCGGTGGGTCGGTGCGGCGCAGCCGCAGGCTCACGGCCCGTCCATAGAGCGCGGCGAGCTGGTCGAGGTGGTCTACCGCGAGGTGGACCAGCAGCGTGTCGTCGAGCAGGTGCGGGGCCTGCCCGGTGTCCGGTTCGATCGCCAACAGGTAGCGCAGGACGGACCGGGGGTCGAAGGTCTTCTCGTCGGTGAGCTCGGTCGGCGGCTGACCGGTGATCGTCGCCGGCGAGGCGGTCCGGAACCTGCGCACGACCTCGGCCCCGTTCTGCCAGTCGCCGCTGGGCGGGACCGTGGGCGGCTCGGGTGTGCTCTCCGACTTCACCCACCCCTGCCACTGCCACCGGATCCGCACCGAGTAACTCGTGCCCGCGGCGAGCAGGCTGCGGTGCGGTGGCTGCGGCGCACCGCCTCCGCCGCCTCCACCCAGCCCGTTGATGAGGCCGGCCAGGTCCAGGGCGTAGGCCGCGTTGGCGTCGGCGAGCGCCTGCGCCGAGGCGCTGATCCCGCACAGCTGCTGCCAGCCCACCCGCGCGGGGCGGGTGCGCCCACCGGCCCACTCGTGCACGCGCAGGCCGCGCCACGTGCCGTGTTCCCGCGGCCGGTAGAGCACCACCGAGCAGGTGCCCGTGCCGGTCCGGTAGGTCTGCTCGACCGTGGGCTCCCACTCCCACTCACCCCCGCCGACCAGGGAGCCGGACACCCGCGGCAGCTCGGCTGACCCCACGGGCTCCTGCCCAGCGGTGCCCCAGCAGATCCGCTCGATGCCGAGCCAGGTCGCGCCGTGGATCTCCACCGAGACGATGTCGGAGCCGGCCAGCACCACGGTCTGCTCCCACCCGCCGTCGGGGGCGACCCACCCGTCGGCGACGACCGAGCCCGCGCTGTCGTAGGCGGACAGCTTGGCCTCGCCGTTGTCCCACATCCGGATCCGCACCTCGACCCGGTCGGTGCGCTCGGGCAGGTGGGCGACCATGCCACCCTCGGGCAGGAGCACCGTGACCGGCGCCCCGTGGGTGGTGAACGGCTTGCCGTGGGACTGGATCTTCACTCCGTCGATCGAGCTGGAGGTGCCCAGGTCGGTGTCGGCCCGGTGATGGTCGCCGACGATGGCGCACGTGCCCGAGACCGGGTGCTGCGGCCGCTTGCGTCGGTCGTCGCAGACCACCAGCCGCAGCTCGGGCTCGACGACCTCCGGGGCGAGCGTGACCCGCAGCTCGGTGGTGCGCTCGGTGAACCCGAACCGGGTGGCGGCCGCGAGCCACCAGATGTCGTCGGCGAGGTGCCCGGGAGTCAGGGACAGTCCCTGCTGCACCAGCCAGGGGGCGGCCAGCTCCAGGACCCGGCCGGCGATCCGCTCACGCGCGTGACCGGTGAACCGCGAGGGGAACGGCGCCTCCCCGAGCGTCTCCGGCGGGAACAGCACGGAGTCGGTGCCAGTGCGCCGGGCGTCCCGCCCCAGCAGGCACATCCGGGTCGGCCGGGGTGGCTCCTCGCACAGCCGGCCGGGTGTCTGGGCGGGGTCGCCGTCGGTGCCCTCGCCGCCGTCGGGCAGCCAGTAGGTCCACGGGGCCGGGTCCCAGGACAGCAGGGCCAGGAACATCGCCTCCTCGGTCGAGACCGCGATGTCACCGTCGGCGAGGACTCCCGGCCGGTGGGTGGGCAGCCACCAGCCCGAGGCGAGGGGCGCGGCCAACGGTGTGCCGCCGTCGGGCACGATGTCGACCCCGGTGAGCCGGTAGGCGTACTTCATCTCCGAGGTGCCCGACCACACCGGCCCGGCCGGTGGGGCGCCTGGGGCGAACGCCGAGCCGGAGAGGTCGACGGACATGTGGTGCATCAGCTCGAGCACCGGCACCGTGTCCGGCCACACCGTCTGGTTCGCTCCCGGCGTGCCGGTCACGGCCTCGGCGGTGGTCTGGCCGCGGCGGTCGGTCAGGGACACCTTGCCGATCGGGGGCGGTGGGGGCGGTGCCGCAGGGGTCAGCGGGTCGCCGATCTCAATCCCGACGCACCCCGACACGGAGAAGAAGAAGAACGAGACCTTGCCGCAGAACTTGCCCTGGAGGTTGACCTTCAGCCCGCCCTGGTCCCACACGGTGCAGACGAGCTCGCCATCGACGTCGACTTCGACGATCACCAGGGACAGCGTGCCCCAGACCTGGAAGATGCCCTTGAGCAGGAACGGGTTGGTCCCCAGGCCCACCAGGATGCGGGCACCAGCCGCGAGGGTCAGCGGGCCGGCCGACCAGCCGATCTCGATGCCCGCGCCGAAGCCGATCGAGAAGCCGTCGAAGTTGACCGAGTCGTCGCCGCCGAGCCGGTGCAGCTTCTTCTCCTCGATCATGAGGAAGGCATAGGCCTCGATGTCGAGGGTGCCCGGCAGCAGGATGATCTGCACCGGGTCGCCGCCGCGCCCCTCAGCGACCACCCCGTCCGAGCCGACCCGGACGAAGGCGTCCTTCGGGGTGCTCGGATAGGGGAAGTAGCCGTCGATCGGGACGTTGAGGGTCAGCACCTTGGGGATCTCGTAGCGGCCGCGGATGCCCACCAGCACGGCGGTGTCATCGATGACGACCAGGCCGAGGATCTCCAGCCCGGTGCCGGCTGCGGTGCCCTGCGCCTTGGGCACCAGGTCCGGACGCGTGGCGAGCTTGGCGTCGATCGCCAGGATCACCTCGGGGTCGGGGAAGGCCACGACCAGCATCCCGACGGCGTTGAACGTGAACGCCTGGTCCGGCATTGTGCCGATTACCAGGCCCAGGCCGATCGCCCACTGACCGCGCTCGGGGCCGAACTTGTCCAGGAGCGGGGCGTCGCGATACCACGCGACCTCGCGCCCGACCGGGTCGTTCTCGAAGCCGGCGGGCAGCTGCCGGGCACCGTTGGACACGAACATCCCGAGGAAGCCGAAGATGCCGAGCCCGGTCTGCGCCAGCGGGATGCCGACCGGCAGCAGCAACCCCAGCTGGATCGACAGGTAGTCGTGCGCGGGGTCGAACTCCAGGGCGCCGATGCCCTTGGCGCCGACGGAGATCAGCTCGAGCTCCAGGGAGGCACCGAACGCGCCGCCGTCACCGATGACGACCTGGCCGCGGCCCCGCAGCACGCCCGGGATCTCCACGGCGAGCGCGAGACCGCGCAGCTCGGCCGAGACCCCGCCGTCGGCGAAGATCACCCGGATGGTGGCGCCCTCGATGCTGACGACACCCAGGTCGAGCGCGAACTCCAGGTCGCACTCGAACCACGAGGAGCCCGACCCCGCACGGGTGCCGGTGATCGCCAGCAGATTGCCCAGCGGCCCGTCGAGCTGCCAGCGCCCCGGGTCGGAGACCTCGAACGAGACGTCCTCGAAGACGAACCCGACCTTGTCGTACCACTCGGTCGCGGCATCATCGATCTCCACCCCCACCTTGGTGTAGCGGACCTGGAGCGGGTGGTCGTCCGCGGTGCTGATCGATCCGATGCCGTTGGCCGAGATGTCGATGCCGACGGCTGCGGTGTAGTCGATCGTGACCCGCAGCCTCATGCCGCGCGCGGAGTCGATCGAAGGAGCACGGTACTCCGCCGAGATCGCGTGCAGGACGATCCAGCCCTCCTTGGTGATCGTCGTCATCACGGCGCTGGCGATGGCCAGCGCCGACATCTGCACGACACCGTCGGTCACTCCCCCACCGCCGATGCCACCGAGCAGGGCCGGGGCGAGCGCCAGGGCGACCGCCGCGAAGGAGGAGTCGAACCGCGCGATGCCCTTGGGGTCTCCCTCCGAGGCGACCGACAGCGCGAACAGCGTCTGACCCGACCGGTTGTCGTAGGCCCAGCGGCCGGTGATGGTCCAGACCTCGGTCGAGGGTGTCCCGGGGGTCGAGGGTGAGGAGACCGGCACGTCGGTCTCGTTGTCGTTCTCGTCGGTCATCGTCACGTGGTCGCTCGACCAGGCGAGGGTGATCTCGGCCAGGGTGGGGACCGCGTCGGCCCAGCTGGTCACCGTCGGGGAGTCCCAGGAGACGCGGAGGCGCACCAGGTAGCCGAGCCGCGAGGACGGGTCACCGGGAGGTTGGATCTCGGCCACGTCGGCACCGGGCACGTAGGAACGCCGCAGCGCGGGGTCGGTCGTCTGCGGGTCGGTCGAGGCCTGCTGTCCCTGCGCGGACGCGCCCGCGGGTGGGGTGTAGGTCCCTCCGACGGCGTAGACGTCGACCCGCCGGTAGGACTCCCGGATCGGGTGGGTGGTGAGACTGCCCCAGCCCTGGCGGGTGGTGGCGTTGTGGTCGAGCATGATCGTGCGGCCGGCGAGGCGCTCGGTCGCGCTCATCTCCGAGGGCGGGACGGCGGCCTGCGTCTGCGCCACCGTCCCGGTCGCGGCGTCCTGCTCGCCCCGCGCGTCGACCTGCCCGGCGGGCAGGTGCTGGCTGATCACCTCGATCCGCTCGCCCGCGAGGTCGTCGTTGCGGTCAGGGGTGCCGATGTCACAGCAGTGCCCCACCACCAGGAACCGCGCGCCGGGGAAGTAGGTCGCCCAGTCCCGGATCTCGACGCTGACGTTGCCCGAGGCGTCGTTCGGGGCGAACCGGCCCCACCCCTCGGGATCGGCGGCGTTGAACCCGAACCGGACCGACAGGTGCCGCACGGCGGACGCCTCGACCGGTGGAGGCGGCCCCGTCGGGTCGGGACCGCTGCCAACCTCGACCGTGACCGCCGCCAGCGCACCGTCCGGGACGGTCACCGTGGTGCCGGACGCGGTGGCGTCCTCGCGGTGGCTGCGGAGCTCACCGGCGCGGTGGAACGGGGCCAGGGCGTGGGTGCTGTCGACGCCCCGGACGGTGACGAGGGCACCGGTGGCGTCGTGGACGCCGTCCTCCGCACCGACGAGCAGCCCACCCTCGGCCAGGGTGTCGATGCGCACCCGTCGGGTCAGGTCGCCGTCGGTGACCACCAGGTAGCCGGTGCCGACCTCGTCGGGGAAGACGGTGAAGTCGTGGCCGGTGCCGCTCTGGGCACCGACGCCGGTGCCGAACTGCCAGCGAATGTGCGCTGCGTCCGGGACCGCGAGCCGGGACTGCAGCTCGACCTGGGCGATCGCGTCCCGGGTGCCCGACAACGAGACGACATTGGCGATGCCCGACGCCCCCGGGAGCACCGCGTCGACCATCGCGGCATGGTCCACGCCGTCGTCGTCCTGGGTGAAGGTGTAGGAGATGGGCAGGTCGTGGTGCCGCTCCCCGTCGACCAGCTCGGAGTAGACACCGTCCAGGGTCTCCCCCACGCTCGTGGTGAACCACCCGGTGTCGGACTCCTCGACCCGGGTGCCCTCCGGCAGGGTCCAGGAGATGCGCGGCTGGTTGGGCTGTCCCTGGATGGCGTCGGACAGGCGCGCCCGCATCCGACCGGTGGCGCTGGTGTCGGCCACGAAGGGCACGGTCAGCTCGCGACCGCTGCCCTCGGGGGTGCGCGGGTGCTCCGTGCCGTCGACGTCCTGGGTGAACAGCACGGCCGCACCGGCGATCGGGGTGCGCCCGAGCTCGACGGAGACCGTGCCCTGCATGCCGGCCGGGCTGCCGAGGATCACGTCCTTCACCGAGGCGTTGATCTGCTCGACCGCGGTGCCTTTGAGCGGCAGCATCACGGTCGCCTCGGCGATCGCCATCCCCTGCCAGCCCGGCGTCTGACCCCGCGCGATGATCTCCGGCGGAGTGATCTGCTCGGAGGCGTCATAGACGACCCGGTCGACGACCATGCCGATGTCGGAGTCGCCGAAGGTGAAGCTGATCGGGTCGAAGGTCAGGCGGGCGACGGGCCCGTTCGGCGCGGCGGGGTCGAAGGGGTCGGGGAAGTCGACGAACCGGACGACCTCCGAGGCCCCGGTCAGGTCGATCCGCATGACGCCCGAGCCGACGAGCTTGACGCCGTCGCGACTGTTGTCCGGCAGCAGGTGCGCGGGCGAGCTGGTGGTCGCCGGGACGAAGATCGCGGGCCGCAGCCCGGGGATGGTGATCGCGATCCGGTCGACGATCAGGTCGAGGAACGCGGCGTCCGCGGCGGGCTCGAGGGTGTCGGTGGCGGACGGCACCTGCCGGACCCGGACCAGCCGGAAGGGCAACCCGGTGTTGAGGCCGGGAATCTCCACCGGCCAGTTCCGCAGCGCCGGCAACCCGAGGTCGGACAGCGGCTGCACCACGCCCTCGTGCACGAAGGTGCCACCGCTGGTGGAGCTGCGCAGGTCGACCACGGCGAGGTTCTCCAGCCGGCTCGCCACATCGCTCGGCAGCAGGGCCTGTGCGCCGCCGGGGGCGAACAGGTCCAACAGGGTGACACCACGCTTAGCCATCGGGTCCCTCACGACGCCATGGAAAAGCAGAACGAGCAACGGTACTGCCGCGCAGGCACTCCTGTCTACGGTTTGGCGACCAACGGCATACGTGCACCACACCTTGAATTGGCCAAGTCTTTAACTCAGCCCCCTTGTTGCATCAGTCAACTGCCCCCTAGGCTGAAAGCAACTTGGGGAAATCTTGACTGTCACGTGAGTCCTGCGTGATGCCTCAGCAACGTGTCTATGACCAAGGGGTCAGCCTCATGCGTGCGTCTCGTCCGGTGCCACCGTTCGGCAACACCGACCGCCAGAGGAGCCGCCTGCGACAACGCATCCGCCGCCTCTGGGCGACGCTGCTGTCCCTGGCCCTGGTCACGGCGCTCCTGTCCACCGCGCCGGCCACCGCCAGCTCACCGGCGGCCCAGGCACCCGTCGCCGACGCCGGCGCCGACCTCACGACCAGCATCGGGCAGACCGTCACGCTGGACGGCACCGCGTCATCGGACCCCGACGGCGACGACCTCAGCTACAGCTGGAGGCTGGCCGGGCCGCAACCCGGCGACTACACCCAGAGCCTGGACGACACGACCTCACCGACACCCTCCTTCACCCCAGCCCTTGTGGGCACCTACACCGCGACCCTGGTCGTCAGCGACGGCACCCAGGACTCCGTGGCCGACACCGTGGCCATCACGGTCGGTGACGGCATCGAGGTCTCCTGGCAGTGCGACGGCGTCACCGTCACCGCCCCGGTCCGCATCGACCGCGTCGTGGTCGCCCAGGGCGAGGAACAGTCCCGGCACATCCCGCGAGCAGACACCTGGACCCTGTCCGACACCCCCGGCATCACCACCATCTGGGTCAGCGTGCCCGGCACCAGCAGCGGCGACGGCCCCGGCTACGGCACCCGCTTCGACGCCCCGACCGATCCCCCACCCTGTGCGCCGGTCAACCAGGCACCGGTCGCCGACGCCGGCCCGGACCAGGAGGCGACCACCGGCGACACCGTCACCCTCGACGGCACCGCCTCCACCGACCCCGACGGCGACACCCTCTCGTATGCATGGTCGCTGGCTTCTCCCTCCGGCTCCACCAGTGTGCTGGAAGGTTCTGACACCGCGCACCCCACCTTCACCGCAGACGTCACCGGCACCTACACCGCCGAGCTCATCGTCACCGACGGCACCGACAGCTCTGCCCCCGACACGGTCACCATCACCGTCCAGGAGCCCCCCAACCAGGCCCCCATCGCCGACGCCGGCGAGGACCAGGACGCGACCACCGGCGACACCGTCACCCTCGACGGCACCGCCTCCACCGACCCCGACGGCGACACCCTCAGCTACACGTGGACCCTCACCGCACCAGAGGGGTCCACAGCCTCACTGGAGGGCGCTGACGGACCCCAGCCATTCCTCATACCTGACCTGCCGGGTGCGTATGTGGCCTCCCTGGTCGTCAATGACGGCACCGAGGACTCCCCCGCCGACACCGTCACGATCACGGTCAACGAGCCGCCCAACCGCGCACCGATCGCCCAGTTGGACCTCCTGGAGGACGGCGCCATCGGTGAGCGCGTCCTCCTGGTCGGCTACTACTCCAGCGACCCCGACGGTGACGAGCTCACCTATACCTGGGACTTCCAGATGCCGGACGGGTCGACAGTCGTCCCCGATCACCCGATTGAGTCCACGAGCAGCTTCTGGCCCGACGTGGCCGGCACCTACACCGTCACCATGGTCGTCAACGACGGCCAGACCAGCGCCTCGCAGACCGTCACCCTCGAGATCGGACACCGCCCCGACGCGGAGGTCGGCCCCGACCGGGTCGCAGTGACCGGTGACACGGTCACCCTGGATGGCACCGGGTCGACGGACGCCGACGGCGACGACCTCAGCTATGAGTGGGTCATGGGCTCCCCCGAGGGGTCCACGGCCGTTCTGGAGGACCCTGCGTCCGCCATCCCCAGCTTCACCGCCGACATCGCCGGCACCTACCAGGTCGGCCTCCGGGTCCACGACGGTCGCTACACATCCTGGTGGGCGTATCAGTCGATCGTCGTCACCGACCCCGTCAACCAGGCGCCCGTCGCCGAGGCCGGGCAGGACGCGCCGGCTGCCGTGGGCGACACCGTCACCCTGGACGGCACCGGCTCCTCAGATCCCGACGGCGACGACCTGTCGTATGCATGGTCCCTGGCTTCTCCGGCCGGCTCCACCGCCGTGCTGGAAGGTTCTGACACCGCGCACCCCACCTTCGCCGCGGACGTCGCCGGCACCTACACCGCTGAACTCACCGTCCATGACGGCACCGACACCTCCGCAGTGGACTCGGTCGAGATCACGGTCACCCACCGCCCCGTCGCCGACGCTGGCGAGGACCAGACGACAGTCCCGGACGTGACTGTCACCCTGGACGGCACCGGCTCCAGCGACGCGGACGGTGACGACCTGTCCTACACGTGGACGCTCACCGACCCGGCCGGCTCAGACATCGCGCTCAGCGACCCGCAGGCAGCCGAGCCCACGTTCACCGCGTCCGAACTCGGCGACTACACCGCCACCCTCACCGTCACCGACGGCCAGTGGACCTCCACCCAGGACACGGTCACCATCACCGCACGCACCAACCAGGCACCCGTGGCCGACGCCGGCGAGGACCTGGAGACCGTCCCGGGCCAGATTGTGTATCTGGACGGCACCGGATCCAGCGACCCCGACGGCGACTCACTCACCTACGCCTGGGAAGTCGTCGCACCAGAGGGAGAAACCGGCCGGATCACCGACCCGACTGCCGTGCAACCGGCGTTCTGGTCGTCCTCGAGCGGGATCTACACGGTCCAGCTGACCGTCACCGACCAGTGGGGCGCCTCGTCGTCGGACACCGTGACGATCTCGGTCCACCCGGAGATGTTGGTCTCTGACGTGACGGTCGGCAAGGACCTTCAAAGGTCCAGCTTTGTCAGCCTCCGCGACCAACCCTTGGAGCCCGCGGACATCACGATCACGGTCGAGGACGAGTCCATCGCTGTTGTCTCGGAAAACTACTACACCGTCGGCTCACAGACCATCACGCTCGAGGACGTCAATGAGGACTACTACCACCACCTCAACAACGTGCACGTCCAGGGCCTGGCAGCCGGCACCACCACCCTGACCGTGACGGCTCCCGGCTATCCCGAGATCAACAGAACCATCACTGTCCTGCCAGACGTCGGGTTCCGTTTCGGAACAGACGACTTCAGCCTGGATGAGTCCGCGGGACCCAAGATTATTGCTGTCTACCTCCATCCCCTCAACGCCGACGGCACGACGCTCGGGCGGCAGGCCCGCCGCGCCGGCTCCCCGACCATCACAGTCAACCTGACCAACAGCAACGACTCGGTGGGCACACTCACGGAGTCGGCCCTGCAGTTCAGCCCCGGCGCCTCCCAGGCCCTGACACGGTTCGCCCCGGTGAGTCCGGGAACCACGGAGATCAGTTTCACTCAGCCTGCAGGATTCACCGAACCCACCAACGGCCTGTCCAGCATCACCGGGACGGTGGTCGGGCTCCAACTCATCCTGGACAACATGGCCGTCCCGGGGGGCGGCGAGGTCTCACCCGCCACCGTCAGCTTCGTGGACAGCCCGGCGAGTCCCACCGACATCGAGATCTTCAGCTTTGACGACACCAGGGTGCAACTGTCCACGAGTGCGGACGGTCCCTGGGAAAACCGCACCATGCTCCACGATGTGACTGGCACCGGCGACCAGACCTTCTATGTGCGCGGGCTGGATGAGGGCACCGCCACCCTCATTGCGTATGTTGGAGGTCAACCCAAGGCCGAGGCCACCGTGACCGTCGGGCCACCCACTGAGGCAACGGTCGCCGACGACACGGTCACCGTCCCGCCCGCCAGTCTGCTGGCTGCCCTGCATCCCGAGGGCGAACCCCACCTCAGCACGAGCCGCAACAGTCTCGCTCCCGACGGCAGCAACCGCCCCACCAGCACCCTGTGGAACCGCTACTACGTGTAGCAACTCACGGCTCCAGTCCCCAGAGACCCCGAGTATGCCGCGGGGCTGGCCGCCGCGGCCAGGTCCCGGAGGCTGGCCAGCCGTCAAGACGAGACCGGCCCCGATAGGTTGGCCCCGTGGACAACGACGTGCGCACGACTCGGATCGCGGTGCTCATCGACTGCGACAACATCTCGGCCAGGCACATCGGGGCGGTCCTGGAGGAGCTGGCGACCTACGGAGTGCCGACCGTGAAGCGCGGCTACGGCGACTGGACGACCCCTCACCTGTCCAGCTGGAAGTCCGAGCTCCTGCGCAACGCGATCCAGCCCCAGCAACAGTTCGCCAACACGGTCGGCAAGAATTCCACCGACTCAGCGCTGATCATCGACGCCATGGACCTGCTGTGGCAGGGCAACGTCGACGCGTTCGCCATCGTCTCCTCAGACTCGGACTTCACGAGGCTCGCGACCCGACTGCGTGAGTCGGGCAAGCAGGTGTTCGGGCTCGGCGAGGCCAAGACATCGGTGGCCTTGCGGCGGGCCGTCGACCAGTTCATCTCCCTGGAGGTGCTACAGGAGCCGGCCGACGAGCAGCCGGCGGAACCAGCACCTGCTGAGACCGACGGCGTGAGCGCTACCGACGGCTCTGCTCCCGAGCCCGTGATCAACCTGCAGAGCGCGCTGACCAAGGCCATCAACGCGACCTCCGGTGACGACGGGTGGAGCTTGCTCAGCCAGGTCGGTCAGCACCTCAGGCGCACACACGCTGACTTCGACTCACGCACCTATGGCCACCCCAAGCTCAGCTCCCTGGTCGATGAGCAGCCATACCTGGAAGCACGCACCCCGGGATCGAGGCGGCAGGTGCGATTGCGCAAGAAGCGAACGCCGGCGAAGGCGACCGCGACAGCCAAGAAGCGGACGGCTGTCGCCAAACCCGCCACGTCGAAGACGTAGCCCCCACCCAGCGATGCCCTCTGGGTCAGGCAGCGTCCTCCGGTGGCAGCAGCCTGATCACCCCGGCGAACCTGCCGCTGACCCCGTCCCTGCGATGGGAGAACAACGACTCCTCCTCCCGGGTGCACCCGGGCAGCCAGGTCACCGCAACACCGGCGACCTGGAGGTGGTCGACCACACCTGCGGCCACGTCGATCGCGGGGGTTCCGGTGCGAGACACCGAGTATGCCGCGGGGCTGGCGGCCGCAGCCGCCTCCCGGAGATCGGCGGGCACCTCATAACAGCGCGGGCAGATCGCGGGCCCGACCACAGCCTCGAGGTCGCTGGCCCCGCGCTCTTGGAGCGCTGTCACCGCCGCGCCGACGGCGCCGTTCGTGAAGCCCACTCGTCCCGCATGGACCGCCGCAGCCAGGCCCTCGGTGCGGTCCAGCAGCAGGATCGGAGTGCAGTCGGCGACCAGGACCACCAGGGCGACGTCCGGGTCATCGGTGATCATGATGTCCGCCTCGTGGGACGGGTCGTCCTGGTCCCGGTCGACCACGGCGATGTCACAGCCGTGGACCTGCCGCATGAAACGCAGGTCACCTGCTTCCAGGTCAAGCGCTCTCGCCACGCGGGAACGGTTGCGCGACACCGCGTCCGGGTCGTCCCCGACGTGCGCGCCGAGGTTCAGCGAGGCATACGATCCGACGCTGAGCCCGCCCATACGGTCGGTGATGGCCCAGTCCACGCCATAGGAGGTCCCGACACCCGGCTCCCGCTCACGCCACCTGAACACAAGGCCAGACTAGACGCAGGCAGCCCACTAGCTGGCACCAGATAAAAGCTCGAAATCGGTCCGGTGTCGCTCCTATCGTGGCTGAATGGAACCCGACACAGGCACCACGGACACGGCTGCGTCTCAAGCGATCCGCCCCTTCCGGATCGAGATCGCTCAGTCTACTGTCGACGATCTGCGTGACCGGGTGCGTCGGACCCGCTGGCCACAGCAGCCTGAGGGCACCGGGTGGGCCAGGGGTGTGCCCGTGGCCTACCTGCGGGAGCTGGCCGGCCACTGGTCGGAGACCTTCGACTGGCGAGTGCAGGAGGACCGCCTGAATGAGGTGCCGCAATTCGTCACCACGATCGAGGGCCAGGACATCCACTTCCTGCACGTTCGCTCAGCCGAGTCGGACGCCGTGCCACTGATCCTCACGCACGGCTGGCCGAGCACACCCTTTGAGTTCCTCGATGTGATCGGGCCGCTGACCGACCCCCGTGCGCACGGCCTCGACCCAGCAGACGCCTTCCACGTCGTCGTGCCATCCCTGCCCGGCTATGGCTTCTCCACTCCGACGGTCGATCCGGGCTGGGGGAACTTGTTCCGGGTGGCCCAGGCGTGGGCAGAGCTGATGCGTCGCCTGGGCTACGAGCACTACGCGGTCCACGGCACCGACGTCGGCTCCGGGGTGGCACTCCTGCTTGGCATGGTCGACGGGGACAGGGTGATGGGCACGCACATCACCGGCACCGAACCGGCCATGCCCTTCGGGCCACCGCTCGATGAGACCGCCCACACTGGGCAGGACCGGATTCGGGCCGAGCGGTTCAACCAGCACCAGCGTGACGAGCTCGGTTACCTCCACCTCCAGGCGACCAGACCGCAGACGCTGGCCTACTCGCTCACCGATTCACCAGTTGCTCAACTGGCGTGGATCGCGGAGAAGTTCCGCGAGTGGACCGACCCCGAGCGGGAGCTGCCCGACGAGGCCATCGACCGAGAGGCGCTGCTGACCTGCGTGAGCATAGCGTGGTTCACCGGAGCGGGTGGCAGCTCGGCGCACTCGACCTATGAGGGGATGCAGGTCTACCGGGAGATGGCCGACCAATCCGACGACTCCGGTTCCGAGCAGCCGCCCGGACCTCCGACCGGCGTGGCTGTGTTCGCCGCGGACAACATGATCAAGAGCGTGTTCGACCCAGCAGACCGGATCACGCACTGGTCCGAGTTCGACACGGGCGGGCACTTCCCGGGTCTTGAGACGCCCAGCCTCCTCGTCGGCGACCTTGCCGCGTTCTTCCGTGGACTGCGGCCGGTCCCCGCGTCAGGCTGAGTTGCCGGACGCGTGGTCGAATCGAACACCGCTACCCTGCGGCCGACTCACGTCTCAGGTTCTGCACGAGGTGCTCGAGCCAGTTGTTCTCGTCGTCGGCACGCGTCACAGCATGACGCCCTGGCCTGCCACGCAGCTGCTTGAGCGGTGAGGCCAGCAGGCCGAAGAGTTCCAGCTGACCGTCGAGGGTGAACACCTCGTCGTCCCACTGCACATGGTGGAGGACCGGTGCAGTGATCCGTGTGGCCGAGCGCCGAATGAGACTGTCCGCAGCCATCGCGGCCATCATGGGATCCGGTGCAGACAGGCCGAACTTTCCGATCACCGCCACCCGCAACCTCGGCCCCAGCGCAGCGCACAACGCCATCCCATAGCGGGCACCCATCGATACCCCGAGGTACCCGACCGCTTCACCGTCAACCAGCTCTGCATCCACGGCGGCCGACAACACTGAGAGCCAGTCGTCACGCATCCGCTCGTGGACGGCAACCGGCCCGTCGTCAATCACCCGGCGCTGGTAGTCAAGGGGCCCGTCACCGGGCACAGCGCGATCGCCGTGGTACGGACCATCGATGGCCATGGCAGCGATCCCGAACTCACCCGCAAGCCGGGACCCCATCCGACGATGCCGATCGATCGCCTTGTGCCCGCTCCCACCATGACCGAACAACACCACGGGAGGCGGGCGGATTGCGTCTGGCGGCAGCCACGCGATCGCCGGCACGTCCGAGGCACCGTGCCGCACAGAGAGCGTCATCTCCGTTACCCCCACAGGCAGCTGTCGACCCCAGACCACCTCGAACTCACGACCCACCTCGTCATTGCACCATGCGTGCTGGTGCAGATCGGCCAGCATCGCTCGACGCGTCGCCCGCACGCGAGGCCACAAAGAGCATCGCGAGCCCCGGGCCACAGACCGGGACACACCAGCGTGTCCCGACATGTCTGATCAACTCACTCCTCCGGCGGCCCCGGCCCAGGGTGAACTGCGAAAGCCTGAGACCGGCGGAGACCGGACGGCAGGCTGTATGCCGCGTGGTCCCGGTGGTGGCACACGGCACCTGTGGCCCTCGCAACTCGAGACCACCATGACGGGTGAGATCGTCCAGTCATCGTTTGGCCAACTGACCGGCGCGACGCAGCCCCGGTCCCCCGGCGCGACATTCGTCGCCGACATCCTCATGGGCGTCATTTCGCCCAGAAGGGGCTAGCAGCCGAGGTCCCCTATTCCACCTCTTCGAGGTTGATGACGGGGATGAACTCGGCGAGTGCGCTGGGGTTGCGGGTCATGTCGTACTCGCCCAGGAGCCGGATGTAGGTGGTCCGGTCGACCTCCCAGTCGTAGGTGTGTATCGGCTCCCAGCCCGTTTGCCCAGCGAGATACACAAGGTCTGCCAGCAGTCGTGTCACGCGACCGTTGCCATCTACGAACGGGTGGATGCGGACCAAGGCAGCATGAGCGGCGATGCCCAGCGTTCTCGCGTCGATGCCCGTCTGGTGCTCCCAGTGATGGTTGAGGTCGTCCAATGCGTTGCGCATCTCGACGGCGATGTGCTTTGGGGCGATGCCTATGTTGGTTTCCCGCGAGCGCTGGCGCCCTCCCCACTCCCAGACCGGCGCATAGAGACGGCGGTGGAGGTCACGCACGAAGTGGTCGTCGACGAGGTCGCGCATCGGTAGGTCGAAGTTCAGCAGGTTGCCCCACCACTCGTCGGCGACCTCTACCTGGATGCGCTGCTCCAGGTCGTAGAGGTCGGCCTTGCGGATTGGGTCGCCCAGCAACTTACGAGCTTCGGCGTGAGCGCTTCCGCTTCTTCGTAGCTGAGGAGAGTCTCGCCGTAGTCAGGGTCGAGAGCCATCAGGCCTTCGAGCGTAGCGACTCCACGAACTTCTCGACCTTGGCCGAACGGACATGCTCAGCGGGAACGTCGCGATGCTCCAACCGCGCCGAAGCCTTGGTCGAGCGCACGACGATCTGGCGGCGCGTCTTGTCGGACACAGTCTTCTTGGTCATCGCTGCTCCTTCCCTCTTCCAGCGGTAGCGCACCTACGCCGGGACACGAACCGGGCGAACAGCGCTCGAGCAAATCTGGACTCTAGTAGCCGCGTTCCGCCTCGCAACGACACGCCCGTGCGTGCGACTGTCAGCCTGGGTGACCTCGGACTTGCTGTTCCTGTAGGGCCGCGAGGGCGCCCTCGAGTGGCGTGATTCGAAGTAGGTCGTCGACGGCCCTGGCGACCAGCGTCTCGACGTCGATGTCCCAGTAGCCGTCGACGATACGGTTCCACAGCCGGCCGCGGCGCGCCAAGCGATCTCCGGGTAGGAGCCCTTGGTGTCCGAAGGGACCTGACTTGCGACCTCCCCAAGCACCGTGAAGTGCTACAAGAGCGCCGAACGCCGCATGGTGTCATCCTCAACCTGCCCAGGGCTTCGATCACCGACCAGTTCCCGGATCGCCACTGCTGCGTCGCGCATCTCGCGCAGCAGCAGGAGTTCACGCCGCATAGAAGGGTTGAGCGTCGGCGAGGACCTGCTCGCGAATGTACTTGTTGACCGACCTGCGCGCGACAAGGTCGACTGGGCGGCCGAAGAGCACAGCGAGCTCGTCCTCGAGGTCGAATAGTTGGAAGCCGAGGCGAGTGCCCGGTTTCAGGACATAGAGAAGGTCAACATCGCTGTCGACCTGGTCCTCGCCACGGGCGACAGAGCCGAACACCTCCAAGGACGCAACGCCGTAGCGCTCGCACACATCGCGCAAGCGTTCTGGGTCGACGTCCACGGCCAGCACACGCACAGACTAACGGAGAGACAGACGCAGGCGAATGCGGTTGAAGTTCCTGCCGAGGTGGGTCACTCCGCCGCGATCCGCCCACTATGGGGCAGCGTTGCACCGGCCAGAGTGCATCTGGTCCTGGTCGGCTCAAACTGGCCCCTGCACACCTTGGGACAGGACATGGGCGGCCTCCACGCCTCCCCGCACGGTTCCTCCCCGCACAACGACCGGGGCCTCCACGATCTGGGAAGAGGTCGAGGTGGGAAGCGGGAGGTTGCAGTGCTAGCACAGCATCCCAATGTCAACCCCGCTTGGCGAGTGCCGCCCGCATCGCCATCGCGTAGCTGAGCCTCAACAAGGCGAATGAGGCTTCCAAACGCACCACCTCACCGACTCGGTCCGGATTGTCAGTACGGCGCACTAGGGTTCTGACGAGACGGAGAACGCGAAGGGAGCAACCTTGGGTATCTCAGCCAGGATGAGGACCACGCTTGCAGCTATTCGAGCCGAGGCGGAGGTCGACGAACGTCGGCGCGAGGCGCTGGCCGCCCTCTGGCGCCAGAGTCCCGTGTCAGACGAGGAGGCTCAGGATCTCTTGCGTTTAGTCGGCACCGGACTCTCCAGTCGCACGGGCCTGCCCCAAGAAGGCCACGAGCCTCAACTCGAGATCGCAGTCGTGCAGTTGTGCGTCTACTTCAACAGTCGCAGGGTGGTGCCGACTGAGGCCCATCTCTCCTTCGCCCGGATCTGGGCAGACGGTGCTGTACCAGGCAAGGCGAGCCGCGCCATCCGGCGGGCTCAAATCGTCGAGCAGCACGACTTTCGGGTGCGACTGGACCTGTCGGACTTCGGTCGATTCTTGGTTACCCATGCCGAGCAGTTGAGTTCTTCGAATATTCACGACAGGTTTGCATTAATGGACTCGGGGATCATAGGGAAACTCAAGGATTCCAATTTGATGGACAGTTGTTCATCTGAACCTATTGAACTGAGAGAATCAATCTCTCGCTTACACACGTACATTAGAAATGCAAGCCTCTCGCCGAAGGCGCACCACGAATATGCGGCAGGTGTTGCTGTTGCGGCAGCTGTATTGATCCTGCTGCTTACAGGAAACCTTGCCACGCTGGGTGTGAGAGACAATCTTGCGGGACCTGGATCTGTGGTCGCATCGATGATCTGCTTGCTAATCGCATCCGTCGGGGCTGGCGCCGCTATTCGTGAGACCACGGTTTACCGCTTGGGCGCCTACGGCATGGCGCGAGCCAAGACTCTGAATAGATGCTCCGTGGCACTGCTGGCATTCAGCACAATATTGCTTGGGGCAGGCTTGAGTTCTGGAACGTCAGAAAACACAAACTCGGTTGACGTCTACGGTGCACTCTTCGTTTATGGCGCGACCGTGGTCACCACAATAGCCGCAGAGCACATGATCAGCACCGCGGAGGCGCGCATTAGGGTGACCGCACCAAAAGGCAGTCTTCCACGAGCGACTCGCGAGCATGCGCGTTGCATCCACCGGACGACACGCGAGCGACCCACAACTCGGAAACCCGACTGTCCACGCTCGTGACAACCGACAGGCAGAAGGTGACTTACGCCGTGATTGTAGGCACTATGGCGCCTGTCGTTGGGTCTGCGTGGACGCCTGGAGCAGAAGGATGGGACCCATGCCCTACGTGATCGAGGAACTCGGACCCCACGACTTCGAGCGCATGGTGCAGGCCTTGCTGATCTGCGACTTCGGGCCGAGAGTGCAGGTCTTCGGCACGGGCAAGGACGACGGCCGGGACGCCACGTTTGAGGGGGTCTTGCATCCTGCACACGCTGCATCCGACGCACCATCCTGGGATGGGTACTGCGTGTTCCAGGCGAAGTTCTGCGAGCGTCCCGCTGACACGCGCGCGAACAAGGCCTGGTTGATCGCGCAAGTCCGCAAGGAGTTGCGACGCTGGAGCGAGGTCGTCACTCACAACGGCAAGAAGGAACTCAAACGCAAAGGTAGACGGCCTGACTATTTCGTCGTCATCACCAATGTGTCCCTGTCCGGGCAGATCGGTGGTGGGATCGATGATGTCGAGCGGACCATCCGCGACCACGCCGCCGATCCGATGAACCAGTGGCCGCTGAAGGACTGCCAGGTGTGGGACCGGTCCAAAGTCGAGCGACTCCTGGACGTGCACGCCAGCGTGCGTCAGCGGTTCAACGGGCTACTGACCGCCGGCGACGTGCTCGCGGCACTGGCTGCAGGCGAGATGACAGTCCCAACAATCTCGCTAGCCACCTCGCTGCCGCTACTGGAGGAGCACGCCCGGGTCGAACTGGGGCAGGGGGGCAAGGTGAAACTCGGCGAGGCTGGTCAGGTGGCCAACCAGCGGCTCGACCTCGCCGGAGTCGCTGTCGACCTGCCCGCGGATATCGAGTCCAGCGAGGACCCCATGTCTGAAGTGCGAGTGCTGCAGCACGTGATCACGGTGGGCAACCGTGTCCAGCGTGCTTCCGTGCGAGACGAGAACAGCCCGCACTTCCTGATCATGGGTGGACCGGGACAGGGCAAGACCACCCTCGGTCGGATTCTCGTTCAGACCTACCGCGCCGCGCTCTTGGAATCCCGACCGCGCCTGAGTCCTGAGGTTTCCAGGATCGTGGACGCGTCGCTCGAGCGCGCCGTCCAGATCGGCGTGCCACGCATTACGAACCGACGATGGCCATTTCGCGTCGACTTGGCCGAGTACGCCTCGGAGGTGGCTGGCGGTCCGGAGGTGCCACTCGTCGCCTACTTGGCGCGCAAGATCAACGGGCCCACTGGTGCCGACTTCACGGCACGCGATGCCCGTCAATGGCTAACCGCCTGGCCCTGGCTGCTGGTCCTCGACGGCTATGACGAGGTCGCCGCCGCCGCCGCGCGCGAGCAGGTCGCGAACGCCGTCACCGCTTTGCTGGAGACCGCGCAGACTGAAGACGCCGACCTGCTCGTCGTGGCGACCACCCGACCCCAAGGGTATGGCGACGAGTTGCCTGAGTCACTGGGCAAGGTCAAGTTGCTAAAGCTCTCTCGGGCGGACGCCGTCGCCTATGCGACCCGGCTCACGGAGATGCGCCTGGGTGAGGATGCCGACAAGACAGAGATCGTTGAACGCATCACCTCTGCAGTGGATGACGAGGTGACCGGGCGGTTGATGCGCACGCCGCTCCAGGTCATGATCCTGTCGCTCTTGCTGGAGAATCGGCGTCGGCCCCCGCAGGACCGCGCCGCCCTTTTCCAGGCGTACTACGACGTGATCTACGACCGTGAACTGCAGAAGAAGAACCATTTGTCCGACGTGCTCCAGGACCACCGCCCGGATATCGACGCTATCCACCACACCGTCGGCCTCACGCTACAAATCCGTAGCGAGAAGGGTGGCGACTTCGATGCCGCGATGCCCGTTGACGAACTTCACCGGATCATCAAGCAACGCCTGATCGATCAAGAGCACTCCGGTCCCGGGCTCGAACGCCTGGTTGGCAACCTTACTCGTGCCGCACGTGACCGTCTCGTGCTCCTAGCCGCCACGGGTCAGGAACATGTTGGATTCGACCTGCGCAGCCTGCAGGAGTTCATGGCTGCGAAGGCACTTACTTCGAGACGGGACGATGATGTGGTGGGCGCCCTGGCGGCCGTAGGCCCGTCGGCGCACTGGCGCAATACCTGGCTGCTGGCCGTCGGTACGCTGTACCGCGAGAAGCCCCACCTGTTCGACCGGATGCTGCAAGCAATTCGAGATCTCGATGCCGCCGACGACGCCTGGCTTAGTCTCCTTGCCCCTATCGGTCCCAGGCTGGCTACGGACATCCTCGAAGACGGTGTCGCAGCGAACAACCCACGACACGTGCGGCTCCTCATCGACCATGCCTTGGAGGCTCTCAACGGCGCGAACCTGGGCGCCAGTCGACTCGGTCAGGTCCTCGCTGACCAGACCGGCCTCAACGACATAACGCGCCTCAACATCCTGCGCGAACTCGAACTTGCCGTCGCCTCTCGCCCGGAGAACCACCAGAGCGCGGTTCTCGTCCTGCGCGAACTCGGCGCGAAGGAACGAGTAGGCCTGCTGGCCGCCAAGGCACGCCAGATGCTCTCCAAGTACGCCAAGTCGAAGCAACGTTCGAAGGCCAGCAAGCGGATCGTGACTCTCGCGGATGCGCTTCCAACCGAAGCTTCGACATGGGTGAGCGGCTCATTAGCGGAGGCGTTTCGTCACGATCTGCGAAGAATCCAGACCACCAGCGACGCGGACGGCCTCTTCGATTTCCCGGAGGGCTTAGCGGTTCCTGCCAGTGCGCTCAACCTGGTGGGTGACTGGGCGGCGTTGCAAGTGGTGGTGGAAGCGATCGATGCGATCGATCCGCAGAATTGGCCGGCGCGAAGCGCGATCACTTCGCTGCTGTGGCGTGCGCGCGAACGGCTACCCGTGGCCGATGGCCTCGTCGGCCACGAAGCGCGCTGAGCCAAGCACGGATCGTCTGCATCTCCTTCTCGCTACTAGTACCACTTCTCTACTTCGGGGTGGTCGCTTGCGAAGTCGAGGAGCTCAGATGCCAGGACGGAAGCCTTCTCGTCGCTCATCGTCTCCGGCTCCGTCGTGGACTCACCCAGTATCCCAGCACGCTCCACCAGGCACGCACCAGACGCGCTCAGGAGACCATCGTGGACAAGGTCGGACTCAATCTCATCGTGTATCCGGCTGACCAACATCAGCCCGAGACCTTCTCCTGAAGTTTGTGTTGCGACCATGCGAAGCCGCGGTGGTCGGCTGTAGTCCGGCGGCTCAGGGTCAGGATCAGGTATCCGATCGCCGACACTAGCTACCGCTACGCAGGTGCCTGCACGCACAAGCGCGAACACGCGCAGGCCGTGCTGCCGAGCGCTCAGCAGGACAAGGACTGGCTCAGAGGTCACCGCTGTTGAGGAGGCATCAGTCACAGGGCGACCCTAGGGCAAGTGTCCTGGCAACGTGTCCCTCGTGGCCAACACGCAAGGGCCGCACCGAGCCTGGCCGATCTCGCTCCTACCAACGACGATCACGACGCCATCGCGAACGGTGAGCGTCTGGAAGACGTTGCGGCAGTAGTTGCGATGGCAATCTACCCGTCCATGCACTGCCTTGCCTGCGCTATCGACGAAGACATGATCGCTAGTCATCAACCCGCCGAGGCGATCAAGGAGCCTGGTCTGAAATGCACTGGTTGAAGGCAATCACCAAGGCTCGGGCGTCAGCGGCTCTCATCGGCGCCTCCTTCGCCTTCTGGCCAGTGACGTCCCGTGCACGCAGGGTGCTCCTCACCATCGCTGGCTACTCAGTAGCCATCGAAGTTCCGCTACTCGCGCGAGGTGCCGATGCGCGAGACGGTGGTGGAGACCCACGCCCCTTCGCGGCGCTCCCCCTCCATAATGACGTGCCCTGCTCCCGTCGGCCGGGAATCGGGTTCGCGGATGCTCGCCTAGATGTTGGCGGGCTCCGGCTCGAACCACGACTCGCCTTGGGCCGGCGCCGCGGCCGGAGTCTGTGTTGGGGGCTAAGGCCTTCTCGTGGCTGATCGGAAGTACAACCTCCTCGGATGCCTCGATGCTTGGCTTCCCGGTTGAACGATGGGCTTGGCCAGCGCGCGACCGCGACAACGCACACCGGGAGCACCCGCATGCGCCGTCCGAGAGGCTCGCTAGAGCCCGGAGTCCACAACGGGGGCCGAGCGCTATCGCGCGATCGAGCCAGGCACGGCCTGCCGTCGTCGCTGGCCCGGCTCAACCGCCGTTCTTGATGGTGCGCCAGGCGCCCTCGAGCGCGAGGTGCACGGCGTGCTGGATCGGGGAGTCGGGTGGAGGTGCGGTCGCGCCGTACTCGGCGAACACCCCAATCAGGTACGCGATCAAGTTGAGGAGCGCAAGCAGGACGGTGCCGGCAATGACTTGGGCCGTCTTCGGTGCTTCGCGTACGACGTCCTTAAGGACCGTCGACCAGGCGTCGTCGGGGGCGCCCAGGCGGGGTCGGGCAAGCACGTTCCGGGCAGGGTCAGCCGGGGCCGCGTCACAGCGCAGATCGCGTGCTTGGCTGGCTTCTCGCTGGTTCTTCTTGTGGCCCACGGCTCCTCCTGAAATGGCGTGGACCCAAGTCTTTCTTCTCGCACGAGTACGTGACTATCTGCGGATGTCGCACGGGTCCAGTAAGCGGGGTCAATCGACCAGGCCACCGAGGTTGAACTCGGTCTCATCCTCGTCCGACTCGCCACACTCGGCGTCGTAGTAGGCCAGATGCTCCGGGTCGGCGTAGCCGTGCGCGATTGCGGCTCGGCCGGCGGCCTCCATCGTCGCCTCGAGCTGCCGCTTCCAGTTGCGCCCACGAGAGCGCACGAGTTGTCGCAGCCGGTCTGGGGCGCCAGCGAGGTTGTCCAGTTCCGTGACCGTCGGCCCGGCCTCCCACACCCACCAGGGCCGGACCACGCCCTCGCTGATGTGATGCTCGGCTGCGAGCTCGAAGAACCGTTCCGGATCGTCGCGGAGCGCGTCGAGTTCCGCGTGTTCGTCCGGCGTCCAGTTCTCAGCGCGCTTGAGCGTCGTCTCAATCCGGCCAGCCGTCCTCTTCGCCGCGTCCTCGATCAACGCGTCGCGCTCGTCGGCGGTGATGAATCCTAAGTCGTACGCGAGGGCCGGGTCCAGGTAGACGTCGGCGAGACGCGGGTCGTCAAGAAGGACGAGCTCCACGACCTCCTCGGGCCGTCGGCGCGCAAGTTCCTCGATCACGATGTCGAACCGCGGCACCGGCTCCCCCGTCTCCCTTAGGTAGGGCCACGCCGAGATTGACTCGTCGGTCGACAACAAGAGCACCTTGCCTGCCTCCGCGTCGGCAATCACTTGGGCCGGCAGGTGGTCATCCGCCGGCACCCGGACGGATGTCCATGCCTTCGGGTGAACGATCTTGACGTATGGAGGCGACACAGTCAGCGGCGTGGTCGGCTTCGACACGATCCAGTTCCTGATCGCCTGCAGCGCGAGGCTGCGACGTGCACGCCACACCAACGCCCCTCCGCGGCCTGTCACGTTGCTGATGGCGTGCTTCGGCGCACCTCGTAGGAGCGTATGGTCGAGGTCGTCGGTGCGTTCGAAGTCGAAGCGAAGGACCTCGAACTCATCGTCGCGGTTCTTGAGCGAGCGCCAGTTCTGGACCCGCTTCGGTCCGGTCAGAAGGTTGCGTGCGAGGTGGAGTGCTACCTCAAACCGCCACGGGTGGTGCCATGCGAAGTGACCATCACGCAGGATCTGCGTCAGCTCCGTCGGGTTCTCCGCGTCCGCGTCGAGCGCTTCGAGATTGCCCAGGACTGCTAGTTGCTCTGGCACGGTCAGGGTAGCGGCGACTGTTAGATGCCACAGACTGACGGCTGCCCTTTGGGTCCAGATCGGCGGAATGTCCTCGAGCCCGGGAACGTCGAAAGGCTTGTCGCACGCGATCGCGGTTGTGAGCGCCTCGGCCAGTGGACTGCGGACGTAGTCCTTCAGCCCGCGACGTCGAGGCTGACCGGGAAGGCGGAGCGTGAGCTCCGTGACCTTCTCCATGGTGTCGGCGGGCAGCCGTGCCGGAACGCGGACGCGTCCATCGGGACGGTGCCGACCCGGCGGCGGCGGCGGATACCGCAGAACTGCCGTGACGTGAGTCAGGCGGCCGCCCGGCTCGAGCTCCTGCTGGGCCGCGATGTACGCGTCGAGCAAGTCGCGGATCGCTCGATCCCGAGAGCAGCCACGGTCGCGAACCACCGCCTCGAGCGCCTCGACCGTTTCAGGCAGCAAGCGCACGCTGGTCTGGTCGACCCTTGCTCTTCCCATCGCAAACCCTCATTCTCTAGGAGAGCTGTACCCGCCCCCTTGCGTAGATAAGCGTGGAGTCCGTTGCGGATGCCAGCCAGCATGGCATCTCGCGACTGCGCATCCGAGCCGCACATGCCGCCGCCAAGGGGCTGTCACAGCCCGCGGAGCAGCCGCGTCGCCACATCGACTGAACGGTCGCTAGCGATCTGCGGCGAGCTTGCAGAGGCTGGGGCGAGGATTGGCGCGCCGGACGCGGACTGGCGCTCGTGTCCGAATGTGCGTCACCCGGCTCCCTTCCTTTGGAGCGCCTCACTACTGGCTCGGTGTCCGCTGCTCGCTTGCTCGTGCTCGGGAGCCCCGTGAACCTCGGCGCGTCAGAGGCTGCGTTGCCGCAGCGCATGACCACACTGTCGTCGTGGACACAACACGAGCGATTCCCGCGTACGCAAAGATTGGGCGCGCGCGGCAGCACGGCCTCGCGCTGCAGTCGCGCATAATCGGCTGGTCAAGCAGTCTCGACCTGCAGCCGGTCGCGAAGATCGCAGACGATCGACTGTCGTGGGAGTTACGCCTGCCTGTCTTCGACCCGCCCCCTCTCAGTGAGTGGGCGCTGATCCTTGGTGATGGCGTCCACAATCTCCGCTCAGCCCTGGATGCGCTTGTGTGGTCGCATGCCGAAGATTCCGCAATGACCGAAGGGCAGAAGAAGAGCATCTCCTTCCCGATCTGGTCGGACCCCGACGACTGGGACAAGCACTCGTCACGGCTGCTCAGGACGCTGCCGGCAGACGTCGTCCAGCGCATCCACGACTGTCAGCCCTTTCAGCGACTGGAGGCGGAGCGCTCGGGCGACCTGTTGCCTCTCCTGGCTGACCTTGACAACAGAGACAAGCATCGGCTGACCATCACGCCCGTCGTGCAGCTCAACCAGATGCAGGTCTCGCACTCCGTCGAGTTCTCCGACGAAGCGGCTGTCGCCCGGAACCTGCCGCCAGATGTCTCTGTGCACGGGACATCGCTGATCCCTGGACAGCTGCTGTTGTCGGGGGCGACCATAGACCCGATCCAGCGAATCAGCGGCTCTACCGCGGTTCAAGTCCAGTTCGGTCTCGAGCTCGACGCCGGCTTCGTCGGTGTTGTTGAGTTAGTTGAAATGCTGGTGGACTACACCGCCCAGGTCGTCGCGCACGTGTCGTCGTGACTCTTCCACTCGTCGTTGGTCAACTACCGAGGCGAGCGACATGGACCGAGAAGCAGCGCGGCAGGCTACCGGCGGCGGGCGCGACTTCCAATACCCAAGAGTCCTCGAGGTAGGCCCCTGCCAGTTCGGGAAGGGCCTCGCAGGCACGATCACGAACTGGCGAGCGGTGTGCACAAGTATCCGGCCATCCGCGCCGTCCGGACTGCGTCATACCGCCGCGTTCGACACACGGGCGTCGATCCGTCCACTATTCCCGTACCCTCACGTTGCGCTCCTGGTCTGCAGAATGCGGGCCCCCTGCTGCTTCCGCTGACCACGCGGGCGTGGCAGGCCAGAAACACCGTTGAGCGAACAGCCCCCTGGGTGTGATCAGGGCCGACATCCGATAGGGTCCGGGCGTGGGATGGGCACAGTGGATCACCGTGGCGGGCTTAGTGATGACGGTCCTCGGGGCAGTCATCGCCGCGAACGACCTCAAGGTCTTGCCATTTGCCCTTTTGCCCGAAGTAAAGGCGGCCCAGCGACACCGGATCGCGGTGGTCGACTCTTCTCGGCGTAAGGGCTACGTGTCACCGCCCTACACGCAGGAGCAAGTGTCGCAAGCTCTGCAACTCGCAGATGATGCGCTGGCCGATGACCTGGCGGAGGTACAGGAAGACGAGAACAGGGCGCTCAGAGATGTATCCGGCTCTCGCTACATGGCTGCACGGAATGGGTTACTGCTGGTAGCAGTCGGCTCTGTTGCACAGATTTTGGGGGTCGTGGGAGCCGCTTAGCAGACGTTTACTAACGCATGGGTTGGTCGGATGTCATCTACGACTATCCCGCGCGTGACCAGCGAGGAACCACTCAGAGGGTCACGGAGGGAGTCCGTTATGCAACGGCGAGACGTCAACATCTCTATCACCTTGAATCGCCGATAACGCCCGGCTGGGGGGTGGGCTTTGAGCTGATGCTCCTTGCCCTACCGATCGCCGGTTTCGAGGGCGACGGTGTCAGTCTCGCTGGTCTTGTAGAGTTTGGCCATGGCGCCTTCGGAGAGGGAGCGGCGGTCGTCGATTTGCCACTCGTCGTGAGTGTCCGCTAGGACGGCGCCGATGAGGCGGATGACGGCGGCCTCATGGGTGAAGATGCCACGACCCGGGAGCGTCGCTTGATCTCATTGTTGAGCCGCTCGAGCGGTCAGGTGGACCAGATCTTGCGCCAGTGCTCACGTGGGAAGACGGCGAAGCGCGAGCCCTTGGTCTTGGCGCCGTCCATCAGCGGACCGGTCTGGGGTACCTGCCGGAAAGGTCGTCACGGACCTTGTCCCACTGCTTGACCATCAGTCCAGGTCGGGCTGGCGAAGATCGTCCGGAGCACTGCGGCGACATCTCACTCGGCCTTCGGGACGTGCGCTACGACGTTGCGTATGAAGTGCACCCGGCACCGTTGGTGGCCCGAATTTTGAATACCGGGGCGAGCGCGGCAAGCAGGCTGGCGTGCTGGTCGGAGATGACCAGCTGCGCCCTGGAAGGCCACGATTCTTTAGACCGGTCAGGAAGCCGCGCCAGAAGACCTCGTCCTCGCTGCCGCCGACGTCCCGGCCCAGGATCTCCAGGCGCCCGTGCTCGGTCACACCGGTGGCGATCGCGACCGCGTTGGGCACCACCATCGCAGCCTCGGTGTGCACGTGCAGGTACGCCGATCGCCTCGGTGGCCTCGGCCTTTAGTGACAGCCGGAATCACCGATGGCACAGCCTGTCGCCTGAGCACACCATCGTGGCGCGCGACAGCTGTGTTCATCAACTTCGTACCGCCCGCATTACGGCTCATCGGCCGCGGGTCGGCCGTTGCGGAGCGCGTCATACCGGCCGCGATCCGCCCATTTGGCTGTGCCCACAACCCTGGCCGAAGTGGTCTCGCAAAAGCGTTGCGGCTCACCGCCTACTAGGCTTCAAGAGCTTGGCGGCAGAGTTGAGTGGCGAGTCCGATCTGGGTGGAATCTGATGTGGGCGCGAGGCGGTCGGCGAGCTGCGGCGGAGTCCGGTTCAACAGGAAGGCTGGCCTTTGTCCAGCGTCGACCCAATGCCAGCGCGTGCTGTGACGGGACCGCGGAGACCCGCGTCGCACACGTGACACCCCCCCTCGACGACCCAGAGTCGACGACCAGCCTCTGCCCACCCGAGGATGCAGTGCTCTGCTCCCCGTCAGCGTGTCGGCTGCCGCCGACAGAGTGCCACCAGTTCATGGGCCGTGCGCGTGCGGCGGTTCGGTGACGTCAGGGTTGCAGGCGAGATGGACTAGGCCCTCGGCATACCCCAGCACCGCCAGACGCATCGACTGCAGCCGCTTCGCCAGGGTTCCCCATGGACGCATCACCTCACCCGTTGGCCCGGCGGACCGTTCGACGTCGGCGAGTTCGACCTCGAACTCGAAGTTCCCGTCGATGTGCTCACGCCTCAGCCCGCCACTGCCCGTAAAAACAAAGGTCAGAATAGTGCCACCATCGTCGAGATCCTCCCCAGTGCGCAGTTCGACGTTCTGAATTACATCCAAGTCCACGATCAGGTCACTGGCCACAGGCACCAGCGTGACTAGATGAAGGGTGCGATGCCTGTCCACCCGCGCCAGGTCATTGAGGAGACGCAGCGAGTTCCAGGTCGGCAGCTCAGCTTGGTATGGCTGGATCGCCTCCAAAGCGTCGACCAGATCAGACCGGAGGTACTTGAGTCGGGACCGCTGCTTGTTGAAAGCCTCTGCGGTGTCGCAGGTCGGCCACTGCAACGCCCCGGCGCCGGGAGGCGGGCTGGTGCCGGCAACGATCACGGCAACGGCGTACAAGCAGTTGTCGAGCGCAGCACGCAGCTGGTACAGAAACTCGCCGAGGATGAGGCCGAGTTCGGCTGGCATCGGCACGACCCGTTCCATCAGCAGTTCCCCGCGACCATCGGCGTGGAGCTTCGTGACGAGCCGGTGGGGCCGCTGCTCGAGGTAGACGCCCCATGCTGTCCCCAACGCCTCGTACAACTCCTCTGCACGGTCCAGCCGCGCGCGGAAGTCCGCGAGCTCGGGAACCTGCGACTCGTCAGTCATCTGCGCCATTTCGTGCCGGATCGGGTCAGTTCAGTCGGCGTGCACCGTCGGGCCCGCTCCCAGTGCTCGGCCAGGCTAAGTCGACCGGAACTGGCAGCGACGTCGCGCCCAGGCACGAGCCGTGCTCGAAAGGCTACTGCGCAACAACGGGTCCAGCGGAACCACAGGCCATACCGGCGGCTCTGCCGAGCATCGACCACGCTGACCTCACGGCGCACGAGGTTTTGCGCACGGCACCGGCAACTCCCGCGCACGCCCGTGGCGCGTCCTTTCGCCGCGAGCGAGCCGCCCCAGGTCTCCCGGTTAGGACGGTAAAATTTCCCGCCCGCGTACGGAACAGGGTTGAACGTGGTGGCGACTGGGTAGCGCTCCTTCACTGGGTCTCAGGGCCGACCCTGGGTCCAGTAGCCCCGAAGACCCAGGCGACCTCGGCCTCATCGATCTGCACGTCGTGGGTGTGCTCCGTGACGCCGTCGTTGCGGCCCATGTCCACGCCGTGCAGTCACCGGTCATGTCACCGTAGGGTGGAGACACCGCGTAAGTGTGGGGCCGCAGCCAGAACCGTGGTGCCCGAAGCCGACTGAGGCGCCTGCACTGCCACGACGGGCACCCCAGGTCGGCGCGTCCACGGCGCCCCTCTGCGGCTGGGGGTCGGCTTCAATGCTCGTTGGTCAGGCGCCCCGGCCCGAGGCGCTACCGATGAGACCGCTGCCGCCGTGGAAAGGCCAGGCTATGCGCCACACGCGCTGTACCGGGAGCAGCTGACGCTTGCACGGTTCTCGGACAGTTACCTCGGCTGGATACGTCCGCATCTCTTGTCTCGTGTCGGTCCGACACCCGCCAAGGTCTACTGCGCGGCGATCGCGATCCGCTGGGCTGCTTGACGACCCGCTTCAGGGACTGCCACGCTGGCACACCTGAGCCGCGATGGGGCTCGGGAGTCACGAAGGAGTCTGGGCATGGCAACGGGAACCGTGAAGTGGTTCAACAGTGAGAAGGGCTTCGGCTTCATCGAGCAGGACGGTGGCGGCGCTGACGTTTTCGTTCACTACTCGGCGATCGAAAGCAGCGGCTACCGCGAGCTCCAGGAGGGGCAGAAGGTCGAGTTCGACGTCACGCAAGGCCCCAAAGGTCCACAGGCCGAAACAGTCAAACCTGCATATGCCGGACCGCTCGAAGGTCCTGGTGGAGGAGGCGGTGATGACCGGCCACCGCCTAGGCGAGACTGATCGGCTACCTATTGATGTGGGTCGACCGTGACAGACGTTCTGAAAGGTCTATCTGGTGGATGGGCGTTTCTCGTGTCTTGGGTCTTTCCGAGCGCGCTTGCGTGGCCAGTGGTAGTTTTCCTTGCCCTCCCGACCCTGTCGCACGTTTCAATAGTAAGGGACCTCGCGCGAACGAGCGCAACTAACCAAAGCCTTGTCCTTCTGGGCCTCATCTTCTTGACAGGGATCCTTCTCTCGTCCCTATCGACAGTGTTATACCGCCTGCTCGAAGGCTATATGTTCCTGCCCAAGAGACTGCGCGTAGCGATGACGGGGCGACAACAGGAGAAGCATGCGGCACTGCTTGATGAAGTCAAGGCACTTAGGGTCGAGCGCAATGTGGTGAATAGTGCGAGCGGCAGCAAAGACGACGCACTCTCGCCCCCCAAACTGGCGGGCATTGATGTCCGCATCGGATTACTGAATGAACGCATACGGAAGTACCCTGCTGACGTAAGGCAGCTCGGCCCCACAGCGCTTGCTAACGCGCTTCGCGCCATTGAAACGTATGGATGGGATAGGTACCGCCTAGATTCGCAGACATTGTGGTCTGAGATCCAAAGTGTGATTCCGGAGCGCCTCATAGACGAGCACGAACGGTCACGGGCTCCTGTGAATTTCTTTGTGAGCTTGGTTTACCTTTCGTTGTCGTCAGGCATCACCTTGATCGCGACGGGATTATACACGGCTGGCGGATCAATGACCATGGTCACCGTCGGAGTCGCCCTAGTAGCAACGGCGCCATTGTGGTATAGATTAGCAATCTTGAATACCAGGTACCTGCTTGCCACAATGCAGGCTGCCGTGAACGTGAGTCGAGTCAAGTTGGCTGAATCAATGGGGCTCGTTCTGCCGCGCGCCTTAGCCGACGAACGTGACATGTGGGCTCGGGTCTATTATTTTGTGCACGATCCCTTCGACGCAGATTACGATCAGGACCTGAATTCTTACCGGGCGGGGCCCGAATCTGCAGAGGCCCCCGTTTCGCATGAAAATCAGGCCTGAATTCTTACCGGGCGGGGCCCGAATCTGCAGAGGCCACCGTTTCGCATGAAAGATTCCTGGCTCGGCTTTTTCGTCGGGCGTCCGATCCCTGAACCACCCCCGCGTCCGTCATCCGTGGACATGGGTATCAAGGAGCGGTCAGCGTCCTCGTCACGAAGATTGGTGACCTTCAGGCTCACCGTGTCTCGCTGCCACTCCCGGAAGCGAGTCACAACCTCGCGCTCAGCACCGTTCCCGACCGGGTACTGCTTGGCCATTCCCGTCCCTTCGTCCGACACGTCATGGTCGTTTCCCCAGTACACGCTAACTGCCGCGGGTCGGTCATTCCAGAGGTGCGTCCTTTTGCCGCGACTGCCCCATTTGTCACGCCTCCCTATGAGGCTCGTCAGCAGAGCGCAGGCCCCCGGCGGTTCTACCCACAGACACAGCCGTGGGGCCGGGGTGTACCTTCCACCCCGGCCCCACGGCATACGGCCTCACTCAGGCAAGCTCACTCCGGCAAGCCAGCCGCCCGCAGTACCTCCTGCTCCACCGTGTTGCCGGCAGAGTCCGAGGCACTCACCCGCAGCGACAGCGCGCCGTCGTTGCCCTTCGGCGTGCTGGACGGCAGGTTCCCGACGAAGTGCCCCCCGGACGTCTCGCGCAGGTTCTTGATCGTCCGCCACGACTCACCACCGTCATAGGAGACCTCCAGAGAGGCGTCCGCGATCGGCAGCGACTCCGCACCGGTCTGGTGACCGACCGCGAACTCCACGGTCAGCGGACCCTTGCGTTCCGACGGTGGCAGCAGCCGGTTCTCCAGGTCCACCTCAACGTCATAGTCCACGGTCAGCATCGGCTCGACCCGCACCTCGCCCTCGGCCGGGCGCTCCGACTGATAGGTCCACACCGTCTTCGTGTGCGTGGACAGCTGCGCCCACGAGGAGTGGTTGTCCACCTCATACTCCACGCGATAGTCCGTCGCATCCGCCGGGATCTCGAGCGTGCCATAGGCATAGTCGCTCTCGATCACCTCCCCGCCATCGGCGATGACCCGCATCGCGACGTCAAACCCGTTGTCGTAGGTCGCGCCCTGAGCCTCTGAGGTGTTCCCGCCTCCATCGATGAACCCGGCCAGGTGGATGTCCAGGGAGTCACCAGTGCGCAGCATCGACTCACTCGGCCACAGGCCCGTGCGCACCGGTGCCTTGAGCCAGGACCGCTCGAGGCTCTCGCCCGCGTCATACGTCGTGGGTTGGGTGCGCAGCCGGACCGGAGCTTCCTGGCCGCCCGGCCAGTTGTAGTTGTAGCGCTCCTCCGGCGTGGTGACGTGTTGGGTGTACTCCAGGCCCTCCTCAGCAACGTAGTAGTCCACGCGCTCACGCGGGCCGCCCACCGTGGGCGTCGGGAAGGTGATCGCGAAGTTCTCCCAGGGCGCCGTGGCGAACCAGGACTCGGTGAGGGTCACCGTGTCGCTGAGCTGGCTGTGGAAGCTGTTGTTCACCGTGGCCAGGTCATCGGTGTGCAGGACATAGTCCAACTCGGCCGGGATGGTGTCCTGCTCGGTCAACCGCAGGCTGTAGCGGTAGGGGCTGGCCGGCTGGCCGGTGACCAGCATCGTGGGCCGCTCCTTGCTCAGGGCCACTCCCGGGCTCACCAGCTCCAGCAGGGCAGCGCCCTCCTCGTGCGACAGGCGCACCGTGGGCACCTCCAGCTGGATGCCGGAGGCACCCGGATAGGCGTCCGACCCGGGGTCGTCGTGATAGACCGCGACCATGGTCGCGCCGGCTGCGGCTGCGTTGTTGGACTGGTCGGCGACGGGGACGTCGTCCGAGCTGCGGACCAGGGCAAGAGCACCACTGAGGTCGACACCGTCCAACTCCTCGGGCGTTGCCGTCCCCACGTCCATCACCGTCAGCGCGTGCTCCCCCTCGATCTGGGGGAACTGCCAGGAGTTGTCGCTGAACCAGTAGCGGTCGTAGTAGTGCGGCTCCAGCTCAAGCTCGTCGTGCCCCTCGACCTGGAAGGTCACGTCCGGGGCCTCGAGGGTCCATTGGGTGTATGCCGACAGCTGGCCGTGCTGGACCGGCTCAGTGGGCGTCATGAACAGTCGGCTCTCCAACTGCGTGCGTGGCCCGACGAACAGGCCGTGGCTGAGCGCCTCGCCCTCCTCGGGCACACGGTGGAACTGGACCTGCACCGCCGAGCCGTTGACCGGGCGCGTCTCATGCTCGGGTGTGTCGATCTGGACCTCGACGGCCTCCCGCGCGTCCAGGGTCAGCGTGGTCGGCCCGTCGATGGTGACCTCCGGCTCGGCCACGAGCGCGGAGTTGAGGAAGTCAGCCGTCTGCCCCGGATAGCCCAGGGCGGGCAGGTCGGCGGGCATGGTCTGGATCACGCCGGAGAAGGAGTATGCGCCCGGCGCCAGGCGGATGCAGTTGCTGCCGTCCCAGGGCTCGGTGGTGCAGGTGTCGCCCTGGCCCCAGTTGCGGGTGGCCGACACACTGCCGTCCTCGACGTCCAGCACCCGGAAGCTGCCCTGCGCCTCGCGTCCGTCGCGGGCGATGCCCTCGACGTGCACGTCGTAGCGCTCCGGCTCCTTGTAGTAGCTGATCGGCGTCGTCAGGCTCTGGCCCGACCCGGAGGTCGCCACGACCGCGCCGCTGAACTGGCCGGCGCCGGGCACGCTGATGTCCAGACCGACGGTGGCGGTCGCGGTCTCACCGGCCGGCACCGTCAGCGTCGCCGGGCTCACCGACACCGCCCCCTCGGCCGGCTCACCCTCGACGTTGCGCGCGGACACCTCGAGGTCGAGCGTCAGCGGCTCCTCCCCCAGGTTGCGATAGGTCACGGTGCGCTCCTCCTGCACCGGCTCCTGCGGGTAGGGGTAGGTGCCCAGGTGCATGGCCACCGGCTCGGCGATCGCCTCACCGGTCAGCGCGGTCGGCACGTTGACCCGGCCGGCGCCCTGGTCGAGCACGCGCAGGTCCTCGTTGGGCACGGCGCTGCCCACCAGCATCGCCTTGAGCTCCAGGGCTTCCAGCTCGGGGCGGGACTGCGCCAGCAGCGCGGCCGCGCCCGCCACGTGCGGGGTGGCCATGGACGTCCCGGACATATAGGCGTAGTCGTCGTCGAACGGGAACATCGGGTTGCTGCCGCCGGCCCGGGCGGCGACGATGTCGACGCCGGGCGCGGTGATCTCCGGCTTGACCGCGTGGTCGCCGAAGCGGGGCCCGCGGCTGGAGAAGTAGGCGATGTCCTCGTCGCGGTCGACGGCGCCGACGGTCAGTGCGAGGTCCGCGGCGCCGGGCGAGGTGACGGTCCCGTCCCTGGGTCCCTCGTTGCCGGCCGCGATCACGAACAGCGTGCCGTGCTCCTCGGTGATGGCGTTGACCGCCAGACTGCCCGGGTCGGTGCCGTCGGTGTAGAAGCCGCGCACGCCCAGGCTCATGTTCACGATGTCGGCGCCCTGCTCGGCGGCCCACTCCATGCCGTCGATCACGCCGCTGGTCGAGCCGTTGCCGTGGTCGTCCAGCACCTTGGCGTTGATCAGGCCGGCGCCGGGCGCGACGCCGACGAACCGGCCGTCCGAGGCGGCGCCGGTGCCCGCGATGGTGGAGGCGACGTGCGTGCCGTGCCCCGCCAGGTCATCCGTGGTGTCCGAGCCGCTGAAGTTCTGCCGGGCCACGACCTGACCGGCCAGGTCCGGGTGCTCCTCGTCGATGCCGCTGTCCAGCACCGCGACGTTGACGCCGGTGCCGTCAAAGCCCTGCTCCCAGGCAGTCGGCGCACCGATCTGCGGGACGCTGTGGTCGAGCAGCCCCGCGACGGGGGCGTCCAGCCAGATCTTGTCCAGGCCGGTGAGCACACCCGGCGCTGACCGGGCGTTGGCCGGGGTGCCGGTGGCCAACTGCTGCAGACCCTCGGCGATCTCCGGGGTGTCCGCGGTCTTGTCCACGGCGAGCGCGAGGCCGTTGACACTCTCCAGCTCCCGGGCCTGGCTGTCCACGGACCGGGCCGCGGCCGGCACCGGTGCGTCCTCCTGATAGGTGGCGATGATCGGCACCGCGCCCATCTGGTCGTCGGTGTAGCCGGCCTCCACGAGGTCGCTGACGTTGAACAGGGCGGGGTCGAGCTGGTCCGGGATCAGGGACTGCACGCTCAGGGGGACGACATACAGGTCGTCGCCCTCCTGGTGGGTCCAGAACCCGGTCTCGGCCGCGTTCTCTGCCGGGGTGACGGTGGCCGTATGCCGTCCGTCGGGGGCCGTGGTCACGTGGACCGTGTCTCCGGTGATCAGGGTGACGTCCTGCCCCTCCGGGGCAGCTCCGGTCTCACCGGAGTTCTGGACGGTCCAGTCCGCGGACGCGGCCGGGGACAACTGCGCGTGGTCTGTCTCCTGCGCGGACGTCGCCAGCGGCGAAAGCACCAGCGGCACCGCTAGGACGCCGTAGGCGAGTCGTGGTCTGGGCAGGCGTAGCCGAGCCGCGTGGGCAGGCTTGTCGTGCATGGGGGCTCCTCACGAGAAAGGGGATTGCCCATTGGTAACCCGTTCGAAAGACCGAGTCAACGCTTTCCCATGGCGTACCTTTGACATGTCGACAACTAGCCACACCCGGCGACAGGACGAGGAGACGCTCCATGGCGCAGCACCAGGGTTCCCTGCTGGCAGGCCTGGGAGTGTCCGTCGCGGAGGAGGCGACCTACCGCGCGCTGCTCCGGACCGGTCCCGCCACCCTGGCACGGGTGGCCGAGCAGGCCAACGTCTCGACCGAGGCGCTGCGCCGGCTGGTGCCGGGCCTGGAGGAGCTTGGCCTGGTCAGCAAGCTGCCCGGCCGGCCGCTGCGGCTGACCGCGACACCGCCGGGTGTGGCGATCGACGCCCTCGCGGCCAGACGGCAGGACGAGGTGGCCTCCAGCCGTGCGGCCGCGAGCGTGCTGATGGCCGAGGAGGCGATCCACTCCGCCGAGCGCCCGGAGGAGCTGCTGGAGGTGGTGACCGGCGGAGAGGCCATCGCCCGCCGGTTCTATCAGCTGCACGAGGCGGCGCAGCACGAGGTGCTGGGCCTGGTGAAGCCGCCGTTTGCCATCGACATCTCCACGCCCAATGTGGCCCAGGAGGCCGCGATGCGCCGCGGCGTCCGGGTGCGCTGCATCTACACCCCCAGCGCCTTCGACCAGCCGAGCATGCCGGCCAACGTGAAGCGGGCGACCGCCAAGGGCGAGATCGTCCGGGTCGCCGAGGTCCCCACCAAGCTGACTGTGGTCGACGCCAAGTTCGCCCTGCTCCCCCTCACCTCGCACGAGGTGTCCGTGGAGAGCGCCCTGGTGGTGCACTCCAGCGCGCTGCTGGACGCGCTCGTCTCCCTGTTCGAGGCGCTGTGGCGGACGGCCGCTCCCCTCGACCTCTCACTCGGCACACCCGAGGCCGCACGCCCCGACGTCCTGGAGCAGGACATCGTCTCCCTGCTGGCCAGCGGCATGCAGGACGAGGCCGTGGCACGACAGCTGGGCGTCAGCGCCCGCACCCTGCAGCGTCGGTTGCAGACCCTGTTCGACCAGCTCGACAGCCGCACCCGATTCCAGGCCGGCTTCCGCGCCGCCATCCGTCAAGAGCAACGGGACGAGGCAGAGATCTGAGCGGCGGGCCTCCACCCGGATCTGTCGAGTGCTATTCGAAGAACAGCCCGACCGCCACCATCCCCACGATGTGGGCGAGGACGACGTAGGTCACGAACGCCCCGGCCACGCATGTCCAGTAGGCCAATTCGCGCCAGTCCTCGCGACCCATGCGACAGCCTCCTCACCGCTGGTGAGTGCCCGGGACGTCGGCGCCCTCACTCAGGTTCGAAGTTACTCCCACTGACCCGTGCTCGCGAGATGACAGCCTTCTAGCTGGTGGCAGGACCTGCCGGGTTGAGCCCTCCCAGCGCGACGCGCACCTGGTCGCCTCGCGGGTCGCCGTCCGACTCGCGGACGAACGCCGTGAGCGCAGACCGCATCTCTGCGACATGCCACGAGATCTCGTCGCCCTCTCGGTGCTCGGGCCAGACGAACCGTCCGTCCGGTCCGAGCAGGCTGCTCAGCGCGTGCTCGACCTCCATCGGCCGCAGCAGTGCCCGGCTTGTGATCACGATGTGTTCGTCAGCGCCGTCCGCGATCAACTGGAGCAGGGCTGCCCGGGCGCCATAGAGGTTCCCCATCCGTGCCTCGGCACGGAGCAGGTGGTCCAGGACGAATGCCCGGTCGCGAGACGCGGCCTCATCGAGATCGCACTGCCGCAGCAGATCTCGCCCCTCGACAAGCTCCCCCAACTCAACCAGCACGCAGCCCCGCGTAGAGTCGAACGTCTTCTCCCACGGCTGCAGGCGCAGCGCCTCCGCACTGGTTTGGTCCGCTTCGAGCAACCAGCCGTCCGGCCGCGAGAGCAGCAGCGCCCACGCCAGGTTGTTCAGTGTCATGGCCCTCGTGTGGTCGTCCTGCGGCAGTGGCGCGGCCTCGCGCAGCAGCGCGACGGCCTGGTCAAGCTCACCAGTGAAGATCCGGCGAGTGCCCTCTACTCCCAGGATGACGGGGTCGGACCGGTCGATCGGCCCTTCGTCTCCCGGTCTATTGCCGCTCTCCCCCGGCAACTCCCCCGCTGCGTGCCTGCGCATCGCCACGGAGAGCCTGCCAGCAGCGAGCGCCTGCCGGGCGGAGCGTCGTCCGCCCCGGGCGAGCGAGAGCAGCAAGGCGCCGTCCGAGCGCACGGCCCCACCCTGCAGTGTCAGCGGCAGCAAATTAACCACCGTGATGAGGACGCCCAGCACGACGAGCGCCCAGCGGACAAGCTCTGCCAGGCTTCCCGCTGAGGCGCCCGCCAGCAGCAACCAGGACACCAGTGCTAACGCGAGATTGCTCAGGGGACCAGCCGCCGTCACAGCGGCGAGTCTGCAGCGCAGGCCCGCCTCTGACCGCGGCTCGAGTTGGGTGACCCCGCCGTTGAAGCCGCCAACCTTCACCACGGTGCCGAAGAGACGGAAACGCAGCCAGGCCTTCCCTGCTCCCATCGTGACCTCTGGCACGCCGATCCCGGTCATACGGGCAGCCAGCGCGTGCGCGACCTCATGCACGACGACGTGCACCGCCCCCGCGGCAAAGACCAGCAGGGTCACGCTGAGGATGCCGAGGAAGTCGCCCATCGTCATCCGCGGTCTCCCACCGTGATGCGACCCGGCAGACCCGAACGGGGTGCCATCACATGAGACTGACCCGACAGCGTTGGGCGCATGAGGAACATCCAGTATGTGGCAACACACAGGAGCGAGAAAGCGATGAAGGTGAGCCAGCCGCCATCAAAGAGGACGACAATGCCGACGTGAAGTCCGAGCCCGACCAGGACAGCCAAGCGCCGTGTGGCTGGCAGCCAGAGAGCCACAGCAAGGAAGATTTCGGTGGCGATGGTGGCAACGGCCAGCGCGCGGAAGACGAGGGGCGGCGCGTCGATCACCAGGAACTCTGGGAGCGTCTGACCGGACAGAAAGATCGGATTGATCTTGGAGAGCCCGGCGAACAGATAGCAGATCGCGACCTGGGACATCATGAGCAACTGGGGCCACCAGGGGACGGTGTCCCGTCGGCCTCGCAGTCGAGCGTCCACGCCCCACCGTGATCCCGACTTGGCGAACGCGAGGTAGGCCAGAAGCAGGGTGCACAGGATCAGGTGGTTGGAGTAGGTCTGCTGATCCAGCAGTTGCGCAACGACCAGCACGAGACAACCGACAACTGCCGAGGCGCTCGACAGAATCCCCAGGATGAGTAGGACGCCCGCGAGCATGCCCACCAGGGTCAACGAGGCGACGAGGCCGGACGAGACATCTGGCAGCGGCTCCAGCACCGGATATGCCAACTTTCCCGCTGCAACGCCCGACAGAACCAGGAGCACCTCCCCCAGACAGACGAGGTAGGCCGCGCCAAGGCACATACGCGCCAGGGCAATAGGTCGGGCGTCCACCCTGATCTCGGTCAGGGACACGGAAGCACCTCTTGTCCGGTCCCATACTGGGACACGACAACATCATGCGCACCGGGCACGTGCGAGCACGCGTGAGCGGGGTACCGCTCAGACCAATCGAGCTCCGGGCGCAGGGAGGGCGACCAGAATTCGCCACCGACAGAGATCTCGTCCCCCTGGCTGTCTCTGACGACCAGGGAGTCGTGCGTCTCGTAGCCGGCGAACATCTGGAAGCCGAAGCGCACGGGTGGTGTCCCAAAGAAGGCAAGTATCGGCACCAGGGCCTGGAGCATGATCACCAGGAGCACCAATTGAGTGCCTCGTCGATGCGGCATCAGCTCTCACGCCCGCGCGTCGTGCTCTATGCGGAGCGAACGGGCCGAGGCGAGACTGGAGCCAGCGGCTCCCAGTCGTCGGTGTCCACCGCGGCCAGTTGCTCGCTGATGAGCGACCTGAGACGTTGGCGGTACTCTCGCTGCGCGCTCTCGAGGTCGGCGACCCGCACCTCCAGTCCTTCACGGCGGGTCATCAGGTCGGCGATGATCGCATCGCGCTCCAGCTGAGCGTCCTCGATGATCCTAGTTGCCTGTACTTCAGCTGCAGCCAGCTTGTCGTCATGTCCACGTTGCGCCTCCGCGAGAAGTTTCTCCCCAGACCGGCGTGCAATCTCCTTTGCGTGCTCACCCTCGACCTGCGCGATCGACAGGACGCCGGCAGCCTCCTTCTTGGCCGTCGCTAGCGCCTCCTGACCCTCGGCGACGAGGGCATCGCGCTCAAGCATGGCCTCACCCAGGAAGCGTTCGGCCTCACGCTGGCCGGCCGTCACATGATCCTGCCGGACGCGCTCGGCGAGCATGGCCATGGCCGAGGCCTGGGCAACCGGATCGTTCTCCAGTTCGACGCTGAACGGGACCAGTTCCTCGACCGCCTCTGCACCCAGGTGGTCAGTCACCGCGGAGCGCACCTCCGCGCTCATGGCTGCCAACTTCTCGCGCAGGAGGGTCGCCTGCTGCTGAGCGGCCGCAACCTGTGTCTCCGCCGTCGCGATGCGCTGTGCAGTGTCGCGCTCGGCCTCGTCAGCTGCCTCACTGGCTCGAGCCACGCGCTGCTCATGGGCGAGCAGGTCGTCATCGAAGCGTTCTCGGAGTTCCGCGAGACTGGCGTTGCGCGACTCCTCCGCCAGGGTGGCGGCCTCCCGTGCTGCGGCAACGCGACTGTCAGCATCCGCGAGCTCGGCCACGATGGCATCGCGCTCTTGGCGCACCTGCTCGAGTTGGATCGTCTCGACCTCAAGGTCGTGAGTGATGGTGCCGCCGTGGGTCTTCAGCGTGTGGATCTCGGCCTGCTGCTCATCCAGCAGGGTCGTGAACCGCCTCAGCGAAGCGGCCACTTCCTCCAGAAAGCCATCCACTTCCTCGATAGCGTAGCCGCCACGCAAGCGCGTGGAGGTGAACGTCTTCCGGACAACGTCGTCGGCACTGATTGACATCATGCGTTCCTCATCTGCGTGGGCGCCCTATAAATTGGAAAACATGTCGATAATATTCATCGCCGCGGGCCCTAGGATGACAATGAAGAGTGCCGGCAGAATGCAGAGCATCAGGGGGAAGACCACCTTGACGGGGATCTGCATTGCCTTCTCTTCTGCCCGCTGCCGCCGCTTGAGCCTCATCTCCTTGGCCTGACTTGCGAGCACTCGGCCGATCGAGATGCCGTTGATCTCTGCCTGATTGATGGCCCTGACGAACCGTCCGAGATCCTGCACCTGGGTGCGTTCGGCGAGGTCCGCGTAGGCCACCCGCCGCGGTCGACCGACCTGGACATCCTGCAGCGTCCGGATCAGCTCCTCCGAGAGCGGCCCCTCCGTGTGCCGTGCGACATGCGCCAGAGCAGCCTCGAAGCCAAGGCCCGCCTCAACGGCGATCGTCAGTTGATCCATGGAGTCTGGGAGCTTCTCCTGGATGATCTTGCGACGCTCCTGACCCCGGCTGTAGAGCAGTAACTCCGGTGTGGCCCAAGCCACGACTGCGACCCCGACGGCAAGAGCAAAGAAACGGGGATTGGGGTTGCTCGCCGCCAGGAAGAACCCCAGCCCGACCCCGGCGGCTGTGAGGACGAGTTTCATCACGATAACTCGCTCCAGCGGCCAGGCCCTTGGTCGACCAGCACGGCTGAGCAGGGTGTCGAGCCAGCGCACTGCCACTAAGGGCGTGAGCGAGCGAGCGAGGTTCGTCAGAGTCCCACCGGCGACCTGGGGTCCATCGCTCACGGATGTGGCGTGGATGTCCCGGTTGAGATTCCTGAGGGTCTGCTGTCGAGCGACGCCGGGGCGTGCGGTGAAGGCGAAGGCCAAGAGTGGCAGTGCGACAGCGATGCAGCCTGCCGCCACGAGGATGAGGGTGTTGAGTGTGTCCATCGATTCCTCAGAACTTGATCGTGACCATTTTGCTGAGCCACCACGAGCCGATGGAGAGGAGCGCGGCGGCTAGTGCGATCAACACGTAGCCCATCAGGCTCTCCGTGAGCTGGCCAATGTAGCCGGGATTTGTCACCATCAGAAACGCTGTGACGACGAAGGGGAGGCCGACGAGCACGTAGGCGGAGAGTTTGCCCTCGGCCGCGAGCGCTTTGACCTGACGGCGAATCTGGTTGCGCTCCCGGATCGTCTCTCCGACGGTGTCCATCACCTCGGCGAGGTTTCCACCCACTTGCCGGTGAATGGCGATCGCCTGTGCGATCCAGAGGAAGTCGTCGCTCTGCATCCGGCCCGCCGTCTCATCAAGGGTCTCCCCGAAGTCCCGGCCGACACGCACCTGGTTGACCACGCGCGCGATCTCGCTCTTGCCGGGCTCTTCGAGCTCGCGGGACACCGAGTCCATCGCCTGGAGAATACTGTGCCCGGCACGCATGTTGCTGCTCAACAACTGGACCAGGTCGTCAAGCTGATCGGCGAAATCGGCCCGTCGCCGGCCGGCCCGGATTTTCACGAAGGCGCTCGCACCGCCGACGGCCAGCACACCGAACATGATGGCCAAAGGCACCCCGGACAACACTGCTCCCAGGGCCACGGCGACCAGGGCTGCTGCGCCGATGAGGACGATAAACTCCGGCACCGACCGCTTGATGCCCGCTAGATCGAGAGCGTGCGCCATCGAGTCGAGGCGTCCCCGGCTCCGGAGGATACGGTCAATCAGCCCGGTGCTGACGTCGGTCGCCCGCGTGAGGGCTGTCGGGGCCCCTGCCACACCTTGGCGGCGTCGCTCGATGGGGATCGCCTTGGATGGGATGAGAAAAACCAGGGCGGCGATCGCCACGGCGGCCACCAGGGCACCGGCGGCCCACCACACGGCCTGTGGGTCGTTCACCAAGGACTCCCAGCGCGTCATCGCCGCACCATCCGAAGGTCTGGGATCTCGAAGACCTCAGATGGAAGTTCGATGCCCTGATCGAGAATCCGCTCCGTGAACTGGGGGCGCACTCCGGTGGACTTGGTGGTGCCTAGGAACTTGCCATGGCTGTCCACGCCTGCGTGGTAGTCGAACGCGAAGGCATCCTGCAGGGTGACGATGTCGCCCTCCATGCCCTGCACCTCGGTCACGTGCGTGACGCGGCGCGTCCCGTCGCGCAGTCGCGTGAGGTGCACGATCACGTCAATCGCGGAGGCGATCTGTTCACGGATCGCTCGGAGTGGCAGGTCCATCCCGGCCATGAGCACCATCGTCTCTAGTCGTGACACAGCGTCACGCGGAGTGTTGGCGTGCAACGTGGACAGGGACCCGTCGTGACCGGTGTTCATCGCCTGGAGCATGTCCAGACTCTCGCCGCCACGGACCTCGCCGACGATGATGCGGTCTGGGCGCATGCGCAGGGAGTTGCGGACCAAGTCCCGGATGGTGACCTCGCCGCGTCCCTCGATGTTGCGGGGGCGTGCCTCCAGCCGGACGATGTGGTCCTGCTGGAGTTGCAATTCCACGGCATCCTCGATGGTGACAATCCGCTCGTCACCAGGAATGAAGGAGGACAGGACGTTCAGCAGGGTCGTCTTGCCCGTGCCTGTTCCGCCGGAGACCAGAACGTTGAGCTTCGCCTGCACACACGCGCGGAGAAGCTCAACCATCTGTGGCGACAAACTGTCCCTGGCCACCAGATCATCGACCTTGAGTGGCACCTTGCCGAACTTGCGGATCGTGAGACTCGAGCCGCTGAAGGCAAGTGGGGGGATGACAGCATTGACGCGCGAGCCGTCCTCGAGGCGGGCGTCAACCAACGGAGACGACTCGTCGATCCGCCGGCCCACGCGAGTCACAATCCGTTCGATGACTCTCCGGAGGTGCTCCTCGGATGCGAAGTGGACCTCGGACCTCGTGAGCCGTCCGGCCTGCTCGACGTAGACGTTGTCCGGGCCGTTGACCATGATCTCGGTGACGTCGTCATTGTCCAACAGCGTCTGAAGGGGGCCGTAGCCCAGGACGTCATCAGTGACCTCACGGATTAGGCGACGTCGTTCGTCAGTCTTCAGCGGCGTGTCGGCTGCCTGGACAAGTTGCGTGAGTTCCTTACGGACGAGCTCATGTAATTGCGCCTCGCTCATCGACGTGTCGCTCAGCCGAGCGCCGAGCCTGGCAAAGAGCTGTTCCCGTGCCTCGGCCTTGAGTCGCGCCAGGGCATCCGAGGCTCGCACCACTGGCTCGCTGCGCGGGGCCTCGGGGGGAGCAGGTTCGATGGCCGTCACCGGAGTTGCCGGCACGACATCCTCCGCCAGGCCGGCGGGTGCTGTGGCTGGGTCGTCCTGGGCGGCATCAGACTGCTTGGTCGCCCTGAGTCGTTGCGAGAGGTTCATGATGCTGCTCCACGGTGACGAGAGGACCAGGACAGGCCTGACTTGCGCACGGTGGTCGGGCGGAACCTGCTCACAAGTTGCTCCAAGTCCTTGCTGACCTTGTCGCGCCCTCGATCCTCCAATATCGGTCGGCCCCGGTTGGTCGAGGCCATGACCTTGCTCGAACGCGGGATGGCGAAGTCAACTTTCCTGCCGATGGTTGCCTCGACATCTGCAAGGGAGAGCCCGCCACCACGGTCCACCATGTTCACTGCGACGTGGCGCGTGGCCGGTGGCAGTTCCAGCTCATCGAGCAGTTCCATCTCCTTGCGCAATCCCCGCACGCTGGGCACATCGAGGCTGGCCGTGAGCACCAGATCAGTGGTGTGGTCCAGTGCAGCGAGTGTGTGCGGTCCCATCCCGGGCGCCGTGTCGATGACGACGTAACGGAACTCCGAGATGAGCAGTCCGAGGATGGTGTTGACGTGCTCTGCTGTGATCTCGTCGCCTTCCACCGGCGACTTCACTCCGCAGAGCACGTGGAGTCCGGTGCGGTGTTTCGTGAGGAGAGTTTTCAAGCCGGTCACATCACGCAGCCCCGCACCATGAACAGCGTCGGCCAGGGTGTACTCCGGATCAAGGTCCAACGCGGCAGCGACGTCGCCGAACTGGATATCCAGATCCACCAGCACCGTGCCGTTGGGCGACTCCTGCGCCAGACCGACGGCTAGATTGGTGGCCAGCGTCGTCTTCCCGACTCCGCCCTTCGGCGAGGCAACCGTGATCACCCGGCCACTTGCCTCCGGTGTTGCCTTCTGTCCATCAGCGGTTGCGGCCGAGTTCGCCTCGATGGCACGAAGCAATACCCATCGAATCTCGTCGATCGGCAGCCCTGGCTCGACGAGGTCGCGGACCCCAGCGCGGAGCGCGGAAAGTCCTAGTTCGTTGGGGCGATCGGTGACCAGAAGCACCGCAATGTGCGGGAACTGCTCCTGAAACCTCTCTGCCAGTCCGAGTGACCCATCCGGCGAGCCTTCACCGGTCACGTCAAGCATGACCGCCTGCACCGGGCCGGTGCCATTGCTCAACCCGAGGAGCTGCGCTGGCCCGGTCGGCACCTGCTCGGGCGCGAGCACGAAGAGGTTGTCTCCCGAGGCCAGACGGACCCGGCGAGCAAGGTCTGTCGATGCACTGGCCAGGATGACGGAACTCATTCCAGGACCCCAGTCACGCGAGTCGGCGCGGAAGGAATCACGGCATCGATGTCAGCCTCGGGGGCGTCCTCCGGTGAGAGTGTCAGCCACACGGTGCCGGTGTGCATCGTCTGGATCACACGGGCCGCGTCCTGAGGTTCCAGGGCGATCGTGACGTGGATGGAGTCCTGAGCCGCGGCGGCCACTTCATCATCTCCGCTGCCACCAGCGATGAAGCCGCCCTCGACGCGAACGACGAGCACCTTGTCGAGCACCAGATCGGTGAAGGTTATCGACTCCTCGCTGCCGTCCTCACTTCCACCCTCGTCGCCGGAACCTTCGTCGCCAGCTTCGTCCTCACTGCTGTTGGGGTCATTCGTTCGCGCTGCGTTAGGGTCCCACTCAAGCTCACCGTTCGCGCCGATCACCCAACCCGTGGGCGGAAGGAGCTCGTAGGTGCCAAAGAGGCCGACGGTGTCGCCCGCGGCGATGCTGCCACCGAGTGCCTGAGGATTGGGCAAGTTGATCGTCAACTGGTGGAGGTCCTCTGCCTCCTCAGGCAGCGCGAAGTCTCCCCGACGGCGGATCTCGTCAGCCGTGGCAAACCGGGCGTTCGTGAGTTGCTCGCCTGGTAACAGTTCAGCGGTGAGGAGTTCGCCCTCAAGGTCGTCCATGTCATCGACGGCATCGTCAACCAGGAACTTGGCAGGTACCGCCTGCACCTCTACCAAGTCCGACAGCTCTTCTGCTGGCGTTCCTTGAGGAATGTGTGCGGTGGCTACAAGGGTGTCGACTGTCTCCATGTCTGCCATAGCACGCTCATCGGCAGTATTGGCGTAGGACATGACGAGGAAGACGCCGACGGCGGCCAGGATGAGGGCCGCGAAGGCGGCGATGATGCGTCGAATCACGATTCTTCCTTACAGCAGGTCAGTAAGAACATTAGGATTGACTGTCTTCGTAGGCTGGATCTATGAGGCGAATGATCGACACCTCAGTATCTTCCGCACCACCGGTGTATCCTTCCCCAACTTCCACCCACTCAACAAACTCAACGTTGAGGCAGGAGTTGCGGTAGTCACTAGTTGATGGTCTCGACGAAGCAGGACAACGCAGGCCCTCTCTGATCGTTGGACCACCTTCGGTGAAGTGCCATCCGAGCAACTTCATTGCCGCGAACCGATCGATCTGAAACTGGGCATTATTCCCGCTTCCGGTGATATCGCTGAAAATGGGGATCAGTAGGACCTCACCGACATTCAAAGCTTCCAGCATGCACTCATCGGGGCGATCGGCCCCAGTGTCCCCCGGGGCCCAATCGTCCGTTTCCACCGTGACCACACAGTCGGTATGGTCTAGCCATCCAAAACCACCAGGCGGATAGTCGAGAGTCCCGCAGCCGACACCCGGATCCTCCAAATAGGAACCTTTGGGGAGCCAAACGTTGATTTCTTGATTCAATACAGGGTCACCTGCCTGACTATAAAACTGGCAAGCAGATATAGTCAGGGGAAGCATGGCTGGACCCGCCGCTGGGTGCTCCCACTGGGCTGTCGCCTCGCGTACCACGGTGAAGGTGTCGAAACCAAAGAGCCCTACGAACATGTTCTGGTTCTCAGCAGTGACTTCAACGGTCACGCGATTGCCGGAGATATTCACTTCGGGAGCGAGTTCTGGATCGTAGCCAGATCGGATATTACCCTCGGCGAGGTCATCGACGAGACTGCCGTGACTCCCCGAGGCGCAAGCCGGATCCGCGTCGGCACACTCCTGGGCGACAGCTAGAGCCCCTGCATCTGCGGCGTTCTGCGCCTCCTGCGACTTCGCATAGGCAGAGGTCACGTCGATTCCGAGACCAACAAAGCCTATGAGCACGAGTAGCGACAGGGCGAAAACGATCGCCACGGCACCGCGGTCAGCGGTGGGCTCTGGCACGCTAGTCATCCGTTGCATCGCATGGACCCTTCAGCAGTGAGATTCCAACTATCCCCCAAGAAACCGGTGAGGGTGCTTACCGCATAGGATGCGGTCACTGTGCGCCGGCAGTCTACGTCGCCAGGTTCGCCGTCAGCCAGTGGAGATGGATTGATACTGAGCGACGATTCCGTGCCTGGAGCAAGCCAAGCGAAAGTCTCCAGAAAGGCTGGTTGCACGGTTGCTGGGTCATCGGTTATGGCGTAGGTACGAGCGGCATCCCGTGCTGCCTGAGCGAGGCTTCCTTGGACAGCCCAGAGTCGACCGAACTCAACTACGCCAAGGATCATGGTAATCAGAACGATGGCGACGAGTGCAAACTCCACGGCGGCCGCACCACGTTCACACTGGCGACGTTCAACGTTCACACGAACTCCCGACATGAGGGCGGCTACTCGAATCTGACCTGAACACCAGTGTGGCGGCCCACAAAGCCTGGGCCGCCACACTGGCAACAATCAATCAGGTAGCGGCGGGGAGCTCAAGCTCCGCGCCAACATCGTTGAACAGGGCCAGCAGGTTGTCTCCAACAAGCGTGACTCCAACGATCATGACGATCGCGATGAGGGCAACGAGCAGGCCGTACTCGACAGCCGTTGCACCCTTCTCCTTGTCCTCGAACTTCGCACGCAGGGTTGCAACGTAGTAGGCCAGAGCAGCCATGGGGTTTCTCCTCTTTCGAAGGTGAGAGCGTCTGACTGACGCCCGTCTGCGGGGGTCGGCCGGGAGGGGAACCTGGCCGTTTCGGTATCAACTACTGGTTGGCACCTGAGAGGACTCTGACACGGTTCCCACTGGTGCACAAGCCCTAGACTATCACGATTCTATAACGTTCCTTTACCTCGCCTTTGCGTGCAGGTGAGGTGGGCGCGAGGTTACGGGAAGCCGTCGGCGGCAGCCTGGAACAGGCCGAGGACCTCGGTGCCGAGGGTGCCGACGGCAGCCGCGATCACCACTGCGATCAGGCTTGCGACCAGCGCATACTCCGCAGCCGTACCACCGCGGTCACGCTCGCGACGCGGCGAATCAGGGAGGAGTTCAGGGGGCATCAGGACTCCTAGGAGACGGGCCGGCTCGTCGGGGGTGTGAGCAGGCTGTGAGGATCCTGACACTACTTGAGAGATAAAGCAAGGGCCCCAGCCAAATTGGCTGGGGCCCTTGCTCATTGAGTGCACTTTGCCCGCGCTATACCTCTGCTTTCCGGAGGCTTGACGCGGGTGGCGTCACTTCAGGAAGTCGGGCACGTCCAGGTCGTCGGAGTCGTCGAAGGTGACCGGCTTGGGCTGGCGCGGGGGCTGCTGCGGCTGAGCCGCCGGCTGCCCCTGGGGCTGCGGCTGGCCCTGCTGGGCCGGAGCCGCCTGCGGCTGGCCCTGGGGGGCCTGCGCCGGCCGCTGCTGCTGTGCCTGGCCACCCTGGGCCGGCGCACCCTGCTGCGGTGCACGAGCGGGCTGGCCACCCTGCGGCGGGGCCTGGGCCGGGCGCTGCTGCGGCTGGCCCTGCTGGGGCGTGCCCTGCTGGGCGGCAGGGCGATTGGTCCCGCCGGCCTGCACCTGGCCCAGGGCTCGGTCGTCGGAGCGCTGCATGGGCGCTCCCCCGTCGAAGCCGGCGGCAATCACGGTGACGCGCACCTCATCCCCGAGCGAGTCGTCGATGACGGCACCGAAGATGATGTTGGCCTCCGGGTGCGCGGCCTCCTGCACCAGGCGGGCTGCCTCATTGATCTCGAACAGGCCGAGGTCGGAGCCACCCTGCACCGACAGCAGCACGCCGTGAGCGCCCTCGATGGAGGCCTCCAGCAACGGTGAGGAGATCGCGAGCTCGGCGGCCTGCACCGCGCGATCCTCGCCTCGTGCCGAGCCAATCCCCATCAGTGCCGAGCCGGCCCCCTGCATGACCGACTTGACGTCGGCGAAGTCGAGGTTAATGAGTCCCGGTGTCGTGATCAGGTCGGTGATGCCCTGGACACCAGAGAGCAGGACCTGGTCGGCGCTGCGGAAGGCGTCGAGCATCGAGACCTGGCGGTCGGAGATCGACAGCAGCCGGTCGTTCGGGATGACGATGAGGGTGTCGACCTCCTCGCGGAGGCTGCCGATGCCGGTCTCGGCCTGGTTGGCGCGGCGACGACCCTCGAAGGTGAACGGGCGGGTGACCACACCGATGGTCAGAGCCCCGAGGGACTTGGCGATCTTGGCCACGACGGGGGCGCCACCGGTGCCGGTGCCACCACCCTCGCCGGCGGTCACGAAGACCATGTCGGCGCCGCGCAGGGCCTCCTCGATCTCCTCGGCGTGGTCCTCGGCGGCCTTGCGACCGACCTCCGGATCAGCGCCGGCGCCGAGCCCGCGGGTGAGCTCACGCCCCACGTCGAGCTTGACGTCGGCATCGCTCATCAGCAGCGCCTGGGCGTCGGTGTTGATGGCGATGAACTCGACGCCCTTGAGGCCGACCTCGATCATCCGGTTGATGGCGTTGACACCACCGCCGCCGATGCCGACGACCTTGATGACGGCCAGGTAGTTCTGCGCTGAGGACACGGGTGGAACCTTCCTTAAGGAGTCCTGCTAAGTCTGTGCAGCGAGCAGCGCAGGCACGGTCGACCCGATCGGGCATTGAGCTGATCGCTATCGTGCGAGCATACGTGGTCACTTCCAGCACGCCCAGCCCGCTGCACCTAAAGTAGAGGTCTAACCCTCGTCCTCGGGGGTCAGACCCGTCACGACCGGCGTCGTGGGGATGGTCACGTCGATGGTCATCGGGCCCGCTGCCGGCACCTCAGCCTCGGGGTCGAGGCCCTCCTGCTCGAGCAGTCCCTGCAGCACACGGCCCTTCAGCTGGGCGTTGCTGCCGTCGCCCCAGACGACCTCGATGGCGCCGACCGTGAACTCGATGTCACCGGTCCGTGTCAGGGTCAGGTCGCCGGTCTCCTTGGCCACCGCCTCGGGCAGGGCGTCCCGCAGCTCCTGCAGCGCCACCAGATCGTCGGGGTCCAGGTCCTCGTCCTGGATGCGCACCCTCGCCAGCGGCACGCCCTTGGGCTTGTCCTTGATGGTGTTGAAGACGGTGCCCTCGCTGTCGACCAGCTGGATGCCCGGGGTGCCGCTCTGGTCGATCGCCAGGGTGGGCTTGCGCAAGGTCAGGTCGAGGGTGAGGCCCGAGGGCCAGTTGCGGCTGATCTCCACGGAGGCGACGCGCGTGTCCTCCAGCACCCGCTCCTCCAGCGCCTGGGCGTCCACCCGGGCCAGCGGCCGGCCCAGCTGGGTGTCCCCCACGACCTGGGCGTCGTCGGCGATGTCACCCTTGGCCCCGGCCACGGTGACCTCCTCGACCTCGAAGACGGTCGAGAAGCCGAACAGGAAGACCACGCCGGCCACGAGCGCGAGGATGAGTGCCAGCACCCCGACCACGCGCCACGGACGGCGCCGGACCTCAGCGGCCCGCTGCCGCAGCCTCGGATGCGCCTTGGGCTGCCCCTTGCGCTTGCCGAAGCGGTAGGTGCGCTCCTTGGTGGACCTCGACGTCTTGTTGAGGTCTGGGTTGTTCCTGCTGGTCACCGGGCGCCACGCTCCTGCAGGCGCTCCACCAGCGGGGCACCCAGCTCGGTGATGTCACCGGCGCCGACGGTCAGCACCAGGTCACCCTGCTGCAGCAGGTCGGCCACCTTCGGCACGACGACGGAGCGGTCGGCGACGTAGTGCACCTGCGGGCCCTCCACGAGGTCGGCGATGGTGGCCCCGGAGACACCGTCGATCGGGTCCTCGCGTGCCGCATAGACGTCCAGGAGCACCACGACGTCGGCCGCGGACAGCCCGGCGGCGAACTCGGCCGCGAAGTCCCGGGTGCGGGAGAACAGGTGCGGCTGGAAGAGCACGACCAGGCGCCCGCCACCGGTGTCGACCAGCCCCCGCCCGGCCCGCACGACGGCGGCGACCTTGTCCGGGTTGTGGGCATAGTCGTCGATGACGAGCACCCCGGCGGCCTCCCCGACCCGCTCGAACCGGCGGTGGGTGCCCGGATAGGCCGCCAGGCCGGCCAGCACGGCGTCCAGGTCCTGCCCCAGGCCCGCGGTGGCGGCCACCAGCGCCGCGGCCGCGTTGGCCAGGTTGTGGGCGCCCGGCATGGGCACGCTCAGGGTGCGCGTCGTCCCGGCCGGCACCGTGGCGCCGTCGGGCGCGGTCAGGTCGCGCTGCCAGGTCAGGTGCGCGGTCGCCGTCATCGCGTCGGGCCGCAGCTCGGTCAACCACACGTCGGCGCTCTCGTCGGTGCCGAAGGTGGCCACCGCTCCCCCGCCCTCGCGGTGGGTCGCGGCCAGCGTCGCCGCGCCCCGGTCGTCGGCAGCGGCGACCAGCAACCCGTCGGCGGCGATGGTGCCGGCGAACCGGGTGAAGGTCGCCTCGATGGTGGCCAGGTCGCCATAGAAGTCCAGGTGGTCGGGCTTGATGTTGGTGACCACCGCGACGTCGGGGTGATAGGTCAGGAACGACCCGTCGCTCTCGTCGGCCTCGATCACGAACGGGCCGGTGCCCGGGGCGGCGTTGGTGCCGCGGCCGTCCTGGGTCGTCAGCTGTGAGCCCAGCACATAGGCAGGGTCGGCGCCGGAGTGCTGCAGCGCGACGGTCAGCATGCCGCTGGTCGTGGTCTTGCCGTTGGCCCCGGCCACCGCCACCGCAGCCCGCCCCGGCAGCAGGGCGGCGATGCCCTGGGCGCGGTGCAGCACCCGCAGGCCCCGCTCCCGGGCGGCGGCGAGCTCGGGGTTGCTCTCCCGGATCGCCGAGGAGATCACCACGGTCGCCACGTCGGCGGGCAGGTTCTCGGCGCGCTGGCCGACGAAGACCCGGGCGCCCTCGGCCTCCAGGGCACGCAGCGTCGCACTGTCGCGCGCATCCGACCCGGAGACCGGCACCCCGGCGGCCAGGAACATCCGGGCGACCCCGGACATGCCCGAGCCGCCGATGGCGATGAAGTGGACCGGTCCGAGGTCGGCCACCGGGGGCACCGGGGTGGTGAAGTCGAACCGGTCGTTGACCCCCGACGTCATGCCGGTGCTCGCCGTGCTGCTGAGATGACCCGCTGGGCCAGCACCTCCGCGGCGTCCCGGGTGCCCATCACCGCGGCGGCGTCGGCCATCTGCGCGAGACGGTCCCGGTCGGCCAGCAGCGGCAGGACGCTCTCGCGCACCCACTCGGGCGTGACCGCGGCGTCGTCGACCAGCAGCCCGCCACCGGCGGCCACCACGTCCTGGGCGTTGAGACGCTGCTCGCCGTTGCCGATCGGCAGCGGCACATAGATCGCCGGCAGCCCCACGGCGGTGAGCTCACAGACCGTCCCGGCACCGGCACGGGACACGACCAGGTCGGCCACGGCGTAGGCCAGGTCCATCCGGTCGGTGTAGTCCACCGCCACATAGGGGCTGGCCGGGTCGGCACCCTCCAGGTCCACGGTCTTGCCGCCGCCGGTCAGGTGCAGCACCTGCACCCCGGCCTCGCGCAGGTCGCCCGCGGCCCGGCCGAAGGCCTGGTTCAGCCGCTGGGCGCCCAGGGAGCCGCCGAAGACCAGCAGTGTGGTGCGGTCCTCGCGCAGCCCGAAGTGCGCCAGCCCCTCCTCACGCAGGGCGGCCCGGTCCAGGTCGGTGATCTCGGCGCGCATCGGCAGCCCGATCACCTCCGCCCCCGGCAACGGTGTGCTGGCAAAGGTGGTGGCGACGTGCCGGGTGAACCGGGCGCCGAGCTTGTTGGCCAGCCCGGGGCGCGCGTTCTGCTCGTGGATCACGATCGGCGTGCGGGTGCGCCGCGCCGCCAGGTAGGCCGGGGTCGCGACATAGCCACCGAAACCGACCACCACGTCGGCCTCGGCGGCGCGGATCACCTCGGCGGACCGGCTGATCGAGCGCCGCAGCGACAGCGGGAAGCGCAGGGCCGCGGTGCTGGGACGCCGCGGGAACGGCACCTTGGGCACCAGGTCGAGGTCGTAGCCGCGCTCGGGCACCAGCCGGGCCTCCAGGCCCTCGGCGGTGCCCAGGACGACGATGCGGCAGCCTGGCTCGGCGGCGCGCAAGGCGTCGGCGGTGGCCAGCAGCGGGTTGACGTGGCCGGCCGAGCCGCCGCCGGCCAGCACGACCGACAGGGCCGTATGCCGTGGGGCGGCTGAGTGCTCGGAGGCTGTGCCCGAGGGGGGTGGGGTGTTCATCTGTGGCGCTCCGATCAGCGTCGCCGGAGCCGGGGGGCCGGCACCACTGCCAGGGTACGCCGCAGGAGCGAGGGGCGGCTGCCGAGCGAGGCCTTCGCGCCCGGCAGGGAGCGGGCCAGGCTGAGCAGGATCCCCATGCCGAGCAGCGCGGCCACCAGGGCCGAGCCACCGGAGGAGACCAGCGGCAGCGGCACCCCGATGATCGGCAGCATGCCGATGACCGAGCCGATGTTGAGCATCGCCTGCGAGACCAGCCAGACCATGATGCCGCAGGCCGCGATGCGCACGAAGAAGTCCTTGCTGGTCACCACGATGCGGTAGGAGGCGTAGGCGATGACCACGAACAGCATCATCACGGTGAGCGTGCCGGGCAGGCCCAGCTCCTCGCCGATGATGGCCAGGATGAAGTCGTTGTGCGGCTCGGGCAGCAGGCCCCACTTCTCGCGGGAGCCGCCGAGGCCCAGGCCCCACCAGCCGCCGTCGGCGAGGGCATACTCGGCGTGCACCTTCTGGAAGCAGCCCTGCACGTCGGGGTTGACGCAGATGTTGCCGATCCAGGCCTGGATGCGCTCCATCCGGTTGGCGCTGCCGATCGCCATGTAGGCCGCGCCGGCCGCGGCCAGCGCAGCGACCACCACGAAGTAGCGGGCCTGCACACCGGCGCCGAACATCATGCCGCCGGTGATGGCCACCAGGATGAGCACGGTGCCCAGGTCGTGGCCGGCCAGCACCAGCCCGATGAGCAGCGCCGCGCCGGGGATGACGAAGGGCACCAGCACGTGGCTGATCCGACCCAGCACCTTGCGCTTCTTGGTCAGCACGGCGGCGCCGAAGACCACGAGGGCGACCTTGCCGAACTCCGAGGGCTGCAGGGACATGCCGGCGATGGCGATCCAGTTGCGGTTGCCCTGGAAGGGGACGCCGAGCGGGGTGAACACCAGGGCCTGCAGGCCGATCGCGACCAGCATGCCCCAGGGGGCCAGCCACTTCCACACCCGCACCGGGATGTGGCTGGCAACGAGCCCCAGCACGATGCCGGCGCCGGCGAACATCAGCTGCTGGGTGAAGACCTTGTAGGAGTTGCCCGAGGTCTGGAAGGACCCGACGCTGCTGGCCGAGAGCACCATGACCAGCCCGATCGAGACCAGCAGCGCCGTGGCGCCCAGCAGCAGGTAGTAGGGCGCCACCGGCGACTTCAGCCGCTCCCCGAGACCGGCGGCGACCGACTCCCGCCCCTGCTCGTCGCGGCGGACCGGCCACGTCGTCATGACCGCTCCCCGCCGGCCCTCCGCCGCACCGCCTCGGTGAAGACGTCGCCCCGGGCTCCGTAGTGCGCAAACATGTCCAGTGACGCCGCGGCGGGCGCGAGCAGCACGACATCGCCTGGTCGAGCCAGGGTCAGCGCCGCCTCAATCGCCTCATCCATCACAGCCGTCACATCTCCAGTGTCGGCTGTGGGCACCTCCACGACGGGGATCTGCGGCGCGTGTCGGGTCAGTGCCGTCGCGATCTGCGCCCGGTCCTGCCCCAGCAGCACGGCACCGCGCAGCCGGTCGGCGGCACCGGCGACCAGGTCGTCCACCTCGGCGCCCTTGAGCTGTCCGCCGGCGATCCACACGATGTGCTCGTAGGCGCTCAGCGAGGCGGCCGCGGCGTGCGGGTTGGTGGCCTTGGAGTCGTTGACGAAGCGGACGCCGTCGATCTCGCCGATCTCGGTGATCCGGTGGGTGTCCGGCACGAAGTCACGCAGCCCGGCCTGCACCGCGGCCGGTGGGACGCCGGCGGCCCGGGCCAGGGCCGCGGCGGCCAGGGCGTCGGCCACCAGGTGCGGCGGCGGCGCACCCTCGGCGCCGCCGGGCACGTCGCGCAGGGTGGCAAGCTCGGCCGCCGAGGACTTGCGCTCCTCGACGAACGCCCGGTCGGCCAGGACGTCCTCGACCAGCCCGAGCATGGACAGGCCCGGCGTGCCCAGGGTGAAGCCGATCGCCCGGCAGCCCTCGATGACGTCGGCCTCCTCGACCATCGCCTCGGTGGCCTTGTCGTCGTGGTTGTAGACGCAGGCCACCTGGGTGTGCTCGTAGATCTTGGCCTTGGCCGCGGCGTAGGCGTCCGGGCCGCCGTGCCAGTCCAGGTGGTCGGGGGCGACGTTGAGCACGCAGGAGGCCAGCGCCGAGATCGACTCCGACCAGTGCAGCTGGAAGCTGGACAGCTCAACCGCGATCACGTCATAGGGCTCGGGGTCCATGATCGCCTCGAGGATCGGGGTGCCCACGTTGCCGGCGGCGATCGTGCGCAGCCCCGCGGCGCGCAGCATCGAGGCCAGCATCTGCACTGTGGTCGTCTTGCCGTTGGTGCCGGTGACGGTCAGCCAGGGCGCTCCCCCGGCCGCCGGCCGCATCCGCCAGGCCAGCTCGACCTCCCCCCAGATCGGGATGCCGGCGCCCGCCGCGGCGGCCAGCACCGGTTGGTCGGGCCGCCACCCGGGAGAGGTGACGACCAGGTCGACCGGCCCCTCGGCATACTCCGGCAGGGCCTGGGTGTGCTCGGGCCCCAGGCGCACGTCGGCGTCCAGGATCTCCAGGATCCGGGCCCGCTCGGCCTGGTCGGTGGAGCCGTTGCCGGCGTCCACGACGATCACGTGCGCCCCGCGCTCCAGCAGCGCGTCGGCCGCGGCGAACCCGCTGACGCCCAGCCCGGTCACCACGGTGCGCAGGCCCGCCCAGTCGGACTCCCTGGAGGTCAGTCCAGCCACCCGGTCACTCACAGCGAGACCACCCACTCGGCGTAGAAGATGCCCAGGCCGGCCGCCACGCACAGACCCTGGATGATCCAGAAGCGGATCACGATGGTGACCTCGTTCCACCCGAGCAGCTCGAAGTGGTGCTGCAACGGCGCCATCCGGAACACCCGTTTGCCGGTCAGCTTGAACGAGGCGACCTGGATGATGACCGACATCGTGATGATCACGAACAGGCCGCCGAGGATGACCATCAGCAGCTGGGTGTGGGTGGTGATGGCCAGGCCGGCCAGCGCGCCACCCAGGGCCAGGGCGCCGGTGTCGCCCATGAAGATCTTGGCCGGCGAGGCGTTCCACCACAGGAACCCGAAGCAGGCGCCGGCGACGCAGGCCGCGACGACGGCCAGGTCGTGGGCGTCGCGCACGTCATAGCAGTTGGGGCCGGGGGTGATCTGGCAGTTCTGGTTGTACTGCCAGATGCCGATCAGCACGTAGCCGCCGAAGACCATCACCGAGGCGCCGGTGGCGAGGCCGTCCAGGCCGTCGGTGAGGTTCACGCCGTTGGAGGCTCCGGCGATCATCAGGTTGGCCCAGATGACGAAGGCGATCAGCCCGCCCACGGTGCCGAAGACCGCGAAGTCGAGGTTGAGGTCGCGCACGAAGCTGACGGCGGTGCTGGCCGGGGTGCGGAAGGCGTCGCCGGGGAACTGCAGGGCCGCCACGGCGAAGAGCACGGCGACCAGCGTCTGCCCGATGAGCTTCTCGTGGGAGCGCAGCCCCAGGCTGCGCTGCTTGGAGATCTTGGTCCAGTCGTCGGCGAACCCGACCAGCCCCAGGCCGGCCATCAGGAACAGCACCAGCAGGCCGCTGATGCTCATCGAGCTGCCGCCGAACTCCATCAGCCCGGTTGCGTCGATCACCCACATGCTGGCGTGCGCGCCGACGTAGCCCAGCAGCGTGGCCAGGATGATCACCGCGCCGCCCATCGTGGGCGTGCCGCGCTTGGTGTGGTGCGAGGTGGGGCCGTCGTCGCGGATGAACTGGCCATAGCCGCGGCGGACCAGGAAGCGGATGAACAGCGGGGTGCCGAACAGCGCCACCACCATGGCGATCCCGGCCGCCAGGACGATCGTCACCATCAGGACACCGTGCTCTCAGGGTCGCCCGGGGAGTCGGTGCCGGTGGCCTGTGGGGCGTCGCCGTCGGTGTCCTGGGAGGCGTCGCCGACCAGGTCGTCCCCGAGGAAGCGCAGGCCGGAGTCGCGGCTGGACTTCAGCAGCACGACGTCACCGGCGGCCAGGATCTCCTCCAGCAGCGGGCGGGCGGCGTCGGTGTCGGCACAGACGTGGGCCTGCCGACCGCCGGCCTCGCGGAACCCGTCGGCCACGGGGACCGCCCCGTCCCCGACGGCGACGACCGTCTCGATCCCCAGCCCGGCGGCGAGCTCACCGATGGCGCGGTGCTCGGCGACCGAGTCCTCCCCCAGCTCGCGCATCTCGCCGACGACCGCGACGGCGGCCCCCTCCCCGCTGCGCATGACGGCCAGGGAGCGCAGCGCGGCGCGCATCGAGTCGGGGTTGGCGTTGTAGGCGTCGTTGACGATCGTCACGCCGTCGGCGCGCTCGTGGACCTCCATGCGCCACCGGCTGACCGCCCCGGCCGCGCCGAGGGCGTCGGCGATCTGCTCGACCGGCATGCCCCACTCCGCGGCGACCGTGGCCACCGCCAGGGCGTTGCCGACGTGGTGCGGCCCGTGCAGCTTGAGGGTGACCGGCACCGGCTGCTCACCGGGCAGGTGCAGGGTGAAAGCCGCCTGGCCGCGCACGTTGATCTCGACGTCCTCGGCGCGCACGTCGGCGTCGGGGCTGAGGCCGACGGTGCGCACTCGCGCGCGGGTCTGGTCGGCCATCGCGACCACGACCGGGTCGTCGGCGTTGAGCACGGCCAGCCCGTCCTCGGGCAGCGCCCGGACCAGCTCGGCCTTGGTGTGCGCGATCGCCTCCCGGCTGCCGAACTCCCCCAGGTGGGCGGTGCCGACGTTGAGCACCACCCCGACCTGCGGCGGGGCGATGGCGGTCAGGAAGTCGATGTGGCCGACCCCGGAGGCGCCCATCTCGGCGACCAGGAACTGGGTGTCCTCGGTCAGCCGGCACACGGTCAGCGGCACGCCGACCTCGGAGTTGTAGGACGCGATCGGTGCGACCGTGGCGCCCAGCCGGCTGATCACCTGCTCAGCCAGGTCCTTGGTGGAGGTCTTGCCCGAGGAGCCGGTGATGCCCACGATCCGCAGGCCGCCCGCGGCGGTGCAGCGGTCCACCACCTCCCGCCCGAGCGCGGCGAAACCGTCGGTGGTGTCGGACACCACCACGCACGGCAGCTCCTCCATCACCCGGTCGGTCAGGGCGCCCACGGCGCCCTGCTGCGCAGCCGACCCCACGTAGTCGTGGCCGTCGGCGTGCTCACCCAGCCGTGCGACATACAGCCCGCCGGGCTCGACCTCACGGGAGTCGGTGACCACGCCTGCGGTGACCCTGATGTCGGCGGCCCCTGCCGGGTGCACCTGGCCGCCGGTTGCCTCGGCGATCTCGCCGAGGGACAACTCGATCACTGTTGCGGGGTCCCTTCGTCTCGGATAGCGATATCGCCCAGTGTGACACCGGGATCCTCACCGGGCGCCGGGGCGTCCGGGTCGTAGTGCAGGGTGATCTCCGGCGCCTCGGAGGTGCTCGGCGACACCCCGCGCTGGGTGAGCGCATAGCGCATGACCTCGGAGAAGACCGGGCCGGCCAGCTCGCCGCCCCACTTGCCGCGGGTCGGCCGCTGGATGGCGACCGCGATCACCAGCTCCGGGTCGTCGGCCGGCGCGAAGCCGATGAAGCCGGCGGTCACCCCGGAGTAGCGGCCCTTCTGCGGGTCGTAGCGGTCCGCCGTCGAGGTCTTGCCGGCCACCCGGTAGCCCTCCACGGCCGCCTGCGGTGCGGTGCCCTCGGGGCTGGGGACGTACTCCATGATCGAGGTCAGCTCGTTGGCGGTCTCCGCGGACACGACCCGGTCCTCCTTGGCGTCCGGCTCGGCCACGAAGGACCCGTCCTCGTCGGCGCCCTTGACCAGCCGCGGCTCGACATAGACGCCGTCGTTGGCGACGGTCTGGAAGACGCCGATCTGCTGCAGCATCGTGCTGGCCAGGCCCTGGCCGAAGGTCATGGTGTATTTGCTGGTGGCGCTCCAGGTGTCCGGGGGCGGCACCAGGCCGTTGGACTGGCCGGGGAAGCCGAGGTTGGCCTCGCGGCCCATGCCGAAGTCGCGCATGTACTCGTAGAGCACCTCATCGGGCAGCTTCTCGCCATACATGATCGTGCCCATGTTGGAGCTGGTCGCCAGCACGCCGGCGAAGGTGGCGTAGGGGTTGTCCGGGTCGTGCGCGTCCTGGAAGCGCGTGCCGCCGCGGGGCAGCCGGTTGGGCAGCACCATCGGCGTCTCCAGGTCGATGATCCCCTCCTCCAGGGCCGCGCCGGCGGTGATCACCTTGTTGGTCGAGCCGGGCTCGTAGACGTCCTCGAACAGGGGGTTGCGCAGGGCGGCGGAGGTCTGCTGGTCATCGGTCGGGTCGTAGGAGGGGTAGCTCGCCGCGGCCAGCAGGTCACCGGTCGTGGGGTCCATCACCACGGCGTAGCCGGACAGCGCCCCGGACTGCTCCACCATGGCCTTGACCTGGTCGTAGGTGAACCACTGCAGGTCACTGTCGATGGTCAGGTGCACGTCCTCGCCGGGCACGGCCGGGGTCTCGCTGCTCTTGCCGGTCGTGATCCGCTCGCCGCGGCCGCCCAGCTCATAGGTCATCGAGCCTGGTGTGCCGGTCAGCTGCTCCTCGAACATCAGCTCCACGCCGTTGGCGGCCATGCCGCTGGATCCGACCCAGCCGACCAGCGGAGCCATCGAGGCCCCGAGCGGGTAGGCACGCTTGACGAACGGCTCGGCGTAGATGCCGGGGATCTGCAGCGCCTTGACCCGCTGCCAGGTCTGCGGGGAGACGTCCTTCTGCAGCCAGGTCCACCGGGCACCGTGATGGTCCCGCAGCGTCTTCTCGAGCACGGCGGGGTCGGCGCCGGTGACCTCGGCGATGTCCTGAGCAGCGCCCTCATAGCCGACCTCGACGCGCTCGCCGTCGATCCGCTTGGTGTAGGTGATGACGGCCGTCGGGTCGGCGGTGATGTTGCGGCGCTCCACGGACTCGGCCAGCGCGACTCCGTTGGCGTCATAGATCACGCCGCGGGAGGCAGGGATGGAGACCTCGTGCAGACGCCGGTCAATCGCGGCCGCCGAGACGCTCGCGGCGTCCAGGCCCTGCAGCTTCACCAGCTGCGCGGCAAACAGGCTGAAGACGATGAGGATGCCGAAGAGCATGAACCGCATCCGGCGTTGCGGGTGCACGACCCCCGCGGCGCCGCGACGACGGGCTGCTGCCACGCTCCTCAACCTCCCTGGACGGCCCCCTCAAGGGCCTGCTCGATGCGCTCGGCGCCGCCCTCAGCGGTCGTGACGAATGGTGAGACCACGGTAGAGCTGTCAGCCGGGTCCACCTGGGCCGCCACGCCGAGAACCTGGTTGTCTGAGAGCCGCAGCACCGCCGTGGAGGGCGAGGCGACCAGCCCGAGGTCCTCGGCGGAGGCGGCCAGCGTCTCCGGGGAGCGCATCTGGCTGAGCTCGGCCTCCAGGGTGACCCGGGTGTCGTGCAGCTCGGTCTGCTCGGCGCGCAGGTCGCTCAGGGTGAAGGAGCTCTCGGCCCGAGCCGTGTTGAGCAGCAGGGCGCTGAGCAGCCCGCCGACGACCAGCGCCAGGCACAGCACCACGAAGCCGGCGTGGCTCTGGGTCTTCGGCGTGGCGTCGACGACCCGCAGCCGGGCGCGCTTGCGCGGCGCCACCCGGGCTCGGGGACTGCCGATGCGGGCGGTGCGGGCAACGGCCATCTGGCTCATCGGGTCTCCCCTTTCGGAGCGGTCTCTCCCCATTTTTTGGGGAAGTTCGGAACGGGTTTTCCGGATTTTTGGGGAAGTTCGGACCGGGTGCGTTCGGCGGCACGCAGCCGCACCGAGGCCGCCCGCGGGTTCTCGGCCCGCTCGGCCTCCCCCGCGACCTCGGCACCCCGGGTCAGCAGCTTGAGCCACGGCTTGTGCTCGGGCAGCTCGACCGGCAGGTCCGGCGGTGCCGAGCTGGTCGCTCCCAGCGCCAGGCCGCGCTTGGTGATCCGGTCCTCGAGCGAGTGGTAGGACAGCACCGCGATCCGCCCGCCGACCGGCAGCAGTGCGAGCGCGGCCGGCAGCGCGTCGGCCCACACCGACAGCTCGGCGTTGACCTCGATGCGCAGCGCCTGGAAGGTCCGCTTGGCCGGGTGCCCGCCGGAGCGCTGCGAGGCGGCCGGCACGACGCGGTGCAGCAGCTCCACCAGCCGGCCGGAGGTGGTGAACGGCTCCTTGTCGCGCTCGGCGACCACGGCGCGGGCGATCTTGCGGGCGAAGCGCTCCTCGCCGAAGTCGCGCAGGATCACCTCGAGCTCACGGACGTCATAGTCGTTGAGCACGTCAGCGGCGGTCAGCCCGGTCGACTGGTCCATCCGCATGTCCAGCGGCGCGTCCATCCGATAGGCGAAGCCCCGCTCGGCCTCGTCCAGCTGCAGCGAGGAGACGCCCAGGTCGAACAGGATCGCCTGCGCCTCCTGGATCCCCCGCTCCGCCAGCGCCTCCGGGATCGCGTCATAGACCGCGTGCACCGGCACGAACCGGTCGCCGAAACGCGCGAGGCGCTCCCCCGCCAGGGTCAGCGCCTCGGTGTCCCGGTCGATCCCGACCGCGATGGCTCCCGGGCAGGCGGTGAGCACCGCCTCGGTGTGCCCGCCCATGCCCAGCGTCCCGTCGACATACACCGCGCCCTCGGCCTGCAGCGCCGGTGCGAGGAGCTCGACGATGCGGTCGCGCAACACGGGCGTGTGCCGCTCGGCGGTGGGGCGTTGCTGCTGCATCGTCAACTCCTTTCGGTATGCGGATCTGCTGGCCGGTCCTCGCGCTGCCGGTTGGTCGGTGGTCGGCTGTCTGTCGGTGGTCGGTGGTGCGATGTGGAGTGGGTGGTGGTGGTCCCAGCGCCGATTCGGCGCCAATCCTGCTGGCCCTGGGACCTGGTCCCCCTCCGCACGGCTCCGAGTCGGTGGGCCCGGCTCCGGGGAAGTGGAGTCGGGATCGGCTCGTGGTGCGCCCGGCCCGGGGGAAGTCGGGTCGGGGGCAGAGCGTGCGGCTGGAGACCAGGTGTCAGGGCGTGGGCCCGGTGGTCGGTCAGAGACCCGGGACCACCTCCTCGCTCTGGTTGGCGAAGCCGTCCTCGTGCTCGGCGACGTAGGCCTCCCAGGCCGCGGCGTCCCAGATCTCGATCCGGTTGCCGGAGCCGATCACGGTGCACTCGTGGGTGAGGCCGGCGTAGTCCCGCAGGATCGCCGGCACGGTCACCCGCCCCTGCTTGTCGGGGATCTCGTCGGAGGCACCGGACAGGAGAAGTCGCTGGTAGGCCCGCACGCCGGCGTTGGTCGTCGGGCCGTTCTGCCACTGCTCGGCGACCTTCTCGAACTCGGCCATCGGGTAGACGTACAGGCAGCGCTCCTGCCCCCGGGTCATCACCAGTCCACCGGCGAGCTTGTCGCGGAACTTGGCCGGCAGGAACATGCGGCCCTTGTCGTCCAGGCGGGGCGAGTAGGTGCCGAGAAGTAGCACCGTGACCACCCCTTCCCGTGCCGTTCCTGCTCCCTGGTCATCCTGTGCGCCCCACAGTACTCCACTTTGCTCCACTGTCAACGCCAAACGCGCCCTACTTGTGAGTTCTCCCACACGTTGTTGCAGGTCAGCGCGGTGGGTGCGAAGTGGGGGAAAATCCGCACCGCTGACCGCTCCCGCTCTGTGCTGAGGGGCGCGGACCCCGCGACGCCTGAGGCGTGCGAGCGGCCCGCGTCCGCGCTACGTTGCCCAGTGGGGAGATGTGGAGGAGAGACAGATGGCAGCCCGTGGTTTCTCGGCCCAGCGGCTGGCTCGGCTGCGCGCACTGCTCGAGCGGCACGTCGAGACCGGCTTCGTCCCGGGCGCGGTGGTCGTCCTGGCCCGCCGCGGGCAGGTGCACACCGAGGCCGTGGGCACTCTCGCCTTCGCGGGCGTCGGGTCCGAGGTCCCGATGGCCAGCGACACGATCTGCCGCCTGGGCTCGATGTCCAAGCCGGTGGTCGCCGCGTGCGCGATGACGCTCATCGAGGACTGCACTCTGCGCCTGGACGACCCGGTCGACGACCTGCTGCCGGAACTGGCGGACATGCGGGTGCTCGCCGACCCCGACGGACCACTGGAGGACACCGTCCCGGCGCAGCGTCCGATCCTGGTGCGGGACCTGCTGACCTACACCCTGGGCACCGGCATGGTCCCGGCCGAGCCGGGCACGGTCCCGATCGCCGACGCGCTAGAGTCCCTGGCGACCTCGTCACCCGATGAGTGGTTGCGCCAGCTCGGCGCCCTCCCCCTCGTGCACCAGCCCGGCGAGCGCTGGATGTATCACACGGCCGCCGATGTGACCGGCGTGCTCATCGCCCGCGCCACGGGCCGGTCGCTCGGGCAGGCCCTGGCCAAGCGGGTGTGCGATCCCCTCGGGATGACGGACACGGGCTTCACCGTGGCCGAGCCGGACCTCCCACGGTTCGCCACGGCATACGAGCGGGATGGCGACGCCCACGGGGAGCCGGTCGTCGCGGACCTCCCGGACGGCCGGTTCAGCAGGCCGCGCGCCTTCGAGAGTGGCGGCGGCGGACTCGTCTCGACCGCCGGCGACTACCTGACGTTCGCCTCCGCCCTGTTGGCGGGAGGCGCGCACGGTGGCGAGCGGCTGCTCTCCCGGCCGTCGGTGACGCTGATGACCGGCAACCAGCTGACCCCGGCGCAGCGCGCGGTCTCGGGGTTCTGGCCGGGCTACTTCGACACCATGGGCTGGGGCTTCGGGATGTCGGTGCGCACCGCCCGCACGGAACTCGGCCCCTCGGTGGGCAGCTATGGCTGGCCCGGGTTCTACGGCACGGCCTGGGTCAACGACCCGGCCGAGGACCTGACAACGATCGTCATGTTGCAGCGGGCACACGCCGGTGACCAGAGGCTGCCGATGTGGAGCGACTTCTGGACCGCCGTCTACCAGGCCGTCGACGACTGACTCCGTCCGGCCGGTCTCGCCCACCGCCCGCGAGTGCACAGCTCGGAACTGGTGGGGTGCGAGGACGGGTGGCTGAGTCACGATCGTGTGCCGTGCACTCAACCCGGCACGTGCACGCGAACTACCCACGATCTGGCGAGACCATGGGTAGTTGCCACGCACGTGCACGCGAACTACCCACGATCTGGCGGCGAGACCATGGGTAGTTGCCAGGCACGTGCACGCGAACTACCCAAGTCCGGGGCGAGGTTCTGGATCGTTGCACGGCAGGCCTCCGCGCACACGCGGTTCCAGCTGGGTCTGAAGCTCGGTCGTGGGGGCACGGCCTCTGCCACCTGAGGGGGCAACCATTTCGGGCCCCGCACCACGTAGTCTTTTCCGAGAACCGTGCAGCCACGCTCGACGATCAGGCAGGATTCCCTCTATGACGGTCAACGCAGACCCCGCCTCCGACCTCACCTCCGTGCAGGACGTGGCCAGCGACATCCACCGCGCCATCAGCACGGTGATCGAGGGCAAGGAGGAGGCGGTGCGCACCGCCGTCACGGTGCTGCTGGCCGAGGGGCACCTGCTGGTCGAGGACGTGCCGGGGGTCGGCAAGACGATGCTGGCCAAGGCGCTGGCCAAGTCGATCGACTGTGACGTCAGCCGCGTGCAGTTCACGCCGGACCTGCTGCCCAGCGACATCACCGGCGTCAACGTCTTCAACCAGAACTCCCACTCCTTCGAGTTCCGCCGCGGCGCGATCTTCGCCAACATCGTGGTGGGCGACGAGATCAACCGGGCCTCGCCCAAGACCCAGTCCGCGCTCCTGGAGTGCATGGCCGAGCGCCAGGTCACCGTCGACGGCACGACCTACCCGCTGCCCGGGCCGTTCCTGGTGATGGCCACCCAGAACCCGATCGAGATGGAGGGCACCTATCCCCTCCCCGAGGCCCAGCGCGACCGCTTCATGGCCCGCATCTCGATGGGCTACCCCTCCGACGCGGCCGAGCTGGCGCTGCTGGAGTCCCACGGCGACCACGACCCGTTGGGCGACCTGGAGGCGGTCACCGACGGCGCCACGGTGCAGCGGCAGATCCAGGCGGTGCGGCGGCTGCACACCGCCCAGGCACTGCGGGAGTATGTCGTGGCTCTGGTCACCGCGTCCCGGCGCCACTCCTCGCTCCGGCTGGGTGCCTCCCCCCGCGCGAGCCTGCACCTGCTGGGGGCGGCGCGGGCCAACGCGGCCCTGGCGGGCCGCGACCACGTGCTCCCCGAGGACGTGCAGGCCCTGGCTCCCGCCGTCCTGACCCACCGGGTGATGCTGACGGGCGAGGCGCAGCTGACGGGACGGACCGCCGGCGACGTCGTGGCCGACATCCTGCACCGCACGCCGGTGCCCTCCGGCCGCCGCTGAGGAGCAGGTCGTGCGTGCCCCGGGGGTGCTGACGAATCGGGGCCAGATGTTCCTGGCCCTGGGGGCCATCGTGGCCATCGCCGGCATCGTGCTGGGCTATCGCGACGTGACCCGCATCGGGCTGCTGCTGGTGATCCTGCCGCTGCTGGCCCTGCTCCTGGTCCGCCCGACCCCGCCGAGCCTGCGGGTCACCCGCGTCGTCACGCCCGCGCGGCTGCACCCCGACCAGCAGGGCACCGTCGAGGTCCAGTTCACCAATGTCGGCCGGCGCCCGACCCCGCTGTTCCTGGCCGAGGAGCAGTTCGACTACGCCCTGGGCGACCGGCCGCGCTTCCTGCTCCCCCGGATGGTCCCCGGCGAGGGCCGCAAGCTGCGCTACACCGTGCGCAGCCGGCACCGCGGCGCGTTCTTCGTCGGGCCGATCACCCTGCGCCGCCGCGACCCGTTCGGGCTGACCCACGTCGCGCTCCAGCTGCCCGCGACCGTGGAGCTGCTGGTGCTCCCCCACGTCTGGGACCTGGGCAACCGCCGGGTGGCCGGTCAGGGCCGCGGCACCGAGGGTGAGCTGCCCCAGATGGTCTCCCTGCACGGTGAGGACGACGTCTCGATCCGGCAGTACCGCGACGGCGACGAGCTGCGGCGCGTGCACTGGCCGGCCACCGCGCACCGCGGGGAGATCATGGTGCGTCAGGAGGACCGGCCCGCCCGGCGTCGCGCCGTCCTGCTGCTCGACAGCCGCGCCGGGGCCTATCCCGGCAGTGGCTACCAGGTCTCCTTCGAGTGGGCCGTCAGTGCCGTCGCCTCCCTCGCGCGGCACCTGATCAAGGACGGCTTCGTCATCCACCTGCTCACGCACCGCACCGTCGAGGACGGGTCGGCCGGTGTGCAGATCGGGCTCGACCAGGCGCTCAGCGTGCTGGCCCGGGCCCAGCCCGACCAGGACCCGAGCCTGGAGCCCCTGGCTGCCGCCGCGCACAGCTTCACCTCCGGTGGCGTGCTGCTCATCTCTGTCGTGGTCGCGCACGACGAGACCGAGCTGAGGCACCTGGCCGCCGTCCGTGAGCCGGGGTCGGCCGCGATGGCGATGGTGCTGGCCCCGGAGGCCTTCAGCGGCGGCCGGGAGAGCCGGAAGGACCGCGTGCAGGCCCAGCGGCACACCGGGCTGCTGACCCAGGCCGGCTGGCAGACCGTGCTGGTCGGCCCCGAGGACTCGGTGCCCGTCTCCTGGGAGCGGCTGCGCGCGGCCCGACGCACCGGGGCCCTGACATGAGGTTCAACCTGGACCGCGGCATGTGGCCCGAGGCCGGCCTCGCGGCCTTCGCCACCCTGTCCGTGGCGTGGCCATTGACCGAGCTGCTCCGTGAGGGCTCCTGGATCGGCCCGGCCATCCTGATGGTCCTGCTGGTCGGCGGCGTCGGGTCGCTGCTGCGCAGCCTCGACCTGGACCCCACGCTGATCGTGCTCTCCCAGGCGTTCGCCGCGGCCGTGGCCCTGCTGTGGCAGTTCCTGCGCGACACCCTCGTCTACGGCATCTTCCCCTGGTCGGAGACCCTGGACCAGACCACCGAGCTGTTGCGCGAGGCCGGCTCGACCCTGCGGACCTACGCCGCGCCGGCCCCGACCCACGACGGCGTGGAGTTCCTGATCGTCGCCGTCCTGACCCTCACCGCGATCTCGGTCGACTCGATCGGGGTGACGGGACGCGCCCCGGCGACTGCCGGCATACCGCTCGCTGCAGCCTTCCTGGTCTCGGTCTCCAACAGCGGGCAGGCGATGGAGCCGTGGTTCTTCGCGGCGGCCGCGCTGGGCTGGCTGCTGATGGTGGCCCAGCAGGGCAACCGGCTGGTCACCGGGTGGAGCTCGGCCGACCGGCGCGAGAGCGTCGGATCCCACGACGTGTCCTTCGGGCCCACCGGGCACCGGCGGACAGCCCGGGTGCTGGCGATCGTCACGGTGCTCGGCGCCCTGGTCGCCGCCTCGGCCCTACCTCACCTGCCCCCGACCTTCTTCACCGAGGGCCTGGCCCGCAACGCCGACGGCCGGTCCCTGGGCGGCAACGGCTCGGTGAGCTTCACCGAGACGATGGACGTCACGGCCGACCTGCACAACCGGTCGGACGAGCCGGTCCTGACCTATCGCTCGCAGGAGCTGCTGCAAGAGCCGCTGCGGGTGACTGCCACCAGCGAGTTCGACGGCGAGCGCTGGGTCCCGCCGGACTACGACCCCGCCGCCCCGGTGGAGGGCAGCCTGAACCCCTACCCCGGCAACGCACCCCCCGGCGTGGCCGACTCGGTGCCGCGGGAGTTCTCGGAGGTCGCCTTCCTCAGCAACGGCCTGCGACCACCCCACCTGGCCGTCCCCGGCCCGGTGTCCGAGGTCACCGCCGATGCGCAGATGCGGTGGGACCCGCGAACGGCCGCGGTGCGCGTCCAGGACCGGGTGGACAGCTATGACGTGACCTTCATGCGCCTGGCCCCGGGCGGGGCCGACGACCTGCCCGACGGCGTCGGCGAGGCCGAGGCGGACCCCGACGAGTTCGCGCAGTATCTCCAGGCCTCCCCCAACGGCCGCGAGACCTACGGCGCCCTGAGCGATGAGATCGTCGGCGAGGAGACCAACGACCTGGTGGTCGGGCAGCTCCTGCAGCAGCACTTCCGCAGCGGGATCTACACCTACAACCTCCAGCTGGCCCCCGGCCCGAGCGACTCCCAGCCGATCGAGCACTTCCTGACGACCCAGCAGGGCTACTGCGTGCAGTTCGCCACGGCGATGGTGATGATGGCCCGCCACCAGGGCATCCCGGCCCGGATGGCGGTGGGCTTCCTGCCCGGCGAGCGCGAGCCCGACGGCACCTGGACCGTCATCGCCTCGCGCGCCCACACCTGGCCCGAGCTGTGGGTCGACGGCATGGGCTGGGTCCGCTTCGACCCCACCCCGGGCGTGCGGTCCGGTCAGCCCCCGGCCTACACCGAGCTCAACCAGAACACCGCCGAGGCCGACCCGACGCTGACCTCCTCGGCAACGCCCACCGGCGAGCCGACGCAGGCCCCGGACGACTCCGCCGGCGAGGACAGTTGGTGGGACAGCACGGTCGACGCGCTGCGCTCCTCCGCGCCGATCCTGCTGCGGGGCCTGGCCGTGGTGCTCGTGCTCGGCCTGCTCATGGCGCTCGTGGCGATCGCCGGCCGGCGGCACCGGGAGGCGGTGCTGCGCCACGCGGACACGCCGCAGGAGCGGATCGAGGGCCAGTGGGAGCTGCTCAAGCGCTCCCTGCAGGACTACGGCATCGACCCGCCGCCGGACAAGAGCCCCCGCGAGATGGGCGCCCACTATGCGGACCGGGCGCACCTGGGCCGTCGGGCCGACGAGGCCCTGGGCCGGGCGACCGCCACCCTGGAGCGCGCCCGCTATGCCCCGGCCGCCCACACCGAGACCTCCGACGACGCGACCATGCACCGCGACGTCGTCAGCGTCCTGGACTCCGTGGCGGCAGACCTGCCGTGGAACATCCGCGCCAGCGCCAAGCTGTTCCCCCGCAGCGGCGTGCAGTACATCCGCTCCATCATCCGCAGCTGGTTCCCCTTCCGAACCTAAGCCGACCGAGCGCACCGTCGCCCGGGATCTCCCCCCACCGAGCGCACCGTCGCACGGGATATGCGCCCACCGAGCGCACGGTGACCCGAGATCTACCCCCCACCGAGCGCACGGTGACGTGATTCCGAGGTCCCGCCCGGCACAACTGAGCGCGGTATGCCGAGGCTCGCCTCGGCATACCGCCTCCGCCTTGGTCAGCAAGCCCCCACTGCACCTAGGCTCGGGCCGTGGACTGGAGACAGCTGTGGGGTGAGGCGGCGGCTGCCTGGCGCGACCAGGTGGCGCAGGTCAGCGATCCGGAGGCCGCGACCCCGGCCGGAAGCTGGACCGTCCGCGAGCTGCTGGGCCACATCGAGGCGGAGGGTCGATCCCTTGCGCCGGCGGGAGGGGTCGCGAACCTGCCGATGGAGACCCTCGACCTCGCGGTCCATGCCTGGGACCTGTCCCGCGCCAACGGCTCGGCCCTGACGCTCAGCGAGGAGTTGTGCCATGCGCTCCTGGAGGCCTTCGGGCCCTTCACCCACCTGATGGCGCGGGACGGCTCCTTCGCGCCGCCGATTCCGTTGGGCGAGAACGCGACCGCCCAGGACCGCCTGATCGCACTGACCGGGCGCGACCCCGCATGGGGCACCGGCGCCCGGACTGCTCGCCCCTAGGGGAGCTCCTCACAGAGCGAGGGGTCGGCGTAGGCCTTCAGGTCCTTGAAGACGGCGTCACTGATCGCGCCGGAGCCACCCTGCACGTCGATGAAGCACGGTTGGAGCCGCTCCAGCTCCTCCCTGGTCGCCGATGGGATGTTGGCCTTGCTCACGAGCAGGAGCGGGCCGTCACCCCAGTGGCTCAGGCCGATCCCGAGGGCGTCCGGGTAGCTCTCGCCGCTGGCGATGTACACGGCGATGGTGTTGCTGCCGTCCCAGCCGTAGGCCTGGGCGACGGCCGCAGCGGTCGCATAGCGGTTGTCACCGAACACCCGGTTCACTCCGTCCTCGGAGATGACCTCCTGCGGCTGGCCGGCCTGCTGGTGCTGCCCGCCCGCGGTCTTGACCACTGAGCGGCCGGTGGCTCGGTCTGGACCAGAATCGGTGCCACCCGTGGCATCGGCCACGACCAGGCCCGCCAATGCCCCGCCCGCCACCAGGGACAGGCTCAGGATGCCGCTTGCAATCTCACGCTTCATGTCGTGCTCCTCTGGTTGGACGGGTGGGGATGATGCGTGGAAGGGGTGGAGATCGGGTGCGAGGACGGAGGGTTCCGCGCACGGCCGCCGGAGGAAGGGCGGTGGGGTTGCCGTGCGCGGAACCCTCAGGGAGTGCCACTCCGGGGAGAGAGTGGCCTGGAGGTCAGTTCACGACGCACCCGCCGAGGGCGATCGTGCCGTCGATCGTCGCGATCTGGGCCTGGACGCCACCGAGGCGAGACTGCAGGTCCAGCACGATCGCCTGCTGCGCCTTGATGGCGGCCTGGTTGCGCTTCTTCTGCGCCTCCAGATCACGCAGGGAAGCCTGCGCCTGGGTCAGCTGGCCGTCCAGTGACTGGATGGTCTGCTGCAGCTCGGTGAGTCGAGCCTGCTCGGCCTCCGCCTCGGCGTCGAGCTGGCCGAGGCGCTCCAGCAGCGGGGTCACCCGGTCCTGCAGCGCCAGGATCTCGCCCTCCTTGGCCGCGATCTGGTCGTTCAGCACGGACAGCTCGCCGCTGAGCCGGGCCACCTCACCCTCCAGCGTGATGACCTCGGCCTGCTGCGCGCTCACCGCGGCATGGGTGGTGGCCACGGCCAGCTGCAACCCGGGCAGCTGGCTCTCCAGGCCGGCGATCTCGGCCTCCTGGTCCTGCACGGCCCGCTGCGCGGCCTCCAGGGCGGACTGCGCGGCGGTGAGGTCGGCGCGCAGCCCGTCGAGCACGAGCTGCTGGGCCTGCACCGCCTCGGTGGCCGCGGTCAGGTCACCGGTCGTGCTCTGCAGCTCCGCCTCAGCTGCGGCGACGACACCCTCCTGGGCGGTGACCCGGGCGCCTGCGTCCGCAGCGGCGGCCTCGGCTGCCGCCAGGTCACCCTGCAGTCCGTCCAGGACCTGCTGCTGGTCCGTCACGGCCGAGGTGGCCGCGTCGCGTGCGGCCTCGAGCGCCGGCACCTGCTCACGCAGGCCGGCGACCTCGGCGACCTTGGCCTCGGCTGCTGTCTGCGCGGCGAGCAACGCCTCCTGCAGCACCTCACCGTCGCGCTGCAGCGCGCTGCTCTCCGCCTGCTTGGCGGCCAGCTGCGCGGCGAGCGCGTCGGCCTGTCCCTGGAGCGCGGCAAGGTCGCCCTCGAGCCCGCTGATCTCGGCGTCCTTGTCCGTGATCTGGTCGTTCACGATGGCGAGCTCGGCCTGCTTCGCGTTGCGTGCCGCGATGCGTTCCCTCTTCCACCTGGAGTTCTCGCTCGAGTTGTCCTCATCGATCAGGCGCTGCAGTTCAGCGATCTCGCTCTCCAGCGTCGCCTGCTGCTGCACAAGCCCGGTCAGGGCCTGCTCCGCCGCGGCGAGGTCGCCTGCCGTCTCGCCGATCTGCGCGTCGACCTCGTCCCGTGCGGTGGCCAGGTCCGCGATCTGCGTCTCCAGGTCGGCGACCGCCTGCCGGTTGGCGTCGACCAGGGCCTGGGCGTCCACCACGGCCGTATGCAGCACCGCCAGCTCTCCCTCGGCGACGGCGATCGCTGTGGTCTGGTCCTGGACGGCCTGCTCGGTGCGTGCCGCCTCCTCCTCCAGGGTCGCCAGAGTCGACTGGGCGTCGCCGACCGCTGCCTGGGCCGTGACCACGGCCTCGGCAGCCGCCGTGGCGGCCTGCTGGGCAGCGGACAGCTCGGCCACCGCGTCGTCCAGGGCTGCCTGTGCTGCCTCGACCTGCTCCTGGGCCGCGTCCTGGTCTGCCACCAGCGCCGCCAGCTCGGTCTCGGCCCCAGTGACCGCCGCCTCGGCAGCGGTCACCGCGTCCTGGGCGGCCGCCTCCGCGTCCTGCAGACCGACGAGCTCGCTCTGGGCGGCCGCGAGTGCGCGCTCCCCCTCGGCGAGGGCGTCAGCCGCCTGCTGGGCCTCGTCCTGCAGCTGCGCCAGCAGGGCACCGGCCTGCTGGAGCTCGGCCTGCTTGGCTTCGAGCGCACCCTGGGTGGCGTCCCGGTCCGCCACGAGGGCGTCCCGGGCCTCCTGGGCGGTGGCGAGCTCGCCCTGAGCGGTGTCGAGGTCAGCAGCCACGAGCGCACGCTCGGCCTGCAGATCTGCGAGCCTCTCCTCGGAAGCGGCCGCCTCACCCTGCGCCGCGGCCCGGTCGGACTCCAGCTGGGCCAGCTGCGCCTCGAGCTCGGCCACCTGCTCCTCCAGGGCTGCGAACTCCGCGTCGAGCTCTGCGATCGCGGCATCCGCCGCAGCGATCTCGTCGACCAGGGTGCCGGCCTGCGCCTCCAGCTCGGCCCGCTGGGCCTGCAGGTCCGCGATCACGTCGGCGTTCTGCCTGGCAGCGGCCTTGAGCAGGTTGGCCTGCACATGGCCACGGTGGGCGAGCTGGTTGACCACGCCGTTGCAGATGCCGGGTGTGCGGCCGTTGTCGGCGGCGCTGGCGACCTGCCCGGCCGAGCCCAGGAGGCCGACCACCATCAGGGAGACGAGGGCCGCCCGGTGGCCTGTGGAGGGAGTGCTCATCGCTTGTTCGTGCCTTCCGTTGATGCCCGGATCCGCGGTGATCCGAAGCTCCGCCTAACGTAAAGAAAAGGTAATGAAAAGGTAAGGACCTTGGCCGTTTAACTTTCTGAACACACCGTTCAGATCACGGGCCACCGCCTGGCCGCGTGTCGCCGCCCTGGCTGCACTAGGGTCGCCGACCATGGGCAGCCGGGTCAGACAGCACGCGACCGGCACCGCGGCCCACAGCTCCCGGACCGACGTTGCGCTAACCGCCACCGGCTGGGCGCTCGGGCTCCTGCTCACCCTCCTGGTCGTCGGGGTGCCCTGGGTCGTGGCCGCTGCCCCCAGTCGGACCGGACATCTGGTGCTGGACACTGCGAACGCCTGTATCGCGCTGCTGGCCGCCTACCTGCTGTGGGGCCGCTACCTGCGGGCAGGTCGGCTCGCGGACCTGCTGCTCGTGCAGGGGCTGGCGCTGCTCGCGGTGGCCGGCTTGGGGCTGTCGACCGTGACAGCGCTCCTGCTGGACGCACCCCACGACACGCTGGACGCCTGGATCCCGCTCGCCCTGGGGGTGCTGGGCACCTGCCTGCTGGCGCTGGCCGCGCTCCCCCGTGCGACCCAGGCCCCTTCGCGCCATGTCGTGCGGGCCTGGACCATCGCGCCCTGGGTGATCGCCGTCCTGGTGAGCGCGGCGCTCTGGTGGGCGAGCGGCATACTGCCTGCTGCGGTGGACCCTCTGCCCACCCTGGTCGGCGCGCAGACCGAGCCGGCCACCGGTCACCCGCTGGTGACGGCGTCCCACCTGGTCATGGCCGCGCTCTTGCTGCTGGCGTCCGTCGGGTTCACCGCCCGGGCGATGCGGAACCGGGACGAGCTGCTGCGCTGGTTGGGGCCGGCCTGCGCGCTCGGGGGCTTCGCGCGGGTGAACTATGCACTGAGCCCGACGCTCTACACCGACTGGCTCTATGCCGGTGACGTGCTGCGCACCGCCTTCCACGCCGTGCTGCTCGTCGGGGCGTTGCGGGAGGTCCGCCAGCACTGGTCGGGACTGGCCACGGAGGCGGTCCTGCAGGACCGGCGCCGCCTGGCCCGGGAGATCCACGACGGCGTGCTGCAGGAGCTGAGTTATATCCGGTCCCTGGCCCACGACCTGCGCGGGCGGCCCGCCGCCCAGATCAGCGAGTCAGCGACGCGCGCGATGGACGAGGCCCGGGCGGCCGTGCACGCGCTGCGCCGCCTGGAGAGCGAGCCGCTGGCGCAGGTGCTCCAGCACACCGCCCGCGAGCTGGCAGACCGGCACGGACTGCGGCTGGAGACCGACCTGGACCCGGCCGTGGACAGCGACCCGGATGATGTGCACACGCTGACCCAGATCGCGCGGGAGGCCCTGACCAACGCCGCCCGGCACGGCGCGGCCCGCAGCGTCCACCTGAGCCTGCGCCGCGACGGGGACGCCCGGGTGCTGTCGGTGCGTGACGACGGGGTGGGGTTCGCCGCTGCCCGGCGGGAGACCCGCGGAGGGGGCTACGGTCTGATCACGATGCGGGAGCGCGCCGAGTCCCTCCCCGGGACACTGGAGCTGGACTCCCCGCCGGGACAGGGCAGCGTGGTGACGGTGACGTGGTGACAGTGACGTGGTGAGCGAGATGCGGCTGGCACCGATGCGGACAGTGACGTGCTGATGACAGGTGAGGCGGATGACGTGGTGACCGGAGAGCCGCTGAGCGTGGTCCTCGCCGACGACCACGCCCGACTGCGGGCCCGGGTCAGGGCTGCGCTGGAGACGGCGGAGTGCGTGGTGCTCGGCGAGGCGGCGACGGCCGACCAGGCCGTGGCGCTGGTCGCCGAGCACGGCCCGCAGGTGGCGCTGCTGGACATCAACATGCCCGGTGACGGCATCGCCGCCGCCCGCCGGATCAGCACCTCCCACCCGGGCACGGCGGTGGTGATGCTGACCCAGTCCGAGGAGGACGAGGACCTCTTCGACTCCCTGCGGGCCGGGGCGAGCGGCTACCTGCTCAAGGACGGCGACCCTGCCGGGCTGGCGCAGGCCCTGCACGGGGTGCTGCGCGGCGAGGCCGCGCTGGCGCCGTCCCTGGTGAGCCGGGTGCTGCAGGAGTTCCGGACCTCCCGACCGCGCCGCAGCGCTGCGGCCGCCCGGCTCACCAACCGCGAGCTGCAGGTGATGGAGCTGCTCGCCGCGGGAGCATCCACCGCCGAGGTGGCCAGCGAGCTGTTCCTCTCGACCACCACCGTGCGCGTCCACGTCTCCTCGGTGCTGCGCAAACTGCGGGTCACCAACCGGGAGAACGCCTTCCGAGTGTTGCGCGGACGATGACTGACAGCGACCGCCACCCCGGGCGGCACACCGGGAGCGACCTACTGAACCGTGACCAGGGTGACGTGTGTTTCAGTAGTGGCGTGAAATCCGACATCGAGGCCCCCGGAGGCCGGGAAACAGCATGAGCCCGGTGATCGTTGCGGAGGACATCGGCGTGGCCATCGCGCCCGACGAGGTCCTGCTGCCCCCGGTGAGCTTCCAGCTCGAGACCGGCTCGGCGCTGGCCGTGGTCGGACCCAACGGAGCGGGCAAGACCACCCTGCTGCGGGTGCTGGCCGGGCTCATCGCGCCCACCTCCGGGCTGGTGAGCGTCGCCGGCGCGAGCATCGAGGAACGCAACCCCGTCTTCCGGCGCCGGGTCGCCGCTCTGATCGGCATGCCGCCGCTGGCCCGTGACCTCACCGTCCGGGAGCACCTGGTCCTGGTCGCGACGTCCTGGGGCACCCCCGCGGACCACGCGCAGGAGCAGTCGGACGCGCTGCTGACCTCCTTCGACCTGGCCCGGCTGGGCCGCCGCTTCCCGCACGAGCTCTCCTCGGGTCAGGTGCAGCTGTTCTCCATCGCGCTGACCCTGGCCCGCCCGTTCAACCTGCTGGTGGTCGACGAGCCAGAGCAGCGCCTGGACCGTCATCGCCTGGGGCTGGTCACCGCGGCCCTCCAGGCCCATGTCCGGGCCGGCACCACCCTCGTCTTCGCCACCCACAGTGCTGACCTCGTGGAGCAGCTCGCCAACCAGGTCCTGGAGGTGGGGGATGTCGGTCCCGCTCCTGACTCCGCGTGAGCGGATCGGCGGGGCGCGCCGCCTCTACCAGGACCGGGGTGGGGCGCGCACCCAGGGGGACACTGCATACCTGGCCTATCTGGTCGTCCTCGTCCTGGCCATGGTGGTCATCCCGCTGCTGATCGGGACGGCCCGGGTGCTGGCCGAGCCGGAGATCCTCTCCGCGCTGCAATCGGCGGGGTCCAGGCAGGTGGTGCTTGCCGTCAGTGGAGCGCTGCTCGCCGCCGCCACGGTGGTGGGCATGCACCGCGGCCCCGCCCACCTGCCCCCGGTCCTGGTCAGTCTGCTCGCCGGCACCGACCTGCCCCGCTCCCGCACGCTGCTGCGGCCGTTCGTGACGGCGGCGGTGGCCCTCACCATCCTGTTCACCGTCGCCGGTGGCCTGCTGGCCACGGTCCTCGTCCTCGAGTCCGGGCTGGACGTGCCGGGCGCGCTCGGGCTCACCGGTGCCGCGGCCGCCCTCGGCGTGATCGCCGCCGCCGCGTGGCTGGCCGGGCAGCGCGTCGGCCCACGGCACGGCTGGGTGCTCACCGTCGCGCTGCTCGCCGCGACCGGGCTCACCCTGCTGGTGCCCGCCCTGGCCACTGTCACCCCGTGGGGCTGGGTCGCCGACCTCTGGCCACCGACCGCCGACGGCCCGCCGTGGGCGCTGCTCCCCCTGGTCCTGGTCGCGCTGGTCTGCGCCGAGCGGGTCCCCCGGTTGCTGGACCGCGTGCTTGGCCCGCTCCTGCTCCGCCAGGCACGGCAGTGGGAGATCGTGAGCATCGCGGCCTACACCGGCGACCTCGCCTCCGCGCTGGCCACCTTCCGTGCTCTTCCGCGCCTCGGGAGACGGTGGTGGGCTGTCCCCGGAAGCACGACCGTCCTGCAGTATGCCGTGCGAGACCTGGTCGGAGCCGCCCGGACCCCCGTCCGGGCCGTGACCGGTCTGGCCTTCCTGATCCTCGGTGGGGCCCTGATGTCCCTGGCGGTGGCCGGCACCCCCGTCTCGCCGCTGGTCCTCGCCGGGCTCGGCGCGGTGGCCGGGTTCCTGGCGCTGGGCACGCTCACCGACGGCTTCCGGCACGCCGCGGACACTCGCTCGCTGCCGACCCTCTTCGGGCACACCACGGCCCAGCTGTTCCTGCTGCACACGCTGGTTCCGGTCCTGCTGGCGGTGCTGTGCTCGGTGGCCGGGGCCGGCCTGGCCCGGCTCGCCGGATGGCCCGCCGCCGGGCTGGTGGAGGCCGCGCTCCTGGGCGTGCTGCTGGTGGCCGTCCGGGCCTTCGACAGCACCAAGGGGCCGCTCCCCCTCACGCTGCTGACACCGGCCCCGTCCCCGGTGGGCGACCTGTCCGGGCTGATGGTGATGGCCTGGCAGGCCGACGCGCTGCTGCTGGCCATCGCCCTGGGCCTCGGGCTCGCCTACGTGCTCACCACCGGCGGCCTGCTGCTCGCCGCCGGCGCCGCCGTGCTGGCCCTGGTCGCCGTCGTCGGCCTGGCCTACGGGCGGCTCAACGACCTCTGACCCGTGCGGTGGCGAGCGCCGCTGTTGAAAGCCCCCTGAAAGGGGAGGCTCGTAGGGTGGATGGGTGCTTTCGCCTCACAGTGCCTCACCGCGTCCACCCCGCGTCCCGTTCGTGGCCGTCCTCGCCGCCCTGGCTCTCCTGGCCGTCTCGTTCGGCCCGAGCCACCAGCCGGCCGTGGCGGCCCCGGAGGCGACCACGTCCGATCCCGCCACCCGTCCGGTCGCCGGTGAGGTCACCCGCATCGCCGGTCTCAGCGGGCCCACTGGCGTGGGCTACTCCGGCGACGGCGGGCCCGCGACCGACGCTCGGTTGAACACCGGGCTCGACATCGCCGCGGGCCCGAACGGGAGCATCTACCTGGCCGATCGTGGCAACGGACGACTCCGGGTGATCGACCCGGAGGGCACCATCCGCACGATGATCCACGCCACGCGGTCCCCGGAGAACGACGTCGACCTGGACGAGGGATGGACCTACAGTCCGAGCAACCGGCCGCGCTCGGTGGACGTGACCGACGACGGTGCGGTGGTGGTCGGCGCCACGACGGACGTCACCCGGGTGACCCCGGGTGGGGAGAAGTCGGTCCTGGCCGGTGGCGGGGAGCAGGGCCTCCCAGAACCCGGCGAGAGCCTTCCGGGCGAGGCCACCTCGCTGCACCGGGCGAGTGCGGTGGCGGTCTCCTCCGACGGCACGGTCTATGCCTACCTCGCCGGGGCCGGTCGGATCATCGCGATCGACGAGGACGGCTCCGTGCGCGTGCTGGCTGGCGGCGGCGAGGCGGACCGGGCCAGGGCCGACGGGAGCAGGCCCGCCACCGACTATGCGATCGGTCGACCCGAGGCCCTGGCCGTGGCCGACAGCGGCCCTCTGGCGGGCACCGTCTTCTTCACCACCGAGCTGCACTCCAGGGTCATGGCGATCGACCCCGACGGGCGGCTGGACGTGTTCGCCGGGACCGGTGAAAGCGGCTTCAGCGGCGACGGCGGGCCCGCCCGTGAGGCTCTCCTCTCCGACGTCGTGCAGGGCCTGGCCGTCACGACCGACGGGGAGCTCCTGATCGCCGACACCTACAACGCGGCGATCCGCCGGGTCGACCACGACGGCATCATCACCACGGTGCGGGGCTCCGTCGGTCAGGTCGACAGCCTGGACGTGCTGCCGAACGGGGACATCATCTTCACCCGGGGCGCTCTGGCGCTGCGGCTCACCATGGACGGGGCGTCGGCGACCGAGGCCACGGGACCGGTCGAGGCAGGGGCGGACCCGTTCGCGAGCGCCGAGGCAGGCGAGGTCGTGCATGTTGCCGGTGCCGAGGAGCCGGCCGCGGTCCGACCGGAGCCACCGACCTCGCCGCAGAGCTATCCCCACGCGTCCGGGGTCACCGTCGACGCCGACGGGTCCGTGGTCTACGGGGATCGCGCCACGGCGACCGTCCGCCGCGTCGAACCCGACGGGAGCACGTCGGTGGTCGCCGGCGTGTGGCCGCCACCGGAGGAGGCCGCCGAGGGATCGCCACCGGACACGGTGCGTGCGGACGAGCACGTCCTCGATGGCGTCCAGGACGTCGCGACGACCGCAGACGGTCAGCTGCTGATCGCCGAGCCACAGCGGATCTGGAAACTCGACGATGAGGGGACGATGACCCAGGTATTCGACGGCGGCGACTCCGGCCCGATCCGTGGCATCACCACGGACGCGCAGGGCAGCATCTATCTCACGCAGGGCGACCTGGTGCGGAGAATCACGCCGGCTGGAGACGTCGACCCGATCGCGGGCGGCGGACAGCGGTGGGCCGACGAGGTCGACGGCCACCCCGCCCTCGAGGCCTCCCTGTGGGAGCCCACGGACGTGGCCGTCGACAGCTCGGGCACGGTCTATCTGACCGAAGGCGGCCGACCACACGTGCGAGCGATCACGCCGGACGGCACGATCACCACAGCGCTGGGCGACAGCTATCGCGGGCAGGACGAGGGCGGTTTCGCCGGAGACGGAGGCCCCGGAGTGGAGGCCGAGTTGAACACTCCCCTCGGCCTGGCGGTGGCGCCGGATGACGCGCTGCTGGTCGCCGACACCTACAACGCCCGGGTCCGGCGTCTGGACACCGACGGCACGGTCACCACGGTCGCCGGCACCGGCCGCGTGCCCGACCCCGCAGGACCCACCGGGGAGTCCGACCCTGCAGGACCTGCCCTGGACACGGCCATCGGGGAGCCGACCTCGCTGGCTCTGGACGCCGACGGCAACCTGGTGTTCGCCACGACCCGCCCCGACCGGATCTACCGACTGACCGATGACGCGGCCGTGAGCGTGCTCCTGGAGATGGACGCGGCTCCCGACGAGCCACTGCCTGCCGCGGACGCGCCTCTTTCGGGCGTGCAGGACCTGGCGATCGGACCGGACGGGCTCCCCACTGTCACTGGCCAGGCGGGCATGCTGACCATCGACGGCACCGTCTCCGAGTTCGGCACCTCAGGCGGCAACCGCCTGGCCTCCGCTGAGGCGATGTATCTCGCGCGCTCCACCTCGGTCAGCCGGGTCTTCCCCGACGGCCGCACGGTGCCGGTGGCCGGCGGCGGTTCCACCGGCGAGGCGGAGGGGCCGCTGCCGGGACGGTCCCTGAGCCTCGAGGGCGGTGTCCCTGACGTCGCGATCGGGCCCGACGGCTCGGTGTTCGTCCTCTCCCTGGTCGGCACCGCCACCGAGCCGGACCCGGAAACGACGGTGCACCGCATCTCGACGGACGGGACGGCCACCGGGGTGGACACCGGCGCCGTCGAACGACTCCACGCCCTGGCCGCCGGGCCGGACGGCACCCTCTACGGCATCGAGGCCGAGGAGCGCCAGGTGCTGCGCCTGGACGGCGAGGGCTCGGTGACGGTCGTGGCCGCCCGGGATGAGGACAGCGGCACCTCCCTGGTTGACGAGCCGTTCGGCACAGCAACGGCACTGCCGTCGGGCCAACCGCAGGACCTTGCCGTCGGCCCGCACGGCCACCTGTTCGTGGCCACGAGTGCCGGCGTCCTGGTCATCGACCCCGTCGAGGACACCTACGCCTTCCACGATGGCCTGTGGCCCGAGGAGCAGTTCAACGTGCGCATCGCCGCGGACCGGCACGGCAACGCCTACACGCTCTCGCACGATGGGCGCGGCCCCGCGGCACGAGTGTCGGCACTGGTGCACCCTGCGGAGGTCACCGCCCCGTCCGAGGTGCCCTGGCTCGGGATCATCGCCGGCGCCGGCGGCCTGGTGCTCCTGGCAGGGGCGGTCCTGGTCTGGCAACTCCGGCGGAGGCGGCAGCAGGCCCCCGTTCCTGCCCCCGGCCCCGACGTGTCCGAGAGCACCTGACCGGCGCACCGCATACCCCCGGGCGCACCGCGCTCTGCCCCGTATTTCGGGGCAGAGCATAGTCAGCCAGGCACCTGCCCCCGGCAGTCCGCCCTGATCAGGCGGGACAGACCTGCACCGCCGTGGCGCGGCCTCAGACCATGGTGACCACGTAGGAACCACCGGTCCCACGGGTCGGCGCCGTGGGCCGTGCGTCCCCAGGGCGACCGAGGTGGCCCGCGACCGCCTCCTCGGCAACCTGCTGAGCCGTCTTGGACCAGGTCCAGAGCACCGTCTGCTCGCTGGACCGGCCGTCTGGTCCCAGCACCGTCAGGCGGTAGGTGTCACCCTCACCCGCCTCGTGCTCGACCACGAAGTGCTCTCCGGCCTTCAGGCCCGGGACCTCCGACAGAATCTCCATCGCACTCGCCTTTCGACCAGGGCGCCATCGGCTGTCTCCGACGACACCGCTCCACTTGGGCTAATCCTTGCGAGTACTTTACTCATACTTTACTCAAAATGGGAGAGGTCAGCACGGACACAACGCACTGTGCCCTGCCCCGACAGGCGGGGCAGGGCACAGGCAACCGGTCGTATGCGGACCGGCGGGGTCTTCCTGGTCAGTCCAGGTAGTCGCGGAGCACCTGGGAGCGCGACGGGTGCCGCAGCTTGCTCATGGTCTTGCTCTCGATCTGTCGGATCCGCTCGCGGGTGACGCCGTAGACCTTGCCGATCTCGTCTAAAGTCTTCGGCTGTCCGTCGGAGAGACCGAAGCGCATCGAGACGACGCCGGCCTCACGCTCGGACAGGGTGTCCAGCACCGAGTGGAGCTGCTCCTGCAGCAGCGTGAACGACACCGCGTCGGCCGGGACGACCGCCTCGGAGTCCTCGATCAGGTCACCGAACTCGGAGTCGCCGTCCTCGCCCAGGGGGGTGTGCAGGGAGATGGGCTCGCGGCCGTACTTCTGGACCTCGACGACCTTCTCCGGCGTCATGTCCAGCTCGGCGGCCAGCTCCTCGGGCAGGGGCTCGCGCCCCAGGTCCTGCAGCATCTGGCGCTGCACGCGGGCTAGCTTGTTGATGACCTCGACCATGTGCACCGGGATGCGGATGGTGCGGGCCTGGTCGGCCATCGCGCGGGTGATCGCCTGGCGGATCCACCACGTTGCGTAGGTCGAGAACTTGTAACCCTTGGTGTAGTCGAACTTCTCGACGGCGCGGATCAGACCGAGGTTGCCCTCCTGGATCAGGTCCAGGAACAGCATGCCGCGGCCGGTGTAGCGCTTGGCCAGCGAGACGACCAGTCGCAGGTTGGCCTCGAGCAGGTGGTTCTTGGCGTTCTTGCCGTCCGAGGAGATCCACCACAGCTCGCGCTTGAGCTTGGCGTCCAGCTTGTCGCCGGAGTTGAGACGCTCCTCGGCGAACAGGCCGGCCTCGATGCGCTTGGCGAGCTCGACCTCCTGCTCGGCGTTGAGCAGCGCGACCTTGCCGATCTGCTTCAGGTAGTCCTTGACCGGGTCGGCAGTGGCACCGGCGGTCACGACCTGCTGCGCCGGGGCGTCATCGTCATCGCCCTGGCTCAGGACGAAGCCGGAGTCCTCGGAGGCGGTGCCGGCGGCCGGCTGGGGCGTGGCGACGACCTCGCCCTCACCCTTCTCCTCGTCCTCTTCCTCTGCCTCGACGTCCTCGTCGACGACCTCCGCCTCAGCGGCTGCTGCCGCCTTCTTCCGGGCGGCGGCCGTCTGGCGGGTGGTCGTCTTCTTGGCGGCGGCGGTCTTGCCGGCCGCGGTCTTGGCCGCGGCGCGCGTGGTGGCGGCCTTCTTGGCCGGCGCCTTCTTGGCGGGGGCCTTCTTGGCCGTGGTCTTCTCGTCCGCGGTCGCCTCGGTGGCCTCGCTCGTGGTCGCGGCCTTGGCCGGCGCCTTCTTGGCGGTGGCCTTGGCCGGTGTTTCCTTGGCCTCCGCGGCCTTCGTGGTGGCCGTCGACTTCGTGGCCGTCGACTTCGTGGCGGTCTTGGGGGCCGCGGTCTTGGCGCTTGCCGCCTTGGTGGTCGTCGTCTTGGTGGTCGTCGTCTTGCTCGCGGTCTTGCGGGCAGCGGTCTTGCGCGTGGTGCGCTTGGCCGGGGTGGCCTCGGTGCCGTCCATCACGACATGGATCGCGTTGTCGGACAGCACCTTGAGGACCTTGGTCATGGTCTTCTTGTTGGGCAGCTCGGCGGCCTCGAGCGCGGTCCGGACATCGGACAGCGGGAGCTCACCGGACTGCTTGCCCCGCTTGAACAGGGTCTCCAGCTCGGGCTTGCTGAACTCGGCCGGGAGGTCGAGCGTTGTGGTTGCGGGGGTGGCCTTCTTGGCTGTCACGGGTTACACCAGCTACTTTCGTGGGGAGCTCGAGAGCGGCGGACTTGAGGCAAGCGCGCCGGGCACGGCGGAGCGCCCAGGACTCTGTGTGTGTTGGCTATCCAGGTCATCCGATCTCGGTGAGTGGATGAGCACCTGTTGACATTATAGAACCAGGAACCTCCCGGTGATGTTCCCGGACCCTGTCATCACCGGTTGACCAGCAGCTTTGCCGGACCACCGGGGAGGCCCTCGGTGCGGTGTGGTTGGCATCACGCTGGTGGCGCGGTCGGCAGTCGGACGCGCAGGACGGTGGCTCCCGGTTCGGAGGCGATCTCGATGGTGCCGCCGTGGCGCTCCACCACGATGCGCCGGGCGATGTCCAGCCCCAGGCCGGTGCCCTGCCCCACCGGTTTGGTCGTGTAGAACGCCTCGAACGCCCGGCCGACCACCTCCTCGGGCATGCCCGGGCCGGTGTCGGCGATCTCCACCACGGCTCCGCCGTCCTCGCCCGCCCGGGTGCTGATGCGCAGCGTGCCGGCACCGGCCATCGCGTCGACCGCGTTGTCGATGAGGTTGGTCCAGACCTGGTTGAGCTCACCGGCATAGCCCTCGATGTGCGGGGCACCGTCGTAGTCCTTGACCACCTCCACACTCCCCTCGCGCAGCCGGTGGCCCAGCACCAGCAGGGTGCTCTCGATGCCCTCGGTGACATCCAGCCGCTGCAGAGCAGCGCGGTCCAGCTGGGAGTAGGAACGCACCGCCGCGACCAGCTCGGAGATGCGCCGGGTCGACTCGGTGATCTCGGCGCGCAGCACCGTGGCCTGCAGGCTGCTGACCACCCAGTCCAGGCTCGCCTGCAGTGAGCGGTCGTCGACGACGCGCGCCAGCCCCTCGCACCACTGGGTGTCCGCGCTGGCGGCCGCGAGCACCGGCGCCATCACCCAGCTGCGGTCCACGCCCCGGGCCTCCAGCCGCTCGGCGAGGGCGTCCTCGATCTCGGCGAGGTCGACATAGGCGGGCGCCGGCCGTGCGGCCAGGTCCCGTCGCAGCGCGTCCAGGGCGGTGAACTGCTCCGCCGTGATGCCGTGCTCGGCCAGCTCCCGCAGCGAGTCGAACAGCTTGTCGTCGGCGGCGCCGAGGGCGGCGGTGGCCCGGGTCGCGGCGGCCGCGGGGTTGTTGATCTCGTGGGCCAGGCCGGCCGCGAGCTTGCCGAGGGTGGCCAGGGCGTCACGCTGGCGGGCCGTGGACTCGACATAGAGCGCCATGCCGTAGATGCCCTTGATGAGGTGGCTGCCGAACGGGAACCACCGCGCCGTCAGGTCGCGCAGCGCCACGGACGGCACCTCCAGCATCCGGCCGCTCTCCAGACCCCGGGCGCTGGCCAGATAGACACCGGTGTCGACCCAGGCGCGGAAGCCACCGGCCCACCTGCCGGGGGCGTCCATCCGGCCCACCACCATGTCCTCGCGCTCGGTGCGCCGCACCAGCTCGACGACCCCGTCGACCACCACCCACCAGGAGTCGGCGTGCTCGCCCTCGGTCCACAACAGGTCACCGGGGGCGAAGGGCACCTCGCGCCCGGCCGCGATGAGCTCCTCGAGCTGCTCGGTGCCCAGTCCGCTGAAGAGCTCCAACGGTTGCAGGTCGGTGACGTCCACGGGCGCTCCTCAGGTCGTGGCCAGGTAGCGGTGGATGAAGTGCACCGCCATGGCGCCCTCGCCGACGGCGGAGGCGACACGTTTCATGGAGTCCAGCCGCACGTCGCCGGCCGCGAAGACCCCGGGGACGCTCGTCTCGAGTGCATAGGGTGCGCGCGGCCCGGTCCAGGCCCCGTCCACCGCGCGGAGCATCTCCGGGCCGGTCAGGACGAAGCCCTTGGTGTCCCGGGCGACCAGGTCACCCAGCCAGTCGGTCCGCGGGTCGGCCCCGATATAGACGAACAACCAGCTGGCGGCGACCTCCTGGGTCGCCCCCGAGCCGCGGTCGCGCAGCGTGATCGACTCCAGGTGCCCGTCACCCCGCGCCGCGACGACCTCGGTGCCGTGCCGCACGGTGATGTTGTCCCGGGCCATGATCCGGTCAACCAGATACTGCGACATCGAGGCCCCGAGGTCGCTCCCCCGCACCAGGAGGGTCAGGTGCTTGGCGTGCCGAGAGAGGTTGAGCGCAGCCTGCCCGGCGGAGTTGGCGGCCCCGATCAGATAGACCTCCTCGCCAGCCACCTGCACCGCCTCGCTCGCCGTGGCCCCGTAGTAGACACCCCGACCGGTGAACACGTCCACGTCGGCGGCCCCGAGCCGGCGGTAGGAGACCCCCGTGGTGACGATCACCGAGCGCGCCTCGATCGCGCCCTCACCGTCCAGCAGGACCGCACGCACCGGCCCGCGCCGCTCGAGCCCGACCACGTCGCGGGCCACCACCATCTCGGCCCCGAACCGGATGGCCTGGGCGACCGCGCGCTGCGTCAGGTCCGACCCGCTGAGCCCCCGCGGGAAGCCCAGGTAGTTCTCGATCGCGGCGCTCTGCCCGGCCTGCCCGCCCGGCGCCTCACGCTCGATGACGACCGTCTGCAACCCCTCGGAGGCCGCGTAGACGGCCGACGCGAGACCGGCGGGTCCACCACCAACGATCGCCACGTCATACAGCGGTTGCTCGGCGCGGGTCCGCAGACCCAGCGCCCCCGCGAGCTCCTTGCTCGAGGGACAGCTCAGGGTCGTCCCGTCCGGGACCAGCACCAGCGGCAGCTCCTCGACGGTTGCCCCCGCCGCCTGCCGCAGTCGCTCCCCCTCCTCGCCGTCCTCGATGTCGATCCACCGGTAGGGGACGTGGTTGCGGGCCAGGAAGGTCTTGGTCGCGTGGGCCTGCTCGGACCACCGGTGACCCACCACGCGTATGCCGGAGGTGTCGGTCGGGTGCGCCCGTCGCCAGTCCTCGAGCAGGTCGTCGACGACCGGGTAGAGACGCTCGTCGGGCGGGTCCCAGGGCTTGAGGAGATAGTGGTCCAGGCCGATGTCGTTGATCGCGCGGATCGCCGCGTCGGTATCGGCATAGGCGGTCAGCAGCAGCTGCTTGGCCGTCGGTGCCTGCGGCCGGGCCGCCTCCAGGAACTCGATGCCGGCCATCACGGGCATCCGCTGGTCGGTCACGATCAGGGCGGTGCTCTGATCGCGCAGCGCGAGCCGTTCCAGCACCGCCAGCCCGTCGGCCCCCGAGGTCGCGCCCAGCACCCGGTAGTCACCGCCGTAGCGGTCCCGCAGGTCACGGGTGATCGCGGCAGAGACCATCGGGTCGTCATCGACCGTCAGGATGGCGGGCTTGCTCATGGGCAACAACTTCCGACGTCACGGGGAGGGAAGAGCCTCGCCCGTGAGTCTAGAGCCGCAGGTGGTGCCCGCGATAGCCCCAGATCAGGGCCGTCCAGTCACGCCTCTGGTCATGCCGTCAGCTCAGGCCCTCCGGCTCACTCCTCGGAGTCGTCGGCCTTCACCGCGAGCACCGGGCAGGACGCGTCGAGCAGGATGCGCTGGGCGTTGGAACCCAGGATCAGCTTGCCGACCGGCGTGCGGCGGCGCAGTCCGATCACGATGAAGTCGGCCGAGGTCTCCTCAGCGACGGCGATCAGGTCCTCGCTGGGCTCGTTGCCCCGCACCAGGGCACGCACCTCGTGCTCGATGCCCTCGGCGTCCAGCTGGTCCTGCACGCGCGAGAGCTCGGTCTCGAAGCGCTGAGCCTCCCGGGCGTCGAAGTCACGACCTCCGCGGTGGGAGTTGACCACGATGAGCTTGAGGTGGCGCAGCGACGCCTCCTGAGCTGCGCGGCGCAGGGCGGCGCGACCTTCCTTGGTGGGCACATATCCAACGATGATCGTCATGTCATCCCTCTTTCGTCAGGGTGCGGCCTTACCTCACGCATGGAGGTTACACGCACGCACGGGCGACTACGCCGAGGACACGAACGGCCCGCGGGGAGGTGGGACGGCGTTCTGCAGCAACATGTCGGTCAGCCCGGCCAGGTAGTAGTCCGGCTCCAGCTCCAGCGCCCGCTCGATCGCCAGGTTCGCCACCGTGCCGCTGTTCAGCGCCCACGCGGTCTGCGCCGTGACCGTCAGCAGCGGCGCCGCCAACTCATCGGGCACCAGGGAGCACAGGGAGACCAGCCGGTCCAGAAGCCGCCGGTTGCCCAGCCGCGCCAGCTCCAGGTGCCGGACGAGCGGGTCGCTGACCTCCCGGGGCAGCATGCCGGGACCTAGGACGCCGGGCACCGACCAGGTGATCACGCCGTCCCGGAACTCGCGGTGCCACAGCAGCACGAGCCCCTGCGCCAGCACCGCCGGCGGCAGGTCGGCCACCTCCGGTCCGCCGACCGTGGTGTCCAGGATCCGGCGCCAGGCCAGGGCACCGCGCTCCAGGAACCGGGCCTGGAGCCGGACCAGGTCCTGCACGACCTCCCCCTCGGGCGGCACTTCCTCCCCCTCGGGCGGCACCTCCTCCCCATCAGGCGGCACCTCCTCCGCCTCGGGCGGCACCGCCTGCAGGAAGCGGTCCAGATAGTCCTCCACCTCCGCCGCGAGCTCGGCCCTGCGTTCGGCGTCACCCTCCCGGATCCGCCGGGCCAGCTCCGCGCGGCCGGGGCCGATCTGCGCCCCCGCCAGAACCAGGTCGGCGGCACAGGGGACGGCCTCGAGGGAGGGGACCACACACCATACGGACGAGGTGCCATCCGGCTCGAGCTGCTGCCAGCGACCCTCGTGCACCCGCACCGCGTGGTGCACGGGCACCTCTTCCTCCGCGCAGAGGCGGGCGACCGCGCGCAGCACCTCGGTGCTGTCCGTGTCGTCCTCGAAGGCCAGCACGTCGACCAGGGCAGGCTGCCGGGTCCGCTGCTGGCGCAGGCACCGGCCGACGTCAGCCAGCACGTCCTCGTAGCCGCCGAGGTCGTGCGGCAGGTCCATGCGGGCCATCAGCAGAACCGGCCCAGCGGCCCGGGCCGCTCCGGGGTGACTCTCCGGCTGCCCCAGCAGGACCAGCACCAGGCTGTCCTCGGGCTGATAGCCCAGCTGCAGGGGCACCGTCGCGATCAGCTCTTCGACGCCGCGGACTCGGATCTGTGAGGTCGTCATGGCCCCACGCTCCGGCGTCAGGCACAGGGCGCGCGAGGTCATCCGCGATCTGTGGACAACCCCGGACGGTCCCGGACCCTGGGTGCAACTTCTCAGGGACGGGGCAGTGCCCGGGGCGGGAACTCCTCACGTGCGTGGTCGGCGATCCGGTTCATCAGGAAGCCGTCGATCCCCGCGCCGATGCCGCCACCGACGACCGGCACGAAGCGACCCAGGCGGCTCAGCGACTTGCTGCCCAACTGGGTGGCCAGCTTGAACCCGACGCCCTTGTTGATGACCATCACCGCGGCCTTGGGCAGTCGCTGCATGGCCACGGAGGCAAGCTTGCCGCCGCCGGCGACACCGGCCTTGGCCAGCAGGTCCTGGCTGTCGGCGCCGACCAGGGTCAGCAGCACGGCGGTGCGCACCTCGGGCCGGGTCAGGTCATAACCGCGGATCTGGGCGATGCTGCCGACCATGCGGGTGGCCAGCACATAGAAGCCGGCGATGTTGGCGGGCATCGAGGCGACCATGGTGACGAAGCCACCGATGCCGGTGACGAAACCACCAGCGGCCCCCAGCTTGATGTGGGAGCGGACGATGTCGGTGATCGCCTTCTCGGCATCACCCTTCTTCTCGGCCAGCGCGTTCTCGACGATCTCGGCCACGGAGTCCAGCGGCCCGAGCCCGTCGATGCCGACGTCCATCAGCTTGCCCACCAGGGCGTTGGCCGTCTTGGCACCGATGCCGGCTTCGGCCACCGCCTCGGCGGCCTCGGGCTCCTTGTCCTGGCCGATCCCAAACAGACCCACGGCTTCTCCCCTCGTCTCGGCCGCAGCTCGCACGCGACGCTTCTGCGCCATCCTGCCACCGGACCGGCCAGCACCACACTTCGAACCGTCGGCCGTGTGCGATAGATTCCGCCCCATGGTTGATGGGGAGAAGAAGTCAGGCGGCCCGTCCAAGGCGCTGGGGGCTCTGGCGGCCCTGCTGGGCGTTGCTGGCCTGGTCCTGGTCGGCCTCGGGTTGTTCGGGGTGCTCAACACGGCCACGCCCAACATGACCGGCATCAACGCGGGCCAGTCGGTGCGCATCCCCGACTCCGGGATGTCCCTGTGGGCCGAGGAGGACGTGCGCGGCGACGTGGTCTGCCAGGCGGGTGAGGCCACGATGGAGCGCCCGACCTCCACCTACTCCGTCGAGGTCAGCAACCGCGAGTTCTTCGAGATCGCGCGCACGCCCAGCGACCTGGACCCCGGCAGCTATCCGGTCTCCTGCGAGGGCACCGAGGAGGCGGTCTTCGTCGGCCCCAACGCCGCGCGCACCACCGCCCCGGGCATCATCGGCGAGCTCGGTCTCTACATCGGCGCCGGTCTCCTGGCCCTGGCGGTGCTGCTCGGCCTGGGCGCGCTGCTCACCCGCCGCAGGACTCCCAAGACCGCCGACACCCCCTACCAGTACAGCTCGCACACCGACGTCCCCGTCGGTGGTTACCAGCCCGGGCCGTATGCCGACACGCACCAGTCCTCCCCCGGCCAGTCTCCCTATGGTCAGCCTCCGAATGCGCAGTCTCCCTATGCGCACGACCCTTATGCGCCGCAGCAGGGATACCCGGCTGCCGGCGGCTATGCCCCGCAGGACCAGGGTCAGTCGCCGCAGGGATATGCCCCGCAGGGCTACAACGCGCCCGGCCAGGGGCATGACCAGCAGGGCTACCCGCAGCAGGGTTACGGCCAGCAGGGTTATGGCGCCGACCAGACGCAGGCCTACCCGCCCGGCGGTGGCTACGGCGGTGACCAGACGCAGGCCTACCCGCCCGGCGGTGGCTACGGCGGTGACCAGACGCAGGCCTACCCGCCCGCTGGTGGCTACGGCGGTGAGCAGCAGTATGGCCAGCAGCAGGGCCAGGGCGGCTACGGCCAGCAGTCCTATGGTCAGCAGCCCTACGCGCAGCCCGGCCAGGCGCAGGGCGGCTACGGCCAGCAGTCGTATGGTCAGCAGCAGGACCAGGGCGGCTACGGCCAACAGCCCTATGGTCAGCAGCAGGACCAGCAGCCGTACGGTCAACAGCCCTACGGCTCCGGCGAGCCGGGTCAGGGCGGCGGCGAACCGCAGGCCTACCCCTATGGCGAGCGTCAGCACCCTGCGACCGAGCACTCTGGTGCCACGGCGTGGAGCCCCGAGCCGGCCGACGCCACGCAGCCTGTCCAGCCTGCGGAAGGCGATGCCCCCCAGCAGGGCACGAGCGACCAGCAGGACGCCGGTGACCAGCAGCGTGACAGCGAGGCGTCTGTCGAGGAGACCGACAACACCCAGCAGTTCCCGCCGCCCCCGCCGCCGCGCTCGCAGGACTGACGCCGCGATCTCGACCGTGCCTACCCTCCCGGGGCCGAAGAGGCACGGTCGAAGCCGAGGGGTCAGCGGCTAGATCCAGCCACGGCGGTTCGCCTCCAGCCCGACCTGGAACCGGGTCTGCACGCCCAGTCGGGCCATGAGTCGCTGCACGTGACGCTGCACCGTGCGCTCACTCCACTGCATCGACCGTCCGACGGCGGCGTCGGTGAGCCCGGCGGCCAGCAGCGTCAGCAGTTCTGCCTCGTCGTCGGAGAGCGCGTCGTCGGGGACGACGGGGGTGCCCTTCATCGCCTGGCGGACGGGGACCGAGCTCTCCCACACCGACTCGAACAGGGCGGCGAGCGCCTCGAGCAGCGGTGAGGGATGGATCAGGTAGGACGCGGTCACCGCATCGTCACCGGTGCGCAGCAGCGGGATGATCGCCATCCGGTCGTCGGCGATCGCGAGCTTCACCGGCACATGCAGTGAGATCCGCGCCTGCTCCCCCTGCTTCATCCCCATGGTCACGTCGTCGAGCCACCCCGGCAGCACGATCGCCTGCTTGTCATAGACGACGCGATACTGCACACCGCGGGCCAGCAGATCCAGCTCGACCGGGTTGCTCTCCCGGCGACCCTGCGGCGCGGAGTAGGGCGGCGCGTCGAAGCCGCGCACCTGCACCCGGGCGCTGCGCTGCATCTGCTCCCAGCGCTGCCCGAGCTCCTGCCGTCCGACGATGACCTCGATCAGGTCGGTTGGATAGTTGAACCGGGTGCCCGCGCGATAGCTCTCCATCAGCGAGTGGACCTGCTGGCGCACGGAGCGGATCCCGTCCTCGCGGTCCCGCAGCAGCGTCTCGATGGCGGTGTCGGGTGGCGCCGCCAGATAACGGACCGGCCGGCCACCGCCGCGGGTGGCCAGCCCCAGGTCCACCAGCCGGCGCAACGCGCGCCGCGTGGTCTCCGGCGACTCCCGGGCATCCTCCGCGAGCTCGGCGGTGTCGGCCTGCGCTCTGCGGACCAAGGCGTCATAGACCGACTCCTCGGCGGTGGACAGTCCGATCGGCTCCAACATGGTGGCCTCCTCGGGGCTCGTTGGGCGTGTCACTTTCCCGACACCTGCCAGGAACTCGCCAGCCGATTCTATTGACCCTGCCCGGAGTGGCTGCGAGTGTTCCCAGGAGGTTGGCGGGCAGCATGCCCGAACACCCACCCCATGAGCGTGGCGCCCCCACGGCGCTGAGCCACGCATGTTCACACCCCCGGAAGTCAGGTTTGTGATGTCCAGCAGGAGTCCGTTGTCCGTCCGAGGTCTCGCCACGTTCTGGGCGCTGATCGCCCTCGTCGCGAGCCTCCTCGTCACCGCACCGACGGCGATGGCCGCGCCACCGCCCGACCCCGATGCCCCGACGACCGAGCCCAAGATCGAGGCCGCCGTGATGCAGGCCCTCGACGAGGACGGGACCACGGGCTACTGGGTGCGGCTGGGCGAGGCACCGGACACCAGCGCAGCCCGGGACATGGCCGACTGGGAGGAGCGCGGCACCTACGTCTACGAGACCCTGCGGGACCACGCTGAGCGGAGCCAGCGGCCGCTGCGCGACATCCTTGACGAGCGTGGCGTCGACCACGAGGCGCACTGGTTGGTCAACGCCATCTTCGTCAGCGACGGCAGCGCCGACCTGGCGACCGACCTGGCGGACCTGCCCGCCGTCGAGTCGATCATCGCGCCCACGAGCTACACCGAGCCCGACCCGGTCACGCGGGAGGCCGACGCCGAGGCTGCCGCGCGGCAGATCGAGTGGGGCGTGGCCAACATCAACGCCGATGACGTCTGGGACCAGTTCGGCGTGACCGGCGAGGGCATCACCGTCGCCAGCATCGACACCGGCGTCGACTACGCGCACCCCGCGCTGACGGAGCACTACCGCGGCTACCAGTCCGACGGCACCGTCGACCACGACTACAACTGGTATGACGCCACCGGCTACTGCGGCGACACCCCCTGCGACCGGGAGGGCCACGGCACCCACACGATGGGCAGCATGGTCGGCGCCGACGGCGAGGACCACATCGGGGTCGCCCCCGGCGCCACCTGGATCGCCGCCAACGGCTGCTGCCCCAGCGACTCGGCCCTGATCGGCTCGGCCGAGTGGATGCTCGCCCCGACCAAGGCCAACGGCCAGGACCCCGACCCCGCCAAGCGACCGCACATCATCAACAACTCCTGGGGCAGTGAGCTGCCCTCCAACGACCCGTTCATGCCAGAGATCCAGCAGGCCTGGATGGACGCCGGCATCTTTGCGGTCTGGTCCAACGGCAACTCCGGGCCGGACTGCGAGACCAGCGGGAGCCCGGGCAGCCGCACCCTGAGCTACTCGGTCGGCGCACACGACGTCGACAACCTGATCGGTGAGTTCTCCTCCCGCGGGCCGGGCCAGGACGGCAGCATCAAGCCCGACATCAGCGCCCCCGGCGTCGAGGTGCGCTCCTCCTTCCCCGGCGGCGGCTACGCCATCGGCTCCGGCACCTCGATGGCCGCCCCGCACGTCTCCGGCGCCATCGCCCTGCTGTGGGCCGGCGCCCCGGCCCTGGTCGGCGACATCGAGGCCACCCGCGCGCTGCTGGACGGCACGGCGATCGACACCGCCGACGACCAGTGCGGCGGCACCCCGGAGAACAACAACGTCTACGGCGAGGGCCGCCTGGACGCCCTGGCCCTGCTCGAGGCCAGCCCCGTCGGTGGCACGCTCACCGGCACGGTGACCGACTCGGCCGGTGACCCCCTCGAGGGCGCGGCGCTCCGCGTCACCCAGGACGACCAGGTGCGCACCGCCACGACCGACACCGCCGGCGCCTTCTCCATGGTGCTGGCCGAGGGGCAGTGGGAGGTCAGCGCGTCCGCGTTCGGCTACTCCCCCGAGTCCACGACCGTGACGCTGGTCAGCGAGGAGACCACCACGACCAGCCTGTCCCTGGAGGTCCTGGACACCCACCCGCTGACCGGCACCATCACCGATGCCGAGACCGGCGAGCCGGTCTACGGCGCGACCGTGGAGCTGCCCGGCACACCGCTGGAGCCGGCCCAGACCGACACCAACGGTGCCTACACCTTCGAGGTGCCTACGGGCGACTACGACGTGACCGCGGCCCTGCTCCACTGCACCGAGCCACAGACCACGGCGGTCACCATCGAGGAGGCCACCACGGTGGACTTCGCTCTGGTGCGCACCGCCGACGGTTACGGCTACTCCTGCGCCCTGGAGCCCGCGGCATACGTCGAGGGGGACCAGGCGCTCGGGCTGTCCCCGGACAACCCGACGACCACCATCGACCTCCCGTTCCCGATCACCTACTACGGCCAGACCTACAGCGAGCACGCCTATGTCTCGGTGAACGGCCACGTGAACTTCCTGGAGGAGAACGCTCAGGCCTTCCCGTCCAGGATTCCCTCCGCCTTTGGCGCCAACGCCGCGGTCTACCCGTTCTGGCGTGCGGCCAAGCCGGCCGAGGGCGGCGGGGTGTTCAGCACCGTCATCGGTGAGGCCCCCCACCGCGGCCTGGTCGTGGAGTACCGCAACATGATCGGCAACTACGACGACGCCGCTCCGGTCGACTTCGAGGTGACGTTCTGGGAGGACGACACGATCACCTTCGCCTACCGCAACCTCGACCCCGAGGACCCGATGGAGCTGGGCAGCACCTCCTCGATCGGCATCGAGAGCGCCGACGGCACCCTGGGCCTGCAGTACTCCTTCCGTGAGGAGGCCCTGTCCAACGACGACCAGATCCGGTTCTCCTACCCGGTCAGCGGCTTCGTCGAGGGCACGGTCACCTCGGCGGCCGACGGTCAGCCGATCGAGGGCGCGACCGTGCAGGCCCGCGACAGTGAGGGCGAGGTCCTGCGGACCCAGACCACGCCGGCCGACGGCGCGTATCGCACCGAGCTGCCCGTGGGTGAGTGGGAGCTAGTCACCTCAGCCTTCGGCTTCGTGACCGCGACCCAGGTCGTCACCATCACCGAGGGCAGCAGCGCCACCGAGCCGATCGTCCTGGAGGTCAAGGCGACCCACCCGATCAGCGGCACCGTCACCGCCGGCGGCGAGCCGGTCGACGGCGCCACCGTCCTGGTCGAGGGCGCGCCGCTGCCGGAGGTCACCACGGACGCCGACGGGCACTACACGATCCCCGACGTGCCCGTCGACACCTACACCGTCACCGCGGAGCTGCCGCACTGCACCACCCCGCTCAGCACCGAGGTGACCGTCGAGGGCCCGCTCACCCAGGACTTCGACCTGGAGCAGGTGACCGACGAGTTCGGCTACACCTGCGAGGTGCAGGCCGCGGACTACGTCGAGGTCGACAACCCCGTCGAGCTGAGTGGGGACGACGCGACGACATCTGTCGACCTGCCGTTCCCGGTCACCCTCTACGGCGTGGGCTACTCCCGCGTGCACCTCGGCACCAACGGGGAGATCAGCTTCCTGGGCCCGCGCACCTGGTTCAACAGCGAGCTGCCTTACCAGCTCGCTCCCAACGCGGGCGTCTACCCCTACTGGAGCAACCTGGAGATCCAGGAGCACGGAGGCGTCTTCACCGGAGTCATCGGTGAGGCTCCGAACCGCGGCTTCGTGATCGAGTACCGCAACGTCAACCTCTGGTACGGCGAGGGGACCTTCGACTTCGAGGCGATCATGTGGGAGAACGGCGAGATCACCTTCGCCTACCGCAACCTCGACGGGGAGCCCTACGGCCACGAGGTCGGCATGGGTGCAACGGTCGGGCTGGAGAACGCCGACGGGACGGTGGCCTTCGAGTACTCCCACAGCGAGCGCTCCCTGTCCAACGACCGGCAGATCCACTTCAGCCTGCCCGCCAACGACTCGGTCACCGGCACGGTCACCGACGCCAACGACGGCGAGGGTGTGGCCGACGCGTGGGTGGTCATCACCGACGCGGACGGCACCGAGGTGCGTCGTTCCCGGACCGGCGCCGACGGCAGCTATCGGGCGCTGCTGTTCCCCGGCACCTACACGGTCACGGCCAGCCGGTTCGACTACGGCACCTCGCAGGAGCAGGTCACCGTCGCCGGTGACGGCGGGGTGGTCAGCCTGGACCACGACCTGGTGACGGCCACGCTCACGGCCGACTCGGCATACTCCGATATTGTTGTGGCACAGGAGGGCACGGCAACCCGGGAGCTGACCATCAGCAACAGCGGGAGCGCCGACCTGGAGTGGGAGATCGGCGAGATCGTGGGCGGCGAGCTGTCCACGGAGACCGAGCCGACGAGCACGCCGATGGTGCAGCACCAGCCCGCTGCGCGGAACGAAACCACCCAGGAGTATGCCGAGGGGCACGACTCCCTGGCCCGCACCACCGAGGGGCTCGCCCCGGCGCGGCGCAGTCTGGCCACCGCCCCCGCGGAGGCCACGGGAGAGGTGGTCAGCGAGTGGCCGACGACGGACGTGGCCCTGCCGTACGGCCTGGGCACGACCGCTGAGAGCCTCTGGGTCTCGGACATCCAGCCGGTCGAGAACCGGGAGTTCCTCCTCGACGGGACCCCGACCGGCACCGTGCTCGACGCCGGGTGGGTCGACTCCTGGAACGCTGACCTGACCACTGACGCCCAGGGCAACATGTGCCAGGTCAACGTCGGCGGCGACAACGGGATCTACTGCTGGGACACCGAGACCGGGGAGGTGGCCTACTCCCTGAGCGCGCTGCCCTGGTCGGGTGTCTCCCAGCGGGGCCTGGCCTATGACGCCGCGGAGGACATCTTCTACATCGGCGGGTGGAACGAGGGCGTGGTCTGGGCTGTTGCCGGCACCTCCTTTGAGACACCGGGCGCGACCCTGTCCCACTGCAGCACGGCCGACCGGGCCATCGCCGGCCTCGGTTTCGACCCGCTGAGCCGGACGCTGTGGGTGTCGACCAACTCCGAGACCGACACGATCTATCAGGTCGACCCGACCACGTGTGCGCCGATCTCGGCGATCGCCGGCCCAGGCACCTCGCAGTTTGGCGGTGCCGGTCTCGAGGTCGGCGCGAGCGGTGACCTGTGGGCCGTCGACCAGGTCGACGGCGTGGTGCGCCGGATCGCGACCGGCGGCCCCTCGGTCGGTGACGTGCCGTGGCTGAGCCTGGAGGGGACCACCGGCACGCTGGCGCCGGGTGAGTCAGCGACCGTCGGGTTCACCGTGGACGCTGCCGGTCTGGAGCCGGGCACCTATGAGGCCTCGGTGCTGGTCTCGGGCGATGCAGGACGCGCGTCGCACACCGTGGTGCCGGTCACCCTGACCGTCTCGGACTATCTGCAGTCGGTCAATGTCGGCGGGCAGCAGTTCGTCGACATCCTGGGCGACACGTGGCAGACCGACCAGGAGCATGCTGACGGTTCCTGGGGCCACCTCGGGAAGTCAACCGCCAAGTCCACCAAGCGTGCGATCGAGGGCACCGAGGACGACGCGCTGTTCCAGAACCGCCGGGACGGTGGCTTCAGCTATCAGTTCGACGAGGCCCCTGCCGGCAGCTATGCGGTCGACCTGGGCTTTGCGACCTTCCAACCCAACGACAAGCCCGGCAAGCAGGTCTTCGACGTGCTGGTCAACGGGTCGGTAGTGCTCGACGACCACGACGTGGTGGCCTCGGCCGGCAGCCTGACCGCTGACCTGCAGTCGGTCACGATCGAGCACGAGGGTGGTCCCCTGGTGATCGAGCTGGTCGGTGTCACCGGTCCCCGGCCGATGCTGAACACCCTGCGCGTCGCCCACGTCGACGGCTTCACCGAGTGAGGCGCCGGCGCTCGCAGGAGTGACCACGCAGCAGCGGCCCCGACACGCAGATTCGTGTCGGGGCCGCTGTTTTGCGTGCCAGTGCACACATTCCCGCGGCCGACAGCACTAGGCGACACGTCTGGCCGCTGTATTGCGTGCCAGTGCACACATTTCAGCGGCCACACCGGCGCGCGGTGGTGTCACACGTCGACGCGCGAAGCGTCAGTCCGCCTCGCCGATGTCGACGTGCAAAGCGTCAGTCCGCCTCGGGGGCGTCGCTGTCGGTCTGCTCGCGCAGGAAGTCCTCGAACTGGGCGCCGATCTCGTCGGCGCTGGGCAGCTCACCGACCTCGGCAGCGAGCAGGCTGCGCTTGCGCTGGCCCTCCAGGAACCGGTCGTAGCGCTGCTCCAGGGCGGCGACCACCTCGGCCGCCTCCTCGTTCTCGCTGAGCTCCTTGGCGATCTCGGCCCGGTTGAGCCCGGCGGCGGCAACCAGCTGGTCGCGGGGCAGGTCGGCACCGGTGAAGCCCACCAGGGTGTCGAGCGCAGCGACGGCGGCGTCACCGAAGCGGGCCTCGGCCAGATAGTGCGGCACGTGCACAGCGGCGCCCATCGTCTCCACACCAGCCTCACCGAGGCGCAGGTGCAGCAGGGCCTCGGCGCTGCCGGGCACCTGGACTGTCCCGAAGAGCGGGTCGACGTCACCGATCAGCTCACGGTCGCTGGCGAACCGGGTGACGCCGATGGGGCGGGTGTGCGGGACGGCCATCGGCACGCCCTGCGCGGACACCATGCGCCGCACCCCGAAGCCGAGGCACAGCTGGTGCACGGCCTCCGCGAACGCCTCCCAGTGGAAGTCCGGCTCCAGCCCATCGAGCAGCAGGAACGGCTCGCCGGATCGGTCGATCACGCGGTAGAGGATCAGCGACGGCTCCTCGAAGGTGGAGTAGTTGTCGCGGTCGAAAGTCATCTGGGGGCGCCGGGCGCGGTAGTCGATCAGGCTGTCCATGTCGAAGGACGCCACGACGGTGTGCTCCAGGTGCTCCAGCAGGTGCTCGGTCACCTGGCTGCGCACGTTGCCGGCGTCCATGAACCCCTCCAGCGACACCTGCAACAGGGGGGCGTGCAGCGGCTGCCGCGCGGAGTCAGTCTCCAGGCGGTACAGCGAACTCGGCTCGATCACGAAAGTCCTCCTCAGATCTTCTTTTCGCACAACGCCGCGGGAGCCTGACTGATTCCCCTCCATCCAGTATGCCGTGCCCCGCCTCTCCCCGTCGGTCCACCGGTGACGGCGGCGTGGGTGGCTGCCGGTCGGCGAGTGCCCAGGTGCCGTGGACCACTTCAGTGGCGCGAGGTGATAGGAAAGCAGGTATGAGCACGGAGCCACAGTCGTCTTCCACCATCTTCCACGACCTCGACCAGTACGTTGCGATGCCTCGCCTGGGGGGCCTGGCACTGAGTCCGGACGGGACCCGGCTGGTCACCACGGTGTCCACCATCACCAAGTCGGGGACCGGCTATGCCACAGCGCTCTGGGGCCTGGACCCACGGGGTGAGCGTGCGGCATACCGGATCACGCGCAGCGCGAAGGGTGAGGCAGGTGCCGCGTTCAGCAGCACCGGCACCCTGTACTTCACCTCGGCGCGCCCCGACCCGGAGGCGGACGAGGACACGCCCGAGGCGGCCCTGTGGGAGATCCCGGCCGGAGGTGGCGAGGCCCGCGTGGTCCTCTCCCGGCCCGGCGGGGTCGGCCAGGTGCTGTGCGCCCACGACGCCGACGTGACCGTGGTCGTGGCCGGCCAGCTGCCCGGCGCGACCGACGAGAAGACGCACGCGGCGATCCACAAGGCCCGCAAGGACGGCGGGGTGCAGGCCATCCTGCACGACGGCTACCCGGTCCGGCACTGGGACGCCGACCTGGGGCCGACCGCGCCGCAGCTGTTCGTGGCCGAGCCCGACGCGGAGCAGACACCCAAGCGGCCCACCACGACCGACCACGTCCCCGCGCTGCGGCTGCACTGGGTCAGCGAGGGCGTCGGCGCCAGGATGCGGGACGGCTCCCCCGTCGTCAGCCCCGACGGCACCTTCGCGCTCGTGTCGCTGACCGTGCCCGAGGCCCGCGGTGACCAGCGCAGCCAGCTCGTGCGCATCGACCTGGCCACCGGCGAGCGCACCATCCTGGCCGACGAGCCGGGGCACGAGTTCTATGCGCCGCTGATCAGCCCGGACAACACGCAGGCCGTCGTCGTGGTGGACCGCAAGAGCACGCCGGAGCGGGCGCCGCGGCCGGTCCTGAACCTGCTGGACCTGGCCACCGGCGAGCGGACACCGCTGGCCCCCGACTGGGACCGGTGGGCCAGCCCCGCCGCCTGGCTGCCCGACGGCACCGCCGTGCTGGTGACCGCCGACGACAACGGCCGCTCCCCCGTCTTCTCCATCGAGGTGACCACGGGAGAGGTGCGGCAGGTGACCACGGACGACTCGGCATACAGCGAGGTCGTGGTCTCCCCCGACGGAGCCCACGCCTATGCCGTCCGCTCCAGCTATCTGTTCCCGAACGAGGTCGTGGCGATCGACCTGGCCACCGGTGCCGTCGCCGTGCTGCCCGGCCCGGTCGAGCGGCCGCAGATCCCGGGGCGCCTCGAGGACGTCGAGACCACCGCCGCTGACGGCACCCGCGTGCGCGGCTGGCTGGCGCTGCCCGAGGGCGAGGGTCCGCACCCGTTGCTGCTGTGGATCCACGGCGGGCCGCTCGGGTCCTGGAACGCCTGGACCTGGCGGTGGAACCCGTGGCTGATGACCGCCCAGGGCTATGCGGTGCTGCTGCCGGACCCGGCGCTCTCCACCGGCTACGGGCAGGACTTCATCCAGCGCGGGTGGGGCTCGTGGGGTCAGGCGCCCTATGAGGACCTGATGGCGATCACCGACACCGTCGTGGCGCGCTCGGACATCGACGAGACGCGGACCGCGGCGATGGGTGGGTCGTTCGGTGGCTACATGGCCAACTGGGTTGCCGGACACACGGATCGGTTCAGTGCGATCGTCACGCACGCCTCGCTGTGGGCGCTGGACCAGTTCGGTCCGACCACCGACGCGGCGTTCTTCTGGCAGCGCGAGATGACCCGCGAGATGGGTGAGGCCAACAGCCCGCACCTGTCCGTGGACAAGATCGTCACGCCTGTGCTGGTGATCCACGGCGACAAGGACTATCGCGTCCCGATCGGTGAAGGACTGCGGCTCTGGTACGAACTGCTCGCCCACTCGGGCCTGCCTGCCGGGGAGGACGGCTCGACGGTGCACCGGTTCCTGTACTTCCCCAACGAGAACCACTGGATCCTCACCCCGCAGCACGCGAAGATCTGGTATCAGGTGGTCTCCGGGTTCCTGGCCGAGCACGTGCTCGGGTCGGCTGCTCCGGAGCTGCCGGTCGAGCTGGGACGGTCGGCGCCGACCGAGAAGCAGCTGCAGGCGGCGGCCGCCGCGGACGAGGAGCACGAGGCCACCGGCGACGGCGTGGACGGGGAGTCCGCGCGCCCCTGACCCATTTTTGGGGAGGTTCGGACCGCCTCATGCGCCTTTTGAGGGAGGTTCGGACCGCCTCGAGCGCCTCGCGTTCGAGGCCTCACTGACCCGTGCACGTGTTTGCGCTCAGTCAGTCGGTCGGGTGGTCGGCCGGCCGGGCGATGCCAGCCAACGGCCACGCGGCCAAGCCGGTTAGTCGATCGCTCGGCCAGCCGGCCAAGCGGCCAAGCGGCCAGCCGTCTACCCCGGCGAGGTCAGGTGGCCGGGTCGGGAGTGAGCTCGTCCTCGAGCGGCTCGGGGAGCTCGGAGACTCCCGACTCCTGCCGACCCGCCTCGTCCGATCCCGGCTCCTGCTCACCCGGCTCCTGCTGCGGCAGCCGGTTCGGCATCAGCAGCACCAGCCCGATCACGACCAGGGCGATGATCGCGCCGAAGCCAAAGCCCCACCGCATGCCTTCCACCGTGGCGTCCAGCGGCGCCGTGCCGCCCTCGACGAGCCGGGTCGACCGTGCGGTCATGATGGTGATCACCAAGGCAGTGCCCAACGCACCTGCCACCTGCTGCAAGGTGCCCAGCAGGGAACTGGCGTGAGAGTACAGGCGCCCCGGCACGTCTCCCAACCCCAAGGTGAAGGACGGGGTGAACACACCGGCCAGGCTGATCATCAGCACAATGTGCGCGGCCAGGAGCTGCCAGTAGGGCGTCTGCGCATCAATCAGGGTCAGCGACCCCATGGCGAGCGCGATGCCGATCGAGCCGGGGATGATCAGCAGGCGGCTGCCATACCGGTCGAAGACTCGGCCCACGCGCGGGCCGAGCACACCCATCGCGACGCCACCCGGCATGACCAGCAGCCCGGCCTCCAGGGCGGTGAGCCCGCGGACCTGCTGGAGATAGAGCGGCAGCAGCAGCATCGCGCCGAGCATCGCCATGAAGGACACCGACAGCAGGACCACGGCACGGGTGAAGATGGGTCGCCGGAAGGTGCGCAGGTCCAGCAGCGGGTTGCCCCGGCGCTGCAGCTGCAGCTGACGCAGCACGAACACCAGGATGGCCAGCAGGCTGCCGCCGACGAGCAGCCACGGCTGAGCGCCCAGGCCCTGACCGAACCGGCTCAGACCGAACACCAGGCCACCGAAGCCGAGCGCGGCGATGACGACGCTGAACCAGTCGATGCCGATCTGCTGCGGCTCACCCACGTTGGGCAGCTTCCGCAGGGCGGCAATGGTGACAACCACAGCGATCGGCAACACGGTGAAGAACATGAGCCGCCAGGATCCGAGCCCCAGCAGCAGGCCGGACACGGCCGGCCCCATCGCCGGAGCCACGGACATCACGAGCGTGACGTTGCCCATGACGCGACCACGGTCGCGCTCCGGGACGACGGTCATCAGGGTCGTCATCAGCAGCGGCATCATCACCGCGGTGCCGGAGGCCTGGATGATCCGGGCGGCCAGCAGCACCGGATAGCTCGGCGCGACCGCTGCCAGCGTGGTGCCGATGATGAAGACGATCATGGCGGTCGCGAACGCGGTCCGCGTGGTGACCCGCTGCAGGAACCATCCGGTCACCGGGATGACCGAGGCCATCGTCAGCAGGAACGCCGTGGACAACCACTGCGCCGCAGCCTCATCGATCTGCAGACCCTCCATGAGCTGGGGGATCGCGTTCATCATGATGGTCTCGTTGAGGATCACCACGAACGCCGCAGCAACCAGCCAGAGCACGACGGCAGGGGTGCGCCCGGGTGTGGCGGTCACGTTCGCGGCCGCTACCGGCGTGCGCAGAGACATAGAGATTCCTCCGTCATGGATGGGTGGGTGTGACTCACGGCGATGGAGACTCCCGTGCGGGGTCAGACTCATCGGCGAGATGACTCGTCAATCGTGCGCGCCGGACCACCTCGGGCACAACCTAATTTCCTCCCGCCCCATTCCCGTATGCCGTGCGCCTCACCTTGCGTAGGCCGCGCGCCTCACCTTCCGTATGCCGCGCGCCTCACCTTCCGCACGCCGCGCGCCTCACCTCGGCACGTGAACGGGAACTACCCACGACCTGGCGAGATCGTGGGTAGTTTCCGGACAGGTGCCGGACGTCGAGTGCGCTTCCGGAGGTCAGCGGACGTCGTAGTGCGGAGGCTGCCGCGTCGAGGTGTCGTAGACCTGACCGGGGATGAAATCTCCGGTGCGCTCCCAGTCCAGGAAGTCGTCGGTCGCGTTGATGATCGTCACCGCGAGCCAGCCGACCACGAGGGCGTCATCACCGAGGCCGGCGAGGAAGAGCATCGCCTCGGGCATCAGGTCGATCGGGCTGACGACGTAGCCGACTGCGGCCAGCATCATCAGCAGCTGTGACCCGTCGACGCCGCTGTACTTCTTGGTCAGGATCGCCCTGGCCATCCGCGGCAGCGCAGCCATGCGCTCCCCCAGACCCGGAGACCCGGGACGGCTGGCGGACCGGATCGCGGAGGCGACACCCATCAGGGCGCCCCAGCGTAGAGGTCGGCGGGCGGCGTGTGCCATGGTCGGCTCCGTTCGTGCGGGGCGCGGAGTGCGCCACTGGTGCTCGAAGAGTTCCAACGAGCGAGGCTGCCTCAGGATTCCCACCATAGGGTGAGGGCCATGGACGAGCACAGCAGCAGAGGGGTCCTGGTCACCGGGGCATCACGGGGCGTCGGCGCGGCAACGGCCCGCCAGTTCGCCGAGCGCGGCGACCGGGTGGTCGTGCACTACCGCGGTGCCGAGGACCGTGCCCGCGAGGTGCTCGAGGCGCTCCCCGGCACCGGCCACACCCTGCTGCGGGCCGACCTCACCTCTCCCGAGGAGACGCAGACGCTTGCTGCTCAGGCGGCCGAGGCCCTGGGCCGCATCGACGTGCTGGTCAACAACGCTGCCCTGTTCCTGGACCCCGAGCCAGGTGGCAGCCGCCGCGGGGACCACCGCATCACCGACACCGACTACGACAGTTGGGTGCGGGCCTGGCGGACCACGCTCGAGACCAACCTGATGGGTCCGGCCAACCTCACCTTCTGCGTGGCCCGGCACATGCGGGAGGTGTCGCCGGCCGAAACCCATCCCACGGGGCGCATCGTCAACGTCGGCTCCCGTGGGGCCTTCCGCGGCGAGCCGGACGTCCCCGCCTACGGCGCGAGCAAGGCCGGTCTGCACGCCTTCGGCCAGTCGATGGCGGTCGCGCTGGCGCCGCACGGCATCGGCGTGGTGTCCCTCGCGCCCGGCTTCATCGCCACCGACATGGCAGCCAGCGTGCTCGAAGGTCCCTCGGGCGACACGGTCCGTGCCCAGAGCCCGTTCGGGCGCGTGGCCACCCCGGAGGAGGTCGCGGCGGCGATCTGTGCCCTGGCCGAGCCCGGCGCCGAATGGGTCTCCGGAGCCGTCGTCGACTTCAACGGAGCCAGTCACCTGCGCTGACCGGCAACCGATCGCAGGGCCCAGCCGGTTAACTGGTCAGAGGCAAGGAGGCCCGCATGCGTGAGCCGGACGGATTCCGGGAGTTCGTGGTCGGACGGTCACCGTCCCTGCTGCGCACCGCCTGGATGCTGACCGGCGACGCCGCGTCCGCCGAGGACCTCCTGCAGACCGCCCTCGCCCGCACTTGGCCGCACTGGTCGCGGGTGAGCCAGGGCCACCCCGAGGCCTACGTGCGCCAGGTCATGGTGCGCACCAACGCCAGCTGGCGGGCCCGGTTCTGGACCCGCGAGAAGGCGACGGATCTCACCTCGGCGAGTGTCGGCATACAGACGCAGGCGTATGCCGACACGGACCCGAGCGGGCCCGTCACCGATCGGCTGCTGCTGGCTGAAGCGTTGGGACAGTTGCCGATCCGGCAGCGGCAGGCCGTGGTGCTGCGCTACTTCGATGATCTCTCCGTGCAGGTGGTGGCCGAGATCATGGGCTGCTCCGCGGGCACCGTGAAGAGCCAGACCGCCAAGGGGTTGGCCCGGCTGCGCGAGGTCATCGGTCACGACATGCTCGTCGAGGAGGAACGGTGATGGACACCGAACGGATCATCAGCCGGCTCCAGGAGCTGCCCCCGGACCTCCCCGAGCCCGGCGACCGGTTCGAGCAGATCGCCGGTCGCGTCCGGCGCCGGCGGCGGCAGCAGACGACGGTGGCGGCCGTCGCCGGGGTGGCGGTGCTCGCGCTCGCGGTGCCAGTGGCCAACCAGCTGCTGCCGGAGTCGGCCGTCGGACCGGCAGGAGGTGTGACGGGCGGCGTCATGGAGACCAGCAGCCCGACGGGCGCGGACGGTGCAGAGCCAAGGATGCTGCCCGGCGGGACAGAGGTGACCCACCTCAGCGAACCGCTCACAGCCACTCACACCGGCACCGCGACGGTGCAGCTCGGGGAGCGGCCTGATGAGGCGACCGGTGTCGCGGTCTGGCTGGACTGTCTGAGCGCCGGGGACTTCACCTATCCCGACGGCAACGGGATGATCTGCACCGCGGAGGACGCCGACGCGGCAGAGCCTGTCTCCGATGAGGACTTTGCCGTCAACGCCTGGGTCATCCACCTGGCCAGGGGCCAGGAGCAGATCGAGATCACGGCCACCGAGGGGGCAACCTGGCGCCTCACCGCCGCCTATGCCAGCACCGAGATGACCGAGTGGGGAGTCAACGCCAAGGGCGAGACCTACGGCATGGAGAATGCCGACGGCTCCCCCGATCTCATCGGCGTCGTGGCCACGAACGGGCGCGAGGGCTACGCCTATGTGTCCGACATGAACGCCGCGTACGGGCCGGAACCGACTTCCCCCGAGCATGCTCTGGAGATGCAGGAGGAGCGGCGGGGCAAGACAGTCAGCGTGCCTGTCTATGAGTCCGACGGCGAGACGGTGGTCGGGGAGTTCGTCATCGGCAGCTCTCAAGGAGGCGATGTCTCCGCCGCGACGTCCACGGCCACCAGCACGATGAGCCCCTGACGTCGGGCGGGCGGCAGGGATGGAGCAACTTCCCAGGGGCCGTGCCTACCATGGCGCCATGGACGTGGCGCACAATCCCTGGGCCCCGGCCCAGCGGCGTGCGCTGATTCGCGGCGGTCTGGCCGCCGTCGTCTCCACGGGCCTGGCCCTGATCTTCCACCTGATGGCCGGCGGCGGGATGCCCGCGCTGCCGGGCCTGGCTCTTCCCCTGCTGCTGTCCCTCGGTGTGTGCATCCTGCTCGCCGGCGTGCGCCTGCCGGCGGTGCGCCTGCTGCTCTCGGTCGGGGCGAGCCAGGTGCTCTTCCACAACCTGTTCATGCTCGGCGCCGGACAGTCCGATGCGGGCGCGCACGCGCACCACGCGATGAGCTCGCCGGTGGACGAGACCGCCACCTCCGTGTGGATGGTCCTGGCCCACGTGGCCGCCACCCTGCTGACCGCGGCTGCACTGCGCCACGGGGAGCTGATCCTCGTGCAGATCGGGAGGGCGGTGCGGCGCCTGCAGTGGCGATCCCTGCGCGCGGTCTGCTCCCTGCCTGCACGCCCGACTCCTGCGCCGGCCCCGCTGATCGACGAGCGGGCCTGGGTGCCGATCGTCCGCCTCCTGGTCCGCGCCTCCCTGGCGCGCCGGGGTCCGCCCGCAGCGCTGATCGCTCTCACTTCCTAGCGTCGCCGACCCGGTGCCTCACGGTGCCCGGATCGCCGGCGCCTTCCGACGTCTCCGCACCGTGGGTGTCCAGGTGTGACATCCAGCGGGTGGAGGCCTGCCCAGAGGACATCAGCAATGCACAGCACAACCCTGCACACCACATCCCTGCCCACCACATCTGTGCTCACCACATCCCTGCGCGTGAGTTGGCGCGCTCTGCTCACCCTGCTCGTGGCCGGCGCGATGCTGCTCGGCGCCGGCAGCGCGGCCCAGGCCCATGACCAGCTCACGGACAGCAGCCCCGCCGCCGGCGAGGAGCTGTCCAGCCCGCCGTCCGAGGTGCACCTCACCTTCTCCGGCGAAGTGCTCGAGCTGGGTGCCGTCGTCACCGTGCTCGACGACGACGGAGGCACCTGGGAGGCCGGCGAGCCGGTCATCGACGGCCAGTCCGTCACTGCCCCGCTCACCGAGGGCATGCCCGGCGGCGCCTACGAGATCCAGTGGCGGGTCTCCTCCTCGGACGGTCACCCCATCTCGGGGTCGATCCCGTTCACCGTCGAGGCAGCCGAGCCCACCACCGAGCCCGCGGCACCGTCCAGCTCCGACCCGGCCACGGAGGAGTCCACCTCCACGGAGGCACCCGTCAGTGAGGACGCGGACAACGAGTCCAGCGAGAGCGAGGTCGCCCAGACCACCGAGGCACCCGAGACCGCGGCGAGTGACGCGGAGACGGAGTCCACCACTTCAGGCGACGACTCGGATGTGCCGTGGGTGGCAATCGTCCTCGGCGTCGTCGTCCTCATCGGACTGGGGGCGCTCGCCGCAGTGCGGCGGCGGGGCACCGACTCGTGAGCTCGGGCACCGGCCGCAGCGACCGTCGTCTGCTGGCCCCCTTCCTGGTCGTGGCCGGCCTGCTCGGGCTGTGGGCCTCGTTCGAGCTGGTGCTGGCCAAGTTCGCCACCCTCGACGACGCCGACGCGGTCCTGGGCTGTGACTTCAGCATCGTCGTGCAGTGCGGGGCGAACCTGGCCTCGGACCAGGGCGCGGCCTTCGGCTTCCCCAACCCGCTGCTCGGCCTGGCCGGTTTCGTGGCCCCCGTCGCGGTCGGGGTGGCGCTGCTGGCCGGTGCCCGGTTCGCCCGGTGGTTCTGGCTGCTGTTCCAGCTGGGCGTCACCGGTGGCATGGCGTTCGTGCTCTGGCTGATCGGGCAGAGCATCTACGTCCTGGGCACTCTGTGCCCCTGGTGCATGGTCGTCTGGGCGGTGATGATCCCGCTCTTCCTGGCCCTGACACTGCGCAACGCGGCCGCCGGGGTGTTCGGCGACGGCCTCCGCCGAGCGGGGTCCTACCTGCTGACCTGGCTCGTCCCCCTGATCCTGACCTGCTACCTGATCATCGCGCTCTTGGCCCAGCTCCGGCTGGACGTCCTGCGCTACCTCTGACACCTCGGCATACCAAGGAGATCCTCATGGCACAGAAGAAGAACAAGGCACAGCAGCAGTCCGCCCGTGAGCGGGTGCGGCAGCAGCAACAGCACGCGGCCGCGCGGGACCAGCGGATGAAGGTCGTGTTCCGATCCCTCATCGGGGTGGCGGTCCTGGTGGTGGTCGCGGTCGTGGCCGCGATCGCGCTCAACCAGGGCGGCACCTCCAGCGCGACCCCGACGACGGTGACCGACGACGGCGGCATCGTGCTGGACCCCGGTGGCGAGGTGGCCGGCGGGGACGCGGCGTCCGCCACCGCGGACGACGCCGGCACGACGGCCGGAGACGTCCCGCAGGTCAGCACCTACATCGACTTCCAGTGCCCGCACTGCCTGACCTTCGAGCAGGCCAACCTGCCCTTCCTCACCGATGGGCTGGAGTCGGGCACCATCTCGTTGGCGGTCCACCCGGTGGCCCTGATGGACAACGCCAGCCAGGGCACGAACTTCTCCAGCCGCGCGGCCAACGCCGCCGTGTGCGTCGCCGAGCACCAGCCGGAGGCGCTGCTGGACGTCACGCAGGGCCTGTTCGACCTGCAGCAGACCGCGGCACAGGGCGGCGTCAACGACGAGGTGCTGACCGGCGCGGTCGCCGACGCGGGGGCCGACTCCTCGGCGGTCCGGGGCTGCATCCTGGAGGAGGAGTTTGCCGGTTGGGTCCGGGAGTCGACCGACCGTGCCCTGTCCGACCCCGCGCTCGCCGGGCCCTCCGGCCGGTTCGGCACCCCGACGGTCCTGGTGGACGGGCAGGTCTACAACGGCAGCATCGAGAACCCCGACGAGCTGGGCACCTTCATCGAGCAGCACCGCTGAGCCGGCGCAGCGGCGGGGCGCACCCCGCCGCTGCCCCCACGGTCCTGCCCCGCCCCGGCCATCCGGCCAGCGCGCATGCGTTCAGCAGGGTCCGATGCGCTCGCGACCGGTCGACTCAGCCGCGCTCCAGCACGCCAAACACGTTGCCGGCCGGGTCGGTGAACCAGGCGATCAGCGGACCCCCGCCGCGGTGGATGCCCAGCTCGTCCTGCTGCATCGCGTCGTAGTGCAGGAACTGCACTCCCCGGCTCGCGAGGTCCCGCACCGCCGCCTCCACGTCCAGGACGGGCAGGTTGAGGACCGTGTAGGTCGCCGGGCGGTGGTCCGCTCCCTTGGCGTAGACCAGGATCTTGCGGCCACCGGCGTCCAGGCTGAGCATCGGCATCGGCTCCGGCGAGCTGCTCACCCGCAGACCCAGCACATCGGCATAGAAGGTCCGGGCCGCCTCGAGGTCGTCGACCGAGAACCCGCTGAAGGCCTCCCCGACGACCATGCCGACCGGGGGTCGGGTCCCGGTCTGGTTGGCCTGCATCTCGGCGAGGTGCTCCGGGCTGAGCTGGATCAGCTGCACATAGTTGCCGTCCGGGTCCTGCACGGTGGCGAACAGGCTGCCGTCGCGGTCCTCCAGCGGCGCCACCCAGGTGCTGCCGGCCGCCTCCATCCGCTCCGCCGCGGCCCGGGCGTCGTCCACGTCGAAGTTGAGCAGCGTCCGTGCCGGGTCCGGGTGGGCCTCCTGCACGTCGTCCCGGGCGTCAAGGAACAGATAGAACCCGCCATAGCCCAGGATCCGGTAGTCGCCCTGGACGTCGTCGCTGTCCGGTGGCAGCACCGTGGTGTACCACCGGTGCAGCCGCTCCACGTCGCGCGTCCCGAGCATGGCGCTCCCCAGCGTGGTCATGTGATCACTCCCTCTGTCACGGACGCCCGGCCGGGCGTCCTGCTAGGGGTGACCAGAAGCTCGCGTCGAACTCATCGATCCGTGCTCGGCGCATGGGCGCGCCACGACAACACGGCGACACGGCGGACGAGGCCGGGCGAGGCCCTGGCCAGTGGCTTAGCGCCGTGTGGGCGTGGCGTCCTCGGCACGGTCCATCGCGGCGTAGATCCGCTTGGGCGACACCGGCTGTGGGGTGCCGAGACGCTGGGCGAACAGGCTGACCCGCAGCTCCTGCAGCAGCCACCCGATGTCCACCACGTCCTCGTCGGCCCGACGGTGCGGCGGGAGGTTGGCCAGGAACTCGGCATACTCCCCCTCGACGGTGTGGACCGTCGCCATCCGGTCGCGGTCTTTGGCCAGGTCCTGCGCGCCCTTCTCGAGGCGCTCGGCCATCGCCGCCAGATAGCGCCGCAGGTGGGGCAGCCGGTGATAGCCGGTGTCGGCGACGAAGCCCGGCCGGATCAGCGCGTCCAGCTGTGCGCGCAGGTCAGTGGCCAGGTCCGCGGCGGCCGGAGCGGCCAGGCGCTGCAGCCCGAGCGAGACGGTGCGGGCGGTGTCCAGGATCGGGGCCAGGCTCTCCACGACCTGCAGCACGCGCGGGACGGCCTGCTGCTTCACCGTGGCCAGCGCGCGGTCGAACTCCTCCGGTGTGCGCACCCGGGCACCGGGCATCTCGGTCACGACCGAGTCGACCGCGCACGCCAGGGCGTCCTCCAGCAGCAGCGGCACCGACCCGTGCGGGTTGTGCCCGAGCGAGAGCTTCTGGGCGTTGGTCAGCAGCGCGAGCAGCCGCTTCCACGGCGGGGTCGTGCCGAGCAGCAGCAGCCGTCGCACCCCGACGCGCGTGGCCCGGTCCGCCTCGGAGGCCGTCCCCAGCACGCGCACGTCGACCGCCGCACCGGTGTCGACCAGCGCGGGATAGCCGACGACAGGTTTGCCCGCCACCTGCTGCTCAAAGGTCTCCGGCAGTATGCCGAGTGCCTGGGTCCACGAGGTCAGTCCCGTCTTCTCGATGCTGGCTGCGGCGCGGGACATCGTGGTGCGCACGGCGGGGGCGAGCTCGGCCTGGAGGGCGGCCAGGTCCTTGCCCTCCCCCAGCAGCTCGACGCGTGGTCGGCCCCGACCCGTGCGCCGGGTCGTGCGCTCGACGGCGAAGGTGACCCGGAGGTGGTCCGGCACCCGGGTCGGGTCGAAGTCCGAGGGTGCGACCGGCACCACCCTGCGGGCGGTGAGCTCGTCGGCCAGGGCCTCGACGAGGGTCTCCTGCTCATCGCGCGGCTCGCCGATGGCGGCCAGTGCCCTGCGGGCGTGGTCCGGGGCGGGCACGAAGTTGCGGCGGATGTCCTTGGGCAGCGACTTCACCAGAGCGGTGGCCAGCTCCTCGCGCAGGCCCGGCACCTGCCAGTCGAAGCCGTCCGGACGCACCCGGTTGAGCACCTCGATCGGGATGTGCACCGTCACGCCGTCCGAGCCGGAACCCGGCTCGAACTGGTAGGTGACGGCGAGCTCCAGCTCGCCCTGGCGCCAGGTGCCCGGATAGTCCTGGTCACTGACCAGCGAGGCGTCGTCGCTGACCAACAGGTCCTCGGTGAAGGTCAGCAAGTGGGCGTCCTCGCGGCGCGCCTGCTTCCACCAGGTGTCGAAGTGCGCTCCCGAGACGACCTCGGCCGGGATCCGCGCCTCATAGAAGTCGACCAGGGTCTCGTCATCCACCAGGATGTCGCGGCGGCGTGCCCGGGCCTCGAGCTCGCCGAGGTCGCGGATCAGGCGGCGGTTGGCGTGGAAGAAGTCGTGCCGGGTGTCCCAGTCGCCCTCAACCAGCCCGTGCCGGATGAACAGGTCGCGGGCCACCTCAGGGTCGATCCGGCCGTAGGCGACGTTGCGGTCGGCGACCAGCGGGACACCGTAGAGGGTGACGCGCTCGGTCGCCACGGCCGAGGCCCGGCTGCGGGACCAGCGCGGCTCGGAGTAGGAGCGCTTGACCAGGTGGGCGGCCGCGCGCTCGACCCACGCCGGGTCGGTCGGTGCGTTGACCCGCGCCCAGAGCCGGGTGGTCTCGACCAGCTCGGCGGTCATCACCCAGTCCGGGTTCCTGCGGTGCAGCACCGAACCGGGCTGGATGACGAAGCGCGCCCCGCGCGCCCCGGCATACTCCCGCTTGTCCCGGTCATAGAGACCGACGTGCGAGAGCAGCCCGGCCAGCAGCGACTGGTGCACCTGGTCGCCGGAGGCCTCGTTGCTGTTGGGCTGCAGCCCCTGCGACTTGGTGGCCGCCTTGAGCTGGGTGTGCAGGTCCTGCCACTCCCGCACCCGGAGGTAGTGCAGGTACTCCCGCTTGCACATGCGCCGGAACGCGCTGCCCGACAGGGCCTTCTGCTGCTCCTTGAGATAGCGCCACAGGTTGAGCAGCGTCAGGAAGTCGGAGTCCTCGTCCTTGAACCGGGCGTGTGACTGGTCTGCCTGCGCCTGCTTGTCGGCCGGCCGCTCGCGCGGATCCTGCATGGACAGCGCGGAGACGATGACCTGCACCTCACGCAGGGCGCCGTTGCGCTCGGCCTCGATCACCATCCGGGCCAGCCGCGGGTCGACCGGCAGCGCCACGATCGCGCGGCCGTAGGGCGTGAGCCGCTTGCGGGGCAGGTGCGCCGGCGCGTCGGGGTCGATCGCCTGGAGCTCGTCCAGGAGGCGGACACCATCGGCGATCTGTCGGGAGTCCGGCGGCTCCAGGAAGGGGAACCGGCCGATGTCGCCCAGACCCAGGCTGGTCATCTGGAGGATGACCGAGGCCAGGTTGGTGCGCAGGATCTCCGGCTCGGTGAACTCGGGGCGGGCCGCGAAGTCCTCCTCGGAGTAGAGCCGGATCGCGATGCCGTCCGCGAGGCGCCCGCAGCGGCCGGAGCGCTGGTTGGCGCTGGCCTGGCTGATCGGCTCGATCGGCAGGCGCTGCACCTTCAGCCGCTGGGAGTAGCGCGAGATCCGGGCGGTGCCGGTGTCGATGACGTAGCGGATGCCCGGCACGGTCAGCGAGGTCTCGGCGACGTTGGTGGACACCACGATCCGGCGCCCGGAGTGCCGGCTGAAGACGCGGTGCTGCTCGGCGGCGGACAGTCGGCCATAGAGCGGCAGCACCTCGGTGGCCGGCAGGTTCATGCCGTCCAGGGCGTCGGCGACGTCGCGGATCTCCCGCTCCCCCGAACAGAAGACCAGGATGTCGGCCGGTCCCCCACCGGGGTCCTCGGTCCACAGTTCCTCGACGGCCTCGCAGACGCCGGTGACCTGGTCGATCTCGACGTCGCGGGGGACGCCGTCCTTGCCCGGCGGGCCGGGGCGGGTCAGCGGCCGGAACCGGACCTCCACGGGGTAGCTGCGGCCGGTGACCTCCACGACCGGGGCGGGTCGGCCGTCGGCGTCGGCGAAGTGCTCGGCGAAGCGCTGCACGTCGATGGTGGCCGAGGTGATGATCACCTTCAGGTCCGGACGCCGGGGCAGCAGCTGCTTGAGGTAGCCCAGGATGAAGTCGATGTTGAGGCTGCGCTCGTGCGCCTCGTCAATGATGAGGGTGTCATAGCGGCGCAGGTCGCGGTCCCGCTGCAGCTCCGAGAGCAGGATGCCGTCGGTCATCACCTTGACCAGCGTGTCCTTGGTCGACCGGTCGGTGAAGCGCACCTGGTAGCCGACCGTGCTGCCGAGCTCGACGCCCAGCTCCTCGCTGATCCGTTCGGCCACGGAGCGCGCCGCGATCCGGCGGGGCTGGGTGTGACCGATCGTGCCCTCGATCCCCCGACCGAGCTCCAGGCAGATCTTGGGCAGCTGCGTGGTCTTGCCGGAGCCGGTCTCTCCGGCGACGATCACCACCTGGTGGTCGCGGACCGCCGCCGCGATGTCCTCGCGCCGCTCGACGACCGGCAGGTCCGGCGGGTAGTTGACCTTCGCCGGCAGCATCGCCCGGCGGGACTCGAGCCGCTCGGCACGCTGCTGCGGGCTGGGCTCCTGCCGCGGTCGACGCCCTCCCGGCCGTCCGCGCTGGGGGCCACCACGCCGTTCCTGGGTCCCCTGCTGCCGCTGCCGCCTGCCCTGCTGGTCGCGCGCACGCCGAGGTGGGGTGACGCGCTCGGAGGACATGGGAGACATCGTCACAAATCGCCGCCCGAAATGCACGCGGGTTGCCGTCCGGACCGTGAGTGCTTGACTACAGACATGACTGCCCCCGAGGACATTGCCCGCATCACGAGCGCCACCCGCGAGATCGCCGCAGCAGCAGACGCGATCTTTGACCTCATCGCTGACCCGTCCCGTCAGCCCGACTGGGACGGCAACGACAACTTGGAGTCTGCCGCCCCCGGTCAGCGAGTGCGGTCCGTGGGTGCCACCTTCACGACGAGGCTCACCAACGGCCAGGACCGGGAGAACCACGTCGTGGAGTTCGAGGAGGGCCGGCTCATCGCCTGGCGCCCGGCCGTCCCTGGGCAGGAGCCACCGGGCCACCTGTGGCGGTGGGAGCTCGAACCGCTCGACGCGGCACGCACGGCAGTGACCCACACGTATGACTGGAGTCGGTTGACCGACCCCGCGCGTCTGGCTCGTGCACGAGCCACGACCTCACGAGAGCTCGAGGCCTCACTTCAGCAGCTGGCATCGCGTGCCGAGCAAGACCGCTCCAGTGGTGCCTGACGATCACCCGGTCACGCACGACAGCGGCACGTGCACGAGAACTACCCAAGGACCTCAAGATCCTTGGGTAGTCCCCGTGCACGTGTCCGTGCGACAGTCAGCCAGCGGTCACTCGGTGGCGAGCAACTCACGCAGGGCGTCAGCCACTGCCTCGGTCAGCGCGATCTCACCGCCCAGCACCCAGGCGTGCTCGGTCTCGGCCGAGCCCTCGAGCCAGGAGGTCGTCACGTTCGGCAGCCGTTCGGTCTGCGCGAGCAGGATGACCTCACCCAGCGTGCCGCCGGGCAGTGCGTCGACCAGGTTGAGGTCGGCACCGGAGCTGACCGCCACCGAGGTGGCGTCCATGCCCTCGCCGACATAGTGGTCGGCGATGGCGGTGGCTGTGGAGTACCGGTCCTCGCCCGCGATGCGCTCGGCATCCGGCAGGAGGTCCAGCACGTCCTCGGAGATGGCCAGCGGCCCACCGATCGCCAGTGAGGAGGAGTAGCCCTCCAGCGCACCTGCGGTGACATTCGGCACGTGCTCCTGCTGGACCAGCAGCACCGGGGTGCCACTGGCAGCCGCGGATCCGGAGACCGCGAGCGCGTCCACGAGCCGTCCTTCCTGACCGGAGGAGACCACGACCTCACCGCCGGCGCCCAGCTCGGCTGCGACCGCGACGGCTGTGGCATACCGGTTCTCGCCGGCGACCCGCTCGACGTCGATGCCCATGTCCTCCACCTCGTCCACGACGGACTCATCGACAGCGGTGGGTCCGCCGACCACGACCACGTTGGTGACCTCACGGTCAGCCAGGTCCTGGGCCACGGCGTCGGACAGCTTGTCGGGTCGGGTCAGCAGGACCGGAGCCTCCATGTCATACCCCAGGGGTCCGGCGACCAGCCCGTCGACCATGCTCTCCGCGGCGCCGCTGACCAGCACCGCGGTCTGGCTCTCCGGGAAGGCCTCCTGGCCGATGGCGACGGCCGTGCTGTACCGGTCCTCGCCGGCCAGGCGGTGCACCGGCGCCTCGTCCGCGGCGATGCGGACCAGCTCGACCAGCCCCGCGGCATACTCCTGGGACTCGGCGTGCGCCTCCTCGAAAGGTGGCTGGAAGCCGACGCCCTCCCAGCGCTGGGCCTCCTCGTTCCACAGGTCGTTGCCGACCTCGAAGTCCCAGGCATAGATGTCGTGCTCGTAGAACAGGTGGTCACCGGAGTTGCCGGCGGCGCTGTAGAGGACATCGACCACCGGGCCGGTCTTGGACGGCCAGGTCATCGTGCCGCGGTGCTGGCTGATCGCGCCAACGATCTTCTGGGCGGCGTTCATGAAGTCCTCAGCGACCTCCGGGGTCGGCACGGGCAGCGGCTCGCGGCCCTCGGCCTTGTAGGCACCCGGGGACCACATGAAGTAGCCGCCGTAGCTGTGCACGTTGATCGCGTGGGTGATGTTCGGGAACATCTCGGCGATCGCCGTCACGTTGCGGGACTCCGCCTCGGACAGCTCCTCGGTGCCGGAGTAGACCCCGGACAGGCAGTTGTCCGAGCCGCCGACATAGCCGTCGAAGAACGACCCGACCGCGTAGTTGCGGTTGACGTCCACGCCCCAGTTGTCCTCATAGACCGGTGCGCGGCTGCCTCCCTCGCAGTGGTCGGAGAGGTTCTTGCGCTGCCAGTTGTAGTCGTAGAAAGAGTAGTTCGCGCCGTCCGGGTTGACGACCGGCAGCACGAAGATCTCGACCTGCTCCAGCAGCGCGGCGGTCTCCGCGTCGGTGGCGGAGTTGGCCAGCATCCGTTCGGCGAACTCCATGTTCGCCAGTGGCGTGACCCACTCGCGGGCGTGCTCCTGGCTGTAGGTGTAGACACCCGGCCGGGACCCGTCGCGGTGCTCGCCGATGCGCAGCGCCCTCACGGTGGCGCCCTCGGGGTTGAGGTGCGAGGCATCCAGGCCGTCGTCCAGCCCGACCTCCTCGACCGGTGCCATCGTCTGGCCCTCCGACCCGTCCGCCACGAAGGCGCTGAAGGTCTCGGAGAACTGCTCGTTGATGTATGCCGACACCTCCTCGGTCGTGCTGGTCACCTGACCCATCGCGTCAGTGGCCAGGGAGATGGTCAGCGTGCCCTCGGCATACTCGCCGCTGAGCGGCTGGTCGGGGGCACCCGGGTCGACCAGGCTGACCTCGGTGCCGTTCATCCCGGAGGCACCGGACTCGACGGACTCGACCACGATGGAGGCTCCCTCGGGGTCCCCGACGTAGGCCTTGGCGGTGCGGTTGTAACCGTGGGTCTGGTTGGGCAGCTCGATGATCTCGACGAGGTCGGGATACTGCTGGGCGAGCCGGTCCATCCGCTCGTCGATGTCGGCCGGCGTCATGTAGGCGTCGATGAAGTCCTGCTGGTAGTCATCGGGCATCTCCGGCGGCGTGCTGCCCGGCCACGGCGTCGGCAGGCCGCTGGCCGTGCCGCCCTCGCTGGAGGTGGCGGTCAGGCTCAGCGGGGTGTCCGGCAGGGCCTCGGGCTGGTGGAAGTGGTAGAGGTACTGCCCCGCGTCCTCGTAGCGGAAGAGGTCGAAGCTGCCGCTGTCGCCGGCGGTCTCCCAGTCGACGGTGATCTCCACGTCGGGGTCCGCGGCCGCGCTCGTGGACACCTGCACCTGCAGGAAGGTCTGGTCACCTTGGGTCCACCAGTAGGCCTGGTCGAAGCTCAGGGTGTCCTGGGGCTCGGCATCCGCCGTGGGACTGCTCAGCCCGGACTGGTGCGCGCGCTCGGCCGCCTCGCGGCTGGCCTCGAAGTGTCGGGCGGCGTCGCCCTCGCGCTGGATGACCTGCAGGACGGTGGCGCCCTGGGCCTGCAGCTCCTCGAGCTCGGCGCCGCTGAGCACCAGGTCGACCAGGACCCGGTCACCGCGGGCCTCCGGAGAGGCCGCCGGGATGGAGGCGATGTCGGCACCGTCGGCCACCAGCTGGTCCAGGGCCTGCCGGTCCGGCAGCTCCAGCCGCAGCAGGGCCTGTTCGCCCTCCGGGAGCTGCAGCGCCTCGGCCTCGTCGGCGGCACTACCTGGTGGAGCACCGTCCCCGGGTGAGGCCACGGCCAGCGGGCCGGCCACCAGGGCGGCCGCCGCCAGAACTGAAACAAGGGTGCGTCGCGTCATTGCGATCCTCCGACAGGTTGTGAGCGCCTGTCGTCGAGCCACACCTGCTGGCCGAACGACGACGCTGGGGTTGGATCCGTCCATACTGTCGGTCCCGGACCGCACTGGTCAAGGTTTCCCAATCACTGACTTGCCGAGGCTGGCCGGGCGGTGGACAGCTCTGCGAGGAGCCGTTCGGCGCGGCTGAGGACCTGGGCGCGGGGCGTGGCCGCGGCCAGCGCCAGGATCTGCTCCACGACGCGCGTGCCCAGGTGAGCCGACAGGGTCGCCTGCAACTCGGCATACCGCTGGATGTCCTGTCCCACCGGCGGTGGTGCTCCCGCAGCGCCCGCGGCGGCACCGAGGAGGAAGGCCGCGTCCGACCACCGTCCCGCCTCGGCGACCAGCTCGGCGAGCATCCGCACCAGCGTCCAGGACTGGGTCCAGGCCCCCAGCCGGCGCAGGTCGGCGCAGACCCGGAGCCCGAGGGCAGCCGCCTCCTCGTCCCGGCCGGCGCGCACCAGCAGGGCGAACAGGGCGACCCGGGCGACCCGGCTGACCTGCTCGGCGCCGACCCGGTCGGCCTCGGCGGCCGCCGCCGTGAGCAGCTGGACCCCCGTCGTCGGGTCCGTCCGCGCCGCGACCTCGCCCGCCGCATACCGGGCGAAGGCGTGGGAGGCGTCGCTGCCGGTCGACCCGGCGGCGAGCGCGATCTGCGCGTGCTCCCGCGCGCCCACGAGGTCATCGCAGTAGCAGGCGATCAGCGCCAGCGACGTGTTCGCCTCGCCGAGGAGCGCGGGGTCGGCGGCCAGACCGCGGAACCAGCGGGCGGAGTCGGCCAGCTCCCCGGCATACATCGCCGCCACCGCCAGTGCGAGGTGGGCCATCGCTGCTGCGTCGGACTCACGGCTCATGTCCAGCGCGGCGGTGGCGAGCGCGCGGGCCCGTGCGGGGTCGCCCCGCTCGGCGTGGCCGAACGCCGCAGCCGCGACACCACCGGCGACCTCGGGTCCGGGCGTCTGGGCGCACCGCTCCCCCACCTCGATCATCAGGTCGCGCAGCTCCAGTCCGGGCGTCCAGTGCAGGCAGCGCGCGACGGCGTGGGAGATGTCCGCGGCCAGGACGAGCTGCCCGGCCTCCAGTGCCCGGCGCAGCGCACCGGTGACCTCGCTGCTGGCGGCGGAGAGCCGGGCACCCACGACGGCGCCGTCGAGCCGGGTCCAGTCCTGCCGGATCCCCGTCACCAGCTCGCGCACCCAGGCACCGTGGGCGGCCCCGACCTCCTCCGCGCGTCCCGACTCCTGCAGCCGACGGGCCGCGAAGGCCCGCACCATCTCCAGCAGCCCGTAGCGGGGCTCGCCGGTGGCGTCGCGCGGGACGACCAGCGAGGACTCGACCAGCTCAGCGAGCGCCGGTGCCGGGTCGCCGGTCCACCCCGGGAGCCGCGATACCACGTTGGCCACGTCCGGTGCGGTGAAGTCGTCGGCGAACACGGTGAGGCAGTCGAGCAGGCGCTGCTGGTCCGGCGCGAGCAGCCCGTCGGACCAGGCGACCACGGACCAGAGCCCTCCGGTCTCCCCGACGGCATCGGTCGGCAGCCTGCGGAGCACCTCGCCGACGCCGGACCGGGCGGTGCGGGAGGCCGCGAGCTCGAGCGCCAGCGGGAGCCCCTCGCAGCGCCGGCACAGCTCGGCGACCTCGGGGAGGTTGTCGGCGGTCAGCGCGAAGGCCGGCCGCAGCCGGCGGACCCGGTCCCCGAACAGCCGGACGGAGCCAGCCGACCCCTGCCGACCGAGACTCTCCGTCGCGTCCGGCGTCCCGAGCGGGGCCAGAGGGAGCACCTGCTCGGAGGCCACGCCCAGTCGGCGCCGGCTGGTGGCCAGCACGCGCACGTCGCGGCAGCGGCTGGCGATCTCCGAGACCACCGGGGTCAGCTCGTTCAGGACGTGCTCGCAGTTGTCGAGCATCAGCAGGTGGGGCACGGCGCCGAGGTACTCCACCAGGTCCCCCACGGCCGAGTCGGCACCGGCACGAGGTCGGGCGTCCGACGCGCCGTCGACGTCGGTCTCCGGAGTGCCGGCCCCTGCCCCGGTCGGCCGCAGACCGAGCAGGTCCATGAGGGTCAGCGTCACCCGGCCCGGGACGACCGGGGCCAGCTCCACCACGGCGACCGGCAGACCCAGGCTCTGGTGCAGGCCTCCGAGAGCCTCGGCCGCCAGCCGGGACTTGCCGACCCCTCCCGGGCCGGTGACGACGGTGACCCGGCTCGTGGAGACCGCTGCCAGCACGTCGGCGAGCTCGTCCTCCCGACCGATGAACGCCGTCGAGGTGTCCAGCCACTCCGGCAGCGCGGGCTCCGCCGCCCGCACCGGTGCCAGCGCGTGGCCGAGGATCCGCGACTCCAGGGCCGTCAGCGCGGGTGAGGGATCCAGCCCCAGCTCGGACCGGAGCTGCGCGCGGAAGGTCCGCAGCCGCTCCAGGGCCTCGGTCTGCCGGCCGGCGTGGTACAGCGCCGTCACCAGCAGCTCCACCGCCCGCTCGCGGAAGGGTTGCTCGGCGAGCAGGTCCTGCAGGTCCGGGACCGTGGCCGACGGTTCGCCGGTCTGGAGCAGGGCGGCCGCGTGCTCCTCGATCGCATCCATCCGTGCCTGCTCCAGCGACTGGGCGCGGGACGTGGCGAAGGAGGCGTCGGCATACTCGCCGTAGGCCGGTCCCCGCCACAGCGCCAGCCCCTGCTCCAGCAGCTCCCTGGCCTGGTGCGGTGGGGCGGATCTGGACCGGTCCAGCAGGGCCTCGAACTCGTCGCAGTCGAGGGCGTCGACGCGGAGCTGATAGCCCGCCGGGCCCAGCGTGATGGCGTCCTGGCCCAGCACCGCGCGGAGCCTGGACAGGACGGTGCGCAGCGCCTTGGGCGGGTTCTGCGGCCGGTCGGTGCCCCACGCCGCGTCGATGAGCGCCTCCGCCGAGACGGGCTGGCCGGCGCGGGCCAGCAGGCAGGTCAGCACGGCCCGTTGACGGCCCGGGGGGACGACCCGCGGGTGCCCGTCGACGTGGACCTCGAGCGTGCCGAGCACACCCACGCGCAGGTCAGGCATCTGCCACCAGTGTGCCCGACTCCCGCGTGAAACCCCCGTGAATCCCTCCCGGAGCACGCTGGCGGCCTCACCCCAACCAGGAGGAACCATGAGCACTGCAACACTTGATCTGGAGAAGGTCGGCGCATTCGCCCAACAGGTGGGCGCGCTGCTGGCTGGCGGCGCGACGACCGCGATGATGGTGGTCGGCGACCGCACCGGCCTGTATGCCGCACTGGCAGCGAGCGGACCAGTCACCTCCGCGCAGCTCGCCGGAGCCACCGGCACCGCAGAGCGGTACGTGCGGGAGTGGCTGGCCCAGCAGGCCGCGGTCGGCATCCTGTCCTATGACCCGGCCGACCAGACCTTCACCCTGCCACCGGAGCACGCCGCCGTGCTGGCCTCGGACGACTCGCCGGCGTCGATGATCGGCGCAGCACCGCAGATCAGCGGCCTGCACCGCCGGACCGACCAGCTCGTCGAGGCCTTCCGCAGCGGGGAGGGCATCGCGTGGGGAGACCAGGATCCCACCACGTTCGAGGGAGCCGAGCGGTTCTTCCGCGTCGGCTACCGCAACAGCCTGGTCGCCGAGTGGATCCCGGCCCTGGACGGCGTCCACGAGAAGCTGCAGGCAGGCGCACGCGTCCTTGACATCGGCACCGGGCACGGCGCTCCCCTGCTGCTGCTCGCCGAGGCCTACCCGAACTCGCAGTTCGTCGGCTATGACGTGCACCCGGCCTCGGTCGACACGGCCCGGCAGCGGGCGGCCGAGGCGGGCGTCAGCGACCGGGTGCGCTTCGAGGTCAACTTCTGCCAGGGATACCCCGACCGCGACGTCGATGTAGTGATGTTCTTCGACGCCTTCCACGATCTGGGCGACCCGGTCGGCGCCGCCACGCACGCGCGGCGCTCCCTGGCGGCCGACGGCACGCTGGTGCTGGTGGAGCCCCGAGCGGGCGACGACCTGGCCAGCACGCTGGCGACCGTCCCGGTGGCCGCCCTCGGTTACGCCGCCTCGACCTTCCTGTGCACCGCCAACTCGCTGTCCCAGCCGGTCGGCCGGGCGCTCGGCGCGCTGGCCGGTGAGGCGGCGCTGCGTGAGGTGCTCTCCGAGGCCGGCTACCGCACCATCCGGCGGGCCGCCGAGAACGACTTCAACATGGTGCTCGAGGCCCGCCCCTAGTCACTCGTCAGGCGATGGCCTCGAGCCGCTCGTCAGGCGATGGCCTCGAGCACGCGGCGGCAGGCGGCCTCGCAGTCGCGGCACGCGTCTGCGCACAGCTTGCAGTGCTCGTGCCGTGCCGCGTGGGACTCGCACTCGTCGCCGCACGAGTGACAGGCCTGCGCGCACGCCTGGAGCTGGGTCCGCGTGATGTTGGCGTCATAGCCGGTGTGCCGCGACAGCACGCGGGCCGTGGCCTCACAGATGTCGGCACAGTCCAGGTTGGTGCGGATGCAGGTGCGCAGCTCGCCGACCATCTCTTCGCTCAGGCAGGCGTCGGCGCAGGCGGTGCACGCCTGCGCGCACTCGACGATGTCGTCCACGGCGCTGGCCAGCAGCGCCCGGTCGACGGTGATCGTGGCCGGATAGGTGTCCATCATCTCCACGGTCCTCATGGCGGTCCCTTCCTCGAGAGCGGGCGGGGCCGGTCGGACCCGCCGACCGTCCCCACGCTAGGCACCGGCACCCCGCGGTGCAGTCCGAGAGCACACCGTGCTCCATCGCCTGGGCAGGATCCCCCTCACCCAGGGCCATCCCCTCCGCCCACGGCCATCCCCTCCGCCATCCCCATGGCCCGCAGCCTGCGCGATGGTGTAGCGCCGGACCGCTGGGAGGACTAGCGTCGGTCAGGTTCCTCGAGTCGACAAGGGAGTCCTGATGAACACCTCACCCACCCGTCTCGCGCTCGGTGGCGTCGCCGCCCTCGCGCTCACACTGACCCCCGCTCTCGCCGGTGCGGCCCCCGACCGACCGGGCGAGCCGCGCTACTCCGAGGGCGATGAGGGTGCCGGCGACCCCTACTTCCCGCTCGCGGGCAACGGCGGCATCGACGTGCTGCACTATGACCTCGACCTGACCTACCAGCTGCCCGAGCCCGAGCCGGCCCCGCTGGAGGGTCAGCTGGACGGGGTCGCCACGATCGAGCTGCGGGCCACCCAGGACCTGCACCGGTTCAACCTCGACCTGCGCGGCATGACCGCGACCGAGGTGGTCGTGGACGGCAAGCCGATGAGCTTCGACCAGGTCGAGAACGAGCTGCGGATCAGCCCGCGACCCAAGCTGAAGACCGGCGACGAGGTCACCGTCGAGATCACCTACGGCGGCACGACGACCCGGCCCACCGACATCGAGGGCGCCCTCTACGGGTGGGTGACCACACGGGACGGCGCCATGGTGGTCAGCGAGCCGGACGGGTCGGCAACCTGGTTCCCGGTCAGCGACCACCCGACCGACAAGGCGACCTACGCCTACGAGATCACCGTTCCCGAGGGGTCGGTGGCCGTGGCCAACGGCCTGTTGGAGAGCTCAGAGACCAACGACGGTTGGACGACCTGGACGTGGGACGCGCCGGACCCGATGGCGGCCTACCTGGCCACCGCCACGGTCGGTGACTTCGAGCTCAACTCCTATGTCGCCGCCAACGGCACCCCGATCATCGACGCCGTGGATCCAGCGCTTCCGCCGGCCAACTCGGCCAGCCTGGCGCTCACCAGCGACATGCTCGTCTTCTTCGAGGAGGCCTTCGGGCCCTACCCGTTCAACTCCTACGGAGCCATCGTCGATGACGACTCCGTGGGTTACGCCCTGGAGACCCAGACCCGGTCGTTCTTCAGCCGCACCGCCCGCGAGGGCACCGTCGCACACGAGCTCGCCCACCAGTGGATGGGCAACCACGTCAGCCCGGGACGGTGGGCCGACATCTGGCTCAACGAGGGCTGGGCGTCCTACGCCTCCTGGATGTGGAGCGAGGAGCAGGGCCGCGACACCGCCCAACAGAGCTTCGAGGACGTGATGAGCATCCCCGCGGACAACGGCTTCTGGAATGTCGTGATCGCCGACCCGGGTCCGTTGTGCCTGTTCTGTGGTGCCATCTATGACCGTGGCGCAGCGACCCTGCACGCGCTGCGGGTCGAGATCGGCGACGACGCCTTCTTCGAGCTGGCCAAGACCTGGGTCGAGCAGTACGGCGGCGGCACCGCCACGACGGCCGATTTCATCGCGCTCGCAGAGGAGGTCTCCGGGCAGGACCTGGACGCGTTCTTCCAGGTGTGGCTCTTTGAGCCGGTGAAGCCGACCGACTGGTGAGCCGCTGCCCACTGAGAGCGCATGCGGATTCTTCGAGCCTGCCGCGACAGGCTCGAAGAAGCCGGAGGCGCTCTCAGACGGTCGACAGGGCCTCAGGCGGTCGCCAGGGCGCTGCGGTGTCGTCTTCTCAGGCGCGGCGGACCGTGAGCGGCGGCGGCTCCTGCAGCGTCCGGGCGACCACGCAGTAGCGCTCGGTCAGTTCCAGCAGGCGCGCGACCTTCTCCTCATCGGCATCGGTGTCAAGATCAAAGATCAGCTCGACGCCGGTCAGCCCCACCGGGGCGTCGCGGTCCACGCCCAGCGTGCCTCGCGCGTCCCACGTGCCGTTCGCCGTGACGGTGGCCGAGCGCAGCTGCACGCCCAGCGCGGTCGCGACCGACGACAGCGTGACGCCGGCGCAGGCCACAAGCGCCTGCAGCACGATGTCGGCCGAGCAGGCCTGGCTGCCGTCGCCGCCGGCAGCAGGGTGCAGGCCGGCGGCCACGTCACCGGCCCAAGTCGGCACGGTGGCGGTCAGACCCGCCTGGTCGACCTGTGCCGTGGCCGTGCTGATGACCAGGGCGGACCCGGGGTCCTGCTTGTAGCCGGTCTTGATCGGCCGTTGCCGCTCCCGCAGGGCGGCGGCAGCAGCCGTCACGTCAAGTCCCACCTGTGCGTCTTCCGTCATCAGGCCACCTCCTCCTCTGGTGCACCGTCGGTGCCGGCCGGCACCGGGGCCTGGGCCAGGTCGTTCGGCACCAGGCCCGCCTCGCGCTCGAGCTCACGCACCCGCGGGATCACCTCGGTCCCGAACCGCTCGACGTCCTCGCGCACGTGCAGGAAGCCGAGCAGCAGCAGGTCGACGCCGACCCGCTTGTAGTCAACGATACGGCGGGCGACCTGCTCGGGGGTGCCGATCAGACCGGTGCGGAAGCCGTCGTTGTACTGCACCAGGTCCTTGAACTCGCTGTCGGCCCACATCCCCTTCCGGTCGGCGGTCGCGGCACCGGCCTGCTTGACCGCGTTGCCGAAGTCGTTGACCTTGTCGGCGTCGGCCTTGGCGATGATCTCCTCGACCACCTCCCGTGCCTCGGCCTCGGTGTCGCGCACGACGGCGAACCCGTTGAGCCCGAACCGGACCCGCCGACCGTGTGCGGCGCCCTGAGCGGCGACGTCCTGGACCTGCTCGGCGGCGCCCTCGAGGGTGTTGCCGTTCATGAAGTACCAGTCCGACAGGCGGCCCGCCATCGCCCGGGCGGACGTGGAGTTGCCGCCCTGGAAGACCTCCGGCTGCAGTTTCGGCTGCGGCCGGAAGGTCACGTCGCGGGTGCGATAGAAGTCGCCGCGGTAGGTGAACCCGTCCTGCGTCCACAGCCCGCGCAGCACCTCGATGAACTCCTCCGCGCGGCGGTAGCGCTCCTCGTGGTCCAGCCAGGGCAGGCCGAGGTCGGTGTACTCGCGCTTGAACCAGCCGGAGACCACGTTGAGCGCCAACCGGTTGCCGTGCAGCTCCTGCGCGGTCGCCCCCAGCTTGGCCAGGATCGCCGGCGGCCACTGGCCCGGGTGCACCGCGGCGATGACCTTGAGCCGCTCGGTCGCCGCGAGCAGCCCGAGGGAGAAGGAGACCGACTCGTGCTGCGCGTCGGCGCCGTAGGAGGCCAGGTAGCGCACCTGCGTCAGGGCATAGTCGAAGCCGACGCGCTCAGCCGTCTGCGCGACCTCGCGGTTGTAGTCCGGCGTGTGGTTCGTCCGCTGCTCGATGGTGGAGACCACCAGGCCGCCGGAGACGTTCGGCACCCAGTAGGCGAAGGACAGGTCCTCGGTGGTGGTGTCGGTGTCGTGGGTCGTCATGGTCATACTCCTGGGGTCGTGGGGGGCTGCGTCGCCGTGGGTGGGGTGGCGGCGCGGGTGACCGCACGCTGTGAGGCGGTCGACGCGGCCAGCGGGCCATAGGCGCCGGCATGGTGCACCAGTGGCGGGCGGTCGGTCGTGGTCGCGTGCTCGACGCGAGCGATCGCCACGAAGCTGTCGCCGGCGTCGACCAGGTCGTGGATCCGGGTGACCAGGCGGGTGGCGACGCCGTGGACCGACGGCAGGCCGTGGTCGTCGTAGGTCCAGGCGCCGTCATCGACGAACCGCCTGCTCCGGTCGCGGGCGAAGCGTTGGGCCAGGGGCTCCTGGTCGGCGGCCAGCAGGTGCAGGGCGGCTCGGCCGCTGTGCGCGATGGTCACCAGCGACGAACTGTCCTTGGCGATGTTGAAGGACAACAACGGCGGCGTGAGGGACACCGAGGCGACCGAGATCGCGGTGAACCCGACCGGTCCGCGCTCCCCCGAGCCGGTGACGACCCAGGTGCTGGAGGCGGCGCGGCCGAAGGCGTGGCGCAGGTTGACCGCGGCGTTCTCGGGTGGAACGGCGGGACGGGTGATCGGTTGAGCGGACATGGTTCTCCTGTGGGCAGGGTCCGGGGTATGCCGAACCGCGAGTGCGTGGATGGCCGCGGCCGACTGCTTCGCCTGGGTGGCGGCAGGAAGGGCCGTGGGCGGGTGTGACGGGTGCGCTCAGTGGCGCGGAAGGTGCGGCGGGCAGCGCGTCAGTGGCGACAGGCGCTGACCGCCCGGCGCATCAGGTCGACCGTGCGCCGGAGGTGCGGGGTGTGCGTGGTGCGCTGATGCACGGTTCCTCCATCGATCCTGGCGTGAGCACCTGTCCCGGGTGGGATGGTTGCTGCGGCGTCATCGAGCCAGATCTCTCGGCCGCTCTGGATGGGTGGCGCAAGACAACCACAGGATCTTCGAGAATGTCAAGGCCAATGCCTCGCCCACCGAAGGATCCTCCCACGCCGGCAGCAGGGGAATGCCCACCACACGGGGACGTGACATTGGTGCAGCACAGCACACCAGTGGGTCGGCTGGTGCGCCACAGCACACCAATGGGTCGGCTGGTGCACGTCAGCACACCAAGTGGAGTCCACCAGAGTGGTGTACGACGACCCCGGTGAGCGTGTCCTGCTGAGGTAGGCGCGGCCACCGGTGTGATCCTTCGAGTGAACCTTCCAAAGCACTCTCGAAGAGGAGC
>NZ_QLVD01000004.1 GCF_003352835.1 Ornithinimicrobium murale | reverse complement strand
GTGGCGAGGACCCGCACGCCGACATCGACACCCACCCGTGGGGCCGGCTGGTCGACGTTCGGCTGGATGGGGCGCTGGATCAACACCCGGAACGCGACCACCAGTCGCGTGCCCTTCCGAGCTGGGTGGTGCGTCCAGGTTCACAGACCCCAGGGGTCTGTCAGGAAGTTCTCAGGGATCGGTCACACACTGGGGGGATGACTGCACCCGAGGCCACCCTGCTCGTTGTCGAGGACGAGACCAACATCCGTGAGCTGCTCACTACGAGCCTGAAGTTCGCGGGCTTCGAGGTCCATGCTGCACCGGATGGCGCCACGGCGATGCGGCTGGCCGAGGAGCACGAGATCGACCTGGCCGTGATGGACGTCATGTTGCCCGACATGGACGGTTTCACCGTCACCCGCCGGCTGCGCGATCACGGCCGCGACCTACCCGTCCTGTTCCTCACCGCACGGGACAGCCTGGACGACAAGGTCAAGGGGCTCACCGTTGGCGGTGACGACTACGTCACCAAACCGTTCAGCCTCGAGGAGGTCGTGGCCCGGATCCGGGCGGTGCTGCGCCGCACCCAGAACATCGAGCCCGAGGACGAGGAGACCACGCTGCGCGTGGCCGACCTGGAGCTCGACGAGGACCGCCACGAGGTCATCCGTGCGGGCCGCGTCATCGACGTCTCCCCCACGGAGTTCAAGCTGTTGCGCTATCTGATGCTCAACGCCAACCGGGTGTTGTCCAAGGCCCAGATCCTGGACCATGTCTGGGACTACGACTTCCGTGGTGAGATGGGGATCGTGGAGTCCTACATCTCCTACCTGCGCCGCAAGGTCGACACCGAGGGCGAGCCGCTGATCCACACCAAGCGGGGCGTCGGCTACGTCCTGCGGGAGCCCCGCGATCCCGAGAGCGCCTGACCCCGTGGGGTGGATCGGCTCCTCCCGCCGGTCTGCCGTCACGCGGCTGCACAACCTGTCGCTGACGGCGCGGTTGGTGACGGTGGTCGTGGCCCTGGTGCTGGTCGCCTATGTCATCACGACGGCGCTGACCGCGACCCTGCTGCGTGACTACCTGACGGACCGCACAGACAACGACCTGGATGCCTACATCACCCCGTTGACCCAGCAGGCCTGGTCACAGTTGAGCGGCCGACCCTCGGACGCCGTGGTGCCCCCCAATCCCTACTATCTGCGCATCACGGCGGCTGACGGATCAGCCGTCCAGTTCACGGCTCTGGACCGCGAGCAGGTCCCAGACATCGGGACGGTGCTGATAGATGACGAGCGCATCGGCGAGGGCCCTTTCACCGCCAGCTCCCAGGACGGCGACCTGGAGTGGCGGGTGCTGCTCAGCCCCTACTCCAGCGACAGCGGCAACGGCACGGTCGCCGTCGCCCTCCCACTGTCCCCTGTCACCAATACGGTCAAGCAGTTGCTCGTGCTGACGGCCGTCGTCGGCCTCACCACCCTGCTGGCCGTTGCCCTGCTGGGCTGGTTCGCGGTGCGACGAGCCTTCCGGCCGCTGACCCGCATCGAGGACACAGCGGCGGCGATCGCGACCGGCGACCTGACCCGACGCATCCCCGAGCGCCAGGCCAACGACGAGGTCGCCTCCCTGTCCGACTCACTCAACGCCATGCTCGCGCAGATCGAGCAGGCCTTCACGGTGCGCGAGGCCTCCGAGGCCCGCATGCGGCAGTTCGTGGCCGACGCCTCCCACGAACTGCGCACCCCACTGGCCACTGTCAAGGGCTATGCCGAGCTCTACCGCGTCGGTGGCGTGACCGATCCCGAGGATGTTGCCTCGGCCTTCCGACGGGTGGAGGACGAGTCCTCGCGCATGGCACGCCTCGTCGAGGACCTGCTGCTCCTCACCCGCCTCGACACCACCCCCCACCGCCCGCACGATGACGTCGACCTGATGGTCGTGGCCAACGACGTCGTGCAGGACGCCCGAGTGCGTGCCCCGGGACGCCCCATCGCGCTGCACCGCTACGGCACGGCCAACGGCTCGGTGATCGTCCCGGGTGACGACTTCGCGCTGCGTCAGGTGCTCACCAACCTCGTCGCCAACGCCGTCTCCCACACCCCGGCCGACAGTCCCGTGGATATCTTCGTGGGGCAGACCGACAGCAGGGCGGTGGTGGAGGTCGCAGACCACGGCCCCGGCATCTCTCCCGAGGCGGCGCAACGCGTCTTCGAGCGCTTCTACCGGGCGGACCCGTCTCGCACGCGCGGCCCCGGCCGGGGCGGTGGCACGGGCCTGGGACTGTCGATCGTGGCCTCGATCGTGGCCCGCCACGGCGGGGTCGTCAGCCACCGCCCGACCGCCGGCGGCGGCGCGACGTTCCGGGTGGAGCTGCCGCGCCAGGCACCTCGTGCGCCGGGCCCGACAGGTCAACCAGGCGACGGCGAAGATAACTGAGCTCGGTCTCGTTGCGACACAGGGTGAGCGCCTCCTCGTAGGCCGTCCGCGCCTGGTCCACCCTTCCCGCTCTGACCAGGAGCTCGGCGCGGACTGCCGCTGGGCGGTGGCTGCCCGGCACGCTCACCGACTCCAGCGCCGCCAGTCCGGCCTCCGGCCCCTGCGCCTCAGCCAGCGCGACGGCCCGGGCCACCCGTGCCGCGGGGGTGGGCGCGATCTGCAGGAGCAGATCGTAGTGCCGCACGATCCGGTCCCACCGAGTGTTGGAGGCTGTCTCGACCGTGGCGTGCTCGGCCGCGATCCGGGCCTGCAGCACATAGGCAGCGCCCTGTGGTGTCATTCTCCGCGCGGGCCCCAGCGAGCGCAGCAGGCCGAGCGCCTCGGTGATGTCGTCGCGGTGCCACCGGGTCCGGTCCTGGTCCGCCAGGAGCACCAGTTGACCGTCGGCTCCGGCCCGGGCGTCCCGGCGGGAGTGCTGCAGGAGCATCAGGGCGAGCAGCGCGATGAGCACGGGTTCGGTGGGACGTTGCGCCAGCACCACCCGCACCAGGCGGATGGACTCCCCGGCCAGATCGGCCCGCAGGAGGTCGGGACCGCTGCCGGGGGCGTAGCCGGCGGTGAAGGCGAGATAAGCCGTTTGCGCCACGGTGTCGAGCCGATCCGGGAGGGCATCGGCGCGGGGCACGGCGAACGGGATGCCGGCCGCAACGATCTTCTTCTTGGCCCGAGTGATTCGGGCCGCCATGGTGGACTCCGACACGAGGAAGAGCCGGGCGACGTCATAGGTGCTCACGCCCAGGACGAGCCGCAGCGCCAGGGCGCTGGCCGCCTCGGCACCGAGCGCCGGGTGCGTGCACATCAGGACCAATCGCAGCAGGTCATCCTCGACCAGGTCGCCGGTGTCGGCCATCGCCGTCGCCCGTTCCTGCCCGCGCTCGGCCTCGGTCACCAGCAGCGGGGCCCTGCGCTGCCGCATCGCCTCGGCCCGCAACCGGTCCAGGAGCCGGCGACTGGCCGCCCGATTGAGCCAGCCCGCCGGGTTGTCCGGCACACCATCTGCCGGCCAGGTGCGTGCCGCGGCCTCGACGGCGTCGCCGAGGGCATCCTCGACCAGGTCCAGCCGACGGTAGCGCGCGAGGAGCAGGGCGACCAGCCGCCCCCACTCCTCGCGCACCACCTGCTCGAGCGCTTCCCCACTCATCCGATCAGGCTCATGTGATGGCGATGACCGGCCGGATCTCGAGGGAGTAGGACGGCGGCAGCAGCTGCACCGCCTCGATGGCGGTGTCCAGGTCTGGCAGCTCGACCTCGTAGTAGCCGCCGATCATCTCGGCGGCCTCGGCGAACGGACCGTCGGAGACCACGACCTCACCGTCGATATGGCGCACCGTCGTCGCCGTGTCGGTGTCATCCAGGGCCGCGCTCGCCAGCTCACGACCGTGCTCGGCGACGAAGGCGGAGAACGCCCCGTGCTGCTCGAAGAAGGTGGCACGTACCTCTTCCGAGGCGCTACTCCAGTCCCACGGCTCGTAGGCGATCAGGACCAGATAGCGCCTCACGGCGTCATCTCCTCCACCGGGTTGATCTGCATGTCGTATGCCGGGAGCTCACGTAGCAACTCGACCAGGACATCGCGGTCGGGCACCTCGATCAGATAGAAACCACCGAGACCCTCAACGGCCTCGGCATACGGTCCGTCGGTCACGGCGATCTGGCCCTCGACGGTGCGCACCGTGGCGGCGGCCACCCCGTCCTGCAGTGCCTCACCGGCCAGGATGCGCACCCCCTCGCGGGCGGCACACGCCTCATCGAAGGCCCCGAACTTCGCCATCGTCTCGGTCTGTTCCTCAGGCGTCAACTGCTCCCACGGCTTCTCTGCACCGTCGGCGAGGAGGAGGACGACGTACTTCATGAGGCCTGCTCCCCCGCTGAGGCCGCACGGTCCTCCGGCGACACTGTCCGCCGGATCTCGACGGTGTCGCCCAGGGCCGCGATGATCCTGCAGCACTCGGTCAGGTCGTCCAGGTTGTCGGTCTCGACCAGGTAGAAGCCACCCACCTGCTCGGCCGTCTCGGTGAACGGTCCGTCCGTGATGCTCTGACCACCCGGGTGAACCCTGCGGGCCTCCGTCGTCGGGTGCAGCTCTGCTCCACCGGTGATCCGGTGGCCCCGCCTCGTGAGCTCCTCGCCGAAGCGGGTGTACTCCGCGTAGCCGTCCTCGCGCTCCTGTCGGCTCATCGTGGACCACCACCGGTCAGCGTCCCCCACGATCACCACCATGTATTCGGTCATGCCTTGATCCTCTCTGCTCGGGGCCGACACCGCTCGTCGGCCCGGGCCGCGGTCGCGACCTCACCCCCATGACGGACGAACCCGCCCCACATCGACACCACCCCGGCCCTCCGGTTCAACACGAGGGAGCGTTCACAGGGAATGCGCAGCACTGTCCCAGCCTCCTCCGATGTCCGTGTAGTTCCCTAGGACTATCCCCACGGGGCCCTTTGCACGCGATGAAGGAGCAGGACGATGAGCAAGACGAACGCGACCATCTGGACCCAGGTCACGGCGGTGGGTCTGCTCTCGGCGATCCTCGCCTCGGGTGGGACGTATGCCGTGGTGCAGGCCAGTGAGGACGAGCAGCCAGTCGTCCTGGACGCCGCGGCGAACACGTCGAACCCCAGCGCGAGCCAGGCGTCCTACTCCCCGACCACCGACTGGGGCGGCGTGGCCTCCAACGTCACCCCCAGTGTCGTCGCGATCAGCGTCCAGTCCGGCGCCGGTGGCGGCGCGGGCTCCGGCGTCGTGTGGGACGAGGAGGGACACATCGTCACCAACGCCCATGTGGTCGCGGGGGCCGAGCAGGTCCAGGTCACGCTGGCCGACGGCCGCTCCTATGATGCGGAGGTCGCCGGGAGCGACCCGTCCACCGACCTCGCCGTGCTCACCCTCGCGACCCCACCGGACGACCTGCACCCGATCTCGGTCGGCGACGACGAGAACCTTGCCGTCGGGGACCCGGTCATGGCCATCGGCAACCCCCTGGGCCTCAGCGGCACCGTGACCACCGGCATCGTCAGCGCGCTGGACCGCCCCGTCACGACGGAGGCCGCGAACGAGGGCGGCGCCCAGCCGGGTGCCATGCAACAGGCCGAACCGGTCGTGACCAACGCCATCCAGACCAGCGCCGCCATCAACCCGGGCAACTCCGGCGGCGCCCTGGTGGACGGCAACGGCGCACTGATCGGCATCAACTCCTCCATCGCCACCATGGGCAGCGCCATGGGCGGACAGGGCGGGAACATCGGCATCGGTTTCGCGATCCCGGTCGGCGAGGTCTCCTCGATCGTCGGCCAGCTCATCGAGGACGGCACCGCGGAGCACGCCTTCCTCGGCGTTGGCATCACCGACGCCGAGGCCGAGCAGGACGGCGCCACCCTGCACGCCGCAGGCATCAGCAAGGTGGAGCCGGGCTCCCCCGCCGACAAGGCCGGCCTCCAGGAGGGAGATGCGGTCACCCAGATCGACGGCGAGCGGGTCAACGGTTCCCTGGCACTGGTCGCCCAGGTCCGCCAGCGCACCGCGGGCGACGAGATCGAGCTGACCTACATCCGCGACGGCTCGAAGGACACGATGACCGTGACCCTCGACGCCCGGGCGGACAACTAACACCGCCCAGCCCCTGTTCTGGCCACCTCGAATCGGTTAGGGTCGCTTTCTCCCCGTCCCCCCTCCGATTCGAGGTGGCCACCCCATGCCCAAGCACGCCCACCCTCCAGATACGGGGGCGGACCCTGCCGCCCCACTCCGGCACGCGACCGACCCCGAGCTGGCCAGTGAACAGGACTACCTGACCCTCGCCCGAGGCGAGATGGCCCGCATGCGCGAGCACACCCTCGGTCTCCAGGCCCAGGCCGGCGACAAGATCGCCGGTGAGTACCTCGCCTACACCCTCTGGCGGCGCGCCCAGTCACTCCAGGACGACCCGACCAGCACCCTGTTCTTCGGTCGCATCGACACCGGCGCCGGCGGACCTCATGAGCCCGAGCGGCACTACATCGGCCGACGCCACATCTCTGACGCCGAGGGAGAGCCGGTCGTGGTCGACTGGCGCGCTGACGTCTCCACCCCCTTTTACCGGGCCTCACCGCGCGAGCCGATGGGAGTCACCCTGCGCCGCCGGTTCGGGGTCGACCGCGGCCAGCTGACGGCATACGAGGACGAGCACCTCACCGCACCGCGGGTGGGCGACGTCGCCGACACCGGGCACAGCGAGATCCTGGCGCGGGAGATCGAGCGGCCCCGCTCCGGTCCGATGCGCGACATCGTGGCGACCATCCAACCCGAGCAGGACGAGATCGTGCGCGCCGACGTCGGGACCACCATCTGCGTGCAGGGCGCCCCGGGGACGGGCAAGACCGCGGTGGGCCTGCACCGGGCCGCCTGGTTGCTGTACTCCTTCCGCGACCGCCTCTCCCGCACCGGCGTGCTCGTCATCGGCCCCAACCGGGCCTTCCTCGAGCACGTCGGAGCGGTGCTGCCGACCCTCGGGGAGATCGAGGTCGGGCACACGACGGTGGAGGAGCTCACCGGGCGCTCGCGCGGGACCGAGTCGGCAGGGGTGGCCACCCTCAAGGGAGACGCCCGCCTCGCGCAGGTGCTCCACCGAGCGGTCTGGGCACGGGTGCAGCGCGCCAGCGAGTCGCTGATCGTCCCGCGTGGCTCTCGTCGCTGGAGGGTGCCGGAGTTCGACGTCCAGGAGATCCTCGACGAGCTCGTCTCGCGGGGCGTCCGCTATGAGGCGGCCCGGGAGATGCTGCCGCGTCGCCTCGCGCACGCCGTGCTGGTCCGGATGGAGCGGTCCGGCGACACCCCGGACGATCGGGTGCAGGACGCGGTGGCGCGCAGCAAACCGGTGAAGGACTGCGCCAAGGTGCTCTGGCCCGCCCTCGACCCGGCAGCGGTGCTGTTCGGGCTGTGGTCGGACGCGCAGTCACTGGCCGCAGCCGCGGACGGCATCCTGACCGAGGAGGAGCAGCGGATCCTGCTGTGGGACAAAGCGCCCCGGAGCAAGGGTGCGGCCCGCTGGACGCCTGCCGACACGGTGCTGCTGGACGAGATCGGCGACATCCTGGAGCGCACGAGCAGCCTGGGGCACATCATCCTGGACGAGGCGCAGGACCTGTCCCCGATGCAGCTGCGGGCCGTGGGGCGACGCGCGTCGACCGGCTCGCTCACCGTGCTCGGTGACCTCGCCCAGGGCACCACGCCGTGGGCCACCAGGTCGTGGGCCGAGTCACTGGAGCATCTCGGCAAGGAGGGCTCTCACCTGGAGGAGCTCACCCGCGGGTTCCGGGTGCCAGCCTCGGTGATCGAGTATGCCGCTCGCCTCCTCCCACAGATTGCGCCCGGTCTCGCGCTGCCCGAGTCGGTCCGGTCCAACCGGGGTCGGCTGGAGCTGGTGCCCGCCGGCGGTGAGCTGCTCCCGGCGACGGTGACCGCCGTCCGCTCGGCACTCGACGGCGCCCCGGGCACGGTGGGCGTCATCGTGGCCGATGCCGACCTCGCTGCGGTGGCCGGGGTGCTGCAGGCGACCGCCGTCGAGCACACGCTCCTGGGTGGTGTGACCCCCGTTCCAGAGGCTGCTGCCCCCACTGGTGCCCCGGCCAAGGCTCTGGACAAGGCACTGGACAGGGGCTCGGGCAAGAGGTCGGACAAGGGCACCGACCATGCACCGGACGCAGACTCGGCCGGCCTCCACGAGCCGCGCGTCCAACTGGTCCCGGCCACCCTGGCCAAGGGCCTGGAGTTCGACCAGGTCGTCGTGGTGGAACCGGCCGCGATCGTCGCCGCGGAGCCGGACGAGCGGACTGGCTTGCGCCGGCTCTACGTCGTGCTGACCCGCGCCGTCTCCGGCCTCACCGTCGTGCACGACGACCCGCTCCCGGCACGTCTGGGCGCGGACCAGCCCTGACCGCCCGCACCGCTAGCCGCCGCCTCCTAGCCGCCCGCAGCCCTTAACCCTCAGCCCCTAGCTGCCCGCAGCCCCAGCTGCCCGCCGCCCCATCCCCCCGCCGCCCCAGCTGCCCGCAGCCCCATCCGCCCCTGGCCCGCCTCACCGGCGTGTCGCGCACGGTGCACCCATCGCTGCGGCGTGTCGCGCGCTGGAACGCAGGTCCGGCACTACCGATCCGGCGCCAGCGGGCAGACTGGTGCTGTGACCGACGAGCCATCGCACCAGCCCGACGATCCGCACCTCCAGCCCGACCAGCCGCAGCACCGGCCCGATGAGCAGCACGAGCAGCAGGAGTCGCAGTTACTGGCCTCGTGGCACGCGGACCTGCGGGTCCTCGCCCCGGAGGCACCAGAGCGACTCCGCACCGCCGAGGTGGACCTGCTCCTGGCTCGGTGGTCCGAGCCGCAGCGGCGCTATCACACGGTGCAGCACCTGGCCGAGGTGATCGCGGCGATCGAAGAGCTGGCGACGGCCGGGGAGGTGGACACCGTCGGCGCCCGGCTGGCGCGGGTCGCAGGGTGGTATCACGACGCCGTCTACGACGCCCGTGCCGAGGGCGGCAGCAACGAGCACCGCAGTGCCGCCCTGGCGCGCGACCACCTCAACTCCCTGGGCGTCGCACGCGGCAACGTGGACGTGGTCGATTCCCTGGTGCTGATGACCCTGGACCACGACGCGGACGGTGCGGGCTCCGTCCTAGCCAGCCGTCGGCATACCGTGTCGGTGGTGCACGACGCGGACCTGTGGATCCTGTCCGCACCGGCCGAGCGCTACGCGGAGTACGCCGCTCAGGTGCGTGCGGAGTATGCCCACGTGCCGGACGACCTGTTCGTGCAGGGACGATCCTCGATCCTGGCTGAGTTCGCCCAGCGCGAGCAGCTGTATCGGACCACCCACGCGCGCACCACGTGGCAGGCCAGGGCGCGCAGGAACCTGGCTGCTGAGCTCACCGCCCTGCGGCGCTAGCGCCAGTCGGGCTCACGGCCGGGATAGGAAGCGCTCCACGAGGGGCCACCACGGCTCACCGGCGCAGCGCTGCAGCAGCGGGGCCCGGTCGACCCACTCGGCCGCGACGACGTCGGCGGCCTGCGGGACAACGGGCAGCCGCTCACCGACCCGCGCCCCGAACACGGCGATGTGGTTGTCACCGGCTCTCCACGGCCCACGCTGGTGCCCCTCGGCAATCGTGATCCGCTCATAGCCAACCGGCACCAGCCGTGCCGGGTCGAGCCGCAGGCCGGTCTCCTCTGCGATCTCCCGGACCGCGGCCTCCCGAGGTGCCTCCCCCTCCTCACGCTTGCCTCCTGGCGGGGTCCAGACCTCCCGTCCGTTGCTGCGCACCAGCACCATCCAGTCGGAGGGGTCGGCCACCAGGACGACGGAGGCACCGGCGGTGGCCGGGGGCTCGTGCGGTGATCCGACGACGTCGAGCACGTGCGGTCCACCGATCGCGGCCAGCCCGTCGACGACGCGCGCCAGGGGCCGCTCCCCCTTCCGCTTGCGGAACCGGAGCCCGCTGGCGCTGAGGACACGCGCCAGCTCACGGTTGCCGACCGGGACGGCCCCGGCCGCGACCACCTCGCTGTGCCGTTCGTCGGGCACGTCATAGTGGTCGCCCTCGAAGGAACGCTGCGGGATCCCGGCCTCCCGCGCGAAGGCATGCAGTTCCTCCAGCGAGGTGTCACTGATGACGTGCGACCAGAGGTGCCCATGGGCGGGCCAGGTCGGCGGATCGATCAGGATCACGCGGGTCTCCGTCCTCGGTGCCGCGGCTCAGGCCACCGCGCGCGGGGCATACATGATGACCGCCACGCCGGCGAGGCAGATGAGGGCACCGACGACGTCGTAACGATCGGGCCGGAAGCCGTCCACGACCACGCCCCAGGCCAGCGACCCGGCCACGAAGACCCCTCCGTATGCCGCGAGGATCCGTCCGAAGTTCGCGTCCGGTTGGAGGGTGGCCACCACCCCGTAGAGACCGAGGCCGATCACCCCGAGCCCGATCCACAGCCACCCCCGGTGCTCCCGGATGCCCTGCCAGACCAGCCAGGCACCCCCGATCTCCAGGAAGGCGGCCAGGGCGAAGAGCAGCAACGAGCGCGTGGTGGTCATCGGGGTGAGCGTAGTCCCTCGACCTCGCCCGGTCCGACGGCGCGGGCGGACGCTGGGGGCTGACCGATCTCGCTGATGTCGTGACCTGTGCACGGCGTCCGGGTTGTCGTCGCACGACTGATCCGGGACAGGTCGAACCAGCGCACCGCGTCGCGGAGTCGGCACCATCCGATCAGGAACCAGCGACCCGAGGTCTGCGCGAGGATCATCGGCTCGACCTCGCGGTCGGTGGTTGCTCCGTCCGCGGCCACGTAGCGGATCCGCACCGTGTGCTGGTCAGCGAGTGCCTGCTCGCACGCAGACCGGATGCGGCGTGGTGTGACCGGCGGGTGGTCGACCCACAGCCGTCCCGTCAGGGCCTCGGCGCGACGTCGGGTCGCTGGGTCGAGCACATCCAGCACCTTGCGGACCGCCGCCTGTGCCGCGTCGTCGAAGGGCGCGCCCTCAGCCACAGCGCATGCGGCCAGGAGCGCCAGGGCCTGGGTGGCGTCCAGGTTGATGGGTGGGAGCGCTGCTCGCTCGGTGAGGCCGTAGCCGCCGCCCGGTCCCGGGCGGCTCCAGACCGGCAGGCCGGAGCTGGCCAGGGCACCCAGGTCGCGCTTGATGGTTCGCGTGGTGACGCCGAACTCCAGGGCGAGGTCACTGGCCGACCGACCCCGGGGACCAGTGCGACGCAGCGCCTCGGTCAGCGCGTGCAGGCGTTCAGTGCGGCGCATGCTCGATCGCCTCCGCATCGGGAAATTGGTGTCACCAATAGTGACATGCGGTTGACCTCCGCCCGCATCAGCCTGGCCTCATGAACACACCACACACGTCGACAACCCCGACCACGATGACACCCAGCCTCGTCCTGGTTCCCGGCTTCTGGCTCGGCGCGTGGGCCTGGGACGAGGTCGGCGCCGAGCTCGCCGACCGAGGCTTCCCGGCCCAAGCCGTGACCCTGCCTGGCCGTGAGCCGGGACAAGGGGACCCCACCACCACCATTGAGGACCAGGCCGACGGACTCGCCGCGGTTGTGGCCGAGGCAGGCCGAGCGGGGCCGGTGGTCCTGGTGGCCCACAGCGGCGGCAACCTCGCCACCTCGGTGGCCCTGGACCGGGACCCTGCGATGGTCTCTCGGGTGATCTACGTGGACAGCGGCCCGGCCGCCGACGGGCTCGTCTACGACCCCACCGCGCAGGGCGAGCGGTCGGTGCCGCTCCCGCCCTTCGACGTTCTCGGCGAGACGGCCTCGTTGGCCGGCCTCTCAACGTCACATCTTGACCGCTTCCGAGAGCGCGCCGTGCCCGAGCCCGGACCGGTGGTCGGCCGCCCGATCCGCCTGGACAACGACGCGCGGCTCCGGGTGCCGACCACGCTGATCTGTTCCTCGATCTCGGCCCAGGAGATCCTTCGGTTGGCTCGAGACGGGCATCCGTTGATGACTGAGGTCAACCGGCTGGAGGACCTGACGACCGTTGACCTCCCCACAGGCCACTGGCCCATGTGGAGCCAGCCTGTCGAGTTGGCCTGCGCGATCGCGGATGCCGCGACCGCAGGTGTGTCGACCGGGCAGAACTGAGCGCCCGCACGGCTCTGCCGGTTCCCACCCGCCACCCGGCTCCTGGCGACTGCCCGCAGTGCCCGCTGATCGACCCTTGTGGACAACTTCTGCGGGACCTGGACGATCCCGCCTACCTTCCATAGGCATCGGTCCGACCGCACGGGTCGGGCCACCCGAGGAAGGGGAGGGACCATGAGCAACACCTTTGCGGTCGACACCGCCCGGATCACCGCGGCATCGGGCGACATCCAGCGAATCTCGGCACAGATCGAGGGAGACGTGCGCGCGATGATGGCGCGCCTCAACGGGCTGCAGGACTGCTGGCGCGGCGCCGCGGCCGGCAACTTCGCCAACATCACCCAGCGGTGGAGTGCGACGCAGGAGCAGGTCCGCGCCTCGTTGCAGGAGATCTCGGTGGCGCTGAAGACCGCCGGTGAGGACTACGACCTGGTGGAGCAGGCCAACCGGCAGCGGTTCACGGCCCAGTGAGCGCCGGGCACCCGGCATGTGTGAGGTGCCGGGTGCCGCGGTGGTCGTCCCCACGCCGACCACCCGTATGCGGAGCGCTCCCCTGATCGCGCGCCACACCTGACCGCGGCATCACTAGCTCTGACCTGCTCCCCGCAGACGGCGGGCAGCGCCCTGGAGTGGGGGCGCTGCCCGCGCCGGGCGTTCTGCGACTCACGGTCGCGGGTCACGTCACACCAATTGCGGGTCGCGGAGTCGGCCGTGGGTCACACCACATCGCGGGCGGAGTCCTCCACGGGGCCCTGTGCCTGTTCGGCCTGGGCCGCGGCTTCCTGAGCCTCCTCGATCTTGCGGGTGTTGAGGCGCGGCAGGGCCACGATCAGCATCAGCATCGTGGCGGCGCCGGCGATCAGGAAGGGCATCCGCAGGGCCCACTCGCGGCCGAGGAACGGCTCGCCCGTCGAGACCAGGACGCCCCCGAGCAGGGTGCCGATCGAGATGGTGCCCCAGCCGAAGAAGCGATAGACCGAGTTGACGCGGCCGAGCAGGTGATCCGGGATGATCCGCTGCCGCAGCGACACGGTGATGACGTTCCAGAGCACGACGAACAGGCCGCTGACCACACCCATCACCCACACGACCGCCGCCGAGGACGTCAGTCCGATGACGATCATCGTCACCCCCATGCCGATGATCGAGACGAACAGGCTCGTGCCCGGACTCAGGCGGGCCGAGATCCGGTCCGCCACCAGCGAGCCGAAGACCGCGCCGACCGCCGTGCCGGTGATGACCAGGCCGAACTGCCAGCCCTCGTAGAGGCCCAGGATCTCCTGGACGAAGAGCACCATGATGATCATCGACAGCGCCGAGAGCATGTTCATCACACCGAGGACGATCGCCAGTGCCCGCAGGAGGTGGTTGTTCCACAGCCAGCGGAACCCCTCCCCCATCTCGGCGCGCCACTGGATCTTGCCGCTGGTGCTCTGCCCCTTGGGCAGGAAGGTGCCGGTGAGCCCGAAGATCAGGGCGGCGCCGACCGCCAGCAGCCCGGCGTTCAGGAAGAACGGGAGGGCCAGGGCGACCGCGATGATGACACCACCCAGCGGTGGGCCCACGAAGTTGTTCATCGCCGTCTCGGCTCCCCACAGCCGGCCGTTGGCCCGCTCCAGCTGAGGCTTGTCGACGACGGAGGCCATGAGCGTCTGGGCCGCGTTGTCCCGGACGACCTCGGCGAAGCCCAGCAACAGCGCCGCCAGACAGAGCGCACCGAGCAGCAGTCCGCCGTTGTCCGGCGCCGGGACGGTGCCGGCGGCGAGTTGCTCGGGGGTGGGCAGACCGTCCTGGTTGAGCAGCACGAGCACGGCGAAGCCGGCGATGATCACGACCCGCAGGACGTCCATCCAGGCCACCAGGACCCGCCGGTCGAACCGGTCGGTGATGACCCCGGCCGGCAGCGAGAAGAGCAGCCACGGCAACCGGGAAGCGAGCCCGACCAGGGCGATCAGCGTTGGGTCCCGGGTCAGGGCCGAGGCGAGCCAGACCACGGCAACGGCCATCAGGCCGTCACCGAGGTTGGTCATCGTTGAGGCGGTGAACAGTTTCCAGTAGTTGGCGCCCAGTGGTGCGGGGCGATTCCGGTGCTGGGTCACGCCCCCTCGCCCCCTCGGTCCGGCAGCGCGGCGAGCGAGCTGGGGAAGATTCCGTACACCACGGCATACGTCGTGTCCCCTGCCCGCGGTTCGTCGGCGAACTCCACCAGCAGTCGCGCCAGGCGGTCACGGAACTCCCGGGCGCGTTCTGCGGGCACCCGGACGTCCCGGCGGTTGACGTCCATGAAGGGGTCCTCCTGCGCGCTCGCCTCGAGCCGGCCCACCTCCGCGGCCGACCGCTCCAGCAGTCGTTGGGCGTCCCCCGCCTCCAGGGTCTGGTAGTAGAAGATCCGGGCCGTGCGGCCCCAGTACTTCGCCTCGAGCGCCCGCACCTTCTCGGTCCGCACCACGCGAACCAGCCCGGCGTCGGCCAGCACCTGCATGTGGTGCCCGATCGTGCCCTTGGGCTTGTCGAGCACCCCTGCCAGCTCGGAGACCGTGGCAGCTCGCTCGTTGAGGAGCGTGATGATCGCCTGCCGGGTGTCCTCGAAGAGCGCGCGATACTGCGCCGGGTCCTCGAGAGTGAGTGCGTCGGGCAGGTCGTAGTCCGGGAACTGTCGCGCGGGCACCGCGTCACCCGCGGGCGGGTCGACGAGAAGGTCGGGAGATCCCGTTTGGTCGGTCATAGTCGAATGGTCGGTTATTCCCGACCATTCTGTCAAGTGTCGACCGTGGCCGCTTTCAGCCCGGGACAGCACAACGGGGCGGCCTCCCGAAGGAGACCGCCCCGTTGCTCGTTGTCCGCGAGAAACGCGGGAACTCGTGGGGTGGCTAGGTCAGAAGCCCATGCCGCCCATGCCGCCCATGTCGCCCATGCCACCGTCGCCGGCCGGCATGGCCGGAGCGGGCTCCGGCTTGTCGGCGATCACGGCCTCGGTGGTCAGGAACAGCGCCGCGATGGAGCCGGCGTTCTGGAGCGCGGAGCGGGTGACCTTGACCGGGTCGGCAACGCCGAAGGCCAGCATGTCGCCGTACTCACCGGTCGCGGCGTTCAGGCCGTGACCCGCGGGCAGGTTGCGCACCTTCTCCGCCACGACGCCGCCCTCGAGACCACCGTTGACGGCGATCTGCTTGAGCGGAGCCTCGACGGCCACCTTGACGATGTTGGCGCCGGTGGCCTCGTCGCCCTCGAGGGAGAGCTTCTCGAACGCGCCAGCGGCCTGGATCAGGGCGACGCCACCACCGGCGACGATCCCCTCCTCGACAGCGGCCTTGGCGTTGCGGACGGCGTCCTCGATGCGGTGCTTGCGCTCCTTGAGCTCGACCTCGGTGGCAGCGCCGGCCTTGATGACCGCAACACCGCCGGCCAGCTTGGCCAGACGCTCCTGCAGCTTCTCACGGTCGTAGTCGCTGTCCGAGTTCTCGATCTCGGCGCGGATCTGGCTGACGCGACCGGCGATGGCGTCGGCGTCACCGGCACCCTCGACGATCGTGGTCTCGTCCTTGGAGACGACGACCTTGCGGGCGTGGCCCAGCAGGTCGAGCTCGGCGGTCTCCAGGGAGAGGCCGACCTCCTCGGAGATGACCTGGCCACCGGTGAGGATGGCAATGTCGGCCAGCATGGCCTTGCGGCGGTCACCGAAGCCCGGGGCCTTGACGGCGACGGACTTGAAGTTGCCCTTGATCTTGTTGACCACCAGGGTCGCCAGGGCCTCGCCCTCGACGTCCTCGGCGATGATCGCCAGCGGCTTGCCGGACTGCATGACCTTCTCCAGCACCGGCAGAACGTCCTTGATCGCGCTGATCTTGGAGTTCAGGATGAGGATGTAGGGGTCCTCCAGGACCGTCTCCATGCGCTCGGTGTCGGTGACGAAGTAGGGCGAGATGTAGCCCTTGTCGAAGCGCATACCCTCGGTGAGCTCGAGCTCCAGGCCGAAGGTGTTGGACTCCTCGACGGTGATGACACCCTCGTTGCCGACCTTGTCCATGGCCTCGGCGATCATCTCGCCGATCTCGTTGTCGGCCGCGGAGATGGACGCGGACTGCGCGATCTGCTCCTTGGTGTCGACCTCGGTGGCCATGTTCAGCAGCTCGGCGGAGACAGCCTCGACGGCCTTCTCGATGCCGCGCTTGAGGGCCATCGGGTTCGCGCCGGCCGCGACGTTGCGCAGGCCCTCACGGACCATGGCCTGAGCCAGCACGGTCGCCGTCGTCGTGCCGTCACCGGCGACGTCGTCGGTCTTCTTGGCGACCTCCTTGACGAGCTCGGCGCCGATCTTCTCGTAGGGGTCCTCGAGCTCGATCTCCTTGGCGATGCTCACACCATCGTTGGTGATGGTGGGGGCGCCCCACTTCTTCTCCAGGACGACGTTGCGGCCCTTCGGGCCGAGAGTCACGCGCACGGCGTCGGCGAGGGTGTTCATACCCCTCTCGAGTCCGCGGCGAGCCTCCTCATCGAAAGCAATGGTCTTGGCCATTTGGGTGGTTCCTCCCACAGGCTGAACGGGTTGGAGACCGGCCTCACGCCCGCGACGGACGAGCCGACCCTGCCGGGCTCACGTCGCGCCGACACGGCCAACCCTCGATCGGTCGGTCATTGTCACTCTCATGGTCAGAGTGCTAAGTCCATGATTAGCACTCTCAGGGGTCGAGTGCAAATATCTGGGGCGATCTGAGCACAAAACAGGGCGTCCGTATGCCGACCGCTCACCCCTCCCCACCCGTCACCGGCGCATCTCACCGGGACAGCACGAGCGGTGCGTTGGCACGTGCACGACAACTACCCACGATGCGACCCCAGCCCGGGTAGACCCGTGGCACGTGTCAGGCTCTGGGCGTCAGCGCTCGCCCTCCAGCACGCCGCGCAGCCCGTCGAGCACGGTGGCGTCCTCGATCGTGGAGGGCACCAGGGCCTCGTCGCCGTCGGCGATCTGGCGCATCGTCTTGCGCAGGATCTTGCCCGAGCGCGTCTTGGGCAGAGCATCCACGACATCCACCCGGTTCAGCGCCGCCACGGCACCGACCTCGGCACGGACCCGCTGGATCAGCTCGGCGCGCAGCGACTCGGCACCCTCGACGTCAAACTCGACTCCGGCCTTGAGCACGACCAGACCCCGTGGCACTTGACCCTTGAGTGCATCGCGGACACCGATCACGGCACACTCGGCGACCGAGGGGTGACCGGCCAGCGCTGCCTCGATCGACCCGGTCGACAACCGGTGCCCGGCGACGTTGAGCACGTCGTCGGTGCGACCCATGATGAAGACATAGCCGTCCTCGTCGACGTAGCCCCCGTCGCCGGAGAGGTAGTAACCGGGAAAGGCCGACAGGTAGGACTCGACATAACGGTCGTCGTCCCGCCAGAGCGTGGGCAGGGTGCCGGGCGGCAGCGGCTGCTTGAGGCAGATGGCGCCCTCGACGCCGGGCTGCACCGGCTGACCGGTCGGGTCCAGCACCTGCACGTCGTAGCCGACCGTTGCCGGACCGGAGGACCCAGGCTTGATCGGGAGCTGGCCGATGCCCATCGGGTTGATGGTGATGGGCCAGCCGGTCTCGGTCTGCCACCAGTTGTCGATCACCGGGACGCCCAGGGCGTCCGTGGCCCACTGCCAGGTGTCCGGGTCGAGGCGCTCGCCCGCGAGGAAGAGGGTCCGTAGCGAGGAGATGTCGTAGTCGGCCAGCAGCGCAGCCTCCGGGTCCAGCTTCTTGATCGCCCGGATGGCCGTCGGCGCAGAGAAGGCCGCGACCACCTGGTGCTCCTGGATCAACCGCCAGTAGGCACCGGCATCGGGAGTGCCGACCGGCTTGCCCTCGTAGAGGACCGTGGTGGCACCGGTCAGCAGAGGCGCATAGACGATGTAGGAGTGGCCCACCACCCAGCCCACGTCGGAGCCGCAGAACCAGGTCTCACCCGGCTGCACGCCATACAGGTTGCTCATCGACCAGCGCAGAGCGACGGCATAACCGCCACTGTCCCGCACGATCCCCTTGGGCTTCCCGGTGGTGCCGGAGGTGTAGAGGATGTAGAGCGGGTCGGTGGCCTGCACCCGGACGCACCCGGCGGGCGCGATGGCGTCGGGCTTCATCAGCGTCTTCCAGTCCAGGTCGCGCTCGCCCATCTCGGCCAGCGCCTGCTCGCGCTGCACGATCACCGTGAAGTCCGGCTTGTGGCTCGAGCGGTCAATGGCCTCGTCGAGCATCGGCTTGTACTCCACCACCCGCGTGGGCTCGACACCGCAGGACGCGGAGATCACGACCTTCGGCTCGGCATCCTCGATCCGGGCGGCGAGCTCGGCCGGGGCGAAGCCGCCGAAGACCACCGAGTGCACGGCACCGATGCGGGCACAGGCCAGCATCGAGATCACGGCCTCGGGGATCATCGGCAGATAGATCACGACCCGGTCACCCTGCTCGACCCCGAGGTTGCGGAGCACACCGGCGAACCGGGCCACCTCGTCGAGCAGCTGGGCGTAGGTGTAGCTCCGCTGCTTGCCGGTGACCGGGCTGTCGTAGATCAGGGCGGTCTGGTCGGCCCGGCCGTGCACAACATGACGATCCAGGGCGTTGAAGCAGACGTTCAGGACACCGTCGGGGAACCAGTCGTAGAACGGCTCGCGCGAGGAGTCCAGCACGGTCTGCGGACGCCGGATCCAATCAAGATCCTGTGCCGCCGCCCCCCAGAAGGCTGCGGGATCAGTCAGGCTGCCGGCGACCAGGTCGCGGTAGACGGTGGGATCGGCGGTCGTCTCGGGCCCGGCGTCGTTGCTCATGCCCCTATGGTGCTGCGTTGACCTCGGCTGCGCCAGAGCGGGTCTCCAGGGTGCGCACCGCAGCATCGCGCAGAGTGCTGTCCGTCAGACCCAGCCCGCGAGTCTTGGCGACCAGCCCGTCAACGTCCTGGACCCCGGCCGCCAGGGCGCTGGTGAGATCGTCGGCGAGCGCCGAGAGGGTCGCCCGCTGCTGGGCGATGAAGGCCGGCTCAACGACCTCACCGTGACCGGGCACGTGCAGCTGGGCGTCCCGGACGTGTGGGTGCTCCTGCAGTCTGGCGAGGGTGGCGCCCCACTCCAGTGGGAAGGAGTCGTCCATCGCCGGGTCGGCCCCCTGCTCGATCAGGTCCGCCCAGAAGACGGTGGAGACGTCGGGGACGGCGACGACGAGGTCGTGGTCGGTGTGCCCGCGCCCACCAAAGAGCAGGTATGCCGTGCGGTCGCCGAGGTCGATCGGCGTCACCTCGTCGTCGACCAGGTAGAACGGCAGCACCACCTCGGTGTCGACGTAGGTCTGTGCCAGGTCCGGGCGCTCTGTGCGGCGCAGGTGCTCCACGACCTGGCTGCGCTGGTGCTCGGCGGTGCGCTGCAGACTGGCAGCCGCGCCCACGTGGGCGTAGATCTGGGAGTCCCGGAAGGCCGCGTTGCCGAAGCAGTGGTCATAGTGCGCGTGCGTGTTGACCACGACCTGCTCCAGGGGCGTGATCTCACGAACGGCAGCAGCCAGGCCCTCACCACGGGCGGTGGTGCTGCGGGTGTCGATGACCAGGGCCCGCCTCGAGCCGACAACGAGCCCGCAGTTGAGGTCCAACTCGGAGTGCCTGCGGACGAACGTTCCAGGCGCGACCTCCTGAAACTGCGGCACAGACATGACCTTCACCCTAGGTGATGCTGACCCGGGCACCAACGAGATGGGCGTCCGGGCGGCCTGTTCCCGCACCCGTGCACCACGCGTGACACACCGTGCCGTCAGTGTTGACGTCACTATGGTGTTGACATGACACCATTTTGGTGTCATAGTCGTGTCATGGAACTCACCACATACGTCGAGCGACTGCGGGCCGAGGTCTCTGCGGCCACCGAGCTGGGCGGGCCGGAGATCACGGCGTCGGCCCAGCGCGTCCTGTCCGCGGTCGACCCCGCCATCCGCCTGGTCCTGCTCGAGGCACTCACCGACGCCGCGGCGGAGATCACCACCGAGCTCCCGTCCGGGAGCGTCGAGACCCGACTGCGCGGCCGGGCCCTGGAGTTCGTCCTCGACGGCGTCGGCTCCCCCGACGGGCCGGAGGACACCTACCCGCAGGACTCAGAGCGTCAGCCGATCGATGAGTCCGGGGACCAGATCCGCATCACGCTGCGACTGCCCGAGGGCCTGAAGTCGCGGGCCGAGGAGCTTGCCTCCGAGGTCGGTCAGTCGCTGAACAGCTGGATCGTGGACGCCGTCCGCGATGCCACCGCCAGCGGGTTACGCATCAACCTGCGCAGCCACGGCGTCCGCTTCGACTACCCACCCAGTCCACCGGGGGCACCCAAACCGCCCGGCACACCGGGTCGCCGGATGACCGGCTGGTCCTGACGCACCTGACACAACCCACCCACCACCAGACCTGAGGACAGATCATGGACCGCACCTTTGAGACCCCCAACCCGCCCGACCTGTCGGTCGAGATCGGCTCCGGCCACGTCGAGATCCGCGCCGGTGAGACCAACGGCCGCACCCTGGTGACCGTCACCGGCAAGGGCGCCGAGGAGACCACGGTCGAGCAGCAGGGCAACACGATCGCCGTCGTGGGCCCGCGCTCCCGCAACGGCTTCAGCTTCGCCCTCGGCAGCAGCCAACTCACCGTCCGGATCAGCACGCCCACCGGCAGCGCGCTGAGCACCAAGCTCGGCTCAGCCGACCTGACCGCCACCGGGGTGCTCGGCACCTGCGCCCTGCGGTCCGGCTCCGGCGACAACGAGCTGGAGGATGTCGGCACGTTGGAGATGACGGCCGGCTCCGGCGACCTGCTGGTGGGCGCGGTCACCGGCGACGCCTCGCTGCGCAGCGGCTCCGGCGACCTCCGGCTCCGCACCGTCACCGGAGACGTGAGCGCGCTCACCGGCAGCGGTGACGTCATCCTGGGCCGGGTCAGTGGTCAGATCAGCACCAAGAGCGGCTCCGGGGACGTCCGCATCGAGGCCTCCGACCACGGCGCCGGGATCACCACCGCCAGCGGCGACATCCAGCTCGACCGACTCTCCGGTGGTCGGCTGGACGCCCGCACCGCCTCCGGCGACATCAGGGTGGGCGTCACCGCGGGGCTGCCCGCCTGGACCGACATCCACACGATGACCGGCACCGTCCACTCTCGGCTGGTCTCACTCGGGCAGCCCGCCGAGGGCGCCCCGTTCGTGGAGCTGCGACTGCGCGCCGTGTCCGGTGACATCGCCGTCGGCCACCTCGACGAACAGACCTCCCCGCCGACTGGCCCCGCACCTACCGAGCCCGCCCACACCGAGCCCGCGGACGCCGAGCCCGCGGACACCGAGCCGATCCACACCGACCCGACCCGCACCTTCTGAGTGCGCGCACCTGCTGAGAGGAGGACCTGCCATGTGTTTCCCCATCGACCTGGACGTCGCCCGCGACATGCACTCCGAGCGAAGCCGCAGCCTCGAGGTCGAGAACCGACTCGCCCTCACGGCCGACGCACGCGGACGACAGGGCACCACTCGCCGCCGCTGACCCGGCTCGCGCCGCAGGGTCATCGCCCAGCACCGTCATCGCCCGGCACCGCACCCAAGCATCCGGCCCGGGAGTCAGGGACTCCCGGGCCGGATGCTGCGTGCCGTGGGCTCGCTCAGAGCTGGACGCCGAGGCGGCGCGCCGAGCGCGACTTCTGGCGCTGGGCGCGCATCCGGCGCAGCCGCTTGACCAGCATCGGGTCGTGCTCCAGGGCCTCCTGGGAGTCGATCAACTGGTTCAGCAACTGGTAGTAGCGGGTGGCGCTCATGTCGAACAGGTCCTTGATCGCCTGCTCCTTGGCGCCGGCATACTTCCACCACTGACGCTCGAAGTCGATGATCTGGCGATCGCGCTCGGTCAGCCCCTGGGGTGCATCGGCGCCGGTGATCCTCGCTGCGGCTCCCATTGTGGTCCTTCTGTGCTCGGCGGGCGCCGGTGGACCCGACGCGTCGGGCCCCACTGTACGTCCTGAATGACAGCTCTGTCATTCCGACGTGCCGGGCAGCCCGAACCGGGGCCGTCCACGCCCGAGCCGACCACGCGGCATACGCTGTCCCGGTGAGCAGCCGCCCACCATCCCTGGACACTCGGCAACTCCGGTGCAACAATCCATCATGGACCGAGCATCCAAGTTCGTGTTGGCAGTCATAGCATTGCTCGCTCCCACACGGCGGCAGCACCGCCGGTGGTGAGTCATCACGGGGTGGACAACATGTTCAGGAACACAGGGCAACCCGACTGTCGACAGGGCACACCAAGGCAGGATGTGTGCCGGGCGGACAACACCACGCACTCGTACTTCTATCAGGGATTCAGCACTCGACTGACGAATGCGACTGAGTCAGCGATGACGAGCATGGGATATTACACAGACATCAATCCAGTACACGACAGCACTCTTAGTTATCTTGAGACGGATATGCATCTATGGATTGACTCATCCTTGCCTGCTAATACGTGGGGAAATGTTGATTGCTTGAAGGCGCAGGATTTTCTGCGCTGCAATTCATATAATGTGAGAATCAATTCCGTGCTGAACAACAACACCATTGGCTACAATGCTACGAAGGCGTTAGTATGCCATGAAGCGGGCCACACCGTCGGCCTCCTCCACGGTAATGAGGCCGTGCCCTGGCGAGCGAACGACCACGCCGAACTTGGCTGTATGGTTACTCCAATTGATGGAGATCTGCGCGGCCTCGGGGACCATAACAATCATCAGATCAATTCAGCCTACTAGCGGGGCGGTGAGAATTAAACCATGTTGCAACAGCGATCCACCTATCTGGTCACTTTCATGGGAGCAGTCATGCTGCTGGCCGCAGGCTGTGGCGATCGCCTGCCCCCTGCGGGTGAGGCGCAATCGGTCCCGCAACAGGAGCAGAGCGACACAGAACCGGCCACTGCGTCGACCACCGAGAGAGACGCCGCTGCGAGCGAGACGTTCATCGACGGGGACGCCGAGTTGATGTTTCCCAATCAGACAGTGGAGGACTGGGCTCAGTGGGGCTCCCACGTCGTCCAGGTCGACGTGGTGGGGGAGAAGAAGCTACTGGATCGAGCCACCGACGCCGGGCCCTACAACCTGATCCCTCGAGACGTCGTCGTTGACGTCACCAATGTTCTCTGGAGCAACCCGAACGCCATCACGGGCGTCACCCCAGGGGAACCTCTTACGCTCTACACTTATCCCGGCTATGCCCAGTTCGATGACGGCACCGAAAAACCCGCAATGACTGAGGGGGAAGCCCGGATGGAGATTGGTGCAAGCTATGTAGTCGTACTCATGGATGACCATCAAGACGGCGAGCAGTATCTCGCCCCAATGCGGACCATGGCGATCGACGACGCTGGGACGGTCCTTGTAAACAAGGCAGATGCGCCCGGAACTACGTCCATAAAACTCGCTGCACTGCCCCAGTCCATTGACAGCGCGAAGGTGGAGAACGTGGTTGCGAAGCCTGGCGAATCCGTTGCGGAGCGGTGGGTTCGCTACATGGGTCTGGAGGACTGACCCACCTCTCATCTCCGTGCTGACCCGTCTTGCGGGCGCCGCTTGCGGCGATTGGGTGGCGAGTCGTGTCGATGACGTCCACCAGCTCGTGGGCCGACCACGCGGGCATACGCCTGAGCCGACCACTCGGCATACCCTGTCCCGGTGAGCAGTCCGCCCACCGCCCCGCTGGCCGACCTGGTGCACCCCTCCTGGGCGCGTGCCCTCGAGCCAGCCACCGACACGGTGCGCGAGCTCGGCGACTTCCTGCGCGCCGAGGTGGCCGCCGGCCACGGCTACCTGCCCGCGGGGCACCACATCCTGCGCGCCTTCGAGCAGCCCCTGGACCAGGTGCGGGTGCTGATCGTCGGGCAGGACCCCTACCCCACCCCGGGCCACGCGGTCGGTCTGTCCTTCTCGGTGGCTGCCGACGTGCGGCCCGTCCCGCGCAGCCTGCAGAACATCTATGCCGAGCTCGGCACGGATCTGGGTATGCCGACGCCCGCCTCCGGGGACCTCTCCCCCTGGACGGAGCACGGGGTGCTGCTCCTCAACCGGGTGCTGACCGTGCGGCCAGGCGCACCGGCCAGCCACCGGGGCCGGGGCTGGGAGCAGCTCACCGACCTGGCCATCGCCGCACTCGCCCGGCGCGGCGGCCCGCTGGTGGCGATCCTGTGGGGTCGGGACGCCCGGTCACTGGCACCGGCACTGGGCGACGTGCCCACGGTCCAGAGCGCCCATCCGTCACCGTTGTCGGCTCGCGGCGGATTCTTCGGCTCGCGCCCGTTCAGCCGCGCGAACGACCTGCTGGTCGCACAGGGCGGCACACCGGTCGACTGGTCGTTGTCGTGATCCCACCAGGACGGTCCGCGAGTCGCTAGGGTGACCGGTACCCCGCCCCCGGACAGAGGCAGCACACCATGAACTCCCTGGTACTCGCACTCATCGGCGTCGCCATGATCCTGGCCGGCTACTTCCTGTACTCGAAGTACCTGGCCAGCCGGATCTACGCACTCGACGACTCCCGCACCACCCCAGCGCACCAGTTCGAGGACGGCGTCGACTACGTCCCGACCAACAAGTACGTGCTGTGGGGACACCACTTCACATCCGTCGCCGGCGCCGCCCCCATCGTCGGACCCGCCATCGCCGTCATCTGGGGCTGGCTGCCCGCCTTCCTCTGGGTGACCATCGGCACTGTCTTCTTCGCAGGGATGCACGACCTCGGCGCCCTGTGGGCCTCGATCCGCAACCGTGGCCAGTCGATCGGCGCCCTGTCCGGTCGCTACATCGGCAAGCACGGACGCAACCTGTTCCTGGTGGTCATCTTCCTGCTCCTGCTGATGGTCAACGCCGCCTTCGCGGTCGTCATCTCCAACCTGCTGGTCAGCACCCCCACGGCCGTGATCCCGACCTGGGGTGCGCTGCTGGTCGCCCTGCTCGTGGGCCAGGCGATCTACAAGCTGAAGTGGAGCCTGCCGGTCGTCTCCGTGGTGGGAGTGGTCGCGCTCTACACCCTCATCTGGATCGGCGACCAGGTGCCGCTCGCCCTTCCGGAGACGGTCATGGGTCTGCCGGACAACGCCTTCTGGATCATCGTCCTGTTCCTGTACGCCGGTATCGCCTCCACCCTGCCGGTCTGGGTCCTGCTGCAGCCGCGCGACTACATCAACGGTCTGCAGCTGTTCATCGCGCTCGGCATTCTCTACGGGTCGGTCCTGATCGCCCGCCCAGAGATCGTCGCCCCTGCAGTGAACAACGAGGTTCCGGCAGGGACCCCCAGCCTGGTGCCGCTGCTGTTCGTCACCATCGCCTGCGGCGCAGTCTCGGGCTTCCACGGCATGGTGTCCTCGGGCACCAGCTCCAAGCAGTTGCACAAGGAGTCCGACGCCCGCTTCGTCGGATACTTCGGCGCGGTGGGCGAGGGCCTGCTGGCGCTGGGTGCGATCATCGCCGCCACCGCCGGCTTCGCCACCCTCGGCGCGTGGCGGGAGACCTACTCCGAGTTCGGCGCCGGCAGCGTGGGCGCGTTCGTCCAGGGCGGCGGTGCCATCGTGGAGAGCGGCCTGGGGCTGTCCCAGTCGCTGTCGGCGACGATCCTGGCCACCACCGCCATCCTCTTCGCCGCCACCACGATGGACACCGGGGTGCGCCTGCAGCGCTTCGTCGTCCAGGAGATCGGCGACATCGCCGGCATGGCCCTCGGGAAGGGCGTCGCCACGGTCATCGCGGTCGGCGTCGCGCTGGCACTGACGTTCGGCGCCGGTGTGGACGGCTCCGGCGGGCTGCTCATCTGGCCCCTGTTCGGCACCACGAACCAGCTCATGGCCGCCCTCACCCTGTCCATCGTGGCGATCATGCTGCTGCGGCGAGGACGCACTCCGCTGCCCGCGCTGATCCCCCTGGTCTTCGTGGCGGTGATGACCATCTATGCGCTGTTCATCCAGCTCGGCACCTTCTGGGAGGCTCAGAACTGGCTGCTCCTGGCCCTGGACCTGGTCATCCTCGTGGCAGCACTCTGGGTGATCGTCGAGGCCGCGGCCGCGATGCGGTCGGCGCGCAACTACGTCGGTGACGACGACGCCGAGCTCGCTCAGGAGGCCGAGCGCGCGGCCGCGGAGCGGGCACCACAGGACTGACGGGAGTAGCCTCCAGCGTGATGGAGGACTCCGACCAGTCCCGCAGCCGCCTCTGGCAGGTGGCTGCGGGGCTGCGTGACTTCTACAGCGGCCCCTACCGGCGCACCTTCGCCCGTGCCCAGCAGGACGAGGACGACCTGTTCCTGGTCATCGTGATGGCCGAGGCCCTCGGCGTGCCCAACCCGGTGAGCTACTACACCGTGGAGCTGCTGCCGGTCGTCTACGACCAGTTCCACGACTGGCACAAGCGCATGGGCCTGGACCGCTCCCCCCTCGACCATTTCTCGTGCTGCTGAGGCAGCCGTGCCGTTGCTCGTTCCCGCCCGCCACTGCCCAGGAGCCTGATGCCCCAGCCACTCAGCGATCTCGCCCGGCACCGCGATGTCCTCTTCGTGGGCGGCAAGGGCGGCGTCGGCAAGACGGCCGTGGCCTCCGCGCTCGGCCTGGCCCGCGCCCGCGCCGGCCGCCCCACCCTCGTGGTGTCCACCGACCCGGCCCACAACCTGGGCCACCTGTGGCAGCGCCGGGTCGGCGACTCACCGATCGAGCTGGCACCGCGCCTCCGGGGACTGGAGATCGACCCCGCCCGCACGACCGAGGAGCACCTTCGAGCTGTCCGGGCCACCGTGCGGCGCCTGATGGCCGACAACCTGCAGGGCGAGGTCGACAAGCACCTGGATCTGGCGCGGGACGCCCCGGGAACGCATGAGGCCGCGGTGCTGGAGCGGATCGCCGAGGTCGTCGAGCAGCGCGACCCGGAGGAGCTGGTCATCTTCGACACAGCCCCGAGCGGCCACACCACCCGGCTGATCGCACTGCCCGAACTGATGCAGGCCTGGACCGAAGGGCTGCTGCGCCGCCAGGACCGCTCCGCCCGGTTCGGGGCGGCCCTGCGCGGACTGGAGGGAGCCGACTATGACGCCGCGGAGCTCATCGGATCGCGGAGGCTCCCGGGCTCCGGCACCTCGATCGGCCCACGCCGCACCCAGGACCGACGGGCACACCGCGACGAGGAGATCCGCTCGGTGCTCGACCGCCGGCAGCAGCGCTTCCGCCACCTGCGGGAGGTGCTCACCGACCGCACCGGCACGGCCTTCGTGATCGTGACCGCCGCCGAGCGGCTGCCGGTCCTGGAGTCGGTCGAGCTGCACGAGCAGCTCACCCGCTCGGGAATGACCGTCGCGGCCGTGGTGATCAACAAGCGCTCTCCGGCCGATGCTGGCGACCTGCTCGCCTCCCGACGTCTGGTCGAGGAGGAGTATGTCGCGGAGCTGGCCCGGTCACTGCCGCACCTACCCACGGTGCAGGTCCCGCTTCTGGCGGACGAGGTGCTCGGCGAGCCGGGTCTGGAGCGGCTACTCGGCTATCTCGCGTGAGACCGGCAGGATGGTCTCCATGACAGGCAGCACCCGCACCGGCAGTATCCGACCCGAGGCTCGACCGTGGCGTCGCTATGTCGCCCTCGGCGACTCCATGACCGAGGGCCTGGGCGACCCGGACACCGACGGTGGCCTGATCGGCTGGGCCGACCGGCTCGCTGCGCTGCTGTCGGCCCATACCGCGGACCTCAACTACGCCAACCTCGCGGTGCGGGGCCGGAGGCTGCACGACATCGCAGGTCGTCAGGTCGACCGCGGGCTGGAGCTGCAGCCGGACCTGGTGAGCATCATCGGCGGCGGCAACGACATCCTGCGCCCCGGCGCCGACCCGGACGCACTGGCGGCCGCGCTGGAGGAGGCCGTCGCTCGCATCCGCGCGACGGGCTCCGACGTGCTGATGGCGACGCCGAGCGACCCTGCTGGGGCACCCATCGTGGAACGGACCCGTGGCAAGGCTGCGGTCTACGTCGGCCACCTCTGGTCGATCGCCGAGCGGCAGGGTGCCTACCTGCTCAACCAGTGGGCGCTGACCTTTCTGCGGGACTGGCGCATGTGGGGGCGGGACCGGATCCACATGAGCCCGGAGGGGCACCGCCGCGTGGCACTCGCTGCCTACGAGTCCCTCGGGCACACCGCCGAGGAGGCGGACTGGCGGATCCCGTTGCCGCCACAACCCCGCCCCGGACGCCTCGAGGCGTTCCGCGACAACGCGACCTGGGCGCGGGAGTACGCCGCCCCGTGGGTGGGTCGGCGCCTGCGCGGGACCTCCTCCGGCGACAACGTGCCGCCCAAACGCCCCTCCCTGACACCGGTCCGGGCCGCGAGCGAGGACCGGGCCGATGACTGAGCGCACCGCCCGCGCCCTGCACCACCTCGACCTCTGGGTCGACGACCTCCAGGCCGCCGTCCGCTCCTGGGGGTGGTTGCTGCACGAGCTCGGCTGGAGCGAGCACCAGCGGTGGCGGGAGGGGCTGAGCTGGATCCACCCGGACGGCACCTACCTGGGGGTGGAGCAGTCACCGGACCTCCGACCCGGAGGCCACGACCGGCTCCGAGCCGGCCTGAACCACCTGGCTCTCACGAGCACCGACCGACCGGCGCTCGATGCCCTGCGGGCGGCTGCGCCGGACCACGGCTGGCAGGAGCTGTTCGCCGAACGCTATCCGCACGCCGGCGGCCCGGAGCACACGGCACTCTTCCTGCAGGACGGCCAGGGCTTCGAGGTCGAGGTCGTCCTCCACCGCTGAGCCTGCGTCCCTGGCTCACCCCGGATAGACGTGGGTGTCGGTCGCCTTGAAGGACACCCAGACCGCTGCCCCCACGGCCAGGTCCAGGTCAGCGACCGCGGCGGGGGTGACGTCGGCCAGCACCAGCGGGTGACCCGCAGCTGTGACCTGCGCACGCACCGTGTGGGCGTGCTGCTCCAGGGCGCGGATCGCGCCCCGCCAGACGTTGCGGGCCGACCCCTCGGGCCGCTGGCGGTGCAGGGTGACCGAGGTGGGCGGGAAGGCGACGAGCACCGGACCGTCCACCGGGTCGGCGACGTGCAGCACCCCGCCAGCAGCCACCGAGACCACCGGCCCCGAGCCCACCCCACGGAGCAGGTTCAGACCGACCAGGCGTGCGACATACTCGGTCCGCGGTGCCCTGGCCACCTCCGCGGGGGCGCCGTCCTGCACGACCCGCCCCTGCTCGAGCACGATGATCCGGTCGGCGATCACCATCGCGTCGAGCGGGTCGTGGGTGACCAGCACGGCGCTGCCGCCGAACTCCCGCAGGTGCCGCGCCAGGTCGGCGCGCACCTCGAGCCGGGTCGCGGCGTCCAGGGCGGCCAGGGGCTCATCCAGCAGCACCAGTCGTGGCCGGGTCGCCAGGGCCCGGGCCAGGGCGACCCGCTGCGCCTGCCCTCCGGAGAGCTGACCGGGGCGCACCCCCGCGCGGTCCGCCAGCCCCACCCGGTCCAACCAGGCCCCGGCAGCCTCCCGGGCTGCCACGCGGCCGACCCCGCGGGCCCGGAGCCCGAAGGCAACGTTCTCCAGCGCTGTGAGGTGCGGGAAGAGCAGGTAGTCCTGGAAGACCACGCCCACCTCGCGGCGCGCCGCGGGGACGAAGGTGCCCGTCGTGGGGTCGTCCAGTGCCCGGCCACCGAGGGTCAGCGAGCCCGCACGCAGCCGCAGCAGACCCGCGAGCGCGTGCAGCGCCGTGGTCTTGCCGGCCCCGTTGGGCCCCAGCAGGGCAACCACCTGGCCGGACGGGACCTGCAGGTCCACCTCCAGCTGCAGAGCTCCGCGGGAGACCTGCAGGTATGCCGCGAGGTCGCCTCCCGGGGCTGCCTCCCGGGGGTCGGCGGTCGGCGGGGTCGACCTCTGGGAGCTCACGAGCCGACCCCGTTGAGCCACCGGCCGCGCAGGGCGAGCAGGATCAGGACCGAGACCAGGAGCAGGACCAGGGCCAGCACGATCGCTGCCTGTGGGTCGGTCTCCAGGGCGAGATAGACCGACAGGGGCATGGTCCGGGTCACGCCGGGGAAGTTCCCGGCGAAGGTGATCGTTGCGCCGAACTCCCCCAGGGCCCGGGCGAAGCAGAGGACCGCACCGGCCGAGATGCCCGGCGCCACCAGCGGCAGGGTCACTCTGCGGAAGATGAGCCAGCGTCCGGCGCCCAGCGTGGCGGCCGCGTCCTCGAAGCGCCGGTCCGCTCCGCGCAGCGCGCCCTCGACGGCGATCACCAGGAAGGGCATGGCCACGAACGCCTGGGAGAGCACCACGGCCGTGCTGGTGAACGGCAGGCTCAGCCCGAACCAGTCGTAGAGGTGCTGGCCGATCAGGCCCCGCCGTCCCAGGAGCAGCAGCAACGCGACGCCCCCGACGACGGGCGGCAGGACCAACGGCAGGGTGAGCAGCGCCCGGACCAACCGGACGCCCGGCACGGTGGCCCGGGCCAGCACCCAGGCCAGCGGCACCCCGAGGACCAGACAGATCGCGGTGGCCGCGGTGGCGGTGACCAGGGAGAGACGCAGCGCCTCCAGCACCGCGGGTCGGCTCAGCAGGGTGCCCAGCTCGCTCCATGGGGTGCGCACCAGCAGCCCGACCAGGGGCAGCAGCAGGAAGGCCAGACCGAGCCCGGCGGGCAGCAGCAGGATCGGCGGGATGCCGGTCCCCCGGCCGTCCGCGGGCGTCTGCACCGCGGACCGACGCAGGCGGCGAGCAGGCGAGGGAGCGCCCGTCACGGGGACCCGAACCCGGCCGCGCCCAGCACGGCCTGCCCGTCCGGGGAGAGCACGAAGTCGAGGAAGGCCTGGCCGCCGGCGGGGTTGGGAGCCTCCCGCAGCACCGCGATCGGGTAGTCGTTGACCGCTGCCGCCGACTCCGCGAAGTCGATGCCCTCAACCTGGGTGCCGGCAACGAGCACGTCGGTTTGGTAGACGAGTGCCGCATCGACCTCGTCGAGACGCACCTTGGTCAGGGCCGCCCGGACGTCCTCCTCGTAGGTGTCGGGGGCAGGCGTCAGCCGGGCTGCCTCGAAGGCCCGTGCCGAGGCGGCCCCGCACGGCACCTCTGCGGCGCACAGCGCGATGGTGCGGTCCTGGTCCGTGAAGTCCTCCAGGCTGGTGACCCTCCCGGGGTTGCCGACCGGGACGGCGATCTGCAACCGGTTGGTCACGAAGGCCACGGGATCGCCCTCGGTCCGTCCGCCCTCGGCGACCAGGGCCATCGTGGCCGGCGAGGCGGAGGCGAACACGTCGGCCGGTGCGCCGCTGAGGATCTGCTGGGCCAGTGAGGAGCTGCCGGCGAAGCTGAACCTCACGCTGGTGCCCGGGTGCGCTTCCTCAAAACCCTCCCCCAGCTCGGTGAAGCTGTCGGTCAGCGAGGCGGCGCCAAAGACCGTGATGTCGCCGGTCACCGGGCCCGTCTCGCCCGGCGTGGCCGTCTGCGTCTCCTCCGGGGGAGTGCCGCCACAGGCGGAGAGCACGATGATCAGGGCGATCGGGGCGATCGGACCGCCGAGCCGGACCCGTCGGGTCGCCGGTCGGAACCGGGCGGGACAGAGCGGTCGTGGGGGCATCGATCCTGGTCAGCTCTCCGCGGGGAGCGCCACAACCACCTGGGTGGCCTTGATCGAGGCTAGCGCCACGACACCGGGCTCCAGCTCCAGGTCGTCGGCGGCCTCGGTGCTCATCAGGGACACCACCCGGAACGGTCCACACTGCAGCTCAACCTGGGCCATCACGGTGTCCCGGGTGACCCGGGTGACGATGCCCCGCAGCTGGTTGCGGGCGGAGGAGCGCAGGGCAGCGCCGTCCTCACCGGCCAGCTCCTGGGTGAGCCGAGCCAGGTCCCGGCCCTCGACCGCCATCCGGCCGGTGTCGGAGCGGGCTGCGGGCAGGCGCCCCTGGTCGATCCAGCGGCGCACGGTGTCATCACTCACGCCCAGCAGCGCGGCTGCTTCAGTCACCCTCAGTTGCGGCACGCTTCAGACTATAACCCCGCATCTGCGGCTGCGTCGAAGCGCTGCGCCTCCCCCGGTAGTCTTCGGCTCATGCCTGTGACGCGCGTCCTGTCCACCGACGAGGCCACCGAACTGATCGCCCTGGTTCGCGACATCGCCCGGGAGGAACTGCTGCCGCAGGTCGACGAGGCCGAGGCCGCCGCGCGCTTCCCGCGCGAGGTCTTCTCCCTGCTCGGTCAGTCGGGTCTGCTCTCCCTCCCGTATGCGGAGGAGCTGGGTGGCGGCGGTCAGCCCTACGAGGTCTATCTCCAGGTGGTCGAGGAGATCGCCTACGCCTGGATGTCCGTCGCCGTGGGCGTCTCGGTCCACTCCCTGACCTGCGCACCCGTGGCGGCCTTCGGCACGCCGGACCAGCAGGAGAAACTGCTCACCGGGATGCTGTCCGGCGAGCAGCTCGGCGCCTACTGCCTGTCCGAGCCCAGTGCCGGCTCCGACGTCGCGGCCATCCGCACCCGGGCCAACGCGGTCGACGGCGGTTATGAGATCTCCGGCGGCAAGGCGTGGATCAGCCACGCCGGGCACGCCGACTTCTACACCACCTTCGCCCGCACCTCAGACGACGGCGGGCGGGGCCTGAGCTGCTTCATCGTGCCGGCCGGGGCCGAGGGCCTGACCTTCGCCGAGCCGGAGCGCAAGATGGGCCTGGACTGCGACACGGTCCGCGAGGTGCTCTTCGACAAGGTCTTCGTGCCGGACGACCGGCTCGTCGGCACCCCGGGCCAGGGCATGTCGATCGCCCTCGCGGCGCTCGACTCCGGTCGCCTGGGCATCGCGGCAGCGGCCGTCGGGCTGGCCCAGCGCGCGCTCGATGAGGCCGTGGCCTACGCCCGTGAGCGCGAGCAGTTCGGTCGCCCGATCGCCGACAACCAGGGTCTGGCGTTCCTGCTGGCCGACATGGCCGCCGCAGTCGGGGCGGCCCGCGCGTCCTACCTGCACGCAGCCCGGCTCAAGGATGCCGACCTGCCCCACAGCCAGGAGGCGTCGGTGGCCAAACTGGTCGCCACGGATGCCGCCATGAAGGTCACCACGGACGCCGTCCAGGTGCTGGGTGGCTACGGCTACACCAAGGACTTCCCGGTCGAGCGCTTCATGCGCGAGGCCAAGGTCACCCAGATCTTTGAGGGGACCAACCAGATCCAGCGGCTGGTGATCTCCCGCCAGCTGCTGCGCTGACCCGACCACCCGGCATACCTCTGACTCGACCCTCACCCCGACCCGACCCCGACCGAGAGGCCAGCATGCAGATCACCCAGAAGACCGTCGCCCTGGTGACCGGAGGTGCCAGCGGACTGGGCGAGGCCACGGCCCGCCGCCTGCTCGCCGAGGGTGCCTCCGTGGTGCTCGTCGACCTGCCCGGCAGCCGGGGCGAGGACCTGGCCACCGAGCTCGGCGACCGAGTGCGCTTCGCGCCCGCGGACGTGCGCGACGAGGAGCAGGTCCGTGCCGCCATCGCCGTGGCGGGCGAGCTGGGCGAACTGCGGATCGTCGTCAACTGCGCGGGCGTCGCGACCCCGGGCCGCATCCTCTCCCGGCGGGGCACCATCGAGCTGGACGCCTACCGCACCGTCATCGAGATCAACCTGATCGGCACCTTCAACGTGCTGCGCCTGACGGCCGAGGCGATGGCAGCCCACGAGCCGGTCGACGAGGACCGCGGGGTGATTGTGATGACGGCCTCTGTGGCTGCGTTCGACGGCCAGATCGGGCAGGCCGCCTACTCCTCCTCCAAGGCGGGCATCGCCGGCCTGACGCTGACCGCCGCCCGGGACCTGGCCGACAAGGGGATCCGGGTGGCGACCATCGCGCCGGGCATCTTCGAGACGCCGATGATGGCCGGGCTGGGCGAGGAGGTGCGGGCCTCCCTGGAGGCACTGGTGCCGCACCCCTCGCGGCTGGGCAAGCCCGAGGAGTATGCCGCCCTGGTGGCCCACATCGTCGACAACGCCCTGCTCAACGGCGAGGTGATCCGGCTCGATGGTGCGCTGCGGATGCCGCCGCGCTGACCCGGTGCCGGTTGCGGGGTCCGACGAGAGCGCGTCGGAGCAGACATGAGTTTCTCCCGGCGTGCGGTGCGTGGCGCTCGTCGGAGAGCCGTCCGCGGTGCCGAGCACCTCGCGTCCGCCGCGATCACACCCTTCCGCGGGTTGCGGTGGGAGGTCCGTCCTCCGACCCGGTGGCCGGTGGCACTGCGGGCAGCTATCGCGATCGCTATCCCACTGAGCATCGCAACGGCCGCTGGCCACCAGGCGTGGGGCCTGCTGTGTGGCACGGGGATCTTCACCGTGCTCTACGGCCCCGGCCGCCCGCTCCGGAGCCGGATCCGGGTTCTGGTGCTCGTCGCGCTGGGACTGGTCGGCGGCATGTCGCTGGGGATCCTGGTGTCCGGCAACCTGCTGCTGTCGATCCTCGCGACGGCGTTCGTCGGCGCCGTGGCGACCTTCCTGTCGCACGCCCTTCGACTCGGGCCGCCGGGGGCCTTCTTCTTCGTGCTGATCGTCGGCATCGGGGGTTACCTGCCCACGCGCGGCCTGGATCCGGGGGCCCTCGTCCTCGCGACGGCGACCGGCGCCGCGGTCGCCGTGCCCATCGCCATGTTCGACCTGATCCTGGACCGCCTCGGCCCCGAGCGCGCTGCCGTCGCCGCAGCCGAGCGTGCGGTCGAGAAGTTCCTGGCCACCGCCCCCGATGATCCGCAGGCCGAGGATCGCAGCACCGACGCGACCAATGCCATCCACGACGCCTGGACCACGCTGTGGGACGGGGGTGAGCCGGCCCTGCTGCCAGAAGATTCCCCGGACAGCACCTCACCGCGCGCCACGGACGAGGCTCTGCGCGCTGAACTGGCCACGGATCTGATTGTCATCCAGCAGCGCTACTCCCAACATTTGCTGCCCGCGCACCAGCTCAACCCGGACCTGGGCGGCGAGCCCACAGCCGCCCCTCTGGGCCGTCCCCGCCTGCGTCGCATGGTGGCCCGGGCGCTGCGCTGGCCGACCGCGGCACTGCAGGCGGCCGTCCGCGTCGCCGTCGGCATCGCGGCCGCCGGCGTGGCGGCGGGCCTCCTGGCCGGCAGCGGGCACATGTACTGGGCCATGGCCGCAGCCGCGCTGGTGCTGCACACCGGAATGGACCGCCGGGCCACGGCGATCCGTTCCGTGGAGCGCCTGGCCGGCACGACCCTGGGCATCGGGCTCTTCCTGCTCGGTGGATTCTCCGACAGCGGGCCGTGGACGGTCGTTGTCACTATCGTCACGTTGCAGGGGCTGGTCGAGCTCTTTGTGGTCCGCAACTACACCCTGGCCGTCGTCTTCATGACGCCCCTGGCGCTCACCATCGGCACGGCGGGATCCGGCCTGGCGGCGCTGACGATCGCTCAGGAACGGCTGCTGGACACCGGCATCGGTGTGCTCTGTGGCGTCGCCATCCCCTGGCTGGTCGGTTGGCGGTCCGGGCGAGACATGGTGACGGCACACCTGGCACGGGCGGTCGCCACGAGCGCCGACGTGATCGGGCTGCTGGGGCGGGGACAGCACCAGGACCGGGCCGGCCTGATGGCCCAGCGCGAGCTCTCCCTCGACCTGCAGGAGCTTTCCGCGATCGCCGGACGTGCGATCCGCGACGAACCGGACCGGGTGGCCGATCTCGTGGACGTCCGAGACGCCACGGCCTGGCTGGGTTTCACAGCGCTTGCCACGGCCTCGCAGGGAGCACCCGGGGAGGCCCTCGAGCGCGTGGCCCCGGCCGAAGCTGTCGCTCGAGACCTGGCCGCCCGCCTGGCCAGACACGACATCCCTGAGGCCCGGGAGATCCGGCAGGTCCGGGCCAGCATCGGCGAGCGCCCGCCGCTCGGCTGAGTCCCTCCTGGACGCTGCGACTCACGCGGATCATCTTCACCTGGCATTTTCCCTGCCCTTTCTTCCTGACCGAAGACTGGGAATTCCTGAATTGGATATTTATCTCTGCGTGCTACGTTGACCGGCCATTCCATATGAGGGAGGAATAATGCGGAATAAGACATGGATGACCAGCCTCGGGCTCGTCGTCTGCCTGCTCGGTGCTGCTTCCTGCAGCACAGACTCAGACTCCGGCACAGATGATGCCGGCACGAGCGAGGGCGCCTCTGCCGCACCAGGATCGGATAATGCTGCTGAGTCCGCCGGGCCGGATGGGGCGGGGGCCAGCGAGGGACCCGACGCAGGTGCAGGGACGGCCGGACCGGACCAGGCTGCTGCGCCTGATCTCTCCGACGTCCCCGACGTGGTGGCGGAAGTGAACGGCACCGAGATCTCCAAGGACGAGTTCACCGAGGCCTACACGCCGACGTTCGAGCAGGCCTCGATGCAGGCCCAGACGACCGGTCAGCCGGTCGACGAGCCGACGCTCCGCGAGCAGACCGTGGAGGGACTGATCAGCAGCGAGCTGCTCATGCAGGCCTCCGAGGAGCACGGGTTCGAGGCCAGCGACGAGGACATTACCGCCGAGCTCACGGAGTTGGCTGAGGGCAACGGCATGGCGTCCGCCGACGAGTTCCTGGCCGCGCTCGAGCAGCAGGGAATGTCCGGCGAGGAGGTCAACGCCGAGGTGGAGCAGATCATCAAGGTCGACCAGCTCATCGAGCAGGAAGCTGATGTCACGGAGCCGACCGACGAGGAGGTCCGGGCACGCTACGACGAGCTGGTGGCCCAGCAGGGAGGCGGAGACGCTGAGTCCGGCTCCCCCGCTCCGGAGATTCCGCCCTTCGAGGAGGTCCAGGACCAGGTCGCTGAGCAGCTGGCGTCCGAGCGGGAGAACGAGGCGGTCCAGACCCTGGTGGAGGAGCTGCGGACCGAGGGCGAGGTCACCGTCCACCTGGAGAGCCCCGACACCCCGGAGTGATCACAGGCCTCGGTGCCCGACCCGCAGGGTGGACACGGCGATGACCCTGTGGAGCCCCCGACAGGAGTCGAACCCGCGACCGTCCGCTTACAAGGCGGATGCTCTACCAACTGAGCTACAGGGGCGTGTGTCGGCCGGTGCCGACAACGACGACGATGCTACCCGCGCCACGAGGCCCCGCGGAAATGATGGGTCCTAGACCGCCGCTGCGCCACCAGCACGGTCCGCGTAGCACCGCGCCACCAGCACGGTGCGCGCCACAGGCTAGACGCAACACTGCGCCGCCGGGAGACTTCCCGGCGGCGCAGTGTCGTCCATCCGCGCGCTGCTTGGTGATCAGCGCGGTTCCGTCAGCGTCAGCCGAGGACCTTGGCGTTCAGGTGCGCCTGGAGCGCGATCACCGTGCGAGAGTTCATGGAGGTCGACCCGTCGCGCTCCATGCCCAGGTAGTCCTGGAGCGCCGCCTGGGACTTCGGGCCCCAGATGCCGTCGGGTGTGGTGCCGACCTTCTCCTGGAGTGCCTTGGTCGTGATCGGCCCGAAGATGCCGTCCGGGTGCGTGCCGACCCAGCGCTGGATCGTCGCCGTGGTCAGCGGACCACGGATGCCGTCCTTGACAAGGGGCGCCGTGACACTGACGGCCGGGTTGATCGGGCCCGCGCTGCGCGAGGGTGCCGCCGTCTGCCGCTGGGTCTCCGGGGCCGGAGCGGGAGCTGGGGCGGGAGCCGGGGCCGATCCGCCCGCACCACCGTTGGACCGGTTCAGTCCGGCCCGGACCGAGCAGACCGGCCAGGCACCGGGGCCCTGGGTCGCCAGGACCTTCTGCGCGATCGCGATCTGCTGGGACTTGGAGGCCTGGTGGGCGTAGGCGGCGTACTGCCCGCCACCGAAACCGGACCAGGTCTGCGCGCTGAACTGCAGCCCGCCGTAGTAGCCGTTGCCGGTGTTGATCGACCAGTTGCCACCGGACTCACAGGCGGCGACGCGATCCCAGACCGAGCTGGCGCTCGCGCTCGGGGCAGCGACGCCGAGCGCCGCGGCAGCGGCTGCTGCGGCAACTCCAGCGCCGCCGGCGCGCCGAATCACAGGGCCGAGGGGCGTGCGGGGCTTACGGTGCTTGCCAGATGCCATGGCGGGGCCAACCTTCCTGACTGCGCGCCTGCGGGGTTAGCTGTCGGGTTCGGGCGGTCAGGTGCCCGGCCGCTCTCGCGGCTTCACCCCAAGACGCCGGGGTGGCGTCATCTCGGGTCCCCCACCCTCATCTGGCGCCGGACGGTCCGGAGGTCGTGCCCTGGTGACGAGGTTCGGCGCCCATGGGCACACGCCATGCGTGTGGTGCTGGAAATGCACTTGTGAGGCCCCGGGGAGGGCCGTCCGCAAGAGTACCCACGTCTCCTGTGCTGTGCTACCCCCGTGTGAGCAACACGCCCTGTCACACTCCGCGGGCGGCCCACCGCACTCCGCGTCTCCGGTGGTGCGGGGTCCCATCGGCCCCTGGTCCCGGAGGTCTCCTGGTGCAGGATCGGCGCGACCGAATCCGCGCTAGAACGCCGGACACGCCGCAACGATGGCGGCACCGTGCGCGACACGCCGGGCGGGGGGGAGCACGGGCGGGAGCTCGGGACGGAGCACGGGCGGGAGCAGGACCTCCGGATGCGGGGCGCAGCGCCTGCAGGACGAGGGGCGCAGCGCACAGCCTCAGCGCTCAGCGCCTGCGGATGAGGGGCGCAGCGTCCACACCTCAGGGGCGCAGCACCTGCGGGATCAGGTCCGTGAACGGCGCGGAAGTCCACGAGGTGGGCCACCAGGAGACCGGGACGCCCTCCATCAGGGAGTATCCCAGGATCACCAGGCCACCGACGGCCAGAACCACCGTCACCACCTGGGTGATCAGCTGCCCTGGCAGGATCGCGCGGACCAGGGTGCGGGAGCCTCTGCGCAGCGACACGCCGCCGGGCCCCCACCAGGCCATGAGCAGGCCGAGCAGGCTGCCGACTCCCACGGGCAGCGGGTGCCCGACGTCCACCTGCATCAGTCCGGACTCGGTGAGCCCACCGGCCGTGATCACCGTGGCCGCCATGGCGAACGCGAGGGGCAGCAGCATCGCCAACCCGGTGGACAGCGCCGACACAAACAGGTGCCACGGGCTGGCCAGCACGGTGAGCGGCACATCGGAGCGACGTGGCCCCGCCTCGTGCCGGCGCAGGACCAGAGCGGTCACGGCATGATCGACGGTGCGTGCCGCCACCGACCAGATGATGAGCAAGCCCCAGGACAGCAGCGGCACCAGCGCGGCAAGCCCGACGAGCGCGACCAGGCCCGCAGCGAGCGTGCCGGTGCGCATCGGGCGGCCGATCCTGGGATCGGGGCCACGCTGTGACTGCCCCGGCGGGTACGGCAGGGGCTGCCCGAACGGCGACTGGCCCGACTGGCCGGATGCCGAGGGCTGACCGTATGCCGTGGGCTGGCCGAGCGGATCAGGCCCCGGCCGGCGATCGGCTCCGTAGGGCGCCTCCCGTGACATCGGGTGGTTCGGGCGGGCTGCACCGTGACCGCTGCCACCGTGCGACCCGCCAGGCGTCCCACCGTGCGACCCGCCAGGCGTCCCACCGTGCGACCCGCCAGGAGTCCCACCGTGCGCGCCGCCCTGCTGCAGTGCCACCCGGGTCTGCGGGGTCGGCTGCGCGGGCTGCACACGGGTCGGGTCCACCTGCGGTGTGGCCGCCGTCGAGGGCGTTGCGGGCCAGGCGCGGGGCGGGGTCCGCGGCGGTTGCGCCCGTTCTGCCGCGGGCCGGGGCACCCGTTGGGTCAACGCCGCGGTCACCGGACGGTGCGCGGCATAGAGCTCCAGGGCGGCCATCACCTCGTCGTTGTGCGGCCGGCGCTCCGGCTCGGGGTCGAGCGCGGCCTCCAGCAGCGGTCGCAGTCTGGGGTCCACGCCGTCCAACTGGGTGCGCCCCCGCGTCACACGGTCCAGGACGGCACTCATCGGACCCCGGCCGAAGGGCGGGCTGCCACTGGCCGCGAAGGCCAGGGTCGCTGCCCAGCCCCACCAGTCGGTGGCCTCGGTCACCGCGCCACCCTCAACGACCTCGGGCGACAGATAGCCGGGCGTCCCCATCACCAACCCGGTCATGGTGAGACGGACATCGTCGGCAACCTGGGCGATGCCGAAGTCGATGACGACCGGGTCCGACCCGACCATCAGCACATTGCCGGGCTTGAGATCGCGGTGGACGATGCCCACCCGGTGGATCGCGGTCAGGGCCTCATAGAGACCCCGCCCCAGGTCCACCAGTGCCTCACCTGTGACGGGGCCGCGCTCGGTGACCACGCGGTCGAGCGGTGGACCGGGCACGAACTCGGTGACGATGTACGGCGCCGGTCCCTCCGTGTCGGCATCGAGGACGGCCGCGATTCTGGGGCTGTTCACCCGCGAGAGGGTGGCGACCTCGCGGGACAGTCGTTGACGCGCGTCCGGGTCGTGGGCGATGTGCGGACGCAGCACCTTGATCGCCACGTCGCGGCTGCCGTCCTCGGCTGCGCCGTCGGCACGCGCACGGTAGACCACGCCCATGCCGCCCTCACCGACGCGGGTCCCGAGGGTATACCGACCGAGACGGCGCGAGGTCGGGGAAGCCCCCTCCGGGGGTCCCCCGGCAGGAGTGGACTCGGCGCTCATGATCTCCACCGTATTGCGTCTCCTCGTCTCGGCACGGCACTTCAGGCCCATTCGGCACCCCGGGTGCGGGATCGCGGGCCCAGTCGGACCCGACTAGGCTCGGGTCAGCAACGAACCGGGCCGCTAGTTGGTTTCCAGTGCCCTCAGGCCCAGGATCCCTGCACCGCGCGATGACGCGATCAGTCCCCTCAGCCGGGGCCCAGACGATCTGACGATGATGGAGTGGTTGTGGTTTCCTCGCAGGACACCTTCGACTTCGTGGTGGCCGCCAACCGACTGCCGGTTGACCGGGTGGTCGATGCTGACGGTCAGACCCGCTGGCAGGCGAGCCCTGGCGGTCTGGTGACGGCCATGGACGCTGTCATGCAGGGCCGGTCCGCGGCCTGGGTGGGTTGGGCCGGTGACCCCGGCGAGAGCGTCGCGCCCTTCGACCGCGAGGGCATCCGACTGCACCCGATCGTGCTGAGCTCCGATGACCTCCGCGGCTACTACGAGGGCTTCAGCAATGAGACCCTGTGGCCGCTCTACCACGACGTGATCGTCCCTCCTCGCTACCGACGCAGCTGGTGGGCGTCCTACCAGCGGGTGAACACTCGCTTCGCCGAAGCGATCGCCGGGGTCGCGGCACAGGGAGCAACGGTGTGGGTCCACGACTACCAGCTCCAACTGGTGCCGGCCATGCTGCGCGCCCTGCGCCCGGACCTGCAGATCGGGTGGTTCAACCACATCCCGTTCCCACCGGTGGAGCTCTTCGGTCAGCTCCCGTGGCGCCGGGCCGTGCTCCGCGGCCTGCTCGGGGCCGACTTCCTCGGCTTCCAGCGCAGCAACGACGCCGCCAACTTCACCCGCGCCTGCCACCAGCTGCTCGGCACGACCTCCTCCGGCGATGTCATCACCTGGCAGGGCGCCCAGGACGGCCAGCTCGGCGCCGAGGCGCGACGGGCCCGGACCGCCACGGTGCCGATCTCGATCGACTTCCGATCCATGGAGGAGCTCGCCAGGACACCGGGAGTGCGCCGCCGTGCCCGAGAGATCCGGGCCTCCCTGGGAGACCCCCAGACGGTGCTCCTGGGCATCGACCGGCTCGACTACACCAAGGGCATCCGGCACCGCCTGCGGGCCATCTCCGAGTTGTTCGCCGACGAGGCGATCGCCGCTCCGGAGGTCACGCTGCTGCAGATCGCCACACCCAGCCGCGAGCGCGTCAGCGCCTACCAGGACCTGCGCAGCCAGGTCGACGGGCAGGTGGGTCGGATCAACGGAGACCACTCCGACATCGGCGCGACCGCGGTCCACTACCTGCACCACTCCTACCCCAAGGAGGAGATGGCCGCACTCTTCCAGGCTGCGGACGTGCTGCTGGTCACGCCCCTGCGTGACGGGATGAACCTGGTGGCCAAGGAGTATGTCGCCAGCCGGTGGGACGGCGGCGGGGCTCTGGTGCTCAGCGAGTTCACCGGTGCTGCGCAGGAGCTGCGCCAGGCCTTCCTGTGCAACCCGCACGACATCGCCGGGCTCAAGGAGACTATTCTCGAGGCGATGCGCGAGGAGCCAGCCAGAGCACGCAAGCGGATGCTCGCGATGCGCCGACGGGTCCGTGCCCACGACGTGCATGCGTGGGCACGGCACTATCTGACCGCGCTCGAAGCCGCCCCGGACAGGCCCACCCGGCGATGACCGGACGCACAACCGCGCGCGATGCCGATCAGGTGCTCGCCGAGCCGCTGGCCGGTGCCCTGCGCCAGTTCGCCCGCAACCCGCGCATCCTGGTGGCGATGGACTTCGACGGCACGCTCGCGCCGCTGGTCGATGAGCCGATGGACGCCCGTGCCCTGCCCGGGAGCGAGGAGCTGCTCAACAGGCTCTGCGGGTTGCCCGACACCCTGGTGGCGATCGTCTCGGGCCGTGCGCTGGCGGACCTCCTCGAGCTGACCCGCCTCACCGAGCCAGTGCTGCTGGTGGGCAGCCACGGTGTGGAGCGCTCGTCCGACCCCCGGGCCCTGTCCCCCGACACCACCGAGCAGGCTCGCTTCGCGGCGCTGGATGAGGACCTGGCGGCGGTGCTGCTGGACCATCCCCGGGCGCGGGTGGAGCGCAAGCCCCACTCGCTGGTCCTGCACACCCGCGGGCTGTCCACGCAGGACTCCGAGGCAGCGGTCCACGCCACGCAGGAGGTGCTCACTCGGCATACCGGCCTGGTGGTGACGCCCGGCAAGGAGGTGCTGGAGATGGCCACGCGCCACGTCGGCAAGGGAGCGGCCCTGCTCGACCTGGCGGCCGAGCACGAGGTGGACTCGATGCTCTTCGTCGGGGACGACGTGACCGACGAGCGGGCCTTCGCGATGCTGCGGCCGACCGACCTGACCGTCAAGGTCGGCCCCGGCGAGACGACCGCCCGGCACCGGGTCGCCAACGAGATCCAGGTCCAGACCCTGCTGCGCACCCTGGTCGAGCTGCGCTCCGCCCCCTGACCGTATGCCGAGGGCTGGCCCGGTCGGTCAGGCCCGGCCGCGTGCGGCTCCGGTGGAACTGCGCAGGATCAGCTCGGGGGCGAACAGGTACTCCCGGTGGGCCACCGGCTCCCCCTGCATCTCCTCCAGGACCGCGGTCACCGCGGCCTCGCTCATGGCCGGCACGTCCTGCCGGACGGTGGTCAGCGGGGGGTCGGTGAAGCCGATCAGCTGGGAGTCGTCCGAGCCGATGACCGACACGTCCTCGGGGACCCGCAGCCCGGCCTGGCGGGCCGACCGGACTACCCCGAGCGCCATGATGTCCGAGCCGCAGACGACCGCCGTGACCCCCTGGTCGAGCAGCTTGCGTCCTGCTGCCTGACCACCCTCGACGGTGAACAGCGTGGTCTGGACGAACTGCTCGGCCCCTGGCAGCAGCTGGGCCAGCGCCTCCTGGTAGCCCTGGACCTTGCGCTGGACGGGCACATACCGCTGAGGTCCGGTGGCCAGCCCGATCCGGGTGTGGCCGAGATCGCGCAGGTGCCGGACAGCCAGGAGCATCCCGGCGATGTCGTCGTGCGAGATGAAGCTGGCCTCGATCCCTTCCCGCCAGCCGTTGACCAGGGTGATCGGCAGGTTCCGCTCCCGCAGGGTGGTGTAGCGCTCGATGCTGGCCCTGGTGTCCGCGTGGTACCCGCTGATGAAGATGATGCTGGCGACCCCCCGCTCCAGCAGCATCTGGACGTACTCGTCCTCGTGCACGCCGCCGGGCACCTGGGTGCACAGGACGGGGGTGTAGTTGGCGGCCGCGAGCTGGGTCTCCACCGCTTGGGCGAAGGCCGGGAAGATCGGGTTGGTCAGTTCAGGGACGACCAGGCCCACCAGTCCGGCGCTGCTGCGACGCAGCTTGCTGGGGCGCTCATAGCCGAGCACGTCGAGCGCGGTGAGCACCGCCTGCCGGGTGTGCGTGGCCACCCCGGGACGGTCGTTGAGGACGCGACTGACCGTCGCCTCACTGACACCTGCGTGCTGCGCCAGGTCGGCGAGTCGGCTCATCGTCTGCTCACGGTGGCTGCGGGCGCTCGGCGGAGGGCGGGGTTAGCTGATCCGGTCACGGCTACTTGACCGACCCCTGCGTCAGGCCCCCGATGAGCTGTTTCTGCAGGGAGAGATAGACCGCGACGGTGGGCAGGGAGGCCAGCAGCGCGCCGGCGCAGAACATCCCGAAGTACTTGTTGCGGTCGGCCAGGTTGAGCGAGTAGAGGCCGACGCCGAGGGTGCGCTGGTCCTGGTCGAGCAGGAATATACTGGCCAGCATGAACTCTCCCCAGAGCGCCACGAAGGCCAGGATGCCGACGGTGGCCAGGATGGGCGCCACCAGCCGCAGGGTCATCGTGAAGAAGATCCGTGCATGGCTGGCACCGTCCATCCGGGCGGCCTCGTCCAGCTCCCTGGGGATGGTGTCGAAGTAGCCCTTGAGCAGCCAGACGTTGGCGCCCATGGCCCCGCCCAGGTAGACCAGCAGCAGACCCCAGAGGGTGTTCAGGCCGATCTCCGGGATCACCTCGCCGATGCGCAGGAACATCAGGTAGAGCGCGGGGAAGGCGAGCAGCGCCGGAAACATCTGGGACAGCAGCAGGGCCATCAACCCGGGCCGGCGCCCCTTCCAGCGCAGCCGGGAGAACGCGAACGCCGCTGCGGCACCGATGAACACCTGGAAGAGCGTGCCGAGGCCCGCGACGATCAGGGAGTTCTTGAACCAGGTCCAGTAGGGGAAGGTCGTCGAGGCGAACAGGTCCGTGAAGTTCTTGAGGGAGAAGTCCGTCGGGATCGGCGAGGCGCTGTTGAGCGTGCCGGTCGGGTTGAGCGCGGCCGACAGGATGAACGCCACCGGGAACAGGGCCCACACCAGGGCCAGGACGGCCAGGGCATGACGCCACCAGACACCGGTGCGCGGCCGCTGACCGACCGTGCGGCTGGCGGAGTCGTCCGTGCGGACGCTGACGGTGCCGTCCGTGCGGACGCTGACGGTGTCGTCGGTCGGGACGGCACCAGGAGCACCGGAGGCGCCGGGGGCACCGGCAGCAGTTGGCTGCGTCATCGTCAGTTCACCTCCTCGAGAGCCTTGGACTGTCGGAACATGCCATAGCTGAGCACGCCCACGATCAGGAAGATGATGATGCTGACCGCGGAGGCCAGCCCGATGTTCGGCGAGCCGGACTCCATGGCCAGCCGGTAGGCGAAGGTGATCAGCAGGTCGGTGTTGCCGACCTGGCTGTTGGTCGCCTCGAACGGGCGGCCGCCGGTCAGCAGATAGATCAGGCCGAAGTTGTTGAAGTTGAAGGCGAAGGACGCCACCAGCAGGGGGCCCACCGCGACGAGCAGCAGCGGCATGGTCACCGACCACAGCGTGCGGATCGGGCCGGCCCCGTCGACGGACGCCGCCTCCTTGACGTCGTTGGGGATCGACTGCAACGCACCGGTGCAGATCAGGAACATGTAGGGGAAGCCGAGCCACAGGTTGGTGATCAGCACCGCCGCCCGTGCGGGCCACGGATCACCGAGCCAGTTGATGTTCAGTCCCGTGACGTCATTGATCATCCCGAAGTCCTGGTTGAACATCGCGGACCACACGATGGCCGTCACGAAGATCGGCAGGGCGTAGGGCAGGATCAGCAGAGACCGGTAGAGCCCCTTGCCCTTCAGTCGGGGGTCGTTGAACAGCAGCGCCAACAGCATGCCGAGGATGAAGGTCGAGCCCACGGACAGCAGCGGGAAGGCCAGGTTCCACAGGAAGATCTTCAGGAAGCCGCTGCGCAGGGTGGAGTCGGTGAAGATCGAGCTGAAGTTGTCGAACCCGACGTTCTCCGTCCAGCCGGTCGGCAGCGGAGGACCCTGGCCGTCCTGCGGCACGAAGTTGCCCTCGTGGGCGACATAGACCGTGCCGTCGATGGTGGTCATGGTGTCCGCGGCGGCGTCGTAGGTCGTGGTCGTGCGACCGACGAAGGCCTGGGTGCCGGTGGCCGCCTTGATGCCCGCGCCACCCTCGAGCGGGACCGCGAACTCGGCGACGTCCTGCGCGCGTTCGTTGGCCTCCACCAGGGTGAGCACCTGAAAGCCGGGTGCCTCGCCGACGGTGCCGTTGCCGCGCAGCGTGACCCCGTCGGCCGGGAGCGGCTCCAGACCCTCCAGGGTGCCCACGAACAGTTCCTGGCCCTCCAGGAGGTTGTCGCCGCTGGTCCCCTCCGCCGCGGGCCGGGAGAGCAGGAGCGCCAGGTCGGCCTCGGCAATCGTCTCGCCCTCGGGGATCGCCACGGACATGCCGTAGCGCGCGGAGTCGGGCTCGGGTCGGACCGACTGCGCCTGGACCGCCTCGATCGCCTGCTCCTTGGTCAGGGAGTGCCCGTCGCCATAGTTGGTGAAGGCGGTGGCCACGGTGTAGGCGATCGGCCACATCTGGAACAGGGTGAGCAGGATCAGCCCGGGCAGCAGGTACTTCAGGGTGATGCCGCGTCCGGTGGCGTAGACGACCAGCACCGCCATGGCGATGAAGGCGGCCACCGTCACGATGAGCCAGGACCCGGCCTCCACGGCCCGCCAAGAAAGGTAGGTGCAGCCGAGCACGGTGAGCGCGATCAACAACCACTTCGTGGCGACCACCCAGGCTGGGGTCGCCACGGACTGCCCGACGGGGGCTTGGGACATCACTGCTCCAGAGGACGACGTTGTCAGGGAACCGGACCGGCGGAGCCGGGACCGGCAGATGGAGTATGCCGACCTGCCGGGTCGGCATACTCCATCCGGTGGGTGCTACTTGCCCCCGAGGGCGGCAGCGACCTCGGTCTGGGCGGTGCCCATCCGCTCGGCCGCGTCGGCCCCGTCGACGATGTCGGCGGTCGCCTTGCCCAGCGGACCCCAGACGGCGTTCATCTGCGGGATGTTCGGCATCGGCAGGCCACCCTCAGCGGCGGTGGCCCACGCCTCGACGTCCGGGTCCTGGGCCTGGACCTGCTCGGCCGCAGCAGAGAGCGCCGGCGGGCGACGGTCGGCCTCGAACATGCCGACCTGGATCTCCTCGGTCGGGACATACTCCTGGACGAAGGTCTGGGCGATCTGCGGGTTCAGCGACTCGGCCGAGACATAGAACGCCTGGACCCCGAGGAAGGGAGAGGTCTCCCCGCCGTCCTCGAAGTCCGGGATCGGGTCGATGGCGTAGTTGATGCCGCCCTCGGTGATCTGATCGATCGCCCAGGGGCCGGACACCATGTAGGCGGCCTTGCCGTCGATGAAGTTCGGGATGACGTTGGAGGCGTCCTGGTTGGTGCTCAGCGCACCGACCTCACCGAGCCAGGCCAGCTTCTCGGCGCCCTGGATCGTCTCCGGGGAGTCCAGGATCGACTGGCTGCCGTCGAAGCCACCCTCCTCAAGAAGCGGGAAGATGCCGGGACCGTAGGCCGCCAGGTAGGGATACATGGAGTAGGCGTTGCCCTCCTTGCCCAGCTCCTGGGCCAGGACCAGCTCAGTGTCACCGGCCTCGACCAGTGCCTCACCGTCGGTCACCAGCTCCTCCATGGAGGCGGGAACCTCCGGAGCAAGATCCGCGTTGCGGATCAGCGCGAGGGACTCGACCGAGTAGGGCACGGCGTAGACTTGGCCCTCGAAGGTCACGGCCTCGATGGACTCGGGCACGAACTGCTCGGCGACCTCAGGTGCGATCTGCACGGGGGCCACGACATTGTTCTGGACGAGCTCGCCCAGCCAGTCGTGGGCGCCGATGGTGACGTCGGGGCCCGCACCCTGACCGACAGCGTCCTTGAACTGCTCGCGCAGCTTCTCCTGGGCGACGATCTGCACCGTGACCTCGACTCCGGTGTCGGCGGTGAAGGTCTCGGTCAGCGGCTCGATGGCCGCGGCGCGCAGGTCGTCCGCCCAGATCACCAAACTGGTGCCGTCACTGGCGGCCGGCGGGCCGGCGGTCTCCTCGGCGCCGTCACCACCCTCACCCTCTGCGGCGGTCTCCTCGGCGGCCTCACCCTCGTCAGTGGCCTCACCCGCGTCGTCAGCGGGGGCCTCGGACTCCTCCTCGCCACCAGCCGGAGTCGTGGGGTCATCGGACTCGGTGTCGCCACCGCAGGCGGTCAGCAGGAGGGCCGTGATGCCCGCCATCGCGATCGCGCCGGTCGTGCGCTTCATGTGTTCTCCTTCGAACATCGGTGTTCCGCGAGGGGTCGCGGCCGGCCTGCGCCGGTGCTCGTCCCGGACAGGACGTGGGTTAGCATGGCAGAACCTTACACATCTTGCAAGATCTTGCAATGGAGTACGGTGTGACCAGTCACGGGCAGTGCCGCCGGTGACCGGCCTCCTTGGGGGCCGGGACCTCTCGGGGCACTACTGCCCCGGCGCTTTCCGTCAGCACCCGCTGGCGGGACCGTCCTTTACAACGGATCGTCCGGCACGTTCCTGCCGGTGAAGGAGAAGTCCCACTATGGCAACAGTGACCTTCGACAAGGCCACCAGGACGTATCCCGGCTCGGACACCCCGGCCGTGGACTCCCTGGACATTGAGATCGCCGACGGCGAGTTCCTCGTGCTCGTCGGCCCGTCCGGTTGTGGCAAGTCCACCAGCCTGCGCATGCTCGCCGGCCTGGAGGAAGTGAACTCCGGGCGCATTCTGATCGGCGACCGCGAGGTCACCGACCTGCCGCCCAAGGACCGCGACGTCGCGATGGTCTTCCAGAACTACGCGCTCTACCCCCACATGTCGGTCGCCGACAACATGGGCTTCGCGCTGCGCATCGCGGGCAAGTCCAAGGCGGAGATCCGGGAGCGCGTTGAGGAGGCCGCCAAGATCCTGGACCTGGAGCCCTACCTGGACCGCAAGCCCAAGGCACTGTCCGGCGGCCAGCGCCAGCGGGTCGCCATGGGGCGGGCCATCGTGCGCCAGCCTCAGGTCTTCCTGATGGATGAGCCACTGTCCAACCTGGACGCCAAGCTCCGCGTGCAGACGCGCACCCAGATCGCCTCCCTACAGCGCCGCCTCGGCGTCACCACCGTCTACGTCACCCACGATCAGGTCGAGGCCATGACGATGGGCGACCGCGTCGCCGTGCTCAAGGACGGCATCCTGCAGCAGTGTGACGCCCCGCGCCGGATGTACGACCACCCCGACAACGTCTTCGTGGCCGGGTTCATCGGCTCCCCCGCGATGAACCTGATGGACGTCGCGGTCACCGACGGTGGCGTGACCTTCGGTGAGGGCACCCTGCCGATCGAGCGCGGCGTCCTGGCCGGCGCAGGCGAGCGGGCCGTGGTCGGCGTGCGCCCGGAGGACCTGACGATGACGACCGACGGCACCGGCCTCCCGGTCGAGGTCGACGTGGTCGAGGAGCTCGGCGCGGACGCCTACGTCTACGGCCAGGTGCCGGGGGCCGTGACCGACGACCGGCCGTTCATCGCCCGGGTCGACGGCCGGACCCCACCCCAGAAGGGTGAGGTCGTCCACTTCCTGCCCAAGTCCGACCACATCCACGTCTTCCACGCCGAGTCCGGCCTCCGCCTCGGCGACTGAGCTCACTCGGCCAGCTGACGGCATACCGGCTGGCGGCACGCGCTCGGGTGCGGTCGGGGGACAATGGCCCTGACCGCACCCAGCAGAGGAGGCACCATGGCCCTGCAGATCACGGCCGCCCGGCCGGACCCCGCCATCCTCGACCTGCCCTGGCAGGTGCCGCTGGAGGAGTGGCCCGAGGAGCACCTGGCTGCCCTGCCCCGTGGTATCTCGCGCCATGTCGTCCGCTTCGTGCGGCTGTCCGGCGGGGTGATCGCCGTCAAGGAGATCAAGGACGAGCTGGCCCGGCGGGAGTACCAGACGCTGCAGCTGCTGCGCCGGATCGACCAGCCCGCGGTCGAGCCACTGGCGGTCATCGCGGGGCGCACCGATGTCGACGACAACGAGCTGGACGCCTGCCTGGTCACCCGACACCTGAAGTTCTCGCTGCCCTATCGCGCGATCTTCAGCCAGCGGCTGCGGCCCGACACCGCGCGCCGGGTGCTGGACGCGCTGGCCGTCCTGCTGGTGCGTCTGCACCTGGGCGGCGTCTACTGGGGCGATGTGTCCCTGTCCAACACGCTCTTTCGTCGGGACGCCGGTGAGTTCGCGGCCTACCTGGTCGACGCGGAGACCGCCGAGGTCCACAACCAACTCAGCAACGGCCAGCGCAACCACGATCTCCACATCGCGCACGGCAACATCGCCGGCGAGCTGATGGACCTGGCGGCCGGTGAGCTGCTCGCCGAGGAGGCCGACGCCCTGGAGATCGCCGACCGGTTGATGCACCGCTATGAGTTGCTCTGGCGCGAGCTGACCGCCACCGAGCGCTTCGAGCGCGGTGACCGCTGGCGGGTGGATGAGCGCATCCGCCGGCTGAACAACCTCGGGTTCGATGTCGGGGAGCTGGCGATGAGCACCGACCTGGACGGCACGCACATCCAGATCGAGCCGAAGATCGTGGACGCCGGCCACCACAGCCGACGCCTGCTGCGGCTCACCGGTCAGGATGTCGAGGAGAACCAGGCGCGGCGGCTGCTCAACGACCTGGATGCCTACCGCGCCTCGCAGAACCGGCAGAACGACGACGAGGAGCTCGTCGCGCACGACTGGCTCTCCAGCATCTATGAGCCGATCACCCGCACTGTCCCGCCGGAGCTGCGCAGCAAGCTGGAGCCGGCCGAGCTCTTCCACGAACTGTTGGAGCACCGGTGGTACCTCTCGGAGCGGGCCGACTATGACGTGCCGCTCGAGGAGGCGGTGGCCGACTATGTCGCGACGGTGCTGCCCAGCAAGCCGGACGAGGTGGCCGTGCTCGGCCTCGACACCCAGGAGATCCCGATCCGCACCAAGGGCTGAGCCGCCGGGCCGCGCGCCGGCGTGTCGTGCACCGTGCCACTATCGTCGCGGCGTGTCGCGCGCTGGGGCACCGACCCTGCACCACCCCGCCGGCGTGTCGTGCACTGTGCCACTATCGTCGCGGCGTGTCCCGCGCTGGCGCACCGACCCTGCACCACCCCAACTGCGGGCCGGCTGATCGCTCAGTTGATGTCGCCCAGCCAGACGGGTCGGCCCTCAGGCGGCTCGTGCAGCCAGGCGGCCAGCCGCCGCGGAAAGAGCGGGGAGCCGACCAGATCCTCCAGCGGCACCCACAGCACACCGCTCTGGTTGGCATCCGGCTCCATGGCCGAGCGATCGGGGCGGTCGTCGAGCAGCGTGCACCAGAAGAACAGCTCGGTCTGCTGGAAGCCGCTGTCCCACTCCGGATAGTGCCGCACGCCGAGGTAGTCACGGCCGCAGGCCAGGTCCCCAGCCCGGACGTGGTAGCCGGTCTCCTCCAGAACCTCCCGCTCGGCGTTCTCCCGCTTGGTCTCACCGAACCGCTGGCCACCGCCCGGGGTGAGCCAGTACTCCCCCGTCGTGCCATGCAGCACGGTCACCAGCAGCTTGCCGTCAGCGACGACGAGGCCGCGGGTGGCGGCGCGGACGGTGGCCACGATCGGTCAGCGCTGTCGCTTGCGGGCGATCTCGTAGAGGGTCACCGCGCCGGCGATGCCGGCGTTGAGCGACTCGGTCACGCCAGCCATCGGGATCGACACGATCTGGTCGCAGTTCTCGCGGACCAGGCGGGACAGACCCTTGCCCTCGGATCCGACGACGACCACCAGGGGCAGATCGGCGAGCTCGAGGTCCGGAAGGTCCACGTCGCCGTCGGCGTCCAGCCCGATGATGAAGCAGCCAGCCTTCTTGTAGTCCTGCAACGCCGTCGTCAGGTTGGTCGCCTGGGCGACGCGCACCCGGGTCGCCGCACCGGCCGAGGTCTTCCAGGCGGCCGCGGTCATCCCGGCCGACCGACGGGCCGGCACCACGACGCCGTGGCCACCGAAGGCGCCGACCGAGCGGATGATCGCCCCGAGGTTGCGCGGGTCAGTGATCCCGTCCAGCGCCACGACCAGGGGGCTTCCCGGGAGCTCGGCGGACAGCAGGTCGTCGGGGTGGGCATAGTCGTAGGGCGGGACGAGCATCGCGATCCCCTGGTGCACCGCGTCATCGGTCAGGCGGTCCAGCTCGGGCTTGTTGGCCTCGAGGATCGCGATCCCCTGCTCGGTGGCGAGCTTGACCGACTCCTTGATCCGGTCGTCCGACTCCATCCGGGTGCTGACATACAAGGTGCTGGCCGGCACGTGGGTGCGCAGCGCCTCCAGCACGGAGTTGCGGCCGGTGATCACCTCGGTGCTCGCCTTGGGCGCGCCACGCTGTGCCGGGCGTCGGGTCGAGGTGCTCGTCCGGGCACGTCGCGCGGCCGGGTGCCCGGTGCGCTCGGTGGCCTTGGGGGTCGGGCCACGGCCCTCCAGCCCCTTGCGACGCTGCCCGCCGCTGCCGACCTGGGGGCCCTTCTTGGCGCTCTTGCGGACGGCACCCTTGCGCTGACTGTTGCCTGCCACGTGATCTACCTCGGTCCTTGCTGACGGTCCAGCACCCAGCGGGCGCCGGCGGGGGTGTCCTCTATCACGATGCCACGTGCGGTGAGCTCGTCCCGGATGGCATCTGCGGTGGCGAAGTCACGGTCGGCGCGGGCGGCTGCCCGGGCGTCCAGCCGGTCCTGCACCAGGGCGTCCAGGACCTGCTCGGCCGAGCCCGTGGTGCCCGCGCTTCCCCAGACGGGGTCGAGCGGGTTGATGCCCAGGATGTCGGTCATCGCCAGGACCTGCAGGATGGTATGCCGCAGCGCACCTCGGTCGGCACCCTCGCCCTGCTCGAGGGTCCGGTTGCCCTCACGGACCGCCCCGAAGAGCACCGCGAGCGCCTCGGGCACGTTGACGTCGTCATCCAGGGCAGCGGCGAACGCCGTGGGGACCGCGACCGTCGCGGCCTCCTGGATCACGGCGCCCGAGTCATCGACGAGGTCGAGCGCCCGCTGCAGGAAGCCCTCGATCCGTTCGACGGCCGAGGCCGCCTCGTCCAGGGAGTGGTCGCCGTACTCGATCGTGGAGCGGTAGTGCGCCGCCCCCAGGTAGTAGCGCAGCACCAGCGGTCGCGTGGTCTTGGTGAGCTCGGCGACCGTCAGCGTGTTCCCCAGGGACTTGCTCATCTTCTCGCCGCTGAGGGTCACCCAGGCGTTGTGCAGCCAGTAGCGGGCGAACCCCAGGCCGGCTGCACGGGACTGGGCCTGCTCGTTCTCGTGGTGCGGGAACCGCAGGTCGACCCCGCCGCCGTGGATGTCGAAGGTGTCGCCGAGATACTTGCGCGCCATGGCCGAGCACTCCAGGTGCCAGCCCGGGCGACCCCGTCCGTAGGACGTGGGCCAGCTCGCGGTGGCCGGCTCGGTCGGCTTGGCGCCTTTCCACAGCGCGAAGTCCCGGGGGTCGCGCTTGCCGCGCGGGTCCGCGTCCGCGGCAGGCTCCATGTCCTCGATCTTCTGGTGGGTCAGTTCCCCGTAGTCGGCCCAGGAGCGGACATCGAAGTAGACGTCGCTGCTGTCGTCGGCCGCCGGGTAGGCATGGCCGCGCTCGACCAGGGCATCGATCAGCTCGACCATCTCGGTGATGTGCCCCGTCGCCCGCGGCTCGTAGGTCGGGGCCAGCACCCCGAGGGTCTCCAGCGCCTGGGTCGTCGCCCGCTCGTGCAGATAGCTCCAGGCCCACCAGGGCCGGTCGTTCTCTGCGGACTTGCGCAGGATCTTGTCGTCGATGTCGGTGACATTGCGGATCAGGGTGACGTCCAAGCGGTGTCCCCGAACCAGCCAGCGGCGCAGGATGTCGAAGGCCACGGCAAACCGGATGTGCCCGATGTGGGGAGAGCCCTGTGTGGTGAGACCACAGATGTAGATCCCTGCCCGGCCCGGCTCCAGGGGCTCGAAGTCACGCAGCTCACGGGTCGCGGTGTCATACAGGCGCAGGGTCACGCGGACAAGGCTACCTGCGCGACGGCGTCCCGAGGACAGATGTACTGGCGCACCGACGACATCAGTATCTAGCCGGTGAGCGGTGGTGATTTCTAGCGTTGTCGGCATGACCCACCACACGACCGCCAGGCAGCCGTCCACCGTCTCCGACCCCACTCGGACCACCGCGGACCCGCGCCCGCAGGCGCAGCGCTCCCGGCGTGCCCTCGTCATCGCCGGCGCCACGGCAGCAGCCGTGCTCCTGTGGCTGGTCGCCGGCCCCGTCCTCGGCACCGACCTGCAGGTCCTGGAAGGTCCGGGCGCGAGGAGCGCGGCCCCGGTCACCGCCGGTGCCGTCATCACCTCCACCGTGGTCGCCGGACTGCTGGGGTGGTCCCTGCTGGCCGTCCTGCAACGGCTCACCTCACGGGGCGCCACGATCTGGCGCTGGGTCGCCAGCCTCGTGGCCCTGTTGTCCCTGTGCGGTCCCCTGACTCTCGCGCAGAGCAGTGGGGGCACCGTGGCGCTCGCCCTGCTGCACGTGCTCGTCGCGGGCATCCTCATCCTGGCCCTCCCTGGGCGGAGCCGCGCGGGGGCGACCGGATGATCTCCCGGGGCAGGGTCGGACCGGCGTACCGTTGGCACCAGTGTCCGCGATGAACGCAGAGCACCAGGAGCCGGAGGCCTGCACGGCCCCGGATGTCATGCTGTCCCCGAGTCCGCTGGTCCGGCACGGCCGGTGGCTCGTCCTGATCTGGGCCCCGCTGCTGCTGGGCGCCTATGTCATCGCGGCCGCCCAGGACCACCTGTGGCGAGATGTGTTGCTGCTGGTGGCCGCTGGAGCAGCCTTCTGGGCCACGATCAGCACCTTCTACCGCCCGGTCGATGCAGCCCGGTTCCGCCTCCCGTCGTGGGTTCCGCTCAGTCTGCTGGCCGCCCTGGTCGGCACGATCCTGTGGACGATCCGCGCCGTGGCGGCCTCCGAGATCGCGTTCATGACGCTGGCCCTGCTCGCCATCGCGGCGGCCGTCGTGCTCCCTCCCCGGGCCGTGCCTCTCACGATGGTGGCGCTCGGGGTGCTGGGCGGCGCTGGCGGCCTGGCGGCCGGGTGGGGCTGGGGTGTGGTCAGTTGGTTGACCATCACCACGGTGCTCAGCGGGATGGGCACCTTCGTCGTGCACCGTCTGGCCGCGACCGTCCAGGAGCTGGCCCGCACCCGCCGGCAGCTCGCCGAGGCGGCGGTGAGCGCGGAGCGCATGCGGTTCTCCCGGGACCTGCACGACCTGCTCGGCCACACCCTGTCCGTCATCGTCGTCAAGGCCGAGGCGGTGCGCCGGTTGGCGGAGGCCGACCCGGCCGCCGCGGCCGAGCACGGCTCCGAGATCGAGACGCTGGGACGGTCCGCGCTCACCGAGGTGCGTCAGGCGGTGGCTGGCTATCGCGAGGGCAGTCTGGAGGACGAGATCTCCCGTGCCGCGGCCGCCCTGCGGGCCGGTGGGATCGCGCCGGAGATCGGCCATGTCCCGCCCGGTCTCGACCCGGGGGCCGAGCGACAGCTGGCGTGGGTGGTCCGCGAGGCCACCACGAATGTCCTGCGGCACTCCGGGGCACGCACCTGTCGGGTCTCGGTGGGCCGCAGCGACGGACGGGCGCGGGTGACCGTCGCCGATGACGGGCGCGGCACACCGGGCAGTCTGCGGAGGGGCACCGGGCTCATCGGCCTCCGGGAACGGTTGGCCGGGCGTGGTGGCACAGTGACCGTGCAGCACAGTCCGCACGGGTTCACGCTCGTGGCCGAGGTGCCGCTGGCTGATGCTGAGGACCGGCCCGTGGTGCGGGAGGGTCGATGACCACGCGCATCCTGCTCGCCGAGGACCAGGGGATGCTCCGGTCGGCGTTGGCGTCCCTGCTCGACGCCGAGCCCGACATGCAGGTCGTGGCACAGGTCGGGCGCGGTGACCAGATCGTGGCGGCTGCCGTGGAGCACCGTGCCGAGGTAGCGCTGGTCGACATCGACCTGCCCGGCGGCAGTGGGTTGGATGCCCTGCCCGACCTGCGCAGGCAGGCCCCGGACTGCACGGCGATCATCGTGACGACCTTTGCGCGTGCCGGCTACCTGCGCCGCGCCATGGCCGCGGGCGCCCGGGGCTTCCTGGTCAAGGACGACCCGGTCGACCAGCTGGCCGCCGCCATCCGCAGCGTGCTGGCCGGGGAGGTCGTGGTCCAGCCGGACCTGGCGGTTGCAGCCCTGCGTGCTCCGGCCAACCCGCTCACGGTCCGTGAGCAGGAGGTACTGCAGGCATCGCGGGACGGGGCGACAGTGGCTGACATCGCCGGGCGGCTCTACCTGTCCGAGCAGACGGTGCGCAACTATCTGTCCTCGGGGATCGGCAAGACGGGCGCACGCAACCGGGCTGAGGCGCGGGCCGTGGCACAGGAGCACGGGTGGATCTGACCGGGCCCAGTCGCCAGCGACGTGGCGGCGAGGTGCTCGAAACGACCACGGCGGCTCAGTCGCCGGCGACGACAGTGGCGGCGAAGCGCTCGAGCAGCGTGGGCCACTCGGCGAACTTGCCGCGCTGCGCGACGTTGTCCGGTTCCCACCCGCTGTGGGCCAACGTCACGAGCGTGCCACCGCCCGAGGGCGCAAACGTGACCTCGAGGGTCGTCGGGTGGTCGCGCGGCAGCGACAGGTGGAAACTCATCACGAACCGCTCCCCGATCGCCCACTCCAGCACCTCCCCGATCGGGTAGTCCTGGCCGTCGTGGTGCAGGGCCACGACTCCGCCCTCCACCTCCTCGACGTCGGCGCCCTCGAAGGTCGCCGGGTCGGGCGTCAGTCGCGGGTCCCACCAGTCGCCAAACCCCTCGGTGAACACCTCAAAGGCGTGCACCGGGTCGGCATCGACTCGGCGGGAGCAGACGATCGGCTCGGACGAGACATGGCGCTGCTCGGCACCCACTGGGCACATCGGCTCTCCTCACTGAGGGCGGACAGCACCAGTGTGCTCCCACGCGACGATCTGCACCAGATCATTCAGGTCAACACTCGCACCGGGTTCAGCAAGCACCTGACAGGCGCCCAGCCCCTTGGCCCGGCTGGCCCACCCTCGTCTCCGAGGACGACCCCCTGGACGAGAGGATCACATGGTGACCAGGCGACGCACGGCATACCGCTCCCCAAGGGTCCACAGAGCACTGGTGACCAGGTAGAGGCCCGTGCCCAGCGGCAGCACCGCGACCGCGAGGACCGTGCCGAAGGACATCATCGGCATGATCCGGCCCATCGTCTGGGCGACCTGGGCCTGCGGCGAGTCAGTCTCTGGCGTGGGCAGCACCAGAGTGGCCCGGGTATGCCGCATGGTCAGATAGGCGACGACGACAGCGAGCGCGACGAGCCCCAGGAACACCGGGCCCCCGGCCCCGGCGGTGGCAAGGTGCGCCGTCAGGGGCACACCCAGCAGGCTGTGGTGCAGCAGGGCGTTGACCTGTCCCGCGATGTGCGGGGCAGAGAACAGCCGATAGATGATCATGATGACGGGCAACTGCACCAGGGCGGGCAGACACCCAGCCACCGGGGACACACCCTCGCGGCGATGCAGTTCCAGCAGTTCGCGCTGGAGCCGCTCCGGGTCCTTGGCGTGCTGGGTGCGCACCTCCTTCAGTTGTGGGGCGATGCGCTGCCGGTGCAGGCTCGCACGGTGGGTTGCGCGGTTCAGCGGGTGCAGCGCGAGCCGCACCAGGATGGTCAGCAGGACGATGACCAGTGGCATCGGAAACCACTGGGCGGTGAGGTCGATCAGGTGGTGGGCGGGCAGGAGCAGCGGGTCGAGCCAGGACAGCATGGGTCCTCCGAGAAAGGTCGGGACGAGGGGTCGTCTCGGAGGTGCTCGCGTGCAGTGACCGCCGCGGGGCTGGTCAGCTCAGGTGGCAGGCGAGAGGACCTCCGGGGCGGTGTGCCCCGGAGCCCTCGGTTGTGGTCTGCCCGCCAGGTCTGGCTCGAGCAGTGGCATCGGTGATCGCCCCCACTGTCGCCGCAACCGGTCTGCTCGCGGGATGGCCGCACCGGATGTGGTCACCGCCAGCGTCGCCGCATGGGTGGTGACGGTCAGGCTGACCATGAGCACGACGCCGAGTCCCACCGCCATCGTGACGGTGTCGGCGAACGCTACGGAGAGGGCACCCACCAGGACCGCGCTCAGCAGCATCCCCAGCAGGGAACTGCGACGGTCGGTCTGGTCCACGAGATCTACCATACCCAGCAGGCAACGCCCGGGGGTCCACTGGCCGGCTCCGGGACTCGTGGCCGCGGCGGCCCGGGATCAACCCGGCCTGCCATGCTGAGGCCTCCGCCCCGCTAAGGTGCCCATCGGCTAGTAGGACGAGAGAGGTGCAACAGTGAAGCTTCACCGCCTAGCGTCGACCGTCGTGATCGCGATGGTGTCACTCACCCTGACCGCGTGCAGCGACAGCAGCAACAACCTGGTCGGTGCCGGTGCCTCCTCACAGGCCTCCGCCACCACCGCGTGGATCGCCGGCTACCGGGACCTCCACCCCGACGTGACCGTGCGCTACGACGCCGTGGGGTCCGGCGCCGGCCGCGGGCAACTGATCACCGGTGCGGTGGACTTTGCTGGCTCCGACGCAGCACTGGACGAGGAGGAGCGAGAGGACGTCAAGGAGGTCTGCGGGCCAGGGGGAGCGATGAACCTGCCGCTGTACATCTCCCCCATCGCCATTCCCTACAACCTGCCAGGTGTGGACAAGCTCAACCTGCGACCTGAGGTGCTGGCCGGCATCTTCAACCAGGACATCACCACGTGGAACGACGCGGCGATTGCCGCGGACAACCCCGACGCTGACCTGCCCAACACCCCGATCACCGTGGTCAACCGCTCCGACGACTCGGGCACCACCGAGAACTTCATGGAGTATCTGGCCACCGCCGCACCTCAGGCCTGGCCGCACGAACCGGATGCTGCCTGGCCGGTCCCCGGTGGTGAGGCCGCAGTCCAGGCCCACGGTGTCATCCAGGTCATCACCGGCACCGAGGGCTCGATCGGCTACTCCGACGCCTCCTCGGTGACCGGCCAGTCGGCCGCCATCGGGGTCGGTGACGAGTTCGTCGGGTTCTCGCCGGAGGCCGCCGCTGCGGTCGTGGACGCCTCCGAACTGATCGACACCGGCATCGAGGGCGACCTTGCCCTGGAGCTGGCCCGCGACACCACCGACTCGGGGGCCTATCCGATCGTCCTGGTCACGTACCACATCGTCTGCTCCTCCTACGAGGATCCACAGCGCGCCGATCTGATCAAGGACTACATCGGATATATCGCCTCCGAAGAGGGCCAGCGGGCCGCGGCCGACGCCGCCGGTTCTGCGCCCATCTCCGAGAAGCTGCGTCAGCAGGTCATGAACAGCCTGGAGTTGATCCAGGGCGGCTGACCCGACCTGACCTTCACGGTGCGCGCTCCACTCCTACCGGCGTCAGTGCCCGCGGTCGATCCACTCCTGCCGGTTCGGGGCCTCGGCACCGATCGTCGTGGTGTCGCCGTGACCGGTGTGCACCACCGTGTCCAGCGGCAAGGTCAGCAGTTTGCGCGTGATCGAGTCGACGATCGTGTCGAAGTCACTGAACGACCGGCCGGTGGCGCCGGGGCCTCCCTGGAAGAGCGTGTCTCCGCTGAACACCGCCCCGAGGGCGGGTGCATGGAAGCAGCAGGCCCCCGGGGAGTGACCAGGGGTGTGCAGCACGTGGAGGACAGTGCCGGCCACCTCGATCGTGTCGCCCTCGGCCAGTTCCTCGGTCGGCGCCTCCTGGTGCACCCGGTCCCACAGCATGCGGTCCTCGGCGTGCAGATAGGTCGGGGCTCCGGTCCGCTCGGCGAGCTGCACGGCCGCGTCGATGTGGTCGTCGTGCGCGTGGGTCAACAGGATGCCCGTCACGGTCCGCTCACCCACCACGGCCAGGATTGCCTCGACGTCGTGGGGCGCGTCAACCACCACGCACTCGTGGTCGTCCCCGACGACCCACACGTTGTTGTCCACGTCCCAGGTGCCACCGTCCAGGCTGAACGTGCCGGAGGTGACGGCATGGTCGATCCGAGGTGCCGCGCCGTTCACAGCTGCACCACCGATCGGAGAACCTCGCCGCGCTCCATCTTGCTGAACGCGTGCTCGACGCCGTCCAGCGGGATGGTCTCGGTGACGAAGGCGTCCAGGTCGAAGCGACCCTGGCGATACAGGTCGATCAGCATCGGGAAGTCTCGGGAGGGCAGGCAGTCGCCGTACCAGCTGGACTTCAGCGAGCCGCCCCGCCCAAAGACGTCCAGCAGCGGCAGCTCGATCATCATGTCGGGTGTCGGCACTCCGACCAGCACGACGGTGCCGGCCAGGTCGCGGGCGTAGAAGGCCTGCTTGTAGGTCTCCGGTCGACCGACGGCATCCACGACCAGGTCCGCACCGAAGCCTCCGGTGAGCTCCTGGATCGCCACGACCGGGTCGCGGCCGGAGCTGTTGACCGTGTGAGTGGCGCCGAAGCTCTTGGCGCCCTCCAGCTTCCGGTCGTCGAGGTCGACGGCGATGATGGTGGTCGCACCCGCCAGCGCCGCCCCGGCGATGGCGGCATTGCCGACACCGCCACAGCCGATGACGGCGACCGAGTCACCCCGCCCCACGCCACCGGTGTTGACCGCGGCACCGAAGCCCGCCATGATCCCGCACCCGAGCAGCCCGGCAGCCGCGGCAGAGGCCTCCTTGTCGACCTTGGTGCACTGGCCCGCGGCCACGAGGGTCTTCTCGATGAAGGCACCGATCCCGAGCGCCGGAGAGAGCTCGGTGCCGTCGGTGAGCGTCATCTTCTGGGTGGCGTTGGCGGTGTCGAAGCAGTACCAGGGCTCACCCTTGGCGCAGGCGCGACACTGCCCGCAGACGGCTCGCCAGTTGAGGATCACGAAGTCGCCGGGCTCCACCTCAGTGACCCCCTCACCGACCGCCTCGACCACGCCGGCCGCCTCATGGCCCAAGAGGAACGGGAAGTCGTCGTTGATGCCACCCTCGCGGTAGTGCAGGTCGGTGTGGCAGACGCCACAGGCCTCGACCTTGACGACGGCCTCCCCGGGACCGGGGTCAGGGACCACGATGTCGACGACCTCGACGTCGGCTCCCTTGCTGCGGGCGATGACTCCCTTGACGGTGCTAGGCACTGATGACTCCCTCTGCGTGATCGATGGCGAGATGCCGTCCGCCCAATCTAGGTGGTCCGGCGCCCCGCGTCACGTCCTGGTGGGAACAGGTGACCGGGGTGTCAGCTCAGGGCCGGTGAACCAGTGCCGTGGCGATGGCGGCCAGCCCCTCCCCGCGACCGGTGAACCCGAGCCCGTCGGAGGTGGCTGCGCTGACTGACACCGAGGCACCGGCGAGAGCCGCCGACATCGCTGCCTCCATCTCCTGACGTCGCGGGCCGACCCGGGGCCGCTGCCCGACCAGCTGCACGGCCACGTTGCCGATCTGCCACTCGGCTCCGGTCAGCAGCGAGCGGACGTGCTGGAGCATCTGGACGCCGGAGGCGCCGGCCATCTCGGGACGGTCGGTGCCGAAGACTGACCCGAGGTCACCGAGCGCCCCGGCGGACAGCAGCGCGTTGCAGGCCGCGTGCGCTGCCACGTCACCATCAGAGTGCCCTTCGGTGCCGCGCTCTCCGGGCCACTCCAGGCAGCCCAGCATCAGCAGTCTGTCACTGCCCGCAGCGGCATAGGCGTGCACATCCACGCCGGTGCCGACGCGGAAGGGGGCCCCGGCCAGACCGTTCGTCATAGGCACACCCTAGACAGCCTCGGTCCGGGGTCAGGCCCCTCCCACCCTGTGCCGCTCGTCGGACAGGATGGTCGGTATGGACCTACGCATCTTCACCGAACCACAGCAGGGCGCGAGCTACGACGACCAGCTCCGCGCGGCCCGGACCGCCGAGGACGCCGGCTTCGATGCCTTCTTCCGCTCTGACCACTATCTGGCGATGGGCGGCGGTGACGGCCTCCCGGGGCCGACGGACGCCTGGGCGACGCTGGCCGGGCTCGCTCGCGAGACGTCCACCATCCGGCTGGGCACCCTGGTGAGCTCGGCCACCTTCCGCCTCCCCGGCCCCACCGCGATCACGGTGGCGCAGGTCGATGCGATGAGCGACGGCCGCGTGGAGTTCGGGCTCGGTGCGGGATGGTTCGAGGCCGAGCACGCGGCCTACGGCATCCCCTTCCCGGAGGTCGGCGACCGCTTCGACCTCTTGGAGGACTCCCTGGCCGTCATCACCGGTCTGTGGGGAACCCCTGTGGGAGAACACTTCTCGTATGCCGGGGCGCAGGCCAGCGTGCACGACTCACCCGGTCTTCCCAAGCCGGTGCAGCGCGATCCGATCTCCTCCGGGCCGCCCGTCATCGTGGGTGGCGGAGGCCGCAAGCGCACCCCCGCGCTGGCCGCTCGCTATGCCGCCGAGTTCAACGTGGCCTTCATGCCGCTGGAGCAGGCCCAGACCCAGTTCGAGCGGGTCACCGCGGCCTGTCAGGAGGCGGGGCGTGAGCCAGACAGCCTGATCCGGTCGGCCGCGCTGACAGCAGTGGTCGGCCGCGACGACGCCCAGGTCAGCGCGCGGGCACAGACGATCGGACGGGACCTCGACGGGCTCCGCACGGAGGGGCTGGCAGGCACTCCCGGCGAGGTGGTCGACAGGATCGGCGAGTGGGCCGAGCAGACCGGGGTCTCCCGCGTCTATCTGCAGGTTCTCGACCTGTCCGAGGACGTGGTGGACCACCTGGAGCTGATCGCGGCGGAGGTCGGGACCCAGCTGGACTGACCTCAGGTGGTGGCCGTGAGTGCCTGCTCGATCTGTGCCAGGAGGTGACGCAGGTCCGCTCCGGTGGTGTCCAGGCAGAGATCGGCGTCGGGCCAGGGGCTGTAGTCGCTGGCCTGCACCGCCCTCCAGTCCGGGACCTGGTGCCCCTCGATGTCCGCCGTGCGGGTCTCGACTCGCTCTCGATGCTCCGTGACGGCACAGGTCAGCTCCACCTCGACGACCCGTGCCCCGTGGTGGGCGGCCACGTCGCGCCAGGCCTGCCGCGTCACCGGCAGGGGGTTGACCGAGTCGGCCACCACGTCGAGACCGAGCTCGAGCTGATCCGCGGCGAGGGCGTAGGCAGCCGCATAGCCATCCGCGCCGACTGCTCGGCCGGGGTCGGCGCGGACGAGGGCCTGCTCGATGGTGTCGAGGCGGACGTGCACGGCGCCCCGTTGCCGTGCCCAGGCACGCGCGACGGTGGTCTTCCCGGTGCCGGGGAGGCCCCCGAGGACGAGCAGCACCGGAGCCCGCTCCCCGTCCGGGCCTGGCGACGCCCCATGCCCCTCCGGACGCGTCGGGTGGCGCGATTCCTGATGACCGGGCGCACCGTGTGGCGACTTTTCGGGTGACCGGGCGCACCGGGCAGCGGTCTCCGGCATCCAGCTGGTGGCGACGGCCAGGTCCTCCGGTCCGGTGATCTTCAGTGAGCGGGAGTCACCTTCGACCACGACGACGCTGCCGCCCATCGCCTCGACCAGGCCTGCATCATCCGTGGCCGACCCTGCTGACTGCCGATGTGCGCGCTCGAGCGTCTCGCGCAGGAACCCCTGGGGTGTCTGCACCGACCGCAGGCTGCTCCGCTCGGGCGTCGCGACGACACGGTCACGCGCGTCGACCGTCTTGATGGTGTCAGTCACCGCCAGCGCGGGAACGACCGCCGGATGTCCGTGACGCACTGCTGCCACGACCCGCTCGAACACCTCGGTCGGCGCCAGCGCCCGGGCCGCGTCGTGGATCAGCACGATGCCGGCCCCTTCGGCCAGGGCTGACAGCCCCGCAGCAACGGAGTCGGTGCGGTCCTCCCCGCCGGGCACGACACGGACAGACACCGCCTGGCCACGCACGCCCTCGAACGCCTCAGGCGACCCCGGTCGGGAGGCGAGGCGGACCGCGGCGGTGAGCTGCGGCATACGGTCCGGCGGTGCCACCACGACCACGTCGGACAGGTCCGGACATGACAACACGCCCCGGAGGGCGTGTGTCACCAGCGGTTCTGCATCGGGCCCGTGCCCCAGTGGCACGAGTGCCTTGGGCCGGTCGGCTCCGAGGCGGGTGCCCCGGCCGGCGGCCACCAGGATGACGCCGACGCGGTGCTGTGGAGTCAGGAGGCCAGGACCTCGTCCAGCGTGGCCTCGGCCTTGTCCTCGTTGGTCTTCTCGGCGAGCGCGAGCTCAGAGACCAGGATCTGGCGAGCCTTGTTCAGGAGGCGCTTCTCGCCGGTGGACAAGCCACGGTCCTTGTCGCGGCGCCACAGGTCGCGCACCACCTCGGCCACGCGGATCACATCACCGGAGGCGAGCTTCTCAAGGTTGGCCTTGTAGCGACGGGACCAGTTGGTCGGCTCCTCGGTGTGCTCAGCGCGCAGCACCTCGAACACCTTGTCCAGACCCTCCTTGCCGACGACGTCACGGACACCCACCAGATCGCAGTTGTCTGCGGGAACCTCGATGGTCAGATCACCCTGTGCGACCTTGAGCTTTAGGTAAAGTTTCTCCTCGCCCTTGATGGTGCGTGTCTTCATTTCTTCGATTAGCGCGGCCCCGTGGTGCGGGTACACAACCGTCTCGCCGACCTTGAACGTCATCTTCAGTTAGCCCCTTTCGCGGACCTCAAGGCTACCACGCGTGGCGCAGATCACGTAATGACAGAGATGATATTTGCGCTGGTCAGAGTCTCGAGAATGGCTATCGGACCCCGTGAACCACGCCCGGTGCACCCTGGGCACGCGGGTCTTCAACACGCGCGCGTGGGGGCGGCTAGAGTGTCCTCGTGATCTCCAGGACAGCCGCCCCGCAGCTCGCCCCCCGCCCCCGTCGCCTGGCCGCCGCCGGGTTCGCACTTGTGGCCGCGCTGAGTCTCAGCGCCTGCCAGATCAGCTCGCCGGTGACGACCGACATGAACTATGACCCGGCCGACGGGGTCTCCGTCGACGCCGGCGACATCGCCGTGCGGGACCTGCTCGTGGTGAGCGAGGGAGGCGGAGCCGCCGGAGTCGTCAGTGGGCTCGTCGTCAACAACGCCACGGAGCCGGCCGATGTCACCCTCACGATCGACAGTGGCGGCCAGGCTGTCGCTCTCAACCCGACGGTGACCGTCGCACCGGGCCAGGCGCTCCGGCTGGACGGTCAGAGCCCTGAGGGCTCGGGCGAGGCGGTGCAGGTGCCGTCGGTGGAGGTCAATCCTGGCAGCACCCTCACGATCGTCGTGCAAACCTCACTGGGCGAGGCCGGCAGCGGACTCGCCCCGGTCCTGCTTCCGGACGGACCCTACGGCGACCTCGTGGCCACGACCGCCGACAGCGCCACCTGACGCGCGGTGCAGGCCCCCGGCGAGAGCCGGGACCAACTGGTTCGCGTCGGCACGTCGGCTCACGACGGGAAGCCCGCGATCGTCACGGGTTTGCGCGACATGGGCTCAATCGGTCACGGGTTTTGCGCGACTGGACTCGGCTCGCGCGGCTGACCTCAGTCCGTCACGGGGTCGCGCGGCTGACCTCAGTCACCTCAAGGCGCTCCTCGACGTTGAGGTAGTCGTCGTCCCACTGCCCGGTCACCAGGTAGACCACCCGCTGGGCGATAGACACCGCGTGGTCCCCGAACCGCTCGTAGTAGCGGCTCAGCAGCGTCGCGTCGATCGCAGCCTGCACCCCTCCGGACCAGGTGTCATCGAGCAGCACCCGGAACACGTCACGGTGCAGATCATCCATCTCGTCATCGGTGATCTTCAGTTGAGCGACGGCCTCGGCGTCGTTGTCCTTGATGATCCGAGCCGCCTCGTTGACGAGGGCCTCGGCGACCTCGGCCATCCGGGTGAACGTGCTCTTGAGCTCCTCGGGCAGCACGGTGTTGGGATAGCGCAGTCTGGCCAACTTGGCGACATGCCGGGCGAGGTCACCCATCCGCTCGAGATCAGCACTCATCCGCATCGCGGTGACCAGGGTGCGCAGATCGGTGGCGACCGGCTGCTGGCGCGCGAGCGCATCGACCGCCCTGGTGTCCAGGTCGCGGCGGACCGCGTCGATGTGCTCATCGGCGCTGATGACCGACTCGGCGGTCTCCAGGTCTGCTTCCATGAGCGCGATGGTGGCCTGTTCCAGTGCCGTTGACGTCAGCGCTGCCATCTCCACCAACTGGTCGGAAATGAACTGCAGCTCCTCGGTGAATGCGATGCGCATCGGACCTCTCCCTCTCGTTAGATCCGGAATCTCGTCGGTGAGTCTCCCAGTCTCTGATGAACGCCGACCGGCCTCCAGGTAAACGCCACTCAACCAGCAGAACTCCGGAGGCGCTCCGGCTCCTCCCTAGCGGTGAGTCATCACCATCCTGGGCCAGAAATGCGCCGTGTGCGACCTAGGCTAGAGGGGTGGACGGACTGACAGCTGGTGCCCTGGGCGTCGTGCTCGGGCTGGCGCTTGCCGCGATCGCCACCCTGCTGGTCAGGGTGTCGGAGCGTCGGCAGGCGACCCCCGTCCCCGAGACTACCTCCGACCCCCGGGTGCCGGAGGGCGCCGCCGACGTGCTCGCTGTGCTCCGTGACGGCGCGATCGTGCTCGACGCCTCCGGACGGGTCGTGCGCACCAGCGCCGCAGCGGTCGCCTACGGCCTGGTCCGGGGCACCAACCTGACCCACGCCGAACTGCGGACCCTGGCGGTGCAGGTGCACCACGACGGAATCATCCGGGAGGCGGAGCTGGAGCTGGCTCGCGGACCGCTGGGCCAGGGCGTCATGCTCGTTGGTGTGCGGGTTGCGCCGATCGGGCGCGACCTCGTGCTGGCACTCGTCGACGACCGCACGCAGGCCCGACGCGTCGAGGAGGTCCGTCGAGACTTCGTGGTCAATGTCAGCCACGAACTCAAGACGCCTGTGGGTGGCCTCGCGCTCCTTGCCGAGGCGGTGGAGGACGCCGCCGACGACCCCGTGGCGGTCCAACGCTTCGCCAACCGGATGAAGATCGAGTCCGGTCGACTCACCAGGCTCGTCAGCGAGATCGTCGATCTGTCCCGTCTCCAGGCGGCCGACCTCTCCGACCCGCTGGTGGCGGTCGACGTGAGCCAGTGCGCCCAGGAGGCCGTGGAGCACACCCGCGTCGTCGCCGGCACCCGACGAATCACCGTCAAGCGGGTCGGCAGCCCCGCTGAACTCCATGTTCACGGGGACGCCGAGCTGATCACCACGGCCATCCGCAACCTGGTGACCAACGCCATCAACTACTCCGACGCTGACAGCCCGATCGCGGTGGTCAGTCGCCGCCGGGGAGACCTGGTGGAGGTCTCAGTGACCGACCAGGGGCAGGGCATCTCGACGGCAGACCAGGAGCGCGTCTTCGAACGGTTCTACCGTGTCGACGCCGCTCGCTCCCGCGCCACCGGCGGCACCGGCCTGGGCCTGTCGATCGTCAAGCACATCTGCGCCAACCTCGGCGGTGACGTGGTGGTGTGGAGCCGGCTCGGACAGGGATCGACCTTCACCATCCGGCTGCCCGCCGCCTCCACGGGGGACGGACCCAGCGGCCGAGAACGGCGGGACGGCCGTCCCGAGCAGGACCGCGGCGCGGCCGGCACCTCCCAGGGGACGGCATCCAGGCCCCAGAACACACCCCTGTGGCGACCGGCGGTAACCTCGGGGTCAGCATCCGTTCAACCCACCCACCCGACCCGCGATCTCGGCAGTGCGCCCGAGCGAGGAGTGAGTTCATGACCCGGATCCTGGTGGTCGAGGACGAGGAGTCGTTCTCGGACCCGCTCTCCTACATGCTCCAGAAGGAGGGCTACGACGTTGCCGTGGCCGAGACGGGGCCGGAGGCCCTCACGGAGTTCGACCGGAACGGCGCCGACCTGGTGCTCCTGGACCTCATGCTGCCGGGACTGTCCGGCGTGGACGTGTGCCGCTCGCTGCGCAGCAAGTCCTCGGTGCCGGTCATCATGCTCACCGCGAAGGACAGCGAGGTGGACAAGGTCGTCGGCCTGGAGATCGGCGCCGACGACTACGTCACCAAGCCCTACTCCGGGCGGGAGCTGCTCGCCCGGATCAAGGCCGTGCTGCGCCGCCAGGTCGAGCCCGAGGAACTCGTCCCCTCGACGGTCGAGTCGGGGCCGGTCCGCATGGACGTGGAGCGGCACACCGTCTCGGTCAACGGGGAGACGATCTCGCTGCCACTCAAGGAGTTCGAACTGCTGGAGATGCTCCTGCGCAACGCCGGACGGGTGCTCACCCGGGGTCAGCTGATTGACCGTGTGTGGGGCAGTGACTACGTCGGTGACACCAAGACGCTCGATGTGCACGTCAAGCGCCTGCGCACCAAGATCGAGCCGGACCCGGGCCAGCCCCAGCACATCGTCACGGTGCGCGGCCTCGGCTACAAGTTCGAGGCCCCGTGAGCCCCTCGCACAGCCAGGGCGTGCGACCGGTGGTCCTGGTCGTCATGGACGGCGTCGGAACCGGCCCTGGCGATGCCTACGACGCGGTCGCAGCGGCCGACACCCCGCACCTGGATCAATTGCGAGAGAACGGGGTTCACCTCGAGATCGCTGCCCACGGCACCCACGTCGGGCTGTCCAGCGACAGCGACATGGGCAACTCTGAGGTTGGCCACAACACGATGGGGGCCGGCCGGATCATCCCGCAGGGCGCCAAGCGCGTCGACGACGCGGTCCGGGGTGGCGAGATCTGGGAGGGAGCCTGGCGCGATGCCGTGGTCACCGCCACCGGTGACGGCGCAGCCCTTCACCTGATCGGGCTGCTGAGCCACGGCAATGTGCATTCCTCCTGGGAGCACCTCATGCTGTTGCTGGACCACGCCAAGACCGACGGGGTGACCCGGCTGCGCCTGCACACCCTCTTTGACGGCCGGGATGTGGAGGATCGCACCGCGGACGACTACGTCTCCCGCCTCGAGGATGCGCTGACCGAGCGCACGGAAGGCACCGACCTGGACTGGTGCATCGCCTCGGGCGGGGGCCGCATGGTGACCACGATGGACCGCTACGAGGCACATTGGGGCGTCGTCGAGGCCGGCTGGCGCGCCCACGTGCAGGGGGTTGCTCGCCCCTTCCACTCCGCGGACGAGGCCATCACCACGTTGCGCGAGGAGACCCCCGGCATCAGCGACCAGCTGCTTGAGGCCTTCACCGTCGTCGACACCGACGGACAGGCCGTCGGGCCGGTCCGTGACGGCGACGCGGTCATCATCTTCAACTTCCGCGGGGACCGGGCCATCGAGTTGACCCGTGCCTTCGTGGAGGGAGACGCCTTCCCCGGGTTCGACCGCGGAGAGGTCCCTGACGTCTTCTTCGCGGGCATGACCCTCTACGACGGGGACACCAACATGCCGCCGGTCCGGCTGGTCCAGCCGCCGACCATCACCGACACGGTCAGCGAGGTCATCGCCCAAGCCAGACTGCGCCAGCTCGCCGCCTCGGAGACCCAGAAGTTCGGTCACATGACCTACTTCTGGAACGGCAACCGGTCCGACCCGTTCGACCCGGAGACGGAGACCTACATCGACATCCCCTCCGACCAGGTCGAGTTCGACAAGGCACCGCGGATGAAGGCCGCCGAGACCGCCGACTACGTCATCAAGGCACTCGAAGAGGACGGCTACACCTTCCTCCGCTCGAACCTGGCCGGCGGGGACATGGTCGGCCACACCGGCAACTTCGAGGCCACCATCACCGCCGTCGAAGCAGTTGACGAGGCGGTGGGCCGGATCGCCGCGGCCGTCGAGGCCGCTGGTGGGTGCTTGGTCGTCACCGCCGACCACGGCAACAGCGAGGACATGGTGGAGCGTGACAAGCAGGGACAGCCACGCTTCTCCGCGGACGGCTCACCGCTGTGGAAGACCGCGCACTCCACCAACCCGGTGCCCCTCTCTATCAGCGACTTCTCGGGCGCACGGTGGCAGGTTGTCGACGGTGTCGAGTCACCGGGCCTGTCCAACCTGGCCGCGACGCTGCTGGTGCTGCTCGGCCTGGAGGTCCCCGAGGACTACCGCCCGTCCCTGGTGGCACGCGCCTGACTCGGCAGCACTGAGCCGCCTCCGGATGTCGGTCACGCCTCGGCGGGTGGCCGGCCTCCAGACCCAGTGGTCGGTGCGGGACGGCAGCTAGCGTGCCGCGTCGGGGTCGTCCCCGGTTTCCTCGAGCAGGTGACGGAAGGCCTCGAGGTTGGCCGTGGACTCCCCCCGCGAGACCCGCCACCGCCATTCGGTGCGCATCGAGCTGAGGAACCCGATGACCAGCAGCTCGTTGAAGGGCTCGTCGCACGCGACCAGCACCGTGCCGAGCAGTCGGTCGATGCTCGGGGCGTCGATCGCGGCCACGGGCAGCCGACCCGTGAGGTAGACGTCGCCCGTCCCATCGATGGCGTAGGCCATGCCCGGCAGACGCAGGTTGCGGCGCAGCAGGGAGGTGTAGAACTTCTCGTGGTTCTCGTCCGGGCGGCGGATCACGAAGGCCTGCACCGACACCGCGTCGGCGCCCACGACCAGCGAGCACACCGTCCGGAGTTTGCGCTCGCCCGGCAGCGTGACCACGATCTCGCCCTCCCGGGTCCCGTCGGCCCTCTCGACACCAACCTCCTCCAGGGCGGACCGGAGGCGTTCCAGGGCGGGGAGCGTCGCGGCTGGCTCGTGTGCGGCGGAACTCACGGCGACACCATGCTGGGGACCTGCTCGAGGGTGTGGTGCGCCCCGTCGATGCCCAGCCGCTGGTGATCGCGGCGCGCCTGCCGATAGACCTCATCGAGCAGGTCCACCGTGCGGTCCCACCCGAAGGACGCGGCATGGCGCACGCCGGCGGCGGCCAGGGCCGCACGGCGGTCGTCGTCGTCCAACAGGTCTGCGATCGCGTCGGCCCAGCGGTCGGGCTCGTGACCGTCCAGCAGGATGCCGCCGTCTCCCACCGCGACGGGCAGGCCACCGACGGCGGCGGCAACCACCGGCGTCCCGCTGGCGAGTGCCTCCACGGCCACCAGCCCGAAGGACTCGTTGTAGCTGGGCACGGTCACCAGGTCCGCTGCGCGGTACCACTGCGCAAGCTCGGCCCGGGAGACCGGCGGCACGAAGCGCACCCGGTCGGCCAACCCCAGCTCTGCGGCCAGCTCCTGCAGTGCCTGCGGGCGCTCCAGCCCGGACCCGGAGGGCCCACCGAGCACACCGATCACGAGCTTCTCGCGTCGGATCGGGTCGCGGCGGATCAACTCGGCGGCTGCCCGGATCAGGACGTCCGGGGCCTTGAGCGGCTGGATCCTTCCCACGAACAGCACCAGGTGCGCGTCGGCGGGGACCCCGATCGCCTCTCGTGCCGCTGCCTGGTCACCGGGCCGGAAGACCGCGAGGTCGACCCCTGGCGGCACGACGTGAACCTTGGCCGGCTCCGCGTCATAGAGCCCGACCAGTTGCCGGGACTCCTCCTCGGTGTTGGCCACGAGCACATTGGCTGCCTCCACGACCTGCGCCTCGCCAATCTCCCGGCCAGGAGGCTCAGCGCTATCCCCCTCGGCGAGCTGGGCGTTCTTGACCCGGGCCATCGTGTGCATGGTGTGGACCAACGGCACGTTCCATCGGTCGGCCGTCAGCCAGCCGACCTGCCCAGAGAGCCAGTAGTGGGAGTGGACCACGTCATACCACTGCTCGGGTCTGCCTGCGGCGGTGCGCATCACACCCGCAGCGAAGGCGCACAGCTGCCCCGGCAGGTCGTCCTTGCCGAGCCCCTCGAAGGGGCCGGCCGGCACATGGTGGACCAGGATGCCCGGTCCCATCCGCACCGTCTCCGGGAGGGCGCCGTTGGTGGCCCGGGTGAAGATCTCCACCTCGGTCCCCCGGGCTGCGAGCCGCCGTGCCGTCTCGACCACGTAGACGTTGAGCCCGCCGGCGTCCCCCGTCCCCGGAGGATCCAGAGGGGAGGTGTGGACACTGAGCATCGCCACCCGACGCACCCGGTCGCTCTCACTCACGCAGCTCGCTCCTCCATCTCGGAACTGGACGATTCAGTCTGACACGACACCTATCGTGGTGCTGTGGCTGGTGCAGCGAGGAGGACCCGACCGGTCGGGACGGTGACCCGCGGCACCACCAACCCCAACCGGCTGCGACGGGTCGACCGCTGGGTCGTGCACACCCATGGCCGAACGCTGCGGGAGGCCGCTGATCCGGTGGTGGTCGACCTGGGCTACGGCGCCCACCCCGTCACCACGGTCGAACTCCGTGCCCGCCTTGCGGCACTTCGGCCGGACGTGCGCGTGGTGGGGCTCGAGATCGACCCGGAGCGGGTCAGCGCCGCGGCACCGCACCAGGAGCCTCCCCACCTGACGTTCGCCCAGGGCGGCTTCGAGGTGCCCTTGCCAGGGGGTGGGGCAGCCACACTGATCCGGGCGTTCAACGTCCTGAGACAGTATGACGAGGCGCAGGTCGAGCCTGCCTGGTCGCGGTTGGTCGCACGGTTGGCCCCTGGTGGGGCGCTCGTGGAGGGCACCTGCAACGAGCTCGGGCGGCTGGGCTCCTGGGTGGACGTGCGTCGTGGCCCGACCGGGGAGCCGGCACCCCGGTCCCTCACACTGTCCTGGCGTCTGCGGGACATCGAGGTCCCTTCGGTGGTCGCCGAGCGCCTTCCCAAGGCCCTCATCCACCGCAACGTCCCCGGCGAGCGGGTGCATGCCCTGATGCGCGACCTGGACGCGGCGTGGGCGCGAGCGGCCGGACACGCACCCTACGGAGCACGTCAGCGCTTCCTCGCCACGGTGAGCGACCTGCGTGCGCAGGGCTGGCCGGTGCTGGGCACGCGTCAGCGCTGGCGTTTGGGTGAGCTCGAGATCGCGTGGAGCGCAGTGGCGCCGGGCGCCACGGGCTAGCTGGTCAGTCCCGGTCGTCGCGTCGGTAGTCGTCCTGCACGCGGGTGATGTCACCCTCGTCGAAGTCGCCGAAAGCCAGCTCCAGGACCCGGACCGGTTGGTCACCGGGGTTGCCCATCCGGTGCATCGTGCCGACCGGCACCCACACCAGCTCACCCGGTTGGGCCATCCACGTGCGCTCACCGAGGGTGATCTCGACGGGAGAGTCGAGCACCTGCCACATCTCGTTGCGCTCGGCGTGGTGCTGCAGCGACAGGCGCTGGCCAGGGGCGATGGTGACCGTCTTGACGGTCACCCGCTCGTTGGTGGCGAACTGCTGGAACTGTCCCCACGGGCGCTCCACCACGAAGACGTCCTGCGTGCGGTCGTGGTAGGCCGTCGGCGAGGGCTCGGTCGTCTGGCCCCGCGCGGCGTCGGCCAGTTCCTCCGGGGTCGCGACGCGGTGGGTCAGCGAGGTGGGATCGGTCATGGACGTGTTCTCCCGGGTGTCGGTGCAGCGCTGCTCGTGACAGGTGTCAGGAACTCCCCCACCACGTCACGGACGTGGGATCGATGCTGCCACATGATGCCGCCCCGTGGCAGCACCAACAGGGTCACCGACGGTAGCACCTCGGCCAGTTCGCGAGCGACCGAGGCCGGGTGCGCCTTGTCGCCCTCCTGCGCGATCAGCAGAATCGGTGCACTGACCCGGGCGAGCACTTCCCGATCAGTGAGCGGTGTTCGGCTCGGCAGAGAACGCAGCCCGGCCGCGACGCCTGAGCCGACCAGGCGTCCGGCCTGCTCCCGAGCCCAGTGCTGCACGCCCGGGTCAGCGGCGACATCCGCCGGCTCATCGGCCAGGAGGTGGCGCGCGACCGCCTCGCGGTCGCCTCCATCCACGAGGTCGGCCAGGAGAGCGAAGCGAGCCATCGCGCCGTCCTGGCGCGGGCGGTCGATCGCGGCGGGGAGCACCAGGACGATCCGCTCGAAACGGTCGGGGTCTGCCGCCAGTCCGGCGCAGAGCGCACCGGCCCCCATGCTGATGCCCAGCGCCTGGGTGGCCCCCACATGGTCGGCGACGGCCCAGAGCTCTGCCGCCAGGTCCGCATACTGCCAGGGACCTTCCGGGTTGGCGGAGTCGCCGTGGCCCCGAAAATGCAGGAAGGTGCGCGCCCCGGGCACCTTGCCCGCGTAGGGACGCGTGGTGGGGATGGAGCCGGCGAGACCGTGAGCGAAGACCGTGCGCGGCCGCCCGCTGCCGGCGGTGAGCGTCTCCAGCGGGCCGCTTGGGCCGGCCACCCGGGAGGTATGCGGAGGGGTCACCACGGACCGTAAGGCCCCCTGGACCCTCCGCTGCGGCCCCGTCCCCGCAGTTGCGCGACGGCCGGTCGCACGTCCGTGAGATAGACCGCCGCGGCGACGATGGCGATCAGGTTGAACAGGCCAAACGGCTGGTAGAGGTGGAAGAAGCCGATGGCGCTCGCGACGGCGGTGATCGCCAGCCAGAACCCCTTGGTGCGTTTGCCGGCCGCGACGAAGGCATCCCCACGGGTCAGCAACGCATCGACCAGTGCCCAGACCTGGATCCCGAGGGCAAGGGCTCCCAGGGCGAGCCCCACCCACTGCTGGACGTCGAAGAAGGTCGGCATGACTCAAGCGTAAGCCGATGACGGCCCGCCACCGGTCCCGGCGTGCTGACTGGACCGGCTGTGGGCCCATCCGGCCTTGCTCCGACCTCACCCGCTGCTCCTGCCTGCGACCGCTCGCTCATCGGTCGGGCGACCACGAGACCCTCAGGTGTCGACGAGGATGGTGAACGGCCCGTCGTTGACGAGTTCCACCTGCATCTGGGCGCCGAACTGTCCCGTGGCCACCTCGACTCCCCGCTGCCGCAGTGCCGCGACGACAGCGTCGACGAGTGGCTCGGCCACCGGTCCCGGGGCGGCGTGCGACCATCCGGGGCGGCGACCCTTGCGGGTGTCGCCGTAGAGGGTGAACTGGCTCACCACGAGCACGGGGGCCCCCGAGTCGAGCACGGAAGCCTCCTCCGGCAGGATGCGCAGCTCGGCGATCTTGCGGGCCATCCGCTCGACATCCTCCGGGCCGTCATCGTGTGTGGCGGCGACCAGCGCGAGCAGTCCCGGGCGCTCGATGGCACCGACGACGGCGTCCTCGACGCGCACGCTGGCGCGCGTTACTCGCTGCAGAACGGCGCGCACGAGCTCAGACGTCGAACCCGAGCGGGCTGATCATCCCGACCGGCTCGCCGTGTCCCAGGACGGGATCCGGATCCAGGGCGGTGAGACCCTCGGTGACCCCCGCGGCCTCCAACGCCGCGCGCGCCACGACCGTGCGGGCGCGCTGGTTGCCGTCAGCGATCTTCAGGGCGATGCCGCGGCCGTCGGCGAGCCCGATCGCGTAGACGGCCTCCGCGCCGTCCTTGGCAATGAGCCCGGGCACGGACCGGATCAGGTCCGTGACATCGCGACCTGTCCCCGCGAGGTAGTCCGGGTGCCTGCGGATTGCGCCGGCGATGCGGCCCTCGTGAGTGCTGTTGTCGGCAGCGGCGATCCGGCCGAACGCCTTGGCGAGGCCGGCTGTGCTGATCGCCATCACGGGGGCGCCGCAACCGTCGATGCCCGTGGCGGCGACGGTCTCACCCGATAGGTCACCGAGGGTGGTGGCCATCGCGACCTGAAGTGGGTGCCCGGGGTCCCGGTAACTCGCGGTGTCCCAACCGTTGACCCTGCAGGTCGCGAGCATCGCCGCGTGCTTGCCGGAGCAGTTCTGTCCGAGCGAGCTGGCCGGCAGCCCCTCGGCGATCCACCGCTCCCGCTCCGGCGGATAGATCGGCCGGTCCGGGGTGTTCTGCAGATCGTCCTCGGTGAGCCCCGCGCCGGTGAGGATCTCGCGGACCCCGTCGCGGTGGTAGTCCTCTCCGTTGTGACTCGCGCAGGCGAGGGAGAGCAGGTGATCCGGCAGGTCGAGCCCGCACTGCAACATGGCCAGAGCCTGCAACGGCTTGTTGGAGGACCGAGGGAAGATCGGTGCCCCGACCGGTCCGATCGAGATGTCCAGGCCACCGTCGGCGCTGGTGACGGCGACGACGCCGTGGTGCACCGACTCGACGAAGCCGGACCGGTCCACCTGCGCCACGACAGGAGCCGCGTGCAGGGGGTGTTCAGAAGACAGCTGCGGTGGGGTCACGGCCATGAGCCTAAACCCCACCGCAGTGGTCCAGCGCGGCCGGTCAGGCCGAGTCGACCGTGGTCAGTCGCCGATCTTGCGAGCGGTGGCCGTGGTCGCGTCGACGGCCTTGTCGGCCACCTTCGCGGTCTCGGTCACGACGTCCCGGGCGGCGTCGGCACCCGTGGTTGCCGCGTTGTTCGCTGTGGTGGCGGCGCGCTTGGCGGTCGTGGCCGTGGAGTTGGTCGCGGGTGACGCCTTGCGCGTGCTGGTGCTCTTGGTGGCCGAGCTCTTGGGCGTGGTGCTGGTGCTCTTGGTGCCCGCAGGCTTCGTGGCCGAGCTCCTGCTCGCAGTCTTGGCGGTCGTCGACGTGGTAGCCGGCTTCGTGGCCGAGCTCTTGCTCGCAGTCTTGGCGGTCGCCGTCTTGGCGGTCGCCGACCTGGTAGCCGGCTTCGTGGCCGAGCCCTTGCTCGCAGTCTTGGCGGTCGCCGTCTTGGCGGTCGCCGACCTGGTAGCCGGCTTCGTGGCCGAGCCCTTGCTCGCAGTCTTGGCGCTCGCGGTCTTGGCGCTCGCAGTCTTGGTAGCCGGCTTCGTGGCCGAGCTCTTGGTGGCCGCACCCTTGCTGGCTGGCTTGGTCGTGGTCGCGGACCGGGTCCCGGCGGCCTTGCGGGCCTGCGGCCTCGCCGTGCCGGAGACATCCTCCCCGGCGACCACGTCGGCCACGGTGTCCGCAGCCTGACGACGACCCTTGGTCACGGTGGCCCGAGCCGCGCTGCGGGTGTCGGTGACACCCTTGGAGGCTGTGTCCAGGAACTGCTTGCCCTGCTCGACGGCCGTGGCGACCTGCTGGGTCAGGTCCTTGGTGGCCTGCTGCTCCTTGACCCGGCCCACCAGACCCTGACCGCGCTTGGCCAGCCCCTGGTAGCCCTCCTGGAACTTCCCCAAGCCCTCGGTGACGTCGTGGACGGCCTTGCCCGGCAGTGACTCGGCGAACTTGGAGACATCCGCGGCACGCTCGTTCACGGTGTTGGAGAGAGCCTTCGGGGACAGCGACCGGCCGACCTTGCCGGCGCGGGCAACGGTCTCGGTGACGGTCTCCCGGGCACGCTCGATCACGGTGTCGGTCAGCCCGACGACGGCGTAGAGCGGGGTGGGGTCGGTGGCCACGCGGGACGCCTCGGAGCGGGCCGCGGCAGAGGACCTGGCGACCTCGGCAGTCACGCCCTCAACGCGCTTGGTGGCTTCGTCGGTGACGGACTCGACAGTCTTGCTGGCGTCGTCACGGATCTGCTTGATGGTGGGCATGTGCTGCTCCTCTGGATCGGGGTGCGTGTGGTGATTGGGAGCCGGCCGCGGGGCGGAGGGCGTCAGCCCTGAACGCTCGACGGATCGGCGGACTGGTCGTGGGGGAGGTCGGCCGCATCGCCGACGAATGAGCGGTAGACGTCGAGCAGCGCACGCCTCTGGCGGTCGTTCAGCCGCTCGTCGGCCATGATGGCGACCGTGACGTCATACGGCTGGGCGACCGGGGCGCCGGCGACACTGTCGTCGAGGATCCCGGCACGGACATACAACTGCTCCGCCGAGATCCGCAGACCTTTGGCGAGCTGCTGCAGGATCTCGGCACTCGGCTTGCGCAGGCCCCGCTCGATCTGACTGAGGTAGGGGTTGGAGATGCCTGCTGCCTTGGCCACCTGGCGCACCGACATCTGGGCGGCCTCGCGCTGCTCACGCAGGTAGTGGCCCAGGTCGGGAACGGGTAGACGGCTCATACCCACCAGTATGCTTGCAATTGCAAGCAGAATGCAAACTGAGTTAGCACAGGCGCGCTGAGACTCTCACCACACGCCGCCTCCCCCGACGCTCTTCGGACCGGGGTGACGAAGGCGACCGGGCCCCTCGGCATACATCCTCGTCCCGCTCAGCGCTGGCGGCGCTCCTTCACACCGAGCAGCACGCGCGCGTCCTCGGTCGTCATCGGCGGACGCTGCATCAGCACGGCGAGCTCGGCAACCCGGCTGACCAGCTCGCGGTTGTGCTGAACCTGCTGCCCGCGAGCCAGCATCAGGTTGTCCTCCATGCCCACCCTCAGGTGACCGCCGCCAGCCAGGGCTGCCGCAGCGATTGGCAGGTGAGCGCGACCGATGCCGGTGGCCGACCAGCTGGTGACCTGCTCAGGCAGGGCCTGGATCCCCGCCACGAGGGCCTCGACCGTGCCAGGCATACCTCCGGGCACATTGGTCACGAAGTCGACGTGCACCTTGCCACCGAAGGGCAGCCCGTGCTCATCGAGCAACCGGCGCAGCGCGTGCACGTGCCCGAGGTCGAACAACTCGAACTCCGGCACCACCTCACGCTCCTGGGCCTGGCGATAGAGCTGACTCATGAACGGGTAGGGGTTCAGGAAGACGTCGTCGCCGAAGTTGGTGGTGCCGCAGGTGAGACTGCACGAGTCCGGCTCGGCATCCAGCACCTGCAACCGGGCCTCGAGCGGGTCGTGCACGGAGCCCCCCGTCGACAGCTGGACCACCAGGTCGGTCTGCTCGCGCAGGGCCTGGACCGTGTCCCGCAGCCGCGCGGCATCCAGCGTCGGCTTGTGCTCGCCATCACGAATGTGCACATGGACCAGGCCCGCGCCAGCCTCCTGGCAGGCGACGGCGGTCTCGACCAGCTCCTCGAGAGTGGTCGGCAGCTGCGGGAAGTCGGACTTGGCGGTCTCGGCTCCGGTGGGAGCGACCGTGATCAGCGTTGAGGCGGCCATGCCCGCATCCTGCCAGGCCGGACCCGGGGTGCGGCAGCAACCCTTCGTCAAACCCCTCGTCGCGGGCTGCGCTCAGGTCAGCGGCACCACGCCAGGGGCCAGTCGTGCAGGGTCAGGGTCGCACGACGACCGTCTGGGCAGCGCTCGTCGGGCCGGATGTGAGCACTGCCGTCGGGTCGGTGTTGCGCTTGATCACGGCGAGTGCGATCGGCCCGTCCTCGTAGTGCCGCGACACGGTCGTGACTCGTCCGACGGCCCGCTCGCCGTTCCGTAGCTCGTCGCCGGGCTCGGGCAGGGTGTGCCCGGACCCGTCCAGGTGCAGGAAGACGAGGCGCCGCGGCGGACGCCCCAGGTTGTGCACCCGGGCGATCGTCTCCTGCCCGCGGTAGCAGCCCTTGTGCAGGTGCACGGCAGAACGCAGCCAGTCCAGCTCATGGGCGATCGTGCGGTGGTCGGTCTCGGCCCCGACCCGTGGGCGCCACGCGGCGACCCGCAGAGCCTCGGAGGCCCAGGTGCCGGACAGCGGTCGTTCACCGACGTATGCCGTGAGCTCGCCGCGCGGGACCAGCACCTCCCGCCAGGGTCGGTTGGCCCCCGGGTGGTCCTCCTCCGGGCCGTAGCACGCGGTGTCACCCATCGGGCCCGGCCAGTGGTCCACCCAGGCGAGGTGCTCTCCCTCGACCGACTCCCGGGCGACCGGCTCCCCCACCACGGCGAAGTCCTCGCTCCGGTCAACGATCTCGACCCGGAGCATGAACCGCATGGACTCCAGCCAGGCCTGCGCGGCGCCGACCGTCTCCGGCTCAGTGATCAGCCACGTCGTCTCGCCATCGTCCACGACATGGAGCGCGTGCTCGATGTGGCCCTTCGGCGTGAGGATCAGGGTCTCGGTCGACGTGCGGGGGGCCAGGTTGGTCAGCGCCTGGCTGGTCAGCGAATGAAGCCAACTGAGCCGGTCCGGGCCGGAGACCGTGAGGACGGCCCGGTGCGACAGGTCAACGACAGAGAGCCCCTCAACCAGCAGTCGCTGCTCACGGTGGGGATCGCCGTAGTGGGCCGCCACCCCGGCGTCGGCTCCGGTGGAGGCGACGGCTCCGGGACGCTGCAACAGTGGGCTCGGCGCGCGGGTCGGTGGCTCCTGCGGCGCGGAGTCGGCGGGCGGGCTGCTGGGGTGTGTCACGCATTCACGGTATCTCCCCAGGCTGGGCACGTAGTATCTGCCTCATGGCAGGGGATCACGAGGACAACCCGCCGGACACCTCGCAAGATGACCACGACATCTTCGACGGCGCCGGTTCGGTCGATGAGGAGTCGACGCATCCGCGTCCGAAGCGTCGCGGGCTGCGGATCGCCATCGTGTCACTGGTCACGGTGGCTCTCTTGTCGATCGCTGCTGTCGCCGGCTACGTCGCCTTCCTGAACTGGAAGGTCAGCAGCAACGTCACCCACGCCGACCTGCTCCCGCTGCCGGAGTCGCCCATCCGCGGTGAGGACAGTGAGGTCACCGCGACAGCTCCGCCGGAGCGTGCAGAGGAGGCCGGGGACTCCCTGAACATCCTGGTGGTGGGTTCGGACAGCCGGGATGTCGACGCTGAGCGAGGACGCTCCGACGTCATGGTGCTGATGCACATCTCCGACGACCGGGACCGTGTCGACCTGGTGCACTTCCCGCGCGACTACTTCGTCGAGATCCCCGGCTCGAACAACAAGAACAAGCTGAACGCTGCCTACTCCTTCGGTGGCACTCCGCTGCTCGTGCAGACACTCCAGCCGCTGGTCGGCGTGCCGATCGACCATGTGGTGATCACCGACTTCGAGAGCTTCAAGGCACTCACCAATGCTGTCGGTGGAGTCGAGGTCGACGTGGCCGAGGGCAGCCCTGATTTTGCCGAGGGCACGCAGTGGATGAACGGCGAGACGGCGCTGAAGTTTGTCCGTGAGCGCTACGCCCTGAGCCAGGGAGACATCTCCCGAGGCCACCGCCAGCAGGCCTTCATCAAGGCACTGATGCTCCAGGTGCTGACCCGCGAGACGTTCACCAACCCGGCCCGCCTGGCCGAGGTCGTCGACGCCGGCACCACCAACCTCACCGTCGACGAGGGCTTTGCGGTCAGCGACATGCGCGACCTCGGCTGGTCGATGCGCAACGTCCGCGGGGGCGACATCCACTTCGTGACGGCGCCGTGGAGCGGCATCGGCAGCGACGACTACGCCGGTTCGATCGTGATCCCGCACGAGGCGCAGCTCGAGGTGCTCCAGGAGCACCTCAGAACGGACACGATGGCGGACTACGCCGACGACGTGTCACCGCAGCAGGGGTTCGGGTGACCGGTTCGCCCGGAACGCGGTGCCCCAGCTCTCAGCCGACCTTCCCGAGGCGCCCGGCGCGACAAATTTGACGCGATCCGATGAGGTCAGCCGACGCGCTTGAGCTCGGCCGACAGGTGACTGGTGAGCGGTTGCCCCATCGCGGCCATATCCATCACCCACATCAGGTTGGAGTTGACCAGCCCGTACAGACGGTGCGCTGCGGTGTACTCCTTGGCGTGCGGACTGCGCACGACGCTGTCGGTGCGCACCTCGATCTTGGCGGGACTTGTGCTACCGAAATACAGCTCAACGATGCCGGTCGGATGGGTGAGCAGGAGCTCCACCTCATCGTTCGGCAGCGGGCGCCAGAACCCGAGCTCGGTGCCCGCGGGGCGAACCTTGTTGCCGTCGTTGTCCAGGATCCAGGCCTTGGACTCCCACCGCAGGAACGGCCGGCCGTCATGGCTCACCTCGACCTCCTGCCCGAAGTTCTGGGACTCCATCGTCGGATAGCCAACGACCCCAGCCCCCTCCCAGCGGCCGATCAACCAGGCCAGGGGTGCGAGCTCAGAGGGCAGGTTCGGGTCAAGTTCAAAAGCCACGGCCCCATCGTAGGACCTCGCAGCCACCGAGGCGGGCGGGTCGCACCTCGCCCCCTCCGGAACAACCACTGCCGAACCAGCACGAGTCGTCGGTGCCCGGACATGCCGCAGGCCCTGTCGGAGGGGAGGTGCCCGGACATGCCGCAGGCCCTGTCGGAGGGGAGGTGCCCGCACATGCCGCAGGCCCTGTCGGAGGGGAGGTGCCCGCACATGCCGCAGGCCCTGTCGGAGGGGAGGTGTCCGGGCATGCCGCAGGCCCTGTCGGAGGGGAGGTGTCCGGGCATGCCGGTGGCCCCGCCGGAGTGGCGGGGTGTGGGGCAGGGTGGTCAGGGTTCGGTCAGCGGGGTGTAGGGGTCCTCGGGCAGGTGCCAGATGACTTCGGTCGCGGTCACGGTCGCGGTGTAGCCGTAGCGGTGGACGATGACGTGATGGCGCCGGCAGAGTGCGGCGGCGTTGTCCAGGTCGGTGGCGCCACCGAAGATCCAGTGGATCACGTGGTGGATGTCGGTCCAGCCCGCGGGCATCGAGCAGCCAGGGAAGGAGCATCCCTTGTCCCGTAGCAGGACCGCGGTGCGTTGCGCCGGCGTGAACAACCGTTTCACGGCGCCGACATCAAGAGCCTCCGAGGGCCCGCCCAACACGATCGGGATGATCTGCGCGTCACAGGCCAGCCGGCGGATCGTGCCCGCGGAGAGGCGTTGCCCGGTGCCGGTGTGTCCACCGCCGGGCACCTTCCCAGCCAACGCGTCCTGGTCGACGGTGACCTGGATCTTGGCCTTCTCGGTCTGCGTGGTGCCCTCGGGGGCCGCGACGCCGCGGCCGATGATCTCCAGCAACGCATCGGCCCGGCGGGTGGCCGCGGTGCGGTGGTCCAACCGGTGCACCCCGTGCTCATCAGCCGCCGGCCGTGGTGCGGACAACGGGTCCAGCGCCGCTTCCAGGACCGCCTGCCCCTCGGCGTCCAGCAGCAGCTGCCACTCCGCCAGCCCGGCGACCGTCCCGACCCGACGGAACACCCGGCGGGCGGCCTGGGCGTGGTCGTCCGCCTCGTCGTCAGCGGGCTCGACCAACTGGTTCTTGGCCTCGCGCGCGATCCGGGTCAACCCGGCCACCGAGGTGGTCTCCACCACATCAGTCATCAGATCCGTGACCGCCTGCAATGACTCCGCCGTGGCCACCGGCGCCAGGTCCAACGTCATCCGGGTGATCACATTGGCCCGGCCCACCCGCGCCGTGCCATCAGCGACCTTCCCGGACAGGGCCGCGAACCGCTCATCATCCATCCCGACCGCGACCCGGGCCGTGGCCAAGGCCTCGGCCCGCTCGATGCCCGGCGCCCAAGCCGTCACCCAGTCCGGCACCGAGTGCCCCGACTGGCCGGGCAACCCCCGCCCGATCGCCTCGTGAGTGGCCACCGTCACCAACGACTGCGCGGCCTGCACCAGCGCCTGCGCCGCACCGACCACCTCACCCAGGCCCTGCTCCGGCAGCGTGCCCAACGGGAACTGCGCGGCCAGCAGTTGCACCATGTGCGCCGACCCCGCCAGGAACTCCGGCACCTCGTGCCCCGAGGACGTCAACGCCACCCCACGATCCGGATCCCCACCCCGCTCGGCCACCAGCTCAGGAACCAACGGACCCGAGGACACGCTGGCCTCCCGCGCCACCGGCCCTGACCCGATCACCGGCACAAACCGCACCCGACCATCTCCCACACCCGGGTCACCGGGCGACACAGGCGCACCATCGGCATACGCCTGCTGGCCTGTTGCGCTCCTCCGGTGATCCATATCTCGAACATAGATGCGACCACTGACAGTCGCTTGACCTGCGCAGACGGTGTCCTCAGCCCAGCTCAGAGTCGGCGCCGAACTCCCCCGAGGCAGACTGCTCGGTCGGCCCCGGTCCGGGGCCGGTGGCTACGGGCCGCTCGGGGTCGGTGACTGCGTGCCTCAGGCGAGCGAGAAACCCGGGAGCAGTGCGAGCGCCACGGCATAGGCAACCGGCCCCGTGACCAGCAGAGAACAGACCGCCATCACGAGACGCGGCCGAGGGTGGGCCATCGTGGGCAGGGCGCCGTTGACACTGCGCAGCGCATGACTGACGCCGCCCGCCACGACGCCGGCCAGCAGGAAGATGGTCCACGGCTCGCCCAGACCGAGACCCACCAGCGCTGCCGTGCCCCCACCGACGAGGAGGGCGAGGGGCACCAGCCACGGACGCATCCGCTGCCACCGACCGAGCACGTCACTCACGGCACTGGCGGCGGCGCCCGCGACCGTGGCCACGACCAGCGCCGCTCCCTGCGTGGTGCCGCTCAACGGGATCAGCAGGACACCGCACGTCATCACCCCGAGCCCGAGGGCGACCGAGCTGATCGACTCCACGATGCGAGGACGACCGTCGACCCGCAGGAGCTGGTGCACGAAGGCGGCGATGAGGGCCAGGGCCAGCGCCCCGGCCACCCAGGTCAACCCGGGGCGCTGCTCGAGAAGGGGGCTGAGCACCAGAGCCAGCGACCCGGCATACAGGATGACGGCGGTGCCTTTCGGCGCAGGCAGGGCCAGCATCCCGGCCCAGCCCCAGGCCAGCACCGCCCCGGCGATCCACAGGGCGAGGGCGAGCACGAAGGGACCCGCGAGGGCTGCGACGGAGGTGACGGTCGCCGCGCAGCACACCATCGCCGCAACCTCGATGGAGGGCGGCACCAGGGGTCTGCGGATCGGCACAGGGACATCGTGCCACTGCGCCTGGCCGCACGGCCCAACGGTGCCGCGTGGACGCAGGCGCCTTCCCGTCCGACTATTCTGGCCGGGTGGCCGAGCTGGCACTCCTGACACCTGGTGGCGCCCCGGACGCCCCGGCCACGGTGCTGCCCTCGCTCGAGCTCCTCCCGCACCGGCTACGGGTGCTGGATCTTGAGCCAGCAGGCCTTCTGTCGGGACCGCCGGCCACCATCGTGCTGCTGGATGCCACCAGCGCCCTGGTCCGGGCACGCACGGTCGCCCGCACCCTGGCCGCCATGCAACTCGATGCCCCGGTGGTGGCCATCTTCTCCGAGGGAGGGCTCGCCGCGCTGGACGACCAGTGGCCCGTCGCCGACTTCGTGCTCCCGGACGCCGGACCGGCCGAGCTGGGTGCGCGTCTGTCCCGCGCCAGCCTGGCGACCACCCCGGAGACACCGGACCCGACCCCCGTGGGACAGGCCTTGCGAGCCGGCGATGTCGTGGTCGACGAGGCGAGCTGGACGGTCCGTGCCGGCGGCGAACCGCTCGACCTCACCTACCGGGAGTTCGAGCTGTTGAAGTTCCTGGTGGGACAGCCCGGCCGGGTGGTGACGCGAGAGCACCTGCTCCACGAGGTGTGGGGCACCGACTACTACGGCGGCACCCGCACCGTGGACGTGCACATCCGCCGACTGCGCGCCAAACTCGGCCCCGAACGAGAGTCCCTGATCAACACGATCCGCAACGTCGGATACCGCTTCTCGGGACCGGCGCAACAGTCTCCTGACCCTGACGTGGTGGAATAGTCCGATGGAGCCGACGGCGACTGACTTCCACCTCGAGCCGACCCAGTCCGCTGACGTGCTGGCGCTGGCCGTGCGTGCCGCGACGCACGACGGGGTCCGCCCGCTGTCCGAGCAGACAGTGCTCGACGTGCGACGCCTGCCCGGCTCCCCCGCCGGCGAGTCGCGCACGACCCACTTGCTCATCGAGCAGAACCCCGACACGCCACGGCCCGGTGTGGTGGCCTATGCCCACGTCGAGCACTCCGACCCGCCAGCGGCAGAGATCGTCGTGGACCCCGACCACCGCCACGACGGGCACGGCCGCGCCCTGGCCACCGCAGTCCTCGAGCGCTGGCCGGACACCCGGTTCTGGGCTCACGGCGACCTGCCTGCCGCCAAGGCACTGTTCGGCAGCCTCGGCCTGGAGTCGGTGCGCGACCTGTGGCAGATGATGCGGCCGCTGCGCGGCGAGTGGTCCGAGCTGCCGGAGGCTTCTCTGCCTGACGGCTTCACCGTGCGTCCGTTCGAGGTGGGCAGGGACGAGCAGCGGTGGTTGGAGGTCAATGCCCGGGCCTTCGCCGCCCATCCCGAGCAGGGCCGGATGACCCTCGCTGACTTGCAGGAGCGCACCTCCGAACCGTGGTTTGACCCGCACGGCTTCCTGCTCATCGAGCACGGCAAAGAGTTGGCAGCCTTCCACTGGACCAAGGTCGAGCCGGCCGAGCCGGGCCACAGTGTTCCCACCTCAGGCGAGGTCTATGTCGTCGGGGTCGACCCGGCATACCAGGGCCGTGGCCTGGGAAAGGTGGCCACGTTGGTCGGGCTGCACCACCTGCGCAACCGAGGCCTGGCCAGCGCCACCCTCTATGTCGAGGGAGACAACGCACCAGCGTTGGCGACCTATCACCGACTGGGCTTTGAGCGGTCCGCCATCGATGTCATGTATGCCGCAGTCACCACCGACTGAACCCCTCCCTTCCTGGTGGCACACTGGTCCTCATGACCTCGAACCCCCGGCCGGTTCCAGACGTGGTCGAGTCCTCCTCGGTCGTTCCCCTGCCCACGATCCGGGCGCAGCGTCCGCGCGCCTCCAACGGTCGGTTCATCAGTGCCGTGCCGAAGGATGCTGACTCCACGGACGAGACGGACAGTCTGCCCGGGGACCGGTTCCTGGACCGTGAGGTCTCCTGGTTGCAGTTCAACGAGCGGGTGCTGCAGTTGGCGGCAGACCCCGACGTCCCCCTGCTGGAGCGTGCCCGGTTCCTGGCGATCTTCTCCAGCAATCTCGACGAATTCTTCATGGTGCGGGTGGCCGGCCTCCAACGGCGGATCGCCACCGGCATCGCCACCCGGTCCGCGTCCGGCCTGGAACCGCGCGAGGTCCTCGACGAGATCTCCGTCGGCGCCCACGAGCTGATGGTCCGCCACGCCCACCTCTATCGCGACGTCGTGTCGCCGGCGCTGCAGGGCGAGGGCATCTCGCTCGTGCGCTGGGAGGAGCTGCCCCAGGAGGAGCAGAAGCGCCTGGGCGAGATGTTCCGCAGCACCGTCTACCCGGTGCTGACCCCACTGGCGGTCGACCCGGCTCACCCGTTCCCCTACATCAGCGGGCTGTCCCTCAACCTGGCCGTCATCCTGATCAACCCTCAGACCGGCCACGAGCACTTCGCCCGCGTCAAGGTCCCGCCGCTGCTGCCCCGGTTCATCGAGCTGCCGGGCAATGACCTGTATGTGACGCGCTACGTCCTGCTCGAGGAGCTCATTGCGGCGCACCTGGAGTTCCTGTTCCCCGGGATGGAGGTGCACGAGACCTACACCTTCCGGGTGACCCGCAACGAGGACCTGGAGGTGGAGGAGGACGACGCGGAGAACCTGCTGACCGCGCTGGAGAAGGAACTCACCCGACGCCGCTTCGGCCCCCCGGTCCGTCTCGAGGTCGAGGAGAGCATGGACGACCACGTCCTGGACCTGCTCACCCGAGAGCTCCGCGTGCACGACTCAGAGGTCTACCGTCTTCCCTCACCGCTGGACCTGACCGCCTTGAACACCGTGGCGGACCTGGACCGCACCGAGCTCAGCTATCCCAACTTCGTTCCCGCCACGCACCCGGCCCTGGCACCGGTGGAGCGTGCGGCGCCGGCCGACATCCTGGGGGCCATGCGGAGCAGCGACGTGCTGCTCCACCACCCCTATGACTCGTTCTCGACCTCCGTGCAGGCCTTTATCGAGCAGGCGGCCAACGATCCGCAGGTGCTGGCGATCAAGCAGACCCTCTACCGGACCAGCGGTGACAGCCCGATCATCGACGCCCTCATCGACGCCGCCGCCAGTGGCAAGCAGGTGCTCGCCGTCGTGGAGATCAAGGCGCGTTTCGATGAGGAGAACAACATCACCTGGGCGCGCAAGCTCGAGCACGCCGGTGTGCACGTGGTCTACGGCATGGTCGGTCTCAAGACGCACGCCAAGCTCTGTCTGGTGGTGCGCGAGGAGAAGGGCGCCCTGCGCCGCTACTGTCACGTCGGAACAGGCAACTACAACCCCAAGACCGCCCGCCTCTATGAGGACCTGGGCCTGCTCACCTGCGACGAGGCGATCGGCGAGGACCTGACCCGGTTGTTCAACCAGCTCTCCGGCATGGCGCCGAAGTCGAAGTTCAAGCGACTCCTGGTGGCCCCGCGCTCGGTTCGCTCAGGACTGCTCTCCCTGATCGAGGAGGAGGCGGCCAAGGGACCCGACGGTTGCATCCGGATCAAGATCAACTCGATCGTCGACGAGGCGGTCATCGACGCGCTCTACCGCGCCTCGAGAGCGGGGGCCCGGGTCGACGTGTGGGTCCGCGGGATCTCGGCGCTGCGACCGGGCGTCCCCGGGCTCTCGGAGACGATGCGGGTGCGCTCCATCCTCGGGCGGTTCCTGGAGCACTCGCGGGTCTTCGCCTTCGGGACCGGCAAGAGCGCCAAGATCTACATCGGCTCCGCCGACATGATGCACCGCAACCTGGACCGCCGGGTCGAAGCCCTGGTGCCGATCACTGACCGTGACCAGGTCAAGACGCTCGGAGCCCTGCTTGACCGCAGCATGTCCGATGAGGTGGCCAGTTGGCACCTGGACCCCAGTGGCCAGTGGCACCGTCACCACCTGTCCGCCGAGGGGGCGCCGCTGACCGATCTGCATTCCGAGCTCATCGCGTCCTACGGAGCGCGTCGGCGACCGGGCCGCCGCCGCTGATCGCAGGGAACCCGACTCACGTGGCTACCCAATCCGAACGTGCCGTCCTCGTGCGCGCCGCCGGTGTCCTGCCGTGGCGTGTGCGCAACGGCACGCTGGAGTTCGCGCTCGTCCACCGCCCGCGCTACAACGACTGGTCCTGGCCCAAGGGCAAGCTCGAGCGCGGAGAGGAGTGGGCGGTGGCCGCCACTCGGGAGACCCTGGAGGAGACGGGTCTTGAGGTGCGGCTGGGCCCGCCCCTGCCCGACTCGTGGTACGGCCTGGGCACCAAGGACGGCCACCCCCAGCTCAAGCAGGTCCGTTACTGGGCCGCGACTGTCTGCGGTGGCAACGGCGAACTGGAGCACGAGATCGACGAGGTCAGTTGGCTGGGGGTGACCGAGGCCCGGCAGCGACTGACCTACCGGAGAGACCGAGAGCAGTTGGACGCGGCCCACGAGGCGCACGAGGCCGGCGAGCTCGACACCTGGAACCTGCTCGTCGTCCGGCATGCTGCTGCTGTGGGGCGCGGCGCCTGGAAGGGGTCCGACCGCGAGCGCCCACTCACTCCGGCCGGGGTGCGACGCTCCCAGCGCATCATCGCGTTGTTACGGTCCTACCGCCCAGCACACCTGTTGACCTCGCCGTCGGTCCGTTGCGCTGACACGCTCCGTCCCTATGCCACCCACTCCGGAGTGTCGCTCACCGAGCGTGGGGGACTCTCGGAGGAGGGGTATGCCGAGGGGTCGGCCAAGGCGACCAAGCACCTCCGCAAGGTGCTGGCCCGGGCGGAGGACGCGGCGCTGTGCACGCACGGGCCGGTGCTGCCCGACCTGCTGAACCACCTGGCCGGTCGGGCTCCCGCCGGGAATGCTGAGCGCATGCTGACCCGCCTGGCCAGGACCGGGCTGGACAAGGGTGAGGTGCTGGCTGTCCAGCTCACTGGCAACGGCAAGGCTGCCCGGGTGATCCAGGTGGAGCGCCACCGGCCCTCCTCCTGAACCGGTTGCCCTGGTCAGCCGAAGCGGCCGGAGATGTAGTCCTCCGTCGCCTTCTGTGAGGGGTTGTTGAAGATCTTCTGCGTGTCGTCGAACTCGACCAGCTGACCGGGCTGGCCGGTGGCCTCCAGGTTGAAGAAGCCGGTCCGGTCCGAGACGCGTGCCGCCTGCTGCATGTTGTGGGTGACGATGACGACGGTGTAGTCGGACTTCAGCTCGTTGATGAGGTCCTCGATCGCCAGGGTCGAGATCGGGTCCAGGGCCGAGCACGGCTCGTCCATCAGGATCACCTCTGGCTGGACCGCGATGGCGCGGGCGATGCACAGCCGCTGCTGCTGGCCACCCGACAGACCCGATCCGGGCTTGTCGAGGCGGTCCTTGACCTCGTTCCACAGGTTGGCACCGCGCAGGGCGCGCTCGGCGAGTTCGTCGGCGGCCTTGCCCGACATGCGCTTGCTGTTGAGCTTGACGCCGGCGAGCACGTTGTCCCTGATCGACATGGTCGGGAACGGGTTGGGGCGCTGGAAGACCATCCCGACCTGGCGTCGCACGTCGACGGGGTCGACACCACGGCCATAGAGGTTCTGTCCGTCGATGAGCACCTCTCCTTCGACCCGGGCGCCAGGGATCACCTCGTGCATCCGATTGAGCGTGCGGATGAAGGTCGACTTGCCGCAGCCGGACGGGCCGATGAAGGCGGTGACCGACTTGGGCTCGATCACCATGCTGACGTCCTTCACGGCCTGGAAGTCGCCGTAGAAGATGTCGAGGTTCTTGACGTCGATGCGTTTTGACATGTGGCTCAGTATCTCCTGGATCAGCGGGACTTCGGCGCGAAGAGCTTGGCGATGAGGCGGGCCAGGAGGTTCAGGCCCACCACGATGAGCACGAGCAGCAGCGCGGCAGCCCACGCGCGCTCTCGGCTCGGGTCGATGATCGCCGGGTTCAACGGCTTGGTGAAGATGTCGTAGGTGTAGACAGCGAGGGAGTTCATCGGTCCGGTCATCATGTCGAGGTTCCAGTTGCGGGCGAACCCGACGGCCACGAGCAGGGGCGCCGTTTCTCCGATGACGCGGGCGATGGCCAGGGTGATGCCCGACGCGAGCCCGGAGGCCGCGGTGGGCAGAACCACCTTGGCGATGGTGCGCCACTTCGGCACTCCGAGGGCCAGGGAGGCCTCCCGCAGTTCGTTGGGCACGATGCGCAGCATCTCCTCGCTGTTGCGCACCACGGTCGGAATCATCAGGACCGACAGTGCGATAGCACCGGCGACCCCCATCTTGGCGTCGCGTGGCCCGAGGATCTGGACGAACAGGGCGAAGGCAAACAGACCGGCCACGATCGATGGGATGCCGGTCATCACGTCCACCATGAAACGGATACCGCGGGACAGCCGGTTGTTGCGGCCGTACTCCACGAGGTAGATCGCCGTGAACATGCCGATCGGCACCGAGATCAGGGTGGCAGCACCCGTGATCATCAGGGTGCCCACGATGGCGTGGCCTGCTCCACCAGCGAGTGAGGCGGTGCCCTCCATGTAGGCCTGGTCATCCAGCCCGGTGATGCCGGTCATGTCCTCGGTCCAGAAGCTGGGCGAGAAGGCAACCGGGAGCCCCTCGCTGATGACGGTCCACAGCAGCGAGATCAACGGCAGGATGGCGAGGGTGAACGCGCCATAGACCAGCCAACGGACGATGATGTCCAGCCCAACGCGGCGGCCGCCGGCCGAGCGGTAGACAAGGTAGACAGCGGCCAGGAACAGCAGGTAGCTGATGGACACTGCGAGCGCCAGGTGCAGGTCCAGCACCTGCCAGAGCACGGCGAACAGCACGATGGCACCGACGCCGGCCAACCACTGTGCGCGGCTGCTCGTCGGGCGCACGGGTGAGGGTTCGATGCCCTGGACGTCGTCCAACCGGGCGTGGTGGATGTCGTGGTCGGGTGACTGGGTCGGCGTCGTCATCAGTTGGCTCCGGAGAACTCGGACCGCTTCGCAACGATCCAGCGGGCAAACAGGTTCACGATGAGGGTGATCACGAAGAGCACCAGACCGGCGGCGATCAGCTCAGCAAGCCGAAGCCCGGAGGCCTCCGGGAAGTTCAGCGCGATCTCGGCGGGGATGGTGTTGTTGCCGCTGCCGATGATGTTCCAGGTGAACGCGCCGGGCGAGAGGATCAGGGTGACGGCCATCGTTTCTCCGAGCGCCCGCCCGAGACCGAGCATGACGCCGCCGATGACGCCGGGGGTGCCGAAGGGGATCACCGCTGTGCGGATCATCTCCCACTTGGTCGCTCCGAGGGCCAGGGCGGCCTCCTCGTGCAGGCGGGGGGTCTGGAGGAAGACCTCGCGGGAGACGCTGGTGATGATCGGGAGGATCATCACAGCGAGCACCAGGGAAGCGGTCATCAGGGTGCGCCCCGTGGCCGAGCCGTCCTCGAAGAAGGGCAGGAAGCTGAGCGTGTCCTCGAGCCAGCCGAAGAGAGGAACGAACTGCGGGGCAAAGGTCTGCAGACCCCACATGCCGAACACGACCGAGGGCACAGCCGCCAGCAGGTCCACGACGAACCCGATGACGACCCCGATCCTTCGCGGGGCATAGTGCGACACAAACAGCGCGATGCCCACCGCGATCGGGGTGGCAACGACCATGGCGATGATCGACGCGACGACGGTGCCGGCGACCAAGGGCCAGATGTAGCCGAAGAATCCCTCGCCACCGCTGATCTCCTCGCTGTCGGCGGTGAACGCCGGCCAGCCCTGCTGGATGAGGAAGACAGCGACCAGCACCAGGATCAGCAGGATGATGAGGCCCGATGCCAGGGACAAACCGCTGAAGACGACGTCGCCGGGACGTCTCGTCGCACGGGCCTTCGGCCTGGTTGTGCCGGGAGAGTCTGGTGGGCGGGTCGCCACGGACCCGGAGGTCGCGGTCGGGTCGTGATCGCCCCGCGGCTCGTCGGGTGGTGCTGTCATCGGTGCTTCTTCCTCACGCGGTGCTTTGGCTTATCCAGGTGATCACACCACGTCGGCGGTCGTCGTCGATGTTATCGATGACGACCGCCGGCGCGATCACTCACAGTGAAGCAGGTCAGCCACCCTGGATGAGCTCGAGGGAAGCGTTGACCTGGCTGCGCATGTCCTCCGAGATCGGGGCCGAGCCGGCGGCGTCCGCCGACGCCTGCTGGCCGTCGACCGAGGCAACGTAGCCGACGTAGTCCTTGACCAGGTCCGCGCGGTTGGCGTCGTCATAGGACTTGCAGACGACGTGGTAGGAGACCAGGACGATCGGGTAGGCGCCCGACTCCGTGGTGTCGCGTGCCAGCTCCAGGGCCAGGTCGCCCTCGGCGCTGCCCTCGACGGGATCGGAGGCGTCAACAACCTTGGCAGCTGCCTCCGGGGAGAAGGGGACGAACTCGTCACCCACACCGATGGAAGCCGACTGGCCCGTGACGGCGGAGGCGTCGGCGTAGCCGATGGCGCCCTCCGTCGCGTTCACGACCTGCATGACACCCTGGGTCTGAGCGGCGGCCTCGCCACCGGAGACCGGCCAGTCACCGCTGACCTCGTGCGGCCATGCGTCCGGAGCCGCAGCAGTCAGGTACTCCATGAAGTTCTCCGTGGTGCCCGACTCATCCGAGCGGTTCACGACGGTGATGTCGGTGTCCGGCAGGTCCGCGTCCGGGTTGTCCGCGGCGATGGCCTCGTCATTCCAGGTGGTGATCTCCTGGTTGAAGATCTGCGCCAGAACGGTCGGGGAGAGGTTCAGCGCGTCGACACCCGGCAGGTTGTAGGGAATGGCGACCGGAGAGATGTACAGCGGCAGGTGCATCGCACCGTCGGGCCCGCAGACCTCCTTGACAGCCTCAGCCTCTTCCTCATCCAGCGCGGCGTCTGAGCCGGCGAAGTCGGTGGCGCCAGCGATGAGCTGGTCACGACCGGAGCCGGAACCCACCGGGTCGTACTGCACTGCGACGTCGGGCTGGACCCCGTTGTAGCCGGCAATCCAGGCAGTGACAGCGGCGCTCTGCGAGGACGCGCCAGCGCCCACCAGGTTGCCGGACAGGCCCTCGGCCGGGGTGTACTCGCCACCGGCTGCCGGAGCGTCGGTCTCCCCGCCATCCTCGGCCGGAGCCTCGCTGTCGTCGGCCTCCTCCTCGGTGACCTCCTCCTCAGCGGCCTCCTCCTCGGTGGTCTCCTCGGCGCTGGTGGTGTCGTCGCCCTCCTCGTCGCCGCCGCAGGCGGTCAGGACCAGGGACGCGGCCATCGCGATCGCGACGGTGGAACCAAAGCGGTTCAGCTTCACGGTGTTGCCTCTCTTGCTGTCAGGAGTGAGGTGGCACGCGACCTGCAGCGTTCGCGCAGTCTGCGTGCTGGCGGCGTTGCCAACCTCGCTGAAGGCTAGGGAGAGGACGTGACCCAATCGGGCGTGCTGGGTGAACGCCAGGTGAATGACATTTGAATCTGCCATGCACCGGTGTGTTCTCAGTCACGTTCCCCGAGGTCAGAGCGCCAGGACGGCTGAGCACAACAGGGCTGCCAGGCCGGCCGCTGCGGGGAAGGTGAGCACCCAGGTGAGCACGATCCGGCGGATCACGCCCCACCGGATGGCCGAGGCGCGGCCCGTCAGTCCCGTGCCCAGTATGGCCGAGGTGACCGTGTGCGTCGTCGAGACGGGGGCGTGGCCCACCGCAGCGAGATACAGCACCATGGCGGCCGAGGCCTCGGCGACCATCCCCTGGGCCGGCTCCGGTGCGGGAGTGATGATCCGCCTGCCCAGCGTTCTCATGATCCGCCAGCCCCCGGCATACGTCCCGGCCGCCAGGGCCACAGCGGAGGCCACCATGACCTCCCAGGGGACGCCCGCCCCTCCCCCGTGCCCCGAGGCGGTCAGAGCGAGGACGACCACACCCATGGTCTTGGCCGCGGCCTGCAGACCGTGGCCCAGGGCCATCGCGCCCGCTGAGGCTACCTGCGCGCGGCGCATGTCCCGGTCCACGCCCTGCCGCCGGTTGTGCCCGACGAGCCGGATGAGCAGCCGCATCGCGAGATAGGCCACGACCAGCCCCGCGAGTGGCGACACCAGCATCGGCAGGACGACGTCGGTCCAGATGCCCGCCCACAGCACCGTCGACCCGGCAGCCAGCGCGGCCCCCGTCAGACCGCCGATGAGGGCGTGGGTGGACGAGGACGGCATGCCCCACCACCAGGTGAGCAGGTTCCAGGCGACGGCACCGATCAGCGCTGCGGCGATCAGGATCAGGCCCTCGTTGCCGGACGACGGCACGATGATGCTCTCCCCGATCGTGCGGGCGATGCCCTCCCCGAGGAAGGCGCCGATCAGGTTCAGGGCTGCCGCCATGGTGACCGCGATGCGCGGGCTGAGGGCACGGGTGGCGATCGCCGTCGCCACGGAGTTCGAGGCGTCGTGAAAACCGTTGGTGAAGGCGAAGATCAGGGCCAGCGCGATGACCAGCGCGACCGGGAGCCAGTCCACCCTCAGGACTCCTTGACGACGATGCCCTCGACGACCGTCGCAGCCCGCTCCAGGTCGCGGATCGCGGTCGTGAGCTCCTCCACCACGAGGGTGAGGCGGACGGCACGCAGGGGGTCGGCACGGGCGGCCAGCGCCTCGGTCAGCACCTCACGCCTGGCCAGGTCCGCACGCACACCGAGCCGGCGCATCTCGATGGGAAAGCCTGCGATGCCCTCCAGGTCGCGCAGCCCCGGGAGCGCCTCCGCCGTCAGCTCGGCCATGCGCAGCAACACGTCGATCAGGGCCGTCATCGAGTCGGGCAGGTCGTCCACGCGGTGTTTGATGCCGCTGTCGACGGCGCGCTCCAGATGGCGCACCACCTCGGCGAGGGCGACCGTCAACTGGTGGATGTCGCCGCGGTCGAAGGGCGTCACGAAGGTTTCCCGCGCCAGCTCGAGCAGATCCGTGCGTGCCCGCTCTGCCTCGCGGTGCAGGACCCGCAGCCGCTCCAGCTCGGCCCCGCGCGCGAGCAGGTCGACCCCGAGGGTGTCCCGCACGGCAAGGGTGCCCTTGTGCACCAGGATCGCCAGTTGTGAGAGCGCATCCACGAAGGGCGCTGTCCTCGGGGTCACGCGAAGGCGCACTCGTCTGCTCCCATGGGTCTGCCGGCGCGACGGGACGCCGCCGCACGGCACATGCTACGCAGAGGGCGGGAGCGATCCGAAACCTTGTGTTCCACACTGCGACACCCGCTGATCACACGGTGGATGCCTGCCGTGCTGACGCCGCCACCGGTGCCGACGGCCTGCGTCCGGGCGTCCCGCACGCGACGCTCAGTCCGGGCGTCCCGCCACGCGACGCTCAAGAGATTGATGTGCCGGGCCGGGAGCGCCTCTCGGCGCGTGGCCGCTCGTAGCGGCGAATGTTGGAGCCCGGGGCTGCCGCGGCCCGGCACACGGTCAAGGCTAACCGTTCCCGCCCCGAAACTGTTCCCCGCCTGTGGAGGAAGACCCGGAGTCGCAGGTCAGCGGGTCACGAACGCCGGGTCGCGTGGGTCCCGCCCGGCCATCGCGAGCAACGTCTCCAGTCTCGTCGCGTCTGCCGGAGCTGCCACTTCCGTGCCGAACAGGCCGCGGCGCATCTGCTCGGTGCCCGGTCCCGAGAACTGTGCAGCGAAGGCCTGGGCGCCCTCCACACTCGCCCGGTCGGGGTCGAAGGGCTGTCCGGTGGCGACCGCCAGGTCCCAACCGTGCAGCACGAGCTCGTCGAGGGCGACCAGTCCTGCCGTCGCTCCGTCCATCTCCAGGCCCCCGGCCGCCGTCTGGCCGGACCACGACTCCGGGTCCCGCCAGGCCTCGGCCAGCGCCAGCACCCGCCCGGGGACGACCTCCCGCCAGTCCGGAGGCAGTCGACTCGAGTCGGCGGAGGGGCCGGGACCAGATGCCTCCTTGCGGGCGGCCTGCGCAAAGGCGAGGGACAGGCCGCTCACGTGGTCCAGCAGGTCACCGACCGTGTAGTCGGTGCAGGGCGTGGGCCCGTCGAGCTGATCATCCCGCACGCCGCGGACCACCGTGGCCATGAGTTCGGCGGCGGGGCGCAGGTCGACAGCGGACTCGGGTTCAACAGTGCTCATGCGGGTGTCGACTACCTGGGCAGCGAGAACTCATCGCCGCCCCAGGATCGCAGCAGGTCATTCGCCGCTGGTCGGTTCGTTCGACGGGTTGGCGCGTGCGAGCCGGCTCAGTGCAGGTCGCCACGCAGCCAGAGCTTCGCGCAGGCCTGCAGGTCCGCTGCGGTCTCCTGCAAGCGCGCGGCACGCCGCAACTCCTCGGAGCGAGCGGACTCCGCGTCACCCTCGTGCAGCACGGCCAGTCCGGTCGCGGTGACGTGGCAGAAGGCCGCCGCCCGCTCCAGGGCCACGTCGAGGTCACCCTCATAGACGCCGTTGAGGATCTGGTGGGTCAGCTCCTGCAGGTCCTCCGGCCGCGGTGGCTCGACGACCCCCGAGATGACCCGATAGACCTCGGCGTGCGTCGCACCGGCCGAGAACGCCTGGGCCACCGCCTCCGGCGACCGCTGCACCCACTCATCGAGCACATAGAGCCGCCACAGTGCGCCGGGCAGCGTGCGGGCCGGACGCGCAGACCACACCTCGGCCAGCGTCTGCAACCCGACCGTGCGGGGCAGCTCGACCAGACGCTGCAGCAGCTCAGGATCGTCACTGGCCCGGCCGCGGTCCACCAGGACTGCGGCACTGCGGTGGGCCATCTCGGCGGCCTCCAGCTGATCGGGCGCGGGCGTGCTGGCCTCGATCGACTCGGGCGGCAGGGGGATCGGTTTGTGGAACCTCACGCGCCCCAGGGTACGCGGCCGACGCCCCGCGACCAGGTATCCCGATCAGTGCTCAGCCGGCAGCAGACAGCACAACCACCGAATGGGCAGGGAGGGTGACCGTCTCCCCCTCCACCGCGGCCCCGCCGAACTGCGCCGCCGTATGCCGTGTGCCGGGCTGGACCGGCAGCCTCACCCGGGCGGGGGCAACAGCGAGGTTGGCCACGAGCTGCACCTTCCCACGAGTCAGCACCAGCACGCCGTCGTCGCGGGTCAGCGAGGACTCCTCCAGCGGGCTGGACAGCAGATCGGGCAGCTCACCTCGGAGCCGGAGCAGTGTGCGGTGCCAGGCGAGCAGTGCGGCGTGCGGTTCCTGGGACAGCTCGTCCCAGCGCAGCTGGGAGTTGACCACCGTGCCCTCGTCCTGAGGGTCCGGGACTGCTGCCGACCATCCGTGCTCGGCAAACTCGCGCGCGCGACCGGTGCGGATGCCTTCGACGAGCTCAGGTTCGGAGTGGTCAGTGAAGAACTGCCACGGCGTGCTCGCGCCCCACTCCTCGCCCATGAACAGCATCGGCGTGTAGGGAGCGGTGAGCAGCAGGGCGGCACCGATCGCGGCCTGACCAGTCGTCAGGGTGTGGCACAGGCGGTCTCCGCTCGCCCGGTTGCCCACCTGGTCGTGCGTCTGCAGGGACGCGACGAAACGCCAGGGAGGCGTGGTCTCCAGGTCCACCGGTCGCCCGTGACCTCGCCCCCGGAAGGTGGAGTGGCTGCCGTCGTGGAAGAACGGGGTGCGGGTCAGCACCTTCTCCAGGGCCTCGGATCCATCGAAGTCGGCGTAGTAGCCCTGTGTCTCCCCCGACAACGCCACGTGCAGGGCGTGGTGAATGTCATCGGCCCACTGCCCGCTCAGGCCCAGCCCGCCAGCGCCACCGGGTCCGCGTGGGCTCACCGTCGCGGGGTCGTTGCGGTCGGACTCGGCGATCAGGCTCCGCGGCACCCCGGTCTCCTCGGCGATCTCGTCGGCCAGCGTCGCGAGCGACTCCAGGATGTGCTCGGCCCGCTCGTCGTGCAGAGCGTGCACGGCATCCAGCCGCAGCGCGTCGAGGTGGAAGTCCTGCAGCCACATCCGCGCGTTGTCCAGCACGAAGCGGCGGACCTCGTCGCTGCCCGGCCCGTCGAGGTTGACCGCCGACCCCCACGGCGTCTGGTGCCGGTCGGTGAAGTACGGCCCGAACTGGGCCAGGTAGTTGCCGCTCGGCCCGAGGTGGTTGTAGACGACGTCCAGGCAGACCGCGAGCCCCCGGCGGTGGGCTGCGTCGACGAAGGCCTGCAGGGCTGCCGCACCCCCATAGGGCTCATGGACCGCGAAGAGCGCCACCCCGTCATAACCCCACCCGTGCCGCCCCGGGAAGGCCGCGACCGGCATCAAGGAGACCATGGTGACGCCGAGGTCGACCAGATGGTCGAGTCGTTCGGTCGCGGCCGCCAGGGTGCCTTCCGCGGTGAAGGTCCCGAGGTGGAGCTCGTAGAGCACGGCGCCCTCCAGCCGCTGGCCGGTCCAGTCCGAGTCACCCCACTGGTATGCCGAGAGGTCCACCAGGGCGGAGGTCGCATGGACCCCGTCGGGCTGGGAGAGCGAGCGTGGGTCGGGCCGCGGGTCCCCGCCATCGAGCCGGAAGGCGTAGCGGCCGTCGTCGGTGTCCTCGACCGGCGCCACCCACCAGCCCGGCCGCTCCGCCGGCGCCATCCGGCGCGCTCGGTGGGGGTCATTTCCCGCCTCACCATGCGCTCGGTCGGGTGGGGGGCCGATGACCACCTCGACGTGCGTGGCGTGGGGTGCCCACACGGCATACTGTCTCGGTTGCCCGGTCGGCTGATCCGTCACAGGGCCGATGATGCCATTGTGTCGTCGTCCTGCGACTCCCTACCCTTCCCCGCCGAGGTCGACGGCGTAGGCCTCATAGACCAGGTCGCCGCCGCGCTGGCGGTGGCGCACCAGCTGGCCGATCAGGTGGGTGGCCCGCTCCCGCAGGTGCTCCAGGTCGGCGTCGTCCTCCCCCTCGGTGAAGTCGGCCAGGCACGTGTCGATGGCCTCCCGCAGCGCAGCGTGCTCAGCGACCAGGTGCCGGGCGGTCGCCGCAAGCCGGGGCTGCGTCGACCGGGCACTGTCGTAGAGGCCACCGGGACGCTCCGTGAGGTGGACATGGTCCTCGAAGTCGCGGGCGAGCTGAGCGAGCGCCACCGCGACGCGGGTCCGCCAGGCGGATCCCCGGGCGATCGGGGACGCGAGCGTGGCCTCCACGCGCAGGACGGCTTCCCGCAGCTCGGCGCGATGGGCACGCACCTGCTTCAGGTAGGCCGGGAAGTCCTCCATGTCCATCGGCGCTCCTTGCCTCGCGCCCCGGGTCTGTCGGGAGCTACCCCCTATCGTGCTCCTCCCGGGCCAGGAGCGCCACGGGCAGCGTGGCCAGGACGGCCCCGGTGCTGACGCTGCCCTCGTGTCGGGTGCCGGTGAACCGGTCGACCCAGACACCGGCGGGCAGGGCGACCTGCGTCGGGGGCAGCGTGCCATCGGCCTCGGGGGCCCGTCCGGCCAGGACGACCACGTCCTCACCGCGCCGGTAGCCCAGCAGGGAGGTTCCCGTCTCCAGCAGGGTGAAGTCACCGGCAAAGGAGACTGGCCGCTGCCGCCGCAACCGCAGTGTGGCGGCCGTGATCAGCAGCTTTTCGTCCGACAGGTCGACCGCCGTCCCCCCGGCATCGAGCCGGTCCAGCCGGGCCGCCCGGTCCGCGAAGTCGACCGGGCGCCGGTTGTCCGGGTCGACCAGCGACAGGTCAACCAGCTCGCAGCCCTGATAGGTGTCGGGCACCCCGGGCAGGGTGAGCTGCAGCAGCTTCTGAGCCAGTATGACGACGCGCACCCGACCGCGGTTGGCGACCAGCGCGCGGTCGGTGACCTCCCGCAACGGACCGTCGGCCAGTGCGGCGCGCGCCAGGGACAGCACCCGCTCCTCGTAGGCCTGGTCGACGGCGATCCAGTGGGTGTGTTCCTTGCCCTCGCGCATCGCCTTGACCAGGTAGGCCTCCAGGCGCTCCTGCTCCAGGCCGTGGCCCGCCTCCGGGTCACCTGCGGCACCGACGACCGTCTGCCAGAGCAGGTGAGCCGTCGGCCCGTCCACCCCGTGCTCGGACGCGGCGCCCGCGAAGGCTTCAGAGCACTCCCGCCACGCAGCTGCGTCGGCCGCCACGGCAAGCAGCCGGGCGCGCACGTCCTCGCTGCGCTTCGTGTCGTGGGTGGACAAGGTCGTCATGCCACGTGGCCAGTGGTCGACCTGGTGCCGCGCCCACGTGGTCAACGACTCCGTGCCCGGTGGCGCCGCCGGGTCGGCACCGACCTCGTTGAGCGCGACGAGACGGTGCCAGCGATAGAAGGCGGTGTCCTCGATGCCCTTGGCCATCACCGGCCCGGTGACCTGCTGGAAGCGCACGGCCAGGTCGCGGGCGGCTGCGCGGTCCGCGGAGCCGTCGGGGCGCAACAGCACCTCGCCCAGCCGCTGGACGACGTCGGGCTGCCCGCTCGTGCCAGCGGCCTGCTCGATGGCCCCCACGAGGTGGGCCTCCGCCTCGGGCGCCGTGTCGCGCCCGGGCCGGACGTAGGCGCGGTAGACGTCGACAGCGACCAGCAGCGCGCGCAGAGCGGACGCCAGCGCCACGCTGTCCTCGTCGGGGAGAGCCTCGTGGGCCCGCCGCAGCAGGCGGGCCGTCTCGGGGGTGAGCAGGGTGTCCACGGCCTGCTGCTTGGCCTCCTCCACCACGGCCGCCAGCGACGGCTGACCGCCGGTGGCGGACCAGGCTGCGTCGATGGTCTCGGCGGTGCGCTCGGGGACCAGGGCTCGCTGCAGCACCGCCTGCGCGTCGTAGCCGGTGGTTCCGGCACACTCCCAGGTCTGCGGCAGACGCTCCGGGCCCTCCAGGATCTTCTCGACCCAGATCGGTGTCCCGGGCCGGCACTGCCGGGTGAGCCGGCGCAGGTAGGCCTCGGGGTCTGTCAGGCCGTCCGGGTGGTCGATGCGGAAACCGTCGATGACGCCGGAGTGGTGCAGGTCGAGGAGCAGCCGGTGGGTGTCCTCGAAGACGTCCGACTCCTCGACACGCACGCCGATCAGCGAGTCCACCTCGAAGAACCGGCGGTAGTTGAGGGTGGCCTCCGCGTCCCGCCAGTGTGCGAGCAGGAAGTGCTGCCGGCTCAGCACGTCGGCGAGGTCCCGGTCGGAGTGCGCCCCGGCGGACGGACCAGTCGTGCCACCGGCCACCGGCAGGACGTGCTCGAAGTAGCGGATGACCGACTCACCCGCGGCCGGGCCCTCCTCCGGCCGACCGGTGTCGAGCACGAGCTGCCCGTCGGCCAGCACCTGCTCCAGGGGCGCTCCCAGGATGGGCAAACCGAATCGGCCGCCCAGTGCGTCCCAGTCGACGTCGAACCAGTGCGCGGTGGCCGCCTGCCGGCCCCTGCGGAGCACCTCCCACACCTGGCGGTTGGCCCACTCGGGGGCGGTGAGGGCCATGTGGTTGGGGACGCTGTCCACGACGACACCCAACCCCGCCCTGTGACAGTCTGCGGCCAGCCGCTCGAGCGCGTCGCGGCCACCCAGCTCCGAGTCGATGGACCCGTGGTCCAGCACGTCATAACCGTGCTGGCTGCCGGGAACTGCGGTCAGCACCGGCGAGAGGTAGACGTGGGAGACACCGAGAGCCGCCAGGTAGGGAACCACCTCGCGGGCGTGCTCGAGCGTGAACCCGGCGTGCAGCTGCAGCCGGTAGGTCGCGGTGACGTCGGTGGGGCTCACCCCCCGAGTCTGGCAGCAGCCGCTGTCAGTCCCGCCCGTGGTCGGGGTCCAGGGCTTCCAGGTTGTCAGCGGTCTTGTCCGCGATCTCGGCGGCGACCTCCGCCCTCGCCGGACCGGTCGGGTCGGTGACCGTCACGCCGACCAGGTAATCGCCCTGCCGGACGACCGCCATGTAGTGGGCGTGCCCGGCTCCCGCCACTGTCTCGTAGAGCAGGTAGTCGTCGTCGCCCTCGTGCCCGGGCCACTCGTGCTGCACCCAACCGGCCGGCGTGTTGCGGACACAGAAGGTCATCGTGCCGTCGCGCAGGGCATCGCGTGCCGCGCCGCTGTCCGCCCACCCCGTGACGACGATGTCAACGACGCCACTGTCGAGGTCGGTGCCGTCCTCGTAGTACATCCAGTTCTGCCCCGCCAGCGGCTCGACGTCCTCGGCCCCGGTGTTGCAGACCATGACACCGGGCAGCGGCACCATCCGGGGGTAGTTCATCGCCAGCCTCGGTGCGCCGAACGCGTCCAGGTGGTCCACCCCGCTGGGCCGGGCGTCCGGGATCTCCCAGGCATTCGGCCAGTCCGGGTTCTCCGGCAGCAGCCCGCCCTCGGGCAGGGGTGGTGGCGTGTCCTGCCACGGGGCCTCGCTGTCGACCGCGGGCGCCGCCGGCTCCGCCACGAGCCCTGCCGGCTCTGCCGCGGGTGCAGCCGGATCCGATGCGACCGGCACACTGACTGGCTGCACCGTGGGCTCGACGGTCTCTGGCTCCTCCGTCATCGACGCGGGCGCCGACGACACGGCCGGGTCGGCCCCGAAGACCGGTGTGTCCGGCAGCACCAGAGCGGTCCCGCCCACGAGCGCGGCCCCGAGCACGGCGACCGCACCACCGGCCGCCAGAGCGCGCCGGCTCCGGTTGCCCCCTGTCCGGAGTTGTTGTGTCCCCATCATGTGTCGCCCCTCAGTCGCGCCCGTGGACCGGGTCCAGGGCCTGCATGTTGTCGGCTGTCTTGCTGGCCAGCTCGGCGGCCACCTCAAGGCTGGCGACCCTGTGGTCGTCAGTGACGGTGACACCGATCACGTAGTCACCCTGACGGACCACGGCAAAGCTGTAGTCGATGCCGTTGGACGCGGCCTGATAGAGCAGGTAGTCCTCATCGCCCTCGTGCCCGGGCCAGGCGATCCGCTCCCAGTCACCGTCCGTGTCGTGAACGCAGTAGGTCATCGTGCCCTCGCGCAGGTCGTCGCGCGCTGCGGTGCTGTCCTCCCAGCCGGTGACCTGGATGCTGACCTCACCGGCGACCTGGTCGTCGTAGTACATCCAGGCCTGGCCCGCCAGTGGCACGGGATCCGAGCCCCGCCGCTGTCCGAGGTCGCAGGCCATGACCCCAGAGACCGGGACGATCTGTGGGGCGGCACTGCCGTACACCGGCGTGCCCAGGGCCTCCAGGAGGTCCACACCCGTGGGGCGGGCGTCGGGCACGTCCCAGGCGTTGTCCTGGTCGGCCTCGCCCGTTCCACCCTCCGGCAGCGGTGGTGCCGTCTCCTGCCACGGCGGCTCCTCGGCGACTGCGCTCTGACGAGTCTCCATCGGGTCCGCGGGCGCTGCTGACGGGACGTGCCCCTCCGGCGGGAGGTCTGCCTCAGGCGTCTCAGCGCTGGTCGGCTCCTGGGCCACAGCAGCGAGCGGCGTCTCCGCAGGGGTCACGGTGCCCACGCCACCGGGGAGCAGGCCAGGAAACACCATCGCCGAGCCACCGAGCAGGGCCGGCGCGACGACTGCCGTGATGGCCCCGGTCGTCAAAGCACGGCGACGCCGGATCCGCCCCGCCCGGTGGTGCACGCCCTCCACCAGCGCGGCGTAGTCGAAGTCCACCTGGCCGACGGCGCGGCACAGGTGCTGGCCGACCCGTGCCTCACCCCAGGGGTCTGGGGAGTCATCGAGCGCAGTGTTCATCGCCAGTCCCTCCCCTCAGTCCCGACCATGGACCGGGTCGAGCGCCTCGAGGTTCTCGGCCGTCTTGCTGGCGATCTCGGTGGCGACCCCGGTCACCGCCTCCGGGTCGGACTCGTCCCGCACCGTGACCGTGACCAGGTAGTCACCCTGCTGGACGACCGCAGCAACCAGCCCGCGCTCCGTCCCGGGGACGAGGAGGTAGTCCTCATCACCCTCGCGGCCCGGCCAGGCCTCCACCTGGCCCGCCCGGTCGTCCCAGGCACAGGAGGTGTAGTCGTCGTCGACGAGCCCGTCCCGCGCGGCGTCGCTGTCCTCCCACCCGGTGACCGTGATGTCGATGACCGGGCCCCGTGCGTCCTGCTGGAAGTAGCTGACGTGCTGAGCGGCCAGCGGCTCCACCCCGCCCGGGTTGCCGGGGTCGCACGCCATCAGGCCCGACACGGGGACCGTGCGCGGGTAGTTCATGAACAACTGCGGGGGCCCGAGCTCATCGAGGGCGTCCACAGCGGTCGGGCGGGCGTCCGGGATCTCCCAGGCGTTGGGGAAGTCCTCGTTCTCGGGCTGCGCACCGCCCTCGGGAATCGGCGGCTCGACCGCCTGCCACGGGGGCTCCTGCGCCGTCGGCTCGGTCGTCGGCTCGGTCGGTCCCTCGGTCGTGGACATCGCGACATCGGTGGTCGCGGCGGGACCGACCACGGTGGAGTCCTCCCCCAGCAGGTCGGGCACCACCAGCGCGGCGCCGCCCACCAGGGCCGGGCCCAGGACGGCCACAGCGACACCGGTGGCGACCGCCCGCCGACGACGGATCCGGCCGACACGCTGGTGGACCCCACCCACGAGTGCCTCGTAGTCAAAGTCTGCGTCGCCCAGCGCACCGCGCAACATCTGCGAGATGTCGTCGTCGGCACCGGGACGGTGCTGGTGTTGCGACATCAGCGGGCCCCCTGTCCCTCGTGTGCCGGCAGCAGCCGGCGGAGTGTCTTCATCGCGTTGTGGGCCGCACTGCGCACGGCCTGCTCGGAGCAGTCGAGGGCCTGGGCGATCTGCGCATCCGGCAGGTCCTCATAGAAGCGCAGAGCCATCACGGCCCGCTGCCGGTCCGGCAGCTGGCGCAACAATCCCAGCACCGCGTCCCGGTCCGTGACCTGCTGCGCGACCCCTGCGCCGACAGGTTGGGCCCGGTCCGCGGTGACCGCATCGTGCGAGACGACCTCGGTGGTCCACCTGCGGCGCTTCTTGGAGATGAGCGTGTTGACCATCGTGCGCCGCACATAGGCGTCCACGTTCTCCGCCCCGGAGACGTGGGACCACTTGGTCACCACGGTCGCCAGGGTGTCCTGGACCAGGTCCTCGGCGTCGGGCTTCGACCCGGTCATGGCATAGGCGAGCCCGACCAGCCGGGGCATGGCGCCCTCGACGTAGGCCTCGATCTCGCCCTGCTCGGCCGACCGGCCGAAGAGCCTCATCCGGATCTCCTGTTCCTCACACCCGCCAAGACGCTGGCGGCGGGGGAAAAAGTTGCACGCGCATCTGATCTATCCTCGGTCATGCCGTCCCCCAGGCCCAGCCGCTGGCTGGAAAGTCCACAGCCGTGGCACGAGAGGTGAGCATGACCGTCCCACAGAGCACAGCCTCGGAGCTCCGCACTCTGGCGCACGAGCGGATCCTGGTCCTTGACGGAGCCTGGGGCTCCCTGCTGCAGCAGGTCGACCTCACCGAGGACGACTTCCGGGTCGAGGGGGCAGAGCAGGGCCGCAGCTATCGCGGCAACTTCGATCTCCTGCAGCTGACCCGGCCCGACGTCGTCACCGACGTGCACCGGCAGTACTTCGAGGCGGGCGCGGACATCGCCACGACCAACACCTTCACCTCGACCTCGATCGCGCAGGCCGACTATGGCACCCAGGCGCTGGTGCCCGAGCTCAACCAGGCTGCTGCCCGGCTGGCGCGCGAGGTCGCCGACGAGTTCACTGCGCGGGACGGCCGTCCCCGCTGGGTCGCCGGAGCGATGGGCCCGACCAACCGCACCGCGTCCCTGTCCCCTGACGTGGAGCGCCCGGAGTTCCGGGCTGTCACCTACGACCAACTGCACGAGGCGTATGCCGAGCAGGCCCGGGGTCTCCTGGCCGGCGGGGCCGATCTGCTCCTGATCGAGACGGTCTTCGACACGCTCAACGCCAAGGCCGCGCTGCGCGCGGCGGACACTGTCGGGCAGGAGCTCGGGGTGCGGGTGCCGGTGATGCTTTCCGGCACGATCACCGACGCGTCCGGCCGCACCCTGTCGGGGCAGACCCCGGAGGCCTTCGTGATCTCCACCGCCTTGGACACCGAGCACCTCGACCTGCTCTCGGTGGGTTTGAACTGCGCCCTGGGACCGGCCGCGCTGCGACCGCACCTGCGCGAGGTCGCCGGGGCGACCCAGCGTCTGGTGTCGGTGCATCCCAACGCGGGCCTGCCCAACGCCTTCGGTGGCTATGACGAGACGCCCGAGCAGATGGCGCAGGTGCTCGGCGACTATGCCCGGGAGGGCATGGTCAACATCGTCGGCGGCTGCTGCGGCACCACCCCGGAGCACATTGCGGCCATCGCAGGGGCGGTCCGCGGAGTGGCACCGAGGCACCCGGGCCAGCTGTCGGCATACCTGCGTCTGTCCGGTCTCGAGCCGTTCACAGCCACCCCCGAGACCAACTTCGTCAACGTCGGCGAGCGCACCAACATCACCGGCTCCCCGAAGTTCAAGAAGGCTGTGGCAGAGGGCGACTGGGACACCGGGGTGCAGATCGCGCGGCAGCAGGTCGAGGCCGGTGCGCAGCTGATCGACGTCAACCTGGACGAGGGCATGCTCGACGGGGTCGCGGCGATGACGCACTTCCTCAACCTGCTGGCCGGCGAGCCGGACATCTCCCGGGTGCCGGTCATGGTCGACTCCTCACGGTGGGAGGTGCTCGAGGCCGGGCTGCGCTGCCTCCAAGGGCGGGGTGTGGTCAACAGCATCTCGCTCAAGGACGGCGAGGAGGAGTTCCTGCGCCGGGCAGCGATCGTGCGGCGCTACGGCGCGGCCGTCGTGGTGATGGCCTTCGACGAGACCGGCCAGGCCGACACCCTGGAGCGGCGACAGGAGGTGTGCGGGCGGGCCTACCGGCTGCTGACCGAGCAGGCCGGCTTCGCACCGCACGACATCATCTTCGACCCCAACGTGCTGACCGTCGCGACGGGCATGAGCGAGCACGACCTCTATGCCCGCGACTTCATCGAGTCGACCCGGTGGATCAAGGCCAACCTGCCCGGCGCCCTCGTCAGCGGCGGCATCAGCAACGTCTCCTTCAGCTTCCGCGGCAACAACACCGTCCGCGAGGCGATGCACGCGGTCTTCCTGTTCCACGCGATCGAGGCGGGCCTGGACATGGGCATCGTCAACGCGGGGATGCTCGGCATCTACGAGGAGATCGAGCCGGAGCTGCGGGAGGCCGTCGAGGACGTGATCCTGGCGCGGCGGCCCGACGCCGCCGACCGACTGCTGGAGCTGGCGGAGCGCTACAAGGGCACCTCCTCGAGCGGTGGTGGCGCCCCCGAGAAGGCGGCCTGGCGTCAGGAGCCGGTCGCCGAGCGGCTGCGACACGCCTTGGTGCACGGCATCTCCGACTTCGCTGTGGAGGACGCCGAGGAGGCCTACCAGGAGCTCGGCTCGGCGCTGCTGGTCATCGAGGGTCCGTTGATGGACGGCATGGACGTCGTCGGCGACCTGTTCGGCAGCGGCCAGATGTTCCTGCCGCAGGTGGTGAAGTCGGCGCGCGTGATGAAGCGGGCCGTGGCCCACCTGACGCCCTATCTCGAGGCGGCCGCCGCTGAGACGGGGGGCCACACCAAGGGGAAGATCCTGCTGTGCACGGTGAAGGGCGACGTGCACGACATCGGCAAGAACATCGTCGGGGTCGTGCTGTCCTGCAACGGCTATGACGTGCGCGACCTGGGCGTCATGGTCCCGGCAGAGACGCTGCTGGACACCGCTGCGGAGTGGGGCGCCGACGTCATCGGGGTCTCCGGGCTGATCACGCCGAGCCTGGACGAGATGGTCGGGGTGGCCACCGAGATGAGCCGGCGTGGGATGACCACGCCGCTGCTTGTCGGCGGTGCCACCACGAGCACCGCCCACACCGCGGTCAAGATCGACCCGGCCTACCGCGGCACGGTGGCCCACGTCGTGGACGCCAGCCGGGCCGTCGGGGTGGCCGGCGACGCGATCAACCGCGAGTCCGAGTTGGCCGACCGGGTGGGCCAGCAGTACGGCGAGCTGCGCGAGCGGCACGGCGCCAAGAAGGTGACGCTGGTGGACCTCGCCACCGCGCGCGCGGACACCCGCGCGGTGGAGTCGGCCGGGCACGGCGCCCCGCGCCAGCTGGGACGGCACGTGGTGGAGCCGTCGCTGGAGGAGCTGGTCGAGATCATCGACTGGACCCCCTTCTTCTCCGCCTGGGAGCTGCGCGGCACCTATCCCAAGCTGCTCGACGACCCGCGCCAGGGTGAGCAGGCTCGCGCGCTGTTCGCGGACGGGCAGAAGCTGCTGCGCCGGATCGTCGAGGAGCAGCTGTTCAAGCCCCGCGGCGTGGTCGCTCTGTGGCCCGCCCGCCGACTCGGGCAGGACGACATCGAGATCACCGAGCTGGATGGGCGCACCACGGTCTTCCACACGTTGCGGCAGCAGAAGCAGCGGACCAACCGCTATGCCGCGCTGGCCGACTTCGTGGCTCCCGAGGGCGACCACCTCGGAGGCTTCGCCGTCGGCATCCACGGTGCGCACGAGCTGGCGATGGAGTTCAAGGAGGACCTGGACGACTACTCCGCGATCCTGGCGCAGGCGCTCTCGGACCGGCTGGCCGAGGCGTTCGCCGAGTGGCTGCACCGCAAGGTCCGCACCGAGCTGTGGGGTTATGCCGCCGACGAGCAGCTCGAGGTCACCGACCTGATCAAGGAACGCTACGACGGCATCCGCCCCGCGCCGGGCTACCCCGCCCAGCCCGACCACACCGAGAAGCGCACCCTGTTCCGCCTGCTCGGCGCGGATGAGGTCGGCCTCGAGCTCACCGAGTCGTGCGCCATGACGCCGACCTCGGCGGTCTCCGGGCTCTATCTCTCTCACCCGGAGGCGGTCTATTTCGCCGTCGGCAAACTGGGCCGGGACCAGGTCAGTGACTACGCCGCCCGCAAGGGCTGGATGCTCGAGGAGGCCGAGCGCTGGCTCGCGCCCAACCTGGGCTACTCCCATTCGTTCGACACGCCACGGACACGCGACGAGAAGCAGTAGTCCACCTCTGGGTAAGCTTCAAGGCACCCTTGCGCCCCCAACTCAAAGCGGTGTAGCGTTGTGAGCGCAGAATATACTCAACGAGGAGTCGATTCGCATGGCAACTTATAGGACCTGGATTGCAGCAGCTGTTTCCGCAGCGACATTGGTGGTGGCAATTCCGTTGGCAGGCATAGCAGATTCTCGCAGTGGGTCTGTGGTTCATTGCAACTCACCCACCACCGTGGGGGCATACAGCCGAGCAGACGGGGCCTCGTACCAAAAGCACACTTTCTTCAGCACGGATGGTCGCGAGTACAACAACGAGGCACACTCATACATTCATGCGCCAGAAAGCCCCTTCGGTAGCGCATCCACACTATGGTACGCCAATACCGCCATAAACACCTGGAGCAACCACTGCGCGTATTAGTTAGAGCGTGAGTGCCATGCGCGGGATTGAACTCTGGCTCGTGGGGCTGCTCAGCACTCTCGCACTTGTGGGCTGCCAGTCTGACGAGGTGCATACTAGGAACGCGACCAAGCCGATATCACCGAGCGTCTCGCGAGGGGCAACCACCGAGGAGGCCCAGTCTCCTACGGCGACCGCTGGGCGCCAAGCGCGAAATACCACGTCCGCCGAAATGCCACACGAAACGGATGGTCTGCCGCCCGGCGTCCCGGACACTTATCACGCAGATATGGCCGAATTGGCGGCTGACGCTGGCATCACCGATCCGCCACGAATTGCACCCAAGCGTGCTGTGACACCTCAGGAAATTGATCAAATCATGGCCGACTGCATGACTGACCATGGATTCCCCGCGGTCGTGAAGGATGGCGGGGGATGGGGTTACGAGGTTCCTGCGGGGCAGAGCGACGCAGCAGCTCTTGTCTCGTACTCATGCAAAGCCCTCTACCCCATGGCGGCAGAATTTGTGACTCCACTCAGTGCCGACCAATTGAGGGTCTACTACGACTGGCTCGTTGAGGAGACGATCCCCTGCATGCAGTCACTAGGCTATCCAACACCCGAGCCGCCTACCTTCGAAACTTATGCGGCCAACTACGAGGCCAGTCAGGCCCTGTTCTTCGCTGATGCAGCGCTTGACCCCGCCGAAGTCGGCGGGGCCATGCCTGATATTTTGAGCAACTGTCAGGCCCTTCCGCCCGATGACCTACTTTATGGCGGCTGAGTCCGACCGCAAGCACTGATCTCAGCTCGCCTCGTGGAACTCGAAGGACTCCAGCGAGGTGGTCAACTCGTCGCGGTTCTCGCGATAGCGCAGGCAGTACTCCGTGGGGTACCAGCCCGACTCGGCGAACGCCTCCGGCTGCTTGATCGCCTGACAGCTGTCACCGATGCTCCCGCTGGCCAGATCCGCATACCAGTCGTGGGTCACCATCGGCTCGTAGAAGGTGACCTCACCGTCCCAGGTCCCGTAGATGAAGGTGTGCGTGAACGGCTCCCCGTTGTGCTCCGGCGCAGTGAGGTCGGCCAGGTGGTTGCCCATCGCCGGCTCGATCGCGTCCAGGTCCGCGAAGTCCGGGTGCAGGAACTGCTCCGCCGGCAGGTTCTTGCCGAGCTCATAGTCATCGCAGTTGACGAGCGCATCGCAGGGCCCGGGCCGGATCGCCAGCCGCTCCTCGTTGGGATTCATGTAGAAGTGCACGTCAAAGTGCGGCTTGTCATAGATCCCGGGCGGCATGTGCCCGTGCGGGTTCCAGTTGTTCAGCACGTAGGTGAACGGCGAGTCCACCTGCGTGCGGAACTCCTCGCCGAGCTGCAGCGCGTCCTCGTAACCGCCCGCGCACTCCGTCATCGGGTCGACCTCCCCGTTGCCGTCCTTGTCGAAGCACCACAGGCCGGCGGTGGGCGGGTCATAGGGCAGCCCCTCCAGGGTCTCGGAGGGGAAGACCAGGCCGATCGCCTGCGGCTCGTCCTGCCAGACTTGGCTGTATGCCGTGAGCGTCCCGTCTCCCCGGGGCGCCGACTCGCCGTACTCGGCGCACGGCCCCGAGTAGGACAGCGTGACCTGGGTCAGCACCTCGGCGACGACGGGCGGCACCTCGATGGTGTGCTCCAGGTCAGGCGCCCCCTTGCTGACCAGACACACCGGCACCCGCCCGGGCGGGCCTGCATGGGCTGGCTCGAGCGAGCTTGCCGCGGCCGGGGCCAGCAGCAGGGCAGCAACGGCCGAGAGGGCCAGGACGATGGTGCGCATGATTCCCCTTGTCGGATGGACGTCAGTGTCATTCCGTCCGACCACCGTGGCACCGGCCTGCTAGCGGCAGCAAGCGCTTTTCTCCTCGGCGCCCGTCACCCCCGGGTGCGGATCCGGCTGATCGCCACCCCGGCCAGGCAGAGCGTGCCACCCACCAGCCCGGCCGCCGTGGGGACCTCGGCCAGCAGGACCCAGGAGAGCAGCACGGCGAACGCGGGGACCAGATAGCTGCTCAGGCTGAGGCGTGCCGCCTCGACCCTGCGCAGTGCATAGGCCCACAGGGTGAAGGCGAGCGCCGTCGGGAAGATCCCCAGGTAGAGCGCGCTGAGCAGGGCCGAGGCTGGCGCCGACCCGGCCTCGGCCAGGGCGGTCGGGACGAAGGGCAGCAGGGCCACGGCCCCCAGCGCCATGCCCCACCAGGTGACCGAGAGGGCATCCATGCTGCGCAGGAGGTGCTTCTGGAGCAGGATCCCGGTGGCGAAGAGGATCGCGGCCAGGAGCCCGAGCGCGATGCCGATCAGGCTCCGCTGGGCGCCGTCGTTGCCGAGGGCGATGACGCTGACACCGGTGAACGCCACCACGAGCCCGCCCACGAGGGGACGGGTGAAACCGGCCCGCTGCACCAGGCCCACCCAGAGCGTCACCAGGATCGGCGCGACGTTGACGAGCATCGCGGTGGTGCCCGCATCCAGGTGGTGCTCGGCGGAGTTGATCACCACGGAGTACAGCGCCATCCACAGGATGGCGTAGGAGCCCACCACCCACCACGCCCGCCCCCGCGGGACCTGCAGCCCGGCCCGCACTGCGAGCGGCAGGATCACCAGCGTGGCGATCACCACCCGGATCAGGGCCAGTGGCCCGGGAGACAGGTCCGGCCCGATGTGCCGGATCGCCACGAAGGCCGAGGCCCACATCACCATGGTGGCGACGACGGCGACGGCCGCGAGCACTCCCGGGCGGGACGTGCGCACGGACGGGTCGGTCGCGGTGGCGGCCGACGTGGCAGTGGGGGCGGGTGGGCAGTCGCCGACTGGTTCGGGCCGTGCTGGTGCAGTGGTCATACCCACCATCGTGAGCCGCCAAATCCATCAGCACAAGCGAATCTTCCTTCACAACAGTTAAGGGTTGCTGTAGCGTGTGGTCATGCTCGACGCGCACCGTCTCAGGATCCTGCGCTCCGTGGTGTCCGCCGGCTCGGTCAGCGGTGCGGCGACCCTGCTGGGCTACACCCCCTCCGCTGTCAGCCAGCACCTGTCGGCCCTGTCCCGAGAGACCGGACTGACGCTGGTGGACCGGGTCGGGCGCGGGATCGAGCCGACGGCTGCCGGTCGCACGCTGGCCGCGGCGAGCGACCAGGTGCTGGGCGCGCTCTCCGGTGTGCAGGACATCGTGGACGACCTGCGGGCCGGCCGCAGCGGCACCCTGGTGCTGCGCTACTTCGCCTCGGTGGGCGCGGCCTGGATGCCGCGCGTGGTGGCCTCGCTCCAGCAGGAGTTCCCCGACGTGCGGCTCGTGCTGCAGCATGCCGAGCTGGCGCCCGCGGCCGACGCACCGGCGGCGGACCTGGAGGTCTCCGTCGCCCGGTTGCACCCCGTGCCACCCTCGGGTTACACCGCCCACACCCTGCTCGAGGATCCCTACCTGCTCGTCGTGCCGACGAGTCACCCCCTCGCCGGACGCGACCGGGTCGCGATGGCCGAGCTCGCCACCGAGCCCTGGGTCGACAACGACGTCCCCGGCGCACCCTGCCGGTCGCTGGCGATCGACGCTGCCGCCGCCTGCGGCTTCTCCCCCCGGTTCGCGGTCGAGACGCACGACTTCCACACCGCCCTGGCCTTCGTGGGCCATGGCCTGGGCGTGACCGTCATGCCGACGCTCGCCTGCCGGCACCTGCCCACCGACGTGGTGGCGGTGGATCTGGTCGACCCCACCCCGGTGCGTGAGATCCGGGTCCTGGTGCGCGACACCGTGGCCGGCACTCCGGCGGCCCGTCGCGCGGTGGGTCTCCTGCAGGAGTGCGCGGCCAGCTGATCAGTCGTTGTCTCCGCCGGTGTCGCTGCCGGGCGCGCCCGACCCCTGGGTGTTGTCGTCCTCGTTGAACACCCACTGCGCCACCTCGGGCAGGTCCTCGCCGTGCTCACGGGTGTGGGCGCGCGCCAGCTCACGCTGGTCCTGCATCTCCTGCCGCAGACCAGCAGCGCGCTCCGCCAGGCCGGGCACCCGGTCGATGACGTCCATCACCAGGCGATAGCGGTCCAGATCGTTCATCATCAGCATGTCGAACGGCGTGGTGGTGGTGCCCTCCTCCTTGAAACCGCGCACGTGGATGTTGGCGTGGTTGGTGCGGCGGTAGGTCAGCTTGTGCACCAGGGCCGGATAGCCGTGGAAGGCGAAGATCACCGGCCGGTCCGCGGTGAACAGCGCGTCGAAGTCGCGGTGGCTGAGACCGTGCGGGTGCTCCCGCTCGTCCTGCAGCCGCAGCAGGTCGACCACGTTGACCACGCGCACCGCCAGCTCCGGCAGGCGCTCGCGCAGCAGCTTCGCCGCGGCGATCGCCTCCAGGGTGGGAATGTCGCCGGCACAGCCCAGCACCACGTCGGGCACCTCGCCCGCGACCTCCGAACCGGCCCAGTCCCAGATGCCGATCCCCCGGGCGCAGTGCAGCGCCGCCTCCTGAGCGGACAGCCACTGGGGCCCGGGCTGCTTGCCGGCCACCACCACGTTGACGTAGTTCTTGCTGCGCAGCACGTGGTCGTAGGTCGACAGCAGGGTGTTGGCATCCGGCGGCAGATAGACCCGGATCACGTCGGGGGTCTTGTTCATCACCACGTCCAGGAAACCCGGGTCCTGGTGGGAGAAGCCGTTGTGGTCCTGGCGCCACACGTGCGAGGACAGCAGATAGTTCAGCGACGGCATCGGCACCCGCCACGGAATGTCGTGCGTCGCATCGAGCCACTTGGCATGCTGGTTGAACATCGAGTCGACGATGTGCACGAACGCCTCATAACTATTGAGGACGCCGTGCCGTCCGGTCAACAGGTACCCCTCCAGCCAACCCTGGCACTGGTGCTCGGACAGCACCTCCATCACCCGGCCGGTCGCCGACAGGTCGACGTCGGCGTCCACGACCTCGGCCAGCCAGGTCTTGCCACCCGCGTCCACCGCCGCCCCCAGCCGGTTGGAGTGAGTCTCATCGGGGCCGAAGACCCGGAAGGTCGCACGGTTGCGGTCCACCACCTGGGCCAGCCAGTCGCCGAGCACGCGCGTCGCCTCGGCACTGCCCCCACCCGGGGAGGGGACGTGCACGGCATACTCCCGCCAGTCCGGCAGGTCCAAGTCGCGGGTGAGCAGCCCGCCGTTGGTGTGCGGGTTGGCGCTCATCCGGCGGTGGCCGCTGGGGTTATTGCGGGCGATGGCCTCGACGATGCGCCCGTCGTCGCCGAACAGCTCCTCGGGGCGATAGCTGCGCATCCAGTCCTCGAGCGCCCGGGTGTGCTCGGCGTCGCCCCGCACCGAGGCCATCGGCACCTGATGGCTGCGCCAGGTGCCCTCGACCGGCAGCCCGTCGACCTCCTCCGGCCCGGTCCACCCCTTCGGTGTGCGAAAGACGATCATCGGCCAGCGGGGCCGCTCCACGGGTTGACCCTGCTGTATGCCGTCGCTCGCCTCGGTCCGGATCCTCGCGATCTCCTCGAGCACCTCCGCGAGGAGGCCGGCGAAGCGCTGGTGGACGGCCGCTGGGTCCTCGTCGTCGAAGCCGCCCTCGAAGAAGTAGGGCTTGTGGCCGTAGCCGATCAGCAGGGCCTCCAGCTCCTCGTGCGGGATCCGGTCCAGGAGGGTCGGGTTGGCGATCTTGTAGCCGTTGAGGTGCAGGATCGGCAGCACGGTGCCGTCCACGGTCGGGTGCAGGAACTTGTTGCTGTGCCAGGCGGTCGCCAACGGGCCGGTCTCGGCCTCGCCGTCACCGATCACCGCCACCGCGACCAGGTCGGGGTTGTCAAAGACCGCGCCATAGGCGTGGGACAGGACATAGCCGAGCTCGCCGCCCTCGTGGATCGACCCGGGCGTCTCGGGGGCGACGTGGCTGGGGATGCCACCGGGGAAGGAGAACTGGCGGAAGAGTGTGTTGAGGCCGCGGGCGTCCGGCCCGACGTGGGAGTAGACCTCGGAGTAGGTGCCCTCCAGCCACGCGGCCGCGACCAATGACGGGCCGCCGTGGCCGGGTCCACTGAGATAGATCATGTCCAGGTCACGCTGGATGATCTGGTGGTTCAGGTGGGCGTAGAGGAAGTTCTGCCCGGGACTGGTCCCCCAGTGACCCAGCAGTCGGGGCTTGATGTCCTCGGCGGCCAGCGGTCGCTCGAGCAGAGCGTTGTCCATGAGATAGATCTGCCCGACCGCGAGATAGTTGGCCGCGCGCCACCAGGTGTCGATCGCCTCGAGGTGGGCGTCATCCAACGGTGCGTTCGTGGTCTCCGGCACTGCGCTCATCGTCGCCTCCCTGTTGCTTGACGGGGCTCACCCCGAGCCTGTCAGGACGAGATGAAGCCCGCCACCCCTCGGCATACGTCGGGCGTCCGACCGCGAGGACATCTATCGCCTGGCCAGCCACCTGGACGACTCCCACCCCACCGAGCGCACGGTGACCCGAGAACCACCCCCACCGAGCGCACGGTGACCCGAGATCCACCCCCACCGAGCGCACGGTGACCTGAGATCCACCCCCACCGAGCGCACGGTGACCCGAGATCCACCCCCACCGAGCGCACGGTGGCCCGCCGGACCGGCCTAGCCGAGCTCGCGCTTGAGGATCTTGCCGGTGGCTGTCATCGGCAGGTTCGGCACGATCTCGACCTCGCGCGGATACTTGAACGCGGCAAACTGCTCCTTGCCCCAGGCCAGGAGCTCCTCGCCAGTGACCTCCGCGCCCTTCTCGGGGATCACGAAGGCCTTGATCTCCTCACCCAGGCTCTCGTGCGGCACGCCGATGACGGCGGCCAGCGAGACGGCCGGATGCGTCATCAGGATCTCCTCGATCTCGCGCGGATAGACGTTGTAGCCGCCGCGGATGATCATGTCCTTGGACCGGTCAACGATGTAGTAGTAGCCATCGGCGTCCATGCGCCCCAGGTCGCCGCTGCGGAACCAGCCGTCGTGGATCGCCTCTGCCGTGGCGTCGGGACGGTCGTAGTAGCCCTTCATGATGTTTGGTCCCTTGATCGCGATCTCGCCGACCGCGTCCGGGTCCGAGGAGCGGTCCACCTCGGACCAGTCCGGGTTGATCAGCCGCATCTCGACGTCCGGGATCGGCACGCCGACCGAGCCGACCCTCGGCTCCTCGCCGAAGACCGAGAAGGAGGCGACCGGTGAGGTCTCCGAGAGCCCGTAGCCCTCCAGGATCGTGACACCGAACCGCTCGCGGAACGCCTTGTGCACCTCGCCCGGCAGGGCTGAGCCGCCCGCCGCGGCGACCCGGAGGTTCTGCGCGATCGAGCTGACGTCGACCGAGTCGTCGAGCGCCCCGAGGAGCCCCCAGTACATGGTCGGGACCCCGGCGAAGAAGGTGACCCGCTCGTTGAGCATGAGCCCGAGGGCGGCCTGGGCCTCGAAGCGCGGCAGCAGCACCACGGTGCCACCGAAGGCGAAGGCACCGTTCTGGATCACGGTCTGCCCGAAGGAGTGGAACAGCGGCAGGACGCACAGATAGGTGTCCGGGGTCTCGGCGTCCGCCTTGAACAGCGGTGCACCCACCAGCGCGTTGGAGGTCATGTTGGCGTGGGTCAGCTCGGCCCCCTTCGGCTGACCGGTCGTGCCGGAGGTGTAGAGGATGACGGCCGTGTCGTCATCAGCAACCTCACGCGTCTGGAAGGTCGGCGCCTGGTCAGCCATCGCCGCCCCCAGCGTGGTCGCCCCCTCCACCGGCGAGGGTGCCGCCGGGTCCGCCGTGATGACCACGAGCTGCTCGCACGCCGGAGTCTGCTCGAAGGCTGCGGCTCCCTCCTGCGCCATCGGCAGGTCGGGGGTGCCCTCGAAGCAGAAGTAGGCCTTCGCGTCGGAGTCCGCCAGGTGGTAGGCGACCTCTCGCGCCTTGAGCAGCACGTTGAGCGGGACGACCGTGGCGCCGGCCTTGAGGATGCCGTAGTAGACGATCGGGAAGAACGGCAGGTTCGGACAGGTCAGGGCCACCTTGTCGCCGGGACCGATGCCGTTGGCGACCAGGAAGTTGGCCACCTGGTTCGCCGCACCGTCGACCTGGGCATAACTGAGCCGGGTGTCGCCCAGCACCAGTGCCTCGCGGGTGGGATAGGTGGCAGCAGAGCCCTCGAGCAGGGCGGAGAGATTCGGCATGCCGCAAACTTACTGGCCGGTCGCGGTGCACACCACACCCCGCACCCCGGGCGACTCTTGCCCAAACCCGACACACGGCATACAGTTAACCTCGTGGTTAACCAAGAGGAAAGCCTCTGGGGCGAGGCGGGGACCGAGGTGTTCGCCGCACTGGGTGACCCGCGGCGGGCGCTGATCCTCACCCTGCTCGCCCAGCGTGACCGGACCGTCTCGGAGCTGGCGGCACACCTGCCGATCTCGCTTCCGGGGACGCTCAAGCACCTCGCGGTGCTGGAGTCGGCCGGCCTGGTCAACCGCTCCAAGACAGGCCGCACCGTGACCGTCACCCTCCAACCAGAGCGGTTGCAGGATGCCGAGGAGTGGCTGCACCGCGCCCGCACCTTCTGGGCCTCCCAGCTCGGCAACCTGGCCCGGTCCTTCACCCCACCCAGCAAGGAGACGCCATGACCCATGAGCTCGTCATCACCCAGCACGTCCCGGCCCCACCACCACAGGTGTATGCCGCATGGCTGACTCCCGAAGGCCTGTCCCGGTGGTGGTGGGTCACCATCGGCGACACCACCTACACCGTGGACGGCCGGGTGGGCGGCGACTATCTGGTGCAATCGGTGGCGGCCGGGATCGGTGTGCGTGGCACCTTCCGGGCGCTGCGCGAGCCAGACCTGATCGAGCTGACGTGGGTCTGGCTGGACGGCGAGACCGCCGGACCGGAGGAGCTGGTCCGGGTGGACCTGGCCGAACAGGACGGAGGAACGCTGGTGACCATCACCCACCACGTCGCTGAAGCCGATGGTGTCGAGTCCTACCGCCAGGGTTGGCAGCATGTCCTGGGCAACCTGGAGCGCCTCTACGCGTAGCCCCGGCCGTAGCCCGCGATCACGCTGGTCCAGCAGGTGGCGTGTCTCTCGATGACCGGGTGTCCGTCACCTTCACCGATGCCGACGAGATCGGAGACCACGGCGAGGGAGAACCGGGCGGAACGGTCGTCACGCTCCTGCACGAGTTCGCCGTGCCCAGGTGGACCAGCAACCCGACGGAGGGCTGGACCGCACTCCGGCACGGCCTGGCCGAGCACCCGGACGGCTTAGGGATGGCCGCGCAAAGGAGTGCCTTGGCGCACAAAAGCGCGGTCACTTCGCGATCCGCCCGAGCACCTCGGGGTGATCGCGGTATGCCGAGCGCACCGCCTGTGCGTGGCCGCGCAAAGGAGTGCCTTGGCACACAAAAGCGCGGCCGGCTGACTGCGCGTCCCGAGGCGCGACCGTTACAGCCGCCGCATCGCGCTGGCCAACAGCACCGGCTCCCCCACCTCGTCGGAGGCGTCCAGGTCGCAGATCGCCTCGATGACCCAGTCGTGGTCTCCGGCCGGGTCTGCGAGGGTCTGTCGGACCTCCCAGAGCCGGACGTCCACTGGACCGCTGGAGGCCACGCCGGGCACCTCCCGCACCCCCGGCTGGGGTCCGACGACGGGCGTGATCGCGAGCATGGCCGGGCCCCGCGCATCCGGGCCCAGCCCGATGTCGTCGTGCTCGTCCCAGTAGGCCTCCAGCGCGCGGTCCCAGTCGTCGGCACTCATCAGGGGCTCGCGAGGAGGGTCGGTGAGCCCGGCGACCGCCCGCTCGAGCTCCGCCAGGTCGTTGTAGACATCTCGGGCGGCGAGCTCGACCCTGCGGAAGACCGCGTTGCGCACCATGACGCGGAATGCTCGCTCGTTGCCCGTGATCGGTCGCGAGGGCAGCAGCGGCACGCCCTCTGCCGCTCGGGCGGCCGCAGCGGCCACCAGGTCCGGGTCGGTGAGCGCCTCCCACTCGTCGAGCAGGCTGGAGTCGGTCTGCCGGATGGTCTCACCGAGCCAGTGGATCAGGTCCTCCAGCTCCTCGGTCTTGGCGCTGTCCGGCACGGTGTTGCGCAGGGTGCGATAGGCGTCGGTGAGGTAGCGCAGCACGATGCCCTCGGAGCGGGTGAGCTGGTAGAAGCCGACGAACTCGGTGAAGCTCATGGCGCGCTCATACATGTCGCGCACGACGGACTTGGGGCTGAGCGCGTCCTCGCTGACCCACGGGTGCGCCTGGCGATAGATCTCCAGGGTGCCCTCGAGCAGCTCGACCAGCGGCATCGGCCAGGTGACGTCCTCCAGCGCCTCCATCCGCTGCTCGTACTCGATGCCGTCGGCCTTCATCTCTGCGACGGCCTCACCCTTGGCCTTCGACTGCTGGGCATAGAGCACCTGCCGTGGGTCCTCGAGCACGGCCTCGATCACCGAGACGACATCCAGGGCGTATGCCGGGTCCTCCCGATCGAGCACCTCCAGGGCCGCGACGGCAAAGGGGGCAAGAGGTTGGTTGAGGGCGAAGTTCTCCTGCACGCCGGCCGAGAGGATGACCTGCCGCCCGGACTCCTGTGGCTCTGGAAGCCGTTCCAGCACACCACTGTCCAGCAGGCTGCGGGCCAGCGTGATCGCCTTGCGGGAGAGTCGGGACTGGTTGCGTGGGTCCTCGTGGTTGTCGCGCAGCAACCTGCGGAGGTTGACGAACGGGTCTCCTTGACGCGCAACGACATTGAGGATCATCGAGTGATCGACCCGCATGCGTGAGACGAGCGCCTCCGGCTCGCCGTTGACGAGCTTGTCGTAGGTGTCCTCGGTCCAGTTGACGAAGCCTTCCGGGGGCTTCTTGCGCTGCACCTTGCGCTGCTTCTTGGGGTCATCGCCCGCCTTGGCCAGCGCTCGGAGGTTGTCCACGTGGTGCTCCGGAGCCTGCACGACCACATAGCCACTGGTGTCGAAGCCGGCCCGCCCCGCACGACCCGCGATCTGGTGGAACTCCCGGGCTCGCAGGACGCGCTGCCGCGTCCCGTCGAACTTCGTCAGGCCGGTGAACAGGACGGTGCGGATCGGGACGTTGATCCCGACACCCAGGGTGTCGGTGCCGCAGATGACCTTGAGCAGGCCGTCCTGGGCGAGCTGCTCGACCAGCCGTCGATAGCGCGGCAGCATCCCGGCATGGTGCACGCCGATGCCGTTGCGCACCAGCTTGGACAGGGTCCGGCCGAAGCCGGCCGTGAACCGGAAGGCCCCGATCCGCTCGGCGATCGCATCCTTCTCCTCCCGCGTCGCGATCTTGAGCGACATGAGGGACTGGGCGCGCTCCAGGGCGTCCTTCTGGGTGAAGTGGACGATGTAGACCGGCGCCTGGTGGGTCTCCAGCAGCTCGGTGATGGTCTCGGTGATGGGGGTGATCGCCCAGCTGAAGCTCAGGGGCACCGGACGCTCTGCACCGGCCACGACTGCTGTCTCGCGGCCCGTCCGGCGCGAGATGTCGTCGACGAACCGGGTGACGTCCCCGAGCGTGGCGGACATGAGGAGGAACTGGGCGTCCGGCAGCTCCAGGAGCGGCACCTGCCAGGCCCACCCGCGGTCTGGCTCGGCGTAGAAGTGGAACTCATCCATGATGACCAGGCCGACGTCCGCCTGCCCGCCTTCCCGCAGCGCGACGTTGGCCAGGATCTCAGCGGTGCAGCAGATGATCGGCGCGTCCGCGTTGACCGCGGCGTCACCGGTGAGCATGCCCACGTTATCGGCCCCGAAGATCTGGCAGAGGGCGAAGAACTTCTCGCTGACCAACGCCTTGATGGGCGCCGTGTAGAAGCTCACCCGGTCCTCGGCGAGCGCCTGGAAGTGCGCTGCGGTCGCCACCAGGCTCTTGCCCGACCCGGTGGGGGTGGCGAGGATGACGTTCGCCCCGGACAGCAGCTCGATGACCGCCTCCTCCTGGTGCGGGTAGAGCGCCGTCCCGCGCTCCTGGGCCCACCCGGCGAAGCTCGCGTAGAGCGCATCCGGGTCGGGGTTGGTGCCCTCTGGGGGGAGCAGGTCGGTGAGCGTGCTGGGAGTGGTCATCTCCTCCATCATCGCGTATGCCGTGTGCCGTCTCGGTGCGGACGTCATCCGGCCGCGTGCGTGGGTGGGAGCCCCCGTGCCCGGGTGGGCACCCGACCCAGAAGACCGCGCCTGCGTAGCCTGGGGGATGTGTCCGCAACCACCTGGTCAGTGACCCCCTCCGGCCCCCTCCGCGGCGACGTCCACGTGCGGGGCTCCAAGAACGCCGTGACCAAGCACATGGTCGCCGCGATCCTGGGCGACGGCCCGAGCAGGATCAGCAATGTCCCCGAGGTCGGCGATGTGGCGATCACCAGCGACATCCTGCGATCGCTAGGCGTCGACGTGGACCACGACCAGCAGGCCGGCGCCATCACCATCCAGCCAGGCGGCAACGTGACCGCGGACGTCCCGCTGTCCTTCAGCGGCCTCAACCGCATCCCGATCCTGCTGCTCGGCCCCCTCCTGCACCTCACCGGCGAGGCCTTCGTCCCGCTCGTGGGCGGTGATCGGATCGGCCGGCGCCCCGTCGACTTCCACGTCGATGCGCTCACCGCGTTCGGGGCAGAGATCGAGCACCGCGAGGACGGTATCGCCGCCCGGGCGATCCGGCTTCGAGGCACCCGGCTCGCGCTCCCCTACCCGAGCGTCGGCGCGACCGAGACCGTCCTGCTCACGGCCGCCCTCGCCGAGGGGCGCACCGTTCTGCGCAACGCCGCGACCGAGCCCGAGGTCATCGAGCTGGCCCTGTTCCTGCAGCGCATGGGAGCCCGCATCGCACTCTCCCCGGGCCGTAAGTTCACCATCGACGGCGTCGACCGGCTGAGTGCCGCACAGGTGCGACTCGAAGGGGACCGCAACGAGGCGTTCAGCTATCTGGTGGCCGGCCTGGTCACCGGCGGCGAGGTGCGGGTGCACGGCTGCGCCCAGGACCGTCTGGTCTCGGCGATCACCACCCTGCAGGCGATGGGCGCCCGCTTCGACATCACCGATGACTATGTGCAGGCCAGCGCACCGGAGGGCCTGCGGCCCGCCGCCGTGCACACGGACACCCACCCCGGCTTCATGACCGACTGGCAGACACCGCTGATGGTGCTCTTCACCCAGGCGCGCGGGATGTCCGTGCTGCACGAGACCGTCTATGAGGACCGGCTGGTCTATGTGCCCGCCCTGCAGAAGATGGGCGCGGAGATCGAGCTGTTCCCCACGTGCCTGGGCGGGGACACCTGCCGTTTCCACGACACCAACGCCATCCACTCGGCCGTCGTCAAGGGCGTCACGGCGCTCCGCGGCGCCCGGGTCGAGGTGCCCGACGTCCGGGCCGGCTTCTCCTCGGTGATCGCGGCCGCGATCGCCGACGGACCGTCCGAGATCGGCGGCATCCACCATCTGGTCCGTGGCTATCACCGCCCCGCAGAGCAGTTCGCTGAGCTCGGGCTGTCGATCCAGCCTCTCTGACCGATCCGCGGCGAGACGGCAGGAGGCCCCTCCCCGGGTGCGGGACGGGACCTCCTGGCCCGGCTCCTGACCGACCACGACAGCCGGTCAGGAGGGTGGACTACTCGCCGTTGAGCAGTTCGGTCAGCGCGTCGATGACCTGCTCGGCGACTGCGACCGGACCACCCAGCACCGTGACGCTGCCCGGCGTGAGCCGTGCGAGCTCGTCAGCGGTGACGTGGGGGAGGTGGTCGGTCTTGGTCAGGGTGACGGGAACGCCCAGGTGGGCGGCCAGTGCCGAACCGGTCAGCGCGTCGGGCCACAGCTCACCGGTCGCGACGAAGGCACTCTCCGCTCCGGCCGGGTGCTGCGCCGAGATGACCGCCGCGGTGTCGTAGCGGTCCTCACCGGCGAGCCGGCGCTCCGCCCCGAGCTCGTCCATGACCTCGTCGGAGACCGCGAGCGGGCCACCGAGGACCACGACCTCACCGGCGCCCAGACGGTCCAGCTCGGTCGCGAGCGTCGCCGGGACGTGGTCGCTGCGGGTGAGCAGAACCGGCACGCCCTCGTGACCGGCCAGCGCGGAACCGGCCAGCGAGTCGGCGAACGAACGGTCCTCACCGCTGGCCACGTAGACCCGGTCGAGCCCGGCAGGATACATCTGCGCGAGCAGCGTGGCCGTCTCGTAGCGGTTCTGTCCGGCCACCCGGTCGGTCTCGCCCCAGGTCGCGAGCTCGGTCTCGACCTCGGCCGAGATCGCCTCCTCGCCACCCAGGATGACCAGGTGCTCGGGGTCGATCGCGTCCAGGGCCGCCCGAGTGGCGCTCGGCACCAGGTCGGACTTGACCAACAGTGCCGGAGCGGGTGACCCGTCGGCGGTGAACATGTTCACCGTGCCGGGGATGCGCCCCTCACTGGCCGGTGCGGCACCGGTCAGCGCATCGGCGAAGGTCTCACCGGTCATGACGTAGACCGTGTCGACACCGTCGGGGTACTCCCCGGCGATCAGGGCCGCCGTCTCGTAGCGGTTGTCGCCGGCAACCCGGGCCACCTCTACCGGCTCAGGCTCCGGCTCAGGCTCGAACTCGGGGATCAGGTAGGCGTCGATGACCTCCTGGCTGATCGAGTTGCCCTCGGAGTCCTCGGCCGTCGCGCGCAGCGATGCCGTCTCCGCACCCTCCGGGTAGGTCACCGCCGCGCTCCAGTCACCCGGCTCACCGGTGAGCAACAGCTCCTCCCAGGTGGCGCCGTGGTCGTAGGAGATCTCCAGGGTGCCGGAGGCGATCTCACCGGCACCGGCCGTTCCCGGCAGGTGCCAGGCGGTCAGCCCGATCGTGTCCTCGGGAGCCGTCACCGCCGTGCCGCCGAGGTCCGTCTCGACCTCGAAGTCGACCTGCACGAACGGCAGCAGGTTGGTCCAGTCCTCCGGGAGCTCGCTCCAGAAGGTCCACTCCGTGCTGCTCGACGGACTGGTGCCCCAGGATGCGTCACGGCCCACGTCGTTGGTGACGCGGAACTGCGTGCGCTCGGCCGGGACGCTGTCGATCCAGGAGCTCTGCCAGCCCACCGACTCCTCCAGGAGGGTCTCACCCTGGTACCAACGGATCGTCTGGTCATCCTCACCCGTGAAGTGGCCCATCCCACCGGTGTGCGTGGGCTCGTCACCGGCCCAGCTGGGCAGGTTGACCTGCAGCATGTCGCCCTGCCGGTTCGGGCCCCAGTAGCCCTCACCGATGCGGGGCTGGACGACAGCGGCGAACCAGGACTCGCTGGTGGTGCTGCCCGGCTCGTAGCCCTGCCGGATGCCGCGCTCCTGCCAGTTGCCCTCAACGACAGTCGCGTCCTGGTACCAGGAGGTGCCCTCCTGCGCGGAGACCCACTCGACCCGCTCGAAGGGGACGTTCATCACCTGTGGGAAACCGACGCCGGCGACGGTGTGCGGGCGGAAGTCATAGCGGAACTCACCAGCGTCACGGTCCTGTGAGCCGTGGTATGCCGAGTCGATCCGCGCGAGGTCGTCCTCACCTGGGGCGTAGGCCAGGTCGCCGGGGATCCCCGCGACGTGCGGATCGACCAGGTCGTAGAGGACGGGGCTGTCCGCGCCGCCACCGACGGTGAGCTGCACGCTCCCCGCAGCGATACGCGAGGTCAGCGCCTCGCCCTCGACACCGCTGAGGCTTCCCGCGGGGATGGGCAGCACCGGGTCGTAGCCGACCGAGGTGGCGAACTCGCCGGGCTCGTCGTTGACCATGACCAGCAGGGCAGCACCGCTGTCCGCGACGCGGGCAGCGACGACCTCCGACTGCAGGGACTGGTCCCGGGTGATCACGACCGCCTTGCCGTTGGTGTCGACCTCTGCCAGGTCCGCCGCGGTGCCCGTGCCGGCATAGACAGCCTCGAGAGTCAGCTCCTCGGTCGGCAGCTCGCTGCCCACCAGGCCCGTGACGTCGAGGGCGGTCCCGTCCTCGGTGATGCTGATGAACGGGGTCCGCAGACGCCACCGGGTGAGGAACTCGAAGTCACCGTCGGTGATGTCCTCCATCGGTGCGGCGTAGAGGCGGTCGGTGTAGATCGGGATCATGTAGGACCCCACGAGCGGGGTGCCGGCGCCGATGCTGAACTCCATGCGGCGGTGCGCCGGCTCCACACCGTCCTCCGGCACATCGAGGGTGATCTCCGAGGCGTCCCGGGCGTCCAGCTCGATGACGGTGTCCTGCGTCAGATCGATCTGCGGGTCGCCCAGGAGCGCGACGCCGGGCTCGTCCGGGGAGGCGTTGACGTCCATGAAGGACATCGCGGCATAGGTGCCTGCCGGCAGGCGCAGGGTGGACTCTCCCTGAACCTCGATCTGGGCGGGCCACTGGTCGGTGCGGCCCTGCACCATCACGTAGGCGGTCGCCGGGGAACCGTCGAGGTCGGTGGCGCGCAGCGTCAGGTCGTAGCGCTCCTCCTCCTTGATGGTGCCCCAGCCGGTGCGGGCCACGTCGGCCCCGTCCACGGAGGCGATGACAAAGCCGGACAGCGTGCTGCCGGACGGCGCGACCGCCGGGTCGAGGGTGACCCCGACACTGGCGGTCTCACCGGCTGGGACGGTGAGCTCGGTGGCCGACAGCTCGGTCAGCCCCTCGGGCAGGGGCTCGCCCAGGTCGTCTCCGCCCTCCACCCGGAGGTCGAGCGTGACGTCGCTGTCACCGGTGTTGGTGTAGGTGACCTCGCGGACGGCGGGCTCGTCGCCCTCGTGCGGCCAGTCGAAGTAGCCGAAGGAGACCGACCCGGTCGCCGTCACCGTGGCGTCCAGGGCAGCGGGGACATCCAGTCGCCCGGCGCCGAGGCGGAACGGCCCCTCCGACAGCGGCGCGGAGGAGGACATCAACCGGTTCTTGAGCTCCTCGCGGGACAGGTCGGGGTTGTCCTGGAGCAGCAGGGCGGCTGCACCGGCGATGTGCGGTGACGCCATCGACGTGCCGTCCATGGGGGTGTACCAGCCCTCGCCGGCGCTGGCCTGCGAGCGTGCTGCCAGGACGTCGGCACCGGGGGCGGACAGGTCGGGCTTGACCAGACCGTCACCCAGCCGAGGACCCATGCTGGTGAACCAGGTCCGGGCGTCCGCACCGTCGACTGCTCCTACGGTTAGGGCCACCTCGGCGGCGCCCGGCGAGCCGATCCCGCTGACGGTGCCGGTGTTGCCGGCAGCGACCACGAAGAGGGTGTCGGTCTCCTCGCTGATCGTCTGCAGGGCCTGGGCCATCGGGTCCGTGCCGTCACTAGCCTCGGTGGTGCCCAGACTCATGTTGACGACGTCGGCCTCCTCGGCGGCCCACTCCATGGCGTCGATGATCCAGGACTCCTGACCGAAGCCGTCGTCGGCGAGCACCTTGCCGATGACCAGGTCGGCACCGGGTGCCACTCCCACCTGGGTGCCGTCAGAGGCGGCGCCGGATCCGGCCACGGTGGAGGCCACGTGGGTGCCGTGGCCGTGCACGTCGGTGACCTCCTCGCCGGGCACGAAGCTGGTGGACTCAACGACCACGTCGGCCAGGTCCGGGTGCGTCAGGTCGACGCCACTGTCCAGGACCGCGACGGTCACGCCGGTGCCATCGATGCCGCGGTCCCAGGCCTCGGGGGCACCGACCTGCGGCACGCTGTCGGCCAGGGAGGCCTCGACCATGCCGTCGAGGTGGACCGCGCTGATCCCGGGGGCCAGCTGACCCTCGGCGCCAGTGAGTGACTGCCACAGCTCGCGGGCCGCGTCGGGCTCACCCTGCAGGGCCACGGCGTTCAGGCTCTCCAGCGTCGCGGTGGGCGTGCCCAGCGGCGCGGCCGCCGTGGCCGAGGAGACACCCTCGCGGAACTGCACGATGACCGGTGTGGTCCCCGGGCCGTCGGCGCCGATGCCCTGCTCGATGAGGGCGGTCACGTTGAACAGGTCACGGTCCAGCGTGCCGGCGGCCAGGAAAGGACGCGCGGCCTCGGGGACGACGTGCAGCTGCCCGTCGACGGTCAGCGTCTGGTAGCCGCCCGCGGTTCCGGCTGCTGGGTCGACGTCCACGGTGACCTTGCCGTCGGGCTGTTCCGTGACGGTGACGGTGTCACCCGTGAGCAGGGTGAGGCGATGCGTCGTGCCGGCGGCTGACGGGGTCGGCGCCGCCTCGCTCGCTGGTCGAGTGGTCTCCGCGGTCTGCGCGGTGGCCCCGGGCTGCTCGTGGTCCGGGGCGGCGGATGCGGCGCCGGCCGCAGCCGTCGCCACGAGGGCGGCGGCGACGACGCCGGACAGCGCTGTCCTCGCGCGTGGTCGGTGGGTCATGAAGGGTCCTCGCTCGTAGCAGGGAAGTGACGTCATAAATCTGCCACCCCATCGCATCAATCTCAACGACGGTTACACGCCATGACGTGAACCCGCCGTAGTATTGGGCCCCATACGTGACGGAAGGAGGACAGGATGCTCGACGTGCTAGGACTTGATCCGGTTGAAGAGGCCGCCTACCGACGCCTGGTCGGCCTGCCCTCTGCGACGTCCACCGAGCTGGCCACTGCGCTGGATCTCGATGTCGCGGTGGTCCGCCCCGCGCTGGACGCCCTGGGCGCGAAAGGGCTCGTGGCGACGTCGACCTCCGGGGCCGACCAGTTCGTCGCCTCGCCCCCGATGGTTGCGTTGGGATCGCTCGTTCGAGAGCGGCAGGACGACATCAACCGGGCTCGCTCGGAGCTGGACGCCCTGACGGAGCAGTACCGTGGTGCCGCGGCGCAACGCACGGTCACGGACGTGATCGACGTCGTCACCGGCGCAGAGGCCGTCGCCCAGCGGTTCGCGCAGATGCAGCGGTCCGCACGCACGCAGGTCCAAGGGTTGATCCGCAGCGGCGTCGCCGTTGTCTCAGCTGCTGAAAACCTCGAGGAGGACCGGGCCGCCGAGCGAGGCGTGACCTATCGGATTGTCATGGAGCGTGAGGCGCTGGAGCAGCCGGGCGTCTTCGAGAACGCCCAGGGTGCGATGTCCCGCGGAGAACAGGTGCGGGTTGCGGAGCACCTCGCCCTGCGCCTGATCATCGTGGATCGCGAGCTGGCACTCGTCCCGATGGCGGCCGCCCAGGAGGAGTCACGCGGACCGGTCGGTGCTCTGCTGGTGCACCCCAGCGGGCTGCTCGACGGGCTCCTCGCACTGTTTGACCACTGCTGGAGCACCGCTCATCCGCTCGACACCCGCCGCACGGACGCCGCGGCCCGCGACGGGCTCGACGACGTGGATCTGCGCGTCTTGCACCTGCTGTTGTCCGGGCTGACTGACCAGGCGGTCGGCAGCCAGCTGGGGCTCTCGGTCCGCACCGTGCAGCGACGGGTCGCCACCTTGATGGACGCCTGCGGTGTCCACACTCGCATCCAGCTGGGCCGCCAGGCCGAGCGGCGCGGCTGGCTGGCCCCGGGCGACTAGCCATGGGAACCGCTGGGCTGCCAGGTTGCGGCACCCCGGACTAGCCAGCGGCAGGGCCGGCGCCTTCGGCAGCGCGCGCGGCGTCCTCGATCTGCTGGCGCAGCCTCGGCCAGTAGTCCTCGCCCTCTCCGGCCCACATGTTGTCGACCTGCTGCCGGTGCCCGACCTCGCCGTCGATCAGCTCGCGGATGATGTCGGCGTGGCCCGCGTGGCGGTTGGTCTCGGTGGTGACGTGCACCAGGATCCACTGCAGCGTGACCTCCCCGCGGTCGCCCCACCACGGCACGTGGCCCACGGCGTCCAGGTCGAGCGCCTCGATGGTCGCATCGGCGTGGGCGGCGACGCGGTGGTGCAGGTCGACGATGAACGCGGTGGACTCCTCCGGCGGGACCCACAGGTCGGCATTGGGGACCTCGTCGGTCTCGTCCTCGGCATACCAGGGCAGCTGGATCCCAGACGGTCGGCCCATCACGCTGCCCAGGTAACCGTCGGTCACGCTCGCCACGTGCTTGACGAGCCCCAGCAGGTTGGTGCCGGTCGGCGTCATCGGCCGGCGCAGGTCATACTCCCCCAGCCCGTCGAGCTTCCACAACAGAGCGTCCCGGGCACTCTTGAGGTAGCGGTGCAGGACGTCCTTGTGGCTCGCAGGTGTCATGACCCCACGATGGCACCCAACCAGGACGCTCGGCGACCTAGTTCTGCGCGCGCCCCTCCAGGAACTGCTCGCTGGTCACCACGAACAGCTGGGGTGCATAGAGCGCCATGGCGTCGAGGGCGCGCTGGTGGTTGTCGTCGTCCGAGCCTGCGCACGCGTCGGAGATGACGCTCACCTGCGCGCCGGCATCGACGGCCGGGAGCGCGGTGGACAGGACGCAGCAGTCGGTCGCGACCCCCGTCAGGACCAGGTGCGGTGTGGGCCCGGTGAGCAGGCGCAGCTGCTCGCCCCACTTGCCGAACGTCGGCTCGGAGATCGTGTGCGGAGCGGCCAGTTCCACGGCCGCCGGCACCAGATCGAAGAGGTGGTGGTCAGCCGGCTGATCGGCAAAGGAGAACTGCTCGAAGTAGGGGATCCAGGAGCCCTGCTTCTGGGCTGGCGGCACCCAGCGGGTCACGATGACCCGGTCACCGAAAGCCGTGGTCAGCCGGCGCAGCGGCTCGACGATCTCCTGGAAGCGCGGTGCGCCCCACTGCGAGTCTGGATCGGCGAAGATGACCTGCGGGTCGACGATCACCAGCCACGGGTCGGTGTCGGCCGAGGCCTGGACGTCGGTCGGCCCCGACTTCGGGCGGCCCATCTTCTCTGGGGAGGCGTCCGAGGCCTCGCCGCGCTCGTGTGCGGAGCCGGCTGTCGGCATACTGCTCACGCCACCGGCTCCTGTGCGACGTCCTCGCGGGAGGACGGCGCGACGGGCGCCGTCTCCTGGCGACGCACCGCGCCGGACTGGAGAGCGGCGTAGCCGACGAAGCCGATGACCAGCGAGATGAGGACACCCAGGTTGGCCCAGGCCCAGTCACCCTCGCGCCCACCGAGCCCCAGTGGGCCGAGCAGGTAGCCCTGCCAGTTGTTCCACGAGGCGGCGTCGGCGAAGTTGTTGATCACCAGCCCCCACCCGACGACAGAGGCGACCACCATGATCGCGATGGAGGTCCAGTTCCAGTTGCCGTAGCGGCCGCGACCGTCGAACAGGCTGGCCTCGTCATAGTTCCGGCGCCGCAGCATGATGTCGGCGATCAGGATCCCGGCCCAGGCCGCGATCGGCACCCCGAGGGTGATCAGGAAGCTCTGGAAGGGCGCGAGGAAGGACTCCGCGAAGAAGACGACATAGATCGTGCCGATCGTCAGGATGGTGCCGTCGATGAGTGCGGCGATGGGGCGGGGGACGTTGACGCCCAGGCTCAGCAGCGTCAGACCGGAGGAGTAGATGCCGAGCACGGCGCCGCTGACCAGGGCGAGCACAGCAGCGATCCAGAACGGGATGAGGAACCACGTCGGCAGGATGGTGGCCAGGGTGCCGATCGGGTCGTTCGCGATGCCGTCGGTCAGGGCCGGGTTGGAGCCTGCGAGCGCCAGTCCGTAGCAGACCAGCAGGACGGGGGCGAGCGCTCCGCCCAAGGTGTTCCAGAAGACGATCTTGCCTCCGGAGGCGTCCCGCCGCTGATAGCGGGACCAGTCTGCAGCGATGTTGATCCAGCCCAGCCCGAAGCCGGTCATCACCATGACCAGGGCACCGATCAGGGCCTGGTTGGACCCCGCGGGCAGGGCGGTCGCAGCCGAGAGGTCGATGTCGCGGAAGGTGATGGCGATGTAGCCGACGGTGGCCAGACCGGTCACCCAGGTCAGCACCGACTGCATCCGGATGATGGTGTGATAGCCGGCAACCGAGCCGAGCACGATGAGGGCGGCGATCACGGCGCAGGCGATCACCTTCGTCGTGGTGCCGCTGCTCCAGCCGAGCTCGTTGAAGACCGTGGCGGTGGCCAGCGTGGCCATGATCGCCAGGAAGGTCTCCCAGCCCATCGAGATCAGCCAGGAGAAGATGCCGGGCACCTTCTGGCCGTTGACCCCGAAGGCTGACCGGGACAGCACCATGGTCGGCACCGATCCTCGCTTGCCGGCGATGGCGATGATGCCGCACAACAGGAAGGAGAAGGTCACGCCGACGACGGTGACCAGGAAGCCCTGCCAGAAGCTCACGCCGAAGCCGTAGACGAAGGCGGCATAGCTCATGCCGAAGACCGACACGTTGGCGGCGAACCACGGCCAGAACAGGTCGGAAGGCTTGGCGGTGCGCTCAGCCTCCTTGATGATGTCGATCCCGTTGGTCTCGACCAGGGTTCGCGTCGGCACCGGCGGCACGGCTGTGTGCATCTCAGTCATGGGCGGATTCTCCCACCATGTGGGCCCTAGCGGAGGTAGTCCGCCAGCTTCTTGAACGTGGCGTCGCTCACGGCCCTGGCGCCCCCGAGCACGTCGATGTCCCGCGGCGACACGTGCTCCAGCGCAGCTTGCGCGGGTTCGACGAGGGATTCCGGTTTGGTCAGCACGACCGGCACGCCGCGTCGACCGGCGAGCGCGGCACCGACCAACGCGTCCGGGAACGCCTGACCCGACGTGACCAGCGCCGAGTTCAGCGAGCTGTCAAACTCCTGGGCGACGGCGAGGGCGGTGTCGAAGCGGCTGGTGCCGGCCAGCCGGCGGTAGGTGCCGCTGGTGGCATACCCCGCTGCCTGCTGGGCGACGGCATCGGAGATCACCAGGTCCCCACCGAGGACGACGATCTCGCCCGGGTCGAGGCGGTCCAGCTGCGCGAGGGTGGCCCGGTCGATCCGGTCCCGGTGGGTCAGCAGCAGCGGCGTGTGCTGCTTGCCGGCGAGCGCCGCTGCGGCGAGCGCGTCAGGGAAGTCCTCACCGCTGACCAGGAAGACGCGGGACTGCCCGCTGCCGTAGTAGGAGGCGAGGTCCGCGGCGGTCGCGTAGCGGTTGGCTCCGCCGACGCGCTGGAGGTCGTCACCGGGGATGTAGCCCAGCAGTTCCTGTTCAACGCCCTTGCTGACCGCCTTCTCACCGCCGACGATGACCAGTCGACCGGGCTTCAGCCGGGTCAGTGCCTGCTTCGTAGCGAGGGGTAGGTGGTTGGGCTGGCTCAACAGCACCGGGGCGTCGTAGATGCCCGCCCGGGCGGCTGCAGCCAGCGCGTCCGGGAACTGCTCGCCGTTGACGACGTAGACGACGCTGACGCCGGGGCTCCACTGCTCGGCGACCTCCGCCGCCGTGGCATAGCGGTCGGTGCCGGAGATCCGGGTGACCTCCCCGGGGTCCGGCGGCGGGGCCTGCCCCGGGTCGTTGAACGTGAAGTAGTCGGTGGACAGCCCGTCGGAGTTGAACGGCCAGGCGTTCGCGAGATAGAGACTGACGCCGGTGGGGGTCTGGTAGACGTAGTTCCCGGCCGCGTTGAAACCCTCGACCTTGGCCGAGACGATCCGGCCACCCCACGCGCCGTGGCCGTCCCGCTCGAGCACCTGCACCCGGGTGACCTCGTGGATCTTGAAGCGCCGCTCCAGGTCGTTGGCCGACAGGGTGGCGTCCCACCGGTGCCGCGCGTTGTTCGAGGTGTCGTCGTAGGGATCGACCTGCGCCGCGAGATAGGGGTGATCCTTGTTGATCGGGATGGTGTAGCCGCCGGTGGACGAGGAGTACATCGTCGTCGCCAGCCCCTCACCCCACGGGAAGTCGAAGGTGAGCACCTCTGCCTGGGTGGCGTTCACCGCCTCCTTGTTCGGCGCGTACTCATAGGACTCGATGCCGCCACCGCTGGTGCGATAACCGCGTCCCTTGTACATCTGGCAGTAGGTCGTGTCACAGGTGTCGTAGTAGCCGGTCCCGCCCACGCCGCGCTGGGCGTAGGTGCGGGCCGCGACGGCCTGGGTCCGCAGCGCCTGCTGGTGGAAGGAGGCCGGCATCTCCGCGGAGACGACCGACCACAGGTAGTGCTGCATCGGCAGCCGGTTGACGGTGGTCAGCTCCTTCTTCCCGTGGTGGGTGGCAGTGATCTGGCCGCGGTAGATCCGACGTTCCCCGCCGGGCAGGTAGAGGTCGACCGTCTTCTCCTGCGGGGAGGAGAAGGTCACCGGGCAGCCGGTCGGCATGCCCTGGGGCTGATAGGCCGTCCAGTTGCCGTCGTTGTCGCGTGCCTGCAGGACACAGCTGTTCGCGTTGCTGGAGGACGCCTGCACACGCCACTGGTCCCGTTCGGGCAGGGGGTATGCCGTGGCGCCGGGGCCGTGGCTGACGACCAGGCCGGGCCGGTGGTCCACCCGGGTGACGCCGTCGTTGTCGATGGTGATGCCGATCTGGATGACGTCGGTCTCCCAGGACTCCAGTTGCGTGCCCGGATAGTAGAAGTCCAGGATCTCCCCGTGGCTCAGGCCCTGCACACCAGCGCCGTGCGCGCCGTACTGCGACATGCCGTGCCGGTGGCCCCAGCCGCCGCCGGTGACTGAGTACTCCCCGCTGGCGGGCACCGGGTAGACCTCGGCATCGGGCTCGGGCGTGGGCAGCGAGGTGAGCTGGGTGACCGTCGCCGGCGGGACGACCTCCGGGTCGCTGGTCGTCACGCCGTACTTGTTGTCCAGGTGCTCGTCGGGCACGGGTTCGCTCATCTGCTCCCCCTCCTGCCCGTCCTGGATCACCGCCGATGCGTCGGTGTCCTCCTGCGGAGCCGTGGGCTCCGGGGTGGTGGTGGCGAGCGCGGCGCCTGGCAGCAGCGTGAGGCTCAGCGCCAGGGCAAGCGAAGCGGCAAGGGTGGGTCGCACGAGGTGGCTCCTGAGGTGAGGGACCCTACCAATATGAGGCAGGAGTGATTGGTGTGACAAGAGGGGTCCCGGAACTACAGGCCTGTGACTTCAGGCCTCGCGCACGTGGGCTACCCAATCCAGACGAAGAATTCACCGCGCATTGACGGGGGGGCCTCGTCCCGCAGCTGCAGGTTCGGGGCGCCTCGCGTGGCCAGAATCGCCGCGACGGCGCCCTCAGGCGTTGCTGCGCCCTCAGGGGTTGGCTGCGCCCTCAGGGGTTGGCTGCGCCCTCAGGCGTTGCTGCGCCCTCAGGGGTTGCTGCCAGCACCGGGCAGGCCGGCGGCACCGAGGACCCAGGCCCACAGCTCCGCCGCCTCGTCCGGCCCGGACCGGGTCGCGCGCACCAGGTGTGTCGGCCGTGGGCGGCGGTCGTGCCACAGCCGACCACCCTGCAGCCCCGGCCGCGTCAGCAGCCAGACCGTGGTGTCTGCGCCAGCCTCCGGGGTGCGCAGCAGCGGGGTCGTGAGCCGGGTGAAGCCCGGGAGCGCTGCGGACAACCCGGGCGAGCTCGCCCAGCCGGGATGGACGGCGTGCACGACGGGACCAGGGTCACTCCCGGCCCAGCGCCGCCGCAGCAACGGCAGCAGCTCGACCTGGGCACGCTTGCTGCGCGCGTAGGCGGCTGTGCCGGAGTAGGACCCCTGGTGGTAGTCGGGGTCGTCGGCGCGCAGACGCTGGCCGTACATCCCTCCCGAGGTGACCAGGACGACCGGCGCCCCTCCGGACAGCACCGGCAGCAGGGCCTCGGTCATCGCCACCGGCCCCAGGACGTGGAGCGCCATGGTCAGCTCGTGTCCCTGTGCCGACTCGGTGCGCGTGGCCGGCAGGGCGCCGGCGTTGTGCGCGAGCCCGTCGAGCCTGGGCACCTCTGCCCGGAAGGCGGTGGTGAAGGCCCGCACGCTGTCGAGGTCGGCCACGTCGCAGTGCCAGACCGTGGTGCGACCCGGAGCCCCGAGCCCGGCGGCCACCTGCTCGCCCTTGGCCGTGTCGCGGACGACGAGGTGGACGTGTGCGCCCAGCAGCAGGGCTCCCTGCGCGGTCGCCGCGCCGAGCCCCGAGGTGGCACCGGTGACCGCCACGTGCCGCCCGACGAGGGCATCCGGGTCCGGGTCCCTCGGCCAGCCCGGCAGGCGGCGCCGCACGGCGTGGCCGACCCGGGTGTAGCCCGGCACCACCAGCCGGTCCAGCGCGGTGTCGACTATCGAGCCGACGTGGCGAGCAGGTGATCTCATGTCTCTCCTAGGACAGGGCCGCGAGCAGCGGCGGGAGCAGGAAGAGCAGCGACAGGGACCAGACGACGTGGGTCAGGGCCGGCCCCAGCACGCCACCGGTGACCCGACGCTGTGCGCCGACGAGCAGACCGAGGACGGCGGCCGCGACGACGAGCATGAGGTTGCCGGTCGCGGCGGTGACCAGGACATACAGCCCGGTCGTGACGAGCACCTGTCGCCCGGCGCCGACCGCTGCATACAGCGCCCCGCGGAAGAACATCTCCTCGGCCAGCCCGTTGACCAGGGTGATCAGGGCGACGAGCGGGAGGGAGGCATACCGAGCGTGGTCGAGCACCTCGTTGACCGCCTCACGCAGCGGTGGCACCTGGGCCACGAGCACGGCCCCGGCGCAGAACACTGCGACGGCCAGGAGGCCCAGCGCCAGCGACTGCACCACCGGCCGGACCAGACCGCCCCGGCGCGTCCATGCCCTGCCCAGGTGCAAGGGCCCCGCGGCCAGGGCTCCCCCGAGCCAGACGAGGGCGAGCACGGCGGTGAGCACGAGGAAGAGCGGGTCACCGGGCGGCGCGTTGAGCCCGAGGCCGAGCACCACCGCACCCACGACGAGGGTGACCGTGCACACCACCCGGCGCCGCCGAAAGGCACGGTCGGGCTCCCTGTGGTCTCGTGGCACCGGACGCAGCAGGGCGGCCTGCAGGAAGCGCCGGAGCTCGTGCGCCCGCGCCGTCGGCCTCCTGCTGCCTCCGGCCGTCACCGGTCCGCCCCTGCGGGGGACACCTCGAGGACGGCGCCTGGCCTGCGCTGCACCTGGTGACTGACCGACCGGGTGACGGACGAGCTGCCGTGCCCCTGTGCATGCTTTGTCTTACGTTGTACGCTGCCAGGGTGACCACAGCCCCCGCGACGATGCGCATCGGGGAGCTGGCTGCGCGCACCGGTGTCAGCGCGCACGTGCTGCGCGTGTGGGAACGCCGCTACGGGTTGCTCACACCGATCCGCTCCACCGGCGGCTACCGCCTCTACGGGCCCTCGGACGAGTGGCGGGTCCGCGAGACCGTCCGATTGCGCACCACCGGTCTGGCCACCGCGCAGGCCGCCGCCGCGGCCCTCTCCGCATCCCGCCAAGCCTCCGACGACCCGACGTCGACGCGCTCGGTCGCGCACGGGGCGCGCGGCGGCGCGGCCCCCGCCCTCCGCGAGCGGCTGCTGTCCTCCATCGGCGCGTTCGATGACGGTGCGGCCCACGCCGTGCTCGACGCCGCGCTGGAGCAGCTGGGGGTCGAGGAGGCGCTGCAGGAGGTGATCCTCCCCGTGCTCCACGAGACGGGCGAGCGTTGGGCGAGCGGGTCGTTCACGGTGGCGCAGGAGCACTTCGCGAGCCATGTGGTGCGCCACCGCCTCGCCAGCCTGGCCCTTGCCTGGGATGCCGGCACGGGGCCGCTGGCGGTGTTGGCCTGCCCCCCGGGCGAGCAGCACGAGCTGGGCCTCCTGGCCTTCGGCGTGGTGCTCGGACGCGCTGGGTGGCGGGTGCGCTACCTCGGCGCCGACACACCCGTGGCCACCCTCGCCTCGGCCGTGGAGACTCTCGGCCCGGAGCTCGTCGTCCTGTCTGCCGTGCAGACCCAACCGCTCGTCGACACCGCCGACCACCTCGACCAGCTCAGCGAGAGTGCTGCGCAGGCGCTGCGGTCCGCCCACCTCGTGGTCGCCGGGGCCGGGGCCACCACCCCGGTCGCCGAGCGGCTGGGGGCCACACTCCTGACCGGCGACCCCGTCGACGCGGCCTTGCGCGTGAGTCCCCGGGGAGAGCAGGGGATCGCCCCCTGAGGGGCCGTGCGCAGTCCGACCGTGCGCAGTCCGACCGTGCGCGGTCCGACCGTGCGCGGTCCGCGTCGTCGGCCGGTTCCACGATGGTGCACCGGGCCGCGTGAACGGCCTCACCGGTTCCGGCGGGCCAGGGACCCCGACAGTGCGGTCGCGAAACCGCACCATGCGGCATACGGCGCCAGCTGCCAGCCACGTCGGGTCTGCACCGCACCCGCTCGTCGGGCCAGGTCCGCCGCACTGACCGTGAGCACCGCGCTGTGCACCGCCGCCAGAGCCGGGCGCCGGGCCCGGAAGAAGCTCAGGCCCCAGGTCGCGTTCAGGGCGAGGTTGAGCCACAGGGCACGCTCGTAACCCACGGCCCTGGCCGCGGACGTGGTGCCGTCGGCGCTCGCGGGACCGGGATCTGCAGCGCCCTGCTGGTCGAGGTCGACCAGCGTCGCCGTCGAGACCGCGGCGAGATCGGCATAGAGCGCCGACCACACCAGCGGGAAGGCAATGCTGGGAGGCTGCCACGCTGGCTTGTCCAGTGCGCGATACCAGCGGCTGCCGGGATCGGTCCCCAGGCTGCCGGTGATGGCGGCGGCCGTCACCGCGGTCGCCACCTCACCGAGACGTCGTAACGCGGTGTCGGGCGCGACACCCCTCATGGCGGCGTGCACCGCCTCCCGGTAGGGCGTGAGACCGCTGGGGGGTGGCCCGACCAGCTCCACCAGGTCGTCCTCGTGGCACACCACCTCATGCACGAGCGAGCCGACGAGCGGCTTGGCGACCCCGGCGTCGACGGGCGTGACGAGACCGACCCAGTGGCTTGCCAGGCGGGGCGTCAGCACCGGCACGGTGACGATGACCCTGCGGCGCTGGCCGGTCTCCTCCGCGAAGACCTGCATCATCTCCTCGTAGGTCAGGACGTCCGGCCCACCGATGTCGAAGGTCCGGCTCACGTCCGGCGGGAGCCCGGCCGTGGCGAGGAGGTAGTGCAGCACGTCCTCGACGGCGATCGGCTGGATCAGGTTGCGCAACCACTTCGGCGCCACCATGACGGGCAGCCGCGTGGTGAGATGACGCAGCATCGCGAAGGACACCGAGCCGTCCCCGATGACCGTCGCGGCCTGCAGCACGGCCGTCGGCACGCCGCTGTCCAGGAGGATCCGGCCCACCTCCACCCGCGAGGCCAGGTGCGCGGACAGCTCGCCGTCCGGGTGCAGCCCGGAGAGGTAGACGATGCGTCGCACGCCACCGCGCGCGGCCGCCGCCCCGAAGTCCGTGGCGAGCTGTCGGTCCCGGTCCGCGAAGTCACCGTCCCCGTCCATGCTGTGCACGAGGTAGTAGGCCACGTCGAGCGGCTCGGCGCCCTCCTCCGCGAGCGCCCGGTCGAGATCGTCGGTGGAGGTGGCGTCTCCCTCGACGACCTCGACGCGACCCCGCCAGGCGTCGTCGAGACGCGCCGCGTCACGTGTGAGCACCCGCACCTGCCAGCCGGCCTCGAGCAGCTCTGGGACGAGCAGGCCGCCGATGTAACCGGTGGCTCCGGTGACCAGGGCCCTCACGGGCGTTCCAGCCTGATCAGGCCCACGTCGATGGCCCCTCCGGTGAACCCAGCCTGACAGAAGGCCAGGTAGAACTCCCATCGGCGCCGGAACACCGCGTCGAAGCCGCGGTCCTCGATGCTGTCCCACTCGGCCAGGAAGCGCTCGCGCCAGCGTCGCAGCGTCTCGGCGTAGTCCGCGCCGAAGCGCTCGACGGACCGGACCCGCAGGTCGGTGTGTTCCAGGGTGACTGCCTCGATGGCCTCCATCGACGGAATAATGCCACCAGGGAAGACGTGCTTGTTGATCCAGCCGTAGGAGCGGCGCGTGGTGCGCAGCCGCTGGTGGCTCATCAGGATGGCCTGGATTGCCGCGATGCCACCGGGAGCGAGCCGCTCGTCGACGGCTCGGAAGTAGGCCGGCCAGTACGCTTCGCCCACCGCCTCGACCATCTCCACCGACACGATGGCGTCATAGCTGCCGTCCACCTCTCGGTAGTCCTGGAGCCGGATGCTGACCCGGTCGGTCATGCCGGCATGGTTGACCCGGTCCTGGGCCAGCGACGCCTGCTCTGCGGACAGGGTGAGGGTCACGACTCGCGCGCCCCGCTGGGCCGCGCGGACCGCCAGGCTGCCCCAGCCGGTGCCGATCTCCAGCACGTGGCTGCCGGGTCCGACCCGCGCCGCGTCGAGCACGGCGTCGATCTTGCGCAGCTGGGCCTCCTGCAGGTCCTGCCCGGCGCGCGGGCGAGCCGGGTCGAACCGCGCTGAGCTGTAGCTCATGGAGGAGTCCAGGAAGGTGGCGAACATGTCGTTGGACAGGTCATAGTGCGCCTCGATGTGCCGCCGGGCACCGGTCGGGCTGTTGTCCGTCAACGGTGGACGCCGGTCGACCACGAAGCGCAGCCGGTGCAGCCACGGGGGCAGGAACGCCTCGATGCGCTCCGCGAACGGCACCATGGCCGAGGCCAGGTCGGTGCCTGGTGCTGCGCGCCAGTCACCGGCCATATACGCCTCACCGATGCCGATCTTCGGGTCGTGGGCGACGCGCTCCAGGAAGTCACGGGGTCGGACGACCTCGAGGGCCGGTCGACCGGGGGTCGGCTCGCCGCCCCCGACGGGAGAGCCGTCGGGCCACAGCAGGTCCACGCCGGCCCGGCGCGCGGCCATCACCAGCACGAGGCGGGCGAGGTGCGCGCGCCGGCAGACACCACCACCCCTGCGGCTCAGGCAGGTCGGGTCGTCGACACCGGGCAGGTGGAGGCGGGATGAAGCATCGGTCGTGGTCATCGGGTCAGGTCCTCGTGGTTTGGCCGGGGCCGCACCGGGAGCCCGCGAAGCCACAGCCAGATGCCGTGCGCGCGGATCAGGGCGGAGACCCGGTGGGTCATCAGCGGAAGGGTCAGGGCCGTCCAGAGCAGGTGCGGCACCGTCCCGGGCCTGGTGCGCCCGGCCAGCGTCGCGGTGAGCACCACCTGAGACTCGCGCTCCAGCCGGACCGAGACCGCCACCCGCTCGTCCAGGCGCAGCCGCACGGCATACGACCCGGAGCTGTCGTTGAAGGGGGAGACGTAGAACTCCTTGCCAACCCGGACGCTGCCCCGAGCGTCGGGGTGCAGCAGGTAGGCGTGCCGCTGCCCATAGGTGTTGTGCACCTCGAGCACGACCGCACGCACCTCGTCGTCTGCCGTGAGGCACCAGTGCACGCTCAACGGGTTGAAACCGTGCCCCATGCTGCGGGGGTGGGCCAGCATGAGCAACCGGTCCCCGGGCTCGACCGCGACGCCGCGGCGCGACAGGAAGCGCACCAGGTCACCACGGATGCCGCCCCCCAGGCGCCCTGCGTCCAAATGGTCCTCGGGTCGGAACGAGGCCAGCGACCGCAGCGGCCAGGGCAGGTCGGGCAGGTGGTCGAGGTCAACCAGCCAGGAGTAGTGCCGGTGGTCGACGCGGTGGCCGATCGGTCGCAGCCTCCGGTGCGTCACCGTGCCGACGACCAGAGCGGGCAGCGGCGGCGGCGCGACGCGCTGCCGGCCCCGGGCCGCCCCGGTGGTGTCCTGAGTCGCGGCGCTGGTCTCCACCACTGGACTCACCACCGCCCACCCACGCGGCGGGCGGCGGCCAGCCCGGAGCGCGCGCCGTCCTCGTGGAAGCCCCAGCCGAGGTGGGCACCCGCGAACGCCAGGCGCGGACCGCCGGCCTCCCGGAGCACGGCCGCCGCGGCCACCGACTCACGGGTGAAGACGGGGTGGGCGTAGGTCATCCGGGCGACCACCCGCTCCGGCGCGATCTCCGCCCCAGCGTTGAGGGTGACGACGTGGTCCTCGAGGGCGGGCTCCAGTCCGTGCAGACGGTTCATCCAGTAGTTCACCCGCACGGCCGGCGCCGGGACCTGGCACCCGCTCATCCGGTAGTTCCAGGACGCCCGGACCCGCGGGGCCGGCAGCGCTGAGACGTCGGTGTGGAGCAGCGTCTGGTTGACCGAGTAGCCGATGGCGCCGAGCGCCTCCTTCTCCGCGGGCTCGGCGTCGGCGAGCAGGTCGAGGGCCTGGTCGGCGTGGGTGGCCACGATGACCCGGTCGTAGGTCTCGCGCCGGCCACCGGAGGAGGTCACGACCACGGCGTCCTCGTGCCGCTCCACGGCCCGCACGGCGCAGCCCCGGCGGACATCGGGCAGCTGGGCGGCGACCCGGTCGACGTAGGTCCGCGAGCCGCCCACGACCGTCTTCCAGGTCGGGGAGCCGCTGATCCGCAGCATCCCGTGGTGCTCCAGGAAGGTGAACAGGTGACGGGCGGGATAGACCTCGGCGTCCAGGTCGCCCGCGGACCAGACGCAGCTGACGAGCGGGACGGCGAAGTGGCGCACGAAGTGATCACTGAACAGATGCCGGTGCAGGAACTGCGCCAGCGTCGGGTCCCAGGTCGAGGCGGGTGTGTCCAGCAGCCTGCGGGCGGCGCGGTAGAAGCGCGGCACCTGCCGCAACACAGGGGCCAGTGCAGCGGCGTGCCGGACGTCGTCGCGGCCGCGCAGACCGAGGCCGCCGACCAACCCGGGCAGGCCACGGCCACCTGCGTAGGACAGGCCGCAGCCGTCGCAGGTGATGCTCATCGACATCTCGGTCCGACGGGTGGGCACATCGAGTTCACGGAACAGCCGCAGCAGCGTGGGGTAGGTGCGCTCGTTATGGACGATGAAGCCGCTGTCGACCGGGACCGCTCCCCCGTCGCCGGTCGGCACGTCGTGCGTGTGGGCGTGGCCCCCGAGCCGGTCGTCCGCCTCGAACAGGGTCACCGTGTGACTCTCGCGCAGCACATAAGCCGCCGTGAGACCAGAGATCCCGGCCCCGATGACCGCAACCCGCGGCGTCCTGCTGTCCATCCGTGCTCCGTCCAACCGTTGTGTCTAATGTTTGTCTAGACTATGGTCAACCATGCCACGAGTGCAAGCGACAGGAGTGCTTCGATGCAGATCGAGCGACGGATTGCCACCGAACAGGACGCACGGCTCGTCTTCACCTACCTCAGCGACTTCGAGACGACCACGCAGTGGGACCCCGGGACGGTCCGCACCGTGCGCGAGAGCGGCGACGGCGGGGTGGGCACCAGGTACCGCAACACCAGCAGCTTTCTGGGCCGGACCACCGAGGTGGTCTACACCGTGGTCGAGCTCGACCCGGCGGGCCGGATCGTGCTGCGCGGCGAGAACGCCTCGCTCGTGGCGCACGACACGATGACCGTGACGCCCGACGCCAGAGGCGGCTCCACCGTCGACTACACGGCCCGGTTCGAGTTCCGCGGCTGGGTCCGCCTCCTCACACCGCTGCTCGCCGTGGCGCTGAAGCGACTCGGGGACCGTGCCGCCCAGGGCATGAAGGGCTCCCTCGCAGGCCTGTGAGGGTTCACCGCACGTTCACGCGGAACGCGTGACACGGCATACGGCTGGGTCTAACCTGCCCTGCATGACTGCTCACCGCATGCAGCGTCTCGCCGTGGTCGGCCTGGCGACTGCCACCCTCACCTCCGGTGCGGCGCTCCTGCCCGCGACCGCGGCTCCGACCACACCGACCACCGCCCCGGCGGCCGCGTCCCAGCCCGGGAGGCCCGACATGGACGTCCGCTTCTCGACCTTCAACGCCTCGCTCAACCGAGGAGCCGAGGGGCAGCTGCTCGCCGACCTGTCCACCCCGGACAACGTGCAGGCGCAGGTGATCGCCGAGATCATCCAGCGCAACGACCCCGACGTCCTGTTGGTCAACGAGTTCGACTACGTCGAGGGCGGGCAGGCGGCCGAGCTGTTCCGCGACAACTACCTGGCGGTCGGGCAGAACGGTGCCGCGCCCGTCGACTACCCCTACTACTACGTGGCGCCGTCCAACACCGGCGTCCCGTCAGGTCATGACCTCAACAATGACGGCGTGGTCGGTGGTGGCGACGACGCCTTCGGTTTCGGGCTCTTCCCGGGGCAGTACGGCATGGTCGTCTACTCCAAGTACCCCATCGACACCGATGGCGTGCGCACCTTCCAGAACTTCCGTTGGCAGGACATGCCCGGGAACCTGATGCCGACCGGGTTCTACTCCCCCGAGGAGCAGGAGATTCTGCGCCTGTCGAGTAAGTCCCACTGGGACGTGCCGATCCGGGTCGGCAAGCACAAGACGGTGCACTTCCTGGTGAGCCACCCGACGCCCCCCACCTTCGACGGACCGGAGGACCGCAACGGCCGGCGCAACCACGATGAGATCCGGTTCTGGGCCGACTACGTCGGGTCGCCGCAGGACTCGTCCTACATCTACGACGACAACGACGGGAGCGGCGGTCTCCGGCCGGGCGCGCGGTTCGTCATCGCCGGCGACCAGAACGCCGACCCGCTGGACGGCGACTCCTACGACGGCGCGATCAACCAGCTGCTGGAGCACCCCCGGGTCAACGCCACCAACCCACCGGCCAGCCAGGGTGCCGTCGAGGCGAGCGAGCTGCAGGGCGGCATCAACCTTGAGCACGTCGGCGACCCACAGTTCGACACCGCCGACTTCGCTGAGCCCCCCGGCAACATCCGCGTCGACTACGTGCTGCCCAGCAAGAGCCTGCGCATCCAGGACTCCGGCGTCTTCTGGCCCGTGTCGAGCGATCCGCTGTCGGCGCTGACCGGCACCTACCCGTTCCCCTCCAGCGACCACCGCCTGGTCTGGGTGGACGTGCACCTGCCACACCAGGGCTGAGCACCGTCGAGCACGTGCAGGACCGGTCCGATGACCGGTCCTGCACGTCCCTGCGCCGCCCTCTGGGTCGCCGGAGCGCGGGGTTGGGCGCAGCACCTCCTGCCGCACGTAGACTGGCTCCCCGATGCGCCACCGACACCGATGGCGCTTGGGCCTCTAGCTCAACGGTTAGAGCTCCGGACTTTTAATCCGTAGGTTGTGGGTTCGAATCCCACGGGGCCCACTTTTGAATCGTTGCTGGTCAGGCACAGTGTTCACCAGCCTTGGCGAGTGCGCCAGCAGCTAGGATCTCGGTCCGCAGGCCGTCACGTAGGCCGTCACAGCCGACCGTCGAGGTAGCCGTCGAGCTTGGCGGCAGCGCCATCGAGCGCGTCGGGCAGCAGGTGCGTGTAGAGGTTGAGCGTCGTGGCGGGCGTGCTGTGCCCCAGGATGCGCTGCACCTCCACTGGCGTTGCCCCGGCCTGGATAAGCAGGCTGGCACACGTGTGTCTCAGGTCGTGGAACCTGATGCCACCTCCCATGGCCCGCACCGCATCGGTCCACCCCGACCAGCGTTTCCAGTTCGAGGCCCGCAGCCTCTCTCCCTCCGGCGACGTGAACAGCAGAGCCGTCGCCGACCGCCCGGCGGCCTGAATGCGCAACTCGTCCACCAGACGCCCGGGGATCGGCACCCTCCGCCGCCCGTGTCTTGACTTGGGCGCCTTGACCTCGACGCGTCCAGAAACCTCAACCTGGGCACGCTCGACGCTGATCCGCCGGTTCTTGAGGTCGATGTCGCCAACCTGCAGCGCCGCTACCTCTCCCCAGCGCAGCCCACAGTAGGCAGCGACACGAACGAGGGTGGCGTGATGTCGCACGGAGGCGGCCAAGTCCTCGACCTGGTCGACCGCCAGCACGTGGTCGCCCCACTGATCCGTGAGGCTGGGCAGCCGCACGCCACGTGCTGGGTTGACCGCGAGCCGCCGCTCCGCCATGGCCTGGTCGAGGATGAGGCTCAGGACTCGGTGCGCGTGCCGAGTCGTTGCTGGCGACCGTTGCGCGGAAAGGCCCGAGACGAACCTCTGGATGAGCGGAGAGGTCATCTCATCGACCGGGACGTGGCCGAACGCGGGACCCACGTGCGTCCTCCAGAGCTGCCGGTATCCCTGGATCGTGCGGGACTCCACCGTCCCGCTCAGGTTCTCAAAATAGCGTTCAGCCACCTCTGCCACAGGCACGCGGCTAGACGCGACGACGCCGGCGCGCCTGGCCCCGGCACGCTCCCGCTCAAAGTCCAGCGCCTCCCTCTTGGCGGGGAACGTGCGGCTCCGCTCACGCCGCCCACCCGCCGGTTCCACCTCATACCAGCGCACACGCCAGACCACCCGCCCGGTGACGGGTGACTGGCGGCGGTCAATCATCGGCTACCTTCCCTCCTGCTGCTCAACCCACTCCATGACCCGCTCGGGTCGGTATCGAATCTGTTTGCCGAACCGCATCGCGGGCGGCCCGTCACCCTTGGCCACCCAGGCTCGGATGGTCCCGGCGCTGACACGCAGCAAGTCGGCAACTTCTTGGACGGTGAGGAACACCGGCTCCGGCTGAACCACGTCGTCGATCCGACTCGCTTGCGAACGAAGCTCCCTGGGCGCCAAATGACTCCCGCGTCGGCGTTGCTGGATCGTCATGTGCACCGCTCCTTCGGTCAACAGACGCTCGTTGCGCCCGTTCACCTCCTAAAGCCCCTGAAGCCACGCCTGGGACTCACCAGTGGGCGACTTCTTCGCTATATTCGCGCTCCTGGCCGTCGCATGCACTGGCTCATCCACAGCCAGCGATGGCGACCCTCCCTGGGGACCCCCAGCGGTCGGTTAGCGTGTCCTGCATGGCGGTGTCGTTACGGGAACGCGGTTGGCAGCTCTTCGATCAGATCATCGGCCAGGCGCAGTTGCGCGAGGTCAACCCTTGGAGCCGTACGAACGATGAGGTTCGGTTCACGCCCGACTACGAGACGCTCGAACTGCTGCTGGGCGTGCCCGTGCTGCTCGGAGCCACCTCTCAATCCGGCGTCCCAGCACTTGCCCTCGATGTCTGGGTGTCCTATGAACTTCGACGCGCCGGGTTTGACGCCGACAAGGTTTGGCCACGCAATCGTGAACCGCGTGTCATCGCACACGAGATTACGGAATTCGTCGCTGGCCTGCCCGCCAAGCTCCGTGCGCAGGTTGAGGCGCGCGTGAACGCAGGGAAGGTCCGAGGCGCAGCGAAGAGCGCCAACCTGCTGGGCAAGAACTACGTGAAGCAAGTTGATGTCGTCATGAGCTCGTGGGCAACCGGTCCCGAATTGATGATCTCGACGAAGCGAATGGATTCCTCCTTCGGCAAGAACGCTGCCAACCGAGTTGAGGAGAGTTATGGCGACGCGAAAAACCTGCGTCTGCGCCATCCGCAGGCTGCGCTGGGCTTCCTCTACAGCCTTAATGCTATTGCTTTGGTGAAGGAGCCTGATACGGCAGCCTGGCTCATTGACCTCCTGCAGAAGCTTGGTCGCGAGGACGACGCCTACGACGCCGTTGCGCTGGTAATGCCGGACCTGCGGGGGCAGGACGAAGCTGCTGGCACGGAAGAGCCCGAAGACGCGGGCCCCCTCCCCGCTGGCGCGGTCGATGATGTGCATGACGAGCCAACTGATTCGACCGAGCGCTTGGACCGCCTGGAAGACGTCCCGCGCATCGAGATCTACCGTGACGAGGTCCCGCCAGCGCTGGACCCAGGACGGTTCTTCGCTGTTATGTGTTGCCGAATCCTGGACAACACCCCCATCAACTTCCACACCCAAGCGCGAAAGTTGAGGGCAGTCGCGCCCTGACGGTTGCTACTTGGACCGTGATCGCGCGCTACGACGGTCATGGAGGGCAGCACGACCGTCACGGACGACCTGGAGCAGATCCTCAGGGACGTGCGCCAACAAGACCTCGTCGACAAGTGCGACCGCGTCGAAGATGCTTCCAGCAGAGAGGAGCCTGGTGACCTCCGGACGGCACGCACGAAGACGGTTCTCGTGCTCTCGAATGTGAGCCAGGGAGGGCATCGGCCACACGTCCGCCTCACGCGGCTCCATCTTGAGCACCCCGCCTCCATACGACCGCCCGACAAGTTCTGCGCCGAGCAGCGTGACCGAGTTCAGAGCTGCTAGCGGCAGCAAGTCACGGCCCAGAACGCGTCGATCGTTCGAGAGGTACACACCGTGCACCGAGTTGAGATGGTGAGCTACCACCGGATTCCCAGCTAGCCGAGGCGCGTCGGCATTCATGTATGTCAGCAGAAGGTCAGCAGGCTTTAGGTACGGAACACGCCACCACGGCGTTCGCACACGGCACTTGTAGGCAGCGTGAACGTTCCGCTTCTCTCCCTCACGAATGTATGCCCGTGCCGCTCGAGAGGGCTCTCCGTGGGGCCTGAAAAGCCAGGTAGGCAGTGAGTCGTCCAGCGCCTCAAGATCCCTCAAAGACAGTACGCGGCGCAGGTGCCGACTCCCCGGAGGAGATAGGGGCTCAATGTCAGATTCCGTCAACCCTCGAGCGCGCACTTCGGCAGTAGTGAGCGTGAAAAAGGCGTTGTTGCCGGTGACCATTCCAAGGGTGGTCTCACCCCACCTCTGGAGAGGCTCGAAGTGATCTCGGCTCACGATCTCCCTGTATGCCGTCCCAGCATCTGGATGAACCAGAGCCAAGGACCAGCGATCGCCAATGGCGGGTGACCAGCGCCGAATGTCATCATCCACGAGGTCGACCAAACTTGCAGCATTACGCGCATGGAGGAGTTCGCAGTGATCTGTGGGCCCTGCGCCGCGTCCCTCTGCCAAGAGGAGCACTACGTCTTCGCTGACCCCAGGAAAGACACGCTCGGTGAAGAGGACCAGACGGACACTGCCAAACTCGCGCATGAGGAATTCGCGAATCGGGGCCGCGTAATTGACGCTAAGTATCTCCGCCGGCAGGACCAGGCCCAGTCGGCCTCCTGGCTTCACATGCAAGGCCGAGTGCACCGAGAAAGCTGCCCAACTGGATGCCAGGTTGGACAGCGCGACTCCAGCCCGCAGAGCAGCACGCTTCGCAGCAGCGCGGGACTCCCCCGTGAAGTCTTGGTATCGCACGTAGGGCGGGTTCCCAACGACGACGTCAAAGCGCGGCACCGGCTCTGACAGCAAAAAGTCGCCGACCTGAACTGTGACCTCTGCGCCGGCCGCGGCGACCGCCGCGACGGCCAGACGCGCCGAAGTCTCGTGCAACTCGGCTCCGACGACCTGCCCTGACAACTCCTGAGGAGCGCCCATCGACCTGAGGCGCTGCACCGCGGGCACCAGGAAGGCCGCCTCACCACAAGAGGGCTCCAGCACTGAGTCCTCAGCCGAGCGCACTGCCCACGCGGTGATGTACGACGCGACTTGAGACGGCGTGAAGAAGGCACCCCGAGCCTTCCTCAATGCAGCCGTGTCTACCCCATCAACGCTCATGGACCCATCGTGCCCCACGACTCTGACAGAGCACGCACACCCAGCTTCGTGTCGCTGACTACCACCGATCAAGTCCCGCGACCACCACCCCGCCGCGACATCGGCCACGCCTCACCGCCGAAGCCGCTCCGCCGACACTCTTGACCGTCCACGTCCCCACCCCGAAACTCGAGCACCCAAGTCCGACACACCTCTTGCATCGACGGCTCGGACATATCGTTGTTACGATAAGGATCAGCCCCCAGCACGGCAACGGAGGTGTCCATATGAACTCACGCGAGGGCGTCCCCACCAGTGATGTCGGGGTGCCCGGTCGACGCCTGCCAGGCCAAACAGTGTCCTGTGGATGGTGCCAGCAGGCCACCCCCATCCCCAGCCGCGGACGGATACCGAAGTGGTGCTCGGACACCTGCCGACACCGAGCCTGGGAGCAGAGGCGGGCCGCAGAATCAGGACTCTCCGCGGTGGAAGTCGTCGACCGCCCGGTCGAGGTCCTACGCACGGTCGTCGAAGAGCGCGTCGTCAGAGTGGCGGACCAGAGCGCCCCCAGGTCAGCACGAGAGTGGCTGTACCTACTCGACAAACTCGACTGGGCACTACAAACCAACCGGATGAACCACGACGACCTCGACCTCATTGAGCCGAAGCTGCCCCGCCTCTACTCCGCCCTCCAGGCGCGCCGCACGCGCCTAGGTCCCCGCACCTAGCACCCAGCCGGAAGTCCTGACCCCGCGGCGCCCAACATCACCAACGGTCAGTGGCTCCTTCAGCATCGCTGCATGAGCCCCAGCCATGCGCAGGAAGACGCGAACCTTCCGGGCCTTCGCCCAGTCGAGCGCCCGATGCTCCTTACCGCGGCACCCAGCCCGTCACATCGGCACGGGCAGCCAGGGAGGCGCCGTGGCCACTAGAAGGAACGAGGACATCCAGCATCAGTTGGTGGTCGCAGCCCTCCTTCCCGTGTGCCTCAGCGCAGGCCACCGCAGTGGCACTTCGACGCCGCGTACGGCTCTCGGACGTGACCGTTCAAGCGTTGGACGTCTACTGCCTCGCCGCCACTACCGCAAGGCGGAGTTGCCCAGGGGGCGGGCTTGCAGGGATTGGCAGGTCGGACTATCGGCAGGGTGCCCAAGCAACGGCATCCGACCCGACTGGTCTGAGGGGCTCTGGGCGGACAGCAGCTTTGCTTGCCTTATGAGGCGATTGCGTAGGTTTGGTTGTACTCGTTGGTGAACTCCAACGGACTTTTGTAGCCCAACGCTGAGTGCAG